>NZ_CP191849.1:9385863-10829227 GCF_050956135.1 Actinoplanes sp. CA-131856 | reverse complement strand
CGCCGCGCCACCCCCATCGCCACCGACCCCCGGTGGACCTTGTCCGGCTCTACCGCTCGTCGCTGCCCTCCAGGCACTCGACGTCTCCCCCAACCCAGCACAACATTTAACGTGCTGAAGACGCTCGGCGCCACCGGCTGTCCACAGGTTATCCACAACCCTGTGCACTTGTCGGTGGTCGCTTCCCCGGCCGGATGGTCGGCAGACCCCGGAGCCTGAAACGGCGCGGTTTCGCAGGCTCACCGTGCCGAACGATTCACCTGCTTGTCTGGTTTTGGCCGACTCGTCGTGGTACGCGTACACCGCTGATGACCAGCAAACGGGCACGCTAACAGCGAGGTCGCCGCAGCATCAACTCTCGTAGGGCTCTCTTATCGGCGAGCAAGCGCCCGACGGCAGGAAAAGATTCACAACGCGCGCAGACTCCCATCCCCCGCGCGGTGCCGTGATCTCGTGGTCGGCGTGCCGATCCAGGATATGGTTGACCGGCGCGGTCGCCCTGCGTAGGGTCGAGCGGTTGCTCCGCCGCGTTCTGCTAAAGTGGCGTCTTGCAGCTTTGATGCCCCCTGGATGTTGTACGAAGACGGAGTTTTGACGTGAGCAAGCGCACCTACCAGCCGAACAACCGCCGGCGTGCCAAGACCCACGGCTTCCGGCTGCGCATGCGCACCCGTGCCGGGCGTGCCATTCTCGCTGCTCGCCGTGGCAAGGGCCGCGACAAGCTGTCGGCCTGAGCCGACACGCCTGTCGGCCCGGAAACTGGCCAGGTAGTCGTGCTGGCCGCGACTCAGCGTCTGCGGCGTAGCTCCGACTTCGCCGCCGCGATTCGCGGCGGCCGCCGGGCCGGTCGCGGGACGGTTGTCGTTCATCTGCTTATCGAGGAGCCGGTGCAAGCCTCTGCGGCGCGCGCCGGCTTCGTCGTATCCAAAGCCGTCGGCAACGCGGTGGTCCGTAACAAGGTCCGCCGTCGGCTCCGGCATCTGGTCCGGCATCGGCTGGACGCTCTGCCCGGTGGATCGACGCTGGTGGTGAGGGCTCTGCCCCCGTCCGCCGAGGCTTCCTTCGACACCCTGGCCGACGATCTCGACGGCGCCCTGGCCGCGGCACGCAGGCCCCGGAGGCCGCGATGAGCGTGCTCGCCCGTGTGCTGACCGCGCTGGTCGTCGCGTACCGTCGTTATGTGAGTCCGGTGCTGCCGGCCCGCTGTCGGTTCTATCCCTCGTGCAGTGCGTACTCCTTGGAGGCACTGCACAAGCACGGTGCTGTGCGCGGGACGGGGCTGACGGTCTGGCGGCTCCTGCGCTGCCACCCCTTCCATCCTGGTGGGTACGACCCGGTACCTGACCCGATCCGTCACCGTCCCGCCGATGTGACTGGAGCCTGAATTGAGTCTCGACTGGATCTACTACGCCATCTCGTGGATCCTCCTGCGCTGGCATGCACTCTGGGACTTCATCGGAATCCCGGACTCGAAGGTGCTCGGCACCAACTGGTCGTGGGTGCTGGCCATCGTCTTCCTGGTGGTGACGGTCCGCGTCATCCTCTTCCCGGTCTTCGTCAAGCAGATCAAGAGCCAGCGGGCGATGCAGGCGCTGCAGCCCAAGGTCAAGGAGCTGCAGGAGAAGCACAAGGGTGACCGGGAAACGCTCCAGAAAGAAATGATGGAGCTGTACAAGACCGAGAAGGCCAACCCGCTCATGGGCTGCCTTCCGATGTTCTTGCAGATTCCGGTCTTCCTGGGTCTCTTCCACGTCCTTCGGCGCCTCAACCCCGACAACCAGGGCAAGACGCTGTACGGCTGGACGGTCGAGCAGTTCGAGAGCGCGACTCACGCGTCGCTGTTCACGGCGCCGCTCCCGGCCAAGTTCGGCTCCAGCGCGTCGGAGCTGGCGGCGCTCGACGCCAACGGCACGACCGTCAAGATCATCGCCGGCATCCTGGTGCTGATCATGATGACGACGACGTACCTCACCAGCCGTCAGATGATCCTCAAGACCGGTTGGGCCGAGGACCCGCAGCAGAAGATGATCCAGCGGCTGATGCTCTACGGCATCCCGCTCTCGCTGCTCGTCTCGGGTGCGCTGTTCCCCATCGGTGTGATCATCTACTGGGTCACGAACAACCTGTTCACCCTGGGCCAGCAGCAGTGGGTGCTGCGCAAGTTCCCGCCGCCGCAGATGGCCAAGAAGAACGCCTCGGCGCCGTCGCGCCCGTCCGGCCCGCCGGCCAAGAAGCCCGCCGGTGGCGGCGCCGCCCCGAAGAGCCCGGTGCAGCCCGGCCGCAGCGGTGGGCTGTTCGGCAAGAAGAACCAGCCGGAGCCGCAGCCGCCCGTGGTCGACACCAAGGCGCTGGCCCCGAAGCCGGGCGCCAAACCGGTGAATCCGAAGAAGGGCGCCAGACCGGCGAGCAAACCCAAGGGATGATCGCGGCTCGGACACCGTTCTGGCGGTGTCCGAGCGCTCCCCTTACTGAGACCTCCCCGCGGCACCACTAATTACTCGCCGCGGAAGCAGCGGACCGAGCAGGTCCGGCCCGATTGAGTACGGAGATGAGACCGTGACCGACACCAGCACGCCCGAATCGTCAGTCTCCGCTTCGCCCGCCACCGAGGCCGCGCCCGAGGAGACGAAGACCTCGGAGACCGTGGCGTCCGACGGCGACCTGTTCCGGCAGAGCGAGATTGCCGCCGACTACGTCGAGGGGCTGTTGGACATCCTCGACTACGACGGCGACATCGACGAGCTCGTGTCGGCCGGCCGCCCGATGGTCGAGGTGGTGGGTGGCCGGTTGCAGCCGCTCGTCGGCCAGCGAGGCGCCACGCTCGAGGCGCTCCAGGAACTGACCCGGCTGGCGATCTTCCGGGCGACCGGTTCGCCGTCCCGCCTGCTGCTCGACATCGGCGGATATCGGGCGTCGCGCCGCAAGGAGCTGGCGGCGGTGGCCCGCAACGCGGTGGAGAAGGTCAAGGAGCACGGCGATCCGGTACGCCTGGAGCCGATGTCGGCGTTCGAGCGCAAGTGCGTGCACGACGTGGTGAACGCGATCTCCGGCGTGCAGAGCGAGTCCGAGGGCGTCGAGCCCAACCGCCGCATCGTGGTGCGTGTGGCGGACTGACGATGACTGACCCACGCGTGAGCGCGGGGGACGCCGGCCCGGGCGAGGGATCGCCCGGGCCGGTTCCGTTCCCGGAGTCTTCAGCGCCGAGGCGCGGCCCACGGCGGCCGCTGGCCTTCCCCGGAAAGCGTGCCTCTTCGGGAAGCACCCGTGCCCGTTCCGCGGCTCCTTCCGCGCCTGCACCTTCCGCACCCGCATCCGCCGCGTCTGAGCCCGCGCGCCCCACGTCTGCCCCTTCCACGCCCGCATCACCCGCGCCGACGTCTGCCGCGCCCGCGCCGTCCGTGTCCGGATCTGCGGCTGCGCCTTCTGTGCTCCCCACGGGGGCGGATTCGGGCGCTGGGGTGCCGGCTTCGGTGGAGTCCTTTGGGCCGCCTGCCGAGATTGCTGACGTGGCGGCTCGGGTGTTCGGGGAGCGGCTGGGGCTGGCTGAGGCCTATGCGCGGCTGCTGGTGACGGACGGGGTTGTACGAGGGCTCATTGGGCCTCGGGAGGCGCCGCGCATCTGGGAGCGGCACCTGGTGAATTGTGCCGTGGTGTCCGAGATCATCCCTATCGGCGCTTCGGTGGTTGACGTGGGGTCTGGTGCCGGTTTGCCCGGTATCGTGCTGGCAGTGGCCCGGCCGGACCTGCATATCACCCTGGTCGAGCCGCTGGCACGACGCACCGCGTTCCTGTCGGAGGCGGTGACCGCACTGGGTCTCGAATCGGCCGTCACGGTGGTTCGGGGCCGCGCCGAGGATGTCGTCGACGGGCCCCCCGCCGGCGCCGACATCGTCACCGCGCGGGCGGTCGCCCCGCTCGACCGGCTGGCCGGATGGTGCCTTCCGCTGGCCCGCGTCGGCGGCAGGTTGCTGGCGCTCAAGGGCGCCTCGGCCGCCGAGGAGGCCGCGGAGCACCGGCAGGCGCTGGCCGACCTGGGCGGCGCCGACCCGGTGATCCATCTGTGCGGGGAGGGACTGATCGACCCACCCACCACGGTCGTGGAGGTCGTCGTGCAGTCCAGGCCGAAGCCGTCCACTCGGGCGGCAAGCCCGGCACGCGGCCGCTCGAAGGACCGCAACACCGGGCGTGGGAGACCACGGAGGGGATAGATGTCCAGGCGGGGCGCACGCAAACGAAACGCGAAAGAGAAGCGTCCCGACCAGCTCTCCCCCGGAGCGGCTGGGGGTGGCCGGCCCACTCCCGGCTCGGAGGGGGCGGCACCCTCCAGGTCTGCTCCCCCGCCGCCTGCGGGGCCGCGCGGTGCCGTACCTCAATCCCGGTCTTCTGTTCCCGCTCCTGGAATGCCGGCCGCTGAATTTCAGGCTGCGTTCGAGACCGCTGGTGCTCGTGGGAACGATGGGGCGATCCCCGCGTCCCGCCTTCCAGTCGCGGGGCTTCTGGTTTCTTTGTCGATCGGTCCGACTGATCGGGTTGCTCTGTCTCCTACGGACTTTGCGCTTGTCGGCGGTCTGAGCGGGTCGTCACCGGCTGCGGAATCCTCGGGTGAGGACGAGTTGGGGGCACGTGGGAAAGACGCGACTGCGAGCGCTTTGGGGGTGCTAGATCCGGGGTCCTGTTCGGCGGCGGTAGGCGCCGATGCTCGGGTCGTGGGTGTGGAGGCTTTGCGGTTGGGCCGGGCTCCCCTGCGTACGGAGGGAAATGAAGCGCAAGCGGCGCCGGAAGGCCGGGACGGCAGTGAGATTGCCGGAGTTTCGGCCGTAGTTGATCGCCGAGGTGAGGACGACGCGGGGGCGGCGTTGCGGCTCGTGCCCGGGAGGATGGTCTATGCGGCGTCCGAAGAGGAGAGGGACGTGCCTCATCGGACGGATGGCCGTGGCGAGGCTCGCCCGACGGCCGTAGGCTGGCCGGGCGTCGATAGTGTGTGCCGGTCTTCTGCCGCCGGAACGCACGTGTCGCCGACCGACCCGTTCCTCACTAACAGGGATAAAACGGTGCATGAGTACGGTGTTTCACGTGAAACCGAGTCATCTCTCGATCGCGAGCGTGCGTCCGGCATGAGCCAGGGTGGCGCATACAACACCTCCGAAGGCGTTCCGGCTCCGCGTGCTGGTGGTGGTTATCCCGGGCAGATCTACGGGAAGCCGTCCTCGCCGCAGTCTGAGGAGCCTCGAGTGTCGGCGCCGGCCCCGCGGTCCGAGTCCCCCGCTGTCGCGTCTTCGCCGGTTCCCGTATCCGCTGCCCCCGTCTCGGCCACGCCCGTTTCATCCTCTCCGGTGTCGGCTGCCCCTTCCTCGGGCGTACCCGCCGCGCCGGACGAGCATGTTTCACGTGAAACGCCGAGCCGGGATGAAGACGATCCCCCACTAGCCATGGAAGCGTTGCGAGCTGTGCAGATCCTCAACCCGAGCGGCGAGATCACCATGCCGCGCCCGGACCACCCGAGGGTGCTCTGCGTCGCGAACCAAAAGGGTGGCGTCGGCAAGACCACCACGACCGTGAACCTCGCGGTGGCCTTGGCGTTGCATGGCAACCGTGTTCTCGTCGTCGACCTCGACCCTCAGGGCAATGCCTCCACGGGCCTCAACGTCCCTCACCACGCCGGCGTGCCCGACGTCTATGACTGTCTGATCGACAATGTGCCGCTGTCGGAGGTGGCGCAGGCGGTCGAAGGCATCCCGAACCTGTGGTGCGTGCCGGCGACCATCGACCTGGCCGGCGCCGAGATCGAGTTGGTCTCCGTGGTCGCGCGTGAGTCGCGGCTGGCTCGGGCCATCGCGGCGCATCCGGAGAAATTCGACTACGTCTTCATCGACTGCCCGCCGTCGCTGGGCCTGCTGACGGTCAACGCGCTCTGCGCGGCGCAGGAGGTCCTGATCCCGATCCAGTGCGAGTACTACGCCCTGGAGGGACTCAACCAGCTGATCAACAACATCAATCTCGTACGTCAACACCTGAACCCGACGCTCGACGTCTCCACCATCCTGCTGACCATGTACGACCGCCGGACCCGGCTGGCCGACGCGGTCGAGCAGGACGTGCGGAACCACTTCGGCAGCAAGGTGCTGAACGCCGTCATCCCCCGAAACGTGCGCGTGTCGGAGGCTCCTAGCTACGGCCAGTCCGTGATGACCTACGATCCGGGATCAAGGGGCGCTACCAGCTACTTCGAGGCCGCCCTGGAGATCGCGATGCGTGGCGTCAACACGGGAGGCACGGCATGAAGAACCGTCCGCGGGGCGGGCTGGGCCGCGGCCTGGGCGCCCTGATTCCGACGGCACCGGCCCCGGCCCCGGCTGCTGAGCCGGCCTCCGTGCCGCCGTCGACCTCTGTGCCGCCGCCTGTGGATCCTCCGGCGTCGTTCGTTGCTCCGCAGTCCGCTGCGGCCGTTGCCTCTCCCGAGGAGGAGCTCGCGCCCGTGCCGGGTGCCCGGTTCACCGAGCTACCCGTTGGCTCGATCGAGCCCAACGCGAAGCAGCCGCGGCACGTCTTCGACGATGAGGCGCTGGACGAGCTGAAGACCTCCATCCAGGAGGTCGGGTTCCTTCAGCCGATCGTCGTACGGGAGCTCGGCGACGGCCGCTACGAACTGGTGATGGGTGAGCGGCGTTGGCGTGCCGCGCAGGCCATCGGACGCGACACCATTCCGGCGATCGTCCGCGAGACGCGCGACGATGCGATGCTGCGGGACGCGCTGCTCGAGAACATCCATCGGGCCAACCTGAACCCGCTCGAAGAGGCGGCCGCCTATCAGCAGCTGCTCGAGGAGTTCGGCGCGACGCACGAGGAGCTCGCCAAGAGGATCGGCCGTAGCCGGCCGCAGATCTCCAACACGATCCGCCTGCTGAACTTGCCGGCCCCCGTGCAGCGTCGGGTGGCCGCCGGGGTCCTGTCGGCCGGGCATGCGCGGGCTCTGCTGGGCCTGGACGACACCGAGGCCCAGGAGAAGCTGGCGCTGCGGATCGTGGCGGAGGGCTTGTCCGTACGAGCCACCGAGGAACTGGTGTCCTTGGCGATCGCCGACGGCCCGACGAAGAAGGCGGCACCGACCCGCCGGCCGAAGGTGCACGCGCCGGCCCTCAACGATCTGGCGGACCGATTGAGCGACCGCTTCGACACCCGAGTGAAGGTCGACATCGGCCGCAACAAGGGCAAGATCACGATCGAGTTCGCCACAGTCGACGACTTGGAGCGCATCGTCGGCATGATCGGCGTAGACGAGGAAGGCGCCGGCGGCGAGGAGTAGATCGTCGGGTTCGACTTTGGTCGGGGTGTGCGGGCTTGACCGCGCACCCCGATTTTTGTGTATCACCTTCGCGTTCAGCTCAGCCGTCGATCCGTGCCGATGCGTTACGGAGGAGGGTCCTCGTTTCGCCCGAAATCCGGTTCTGTCAGAGCCATTCTCCTGAGATTTCGGCCGGCCCAACGATCACGCCTCAGCCCGATTCGGACGCCCGTTTTGCGCCGTTTAGGCGAGGCTAAACGTAGTTATGTAGGTACGTAGGGTTTGAACTCGGGTTTACCTGGCCGTCGCCATGTCAAATGCTGCTCCTCCGTGGGGCCTTACGGCTCACGCCATCCGGTCCTTGCCGACTACGCCGCCGAACTTGGTTGGCTCAAGATCGGCTGGCCTCCTTCGTCGTTGTCGTTAGGCGGGACACCCCTTCGATCGCCTTTGCTGGCGAGGCTCCATCTACTCACCCGGTATGAAGTCCTGTTGTCGAGAGCCGCGTGTGATCTCGTCACCCTGCCAGCTATCTGACCCGGGGGCTTGTCGGCTTCGCGTTCCCTTCGGCGGCAGCGAACGGGTGTGTCACTCGGAGGGGACCAGGATGTAAGCCCTGGCGGTCCCCGACCGTTCTTGGTGTTCCGCTTCGCCCGTTGGTTTCACGTGAAACGCGACGGGCTAGGGGCGCAGGAGTCATTCCGCCGGGTGTATTGGACGGGAGGCGAGTTCCAGCTCGGAACAACGGTCTGCAGCGGGGAAGGCAGCTGCGCCGCAGTGGCAGCATCATCGGACCGCTTCAGCCGCGGCTCGTCCTTCACCGATGCCCGTTTGCTTCAGTACAGACCCCGTGAGCCGAGTTGTTCAGGTCTGGCGCCCGCTTCGGGTGGCACCGAGGATCTGATCCCAGAGCACCAGCCTGCCAGGACTGACCACCTCGGTACGGGAGTGGCGTGTGACTGCCCGTCTGCCCGTCTCCGTGCGCCGCCTAAGCCCTGTCTGCCGTGCCGACGACAGGGCTTCGCGGATCAGCATGCTCATGGCTAGATCGGTCGGTGTGTGGCGACGTCAGCGAAGGGCAAGGAGGCCGGAGACGGGGTTCGCTACAGAATGCCAGCCAGCCAGCCTGCCGCACCGCTGGCATCTCCAGGCGCCTGCCATTCACTTCGAGGTACAAGACAGCGCAGTGGGTCTACTCAAAGCTTGGTGGCCCATGCGGGTTGTCCCGGAGGCCGACCCAGGACGAAAGACCCAGAGGGGCCGGCATCAGTTGGTTCGGTCAGAGCGGGTCCAGCCAATTCGGCAAGAGCGCGTCCAGCTAGAGCAAGTCCAACGTGTCCGGCCAGAGCGTGTCCGGCCAGAGCGTGTGTCCGGCCAGAGCGTGTCCGGTCAGTGCAGAAGGCTTTCGGCCAGAGTGGCTCGGCCAGGGCGGCCAGTCAGAGGGGGCCGGCCACAGGGCGGCCGAAGTAGGAGGCTGCGGCACAGATATGAGCGGCGCAGTAGCTTCGCTCTGACCGTGGAGGCTGGGTCCCGGCTGGGCGTTGCCGACGATCGCTTTGGGACAGGGCCCCGTTTCTCGAACCATTGAGTCCGCGATGATGTTGCCGGGCTTGTTGGCGGCGTCGAGGGGGTGGCTGAGGCATCAGGCGGGAAGCAGGGCCGGCGATTTTTCGGAAGCGACACTGATGGCCTGGGCCGCGGGCAAGGAGCTCGACCAGCTGTTCCCGGCCTCTCAACTCTGGCTCGCATTAAGGCCTAGCCGTGACCGTTTCACGTGAAACGGAGCTGCTGGAGGAGCGGTCGCATGTGGCGCTGTCTACGAGGAGACCGGGCAACTCAACTGTCTGCGTTAAGGCGTCATGCCAGCAGAGAGCGAGCGTCTCTCCGGCTGGGATGATGGAGAGTATCCAGAGTTGTCCGGCCGCCCGGCCATGCCGTCAGTTTCACGTGAAACGAGGCCGGCTTACCCTTCTTCGGAGCCCGGAGCCCGGAGCCCGGAGCCCGGAGCCCGGAGCCCGGAGCCCGGAGCCCGGAGCCCGGAGCCCGGAGCCCGGAGCCCGGAGCCCGGAGCCCGGAGCCCGGAGCCCGGAGCCCGGAGCCCGGAGCCCGGAGCCCGGAGCCCGGAGCCCGGAGCCCGGAGCCGTTTCACGTGAAACGAGATTCTGGCGCGGTGCCGGTGCCGGTGCCGGATGTCCGGTAGGACGGCACTACTGCGGCACGCCGGTGCGCCGACAGCTCACCATCGCGCCGGCGAAAGATGCAACGGGCTGCACGAAGAGAGCTCGGCGGCGCGCTCGGCGGGTTCACTTCCCCCATCCTTTGCAGAACGGCGAGCGTCGAGGACCGTAGACCGCGCATCTCCCCTAGTGCCACAGACGGGGCGCGGTGGATGTCAGTGTGGCTCGGCGTGTGCGTCAGGCGGACGCCAGCGGCTCTCCGATGTTCTTACGGCAGTTGACTGCGGGATTCGGTGATGGTGCATCCCTGGCTGAGACAGAGGGGTGCGGGGGCCGAGGCGAGGGTCCGGTCGACACCCGTCCCGTCGGTCCGGTCCCCTGGCCCATTGCGCGGTGCTTTCTTGAATCACGGCCGCTGAGGGTGGAGTGGATGGTCGTGCCCAGCCGGCAGTGGAGGGCGGATCCTCGAGCCGAGCTCTGCGGGATTGGATCCCATGGGAGGGCTGAAGGGAGGCTCGGTTGACTATGAGATCTCGGGACTGCAAAACCTCTGAGCCGACGCTGCGCAGGCACGGGGTGGGTGAAAGGCAATGGACTGAGCACTGGGCACGAGCCAAGCGCTCCGTGTGAGTGCCGGCGGATACGACGCGACGATGGTTCGAGTAGCGGCCCGATGGGAGCGGCATTCGGTTCATGGCGTACGAGGCGGCGTCTGGGGCCTACGCGTGGACCGCGCTGCTGAAGGAGCAGGCGTGCTGGAGGGTAGAGACGGCTCGGCCGATTTAGCTTCTGAGTGTTCTCCTGAGGTGCGGTCCCCAGATGTCCAGCATCGTGCCCGGGTCTTGGGCCGTCACCAACTGGCTTTCTGATCGAGGCCGTTGATGGGCGATCACGTCATCGGCGCACTGGCCGTCGAGGTTGCGGGTGAGGGCGAAAGCGCTCAGAAGCAGGCTCTGGGGAAGCTGGAGATGCCTCAGCCCACGAGATGGCGAGGACGGGCGCCATTGAGTCGGTCAGGCTGACCGGTAGATGGGGTCAGTCTCGGCGTCACTTTCCTTGGGCGGTCTGCGACTCATTGCCAGACGCGAAGGCGGTGGCTTACGGCGGAGTACGTCATCAGGGCTAGCTGGAGGGTGCCGTCGGGACCGGCTTGTGGCCGATGAGACCGAGGCGACGATCCAGGCTCGACCCGACGAAGGCATCGGCTATCCCCGGCTCGACCTGACGAAGGCGTCGGTAATCCGTAGCGCTTCGTGCAGTCTGGTGCATCAGCCAAGGGCCTCTGAGCCGACCTGGCGCGAACCGACGGCGCCGGGACGAACAGGCCCACTCACCTACTTCTGCCCCGGACCTTCCGCCGAGGCGGCTGCGTCGGCCGATCGGCTCGGGCTCGACAGCCGGCATGGTGCGCAAGCGAAGGGCACTGAGGAGGCTGCTCCCCCGCCCGACTTCACCACCCAGGACGGCGAAGCCGGAACGGTCCTGAACGGGTCGGTTCAAGGCGGGCGGGGTGGGCCCATGCGCAGCGGAGGCGTAAGGAATGAGCCGAGTCGATCCAGCCCATCAAAATGCCGGGACCGGCAAACTGACTGCCGCGAAAGCAAACCCCTCGACCGGTGAGCAGGTTCCGTCTGCAGATCGAGGGGTTTCGCCCGAGCGGACGCATCGGCCCACGCCAGCCGGGCTGCGAAGCGAAACTGACTCATGTCGCGGCTGGCGCCGGTCCTCTCGAAAGGCGGCCTGGGTGGTAACCGTCCTCGATAGGTCAGGAGCCTCGGTAAGGGTGCCGCTGTCTGAAAGTGGCACGGATGAGGCGTCTCTCGCAGCCCTCCTTCGGAGTTATCCACACCCTGTGTGTAACTCCTGTTGAAAAGCCGGGGGCTCCGTTTCACGTGAAACGCGGCCGATGTGCTGGCGGCTCTCCACCGAAGTATCCACAGGGGGTGTAGGCCTTCTACGTCGCGTTTCACGTGAAACGGGGGAACCTGTGGATAACTTCTGTGGATAACTTTTGCTGTGGGGTGGTGTCCACGGACGGTGACGATGGTCTACGTCAGGGGTGGTTCGAAGGTCGCGAAAATTGACCCGGGACAGGGGGTCTGGCCTCGGCTAAGGTTCCCTCGTGCCCGACAACACCGTCCCTCTGCCCGGCTTCACCCGCTGGCCGTCGTTTCCGTTTGAGGGCGACATGCGAGTCAAGCCGCTGGCCGCTCCGGTTGAGGTGGAACCCCCACGTGCCGGCGAGGACGCCGCTGACTGCGTCGCCTGCAATACGCCCGACGAGGCGTACATCTGGGTCAGTGAACGTTGGCGCGTGCGGGCCATGGACCGTCCCACGGGGCTCCCGGTCGTGGTGATCCTGGAGTGCCGATCGCATCTGGATCTCGGCGATCTGCCGAATCTTCTGTCGGCCGAGCTCGGGGTCATGACCGTTCGGCTGGAGCGTGCTATCCGCTCCCTTGACGGCGTTGCGCGTGTGCATGTCAACCGATGGGGTGATGGCTCCGCTCACCTGCATATGTGGTTCCTCGCGCGCCCGCAGGGCCGGCTTCAGCTGCGCGGCACGTTTCTCTCGCTCTGGGACGACATCCTGCCCGTCATCCCCGAGAACGAGTGGCACGAAAACCTGGCCCTCGTGGCTGCTTGGCTCGCCGAGTTCGGTGGTAAGGCCATCGCCGAGCCCGCGCACATCAAGTGGGAATCCCCGTCCACGATCAACCTCGCCCCCAACGGCGAGGAGCGAGACGACGCCGACCTCGACACCGGCGATCTGAACGGCGGCAATTCGCGGAGCGGCGAGCCGAGCGACGACGGCCATGGCGAGCGGCGCGTCGACAGCGATGGGGAGCGGCGTGGCGATGGAGAGCGGCGCGGCGATGGGGAGTGGCGCGGCGATGGGGAGCGGCGCGGCGATGGGGAGTGGCGCGGCGACGGGGAGCGGCGCGGCGACGGGGAGCGGCGCAGCGACGGCTATGGGGAGCGGCGCGGCGACGGCTATGGGGAGCGGCGCGGCGAGGTCAGTGTGGAGCGGCGCGGTAGAGAGCAGGGCGGCGAGGGCAATAGCGAGCAGCGCGGCGAGGGCAGTAGGGAGCGTCGCGGCGACGGGAGCTGGGACGGGAACGGAGACGATCCCACCGATGACTTCGCTGATACGCGGCCCGCGACGCTTGGCGATGTCGAGATCCAGCCTCCGATGATCCCCACTCAAACCCCTCGCCTGGGTCAGGCACAGACTCCTTCGACCTCTTGATGGGATGTACGGGTCGTCAGGCGACCCGAGCGCACTCTGTCTGACCTACGCGGTGGAACTCGAGTAGGCGCCGGAGTGACCTCCGACCGCCCTGGACGCCCCGCCCCGGGCAAGGCACCGGCGGAAGTCGCAGAGGAGCAAGCTGCGAGAAGCTGGCGGGAGAAGCCGCGGGGGAAGCCGCGGAAACACCCGACGCTGAAAGCCTGGAAAAGGTGACGGTCAGAAACCGCGGGAACGTGCCGGTACTCCCCGGGGGAACGCACGGCGGTACCTCCCGAAGGAAGCACGGCGGCCTCCGAATGGAAGCGCAGGGGGAAGAGACGGCCAACGTCCCCGGGCTCTAGGAGGCGGCTCGGGCTACAGCCCGCTCCACCAACGTCGACAGAATGCGGCCCAGATCCTGGCCCGCGGCCTGGACGGCCAACGGCAGCAACGACGTCTCCGTCATTCCCGGGGAGACGTTGATGCCCAGCACCTGAGGCGCTCCGTCATCGGGCACGATCAGATCCACCCGGGAAAGGTCCCTCAGACCCAGCGCCTTATGGGCCGCCAGCGCCGTCTCCGCGACCTGGGCCGCCACCGACGGGGACAGGCGGGCCGGCGCGTGCCACGTCGTCAAGCCGGCCGTGTAGCGGGCCGCATAGTCGTACACCCCGTCCCTGGGGACGATCTCCACCGTGGGGAGGGCCTCGGGGCCCGAACCCAGATCGATGATGGACACCGCCACGTCTTTGCCGGGTACGAACTTCTCCACCAGCGCCGTCGAGTCGTACGCGAAACAACCCACCATCGCCGCCGGCAGGGCCGTGTCTTCCCGGACCACCGCCGCCCCCAGGCCCGAGCCTCCCTGGGCCGGCTTCACCATCAGGGGCAGGCCCAGGCGGTCGACGATGCGGTCGAGGACCGCCACCGCTCCCAGCTCCGAGAAACGGTCGTGTGGCAGCGCCACCCAGTCCGGCGTCGCGATGCCGGCCTCGCGGAGCATCGACTTGGCCGACGGCTTGTCCCAGGCCAGGCGGGAAGCCCGGGCGTCGCAGCCCACGTACGGAATGCCGCACAGGTCGAGGACGCCTCTCAGGCTTCCGTCCTCGCCCGTCGCGCCGTGCAGGGCGATCACCACCGCGTCCGGCGGGTCCTCCTGGAGGGACGGCAGCAGCGTCACGTCGGCGTCGCGCATCTCGGCCTGGATGCCCGCCGCGCGCAGCGCGTCGACCGCTCGTCGACCGGAGCGCAGGGAGACGTCCCTCTCGTAGGAGAGGCCGCCGGCCAGAACCATCACGCGCACATCGTCACCCGTAACCATGGAGGGAATCATGCCAAGTCGGGGCCGGGGGCGTCGGCGGCGGCCGTGCCCCGGCGGCGGTGTGTCTGCGCGGCGGCCGGGCCGAAGACGGCGCGCATCGCCAGCTCCTGCTCCATGACTCCGGACAGGCGGCGAATGCCCTCACGAATGCGCTCGGGCGACGAGAACGAGAAGTTGAGCCTCATGTTGCTCCGGCCCGTGCCGTCGGCGTAGAAGCCCGTTCCCGGCACGTACGCCACCCGGGCCGCGATCGCCCGCGGCATCATCGCCTTGGAGTCGAGGCCCTCGGGCAGGGTCGCCCACACGAACAGGCCGCCCGTCGGGTGGGTCCAGCTCGTGCCGGCCGGCATCAGGTCGCGCAGGGCGCTCAGCATCTCGTCGCGGCGCTCGCGGTAGATCTCGCGGTAGACCTTGATCTGCTCGCGCCACGGCATCGTCGTCAAATATTGCGTCACCGCGCCCTGCGCGAACGCGCTCGGGCACAACACATTCGCTTCGCTCATCATGACGAGCTTTTCCCGTACGGCATGAGGCGCCAGGATCCAGCCCACACGCAACCCGGGCGCGAACGTCTTGGAGAACGTGCTCACGTAGAACACACCCTCACGGCGTCGGGCCCGCAACGGCCGCGGGGCGTCGCCCTCGAAGGACAACATGCCGTACGGGTCGTCCTCCACCACCAGCAGACCGGCGCGCTCACAGATGTCGAGCACCTGCTCGCGCCGCTCGTCGGTCAGCGTCATGCCGCCCGGGTTCTGGAACGTCGGGATCGTGTACAGGAATTTTGCCTTGCGGCCCGACCGCTCGATCTCGGCGATCGCCTCCTCGAGGGCGGCCGGGATGAGCCCGTCGTCGTCCATCGGCACGTGCTTCACCTGTGCCTGGGCGGCCTGGAAGACGCCGAGTGCGCCGACATAGCTCGGCCCCTCGGCGAGGACCACGTCGCCCGGGTCCAGGAACAGGCGGGCGAGCAGGTCGAGCGCCTGCTGGCCGCCGACGGTGACCACCACGTCGTCGGGGGACGCGCCGCTGATGCCGGAGAGCGCCATGACCTCGCAGATGCGCTCGCGCAGCTCGATCGTGCCCTGGCCGATGCCGTACTGCAGGCTGGTGGCGCCCTGGTCGGCGGCGAGGTTGTTGAGCATCTCGCCGACCGCGTCGAGCGGGAGGGCGGCAATATACGGCGAGCCGCCGGCGAGCGACACCACCTCGGGACGACTGGCCACGGCGAACAGTGCGCGGATCTCCGACGTGGTCATGCCACGCACGCGGCGCGCGTAGCGATCGGTGTAGTCGTCCTGGGTTGTGCCGGTCATGCGGCTCTCACCTCGCTCTGGGAGACAGAGTTCCGATGGTAGTCGGGGACGCCACAGCGGGCCCTCGGTTAACCGGCCAGGCTGCCCCAACTGGTCCCGTTCATGGGTATTGCGGCGTAGGATCCCCATCGGGGTACGGAGTTCAAGGGGGACGACTGTGTCACGACGCCTGGTCAACCTCACTCTGGACACGCTCGAGGATCTGCCGAGACCGTGCCGGCAGTGCGTTTTCTGGGAGCTTGACCCGGTTTCGGCCGAGCGTGCGTGCGCCTCCGGTGATCCCGGGCTCGAGAAGGAAGCGTGGGTTTCGCAGACCCTGCTGGAGTGGGGTTCCTGCGGCAAGTTGGCGTACGTCGACGGCATGCCGGCCGGTTTTGTGATGTACGCCCCACCGGCGTACGTCCCCCGATCGATGGCCTTTCCGACCTCGCCGGTGAGCGCCGACGCGGCGCTGCTGATGACCTCACACGTCGTCGCCGCGTTCGCCGGTGGCGGTCTGGGGCGCATGCTCGTGCAGGGCGTGGCCCGTGATCTCACCAAGCGCGGGGTCAAGGCGATCGAGGCCTTCGGCGACGCGAAGTTCGGTGAGGCCGACGAGGAGAAGCAGACCGGCTGCGTCGCTCCGGTCGACTTCTTCCTCTCGGTGGGCTTCAAGACGGTACGCCCACACCCGCGCTACCCGCGGCTGCGGCTCGAGCTGCGCACCGCGCTGTCGTGGAAGTCCGACGTCGAATACGCGCTGGAGAAACTGCTCGGCTCGATGAGCCCCGAGACCTTGCTGCGGCCGGTCCGCCCGGCCACAGCCACCCGCACGGTCGAGAACTAAGCCCTGTTCGACAGCGCCATGCGCAGCTGGCGCACGTCGATCGAGCCGGTGGGCACGTCGCGCTCGACCGGGAAGTACATGCGCTGGACGGCGGCCAGGATCGCCTCGACGATCTGCTCGCGGAACAGCGGGTTGACCAGCCGGTCGCGGTCGGCCGGCGACGTCAGATAGCCCAGGTCGACCCGCACGGCCGGCATGCGCGTCAGGCGCAGGAGCTCCCAGGTCTTGGCGTGGATGTGGCAGTCACGCATCCCGGTCCGCACGACGATCTCGCGCTGGACCAGGTTGGCCAGCCGCTCCCCCACGGTCGAGCTCAGGCCGCTGCCCGTGCCGTAGTGATAGGCGGCGACGCCGTCGGCCGCCTCGTTGTCGTGCCCGTCGAGGTGCAGCGAGATCAGCAGGTCGGCGCCGAGGCTGTTGGCCAGCGCGGCCCGGTCGGCGCCGCTCATCGGCTCGGTCGGGTGCGGGCCGCGGGTGAGGTGGACCCGCATGCCGGCCGCGGCGAGCCGGCCCTCGAGGCGGGCGGCCAGGTCGAAGACGAGGTCGGCCTCGCTCCAGCGCAGCGGGCCGTCGGGGACGACCACACCGGTGTCGTCACCGCCGCCGTGGCCGGGGTCGATCACGATGGTCTTGCCGACCAGGTTGGTGCCGGCCTGGCGGAACGCCTCGGCCTCGCGCAGCCACTGGGGGCGGCCGCCGACGACCTTGCGGCCGAGCCGGCGCAGCGCCTTGAGGGTCTGGGGGCCGCAGGAGCCGTCCGGAGTGAGACCCACCTCACGCTGGAACTGGGCCACCGCGCGGGCCGTGCGGGCGCCGTAGATGGAGTCGGCGCGGCCGGCGTCGAAGCCCATCTCGAGCAGCCGCTCCTGAAGGGTGCGCACGTCCTCGCCGACCAGCGCGTCGGGCACCGAGTGGAACAGGGTGCGCGCGCCCAGCCGCCAGCGGGCCGCGTCGAGCGCGCCCCAGGTCTCGTCGCCCACCAGGCCGTCGACGCCGAGGCCACGGCCCTGCTGGAAGGCCCGCACCGCCTCGTCCATCTCGTCGTCGAACACATCCGACGCCGTGGTGAGCAGGTCCAGCCCGACCAGGATCGATCGGATCTCGGCAACGGCCGGGCCGCTGTCTCCACGCCGGATGGAACGCACGCGCGACTCCCTAGTACGAAGAACGACTCAGAGGAGAGTACCCCTGGCACGCCCGTGCCCCGCGTCCACGAGGGACGCGGGGCACGGGTCAATCACTCAGAGGGCCGATTCGATGAAGTTGACGAGGGCGCTCTTGGGCTTGGCACCGGTGACCGAGTTCACGGCCTCGCCGCCCTTGAAGATGGTCAGCGTCGGCACCGACATCACGCGGTAGGCCCGGGTGGTCTCCGGGTTCTCGTCGATGTTGATGCTGACGATCTGGACCTTGTCGCCCATCTCCTTGGCGATCTCGTTCAGCAGCGGGTCGACCTTCTTGCAGGGCGCGCACCACTCCGCCCAGAAGTCGACCAGCACCGGCTTGTCGGACTGCAGCACGTCGCTCACGAAAGTGGCGTCGCTGATCGCCTTACCTGCTCCCACTAGACCCTCCCGGTCTTACAGCTCTACGAATGACGCGATGAAGCGCTCGGCGTCCAGCGCCGCGGCACAGCCCGTGCCGGAGGCGGTGATGGCCTGACGATAGGTGTGGTCGACGAGGTCGCCGGCCGCGAAGACGCCCTGGATGTTGGTGCGCGTCGACGGGGCGTCGACCTTGACGTAGCCCTCGTCGTCGAGCTCGACCTGGCCCTTGAACAGCTCGCTGCGCGGGTCGTGGCCGATCGCCACGAAGACGCCGGTGACGTCGAGGACCTTGGTCTCGCCGGTCTCGACGTTCTTCAGGCGGACGCCGTTGACCTTGCCGTCCTCGCCGAGGATCTCCTCGACCTTGGAGTTCCACTCGACCTTGATCTTCGGGTTGTTCAGGGCGCGGAGCTGCATGACCTTACTGGCCCGGAACGAGTCGCGGCGGTGCACGATCGTCACCGTCTCGGCGAAGCGGGTGAGGAAGGTCGCCTCCTCCATCGCGGAGTCGCCGCCGCCGACCACCACGATGTTGTGGTTGCGGAAGAAGAAGCCGTCACAGGTCGCACAGGACGAGACACCGTGGCCGAGCAGCTCCTGCTCGCCGGGGACGCCCAGCGGGCGCCAGGCCGAACCGGTGGAAAGGATGACAGCGCGGGCGAAGTATTCCTTCTCGCCCACCCAGACGGTCTTGAGGCCCTCGGTGCCGGCCTCGGTCGGCTTGTCGGTGAGCTCGACCCGGGTCACGTCGTCGGTGATGAACTCGGCGCCGAACTTCTCGGCCTGGGCGCGCATGTTGTCCATGAGCTCGGGGCCCATGATGCCGTCGCGGAAGCCCGGGAAGTTCTCGACCTCGGTGGTGGTCATGAGCGCGCCACCGGACTGCACACCCTCGATGACGAGCGGCTTGAGGTTGGCGCGGGCCGCATAGAGCGCCGCGGTGTAGCCGGAGGGCCCCGAACCGATGATGATCAGATTACGGACCTCGTCCACTGCCGACTCCTCAGTCTGCTCAACGCCCGCGGGAGACGCCCGCTCGGCGACACTGCACGCTAGAACGCCATGCTAGGCACTCACCATTCCCGCGCGCCGGTCGTGTCCGACCTCACCCGGGGCTGATCAGCGTACCGGGACTTTGTCCAGGGTGTCGGCGTCACCGGCGGGCGTGCCGCACTCGGCGCCGCTGGCCCAGGCCCACATGCCATTGGCCGCGGTGAAGCGCACGATGACGGCCGGGGCACCGGCGAAGCGGGCGTAATCCACCGAGGTGACCGAGATGGGGCCGCCGGCGTTCTCCCGCTGGATCGCGTCGAAGCACTCCTGGAGCACCTCGGGCGGCAGGAGCCGGGACAACTCGGGCAGGGTGGCGGCGGCACGGTCGCCGCTCTTGTCGGCCGAGAAGGTGGCGTCGGGCTCGGAGGCCGCGTTGAGCGGCTGCGGGGGCTCCGTGCCGAGGGTGGCCCGGGTGTAGTCGGTGCCGGTCTTCAGGATCTGCGGGGCGGCCGGCGACTGCTCGGCCACGCCGGCCGCGCTGGTGTTCGCCTGGTCGGCCGAGTCTTCGCGCCCGGCGATGTAGTCGAGGCCGAAGCCGACGAAGGCGACGACCCCGGCCGCGATGGCGATCGGGGTCACCCAGCGCCGGTGCCTCGTCTTTTTCTCCACGGGGCCGGCGTCGTGCACCACCTCAAGACGGGGCGGGGCGCTGAACGCCTCGTCCAGCCGGGCGGCCAGGTCGGACGGCATCGGCTCGGGCGCCAGACGGCCCAGCTCGGCGCCGACCATGGCCATGCGGCCGCCCAGCGTCTCGTACGCCGCCCGCCACTGCGGGTCGTCGGCGATCAGGGTGGCCACCACGGACTCGTCCGGCGTGCCCTCGAGGGCCCCGCCGATGTAGTCCGCCAGCAGGTCGATGTCGACCCCGCTGAACTCCGCCGCCCCGGTCACCTCTGGTCCCTCCGATCCGCCGCCGGTCCCGATGGGACGGAAGAGGACGCCTCCTGGTTCCCCGGGCCGGGGTGAGCGACGTCTCCCAGCGCCAGTGCCATCTTGGCTCGCCCACGGGCGCATCGGCTCTTGATCGTGCCGACCGCCACCCCGAGGATCTCGGCCGCCTCGGCCACGGGGTAGCCCTGCACGTCGACCAGGACGATGGCCGCACGCTGGTCGACCGGCAGGGCGGCGAGCGCCTCACGGACCAGCAGCGCCGTTTCGTGATCTTGCGCGGGGGCGGCCGGCTCCACACCGGACGGCCGGTCGTCGGAGCGGTTGCCGTCGGGCAGCGGGACGGTCGGGTGGGCCTGGCGGCGGCGGATGCGGTCGAGGCAGGCGTTCACCACGATGCGGTGCAGCCAGGTCGTGACCGCCGAGTCGCCGCGGAACCGGGCCGCGTTGCGGTGGGCCGAGAGCAGCGCGTCCTGCACCGCGTCGGCCGCCTCCTCGCGGTCGCCGATGGTGCGCAGGGCGACCGCCCACAACCGGTCGCGATGACGGCGCACGAGCTCACCGAACGCCTGCTTGTCGCCCTCGACGTGGGCACGGAGCAGGTCGGCGTCGCTGGCACCGTCCCCGGAAGTCACGGGAGCAATCTAACCGGATCGGCCGAGCCGGCGGGAGCCGCTCAGTACCCGTACACCTCGATCTTGTTGACACTGACCTTGTAGCCGCCGCCCTCGTCGGCCTTGGGCAGCTTGGTCAGGAAGACCAGGACGTACTGATATTTGGAGTTCGGGTCGAACGGCGAGAAGACCTCACGCGTGCCGTCCGTCGTGGTGTCGCCGTCGCCGAGACGCTTGTACGTCTGCATGATCTTGGCGTCGCCCGCGGACGTGTCACCCGGGTCGCTCGTGCCGGCGCGGATGTCCATGGTGACGCCCGGCTGCGACATCTCGACCTCGATCTCGGAGAGCGAGCGGGGCGAGCCGAGGTTGATCAGGACGCCCATGCCGGGCTTGCGGGTGCCGAAGTTCGGCTGCTTGAACCGCTGGGTCTCCCAGGCCGTCTCAGGGTCGTTGTCCACCGTGTATTTGGCCTGGCCGGTGTCCTCACGGTCGCCGTCCGGCGGATCGACGATGCGCACCATGTCGCCGGTGAGCGCGATCTTCTTGGGCTGGGGCGCCGGCGTCTGCTCGTCACCGGTCGCGCCGTTGGCGGTGCCGGCGCCGGCCTGGGTGGTCGTCGTCGGGTCGGGATCGTTCGACGAGGTGATGGCGCGGATGCCGAAGACCAGGCCGATCACCGCGATGACCACCAGCGCGGCCACCCCGAGGAAGATCTTGGGGGTGCTGCGGGTGGGCTCGGTCGTCGTGTTCTGCGCGAAGCGCAGGGGGCCGACATCCTCGTATTCGTCCTCGGCGGCGTCGAGACGGGCCAGCTCGGCCGTGAGCGCGTCGGCCTCGGGAGCGGCGACGCGGCGGTCGATCAGATCCATCGTCAGATCGTCGAGGTAGGCCGGGACGCCGGCGCGGAGCTGGCGGGGCGCGGCCGGGTTGCCGCTGGCGTCACGGTTCGCGTCGGGCAGCGTGGAGTCGCCGATCTCGGTGCGCGGCCAGTGGCCGGTGAGCGCGAAATAGAGGACACCGCCGACCGCGCGGACGTCGCCCTCGACGTCGTCGGCCGAGTCGGCGCGGGCGTCGGCCAGGACCACCCGGCCGTCGTCGCCGATCAGCACGGTGCCGGGGTGCACGTTTCCGTGGACCATGCCGGTGGCGTGCACGGCGGTCAGCGCGTCGGCGATCGCGTGGGCGATGGTGGTGGCGCGGCCCGGGTCGAGCGGGCCCTCGGAGGCGACCAGCTCGCGCAGCGACTCGCCGTCGACCCACTCACGGACCACGTAGGACCGGGCGCCCTCGTCGATCGCGTCGTAGACGCCGACCAGGCTGGGGTGTATGACACGGCTCGCGTCGACCGCGGCCTGCAACATCTCGGAGGCGGAGTCACCGCCGGGGTAGCGCAGCACGACCGCGACCGGGCGCCGGAGGATGACGTCGATACCGCGCCAGACCTGACGGCCGGCGCTGTCGTTGTTGACGTGCTCCTCGAGGCGGTAGCGCTCGGCCAGGACCTCTCCGGCAGCGGGGGCACCAAAGGTCATGACCGGCCCGTCCGCATCGGCCGCGGTCTCATGGCCTTCGCCGACCTGGGTCACCCGTCCTCCTCAGTGCTCCACGCACGGGACCGTGCTAGGTGCGAGTGGCTGTGCTTGTTCAGCGGCGTGCGAAAGAGCACATGCCGACACCGACCATACCCGCCCGGGGCCATGCCGCGGCAGGTCGTCCCCCCGGCGCGGCAGCGCGAAATGCCCGGCTTTGTAGATGATCGTCCGCGCCGTTCGGAGGAAAACCCGCAGCTCAGAACCGCACGGACTCAGCGACCGATCTTGCGGCGCACCATGCCGACGACCTGATTGACCTCGGCCACGCGCAACATCGTTGCCGCACCGAGATAGGCCACCAGGATCACCGCGCCGCCGACGGCGAGCTGGATCAACGCCTCGCCCCGGCCCGACGGCGAGCCGGCGCCGGGCAGGAAGTGCACCACGAGCAGACCGAGCCCGGCGGCGATGGCCGCGGCGACGACGATCTTCATCAGGCCGGCCGCGAGCGAGCCGAGATTGAGCCGGCCGATCCGGCGCCGGAGGACGGCGAGCGAGATCAGGGCCGAGACCGCGTACGAGATGCCGTTGCCGGCCGTCATGCCGGCCGCCGACAGCGAGCTGCTCAGGACCGCCGCCAGCACGATGTAGGCGCCGATGCGGACCGCGACGACGGGCAGGTTGATCAGGGCGGCCGTCTTGTTTCCCTGCAAGGAATAGAAGGTGTAGGTGCAGAGCTGGCTGATCGAGAACGGGATGACCGCGAAGGCGGCCACCACGAGCACCGTTCCGGTGGCCAGCGCGTCGCTGTTGCGGAAGGCGCCGCCCTGGAAGAGGGTGACCGAGATCGGGGCGCCCAGAACGCCGTAGATGACCGCGATCGGCGCCAGCGCCGTGACCACGAGCCGGATGGCCCGGCTCAGGTCGGCGCTCACCTCCGCGTGGCGGCCGTCGGCGGCGGCCGCGCTCATCTTCGGCAGCAGCGCGGTCATCACCGAGACGCCGATGATGCCGTGGGCCATGGTGAGCAGCAGGAAGACGTTGTTGAAGGCCAGGACGCTGGCGCTGCCCTTGCCGGCGACCTGGTTCAGGATGCGGACCACGACGAAGACGGCGACCTGGTTGGCCGCGACGTAGCAGAGCATCCAGCCGGCCAGCCGGCCGATCTCGCCCAGACCCAGCGACCGGGGATCCCAGCGCCATTTCCAGCTGAAGCCGACCTTGCGCAGCGCCGGGAGCAGGCCGACGGCCTGGGCCACCATGCCGAGCAGCAGGCCACCACCGATCACGGCGATCCGCGCGGGCGTCATGTCCTCCGGCTTCAGGCCGTCCGCCGTACCGAAGACGCCGATGAAGACGCCACAGGCGGCGATCACGACGATGTTGTTGAGGATCGGGGCCCAGGTCGGGGCCGCGAAGTGCCCGCGCACGTTCAGCACGGCGGCGATCAGGCCGGACAGACCGGTGAAGAAGATGATCGGCAGGATCAGGTACGCGAAGCTGGTGACCAGATCCTTGTAGGCCGCCGTGTTGTCGCTGCTCGACTGGATCGCGGTGATGAGCGGCGCCGCCACCACCACGATCGCGGTGGCGACGCCGAGCGACACGATCGCGAAGGTGAGCAGCTTGCGGGTGAACTCGAGGCCGCCGTCCGGGTCGGCCTTGCGGCGGCGCACCAGCAGCGGGATGAGGACGCTGGAGAGAATGCCACCGAGCAGCAACTCGTAGATCTGGCCGGGCAGGAACTGGGCGCTGGTGAAGGCGTCGCCGATGCCCGCGCCGAGGGTGATGCCGATCAGCGCGTTGCGGACGAAGCCGATGATCCGGCTGACGAAGCTGCCGATCGCCATCATGGCGCTGTTCGACGCGGTGCTGCCCGTGTCGTCACTGGGCAGCGCCTCACCACCGGTGGCGGCCGCGCCGGGCAGCTGCTCCTCGACCGAGATGATCGTGACGCCGTCCTCCGGGCGCACCGGCTCGCCGTCCGGCGCCGCGTGCGCGCTGCGGTACAGGCCGCTGTTCACCTGTTTCTCCCGACCGTCGTACAACACGTACGTACCTTAAAGCTGCCGGGCGAGAAGGACGCCGGGCGTGGCGCCGGCGAGCGTCTCGACCATCCAGCACGCCTCGGCCGGCACCAGCGGCTCGCTCAGCGCGTCCAAGACCGTCGGATGATCGCAGCCGGCCTCGGTCAGCGCAGCCAAGAGGGCCGGAATGCGCCGAAGGTCACCCGTGTCCAGAATCTCCCGGGCGAGTTGCCACGTGTCGGCGTACCACTGCTGATGGGGCACGAGCCGCAGGTGCTCGCCGGACCGGCGTACGAGATCGGCCAGTGACTCCGCCGGAAAGCGCGACCCAGCGCGGACCTCGCGGAAAGCGAAGTCGGGCTCGGTGATGGCGGCGATCGTGGCCTCGTCGAGGACCTGGGGCGACTCGGCCGGCGGGGACGGCCACCAGTCGTCGCTCGCGAAGAGCGGAAGCGGGGTCTGCTCGGGACCGTTCGGCACGACCGGGGCCACTTCACGCTGCAACGAGCGGTAGGCGGCCTGGCGGGTCGCGATAGCCGTGGGGTTGTCGTCCGGGGCGAAGGGTGACAGCAGGGCCACCACCAGGCCCGGATGAGGGATCGTGGGGTCCTCCCAGGCGATCACCCGGGCGCAGAGCTCCAGCTCGGGCCAGCGCAGCGCGGCCGGGAACGGGCCGTCGGCCGGGGCCGAGCCGAGCTGAACGGGCTCGCTGGAAGCGGGAACGCGCAGGCCCAGCGTGCGCTCGCCGGTGGTGAGGTCGAGGTCGAGCACGAGCGCATAACCGCCGGTGACCGGCAGGGTCACGCGCAGTTCGCGCTGGTCGGCGTCGTCGGTGGTCGCGCTCTCGCCCGTCCAGAACCGGGGGTCCAAGGCCAGGCGGCGGAGCGCCTCGGAAACGGGCACCGACCTATCCTGCCCGCTGTCACGCCCCGCTGCTAATCCCGCCATCCGACCGCCCCACCCGCCGCCCTAAGCAGGACTGAAGACAGATACCCTGGTAACCCCATGTCTGTTCTCAATTCCGCCCAGCAGAACGCGGTCGCCGAGTTGCTCCGTGTGTCCCCCCTCGCGGATGAGCTGGGGCGCCGCTTCGGCGCCGCCGGCCACGAGCTGCATCTCGTCGGCGGATCGGTGCGGGACGCCCTCCTCGGCCGTCTCGGCGACGATCTCGACTTCTGCACCGACGCGCGGCCCGAGCAGACCCTGGCGGTGGTGCAGGGCTGGGCCGACGCGATCTGGGAGACCGGGCGCGAGTTCGGCACGATCGGCATCCAGAAGGACGGTCTGCGGCTCGAGATCACGACTTTCCGGGCCGAGGCGTACGACGGGGTCACCCGCAATCCGGTGGTCGAGTACGGCACGTCGCTGCTCGACGACCTCGAGCGCCGTGACTTCACGATCAACGCGATGGCGGTGTCGCTGCCGGGGCACGAGTTCACCGATCCGTACGGCGGCTTGGACGATCTTGGGGCCAAATTGATCCGTACGCCCGCGGCGCCGGCCCTGTCCTTCGGTGATGATCCACTTCGGATGCTGCGGGCGGCGCGTTTCGCGGCGAAGCTGCAATTTACTGTGGACAAATCGGTCATCAACGCCATGACTGACATGTCCGCTGATCTCGACCGCATCACCGCCGAGCGGATCCGGGACGAGTTCACGAAGCTCATGTGTGGCGCCGATCCGATCACCGGGCTCCGGCTGCTCGTGGACACCGGCCTGGCCGACCGCTTCATCCCCGAGATCTCCGGGCTGAAGCTGGAGATCGACGAGCACGCCCAGCACAAGGACGTCTACGAGCACACCCTGATCGTCGTCATGAACGCGATGCGGCTCGAGGGCGACGAGGGCCCCGACTTCGTGCTGCGGATGGCCGCCCTCATGCACGACGTCGGCAAGCCGGCCACCAAGGCGGTCGGCCGCGACGGCCGGGTCAGCTTCCACCACCACGAGGTGGTCGGCGCGCGCCTCACCAAGCAGCGCATGAAAGCCATGAAATACCCCAAGGACGTCACTTCCGACGTGGTCGAGCTGGTCGGCCTTCACCTGCGCTTCTATGGGTACGGCCGCGGTGAGTGGACCGATTCGGCGGTGCGCCGCTACGTGACCGACGCCGGTCCGCTGCTCGAGCGCCTGCACAAGCTCACCCGCTCCGACGTGACCACCCGCAACCGGCGCAAGGCGGCCAACCTGGCCGCCGACTACGACGCGCTGGAGGAGCGGATCGCCCGGATCGCCGCCGAGGAGGACCTGGCCCGGGTCCGGCCCGACCTCGACGGCAACGCGATCATGGAGCTGCTCGGTGTGCCGCCCGGCCCGATCGTGGGCCAGGCCTGGCGCCACCTCAAGGAGCTCCGCCTCGACAACGGTCCGCTCACGCGCGACGAGGCCGAGGCCGAGCTCTACAAGTGGGCCCGCGACAACGGGCACCTTCCCGGCTAGGGCATCCCCACGCTGACCGTGCGATAGCGGAAGTCGCGGGGCAGCGTCATCACCTCGACGACCGTGCCGTTCGGGTCGTAGAGGGTGGCGAGCTTGTCGGTGAGGGCGAGGATCTGCCCGTTCGGCAGGAACCGCGCGTTCGAGCCGGGGATCTCCTTGATGATCTTCCCGGTCGTCGTGTCGGCGATCCGCCGCCGGTCCCCGCCCAGCTCGGCCGCCTCCAGCAGGACCCGGCGGCCGTCCGGCGACCAGGCGTTCCCACTGACCGGCACGCCGGGCACCGGCATCGTGCGCACCTGCTTGCCGGTCGCGACGTCGTAGACCGCGACCGTGCCGACGGTGTCGGACACCTCCTCCGACTGCGCGACCGTCAGGTCCCGGCGGGCGATGGCGACGCTCTTGCCATCCGGCAGCCAGGTGAAGAAGCAGTTGTCCGGGCAGACCGCCATCGCGTCCGGCACGGACTGCCGGCTCATGCGGCCGGTGGCCGCGTCGATCACGGTGTAGCCCTTGAGCGTCGAGGCGAGCAGACGGGTGCCGTCCGGCGACCACTGCGGGTCGAGCAGGAAGGCGATCTGTACCCATCTGGCGCTGCCGTCGGCCCGGATGACGCCGAGGCCGCTCGCGCCGTCGCTGACGACACCGCGATTCTTCCTCGGTGCGCCCCAGACCGTGTAGTAGTTGTCCTTGAGCACCACGTAATGCCCGGTCGCCCGGTCGAGAACCACGTTGCCCGTCGGCAGCGTACGGCCGGCGGGGGTGTCTCTTCCGACATCGGTCCTGGTCACCGCGGTGACGATGGCGCCGCCGGGCAACTTCAGCGGAGCCTTCGTCCAGTTCTGCGGCGCGCTGGTCCGGCGGATCGCGGTCGGCGTCGGGGCCGGTGTCACCGGAGCGGGTCGCGCTTCCTGCTTCTTCACGAGGACGTACGGGGTGACAGCCAGCGCCATCACCACGAGCGCCACTCCCGCCTGGCGGCGCCGGCGGATGCCCCGGCCCTTCCGGCGTGCCGCGTCGGCCAGGCCCAGGGGCATGGGCGCGCTCGCGGCGAGGTCGTTCACGGTGGCGCGCACGCCTTCCTCCAGGTTCATCGCGAGGCCTCCATCCGCCACGTGCCCGTGCCGATCTTCTCCCGCAACTTGGCCAGCGCCCGGGAGGCCTGGCTGGCCACCGTTCCCGGACGGCAGCCCAGCACCTCGGCGGTCTCCTCGACCGTGCGGTCCTCGAGATAGCGCAGCACGAGCACGGCCCGCTGCCGTGCGGGCAGGCTCAGCAGGGCCTCGCGCAGCGCCAGCCGCTCGGCCACGTCGTGCTCGGCGCCCGGCCGGTCCGGCACCTCGGCCATCGGCACCTCCCGGCCGTGGCCGGCCCGGCGCCAGCCCGAGACCCGGTCGTTGTAGATGATCCGGCGCACATACGCCTCCGCATCACCGTGGATCCGCGGCCAGCGGGCGTACGCCTTCGCGAGCGCCCCCTGCACCAGATCCTCCGCGCTCCGGCGATCCCCCGTCAGCGCGTGCGCGATCCGGAGCAGCACCTGCCCCCGTTCCGCGACGAACGCGTTGAACTCCGCCTCCAGCGACTGCTGCACACGCCACCTCCGGAGTGAATGACGCGCGGGGGCGGGAAAGGCTTGCATGGATTTTCGAAGTTGTCGTACCCGGGGCGCAGAATGGGGCCCATGTACGTCATCGACTCGCCGATCGGGCCGCTCGGCGTCGTGGTCGAGGGCGACACGGTCGTCAACGTCCGCTTCGCGGCGCGGCCGGGACCGTCCGGCGACCATCCGGCCCTGTCCGAGCTCGAGGCCTATTTCGCCGGCGAGCTCACCGACTTCACCGTGCCCTTCGAGCTGCGTGGCGGCTCCGATTTCGAGCGCGCGGTCTGGCAACAGATCGCCGCCATTCCCTACGGCGAAATGATCACGTACGGCTCGATCGCCACCGCCCTCGGCGACCCGGGCGCGGCCCGCGCCGTCGGCACGGCCTGCAACCACAACCCGATCCCGGTCATCGTCCCGTGTCACCGCGTGGTCGGCGCCGGCAACAAGATGGTCGGCTTCGGCGGCGGCATCGACCGCAAGCGCAAGCTGCTCGAGCTCGAGGCCCGGGTGGCCCTGTCCCGCGCCTGGGGCTGACACGGCAAAGGCCGGCCCGTCGCCGGGCCGGCCTTACTTACTAGCTGGTGCCGCTGGTCAGCGCTCGATGTCGCCGCGGATGAAGGCCTCGACGGCCTCCTTGGCGTCGTGGTCGTTGTACTGGACCGGCGGGGACTTCATGAAGTACGACGAGGCCGAGAGGATCGGGCCGCCGATGCCGCGGTCCTTGGCGATCTTCGCGGCGCGCACGGCGTCGATGATGACGCCGGCCGAGTTCGGGGAGTCCCACACCTCGAGCTTGAGCTCGGCGTTGAGCGGGGTGTCACCGAACGAGCGGCCCTCGAGGCGGATGTACGCCCACTTGCGGTCGTCGAGCCACGGCACGTGGTCCGACGGGCCGATGTGCACGTCGCTCTTGACCATCTCGTGCGGGATCTGGCTGGTCACCGACTGGGTCTTCGAGATCTTCTTCGAGACCAGGCGGTTGCGCTCCAGCATGTTCATGAAGTCCATGTTGCCGCCGAAGTTGAGCTGGTACGTGCGCAGCAGCTCGACACCGCGGTCCTCGAACAGCTTGGCCAGCGCGCGGTGCACGATCGTGGCACCGACCTGGCTCTTGATGTCGTCGCCGACGATCGGCAGGCCGGCGTCGGTGAACTTCTGCGCCCACTCGGGGTTCGAGGCGATGAAGACCGGCAGCGCGTTGACGAAGGCGCAGCCGGCGTCGATCGCGGCCTGGGCGTAGAACTTGTCGGCCTGCTCGGAACCGACCGGCAGGTAGGAGACGACCACGTCGACCTGCGCGTCCTTCAGCGCCTGGACGACGTCGACGGCCTCGACCGAGGACTCCTCGATGATCTCGCGGTAGTACGTGCCGAGACCGTCGAAGGTCGGTCCACGCAGGACGCTGACGCCGGTCGGCGGCACGTCGGTCAGCTTGATGGTGTTGTTCTCACTGGCGTTGATCGCGTCGGAGAGGTCCATGCCGACCTTCTTGGCGTCCACATCGAACGCCGCGACGAACTCCACGTCGGACACGTGGTAGTCGCCGAAGGTCACGTGCATGAGACCCGGAACGCGGTCGTTGGGGTCGGCGTTCTTGTAGTACTCCACGCCCTGCACGAGGGACGAGGCGCAGTTACCCACACCGACGATGGCGACGCGGACGGAGCCCATCGCGTTTGCCTCCTTGTTCATCACGGCCGGTCCTGATGCGGACGCGGTTTTTCTGGGGGTGCATCTCCGCCGACCGGCTCTGGTGACTGCTCAGCGGCGGGGATGTCGAATGTCCCGGCGGAGGCCGCCGGGGCTCGGCCGGAGCGCTCATTGGTGATGAGCTCCTCCAGCCAGCGGACCTCGCGCTCGCAGGCGTCGAGTCCGTGGCGTTGTAGTTCGAGGGTGTAGGCGTCGAGCCGGCCGGCGGCGCGGGAGAGTACGTCGCGCAGTCCTTCCCGGCGTTCCTCGATCCGGCGGCGGCGACCCTCGAGGATGCGCAGCCGGGTCGCGCGGTCGGTCCGCGAGAAGAAGGCGAAGTGAACACCGAAACCGGCGTCGTCGTACGTCTCGGGGCCCGCCTGCGCGAGAAGGTCGGCGAACCGCTCCTTGCCGTCCGCAGTGATCTTGTAAACAACACGGCCCCGTTTGCTGGTCATCGGGGGGATCATCGACGGATCGGATGCTGATTCCGTGATGAAGCCGGCTGTTTTCAGGCGCTTGAGCGTCGGGTAGAGCGTGCCGTAGCTGATCGCGGCGCGGATCGTGCCCAGCTTGGTGGCGAGCTCCTTGCGGAGCTCGTATCCGTGCATCGGGGTCTCCTGGAGGAGGCCGAGAATCGCGAGTTCCAACATTGGCCACCTCCCGACTCCGTGTCTCGATGTATCGGCCCGATACATCGCTACCGTAGATCCGTCGGCAAAACTGTGCAAGCTGTTCACGAGTGAGCCACCGCCACGCCACGCTCCGTGATGGATATCGCCGCTTCCCGCCGGACCGCGTACTCTCTTCGCCATGCGCACGCAGCGGCAGGTGGTGGACTACTCGCTACAGAAGCGGGCAGTGCTGCGTGACGTGCACAGCGGCAAGATCGGGACGCTCGAGGTGTGCGATGCCTCTCCGTACCTGAAAAGCGCTGCTCGATTCCATGGCGAGCCGACCGACGACCGCTGCCCGATCTGCCGCCGCGACAACCTGACCCTCGTGCACTACATCTACGGTGATGAGCTCAAACAGTCCGCCGGCCAGGCCCGCAAGCTCGCCGAGCTGCCGGTCCTGGCGATGACGCTGCGTGAGTTCCAGGTCTTCGTCGTAGAGGTGTGCCAGTCCTGCGCGTGGAATCACCTGACCCAGCAGTACCTCCTGGGCCGGGACGCGCTCACCGCCGACGAGCTTGATCAGGTCGAGGCCGTGGCGGCCTCGGCCGCCGCGGGCCGCCACCGCGAACCAGGGTCGTCGTTCCCCCGCTGGGACGGCCGATGATGATGTGGCTCGATCCGGCTACCGTGAGCACGACCCCGACCGGACCGCGCATCCAGCGCCATGTTCGGTCATTCACGACATCCGACAGGGCGGCTGCCGGTACGCAGCCCATATCGTCCGCTCGTGGCACAGACACAGGGGGCCCCTCCAGGGCTCCTTTTGTCTGCGCCTCCGCGACCGAGGTGTGACCGAATGAACTCGTACGGCGATCCGCAGTCTTCGCGCGCCCGGGCCCGAGTGCCCGGGTCCGCGAGCTCCACGCCTGACGACGACCAGTCCTCTTCGTACTCCGCCTCGGCCCGGCCGCCGGACGCGTACCGTCGCGGCGCCGGTGGGCGCGCCTCGGTTGCCGGCAGCGCCTCCGTGGGCTCGGCGGCTCCTCCGGGCCGGGCCTCCGTGGCCGGCAGCGCCGCTGTGGGGTCCGCCACTCCCGGGCGCGCCTCTGTGGGGTCCGCCACTCCGGGGCGTGCGTCGGTCGGCAGCGCCTCCGTGGGCAGCGCTTCTGTGGGCAGCGCCTCGGTCGGTTCGGCCCGGGTCGGCGCGGCGGGCGCCTCGGCCCGCGCCGCGGTCCGCCCGGTCGGCACCCCGCCCGGCGACGAGGGCGCCATCGGCGGCGGACGCTCCGGTCGCGGCAAGGACAAGTCCAAGGCGGCCAAGCGCCGCCGCCGCACCAACATCCTCACCGCCGCGGCCGCCGTCATGGTCATCCTGCTCGGCGCCGGCGTCGTGGGTGGCACCTACTTCTTCGACGACGTCGACCTGCCGCCGCCGGTGACCGAGGACCAGTCGAACGTCATCAAGTACTCGACCGGCGCGACGATCGCCAAGCTCGGCGAGCAGAACCGCACGGTGGTGCCCGAGGCCGAGATCAACAAGGTCGTCGAGCACGCTGTCGCCGCCGCCGAGGACAAGAACTTCTACAACCACCACGGCATCGACATGAAGGGCATCGTCCGCGCCGCGTGGAACAACTTCACCGGTGGCGCGACGCAGGGCGCCTCGACGATCACCCAGCAGTACGCGCGGCATGCCGCCGACCTCAAGGCGATCAGCATCAACCGCAAGCTGCGCGAGGCCGTGATCGCCCGCAAGCTGGAGAGCCAGTACAACAAAGACCAGATCATGGGCATGTACCTGAACTACATCTACCTGGGTGAGGGCAGGTACGGCATCGAGGCCGCCGCGCAGGGCTACTTCGGCAAGTCGGTGAAGACCAAGCCGGGTCAGAAGGGCGCCATCACGGCGTCCGAGGCCGCGGTGCTCGCCTCGATCATCAAGCAGCCGGAGCCCGAGCCCGGCAACGGGCACAAGGGCTACGACCCGAACTACAACCCCACCGCCGCCAAGGACCGGTGGGAGTACACGATGAAGAACATGCTTGAGATGAAGTGGATCACTCAAGCGGAGTACGACGCCCGGAAGTACCCGAAGGTCAAGCCGATCGCCAAGGCCGGCGGCAACAGCGCCACCAGCGGCCCGGTCGGCGTGGTCATGCGTCACGTCCGGGCCGAGCTGGCCGAGATGGGCATCAGCCAGCAGGAGTTCGACAAGGGTGGTCTGACCGTCACCACGACGATCAACCCCAAGGTGCAGCAGGCGGCCGAGGAGGCGGGCTCTCGCAAGAGCGAGTCGTCACCGATGAACGCGAAGCCGGCCACGTACCAGGCGTCGGTGATCGGCATCGACCCGAAGACGGGCGCCGTGCTCGGCTACTACGCCGGCGACGACCCCAACGGTCTCGACTACGGCGGCTACATGGACGGACAGACCCTCAAGATCACGGGTGGTCAGTCGCCGGGCTCGACGTTCAAGCTCTACACCCTGGCCGCCGGTCTGAAGGAGGACATCTCCTTCAAGACGACCTGGGACGGCACGAAGCTGCGGCCGAACGGCAAGGAGATCAACAACGCCGGCGCCGACCCGGGCAAGGTCTGTGGCGGAAAGATCGAGTACTGCGATCTCGAGACGTCGACGATCAAGTCGTACAACTTCCCGTTCTACTGGATCGCCGACGGCATCGGCCGCGAGAAGGTCATCCAGGCCGCCGTCGACGCCGGCGTGCAGCACATGTTCCCGGACAAGGGCGACGCCGTCGACCTGACCAAGACCAACGCGGCCACCTGGAAGAAGAACTTCGACAACGAGGTCGCCTTCGGCCAGTACCGTGTTCCGCCGCTCGAGCACGCCGAGGGCGTCGCCACGATCGTCAACGGCGGTGTTCGCAACGACACGCACTTCATCAAGGAAGTTCGCAAGGTCGACGCCGACACCGGCAAGGTGACGATCATCAAGGGCCAGCGGACCGCGGGCAAGCGGGTCTTCGACGAGGCCCAGATGTCGAACCTCCAGGCCGTGATGGCGAAGATCGTCGACGTCGACGAGCGCGACCTCAAGGGCGGCCGCGAGTCGATCGCCAAGAGTGGTACCTGGGAGTTCAACGGCGGCAGCGGTGACACCTGGTTCGTCGGCGGCATCCCGCAGCTGGCGGCCACGGTCTGGGTCGGCGGCAAGAACAACAAGGTCGAGCTCAAAGACGGCAAGAAGGACATGTTCGGCGCGGGCACGCCGTCCAAGATCTGGAAGAAGTTCCTCGACGCCTCGGCCGAGGCGATGAAGTGGGAGAACGAGGACTTCCCGAAGCGTGTCGAGACCGGTAACCCGGACAGCCCGTACGCCAACGGCAAGACGCCTCCGCCCCCGCCGCCGGTTCAGCAGACCGACCCCAACCAGGGTTGCCCGCTCGGCGCCATCTTCGGCTGCGACAACCAGCAGCAGAACGGCGGCAACAACAACGGCGGTAACAACAACGGTGGGAACAACGGCGGCAACAACAACGGCGGTAACAACACCGGCCAGAACGGCGGTAACACGACGTTCCCGACGACCCAGGGCGAGGATTAGCGCCCAGGTCCCGTAAGACGCCTCAGCCGGCGCGCACCCGCACAGGGTGCGCACCGGCTTCGTGTTCCCGCGGTTTCGGGCGATATTGCCAGTAGGTCGTGACCGAAGCGCGCATCGGAGTACGGCATGATGCCATGACATGAGCACGCAACGGCCCGAGGACGCCGACCGCACCGACCAGCCGAGCGCGCAGGCGACATCGGACGGCTTCGTGCGCGGCCTCTCCCAGGCGATCGGCGGCCCGCTCGGCTCGCACGCGGTGCGGCCCGGCAACCGGCCCGGGCGGTTCTGGACGGCGACCCGCATCATCCTCGCCCTGACGTGCCTGACGCTCGCCTTCTCGTGGGTGCAGAAATCGCCGTGCCAGAGCGGCGACTGGCAGCAGAACGTGCAGTACACGAGGTTCTGCTACACCGATGTGCTCGCTCTCTACTACGCCGAGGGCCTCAACGAGGGCAAGGTTCCCTACGTCGATCACGAGGTCGAATACCCCGTCGTCACCGGATACATGATGGGTGCGCTCGGGTTGCCCGTGCACGCGTACGGAAAATCGCATCCCGAGATCAACCAGGGCACCTGGTTCTACAACGCGAACGCGTTCGTGCTCTCCGCCCTGGCCGTGGTGACCGCGGCGGTGATCCTCGCCCTGCGCCGCCGCCGGCCCTGGGACGCGGCGATCTTCGCGGTCTCGCCGATCATCTTCTTCACCGCGACGGTCAACTGGGACTTCCTCGCGATCGGCCTGGCCGCCGTCGGCCTCTACCTCTGGGCGAAAAAGCATCCCGCGTGGGCCGGTGTCTTCCTCGGCCTGGGCGCGGCGGCGAAACTGTGGCCATTGTTCATCATCGGGCCGCTGTTCCTGCTGGCGGTGCGGTCAAAGGCGCTGCGCTCGTGGTGCTGGGCCGCGGCGACCACGGCGATCACCTGGGCCGTGGTGAACTTCCCGGTCTTCTGGTGGTACAGGGAAAGCTGGCTGAGATTCTTCCGGCTCAACGAGGAACGCCCGATCGACTGGGGCACCCTCTGGTACGTCGGCCGCTATCTGGACAGCAAGTGGTTCGCCGGCACCCCCGGCGATCAAGGCCCGTTCCAGTGGCTGAGCAACCACGTTCCGACCCTCAACTACCTGTCGTACGCCTTGTTCGCGCTCTGCTGCGCGGGCATAGCCGTACTGGCCTGGCTGGCGCCGCGCCGCCCCCGCCTGGCCCAGCTGGCCTTCCTGGTCGTGGCGGCGTTCCTGCTGACCAGCAAGGTCTGGTCCCAGCAGTACGTCCTCTGGCTGCTCCCGCTGATCGTGCTGGCCCGCCCGAAGTGGGGCGCGATCATCGCGTGGACGGTGGCGGAGTTCGCGTACTTCACCGCCTTCTACGCCGAGCTGCTCGGCGCCGGCAACAAGCCGGTGATCCCCGAGGGCACGTTCGTGCTCGCCTCCAGCCTGCGGCTGATCACCGTGGCCGTCCTGTGTGGCCTGGTGGTCCGCGAGATCTGGAAGCCGGAACTGGACGCGGTACGCCTGAACTACGAGGACGACCCCGACGGCGGCACGCTGAACGGCCCGGACGCGCCGTGGGTGGCCCGGTTGCGGAAGGCCTTCCGGCTCGACCGCTCCCCGGCGCCCGCCGACCCGCCGTCGACGCCCCCGTCCTCGCCACCGCTGGCGACGGCGAAGGTCTGACGCTCAGCTCTGCTGGTAGACGGCGGCCGAGAGACCGCAGTCCGGATCGTGGAAGAGGTAGAAGCAACCCGCCGGCATGCCAGGCGGTGCCGGCCCAGGGCGTGGGCCGGCTCTCCCCGACGGTCAGGGGCGCCCCGTCGGGCAGCTCCCAGCCGTCCTCGTCCCGCCCGAGAAACCCGGGCCGCTCGTTCTCCGGGGCGAACTCCCCCGCCTCGGTGAAGTAGGTCGCATAGGACCCACACCGGACACAGGTGGCGACGACGATCCGCCCCGCTCCGGCCTCGTCGACGTCGAGCAAACGCCAGAGCGCCATCCCGCACCATCCGCAGAGCCCCGGGAGCGCCCCACCGGAAACGGCGACGGCATCGGTGGCCGGAACCAGGGCCCGGGTGACTTCGCTGGTCAGGACGCGGAGGTCGCCGGTGGTGGTGAGTTCCCAGCCGCCCGCGTGACCCAGGTGGCCGATCGGCCGGGCCAGACCGGTGGCCCAGGCGGGTGGGGCGGCGGCCCATCGGCGTACGGCGGCGACTGCCGTCTTTGTCCGGCCCGAGGCGAGCACATGGGCCAGGGCGGCGGCGCGCTCGTCACCGCCGTCGATGCGGCGGACCAGCTCGGTGGCGGTCTCCTCGGTCATGGCGCGGTAGAGGTCGGCTGTCCACCACACTTCGCCGTCGACGAGCTCGAGGTGAAACGGCGCGATCAGATCGGGCCGCACCTGGGCCACCTCGATGAGACCGGTCGGATCGTCCTCAATGGCTTCGTCGACAAGCGCCCGCAACTCGTCCGCAGCGATCTCCACGGCCAGGACCTTATCGGCCGCCTCCGACAGTTACCCCGGCGTGCCTGATCGTCTTGAGCTCGCGCGTTTGCCGGCCGGCTGGGGGCGTCGTCTTGCGCTCGCGGGTTTGTACGCCGGCTGGGGCGTCGCCTTGTGCTCGCGGGTTTGTACGTCGGCTGGGGTGTCGCCTTGTTCCCCGCGCGTTTGCCGGCCGGCTGGGGTCGCGTCGATCGGTCGTCAGGACGCCGGGGTTGTCGCGAGCGGGGCCGGCGGTGGCGACGAGGCGCCGGGGAGGGGCTGTTGCAGCGACGGGACGGATGAAGGTGGCAGCAGCGGGTCGGCCGGAATGGTGGGCTGTAGTGACGGATTCCCCGGGGTGGTGGGCTGCTGCGCCGGGTTGGCGGCGGCCGACGGGTCGGTGAGGTAGAAGATGACGGCGTCGTCCAGGTCTTCGCGGCGGATGCCCAGGGCGTCGACGGGGACGTCGCCGGCACGTTCCCAGGGGGTGCCGGCCGCCTGGGAGCGGAGCAGGAGGACCTTGTCGATGTTCAGGGACCGTAGGTATTGGACGGTCTCGGTGTCGGGGAACGCCTCGACGTTGCGGCGCAGCACGGCCTGCCGCCCCGCGGCGAAGCCGCCGGCCCCGTTGGCGATGGGCTGGAAGCGGCTCGTGGACCACAGCATGATCGTCTGGTCGGTGAGGGCGCTGGTCGGCAGGACCAGCATCGAGCCGGTGACCGTGCGCATCGCCAAGGGCTGACTGGGCGCGATGGGATGGGCGGTGGCGTTCCAGCCCTCGAGCAGCACCAGCGCCAACGGCAGCAGCGTGGCCAGGCGCAGCCACGGGCCCGGCCACGGTGGGATGCGCTGCTCGGCGACCTGTTCGGCGCGCCGGACGAACTCGGCCACGGCGCCGGCGGCCAGGATCGCCAGCAACAGCGTGGCCCAGAGCATGAGGCGGCCGGGGATGCGCAGGCCCAGCGAGGCCGGCAGATGGCCGAAGAGCGGAAGGTACGTCCAGCGGCCGTCGAAGAAGTTGGTGCCCAGGGTCAGGATGATCGTGACGACCAGGCCGGCCAGCAGCAGCAGGCGCTGGCGCAGCGTCCAGATGGAGAAGGCCAGACCGGCCAGGGCCAGCGCGTACAACACGAAGCCGGGCAGCAGGCCCATCTCGGCCGGCCAGCTCAGCGACGACCGCGGAACCTCGTGGGGCGCGCCCCAGATCCGGGACTCGGCCGGCCCGATCAGAAGGCTGCGCAGCGGCGGCGAATAGAAGGCGATCTCGGTGCCGGCGGGGCCGCCGGCGGGCGCCTTGAAGTACGGGATGGCGATCAGGGCCGAGACGCCGACCAGGATGAGCGGGCCGAGCGTGTCGGTGAGCAGAAGGCGCCAGCCGAGGACCGGCCGGTCGACCGGCCGCCGGAACCAGCGCAGAGGCACGGCCACGAGCAGCACGAGCAGGATGAGGCCGAGAACGTAGAGGAACGGCACACCCAGCGAGAAGCCAAGACTGACCTGCCAGATCGCGACGAGCCAGCCCGCGGCGGCCCATCCGGCGTGGCGGCGGTGGGGCCGGAAACCGCGCCGCAGCGACCAGCCGTGACCTCGGGCCAGCATGGCCAGGGCCAGCGGGATGGCGCCGGCCGAGATGATGTCGAGGTGGCCCTCCTGGGCGAGACGCCAGGGCGCGTAGGCGAAGGCGACCGCGGCCACGGCCGCACCCGTACGCCCCGCGCCGAGCTGACGGACCAGGGCGTAGCCGCCGATCGCCAGCAGCGCGTGGGCTAGCACGAAGAGGATGTTGTAGCGCAGGACGGCGGCGACCGGCCCTTCACCGATCATGCCGAACGGCGCATACCCGAGCAGACTGTCGCCATAGGCAAAGCTGTTCGGCTCGGGATAGAAGGCGTTCGCCTGCCAGAGGCGGGCCGGATCGGTCAGAAGGATGTGGCCGCCCCAGGCGATCTGCCAGGCCTGCCGGGAAGGATCCCAGATGTCCTGCGGCAGGGTGTGCAGCGGGTAGCGCAGCGTAGGCCACGTCAAAGCCACGGCCAGAAGCACGCCACCGTAGATCACCAGTGCGTACTCATGGATCAACGACCGCAGCCCGGCCCGCGTGGTCCGCCGGAACCATCCGGGCGGCCGCTCGTTAGCGGTGGCAAAGGCCGTCCACGGGTCAGGCGGAACGCCAGGCGGACGCTCGGTCGGAAGAGGTTCGCCCGGTTTGGCGGTCTTTTGTGGACCTTTCCCTTCGTCGCCGACCGGATCCTTAGCCGGCTTCAGATCCGTCTTGGTCTCGGTCAACGTGGCCGAGGCCGCCTTGCTCTGGCTCGACGAGGTCGGGCCCGCCTTGGCTTTAGCCGCGGCCTCGACCGAGGTGGTCGCCGTCGAGGTGGCCGACGCAGGCTCACCAGAGATCGCCTTGTCACCCGCGACCTTGTCACCCGCCGCCTTGTCGCCTGTGACATTGTTAGGCGCCGCCTGGCCGGCCGCCGATTTGTTGCCCGCGGCGTCGTCAGTCGCCGGTTTTCCGATCGTGTGCTCGTCGACTGTTCCCGCGGTGGAGGCCAGTGCGTCAGCGGCAGATTTGTCAGCTGCGGGCTTGCCAGAGGCTGAGACGTCGGCGGCAGGCTTTTCAGCTGATGGCTTGTTGGATCCGGCCTTGTCTGACGTCGCCTGGTCTGGTGCCGCCTGGGTGGGCGCAGATGCGGGCGCGGGCGCAGGGGTCGGCTGGGCCGGCCTGGGTGAGTCGGCCTCGGCGGGGCCGGGCTGTCTTGGGATGGCGGGCGTGGGCACCGCCGGGCGCAAAGTGTCGGCCGGTGGCGAGGTGGACTGCCTCGGCTGCTCGCTGGTCATGACCCTCCCCGTGCTGCCGGCGCGTCAGCGGCCCGTTCGCTCCCTGAGGAGAGCGATGTCCGCGGTCTGGCCCTCGGAGCCGCCCGGTGTCTCGACGACGGCCGGCGCCCCGGCGGCCCGGATGGCGGCCACGATGAGCTCGGGGTCGATCTTGCCATTGCCGAGGTTGTCGTGGCGGTCCTGACCGGAGTCGAATCCGCCCTTGGAATCGTTGGCATGGATCAGATCTATACGGCCCGTGATCGACTTGACCCGGTCGACGATGCCAACAAGATCTTCACCGCCGGCGAACGCATGACACGTGTCCAGGCAGAAGCCGGCGCCGAAGGAGCCGACCGCGTCCCACAGGCGGGCCAGGTCGTCGAAGCGGCGGGCGCACGCGTTGTCACCACCGGCCGTGTTCTCGATCAGGATCGGGAGCGGCAGACCGCCGTCGGACTCGGCGTATTCGAAAGCTTTGCGCCAATTGTCGAAACCGGCGGCCAGATCGGCGTCCTTGCCCACGTGGCCGCCGTGCACGATCAGGCCCTTGGCCCCGAGCTCGGCCGCGGCCTTGGCGTGCGCCATCAGCAGCTTGCGGCTGGGGATGCGGATGCGGTTGTTCGGCGAGGCGACATTCACGATGTACGGCGCGTGGATGTAAATGTCCACCTCGGACCCGCGCAGTACGGCTGCGTCCTCCCGCGGTTTGGGCGTTTTGTAACCCTGCGGGTCGGTCAGGAAGAACTGCACCGCTTCGGCGCCGCGTTCGCGTGCCGCCTCGAGGGGGTCGGTCGGATCGACGTGGGCTCCGATGCGCATGGGACGAGACTACGACGAGGGTCCGACAACTTCCTGTCCGCGTCACCGGGCTCCCGCGGGGCTCGTTACCTCCATTGATCACGTTCACGGACCGGCACGAGCCGGTGACGAAACTGGGAGATGGTGCATGTCGCGGCAGTTCCGACAGCGGGTGACGGCGATCGCGCTGGGCGGCCTCATCTTCGGCGCTCCGATGCTGGTCAACGGCACCGCCAACGCCGAGAGGATCCCGGAAGGGGCGCGGCAGGTCACCTTCGCCGGCGGCGGCATGCTCGGCATCTCCTGCCAGTCGAAGCCCGAGGTCGAGTCGATGACCGTCCCCGCGCAGAGCACGATCCGGGTGGTCAACCGCACCGGCTATGCCGCGAAGCTGATGCTCGGCGGCGACACCAAGGGCACGCTTCCGGATGACTCGGCGACCGACGTGATCTTCCGGCGGGGCACCACGGCGGTGACCCTCAAGCCCCACTGCCCGCTCGGTGACGAGGCGGTTCCGATGCTGGTCACGGCCCAGCCCTCGGCGCCCGCGACGCTGCCCGACCCGCAGCCGGCGCCGTCGTCGGCCGGTTCCGAGCCGGTCTCGCTGTCGCCGGCCGGTTCGGACGAGCCGTCCGCCTCGACGTTGTCCGGTTCCGCCACTCCGGGCGAGCGACCCTCGCGGGTGAAATCCGCCGCTTCCGGCCCGGACGTGCGCCGTCCGGCGACGCCCCGGACCTCGGCGGTGGCGCAGGCCGCGACCGCTGCCGTTCAGACCATGCCGCACGGCGGGGCCACCCCCAAGGCAAAGATCATCAAGGGCAGGACCCCCTTGAGTACGCCTGGGAGCGTTACACCGGCGTTCGCCGGCATGCCGCCTGGGGACGAAAGGGCCGTGCTCCCCGGCGTACCGCAAATCGATGTGGCACCCAGCGTGACCACGACGGAGGCCGCAGCGGCCGAACCCGTCGCGGCGATGAGGCCGATGCGTGACGGGGGACCGATCGGTCTGCTCGCCCTGATCGCCGCGGTGTGCGTGGTCGGCGTCGGTGCCGCGACTATTCGGGCGATCGTGTCGCAACGTGCAAATCGGGCAATTACGGCGTAAACTTCAGCTACAAGCTCCGCGGGGCGGCCGTGTCCAACCTCATCGGTGTGGTCGTTCCTCCCCAGGTCCCACCCAGCGAATGCGGATCGGGCGCCCCGCGGCTCCACCAGGAAGGACCCCGTCCACCGACGGGGTCCTTCTTTTTGGTAGAGGGCCCGAGGTGGGTATGCTTGCTCGGTTCGCAGGCGGCCGTGGGTCAACTCCCCACGGCTTTGCTGTGATCGACACAAGACCTCCTGCCACGGAGAGACCGTGGCCGCTAAGCCCACAGGAGGTGAGAACGTCTTGCGTCATTACGAACTCATGGTGATCCTCGACCCTTCGCTCGAGGAGCGCACCGTCGCACCGTCGCTCGATCAGTACCTGAACGTCATCAGGACCGCGGGTGGCTCGGTGGAGAAGCTCGACGTCTGGGGCCGTCGCCGGCTCTCGTTCGAGATCAACAAGAAGGCCGAGGGCATCTACGCCGTCGTCGACCTTCAGGCGACCCCTGAGGCCGTCGCCGAGCTGGACCGTCAGCTCCGGCTCAACGAGAACATCCTCCGTACCAAGGTCATCCGGCCCGAGACCCGCTGAGTTCGTTTTTGTCAGGGGGTTCTGAGAACCTCCTACGAACGAGCAAAGCGGCGAGGAGAAGATCATGGCAGGAGAAACCACCATCACGGTCGTCGGCAACCTGACCGACGACCCCGAGCTGCGCTTCACCCCGTCGGGTGCGGCGGTTGCCAAGTTCCGCATCGCGTCCACGCCGCGGACCTTGGACCGGCAGTCGGGCGAGTGGAAAGACGGCGAGCCACTGTTCCTCGCGTGCAACATCTGGCGTGACGCCGCCGAGCACGTCGCCGAGTCGCTGCAGCGCGGCTCTCGGGTGATCGTGCAGGGCCGGCTGCGCCAGCGGTCGTACGAGACCCGCGAGGGAGAGAAGCGCACCGTCTACGAGCTCGAGGTCGACGAGATCGGCCCGTCGCTGCGGTACGCCACGGCGAAGGTGCAGCGCATGAACCGCTCCGGCGGTGGCCCCGGCGGAGGTAACTCCGGTGGCGGCTTCGGCGCCTCTGGCGGCGGTGGTGGCAACCGGCAGCAGTCCAGCGGTGGCGGCGGAGGCAACAACTTCGACGACCCGTGGGCCACGGCCGCTCCGGCCTCCGGCAACCGCTCCGGTGGGGGCGGCGGCAACTCCTCGTTCGACGACGAGCCTCCCTTCTAGCCCTGTCTTTCCAGGGCTTACCGAGTTCAGGAGTAAGAGCAATGGCTAAGGCTGCGGCGCTTCGCAAGCCGAAGAAGAAGGTGAACCCGCTCGACAAGGACGGGATCACCTACATCGACTACAAGGACACCGCGCTTCTGCGGAAGTTCATCTCCGACCGGGGCAAGATCCGTGCCCGCCGCGTCACCGGGGTGACCTCGCAGCAGCAGCGGCAGATCGCCCGCGCGGTCAAGAACGCCCGTGAGATGGCGCTTCTGCCGTACACGGCGACGGCGCGCTGAGGAGGATCACCGATATGAAGATCATCCTCACCCAGGAAGTGTCGGGTCTCGGCACGCCCGGCGACATCGTCGAGGTCAAGAACGGCTACGGCCGTAACTACCTCCTGCCGCAGGGCTTCGCGATCCAGTGGACCAAGGGCGCCGAGAAGCAGGTCGTGGTCATCAAGCGGGCCCGCGAGGCCCGCGAGATCCGTGACCTGGGCCAGGCCAACGAGGTCAAGGCCCAGCTGGCCGGCCTCAAGGTCTCGCTGACCGCGCGCTCCGGCAACGGTGGCCGCCTGTTCGGCTCGATCACCCCGGCCGAGATCGTCGACGCGGTCAAGGCCGCCGGCGGTCCGTCGCTCGACCGTCGCCGTCTCGAGCTCCCCGGTCACATCAAGACCACGGGCTCGTACAACGTGCAGGTCAAGCTTCACCCCGAGGTGACCGCGACGTTCCCCGTGAACGTGGTGGCCGCCAAGTAAGGCTGCTTTCCGAAACAGCGCGCCGGGATTCGTCCCGGCGCGCTGTTTTGCTTTCTCTAGCTGAGGCTGTTGCCGGTGATGGCGGAGGCCAGCACGGTGGCCAGGCCACCGCCGACGACCGCGGCGGCCAGGCCGACGCTGATCGCCTTCCAGGAGTGGCTGATGAAGCGCAGGCCGACAGCCACGAGGACGCTCAGGATCAGAGAGATGCCGAACTGCGGGGCGGCCTTGGCGAGCGTGTCGAGCGCATGCGTCTGCGCGCCGCCGCCGGAGACGACCATGTAGAGGACGAAGAGCACGACCGGCACGCCGTACCAGACGAGGGTGTAGCCGACGGCGGCCAGCGGGCCGCCCGACTCCTCGGCGTCCTCCTCGTCGTCCGGGTCGAGCAGGTCGTTCTTGCGGATCGTCGGATAGCCGCCGGTGACCGGCCGCCGCTCGTACGACCCGCTGAGACCCTGATATCCCCCGGCCGCGACGGCCTCGCGCTGCTCCCGCGGAACCGGCGAGATCAGCGACGTGGACGTCATGGATAAGTTCGATGTTCCCTCGACGGCGGCTGAGCCGCTCGACCGAAAGGGCACGTAATCCGAGGTGCCGTACCGCCGGGACTCCCCCTCGGCGAGATCACTCTGATCGGCGAGATCTCGCCGCCAGTCGTTACCGCCGCCCTCGCGGTAGGACGCGCTGCCCCGGGCCCGCTCCTCGCGCTCGGCGATGTGCCAAGCGCCGGGTTCGGGGCGCTGTCTGCTTTCGGTGGTGCCGCCGGGCGACCAGGGCGCGTCCCCCTGCCCCGGGCGGGGCGGGTCGTCGCGGCGCCAGGTGTCGGGACTCAGCGGTTCCTGGGCGTACGCCGTGGGATCGAGCAAGCCACGGCGCGTGGGTGAATCCTGATCGTCGGCCCGGCGCCGGCCGGTGCCGTACTGCTGGGAGCTCTCGTCCGAGAGGCCGCCGGCGGGGGCGGCGCTGGCCGGGGTGGTGCTGGCCGGGGTGGCGCTGGAGTAGCGCGGGCCGATGGCTGGGAGGCCGCTGGCCGGGGCAGTGCTGGAGTAGCGCGGGCCGATGGCCGGGAGGCCGCTGGCCGGAGCGGCGCTGGAATAGCGCGGAGCGGTGGGAGGGCTGCTGGCCGGGGCCGACGCCGAATAGCGGGGCGGATCGGTGGCCGGGAAGCGCGTGGTCTGGCCGCCGAGGTCGTCGGGGCGCGAGGGGGCGGCCGGGAAGCCGCTGGCCGGGGCCGTCGGGGAGTAGCGCGGCCGATCGGTGGGCGGGCCGGCGTCCGGATACGGGCCGTCAGCGGGGTAGAGCGGGCCGCCGGGTGAGTAGCGCGGTGAGTCGGTGGGGCCGCTGGGGTAGCGCGGTGAGTCGGCGGCGCCGCCTGAGTAGCGCGGTGAGTCGGGGGCGCCGCTGGGGTAGCGCGGTGAGTCGGGGGCGGTGTCCGGGTAGCGCGGCGAGTCCGTGCGGTCGGCGTCGTAGCGGGGCGGGGCCGGGGGGAGGCTGCGCTGGGAATCCGCGGGGAGGCCGCTGGCCGGGGCGGAGGCTGAGTAGCGCGGGGTGCCGCTGGCGGGGTTGGAGCTTGAATAGCGCTCGGGGTAGCCGGACGCGCCGTAGCTGGGGGCGCCGCCTCCGTATGGGCCGCTGCGGGGTGCGGAAGAGGGGCCGCCGCTGTAGGGAGTGCCGCTGCGGGGTGCCGACGAAGGGCCGCCGCCGTAGGGGTAGCCGCCACGGTCGGGGTCAGCGTTGTAGGGGGTGCTGCTGCGAGGTGCCTCGCCGGTGTAGTCGCCATAGGGCGTGCTGCTGCGGGGCGCGGAGGACGGGTCGTCGTAGGGGCGGCGGCCCGGTGTGGGCTCCCCCGGGAAGCTGCGACTGCCGGTCGAGGGCTCTTCTGGGAAGCCGCGAGTGCCGGGCGGGGGGCCGTCGGGGTAGGCCGTACGACCGGTGGTTGCGGTCCCGTCGGGGTAGGCCGCACGACCGCTGCGCGCGGGATCGTCCGGGTAGGCGGTGCTGCCGTAGGGCGTGGCGCTGCGCGGCGCGTCCTCATAGGGGCGACGGGGCTCGTCGGGGTAGGCCCCTCGGCCGGGAACGGCGCTGGTGGGGGCGCTGCCGTAGCCGCCGCCGTACGGTGTGCCGCTGCGGGGGGCCGGGGCGGGCGGAAGGGCCGGAGGCGTACGCCGGGCGGGCGGTTCGGGGGCACGCCGGCTCGCGGGCGGCTCGGGAGCGGGTGGCTCCGGAGTCTCCTCGGCCGGGCCGGCGGTGAGGGCGCGCGGGCCCTCACCCATGGCGTCGCGGCGGGCGGCCTCACGGCGCCACGCCAGGATGCGGGGGTCGTCCTCGGAGCGGCTCCACTGGCCCGTGTCCGGGTCGCGGGTCCAGCTGCTGGTGTCGGGCTCGGCCTCCCACGAGGCGGTCTGCTCACGCCAGTCGTCGGCGCCCGACTTGTACCGGGCCTTGGCCTTGGACGGGCCCTGCCCCGGCCCACGGCGCGGTTGTCCCCGGCGCGGGTCGTCCTGGGGAGGAAGACCGGGTGTGGCCATGCCGCCCTGAGCCGTCCCGGTCTGGCCCGGGTAGCCGTCAGCGGGCCGTGCCCGGTCGGCGTAGCCCTCGTCGGGTCGCGGCCGGTCGGCGTACCCCTGTGCCTGGTCTGTGTATCCCTGGCCCGGGCGGGCCCGGTCCGCGTAAGGCTCATCCGGTCGTGCCTGACCCGGGTAGGCCTGGTCGGGACGTGACTGACCGGGATACGCCTGATCGGGACCGGGCTGATCTGTGCGCGCCTGGTCCGGGAATGCCATGGGGGCCGCGCCGAAGGTGGCCGTCTCGTCGCGGTCGATCGGCTGGGCGGCGCGGGCCCGGCGGGCGGCGCGGCTCTCCTGCGGGGTCCACGGATCTTGCGAAGGCCGGGTCTCCTGTGGATAACTCGTCGCCCCGCCGACCAGGCCGGAAGTGGGCGCGGACGCACTGCGGCCGGGGGTGTCCTCGTCGGCGTACCTCGGGCCCCGCTCGCGGCGGCTGCGGGGAGCGGGACTTTCCGGCGCGTAGCCGCGGGGGTCGTCGTACCGCGAGGGGCCCGAGGACTCGTACGGCGCCGCTGGGGGAATGCTGTAACCCGGCTCACTTTCGTGCGGAGTCGAGGGCAGGGAGCGACGCCCGGCCGGCTCTTCGGTTCGCCACGATGAGGTCGTGGACGTGCCAGGGTCTCCGTACAGCTGAATGTTGCCGGTGTCGGTGTGCCCGGCCCAATCGTCGCCGTCCCAGGAGTCGCCCTCGGAACGGCTCGTCGACCAGCCCGAACCGCCGGAAGGTCCCGGCTCGGGCGCGCGACGGCGGCCGACCGGTCCCGGGGTCTGCTGAGCGCCGCGCCGCCAGGCCGCCCGGTCGTCCTCGCGCACCAGATGACGGCCGTCGTCGCGGGAGTCGCCGGAGCGCAACCAGGTCGCGTCGGTGCTGGTCCCGGTGTCGTTCCACGTGCCCTCGATGGCGTCACGCTGCCAGGAGGGCCGCGACGGCTGGGCGGGATCGACGAGCTGCTGCCAGGACGGAGAGCTTTCGGCGGGGGTACGGGGTGAGGGCTGCTGCCAGGTGCTCGAATCGCGCCAGCTCGGCGGGTCCTGCCGGTCGGGATCGGTGAACTGCTGCCAGGCCGGACGGGTGGTGTCGGAGCTCGACTCGTCGGAGCCGCTCGACCAGGCCGTGCTGGAGATGGCCGGCTGCGACGCCGGGGTCTCGGCGGCGCCGGGGTAGTCGCTGCGGCCGCCGGTCTGCCAGGCCTCGGTCGTGGAGCGCCAGCCGTGTGAGCCGGTGGTGGAGCGCCACTCGGTGGTCTGCTTCCAGCGGGCGCCGGTCGCGCGCCACTCGGCGGTCTCGGTGCGCCAGCCCACGCCGTCGGCCGGGAACGTGGTGCGGCCGGTGGAGGCGACGTCGGACCAGCGGTTGGCGGGCTCGACGGACTGGCTGTCATCGGACTCGGCCTGCTGCGCCCACGCGTCGGCGCGGCGCTGCCAGTCGAGGGCCTCGGCGCTGGGCTGCATGCTGCCGGTGTCGGTGAGCGACGACCATTTCGCCTCAGGCTCGGCGAAATCCGGAGAATCCGGACTTCGAGTGGCCCACGAGTCCGCAGCGCGCCGATCGCGCGACATGCGGGCGCCGTAGTCCCACTCCCGTTGGTCCACCCGAAAAGCGTGCCGTGCCAAAGAGCGAACCGCAACGCCTCCGGGCGACGGCTTGCTCACGCGAGGCATCTTTTCGCAGCTGTGCAGGTGTTTTTCTGCTCTCCACAGTTGGGGACGGCGAAATGCCTGCTCGACAAGGCAGGTTCGGCACGCCGGCGACGAGTTGTCCACAGCTGTCCACAGGGATATCCACAGGCACAGTCGAGATGTCCACAGGTTGTCCCAAGACTCGTCCACCGATGCAGTTGGGCAGGTGGCGGGCGGGTTCGTACAGTGGTCCCGCCGCTTGCGCGGGCTTGATCGGGAAGTTCTTCCTGATCAAGGTGGGGAGTTCAGCCGAAAGTGTCATACCCCGGCGGTTTGATCAGGGTGTGTTCACGAACGGCCAGCGGAGGAGGTCCGGGTGTCGATCACCGACGACGCGCGACCGGAGGCACGCCCTCCGGGCAAGCAGCCCGGATCAGGGCAGCCCGGGCCGGGTCAGTCCGGCCCCGGTGGCCCGCCGAGCAACGGCCCGTCCGGCGGGTTCGACAAGGCGCCGCCGCAGGACGTGGCGGCCGAGCAGGGCGTGCTGGGCGGCATGCTGCTGTCCAAGGACGCGATCGCCGACGTGGTCGAGATCCTCAAGACCAACGACTTCTACCGGCCTGTGCACAGCACGATCTACGACGTCATTCTCGATCTGTACGGGCGTGGCGAGCCGGCCGACGCGCTGACCGTGGCCGCCGCGCTGGCCGACTCGGGTGACCTTCAGCGGATCGGTGGCGTGCCCTACCTGCACACCCTGATCGAGAGCGTGCCGACCGCGGCCAACGCGTCGTACTACGCCCGCATCGTCATGGAGCGCGCCATCCTGCGCCGCCTGGTCAACGCCGGCACCAAGATCGTCCAGCTCGGCTACGGCGCCAACGGCAACGGCGGCCGCGACGTCGACGACATCGTCGACCTGGCCCAGCAGGCCATCTACGACGTCACCGAGAAACGCACCAGCGAGGATTTCGCCTCCATCGGCGACATGCTGCAGCCCACGGTCGACGAGATCGAGGCCATCGGCGCGGCCGGCGGCGGCATGGCCGGCATCCCGACCGGCTTCTCCGACCTCGACCGGCTGCTCAACGGTCTGCACCCCGGCCAGCTGATCATCGTGGCCGGACGACCCGGTCTCGGTAAGTCGACGGCCAGCATGGACTTCGCCCGGAATGCCGCTATTCGCAGCAACTGCGCGAGCGCGATCTTCTCCCTCGAAATGAGCAAGATCGAAATGGTCATGCGTCTCTTGTCGGCCGAGGCACGCGTGCCGCTCCACGTGCTGCGCTCCGGCCAGCTCACCGACGACGACTGGGCCAAGCTGGCGCGGCGCATGGGCGAGATCAGCGAGGCGCCGATCTTCGTCGACGACACCCCCAACATGAACCTCATGGAGATCCGGGCCAAGGCGCGCCGCCTCAAGCAGCGCCACAACCTCAAGCTCCTGGTGATCGACTACCTCCAGCTGATGAGCTCGCCGAAGAAGACCGAGAGCCGTCAGCAGGAGGTTTCCGAGCTGTCCCGTGGCCTGAAGCTCCTGGCCAAGGAGATCGAGTGCCCGGTGATCGGCGTGTCCCAGCTGAACCGTGGCCCCGAGCAGCGCACCGACAAGCGCCCCCAGCTGTCCGACCTGCGTGAGTCCGGCTCCATCGAACAGGACGCCGACGTCGTGATCCTGCTGCACAGAGACGACTACTACGACAAGGAGTCCCCCCGAGCAGGCGAGGCCGACTTCATCGTCGCCAAACACCGAAACGGCCCCACCGACACCGTGACGGTGGCCGCCCAGCTCCACTTGTCCCGCTTCGTCGACATGGCAATCGTCTAGGGCTTCACGACCGAGGGGGCCCGTATCGCCAGCCCTTACGTTCCCCCTCGTCAGCCATGGCATTGAGATCGGCCTCAGAGGGCAGTTCTACGTGAAGGACCTCACGCGAGATCTGTTCCGCGTCCGCGCGTTCGACGCTGCGCAGACGGTCGAAGTTCTCATCGTCATAGAGGACGCCGGCGGCTGTTCCGGGAGCTGAGACCCATGCCTTGTGCAGCCAGCTCCATACGACTGCCCGTAGCGGTCTTCCAGGCAACGGCTGGTACGCGATGATGCTTGTCGGTTTTCCCGAAAGGTCCGGCTTGAAGACCGCCGTGTAGTGAAACGAGGCGTCCGTCATGGGTGGTCCGTCCCTGCCTGCTCGGATGACGTCATCACGTCGCTGTATCTCAAATTGTGCCGGGCCAGAACCTGGTCAAGCGAGTTGCCGCTCGCGTTGAGCGCCCTGAGGAAGTCGCGCCAAGTCCCCTGATTCGACGCTATCCAAGTGGCGAGACCGGTCCTCTTCGCGATGACAGGTGAGATCTGGTTCAAGAGATCCAGGTCGGACGGCTGATTCCGTGGGAGGCCATGCTTCAGGTTGAGGGAGAAGATCCCGAGCAGAGCCTCCACTCGTTCGCTTGGGCTGAATTGATCATTTCGCACTCGGGCGTAGAGCTTGTGCGTGTCCTTCCCCGCTGCACGTGAGAGGGGGGTCGGGAATTGGATCTCGAGAAGCTGGCCGCTCGGATCGGTCAGGGAGACATTGAGGCCGTTGTGTCGGCCGAGCTCGTCGCCCCAGAAGTTGAGGATCTTCTTGATTGAATAGCCCTCAGCGTTCAAGCCTTGCAGGACCGTGAGGACGGTCCGTCCATAGTCGGCCGGCGGGACCTCGACCGAGAAACGGACGAGATCCTTTTGCTGAGCGATGAACTCGTCCAGGGTGGTGTCGAAGATCGGTGCATGCTGAAGAAAGGCCCTGGCCAGGGAGGCCGGAGTCTTGGCGCGATGTTCCTCGTCAACCACGCGCGGGCCTTGCCCATCTGACGTGGAAGCAACGGCAGCGACCACGGGGCGAATGTCATCCAGCACACGGTCGGCGATTGCGAGCGATCGAGCGTAGGACTCGTTCAGCGTCGTTTGTTCGGACACCGGCAGGGACTCGAACGCTTCCCGTTCGGCAGCCGCCTCTGGTGATTCGTTCGCTGGCGGCCCATCGGTGCCGGTGGGGGTGGTGGACCACTGGCCGGGGCCGTGGTGTGGCAGGGGGGACGGGGCGCCGGTGGCGGTTACCACCAAGGCGTCCATTGAAGTGATGTTGGTAGGGGCGGGGGCGCCGCTGTGGTTGTAGAACGGGTGGTTCTCGGAGAGCTTTCCGATCTGCGGGTCCAGGAAGAGGACCGTGCCGTTGTGGTTGATGGCTGACCATGAGTGGCAGCCGCCGGCCTCCAAGTCCGTGATGATGAAGGCGAAAGCGCCGTGGCCCGTGTTCAGCAAATGGTTGGTCAAGTTGGTGTAGGCCAGGTCCATCGCCTGCTTGGCCTCGGAGGCGGGGACGCTGCCCAAATGTGGGCACAACGACTGGAAGTCGCCGCCTGTGGCCTTTCGGATTCGGTCTACGCCGGCCAGTTCGCCGCCCAGGGGGCGGGTCGGGTCGCCGTGGGCGTACGTGTCGAAAGTTCGCGGGGCGGCCACTCGGGGGCGGCCATGAATGTAGGTGTCGAAGAGGGACAGGACGCCGTCCACGCAGTTGAGGCCCCGGGTGGGGTCGGCGGCCGGTCCCCCGTCGTTGGCCAGGCGGAACCAGTGGCCTGCCCGGGGGTCGGGTAGGCGGGTGGGGCGGCCGTTCGTGTCGCGGGGAACGGCGTTCTCCAAGTCGACCTGGTGGAGGGCCAGCGGTGGGCGCAGGCCCCCGACCGAGTTGTAAAGGCGTGTCGCGTCGATGGGGGACGGACCCCCTGTGCCGGTCAAGGCCGAACGGTCGTCCGTCTTGACGCCGCCGGGGGCCAGGTCTCCTACGTCGTGGTTGATGCGGGCCCAGTCCGGCGGGTCGACCTCCACGGTTTCCGGGGCCACCGTGCCCGTACGGATCTGTTCGGCCTGGGTCTCGATCTCGGTGATGACCTCGCTGAGCTCGGACGCCTGGTGGCGGTAGTCGCGGGCCCGCAAGGTGTAGCCGACACGGTCGGCCTCGCCGGCCAGGCGGCCCAGGTCGGCGATCTTGGTGCGGTTGTCGTCGGCGATCTGGTTCAGGTAGTTGACGTACTCCTCGCGCCGGTTCAGCTCGTGGGTGCGGCGGGCGTGATCGGCGAAGCCGAAGTAGGCGGCCTCGGCGCGGGCCGGGTCCGGCGGTGGGAGCGGTCGGCGAGGGGCGCTGGTCAGGTCGTTCGGCAGCGGCGCGGCGACGACGGGGGCCGGGCGGCGCGGTGCGGGAATGCGGCTGACGTACGGGCGAGCTTCCAGCGGGTCGTTCGAGTGCGGCCGGTTGCGGGGGCGATCGGCCAAGGGCGAGGGTTCGGTCGTACGGGTTCTGGAAGGTGATCTGGGAGCGAGTGCCTGATCGAGGAGCGAGGCCTCTGAACTGCTCAGATGCCGGTGGGTGGTCGGTGTCCGGTCGAGAGGTAGGGGCGGGTGCCGCCGGGACGAGGCGGTGCGAGGGCCCAGGGCGTCGGCGATGCGGTCCAGATCGGACAGCGGGGACCGCCGCGTGGTTCCGGGAGGTAGCCGGTTCGGGACGTCGGAGGTGCCGGTGGCCGCCGGGCCGGAGTGGCGCGGCATGGTCGGCATCCAGGGGGCCATGCCCGCGGTGGCCGTAGGTGTCGAAGGGCTCGCGGCCGGGGTGGTCGTAGTGGCGGCGGGAGCCGGCGAGGAGAGGACGGCGGCCTCGGCGGTTACCGGAGTGGCACTCGTCGGCGCCCCGGTGAGATCGGCGGTCGTTCCCGAAGAAGCAGACGTTCCCGGAGAAGCGGTCGACCCCGGAGGAGCAGTGGTTCCCGAAGAAGCGGTCGAGTCCGAAGAAAAGGTTCCTGAAGAAGCGGTCGAGGGAGGAGAGGAGGAGGAAGCAGCTTCGGCGGTGGCGGTAGGACCGGCCGAGGAGTCGAAGGCCGCAGTCGCCGGGGTGGCCGAGATGTCATTGGCGGTGGACGACTCCAGGCGAGGAGAGGAATCGGCCATGGACGGCTCGGCGTGGCCGACGGTCGAATCGGTGACGGGTGACGGACCAGGCTCGAACGGACCCGCAGGTGGCGATGTGGGTGAGGAAGGTTCTGCGGGCGAAGAGACAGGTGAGGGAAGGTCCGCGGGCGACGAATCCGGCAAAGGGAAAGACGAAGCCGGGGAAGGGAAAGACGAAGCCGGGGACGAGACGAAGGCTGGGCTCGCCAGGTCCGGCATGAGGCTGCCTTCGGGGGTGCTCACGGGCGTACCCACAAAGAAGTTGGAATGCATCGCCGAGCCGGCCGCGCCCGAAGTCGCGGATTTCGCGAGATCGCCCGCATCGGGCAGTTCGCCGAAAGCCGCGGCGGCGCCGAACTCGGCCAGGACCTCGCCGCCGGCGCCACGGGCCAGGCCGCCGTGACCGTGTGCTCCTACGCCGGCGCCGCTCGACGCCGCCCCGCCGGCGAAACCGGCCACGGCCGAGGTGCGCAGGTCGTTCAGGTCGAAGCCGTCGGAACGGCCCGTCGACTGCTGGTAGGCCTGGATGCCGCCGTTTGTCGCCAGCTCCTCGCGGGCCTCGTCGAAACCCTCGTCGAGCGCCTCGTGACCGAGTTTGCGCAGGCCCTCCTTGGTGCCCAGCTGCTTGATGGCGTGGGTGACCGTCTGCTTCAGCGCCTTGGCGCCGAGCTGCTCGACGAGCTTGCGGAAGATCTGCTGGATCGCCAGGCGGGTGGCCACGATGAGCCCACCCGCGGCCGGTGACGCGGCACCCAGCGTGAGGACCACCGTGATGCCCATGGCGATGAGCTCGGTCAGGAAGATGCCGATCTCGATCCAGGCCTCGAGCTTCGCCGCCTCGATGTCACGGCCGGCGCCCTCGACCAGGCCGCCGAGCTGATGGGACGCCTGGAGCAGCGCGTTCAGCGGCGCGCTCTCGTCTCCCGCCAGCCGCTGCCAGGCCTCCTCGAAACTGTCGGCGCCGGCGCCCTCGTAGCCGGACAGGATCCGTGACACCGCGCCGAACGCGGCGTCGTTCGGCTCGACCAACGCCGTGGCCAGGGCATACCAGCGGTCCGCGACGTCCCACGTGCTGACCTCGTTGCCGTCGGGCCAGTCGAAGCCGACCACCCATTCCAGCGCCGTGTAGGCCCATCCGGGCACGTCGAACGGGCTGAACTCGAGCGGATGGGGTACGGGGCTGGGCAGGAGGCTCATGATCGGCTCCGCTGGAGGTGGAGTCGCCCGGCCGCGTCGGCGTCGGCCGTCAGGTTGTCGCGAACGGACGTGGCGACCGCCTCGCCGAGGCCGGTCATGTGGGCCGCGATCAGCCGCCAGGCGTCGAGGACCTGCTGCTCGACCGGGTGGTACTGACGCTCGAAGGACTGGCCGTACTCGTCGCGGCCCCATGGGGAGGCCGCGGTCGCGGCGGCGATCTCGGCGCCGGCGTGGTTGCGGCGGGCGGTCAGGTCCTCGCCGGCCGCGGCCAGGGACCGCGAGCCTTCGAGGGTGTCGTCGGCTTCGAGCCGGACCCAGTGGTCATTCATGGCGACCGGCCACGTCCTGGACGATCTCGTCGGAGCGGCCGAGCAGCGAGCCGAGATCGTTGTCGTCCAGATATCGCAGCGACCCCGAGCCGGCCGGCAGATAGTCGGCCATCAGGCTTTTCACCTGGTGACGGGCCTTCTCGGCGGCACTGTGGACGGTCGCCACGATCGTCCGCGACACGTATTCGCTGTCCATGTTCCGAGTGGTCCGCCGGGTCAGGCGCAGGTCGACGAGCTCGCCGCGGGGGCCGACCGTCACGCGGACCAGGCCGTCGGGCGAGGCGGCGGTGACCCGCAAAGATTCGAGCCGGTGCTGGAGGGCGTCCAGATCGGAGCGCAGGCGCGCGTACCGTCCGTGGATCTCTTCGAGCCGGTTGCGTAGGTCCCGGTTCGCGTCGCGGTTCGCGGTCGTCGCCATCGTCGCCACCCTTCGAACACTTTGCGTGGTCGGTTAGCTTCAATCTGCGAACGTCGCCGCGACCCGGAGGGTTCAAGAGGGGACAGAAATGGCGATCACACGAGCCGAAGCGGAAGAGATCGCCGCGCGCTGGGCGCGCGGACAGGACGGCGAGCCGGAGATCGCGGAATTCGACCTCGGGTACGTCATCTGGACGCGGCCGCCGTCGACCGTGCTTCCGGTGCCGGGCGACGGCTCCCGCACGGTGATCGACCGCGAGACCGGGGTGCTCTCGACCTGGCCGAGCGTGCCGACCGAGGAGATCGCGGCGATCTACCGTGAGCGCCGCCCCCTGCCACCGGGCACGGTCGACCCGGCCGTCTCACTGCTGCGGCTGACCCGCCGCTCTCCGGTGCCGACCACGGTGGCGCATCTGACCGCCGGCGATCGGCTCTTCCGCGCCCAGGGCGTCAAAGGCGACCAGGAGATCAACCACCATCCGCTGGTGCGCCGGCGTCTGGACGAGAAGGATCCGGCGGCCCGGGTGCGAGGCGCCGAGCGGCACGCGGAGCTGGTCGCGCTCTCCGACGCGCTGCACTCCCGCGGTCCCGAGATCACCCTCGACGAGGCTCGGGCCTGGCTGCTTCACTCGCGCTTTCAAGCTTTCCTCGTACGTGACCAGGGCGATCCTTGCGGTGGAGCGGAGATCCGCCCATGCGAGACGTGCATTGCGCTACTGGTCGACTTCGCCGTACTGCCGTGGTCGGACCTGGCCTTCACGACCGAATGGCGGCACGGTTCGGAGCGGGTTCCGGAGCCGGGCCGTTTCCCCCACGACGTGGCGCGGACCCTGGCCGGCGGTGGCTGGACCGGCCCGGTGGATCAGTCAGCCCTGGTGGCAAGGATCGTGGAGATCAGCGGCAACCAGTTGCACCCGTTCGAGGAGGCGGAACGAGCGATAGCGGAGTTCGCCGGCGTGCGATGCGGCCGTCGAGGCCCGGGCGCACGCCGGGCGGTTCGGCTGCTGCGCCTGGACCCGATCCCGGGCGCATACGCGGCAGGTCCGTTGGCCGAACTGGGCGAGGTGATCGGCGAGGACCTTTTCCCGATCGGAGTCGAAGGCGACGACGCCGTGGTGGCGATCGACGCCTGCGGCCGGGTCTTCGTGCTCGACCAGGGCGGCGAGTGGCTGGTCGGCGCCACCTTGGACGAGGCCTTGGTCAGCCTGCTGACCGGCGACGGCCCGGAACGACGAGTAAACGACGACGGCCGCTGGTAGGCCAAGCACCAACGACGGCGACATCACGGCAGCCGCAGACGAGCCGATTCCCACTTTGTCCACGGCGGCCGCCAGAAGATGGCGCATGTCGGCGGCGGCTGATCGTAGGCCGGGATGACGGCGGCCGTTCGAGACCGGACCACAGCGGCAGACCGCGCGGCGGATGGCGGCGCCGGCCAAAGAGCGGGCTGATCCGCCGGCAGAAGGGCGAGCGGGGCAGCGCGGTTGGCTGAAGGCACGAACGCAGGCGAATTCAGCCCGTCGAGGGGAGGGAGGCACAAGCGGGCGGCGCAGCTGGCTGAAGGCACAAAGCGGGCGACTCAGCGGCCGAGGGGTGTGCGGTGAAGGGCGGGGGCGCGACACGGGCGGCGCAGATGGTTGAAGGCGCGGTGCGGGCCGGTTCAAGCGCAGCGCGGCTCACCGCCGGCGGGTGAAGGCCGGTGGTGAGCCGCGGCGTCTAGTCAGGCGAGCACGACGTCAGTCGAAGAGGTCGTGCAGGAAGCCCTTGCGCTTGCGGTAGTGGCCGTGGTGGCCGCCGCGCCGGTAGTGGCCGTGGTGGCCGTAGGCGGGAGCGGGCGCGTAACCCGGCACGGGCGCCGGGTAGCCCGGGGTGGGCTGGCCGTAGCCGGGAGGCGGCGGCGGAGGCGCGTAACCACCGGGCTGCGGCGCGTGGGGCGCGGCCGGCGGCGGCGCGGCCGCGGGACGGGGGGCCTGGCGAGTGTTGTAGGACGACTCGGCGTCGAAGAGCTTCTCGAGCTCACCGCGGTCGAGGAAGATCCCGCGGCACTCGGTGCACTGGTCGATCGTGACGCCGCTGCGCTCGTACACTCGCATCTCGCCGTGACACTTCGGACAGGTCATCTGCATCTCACAGACGGTACAAGGCTGTGTCATCCGTCGGGGCACTAAAAGCTGTGGGCTTCCTGTGTGCGGAGCGCAGGGCGACACCCCAGACCAGGAACGCCACCGGATACAGCAAGTAACCGAACCGGGTCGTCGGCATCAGCAGGATCGCGGCCAGCAGGCCCCATCCACAGATCATCGAGGCCGCCGCAGCCGTACGTGGGGGGCGCACGAAAATGCGTACGGTAATGGCGATCGCCACCGCGACCAGTAGTCCCAGCGCGACCAACCGCCCCGCCGGGAGGTTCTCCGCGATCAGATAGCCGGGGAAGGGCGACTGGGCCGGGCTCTTGACGAGACCGTGCCCGAGCGGGAAACGGATCACGTTCTCAAGGAAGGCATCCCGGTTGACCAGGAACGGCGGGATGAGCACGAGGACCGGCAGGGCGATCGCGCCCGGCGCCAGGCGCCCGGCGCGCTTGGTGACGATCGCCAGCACGATCAGGACTGCTACCACCGGTAGGGCGAACAGCTTGCACGCGGCGGCGGCGCCGACGGCCAGCCCGGCCCAGCCGTAACGTTCGGTAGCAACGCAGGCGAGCGCGAGAATACAAAGCGCCAGCACCGGAATGTCGTCGCCGCCAGTGGCCAGGGTCAGCGCGCAGATCGGCAGAACGGTGACTGCCTGTAGCGCCCACACGGACCACGGGGACGCGCGCAGCATCCGGACGGCCACGATCAGGGCGGCCGCGGTGACGACCGCGAACCACACGCGCGCGTCGGTCCACCAGTAATCCCCGAAGATCGCGCGCGGCAGGCCGAAGATCGCCATCCCCGGCTGGTACGGGCTGTAACCCATCAACCGCTCGTCGAGCGGCAGGGCGGCGATCGCGTCGCGGCTCAGATAGGGCGTGCCGTCGTGCAGGAGACGCTCGCCCATCCGCTCGACGACCAGCACCTCCTCCTGCGCCCGGTCGCCGCGCCCACCGGCCCGCTGCACGGCCTGGACGACGAGCGGCACCACGGCCGCGGCCACCCAGGTGATCCAGGTGAGTGCGACTCTTGCGCTTCTCCTGCGGTACGCCATCAGCAGCGCGACGGCCGCGAGAAACGCGCCGGCGTACGCCCAGACCGCGATCGCACCCCACGCGCGATGCGGCAGCAGCGTCGAGGACGTGGCGGTGAACAGCGCGAACGCGGCGGAGAGCCCGTACAGCGCCAAGTCGACCGCGTACTCCCGGACGCCACGGTCCCCAGCTGCTGTTTCCCCACTCACGCGGGCAAGTGTGGCAGAGAAGATCTCCCTGTTGAGCCGGGCCGCCGCCGCGACATGCGGACCACGGCGCCACCGTCGTGCAACGAGGCGGCCAGCGCGCCCGTGCGCCCGCCGGTGCCGCGCTGCATGGTCGCCAGGAGGCGATCGGCCGACATCGAACGGGCGAACAGGTGGCCCTGGCCGGCGACGCAGCCCAGTTCCCACAGCGAGAGCCGCTGCGGCTCGCTCTCCACGCCCTCGGCGATCACCGTGAGATGCAGGCTCCGGGCCAGGTCGACCGTGGAGCGGATCACCGCGACGGCCTCGGACGAGGTCTGCACGGTGCTGACGAACTCCCGGTCGATCTTCAGCTGACTGACGGGGATGTGGGACAGCACGGACAGGGGCGACACACCCGTGCCGAAATCGTCGAGGGCCAGGCGGACGCCCGCCTCGCTGAGATGGTTCAGCGCCTTGCGCACCACCTCGAGCTGGGTCAGCGTCAGCGTCTCGGCCAGCTCGAAGACCAGCATCTCGGGCGAGACCTTGTGGCGGCCGAGCCGGGACAGCACCATCTCGGGGAAGCTGGGGTCGAGCAGGCTGCGCGGTGAGACGTTCACCGCGACCGGCATGTCGAAGCCGGCCGCGCGCCACTGGTTGGACGCGTCGAGCGCCTGCTCGAGGACGGCGTCGGCGAACGCCGGCAGCTGACCGGAGCGCTCCACGGTCTCGAGGAACTGCATCGGCGTCAGGAAGCCGTGCTCGGGGTGTTGCCAGCGGGCCAGGGCCTCGGCCCAGAGCACCTCGCCGCTGCCGAGGTCGACGATCGGCTGGAACTCCACGACGAACTCGCGCTCGGCGATGGCCCGCTGGAGCTCGCTGCCGAGCACCAGCCGTTCGACGTCGGCGGTGTCGCTGGCGTGCGCGTAGGTCGCGGTCTGCTGCCCGGCCTTCTTCGCCTGGTACATGGCGATGTCGGCCCGGCGCATGAGCTCGTTGACACCACCGCTGCCGGGGGCCAGCGCGATGCCGGCGGCGGCCGAGACGGAGAGCTGCATGCCCTCGACCTCGATGGCGTCGTCGAGCGAGGCCAGCACGGTCTCGGCCCGGTGACCGGCCATCGCGGGGGTCGGCAGGTTGGTCAGCAGCATGGCGAACTCGTCGCCGCCGAGCCGCGCGACCAGGTCACCCGGCTCGGCGGCCGAGCTCAACCGCCGGGCCACCTTGCGCAGCACGGCGTCGCCGGCGGCGTGTCCCAGCGTGTCGTTCACCTCTTTGAAGTGGTTGAGGTCGATGAGCAGCAGGGCGACCACGCCGTCGTCGCTCTCGCCGGAGAAGTGCCGGGCCGCCCGGTCGTAGAGGTGGCGGCGGTTGGCCAGGCCGGTGAGGGCGTCATGGGCGGCGTCGTGCGCGTTCTGGGCGCTGATCCGGGCGAGTTCGGCGTACGCCGAGGCGTTGCGGATGGCCGTGCAGAGCGCCGAGGCGAAGGTCTTGAGCTTGTACTGCTCGAACTCGGTGAGCTTGACCGCTCCGCCGAAGCGCAGGCGCAGCACGCCGACCCGCAGGGTGCCGTCGTGCGCGATCAGGTCGGTGGTGACCTCGCCGCGGTGCTTGTTCTTGGCCGTGCCGGGCGACCCGTCGTGCCGGATGCCGCTGGCCGAGCCGATCACCACCCGGTCGTCGGTGCCGGCCACGGCCAGGTCGATCTCGGCCTCGCTGGCCGAGAAGATGACGGCGGCCCGGGAGACCGCGGAGTGCAGCACCTGGGTGAGGTCGACCGCGTTGAGGGCGTCGGTGGCCTCGGCCAGGCGCTGCCAGGAGTCACGTTCCTCGCGCGTGCGCACGCGACCGGACTGCCACAGCTGAAGGCACGCGACGATCAGCGGCAGAAGAAGAAGGAGCAACGGGTCGCCGTTGTAGGCGAGAAGCGCCAGCGTCACCAGCGTCGCCACGAGCCGAACGACATATCCGACAATCTTCACGTCAAGATTGCGCGTGGCGACATCGCGAAGCCGAGAATGCGATGAAATCGCCATAATCGGAATGAACGCCACCTGGTCGATCAGCGCCATCGCGCAGATCGCCACCACCACGGCACCGGCCACGAACGGCGGATCGCTGGCGCTGGGAACGACGCCGAAAGCCAGGAAGACTCCGGCGGCGGCCGAGGTCGAAAGGCTGTCCTTGGCCACTTGCCAAGTGATCTTGAGGGGTGGCCTTCGCCGCGCGACGCGCAGAACGGTGACGGCGCACGCGGTCGACAGGATCACCCAGGGTCCCGGAACCAGGACAAGTCCGATAAGGATGGGCACTTCGACCCAGGTGGTCACGTCCTGACTGGACTGGACCCGGAACCGGACGCGTAGCCAACTCGCCAGGATGATCGCGGCGAAGATCAGGCCGACCACGGCGAAGTTCGTCGGCGCGGCCTGTCGGGACACCGTGAAGGCGATCACCAGGCCGGCTCCACACAACGCCACAACGACGACGAGACCGACGAACAGCCGGAGCTGTCGATCGGTCGCGTCGTCGTTGGAACTAGTGGGGGGCATCCCGGGGTCCTGTCACTGAGCGCATCGAAGCCGTCGCTTCGGGCTCAAGCCTATGCACCCGGCGCCCGTTCGCGCACCTATGGATTAGTCCCATTCCTGGTTGCTGCGCATGGCCCTCTCCCTGCTGATCTCGGCGGCGGAAGTTCATCAGTGCGTCGCGACGACCAGAAACATATTGGGCTTTCAACCAGGTTCATAGTGTTTTGTGTCGGTATGAGCAGAAAGTGATAACAGCTGTATCGCTCGTTACTCACTGCTTAGGAATGGAAACTCAGAGCGATCTGGAATACCGTTATGGCCGCAGTGTCCAAATCGCACTCTGTGCTTTTGTTCTCACCCTCCGAGTAGCCATTTCCTGAGTGATCAACAACCCGTCTGACCAGCGCATAGACGCCAGACATTTGTTTTTCGGATTAAATTGTGCGCGGGTCATCGCGGCCGTGCGAACTCACGGCCGTATGAACTTTCTATAAGCTCCTGGTATGCCCGACGAATCCCAGCTCACTCACGTCGACGAGGCCGGCGCCGCCCGTATGGTCGACGTCTCCGCCAAGGAGATCACCACACGCCGCGCGATTGCCGCCGGTCGTGTCGTGACCACCCCGGAGGTGATCGCTCTCTTGCAGAGCGATGGCCTTCCGAAGGGCGACGCGCTCGCCGTCGCCCGCCTCGCGGGGATCATGGGGGCGAAACGGACACCCGATCTCGTGCCCCTCTGCCACCCCATCGGGCTGCACGGCGTCAAGGTCGACCTGACCGTGACCGACACCACGATCGAGATCACCGCGACCACCAAGACCGCCGATCGCACCGGGGTCGAGATGGAGGCGCTCACCTCGGTCGCCGTCGCCGGCCTCACCATGATCGACATGATCAAGGCGGTGGATCCGGCGGCAAGCATCGAAGCCGTCCGCGTCCTGCGCAAAGAAGGCGGCAAGACCGGCGATTGGGTACGTCCGGAGGACCGGCCGTGAGCGACATCACCGCCCGCGTGATCGTGGCGAGCAATCGTGCCGCTGCGGGGATCTACGAGGACACCAGCGGGCCGCGGCTCGTCGCGGGACTGCGCGAGCTCGGCTGCACGGTGACCGGAGACCCTGTGGTCGTTCCGGATGGTGAACCCGTCGCCGAGGCGTTGCGCCAGGCGGTTGCCGACGGCATTGACGTCGTGCTGACCAGCGGCGGAACCGGTGTGACCCCGACCGATCGCACACCCGAGGCGACTCGTGGTGTGCTCGATTTCGAGGTCCCCGGCATCGCCGAAGCCATCCGCGCGCACAGCCGCGACAAGGTCCCGGCCGCGGCTCTTTCCCGCGGCCTGGCCGGTGTCGCCAGCCACACGCTGATCGTCAATCTGCCGGGATCAACCGGCGGGGCGAAGGACGGACTCGCCGTGCTGGGCCCCCTGCTCCGGCACACGGTAGACCAGATCCGTGGCGGCGACCACCCCCAAAGCAGTGGGGCTGGATAGGCTCGACCGGTGAGCGCTGACGACACGACCCCGGTCGACTGGGAGCAGGCCCGCGCGCTGGCCTACGCGGCCGGCCGCTCGGCGGCGGGTGCGGCCGAGCCGGTCTCGCTGCCCGAGGCCGACGGGCGCACGCTCGCCGAGCCGTTGCGGGCCCTGACCGACCTGCCGGCCTTCCCCACCTCGAGCATCGACGGGTGGGCGGTGCGCGGCCCGCAGCCGTGGCGCCCGGTCGGCCGGGTGCTGGCCGGCGGGATCGCCGAGCCGCTGACCGAGGACGGCACGTGCGTCGAGATCGCCACCGGCGCGATGGTCCCGTCCGGCGCGGCCGCCCTGGTCCGCGTCGAAGACTCCACTCGCGACGGTGAGGGCCGGGTCAGCGGCGAGCCCCGCCGCCACGCGGTGCCCGACTGGCGCATGCCGGGCGAGGAGGCGGCGAAGGGCGAGGTGCTGCTGCCACCCGGCACGGCCATCGACCCGGCCGTGATCGGCGTGGCCGCCACCTGCGGATATGAGGCGCTCAGCGTCTATCCGCGGCCCAGTGCCGGCCTGCTGGTCTTCGGCGACGAGCTGCTGACCGCGGGCACGCCGGGCGCCGGGCGGGTCCGCGACTCGCTCGGCCCGCAGGTCCCCGGCTGGCTGCGGCGCTACGGCGCGACGGTCGCCCCGTCGGCCATCGCCGGCCCGGTGCAGGACACATTGGAGGCTCACCTGGCCGCCGTCCGGGGCGCCCTGCGAACGGCCGACCTGGTCTGCACCACCGGCGGCACCATGCACGGCCCGGTCGACCACCTCCACCCGGCGCTAGCCGAGCTCGGCGCCGAATACGTGGTAAACACCGTCGGCGTCCGCCCCGGCTTCCCGATGCTGCTGGCCCGGGTCCCCGGCGAGGACGGCCGCTCCCGCTTCCTGGCCGGCCTGCCGGGAAACCCGCAGTCCGCGGTGATCGCGCTGATCACCCTGGTGGCCCCGCTGCTGGCCGGCCTGCAGGGCCGCCCGGCCCCGGCCCTGCACACGGTCGAGGCGGCCTCGGTCGTGCGAGGCCGGGGCAACGACACCCACCTGGCTCTGGCCCGCCTCGACCCGTCAGGCCGGGTGGCCACCCCCGTAGGCCACGTCGGCTCGGCCATGCTGCGCGGCCTCTCCAACGCACACGGCTTCGTCGTGGTCCGCCCCGGCACCGAGGTCGCCGCCGGTGACCTGGTCCCGTTCCTCCCGCTCCCGCTCATCGCCGGCGAGCGCCCATGAACGGGATCGCTGAGGGTGCACCCGCGACCGAAGCCGTCTCCCGGGGAGGGCCCGTCGTCGGGGGAGCAATGATCGGGATCATCACTGAGGAGCGACCATGACCGGGATCATTGCCATCAGCGAGGTGCTGGACGCGCCGCTCGATCTGGCCGCGCACGAGAAAGCGGTCACCGACGTGCGCGCCGGTGCTGTGGTGTCGTTTCAAGGCGTGGTCCGCGACCACGACCACGGCCGCGGTGTGACGCTGCTGGAATACGAGGGGCACCCCAGCGCGGCGGCCGTGCTGCGTGAGGTCGCCGCCGAGATCGCCGCCGATCCGGACGTCTACGCGGTCGCCGTGTCGCATCGCGTGGGCACGCTGGCCATCGGTGATGTCGCTCTGGTGGCCTCGGTCAGCACGGCGCACCGGGCGGCCGCGTTCGCGGCCTGCGCCCGGCTGGTCGACGAGGCCAAGGCCCGCCTGCCGATCTGGAAGCGGCAGGTCTTCACCGACGGCTCCGACGAGTGGGTCAACTGCCCCTGAGCCCGGTCGGCACCGACGAGTGGTCGGCTGCCTCCAGACAGTGGGTCAACTGCTTCTCGGGCCGGGGATGGCCGGCACACGCGCCGCTGCGGGCGGGCGGCGCCGGAGCGGGACGGCGGGGCGCCATGGAAGGGCGTTCAGCAGCACTATCGCCGTGATCGCGGGGATGTTGCCGATGGGTGGCACGGCGAAGACCAGGGTGACGGCGGCCGCGGCCGTGAACGGGCCCAGGCCGGTCAGGCGCCGTGGTGTGGGGCGCCGAGGGTGGGCCCGTCGGCGTGCCCCGGCGTCGATCAGGATCAGGATGGCCGGGAGGACCCAGAGCATCTCGTTCGCCGTGCTGACCGGGGCCACCGCCGCGCCCGCCAGGCCGACCAGCGTGAACGCCGCGATCTCGTCGCCCTCGGCGTGGGCCGAACGGGCCCGGATCAGGCCCACCGCCAGCAGCAGCACGGCGAACGACAACCAGACCATCACCGGCGTGCTCGCCGAGTCGTAGAGGCGGGCCAGCACGCCGGCCAGCGACTGGTTGGCGGGCGAGTCGAACGGCCCGTCGCGGTCGATGCCGGGCAGCACCGTGCCGAACCACGCGGCGCTGGCCCTCGGCGCGACCATCAGCGCCCCGAGGACCAGGGCGGCAGTGGTGCCGAGCGCCGTCACCGCCGCCCTCCACTGCCGGGTCAGCGCGAGGTAGGCGACGAACAACAGCGTGCCCGGGGACAGCGCCGAGGCGATGCCGATGCCGGCGCCGGCCCAGGCGCCGGTTCGCCAGGCGTGCCGGATCCGTCCGTCCCGGGCCGTCGACGGCCACCAGGTGGCGCGGGTGCGGGCCCAGGCCGAGCGGCGCAGAGCCACCAGGTCGGCCACCACCAGGCCGAAAAGGATCAGGTCGAGATGGCCGAGCCCGAGCGTGGCCCGCACCGGCTCGAGGAGCAGGGCGAGCGCGCCGGTGGCGAGCACGACCGGGCCACGGGGCCGGCCGTAGCGGCGGGCGATCGGCCCGGCCAGGGCGATCAGGGCCAGGAGGAGCGCCGCCACCCCGGCCAGGGCGAGCACACCACCGCCGACCGCGAGCGGCACGGCGGCGGCCGGGACGAGGAGGATCGCCGCGGTCGGGGGCAGGCTCAGGCCGTACCTATAGAGCTCTTCGCCCGAAAGCCACGCGATGATCGCCTGACGATCGGCGGCGAGCGTGCTCAGGCCGTACATCTCAAGCAGGACGACGACCGCGACAAGCATCGCGAGAGTGACCAAGCGTTTCACCGCCGACATGGCGCGACCCCCGTCGCTATCGGGTCCAGGCAGGCGGAAGCGAGCCCCTCGTCGGCTTTAACGCAAAGATCGCAAGTAGGTTGTTAGCCGGGCATTTTACGCGCGGCCGCCGCGCTCATCGCGGCGATCTTGGCCTCGCGCTTGGCCGTACGGACGGCGCGTTTGACGTTGCGCTGAGAGCGGTCGACCGCGTGCGTGGTGCGGTAGCGCAGACCCGGCTTGCCCTGGGTGTCGGCCGCGGCGAGCAGCAGGCCGCCGAGCAGACCCAGGTTTTTCAGGAACTGGGTCTCCTGCTGGGCGCGGTCCGGGCGCGACCGGTCCCAGAAGGGGTGGCCGGCCGCTGTCGTCGGCAGCAGGCCCGCGGCCAGCACCGCCGCCGCCGGGCGGGTGAAGTGACCGGTGGCCAGGGCCAGACCGGCGACCACGTCGCTCGCCGCCTTGATCTGCACGAGCGTCCGGGCGTCGGAGGGCAGGCGCGGATCGGTCTTCTCCAGCCAGGGTCCGACCTTGTCGGTGACCCGCTGGGCGGTCTCGACCTTGGAATCGGGGTTGAGCAGGACGCGGACGCCGCTGACCACGAAGATCGAGGCCAGCATCGCGCGGGCGACGGTGCGTACAGGCTTCATGAACCTGGTTATACCCGTCGTACGCGGATCACACCGGCTGCGTACGCAGGTAGCGGCCGAAATGCGGCACCGTGAACGCGACCGTGCCGCGCTCGCCGGAGTAGATCAGGCCCTTCTTGATCAGGGCGTCGCGGGCCGGGGAGAGGCTGGCCGGCTTGCGGCCCAGCGCCGTGGCGATCTCCGCGGTCGGCACCGCCGCGTCCATGTCGTTGTCCGGCTCGCCGGACAGGGCGGCCATGGCCCGCATGTATTCGCGCTCGGCCGGGGTGGCCCGCTCGAACCGGGAGCCGAAGAAGCCGACGGCCAGCTCGGCCTCGGCCTCGGGCGCGGCGACCCGCACGTCGGCGTCGGTCACCGGCGACTGCGGCGCGTGGTCCCAGGTCGCCTTCCCGTACGCCTGCACGAAATAGGGATAGCCGCCCGACTTCTCGTAGAGCAGGTCGAGGGCCTTCGCCTCGTATTCGACCTCCTCGCGGGCGGCCGGCGCGCAGAGCGCCAGGTCGGCCGCGACCCGGTCGAGCCGGTCGATGCGCTGATATCGGAAGAGCCGCTCGGAGTACGACTTCGCCGCCGACAGCACGGCCGGCAGGTGGGGCAGGCCGGCCCCGACCACGATCAGCGGGGCGCCGAGCTGGGACAGCTCGTGGCAGGCGGCGCAGAGCGCCGAGACGTCGGCCGGGCCGAGATCTTGCATCTCGTCGATGAACAGGGCGATGCCGGTGCCCACGTCGGTGGCGAGCGAGGCGGCGTCGGTGAAGAGCTCGACCAGGTCGATCTCGATGTCGCCGGAGTCGGCCCGCCCCCGCGCCGGCGGCACGTCGATGCCGGGCGCCCAGCGGTCGCGCAGCTTGGCGTTGCTGTCGTTGGCCCGCAGCGCGAACGCCTTGAGCACGCCGAGCACCTCGTCGACCCGGTCGGGGTCGCGGTGGTGCGGAGCAAGCTCGCGGATCGCCATGTGCAGCGCGGCCGAGACCGGGCGGCGCAGCGACTGGTCGGGGCGCGCCTCGATCTTGCCGGTGCCCCAGAGACGGCCGATCGCGGCCGAGCGCAACGTGTTGAGCAGGACGGTCTTGCCGACGCCGCGCAGGCCGGTCAGCACGAGGCTGCGCTCGGGGCGGCCGCGAGCGACCCGCTCGAGCACGACGTCGAAGGCGTCGAGCTCGCGGTCGCGCCCGGCCAGCTCGGGTGGGCGCTGGCCGGCGCCGGGTGCGTACGGGTTCCTCACCGGATCCACGGATTGCACAGTATCGGGCCGTCTAGCTCCAGCGCTAGAGATGCCTAGTTTTACCTCGCGAGTCTCTCGACCCTGCTCTAGGCATATCTAGCCTTGATCCTAGAGAGCGCTAGAGCGACCTAGGAGCCCTTGTGCTCCTTCAGGCAGAGCACGAAGTCGAGGTCGTCGAAGGCGCTGTCGTAGAAGTACCACTTCGTATATCCGGTCACCGAGGAGCACTTCTTCTCGGCGTCCTTCTCCCCCGAGGTCTTGCCCTTGACCTGCTTGAGCACCTCGAACGTGCCCGAGGTGCAGGCCGACGTGCGCATGTCGGGCTGAGCGTCGGAGCCCTCGTTGACCACGCAGTCGCCCTCTTTGACGTAGAACCGGGCGTCCTCACTGCCCCGCGGCGCCGGTCCGCCGGGCTGGGTGGCGGAGGCCGACGGGTTCGGTGCGGCCTGGTTCGCCTTCTTGTCGTTGCGCTCCTTGAGCAGCCACGCCGTCGCGCCCAGCCCGATGCAGATCAGCACGCCGAGCGTCACCACGAGGGCGATGATCGGGGTGTTCCGCTTCGGTGGGGGCGGCGGGGGAGTCCGCATCCAGTCGCCGTCCGGGCTCACCGGCGCGTTGAGCGGGGCCGAGTGGTAGGCCACCGGTTGCTGCGGGATCGACGGCGGGTGGGCGCCCCACGCCGGTTCCTGCACCGGGGCTCCATGGTCACCCCACGGGTCGGCGGGCTCCGCATAGGGCTCATCGGAGTTCCCGCTCGACCACGGCGGACCGGAGTACGGGCCGTTCTGCGACATCAGGGATCCTCCGAAGGCGGGTTATGCGCTCTCACCGTAGCGTGCGGGCACGACGCAAACCCGCACGGAATCGCCGCCTCTGTCGGCAACACGACGCCCGTGGCGCAATCGATACCGCTACGGTGCACGTCCGTGCCGATACTCCTCGTGATCTTGGCCGCGACGTTCGGCGCGGCGACCGCTGCCTTCCTTCCCCGCATCGCCTATCGGCTCGCGGTCCCCTATGGGTCACCGAGCCGCTCTACTCACACCTTCAAACCCCATTGGCGGGGGTACGTCGTCACGACCGCCACAGGCGCGACGATCGCCGCGCTCCTAGCCGTCGTGATCGGAGAGTCCCCTCTGTTGCCCGTGTATCTCCTGGCCGCGGTTCCGGGACTGTTGCTGGCGATGATCGACCTGCGCTGTCTGCGACTGCCCGACCGGATCGTCGCGCTGCTCGCGTTGATCGCAGGGGCGCCGCTCGCGATGCTGCTGCCGTCGCGGATCGGCCCGGCGCTGCTGGCCGGCGTGGTGGTGCTCGGGGCGTACCTGCTGCTACCCGGCTTCGGGCTGGGCGACGTGAAGCTCGGCGCGGTGCTGGCGTTCATCCTCGGCTTCGCCGGATGGCCGGCCGTGCTGGTTGGCGTGCTGGCGCCGCATCTGATCAACGGACCGATCGCGGTCTTCCTGCTGCTGACCGGCCGGGCCCACCGCAAGCGGCCGCTCCCCTTCGGACCGGCGCTGCTGTCCGGGGCGCTGATCGCCGTTCTTACAGCAGCCTGAGCTGGCGGTCCTTCGGGCGGGACGGGACGGTGTCGCCCAGCCGCTCGAAGAGGCCGGAATCGATCACATCGAGGAACGGGCTCGGCGTCTGCTCGCGCTCGCTGCCGTGCCGGAACCGGCGCGCCGCGTGGCTGACGTAGAGCCGGTCCTGCGCCCGGGTCAGGCCGACGAAGAAGAGCCGGCGCTCCTCGGCGATCTCGTCGTCGGTGGGCTTGCCGCCCGGCCAGCGCAGCGGCAGCAGACCGTCCTCGCAGCCGACCAGGAAGACCACCGGGAACTCGAGGCCCTTGGCCGCGTGCAGGGTGAGCAGGTTGACCGCCTCGGCCCGCGGGTCGAGCGCGTCGACCTCGGCCCCGGTCGCGATCTCCTGGAGGAAGCGCGGAAGGTCGTCGCCGATCCGGTGGGCCAGCGGCAGCAGCAGCTCGGCGGCGGTCCAGATGTCCTCGGGCGCGACCTGCTCGCCGTCCAGCGTCGGCGCCGCGAAGCGCTGCGCCAGCACCTGCGCGGTCAGCTTGACCCGGGCCGCCAGCGAACCGCCCAGGCCGTCCTCGTGGCGCAGCTCGCGGGCGATCTCCTGGACGCCGGCCCGGTCACGCAGCCGGTTGTGGGAGCGCTTCTGCACCGGTACGCCGGCGCGGGACAGCGCCTCGACGATCGGCGCCGATTGCGAGTCGGTGCGGTAGAGCACGGCGATGTCCGAGAACGACAGGTTGCCGGCGACCCCGGCCCGCGAGTCGACACGACCCGAGTCGAGCGAGCGGTGCGAGAGACCGCCGACCAGCTCGTCGATCGTGCGGACCACGAAGTCGGCCTCGTCGGCCACGCTCCCGGCCGGGTAGCGGCCGACCAGCGGCGCCTCCGGGTCGAGCCGGGCCGGGTCGAGACGCCGGCCGTTGACCAGCGTCGACGGCGCGATGGCCTGCACGGCGGCGGCCAGGATGGGCGCCGACGAGCGGTAGTTGCGGGTCAGCCGGACCAGCCGGGCGTCGACGAAGTCCTCGTTGAAGCGCAGGAAGTACTTCACGTCGGCGCCGCGGAACGAGTAGATCGCCTGGTCGGGGTCGCCGATCGCGCACAGGTTGCCGTCGGCCGGGCTGAGCAGGCGCAGCAGCTCGTACTGAGTGTCGTCGACGTCCTGGTACTCGTCCACGAAGATCCACTGCCACTGGCGGCGGTATCTCTCGACCAGCGCCGGGTCGTCGCGCAGCAGGGCGACCGGCAGGCTGATCAGCTCGTCGAGGTCGACCAGGTCCTGCTGGCGCAGCAGTTTGGCGTACGCCAGGTCGTCGTCACCGGCCTGCTCGCGCGCCTCGGCCCGCTCGCCCTCGTCGGCGATGCGCCAACTCGCGCCCAGGCCGGCCGCCTTGGCGTTGTCGCGCAGGATGGACAGGCCGACCGAGTGGAACGTGCCGACAGTGATGTCCTCACCCATGTCGCCGAGCAGCGCGTCGAGCCGCTCCCGCAGCTCGCCGGCGGCGCGGCGGGTGAAGGTGATGGCCAGGCAACGCTCGGGGAAGACGCCCAGCTCGGCGCAGAGATAGGCGATGCGGTGGGTGAGCGTGCGGGTCTTGCCGGTGCCGGGCCCGGCGACGATCAGCAGCGGTCCGCCCGGCGCCGACGCGGCCACCCGCTGCATGGCGTCGAGCCGGTCGAGCAGACCGGTGCCGACCTCCTCCATGCCGGAGAGCATCGGCTCGAACGGCTCGTGCGGGCTCGGCGGGGACGCCAGCGGCGGCACGACGGCCTTCTTGGGCTCTTTCACCGGCTTGACCGGCTTGGGCTTGGGAGCCGGGGCGCGGCCGATGGCCGGCTCGGGCTTGCGCTGCTGGGGCAGGTCGAACAGCGTCTCGGCCTGCGGGGCGCTGGCGCGGTTGCGCAGCTCGCCCTGGTCGAAGAGCGTGATCACGCCGTATTCGCCGTCGTAGCCCGGCACCCGCCGCACGTCGCCGGCCCGCAGCCGGGTGATCGCCTCGCGCAGATCGTCGCCGCCGGCCTTGCCGATCTCGTCGAGCGGCACCTTGCGCAGGATGTCGAGCTCGGCGCCGAGCGTGGCCACCAGGTGGTTGAGCTGCGACTCGACGGTCTTCGACTTCGGGCCGACACCGTTGATCTCGCCGAGGATCTCGTGGATCTGGATGAGGTGCTCGACGTGGACGTCCTTGTGGAAGCCCAGCGGCCGGTCGGCGAGATCCTCGACCCGGCTGAGCACGCCGACGGTGAGCGGCTTGCCGCACTCGGGGCAGCGGCCGCCGTTCTCCCGGGTGCGCTCGGGCTCCCAGTTCACGCCGCAGACCCGATGGCCGTCGGCGTGATATTTGCCCTCCTCGGGGAAGAACTCGAGCGTGCCGGCCAGACCGGCGCCGGTGCGCACGGCCTCGTAGTCGGGCACGCCGGTGAAGAGGGTGGCCTCGCGGGCCAGCGCGGCCGGCGAGTGGGCGTCGGAGTTGGAGACCAGCCGGTAGCGGTCGAGGCTGGAGACGCGCCAGTTCATCTCCGGGTCGGAGGACAGGCCGGTCTCGACGGCGGTGACGTGGTCGGCCAGGTCGGCGTAGCAGTCGGCGATCGCGTCGAAGCCCGACTTGGAGCCGAGCGCGGAGAACCACGGCGTCCAGATGTGGGCCGGGATCAGATATCCGCCGGCCTCGAGGGTGATCTCGAGCAGATCGCGCGAGTCGAGGCCGAGGATCGGCCGCCCGTCAGCGGTCAGGTTGCCGATGCGTCCCAGGGCCGTGTTGAACCGGGCCGCCGCGGCGAGATCTGGCATGTAGATCAGATGGTGCACCTTGCGCGTACGGTCGTCACGCTTGTAGATCGTCGAGATCTCGACGCTGAGCATGAACCGCGCCGGGCTGCTCGCCTGCAGCGAGCCGGGGAGCCGCTTGGTGACCTCGGCCTCGTCCTTCTCGGCCAGCCGGTAGAGCCCGTGGCCCGACGCGACCAGGCTCTCCTTGAGGTGGTCGAACCAGGCCGGGTGGGTGAAGTCGCCGGTGCCCAGCAGGGCGATGCCCTTGCGCCGCGCCCACCAGGCCAGGTTGGGCAGCGTCAGATCGCGGCTGCAGGCCCGCGAGAAGCGCGAATGGATGTGGAGATCCGCGACATAAGTGTCCGCGGCGACCGAGGACCCTGCGTTCTCCGAGGGCACGCGCTGCATCCTGTCACGCCCTCCGTCGCTCGCACGAATCGCCACGCCTCACAAACTTACGGATCTTGATGCCCCGGGACCGCATCAGGTCGATCACATCTCACGTCGAGCGCAACTCGATCACGCTGACCTGAGGCGGCGCACCGACCCGCACGGGCGGACCCCAGAAGCCGGCGCCGTTGGTCACGTAGACCGGCACCCCGTCCACCCGGCCGAGCCCGGACACTACCGGCTGCTCCAGCCGCACCAGCAGGTTGAAGGGTGCCATCTGGCCGCCGTGCGTGTGCCCGGAAACCTGAAGATCGACCCCGAACGGGGCGGCGTCGTGCACGGCCACGGGCTGGTGGGCCATCAGGACGACCGGCTTGGCGGCGTCCCGATCACCCAGCGCGCGGGCGAAATCGGGCGCGTCGCCGTGCTCGGCCCCACCGAGATCGTTCACGCCGGCCAGGTCGAGCCCGTCGATCTCGACCCGCTCGTTGCGCAGCGGCCGGATGCCGAGCCGTGCCACCTCCTCGACCCACTCCTGATAGCCGGAGTAGTACTCATGATTACCGGTCACGAAGAACGCCCCACGCCGCGACTCGATCTCGGCCAGCGGTGCCGCGAACCGCCCCAGTTCCGCCACGCTGCCGTCCACAAGGTCACCGACGACGCACACGATGTCCGCCTGCACCGAATTGATCTGGTCGACGATCCGCCGCGCGTGATTGACGCCGGTCAGCGGCCCGAGGTGGATGTCGGAGACCACCGCCATCCGGAAGCCGTCCATGCCACGGGGCAGTTTCGCGAGCGGCAGCTGAAGCCGGTCGATGCGGGGGCCGCCGAGCGCGGTCTTGACCCCGTAGCCGGTCACCGACGCCGCCGTGAGCCCCGCGAAGATCGCCGCCCCACGGGCCAGGAGCAGCCGCCGATCGATCCCGTCTTCTTCGCCGGCTTTCTTGTCGGTTGCGGCCGCCGCATCGGCGCCACCCAGGCCCCCGGCGGTGGCCAGGACAGGTGTCTCGGCTTTGTCACGCCGGCGGGAGCGCCACACCAACAGCACCACGAGCCGCGGAATCTCGAGCACGGCCAGCGTCACCAGCAGGTAGAACATCAACGCGATCCACAGGTAGCCGGGCCAGGCCAGCCACTGCACCGCCCCCGACCGGACCCCGATCAGCGTGGCCGGCACGAGCACCGCCAGCAGAACGGCGATCACGGCACCGGCCCGGCGCGCTGTGCGTGACCGCATCGGGTCTTTGACCAGCCGCTTCCACAAATAGAAGTGGATGAGGCCGATGACCACGAAGATCAGCCCGACGAACGCTGCCAATGTCCCTCCCCAACCGCGTGTGAACCCAGCAAGTCTCCCGATTGCCGCTGAGAGTCTCCTGCCAGGTGCGCGCGGGCACCGGCGAGCTCGAAGGGCACGCTACAGGGACCCTCTGACAGTTTTCCGCTCGTCGCCTATCCGAACTCACCCAGGGCGGCACCGAAGAGCCGCACCTGCCTGACGAATTCCGGCATGTCGGTTATCTGGGCGGTGGCGCGGGCCTCGACCTCGGCCCGGTCATGAGGCCCCAGCGGCTGACGGCCCAGCGACATGCGGAGCCGCTCGGCCAGGCGCCCGAGCCGCAGCCCCACCCGCCGAACCATCACGTCGGCCCCCGAGAAGGGGCGACCGCCCCCGTCGACGTAGGCCTGGACGGTCCGCCGGACCACTCCCGGATCGGGCATCCCGGCCCGGGTGGAGAAGCTCAGCGTCGCTTGCGCGGCTTCCAGCCGGGCGCTGTCCGGCCCAGCGACATCCCAGTCGATCAGCACCGGGCCGTCGGCGGTCATGAGCACGTTCCACGGCTCGACGTCCCGGTGGGTCACCACGTAGTCGCCGGCCTCCGAGAACGCCCGCGAGACCCAGGTCGCGGCGCTGAGGATGTCGGCCAGGCCCGCCCGCAAGCTCGGCGCCCAGGGCTTGTGCTCGCCCGCCCGCAGCCACCCGTCCCACAGATCGTGGTCGTCCAGCCGGTACCAATCGGGCGCCGCGTCCCGGCGGTCGCTCGGTTCGATCTGGTGCAGCCGGGCCAGCGTCGAGCCCAGCCAGGCACTCACGTCGTCGGTGTCGTCGAGCGGCCGCCCGTCGATCCACTCGTAGACGCGAACCAGGCCGATCCCCTCGACATCAGCCGCAAAGCCGACCGCCGGCAGCTCGGGTGACACGGGCCGGGCCATCGCGACCCCGGCGGCGAGGGCCTTCTCCTCGAATCGCATCGCCCGCTCGAAGTCGTCCCGCCAGTCCTCGGCCGCCACGTGCTTGACCAGAATCCGGCCGCTCCGGCTCGACAGGGTCCAGGTCTGAGAGCTGCGATAGCTCAGCGCTGCGAGCGGCCCCGTGGCCCGTCCCAGTCCGAAGGCTGCCACCACCGCGTCTGCCGCTACCGCCGCATCGAGCACGCCGAGCAGCGTAGCCAGGTGTGGCCGGCTCGCCCCTGTCGCGGTTTCTTCGCCGGCTAAGCGTCGACGGTGTCGGAGCGGAACGGCCCGCGTGAGCGCGGAATCAGCCGCCGGCGAACGGCGGGAGCACGTCGACCGTCGCGCCGGCCGGCAACGGCGCCTGCGCGTCGTGACAGGCCAAGCCGTCGACCAGGAAACTGGCCGCCTTGAGGACCACCCCGAGGCGCTCGCCATGACGATCGGTCAGCGCCTGCTTCAGCTCGTGAAGGGAGCCGGCCTCGACCGGCTCGGCCGACACGCCACCGGCGGCGGCCCGGGCACCGGCGAAATACCGGACGGTCAGCGTGGTGGCCACCTATCCTCCGATCGCGGACATGGGACGGGCCGGCTGCAGGAAGCTCGGATCGTCGATGCCGTGCCCGGCCCGCTTGCCGCGCATGGCGACCTGCCACGCCGTGGCCAGTTCCTCGTCGGTGGCGCCGCCACGCATGAGGTCGCGCAGGTCGCTCTCCTTGGTGGCGAACAGGCAGTCGCGCACCTGGCCGTCGGCGGTCAGCCTCGTACGGTCGCAGTCGCCGCAGAAAGGCCTGGTCACCGACCCGATGACACCGACGCGGGCCGGTTCGCCGGCGGCGTCGACGTGGCCGGGGACGAGCCAGGTCTCGGCCGGCGCTGTTCCACGTGAAACCGAATCGGGCCGCAGACCGAACGGCTGGAGGTCGGCCAGGATCTGCTCGGCCGTGACCATCGTGTGCCGGTCCCACTGGTGTTGGGCGTCGAGCGGCATCTGCTCGATGAAGCGCAGCTGATATCCGTGATCGAGGGCGAACCGCAGCAGCTCCGGCGCCTCGTCGTCGTTGATGCCCCGCATGAGGACCGTATTGATCTTCACGGGCGTCAGGCCGGCCGCCGCGGCCGCTTTGAGTCCCCGGAGGACGTCGGCGTGACGGTCGCGGCGGGTCAGCGCCTTGAAGCGATCGGGGTCGAGCGTGTCGAGGGAGACGTTCACGCGGTCGAGGCCGGCGTCGCGCAGTGGCTCGGCCAGCCGCTCGAGCCCGATGCCGTTCGTCGTCAGCATGAGCCGCGGCCGGGGCGTCAGCCGCGCCGACGCCTGGATGATGCCCACCAGCCCGCGGCGCAGCAGCGGCTCGCCGCCGGTGAACCGCACGTCCTGGATGCCCAGCCGCTCGACGCCGATCCGGATCAGCCGGACCACCTCGTCGTCGGTCAGCTGATCCTGCTTGGGGAGCCAGGCCAGGCCTTCCTCCGGCATGCAGTACGTGCAGCGGAGGTTGCAGCGGTCGGTGAGTGAGACGCGCAGATCGGTCGCCACCCGTCCGAATCGGTCGGCGAGCACATTCACCGGGACCTCCACCGCTTGCTCACCCAACGAATCTATCCGTTCGCGGGGCGGATCGCCGCTGCTGATTTCGGCCTGTGGACAACCGAGATCGATCACACAGCTCGCAGGGCGGCCTCGGCCGTCAGGCGTACGGTCTCTCGATAGCTCTCGCCGAAGGCGGCGGTGTGCACGAGCAGCAGGTGCATCTGATGCAGTGGCACACGCGTCCGCCAGCCCTCGGCCAGCGGATATGCCTCCTGATAAGCGGCGATCACCGTCTTCAGGTGGGCCACGCCGCCGAACAGCGCCAGCTCGGCCAGGTCGGTCTCGCGGTGACCGCCCTGCGCGGCCGGATCGATGAGCCAGGCTCGCCCGTCCGACGCCCACAGCACATTCCCCGGCCAGAGATCTCCGTGCGTGCGGCTGGGTGCCGCGCTGTCCTCGTACGCCTCCAGCCTCTGGCAAATGCTCTCGACCAGAGCGACTTCGGTCGCGGTGAGTGCGCCGCGATCGGCCGAGATCTTGAGGTACGGCACCAGGCGGCGCTCGGCGAACCAAGGACCCCAGGGGCCGGGTGAGAGGGTGTTGTCCAGCGGAAGCGGGCCGATGAACCCGGGCCACGCGGCACCGAAGGCCCCGGCTTCCGAGCGGTGCAGAGCGGCGAGATCACGGCCCAGCCGCTCGGCCCCGTCCCGGCTCGGCTCACCCGGCTCGATCCACTCCAGGGCGATGATCCCGGGAAGAGCCACGATCGTTTCCGGTACGGGGGCGCCGGCCTCCCGGAGCCACGAGAGACCGGCCGCCTCGGCGGCGAAGAAGCCCTCGGGCGCCGTGCCCGAACGCCACGTCTTCGCGAACAGCGAGGTGCCGTCGTCCAAGGTCAGCCGGTTCGCGGCCGCGACGCTGCCGCCGCCCACCGGCGTCTCCCGGATGCGCTGGTGGGTGAGAAATGTCGGTAGATGCTCGGGGTGCGCGCGCAAGTACGCCTGGTCCACGGCCTTATCTTCCGCTTCGGCTTACGGCTGCCCGAAATCGGAGTCAAAATGTCGGCATGAGCCCTGTCACAGTGCGTTCGTACCGTCCGAGTGACCACTCCGCGGGCCGTCGCCTGTGGGCCGAACTGACGAACCAGCACAACCAGATGTACGGCGAGCCCGATCAGGACGGCGGCGAGGGCTTCGAGGAATATCTGACCCGGCTCGACCTGGGCGGCCTGTGGGTCGCCGACCATCCCGACGACGGCGTGATCGGCCTGGTCGGGCTCGTGCTGCGCGGCCGGGCGGGTGAGGTCGAGCCGATCGTGGTGACCATCTCGCATCGGCACAAGGGCGTCGGCCGCAAGCTGCTGCGCCACGTCGCGAACGAAGCGCGGCGGCGCAACATGACCCAGCTGACCATCTCGCCCGAGTCGCGCAACGTCGACGCGATCCGCAGCCTGCACGCCGCCGGCTACGACGTGGTCTCGTCGATCGAGCTCACCCTCGACCTCGACCGCGCCCCGCATGCGCGCCAGGAGGAAGGGCTCGAACTGCACGACATGCAGTTCCGCTCCTAGTGACGGCCGCGCCTGTGGATAACCACGTGTCGTCCACAGCCTGACGATTCGGCACGCCCCGGCCCGGCCGATCGGAGCAGAGTGCCGGCATGACGCCCGAGTGCTCGATCACCGTTCGCCACCCCGCCGAGCTGATCACCGTCACGTCGTATGTGATCGGGTTCCATCCCACCGACAGCGTCGTCGTCATCGGCGTCCGTGACGGCGTGGTCGGGTTCGCGGCCCGCCACGACCTGCCCCCGCCGGGCGACGACATCGACGCCGAGCCGCTGGTCGCCGTCGCGGTGGCCCAGCCGTCCCACTACTTCGCGATCATCGGGTACGGCCCGCCCACGCGTGTCACCGAGGCCGTCACACGCACCCTGGCCGCGCTCGAGCGGGCCGGACTGATCGTGTTCGACGCGCTGCGCGTGACCGAGGGGCGCTGGTGGTCCTATGTGTGCACGGCGTGGTGCTGCAACCCACCCGACGGCAATCCGTGCCTGCCGGCCCACCATCCCGTCGCCGCCACCGCCGTCTTCCGCGGCATGGTGGCGCTGCCCGACCGCAAGGCCCTCGTCGCCTCCGTGGCCCCGGTCGAGGGCGAGGCCCGCGCGTCCATGGTGGTGGCCACGGCCCGGGCGCGTGTCCGGATGGCCGAGCTCCGAGCGGAGGGGCGCCCGGCCCGCCAGGCCGGGCGAGAGGCGGTCCGCGCGGCCGAGGCGCGATATCGGGCGAGGGGTGAGCTCACCGACGACGAGGCGGCCTGGCTGGGTGTGCTGCTGGCCGACGCGTGGGTGGCCGGATACGCGCTGGACCGGTTCGGCCCGGAGCCGTGGCGGCTCGACCTGTGGAACGGCCTGGTGCGACGGGTCGAGCCGGCGTTCGTGGCCGGCCCGGCGGCGCTGCTGGCCTACGTCGCGTGGCGGTCCGGCAACGGGTCGCTGGCCCGCGTCGCGCTCGACCGCGGCCTGCGGGAGGACCCCGGTCACCGGATGCTCGGCGTGCTCGACGGCCTCCTGGCGGCGGGCATCGGACCGGACGCGGTCGAGGACCTGGCGCCGCCTTCTCCACCGGCCCTCCCGAGCCGGCCGGCCGCGCGGTGTGGTGAGCGGAGGCTGCGGTGAACCGGTCAGGGGCGCACGGTCTCCTGGCGGATCGTCTCGCGGGCGAGATCGGCCGGAGCGGCCGACCGGGCCGCGACCGGAGGGGTCGGCGCGTCGGAGAGCTGGTGGAGACCGGGGCTCCGGTCCTCGATCGCGAAGGAGGCCCGGGTGTGCACCGGCGCGCCCGGCATGGTCACGTAGGGCAGCACGCGGAAGTCGGCGGTCATCGTGCCGGGCTCGATCCGGGTCCGTACATAACCGCGCTGGCTGTTGTGGAAGCGCAGGTGCGGATTCCAGGCGGCCCACGGGTGGCGGCCGTCCGGTGTGTCGGCGCCGTCGCCGTTGGAGGTGGTCGACGAGCAGACCAGCTCGGTGCCGACGGTGCGCGAGGACGGGTCGGCGTAATCCTCCTTGAGCTCGTTGGCCCAGTGCGAGTGGACGTCGCCGGTGAGGACGACAGCGTTCCGTACGCCCGCGTCCAGCCAACCGCGGGTGATCCGCTCACGCGAGGCCGCGTACCCGTCCCAGGCGTCCATGCTGGTCACCCTGGCCGGGCCCGGGTCGCTGTCGCGCTGGGCGAAAAAGACCTGCTGGGCCAGCACGTCCCAGTGGGCGTCCGACGCGCGGAAACCGTCGAGCAGCCATCGCTCCTGCTCCGGGCCGGTGATCGAGCGGGCCGGGTCGGCCGCGGCGGGGCAGTCCCGATAGCCGTCGCCGCAAGCCTGGTCGTCGCGGAACTGCCGGGTGTCGAGCAGGTGGAAGGTGGCCAGCCGGCCCCAGTGGAGGCGGCGGTGGATCTTGATGCCCGGCCCGTCCGGGATCGAGGAGCGCCGCAGCGGCATGTTCTCGTAGTAGGCCTGGAAGGCGGCCGTGCGCCGCGCGGGGAGGCCGGGGTCGGTGCTTCCGCCGGCCCAGTTGTTGCTCACCTCGTGGTCGTCGAAGACGACGGCCCACGGCGCCACCGCGTGCGCCGCCTGGAGGTCCGGGTCGGTCTTGTACTGGGCGTGCCGACGGCGGTAATCCGCGAGCGTGCGCGTCTCCGGGCCCTCGTGGTCGCGCGGGTTGCCGCCGGGCAGCAGATAGGAGCCGGCCTCGTACTCGTAGAAGTAGTCGCCGAGCTGGAGGATCAGCTCGGGCTCGTCCTCGGCCAGGCGGCGATAGGCGGTGAAGTAGCCGTGCTCGTACTGCGCGCAGGAGGCGAACGACATCGCCAGCGAGCCGGGCCGGGCCGTCGCCGCCGGGGCGGTCCGGGTGCGCCCGGGCGGGGAGAGATGGCGATCGGCCCGGAAGCGGTAAAAGTATTCGCGGCCCGCCTCGAGGTGGGTCAGCTCGACGTGGACGGAGTGGCCGAAGTCGGGGCGGGCGACCTGGACGCCGCGGCGTACGACGCGGCGGAATCCCTCATCGGTGGCGACCTCCCAGTCCACCGGGACGTCGCGGGCCGGCATGCCCGCGAACCCGTCGGGGGCCAGTGGTTCCGGGGCGAGCCGCGTCCAGAGGACGAAGCCGTCCTCGGAGGGGTCACCCGAGGCGACGCCGAGGGTGAAGGGATCGGTTCGCACGGGCCCGCGCGGGCGGACCGGGGGCATGCCCGCCGCGAGCGAGCCGACCAGGAAGGAGCGGCGGGAGAGCGCCATGAGAAAGCCCCGTCGTCGAAGGTGCCGAGGCCGGACCTGACGGACGGAGGGGTCGTGTGATCAGACGGTGACTCGCTGTGGCGAAGTGTAGACGTTCATGCTCTGACCACGGAGGAAGCCGACGAGTGTCATGCCGGCTTCGTCGGCCAGCTCGGCCGCGAGGGTGCTCGGGGCGGAGACGGCCGCGAGCATCGGCAGGCCGGCCATCCAGGCCTTCTGAGTGAGCTCGAAGCTGGCCCGGCCCGAAACCAGCAGGAGGTGCCCGGTCAGTGGCAGGCGGCCCTCGCGTGCCGCCCAGCCGATCACCTTGTCGACCGCGTTGTGCCGGCCGACGTCCTCGCGGAGCACGACCAGCTCGCCGTCGGCGGTGAACAGGCCGGCCGCGTGCAGGCCGCCGGTGCGGTCGAAGGTGCGCTGGGCGGCACGCAGGCGGTCGGGCAGGGCGGCCAGGGTGGTGGCGGGGACGGTGAGGGGGTCGGCGGCCACGTCGAAGCGGGACTTCGTGCGGACGGCGTCGATGCTCGCCTTGCCGCAGACGCCGCACGAGCTGGTGGTGTAGAAGTTCCGGCTCGGGTCGGTGACCGGTGGGGGCACGTCGGCGCCGAGCACGATGTCGACCACGTTGTAGGTGTTCGGAGTGTCGGTGCCGGCGCAGAGCTGGGCGGTGACCACGTCGGCGGCCGAGCGGATGACGCCCTCGGTGAGGAGGAAGCCCATGGCCAGATCGATGTCCTGACCGGGCGTGCGCATGGTGACGGCCAGCGGCTCCTTGCGGACGCGGATCTCCAGCGGTTCCTCGGCGGCGAGGTCGTCCGGGCGGCGGCGGGGCGCCCCGGCCGCGTCCAGGTTGATCTTCACGACCGGCCGCCGGGTCATCGTCCTCGCCATGCGTCGAGCGTAGGCCGGTCCGCGCCCGGCGTCGCGGCGGGCGGACCGCCGCCGACGAGTGTTCCGCCACAGGCGCGGGCCGGTTGTCGCCGGGGAACGGGTGGTGAGTGGGGCGCTACCAGGCGGTGGGGAGATCCACTCGACAGGTGGGCGGGAGTGATCCGCCACAGGTAACTGAGCGCGCGGTCACGCTCGACACGCGGTCGGGATACGGTACGTACGTGGGGGGATTTGCTGCGGTGGTGCTGGCCGGTGGTGCGGCGCGGCGGATGGGTGGCGCGGACAAGCCGACCATTCCCGTGGCCGGTCAATCCATGCTGACCAGAGTGCTGGCCGCCGTGCACGACGCCGACCCCCGCGTCGTCGTCGGGCCGGTGCCGCCCGACCTGCCCGTGCCGGTGCATTCGACGCGTGAGGACCCGCCCGGTGGTGGGCCCGTGGCGGCCACGGCGGCGGGGCTCAAGCTGGTGCCCGAGGATGTCACCTTCACCGCGCTGCTCGCGGCCGACCTGCCGTTCCTCACCGGCGAGGCGATCGACGTGCTGCGGTTGACCGCGGAGTCGGCGCCCATGCAGGGCGCGGTCTACCGCGACGCCGAGGGGCGGCGGCAGATGCTCTGCGGGGTGTGGCGTACGGCTCGACTGCGCGAGGCCATCGACAAGCTGGCCCAGGAACGCGGTGGGCTCAACGGCGCCTCGGTGCGCGAGCTCATGGAACATCTGCGGGTGGCCGAGGTCTCGTGGCGCCGCCCGGGGCCGCCGCCCTGGTTCGACTGCGACACCGACGACGACCTGCGCACCGCCGAAGAATGGGCCCGCTGACCAGCACTGCCGGTGAACGAGAGGAGCGGGTTCGGTGAGTGATCTCGACGCTTGGATCAAGGTGGCGGCGGCTGAGCTGGCTGTCGATCCGGCTGAGGTGCCCACGGGGGCTGTGCTCGGGCTGGCCAAGGATGTGGCCCACAACGTGGTGCGGCCGGGGGCGCCGGTGTCGGCGTACATCCTGGGGCTGGCTGTTGGTCGTGGCGCCGATCCGGCTGAAGCGGCCGACAAGCTCAAGGCGCTCGCTCTGAGCTGGACCGGTGAGCAGAGCGGCACGGCCTGAGCGTTCCAACCTCCGATACGGGCGCGTGCGGGCGGACGCCGCTCGATAAGGTGGCGGGAACGGAGGTGACGATCATGACGACAGAGAGCGCCGAGGGCGCGTCCACCGAGGCTGTTTTCCTGGACGAGCCGACCACGGCCGACCTGCGGGCCAAGGTCGTCGACGCGTGGCGTGAGTTCGGCAGTGCGCTGGCCGGCCTCCTTCCCACCCTGCAGGAGGGTGGGCACATCGATCTGACGCTCGACCCGACCGCCTCGGGCACCGGCATCGCCGTCTACTCGGTGAGCATCCGGGTGCGCGAGGGCGGCGTCGTCGAGGCACTGGCCACCGGCAACGCGGGGCTGCCCGAGGGCTACCGGATGGACCGCTCGTCGATCGGCGAGCTGGTCGCGCTCGGCTGGTCGCCGCCGGGAGTGCTCCCGGGCTCCGGCGACTCGTTCGGCCTGAGCTCCACCCAGGACAAGTCCGGCTCGTTCGCTACCGTCATCGCTCGCACCCTGCGTGACGTCTACGGCGCGCCCCACCCGGCCTTCCTCGTCTACCTCGTGCACGACGAGAACGACGAGCCGATCGACACCGCTCCGCTGGGCACGGCCCGGCACGAGCCCAGCATCGACGCCGAGCTCAGCCTCGACGACCTCGACGAGGACGGCACGCTGGCCGCCGCGCTGGCCGACGCCGCCGACGAGGTGGTGCCGCTCGACGAGCGGGTGCGCACGGTCGTGGCCACCATGTCCAAGACCACCGTCGACCAGCTGCAGTTCGACGCCGACGGCGACATCAGCATCCGGGCCGGCTCGGCAATGGTCTTCGTGCGGGTGCGTGACAACCCGCCGCTCGTCGACGTCTTCTCGCCGATCCTCACCGAGGTCGAGCCGACCGAGCAGCTCTACGTGAAGTTGTCCGAGCTGACCAACCGCATGCCGATCGGCCGCCTCTACTGCGCGCAGGACACGGTCTGGGCGTCCATCCCGGTCTTCGGCCGCAACTTCCAGGCCACCCACCTCATGCTGGCCGTGCAGGTGATGACCGGTCTGGCCGACGAGCTCGACGACCGGCTGCACGGCGAGTTCGGCGGCAAGCGCTTCTTCGGCGAGGGCGACAAGCCCGTGCCGCCGAAAGAGCCGGTCAGCGACGACCACCGCCCGGGGATGTATCTCTAGACGAAGAAGGGTGGGGCCCGTCCCGCCGGTCACGCGGGGCTGAAACCGCGACCGGTCGGGGCGGGCCCCGGCTCATGGCCAGGTCGCTTGGCGGCGACCCAGGTGAGGGGCCGGGTCGCTTGAGGGCGACCCAGGTGATGGGGGCCGGGTCACTTCATGGCGACCCAGGTGATTCGGTCCAGGGTGGACGCGTTCGAGGCGAGCAGCCCGGAATCGGACACCGACCACAGCACGTCGCCGATCACCAGCGAGCGGCGCACCGGGCCGGCCATGGTCAACCGGTCCGGCGACTGCAACTGATCGCCGGTGACGCGCAGGGCGAGCGGCCCGTCCGAACGGGCGTCGCTGATCGGCACCACCAGCAGGGACGTCACCTCCCACCACAGCACCGCGTGCGGGTCGATCTCCGCCTCCGACATCGACCCGGGCACGACGTGCTGGTCGAGGCGGCGCGGCGCGGCCGGATCGCTCACGTCGAACAACGAGATCTGGGTGCCGAGCGACCGGCCCTCGGCCGTCGCCTCCTGCCCGATGCCGATCAACCGGTTCTCGCCGACCGGCTGCAGGTGCGCCGAATAGCCGTTGATCTTCAATTCGCCGGTGACCCGCGGGTGGGCCGGGTCGGCCAGGTCGAGGCTGTACAGCGGATCGGTCTGGCGGAAGGTGACCACATAGCCGCGGGGGCCGGTGAAACGTACGGAATAGATCTGCTCGCCCTTGCCCAGACCGCCCACCGATCCGACCTCGGCGAGCTTCCCGCCGCTCTCCTTCAGGACCCGCACCGCCGAGCTGTCCGTCGCCGGGTCGGTCGTGGCCACCCGCAGATGACCGTCCCATTCGGACATCGAGTATTGGTTGAGCAGCGTGCCGGGCACCTTGCCGGCCGCGACGTACACGGGCTTGCCGTTCGGCGGCAGCGTGAAGCGGTAGATCTCGGTATCGCGTCTCGGGGCGGTGTCGCGCGCCGAGGAGACCATCCGCCGGAATCCCGGGCTCTCGTTGTTGGCGATGTAGAGGCTGCTCGCCGTCGCGTAAACGGCGTCACCGTCGGCGACGAGCGCCACCGGGGAACCGTCACTGAGCGCTGTCGCGTTCAGGTCGAAGGTCAGCACCCGCAGCATCGAGGCGCCGGTGAACGTCTCGGGCTTGCTGACCTGGGAGCAGTCGAGCTTGCCGGTGGCGCGCTCGGAACCGGTCGTGATCTCCCACGCCGGGACCCACGAGTCAATCTGCGGGGTGCTGCTCAGCACGACCCGGGCCACGCTGCCGGTCTGCCGGGCGTCGACCAGCGAGCCGTCCCCGCGATAGCGGCTGAGCAGGCGCGGCGTGCCGGTCAGATCGACCAGCAACACCTCGGACCGGCCGCTGTCCGGTCGCATCAAACGGGCCGAGTCCTTGAGGTACGAGGGTCCGCCGTCCACGAGCACAAGCGCGTGATCACCGGAGAGGAGCACCTTCGGCTCGCCGAACGACTCGATGCCGAGATCAAGATGCCCGGTCTGGGTGCGGCTCGCCGCGTCGACCACCTTCAGGACGCCGCCGGTGACGGTGACGATCCGCCGGCCGTCGGTCTTGACGATGTCGGGCTCGTCGGCGCCGGCCTCGTGCACGTTGGTGCCCGAATGCGACTTGGCCGCCGGAACGCCGCCCCGCGCCTGGTCGGGCATCGCCCGCATGTCGTCGATGGCCACCGGCTCCCGGCCGTATTTCTTGGCCGCGGCCCGCAACTCCCTTTCGAGCTGGGCGCAGGAGTCGAAGGCGACGAGCTTCAGGGCGGGCCGCGCCGCGACGGTGGACGGCGGCGACGAGGACGACGTCGAGGAGGGAGCCGGCGAGCTGGTGCAGCCGGCCAGCGGAAGGACGGCCAGTGCGGCGAAGAGCCAGGATCGACGCGACATGTCCGGTTGGACGTGGCTTCCTAGGGAGCGGTTCCCTCCGGCGCCGGAACGGGCGTCGGCGTCTCCACCAAGCGGGACAGCACGATCATGCTGCGGGTGGAGGTCACGAACGGCTCGGCCCGCAGCTTCTCCAGCGCCTGCTCGAGGTGGCCGATGTCGGCCGCCCGCAGATGCACCAGCGCGTCCGCCTCGCCCGAGACCGTGTACGCCCCCACCACCTCGGGATGGCGCCGGGTGGCCACCGTGATCTGGGCCGGAGTCGTCCGCCCGGTGCAGAAGAGCTCGACGAACGCCTCGGTCGTCCACCCCACCGCGGCCGGGTCGATCACCGTGGTGAAACCCTTGATCACCCCGCTCGATCGAAGCCGGTCGACGCGGCGTTTCACGGCCGGGGCCGACAGCGAGACCTTGGCCCCGATCTCGGCGTACGACGATCGCGCGTCAGCCACCAGCAACGCAACGATTCGCTGGTCTACCGCGTCCATCTGCAACGATTCGCCTCCGATGAGCAAGATTTCTCGCTGTTTCGTGCGCCCGAGCCTACCTACGCTCTAGGTCATGAACCACAGCGAGCGCCAGCCGCGGAATCGGACATATCTCATGTGTCCCCCGGAGCATTTCACGGTCGAATACGCGATCAACCCCTGGATGGACACGACCGTCCCGGTCGACGCGGCGCTCGCGGTCAAACAGTGGACGATTCTGCGCGACACGCTCGGCGACCTGGGCCACACCGTGCACGTGCTCGACCCCGTGCCCGGCCTGCCCGACATGGTCTACGCGGCCAACGGCGCGTTCTCGGTCGACGGCGCGGTCTACGGCGCCCGTTTCCGCTATCCGGAGCGCGCGGCCGAGGCCGACGCGCACGCCGCCTTCTACGGCGCCGGCGGCTGGCGCTTCGCCGGGCCGGCCCACATCAACGAGGGCGAGGGCGACTTCGCCTATTTGCCGGCCGCCTACGGCGGCCTCGTCCTGGCCGGCCATGGATTCCGTACGGATCCGAGCGCGCACGCCGAGGCGCAGGAGGTGCTCGGGCGCCCGGTGCTGTCGCTGCGGCTGGTCGACCCGGCCTTCTACCACCTCGACACGGCGCTGGCCGCGCTCGACGACCGGACCATTGCGTACTACCCGGGCGCCTTCTCCGCCGGCTCCCAGCGGGTGCTGGCCCAGCTCTTCCCGGACGCGGTGATCGCCGACCGGGCCGACGCCGAGGCGTTCGGGCTCAACCTGGTCAGCGACGGCCGGCACGTGATCCTCAACACCGAGGCGATCGCGATGGGTGACCGGGTGCGCGCGGCCGGCTACCACCCCGTGCACGTCGACCTCTCCGAGCTCAAGCGTGGCGGCGGCAGCGTCAAGTGCGCCGTGGCCGAGCTGAGGCCGTAGCGGATGTTTGGACCGGGTGCGGGAAGATAGACCGCATGACCGACGAGAACCGCACCGTGGAGAAGCAGGAAGACGGCTCCGTGATCGTGGTCGGCCCCGATGGGCGCCCGCTGGGCACCATGGACGCCGACGGCAAGCTCGATCCCGAGGCGCCGGGCAACCTGATCGAGCAGCCCGCCAAGGTCATGCGGATTGGCAGCATGATCAAGCAGCTGCTCGAGGAGGTGCGGGCGGCGCCTCTCGACGAGGCGAGCCGGGGCCGGCTCCGCGAGATCCACCAGCGGTCGATCACCGAGCTCGAGGACGGCCTCGCGCCCGAGCTGCGCGAGGAGCTCGAGCGCCTCTCGTTGCCGTTCGAGGGCGACACCCCGCCCAGCGAGGCCGAGCTGCGCATCGCGCAGGCCCAGCTGGTCGGCTGGCTCGAGGGTCTGTTCCACGGCATCCAGGCGGCGTTGGTCGCCCAGCAGATGGCGGCCCGGCTCCAGCTCGAGCAGATGCGCGGCGGCGGGGGCGCCCGGCCCGCGCTGCCCATGGGCGCGCTGCCCGGCATGCCCACCCAGCCGCAGGGTGAGGGCGGCCGGACGGGTCAGTACCTCTAGGGGAGGTCGTAGAGGTCGCGCAGATATTGCGCGACCCCGTCCTCGTCGTTGGTCAGGCCGACCTCGTCGGCCACCTCTTTCACCGCGGGGTGCGCGTTGCCCATCGCCACCCCGTGCCCGGCCCAGGCCAGCAGCGGGATGTCGTTGGGCATGTCGCCGAACGCGACGACCTCCTCGGCCTTCACGCCCTCGTTCTCGCAGAGCCAGGCCAGGCCGGCCGCCTTGGTGACGCCGGCCGCGGAGATCTCGACCAGCGCCGTCGACGACGAGTGGGTCGTCTCGGCCACGCCGCCCAGCGTGCGGCTGACCAGTTCGAGGAACTCGTCGGGCTGGTGCGCGGCCGAGCGGGCCAGCAGCTTCACGGCCGGCGCCGAGGTGAGCTCCTCGGGGGTGGACAGCACCCGTACATGCGGATGGTTGTCGTTCTCCCAGCGCACCGGCCACGCCTCCTCGTACCAGAAGGCGCGGCCGTCCTCGACCTCGACCGCGAGGGCCACGTCGGGCACGGCCTCGCGCAGCTTGGCGCTGACGTCGAGCAGCAGGTCGACCGAGAGCGGGTCGGCCCTCAGGATCTCGTCGGTGTGCGCGTCGTAGACCACCGCGCCGTTGGCGCAGACGGCCGGGACCGGCGCCTCCATCTGGTCGAAGAGCTGCTTCAGCCAGCGGACCGGCCGGCCGGTCACCACGACGAACGGCACGGGAAGGTTGTCGAGCACCTCGATGGTCCGCTTGCTCAGCGTTCCGTCGGTGTGGATGAGGGTTCCGTCGATATCCGAGGCGACCAGCTTGAAAGGCGACATCACCTCGACAGTAGCCGGTCGAGGTACACCGCCACCCCGTCCTGATCATTGGTGAGAGTCACGTCATCGGCCACCGCGAGCAGCTCGGGATGGGCGTTGCCGACGGCCACCCGGCCCCAGCCGGCCCAGGCGAACATCGGCAGGTCGTTGGGCATGTCACCGAAGACCAGCACGTCGGCCGGGTCGACGCCGACGGCCTCGGCCACCACGGCCAGGCCGGTGCCCTTGTCGACGTTCGCCGGGCAGATCTCGACGTAGTTCAGCCCGGCCTGGGTGACCGAGGCCACGGCCGGCGGGACGAGGCGCCGCGCCACCGCGAGGAGCTCGTCGACGTCGTACGCGAAAGACCGGGCGAAGGCCTTGATGACCTCGCCCGTGCAGCACTCGGCGCGGGTGCGCGGCTCGACGACGACCGGGTAACGCCAGGTGGGGTCGTAGTCGCCCCAGAGCGGCGAGTCGTCGTGCTCCAGCGCCTCCACCATGACGGACAGCGGCCCGGTCTCGGCCTCGATCGCGGCCAGCACCTCGCCCAGCACGTCGCCGCGCAGGCGGGACCGGAGCAGATAGCTGGACTCGGCCTGGTCGAGCACCCAGCCACCCTGCGCCATCACGAGGAAGTCGGCGTCGCGGATGTCGTTGCGGGTGAGGGAGGTGAGACGGGGGCCGCGCCCGGTGGCGCCCACGACCCGGATGCCGGCGGCCCGGACGCGATCGAGGACCTCATGGGTGTACGCGGACACGGTGTCGTCGCTGCGAACCAGCGTGCCATCGAGATCGGTCGCGACCAGTTTGGGGAGTCCAGGCTTGACCATCGATACCTCCGGGGTGTCACAACCCCCGCGGAGGGCGGAAGGAGAACGGTACACCCGCCCGGCTACCAGCGGCTATGACTTCTGGTAGCCGGACGGTGTATTACCCGTTAGCGCGCGGGTTCGAGAATGTCCCGGCCGCCGAGGTACGGCTGAAGCGCCTTCGGGACGCGCACCGAGCCGTCCGGCTGCTGGTGGTTCTCGAGGATCGGAATCAGCCACCGGGTGGTCGCGAGCGTGCCGTTGAGCGTGGCCGCGGTCTGCGGCTTGCCGTCCGCGTCCCGGTAGCGGATGTTGAGCCGGCGGGCCTGGAAGGTCGTGCAGTTCGAGGTCGAGGTGACCTCGCGGTAGCGGCCCTGCGACGGCACCCAGGCCTCGCAGTCGTACTTGCGCGAGGCGCTCGATCCGAGGTCGCCGGCGGCCACGTCGATCACCCGGTAGGGGATCTCGACCTTGGCCAGCATCTCCTCCTCCATCGCGAGCAGGCGCAGGTGCTCCTCGGCGGCGTCCTCCGGCTTGCAGAAGGAGAACATCTCCACCTTGTCGAACTGGTGCACCCGCAGGATGCCGCGCACGTCCTTGCCGTACGACCCGGCCTCGCGCCGGTAGCAGGACGACCAGCCCGCGAAACGCTCCGGGCCGCTCTCGAGGTCGATGATCTCGTTCGAGTGGTACGCCGCCAGGGCCACCTCCGAGGTGCCCACCAGGTAGAGGTCGTCGGCCTCGAGCCGGTAGATCTCGCTCGCGTGCGCGCCCAGGAAGCCGGTGCCCTCCATCGACTCCGGCTTGACCAGCGACGGCGTGATCGACGGGACGAAGCCGTGCTCCACCGCCTGGGCGATCGCCATCTGGAGCATGCCGAGCTGGAGCAGCGCGCCCACGCCGGTCAGGAAGTAGAACCGCGAGCCCGAGACCTTGGCCCCGCGCTCGGTGTCGATCGCCCGCAGGGCCTCGCCGATCTCGAGGTGGTCCTTCGGGCTCTCGATGGCCGGGATGTCACCGACCTCGCGCAGCACGACGAAGTCGTCCTCGCCGCCGGCCGGCACGCCCTCCTGCACCACGTTCGGCACGGCGAGGTGGGCCTGGCGCAGCGCCTCGTCGGCCGCGGTCGTCTCAGCCTCGGCCGCCTTGACCTCGGCCGCCAGCTCCTTCGTCCGCGCGAGCAGGGCGGCCCGCTCGTCGCCGGAGGCCTTGGGCACCTGCTTGCTCAGCGATTTCTGCTCGGCCCGGATCGCCTCGAACCGCCGGGTGGCGGAACGGCGCGCCTCGTCGGCGCGCAACAGGTCGTCCACCAGCTCGGTGGACTCGCCGCGCACTCGCTGGCTGGCGCGGATCCGGTCGGGGTCGTCGCGAAGCAGACGCAGGTCAATCACGATTGACGAGCCTACCGGCGACCGGGCCCGATCTTCATCCGGATATGCCGTCCCCGTAGGACGTGAACGGCTTGGCCGGTGCGACAGTCAGGTCGAGTGGAGCGTCCGGCTGTTTTTCCTCGGCCTCGACAGGGCGGCGCCACGTCCAAGGCTCGACCGAGGCGGGCTTCTCGTCGTCGTCCACCTTGTCCGGCTGTCCGAGGTAGCGCCCGGCCAGATAGAGGGCGGCCAGGATCAGCGCCATGGCCACGAGAGCGCACCAGAGGCCCCGCCCGTAGGTCAGAGAGATCTGGTCGTCGTCGAGCGCGATCTCGTAGACCCGGTCGATCGCGCCGCTGCTGTCACCCAGCTCGGCCGCGAGCGCGATGAGCAGGCCGAACGCCGTGCCGGCGACGCTGAGACCGGCCAGCCGGGAATAGCGGCGGCCGGCGTGGGGGCCGAACATGGTCAGCACCACGGCCGGGACCACGAGGAAGAGGCCGATCACATAACCGGTGCCGAGCGCGCCCAGGTCGCCGAGGCGGGCCGCGACCGCGCGCTGGCCCACGTCACCGCTGAGCACCTCGGCGTCGACGGTGGTGACCTGCCACTCCGAGAAGAGCGAGGCGAGGGCGGCGACGCCGGCCAGGGCCGCGAGCAACGGGACCACCCGCCGGTCGCTCGCCAGGTCACGGAAGGAAAACCCGGACTGCCACCGCCGCTGACGGGAGGGCGGCTCCGGGCCGAACTCGACCACCGACTCGGCCGGGGCGACGCCGAGGTCGATCGGCTGTTGCTGCGCGGGCATGTGAACCATGATGACGGGTGCGCAGGTCCCCCGGCCAGCGGCCGAACGATGGACTAGCGTTCTGGATATGCCTATTCGTACCGCAACCGCCCGCTGGCAGGGGAACCTCACCGAGGGTTCCGGCACGATCAAGACCGGCAAGGGTGGCATCCAGGGGAACTACTCGTTCAAGTCGCGCTTCGAGGAGGGCGAGGGGACGAACCCGGAGGAGCTCATCGGGGCCGCGCACTCCGGCTGCTTCTCGATGGCGTTCTCCAAGGCCCTCTCCGACGAGGGCTTCACGCCCAACTCGGTCGAGACCGTGGCCAAGGTGCACATGGACAAGACCGACGCCGGCTTCAGCGTCACCCGCATCGACCTCGAGACCGTGGGCGACGTCCCCGGCATCGACGACGCGGCCTTCCAGAAGATCGCCGTCGCCGCCAAGGAGGGCTGCCCGATCTCCCGGCTGCTCTCGCCCGGCGCCGAGATCACCCTCAGCGCCAAGCTGGCCTGATGTTCTAACACCGGGGCGCTTGGTCCGTACGACAGATCGGGCGCCCCGGGCACAATAGGTGGCGTGCCGGTCGAGATGAGCGCCGAACGCTTCGAGGAACTTGTCGGTGAGGCCCTCGACGAGGTGCCGCCCGAGTTGATGCGCATGATGAACAACGTCGTGATCATGGTCGAGGACCTGCCCCCGGACGGCACCGACGACCTGCTCGGCCTCTACGAGGGCACGGCGCTCACCGACCGCGGCTGGGACTACGCCGGCGTGCTGCCCGACCGGATCACCATCTTCCGCCTGCCCACGCTGAAGATCTGCGACTCCGAGACCGACGTGATCGACGAGGTCGCGATCACCGTGGTGCACGAGATCGCCCACCACTTCGGCATCGACGACCACCGCCTGCACGAGCTCGGCTGGGGTTAGACGCGCCCTCTTACCCTGGGCTCAAGGAGCCACAACAGGAGGACCTTCATGCGCAGTGAGCTTTTCTCGGCGGAGAACCTCGAGGTCGAGTCGGCCCAGCCCGGGCTGCGGCTGCAGAACTCCAAGCTGCTCAAGGCCGAGCTGAACGGCGAGTTCATGGCGCGGGTCGGCTCGATGGTGGCCTATCAGGGGCAGGTCCACTTCGAGGCGCTCGGCTCCGGCGGCATCGGCAAGTTCCTCAAGCAGAAGATGACGGGCGAGGGCGTGCCGCTCATGCGGGTGAAAGGGCACGGCGACGTGTTCCTGGCCGAGCGGGCGGCCGACATCCATCTCATCGACCTCGAACCGGGCGACGCGCTGTCGATCAACGGCGCGAACGTGCTGGCCTTCGAGTCGTCCCTGAAATACGACATCAAGATGGTCAGCGGCGCCGGCATGATGTCGAACGCCGGCCTGTTCAACTGTGTCTTCACCGGCCAGGGCCGGATCGCCGTGACGACGCACGGCACGCCGGTGGTGCTCACCGTCGACCAGCCCACCTATGTCGACCCGCAGGCCGCGATCTGCTGGTCGGCGAGCCTGCAGACCGGATATCACCGAGCCGACCAGCTCGGCCTCGGCACGCTGCTGGGCCGCAGCACGGGCGAGCGTTTCACGATGAGCTTCGCAGGTCAGGGCTTTGTGGTGGTCCAGCCGTCGGAGGAGCCCCCTGGCGGCTTCGCCGGCTTGGGCGGAGGCAACCAGCAGGGCGGCGGCGGCATCTTGGGCAACCTGTTTGATTGAGCTGGCTCAGCTGGCTGGTTGAGCTGGCTGGCTGAGCTGGCTGGCCTCGCTTCGCTCGGCGGGCACTTCGCCCTGAGAGGCAAATGAGATGAGCCCGGTTTTCCAACGCCGCACACCCCGCGGCGTCGGAAAACCGGGCTCATCTCATTTGCGGGCGAAGTGCGACTTTGGTTGCGGTTAGAGCGAGATGCGGAGAAAGCTGTGGGCGGAGTGCGACTTTGGTGGCGGTTAGGGCGAGATGCGCAGCAGCTGTGGGCGAAGTGCGACTTTGGTGGCGGTTAGGGCGAGATGCGGAGAAAGCTGCGGGCGAAGTGCGACTTTGGTGGCGGTTAGGGCGAGATGCGCAGCAGCTGTGGGTGAAGTGCGACTTTGGTTGCGGTTAGGGCGAGATGCGCAGCAGCTGTGGGCGGAGTGCGACTTTGGTTGCGCTTACTAAGTGCAATCGCCCGAGCGGAGCTTTGCCAGCCAGGCCGCGGAGTCGGCGAAGTCGGTCTTGGCCAGGCCGCGGGGGGCGGCGACCGGGGGCTCGGGGATCAGGCGGTGGCGGGGGTAGCTGCCTAGGAAGCGGACGTCGGCGCAGATGCGGCGCAGGCCCTGGAGGGCCTCGCCCAGCTGGGGCTCGGCCACGTGGCCGGTGCAGTCGAGGAAGAAGACGTACGTGCCCAGCTGCTCGCCGGTCGGGCGGGACTCGATGCGGGACAGGTTGATGCCGCGCACGGCCAGCTCGGTGAGCACTGCCAGCAGGGCGCCGACCTGGTCGCGCCGGATCGAGACGGCCAGCGACGTGACGTCGTCGCCGGTCGGCTCGGCCGGGCGGCCGGGGCGGGTGAGCAGCGCGAACCGGGTCACCGCGTCCTGGTGGTCGGCCACCTTGTCGGCCAGCACGGTCAGGTCGTTGCGGGCGACGCCGATCGGGGCGCAGAGCGCGGCGTCGTGCTCGCCGGCGGCCGCGCTGATCGCGGCGGCCGCGTTGGAGAGGACGTCGACGATCACCGCGTCGGGCGCGTTGGCCCGCAGCCAGTTGCGGCACTGGGCCGACGCCTGCGGGTGGGCGGCGATCGTCCGGAGCCCGCCCAGCGGCGTGAGCTGCCGCGCGGCCAGCACGAACTCGACCGGCAGCACGACCTCGCGCGTGATCACCAGCGGGGCGCCGGTGACGAGCTCGTCGAGGGTGACCGGGATGGCGCCGCCGACCGAATTCTCCAACGGCACCAGCGCGGCGTCGGCGTCACCGGCGCGGACCGCCTCGAGCGCCTCGGGCACGCTGCGGGCGGGGCTGCGCAGCCCACGCTCGGCCGCGGGGATGGTGCGCAGGGCGGCCTCGGTGAAGGTGCCCTCCGGGCCGAGGTAGACGAAGCGCGTGGGCGGCGTTCCGGGCATGACCGGAAGTCTAGGGCGTCAGAAGCCGCAGGCGAGCACGCGGATGCCGGGCGGCGCGCTGTTCTGCACCGGGTCGATGCAGACTTCCGAGCCGGCCGCCACCCGGGTGAGGGTCGCGCCCGAGCCGGTGGCGACCACCAGGAAGGGGTCCTCTTCCACACCTTTGAGACCGAGAGCCGTGTACGACCACGTGCCCGAGCAGCGCGGTCCGTCCTGCACCACCAGCGCCATGTTGGCCATGCCCTCCTCCTTCTTGGCGAGGGCCACGATCTCCGCGCCGGTCGGCGCCGTCGTGCACTTCGGGGCGTGCGAGGGCGTCGGGGTCGGCGATTTCTCGGTCGGCGCGGTCGTGGGTGACGTCGTCGTCGCGAAGGTGGCCGGGGGGATGGTGGCCGGCGGGATCGTGATCGTGGGGTAGGCGGTCGGGAAGGTCGTCGGGGGCGGGTTCACGGGCTGGGTCGCCGGTGCGGGCAGGGCCAGCGACGGGTCCAGCGGGACGGGCGCGGCGCTCGCGGTCGCGTACGTCGGTGAGGTCGGCTGCGGCTGCGGTGGCTCACCGCAGGCCGCGAGGAGCGCCGGCCCCAAGATGATCAGGGGAATTACCCGTGTGCGGGGGAACACCCGGACATGCTAAGCCCGATCGATCAGGACGCAATGCGATGACCGGCGGCGTGCAGAGTGTCCATGGCCTCGGTGAGGCGGACCGCCGGAACCAGCAGGTAATCGGTGGTATAGGTGGAGAACGTCACAATGTTGACGCGGGCGTCGGCCAGCGGGCCGATGAGCGAGGCCAGGACGCCGGTGAGGGCGAGGTCGAGCGGCCCCACCACGCGCAGGCAGCGCCAGGCGGTGTCGGCCGTGGCCCCGTCCGGCACCCGGTCGCTGGGGCAGATGATCGACAGCTCCTCCGGCGCCCAGCTCAGCGAGATCACGCTCTTCTCGTCCGGCCCCTCGTTCAGCGAAGCAGGAATCGGTGAGCCGGCCGGAAGGCGGCACACCGCGTACTCCCCTGGTAGCAGGTCGAGATCGAGCATGAACGCAGACTACGTTTCGAGGTCATTTCTGCACATGCCCGAGTGGTGCGGTAAACACCACAGCGGCTAATAGCGCACCGGGGAGAAGAAGGTCAGCGACCCGGCCACGCGCTCACCGTCGAACAGTGGCGTGGCGATCGCGTCCACCGTCAGCGGCGGCTCGCCCGGGCTCGGCACGACGCGGAGCAGACCCCGGGCCAGGCGCTCGCTGCGGACAGCGAGCAACGGCGGGATCTTGTCGGCGTCGGACTCCTCGAGCTCGCCCGCGCCGGCCGTGAAGTCGATCAGGTGCAGCACCCCGCCCAGCGGTTTGCCGATCACCTCCGGCGGCTTGCCCAGCCCGAGCAGCTCCGCGGCCGAGGCCGAGAGGGCCTGGATGGTCGTGGAGTTGTCGATGATCAGGCACGGCTCGGCGGCGGCCGCGACGGTCGCCGTCCACCTCTCGAGACTGGGGACGAACTCGGCCTCGGACGGTGTGCGCGCCTGGGGGACGAACGCTCCGGAAAGTGAGAGTTCGACGTGCGCCACCCGGTCCTCCTCGCTCCTGCGGATCAACGGCGGCGCCGCGGCCGCGACCGGTCACCCGGGCGCTCGCCGCGGCGATGAAGCCGTCGACATTCAACCGCAAGGAACGTTACCGGCGTGCCGGACGCTTGTCAGCGGCCGTTTGTCCGTCGGCGTGCCAGCGATAGTCGCCGGCCGGCCGGTACGGAGCGTTGGCCCAGGTGGCCGGGTGGTTGGCCACGGCCGAGAGCTTGCCCGCGGTGGCCGGCGAGATGCGGGCGCCACCGGCGATCAGCAGGCGGTCGAGCTCCTTGTCGGTGGAGACCAGCACCTCCTTGGGGAGGCCGTGAACGCTGATCACGCCCGATCCGACGAAGGTGAGCACGGGAGTGACGGGCACGCTCAGGCCGACCGCGGCGGAAAGGGCCTTGCTCGCGCGGCGGGCCTCGCGGCGGGCCTCGGCCACGTACGCCGGGCGCTTGCCGTTGATCTGGACCACGTCACCGGCGATGAGCACGCGGGCGCGGCCGTGGTCGGCGACGGTCACCGCGTAGACCCCGCCGGGGCCGATCGCCAGGAATCCGGCACGGTCGTCGGCCGGGTCGGGCTCGTAGTGGCCCAGGGCGTCGGTGCGCGGCCAGTCGACGATGTGCCACGCCGGACCGAGGCGGTCCAGGCGGGTGAGAGCTCGGTTACCCGCGGCCTCGAGACGACGGGCGTCGCGCTCGGAGCGGCGGCGCTTGAAGTACTCGGTGGGCGACGGGCGGTTCGGGGCCTCCAGCGCCGCGGGCTGCGCGAGAGGGCGGTCGATGAGGCTGGTCGGCTTCGCGGGCAGAGCAGGGCGTGCAGGGAAGACAGTCACTTCGACCTCCGGCAAAAGGTCCTTCGGGCTCTCTTTTCACTACCGTAAGTGCTCGACCCCCTACGGAAGCAAGACACCAGGGCGGAAAGAAAGGGGAGTGAGTGGGGATGAATGCCGCATTCACGCATCGCGACTTCTTGCGGATGGTGCATCTTGGCGCCCGTTCCCCTGTTCGACTGGTTCTCGGACAAAGTTAGTCGGAGAGCCGGGTTCATGCACAGGTGTCTCATGATCTAGACCGAACGTCATCGAACAACCGCGAGGAGTGCTGGGAGATCGACTGGGGAGTACGGTCGGGCTGTGGCGCACTACGTCGACAGCGAGGTTGGCAGGCTCCGTACGGTGCTCCTGCACCGGCCGGGACCCGAGCTGGCCCGATTGACCCCCCGAAACAACGATTCGCTGCTGTTCGATGCGATCCCCTGGGTCGGGCGGGCGCAGGAGGAGCACGACGCCTTCGCGGCGGCCCTGCGCGAGCGCGGTGTCGAGGTGCTCTACCTCGGTGACCTGCTGGCCGAGACGCTCGCCATCGCCGAGGCCCGCGAGGAGCTGACCGCCGGGGTGCTGGCCGACCGCCGGCTCGGCGACACCCTGCGCGACAGCGTGGGGCGCTACCTGGCCGATCAGGACCCGCGGCGCCTGGCCGACGTGCTCATGGCCGGGCTGGCCCACGAGGAGCTGAAACCGGGGCCGGGCGGGCTGGTCTACGAGCTCATGGACCGCCACGACTTCGTGATCGACCCGCTGCCCAACCTGCTGTTCACGCGCGACTCCTCGGTCTGGGTGCGTGACCGGGTGGCGGTCACCAGTCTCGCCATGCCGGCCCGCAACCGGGAGACGACACTGACCCAGGCCATCTACCGTTATCACCCGCGCTTCGCCGGCGCCGAGCTGCTCTACGACCCCGGGCTGGAACATCTCGAGGGCGGTGACGTGCTGCTGCTGGCGCCGAACGTGCTCGCCATCGGCGTCGGCGAGCGCACCACCCCGGCCGGCGCCGAGCGGCTGGCCCGCAGGGTCTTCGCGGCCGGGCTCGCGCACACCATCCTGGCCGTGCCGATCGCCCAGGAACGGGCCACCATGCACCTCGACACGGTCTGCACGATGGTCGACGTCGACGCCGTGGTCATGTACCCGAACATCGCCGACACCCTGCAGGCCTACACCGTGAAGGCGGACGCCGACGGTGAGCCGCGGGCCCGGGGTCCGAGGCCGTTCCTCGAGGCCGCGGCCGAGGCCATGGGAATCGACCGGTTGAGGATAATAGATACCGGTCTGGACCCGGTCACCGCCGAGCGTGAGCAGTGGGACGACGGCAACAACACGCTTGCCATCGGGCCTCGGCTCTGCGTGGCTTATGAGCGAAATGTCGAAACCAACGCCCAGTTGGAGCGGGCCGGCATCGAGGTCGTGCGGATCAGCGGCAGCGAGCTGGGCAGTGGCCGAGGCGGCCCGCGCTGCATGAGCTGCCCGATCGAAAGAGAGCCCCTCGGCTGAGAGCGGCAGCGGCAGCGGGAGCGGCAGCGGGAGCGGCTAAGAGCAGGTGACGCGGGAGACGATCAGCTCCGGCGCCGGGACCGGCCCGTCCACCAGGTCGGCCCGGTCGGGGAAGTCGAAGACGGCGATCTGGAGCTGCATCGGGTATTGCGGAGCCTGTTCCACGCGCCTGACGACCTCGCCGTCGATCGTGAAGGCCAGCGACTCCCGGCGCCACCTCACGCCGTACGAATGGAAGTCGGAAATGTCCAAGGAATGTGTGACAGTTCCCCACTCTTCGATCAGGTGGGGGTCGCGGAAACGATGCAGGCCCATGCCGATCTCATGCGGGGCGGTGCCGAAGACCTCCATCACGCAGATCTCGGCGGACAGCTCGGGCGCGGTCTCGATGCCAGAGAGCCAGAACGCGACCATCGACCGCGGCGTGATGACGCCTCGCATCGTGATCTCGATGTCGCCGTACAGCGGAGTGCAGCCCCAGAACTCACCCTGCTCCTCGCGGACCTGAAGCCCGTCGCGGAAGGGCTGGCCGCCGATCGTGCTGCCGACCGGCCCGGAGTAGTTGGCACTCTGGATGCCGGACACGCGCAGCGGCGTCTCGTGCACGCCCTCGGCCCACAGCGGCTGGTCGGGGGGAATGCTCAGACGGAGCTCCCCGCCGCCCACTTCGTAGGTCGCCGCCGACTGCGCCCGGGAGCTCCAATGCGGCAAATACCACGGAACCCAGACAGAGCGGTCCAGCTCCGGAGAGGTGAACCGCTCGTCCAGCACTGACCCGAGTCCTTCCCGCTAACGCAACCAAAGTCGCATTGCGCCCGTCGGTGTCGAGGGCCCCAAAAACGGCTAGGCGCAGCCGAGGGCGTTTTTGGCGCCCTCGACACCGGCCTCTTGGGGCGCAATGCCCGCCGAGCGGAGCGAGGCCATCAACGGAGCGTCAGTTGGCGGCCGATGAGTCCCTGCTTGGCACGGCGGGCGTCGGCGTCCAGCGGGCCCGTCTCGGCCAGGATGTCGGCGTAGCGCTTGGCGAAGTCGGCCAGCGGGGCCTCCCAGTCGGCGCCCTCGGCCTCGCCCGGGATGTCCCAGACGGGCACGAGCAGGCCGTGGGCCCGGAACATGCCGGCGAACTTCGTGTTCTCGCCCAGCAGCAGGTCGCCCGAGGCCGACAGGCGGGCCAGCGCGTCGAGCGCCTTGTCCTCCGCCTCGGGCAGCACCCAGCGGACGTGACCCTTGTCGGGGGCGACCCGGCACCAGTACGCCGCGTGGGCGCTCTGCAGGCGCACGGTCGGATAGATGGAGGCGTTCGCCCGTTCGAGGGACGCCTTCACGTTCGGGTCCTCGGCCTGCTCGGCGTCGAGCCAGTACTCGAAGCCGTCGTGCATGGTGATGTCGAGAGGACCGTCGACCAGCACGTCCTGCAGGCGCGGGCCCTCGCCGGGCAGGGCCGGCACCGACACCGTGTCGCCGGGCTCGGTGCGCAGCGCGCTGAGGATCGCCACCGCGAGGTCGCGGGAGACGTCACCGGACTGGACGTGCCGCTGCAAGCCGATGAAGACCCGGCCGTCCTGGCGCGTCATCGCCGGCCAGGCCATCGGGAGCACCGTCGAGAGAGTAATTGGGCGGTCCCCGTACTCCTCGATGATCTCGGGCTTGAGGGTCAGCGGCGCCGACGCGGCCGGGACGAGCTCACGAAGCGCGATCCACTCCGGCTCGTCGGCCATGCCCTCGAACGGCCGGGCGACGAAGATGTCCCGCACCTTCTCGCGTTTCGGTGCTGACTGGCGTTGATTGCGACGCTTGCTCACGGCGACACAGCCTAGGCGGTGAAGGGCCCCGTGTCTTTTCAGGCTCGCGGGAGACGGACCTCGGCCGTGGTGCCGCCGCCCTCGCGCGGGCGCAGCGACACCCAGCCGTGCTGGCGCTCGACGAGCCGGCGCACGAGGTAAAGCCCCAGGCCGGCGCCCGGGTGGTGTTGCCGGTCGCCGGACTCGGCCTGCCAGTAGCGCTCGAAGGCCCGCTCGACATGCTCGGGCTTGATGCCGGCGCCCCGGTCGGAGACCCGGAAGCGCAGCGTCTCCTCGTCCGCGCCGGCGCAGAGCTCGATCAGGGAGTCGGCCGGCGAGTATTTGTCGGCGTTCGTGGTCAGCTCGGTCAGGATCGTCGCGATCGAATCTCTTTCCCCGTACGCCTTCGGGAGCTCCGCCGGAAGATTGCCGATCAGCATGCGCCGGCGCAGGTCGGCCGGCAGCTCCTCGACCGCGCCCCGCAGCGTCTCGGGCAGGTCGAACGGCCCGGCCGGCGAGCCGCCGATCTCGCCGTCGTCGCTGGCCGCCGAGAGCAGGCGGTCGACCAGGCGGGCCAGCTCGCCGGCGCGGGTGCCGATGATCCGCACCGCCTCCTGGCGGCCGTCCTCGCCGAGCGACTCCCAGTGGTTGGTCAGCGTGTCGGCGTACCCCTTGATCACCGTGACCGGCGTGCGCAGCTCGTGGCTGGTGACGGCGACCCAGAGGTCGCGGGCGTCCTGGCGGGTGGCGCTGTGCACCGGCAGGCCCGCGCGGGCCGCGTAGAGCCGCCCCACGTGCGCGGCGAGCAGTTCGAGCACGGCGTGGTGCTCCGGACCGGGCTCGCCGTCGCCGTCGCCGTCGCCGTCGCCGTCGCCGAAGCCGTCACCGTCGCCGAAATAGACATGCAGGGAGCCGACGATCGCGTCGCCCACCTCGCAGCGGGCGCCCAGCATGCGGCGCACGTCGCCGCCCTCGACGTGCTTGGCGAACTCGTCGTTCAGCGAGTCGAGCGGGATGAGCAGCGTGCGGCCGCCGCGCAGGCGCGAGTCGGCCCGGTCGACCCGGCGTCCGATGGCGGGGGCGCAGGCGCCGGTGGCCGCGATGATGCGGCCGTGGTCGGGCGCGTACTCCGCGAAGCCGGCGCCGAGGCCGCCCAGCGCCTCCTGGGCCAGCCGGACGACCTGGTGCAGCGTGGGCAGCCCCGTCTCGCCGGCGTTGATCCGGTCGAGGAGGGCGATCTGACCTCGCGTCAGCGCGCTGTAGTCGGGGCGGTCCGGCATGCTTGCGAGTGTGCCTCGCTTCCCTGTCTTTGGGCAGGGCTGCGAAGTGGCGTACGTCACATTTCGGCGAGGCGGTCGAGAACGAAGCGCGGCCGGTCGGTGATCACGCCGTCCACCCGCTGCTCCAGCACCAGGTCGAGGTCGGACTTATCGTTGACCGTCCAGACGTACGCCTGATGGCCGGCGGCCCGGATCGCGGGAATCAGACCCGGGCGAGCCCGCACGAGGCCGACACCCGGCCCGGCGATGCGCGCGCCGAACGGCAGCCGGCCCCGGGACACCCCCACGCCCGGCGGCAGCAGCTCGACCAGGTAGACCGTGGGAATGGTCGGCGCCTGGGCCCGGACCCGGCGCAGGGCCAGGGCCGCGAACGACATCACCGTCACCCGGACGGGGTCGTCGGGACGCTGGTCGGCCAGCCCGTGCCGGCGCAGCATCTGCACGAGCCGCCGCTCGACCTCGGCGCCGTAGCGTGACGGATGCTTGGTCTCGATGAGTAGCCGCACCTGCCGGCCGCTGTCACGCACCGCTTCCAGCAGCCGGTCGAGGGTGAGCAGCCGGGTCAGATCGGGCAGCGGCTCCTCGTCCACCGGATAGCCCGGATGCCACGAGCCGAAGTCGAGCGAGTCGAGCTGGGCCAGGGTCTTGGTGCTGACCAGACCGCGGCCGTTGCTGGTGCGGCCGAGCCGCCGGTCGTGCACGCAGACCAGGTGGCCGTCGCGGGTGAGCCGGACGTCGCACTCGAGCCCGTCCACACCGTCCTTCAGCGCCTGCAGATAGGCCCCGAGGGTGTGCTCGGGCAGCGCGTCACCGCCGCCACGGTGCGCGAAGACCAGAGGACGGTAATCGTCTGTCACAGGACGCTGGGTGGCTGACCGTTCTCACTGACAACCTCGCGGCCGGAAGCCTTCCAGGACTTCATGCCGCCGTCGAGGTTGCGCACGTTGTCCCAGCCGTTGCCCATGAGGTACGACACGACCTGGCCGGAGCGGCCGCCGGAACGGCACACCACCACGACCTCGACGTCGGTCGGCACCTCGGCCACCCGGGCCGGGATCTCCATCATCGGGACGTGGTGGGCGCCGGGCGCGTGGCCCGCCGCCCACTCGTCGGGCTCGCGAACATCGAGCAGGTAGGCGCCGTCCTCGACCTCGACGGCGGTCACGCTGGGAACTTGTGGTCCGAACACGGCATTAAGCGTACGGGGGTCAGCCACCGGTGGTGGCGGTCGACCCCTTCTTCAGGTTGGCCGACATCCACTCGGTCATCTGGTCGGACGCGACCGCCTTGTAGAGCCCCAGCGCCTTCTCCCGGTCGGAGACCACCACGGACTGCCCGGCGATGGTGTCGGCGCCCTTGTTGGGGCTGGTGATGAAGGTGAGGTTGTCGCCGCGGACGCCGCGCAGCTCGGAGGCCATGTCGGTCAGCGAGAAGTCGTTGTCGACGGTGACGGCGGCCGTGACCGCCTTGAGGAACGAGTTGAGCTTGCCGGGGTTGGTGATCGTGCCCGAGCTCGTCGCCTTCGCCATCAGGGCCTTGAGGAACTCCTGCTGGTGCTGCATGCGGGCGAAGTCGCCACGGGCGAACTGCTTGCGCTGACGCACCCAGTCGAGCGCCTGCTCGCCGTTCATGTGCATCATGCCCTTCTTGAACACCCGGTGCGGCTTGTGGATCGACGTGATGGTCTGCTCGACCTTCAGGTCGACGCCGCCGAGCGCGTCGGTGACCTCTTTGAAGCCGCCGAAGTCGATCGCCATGACGTGGTCGATCTTGACGTCGGTCATGCACTCCACGGTGTGCACGGCGCGGGGCAGGCCACCGAAGGCGAACGCCGCATTGATCTTGGCGCGGCTGCCGTCGGAGCACTCGGCGTCATTGCTCTTGGGAATGGTGACCCACAGGTCGCGGGGGATCGAGATGAGCTGGGCGCTCTTGTGGTCCTCGGGGACGTGCATGAGGATCAGCGTGTCGGCCCGCCACTTGCCGGCGCCGTCGTCCTTGGCGTCCGGGTCACGGGAGTCGCTGCCCACCAGCAGGATGTTCTGCGCGCCCTCGATCGCCTTGGCCGGGCGGTCGGTCGATATGCCGGAGAAGGCGTCGGTGCGCTTGAGGTCCTGGTCGAGGTTGCGGGCATATCCGTAGAGGGAGATGCCGGCGATGACCGCGATGATCAGCAGCGCCAGACCGGCCAGCAGGGCGATGCGCTTCCAGCGCGGCCGCGGCCGGTTTCCCCGGTACGAGTTGCCGGTGCCGCCGCCACCGGCGGGCGGGCGGCCACCGCCGCCACCGCCGCTGCCACGGGGCGGCCAGTCCTCTCCCGGCCCGGACGGGCGCGACGGACGTGCCGTGGCCCGGCCCGCGGGCGGAACGGAGGCTCTTCCCGACTGATTGCCGTACGGAGAGGTGGGAGCAGACATGAAAGCAAGGTTACGGACCCCGCGCCCGTTCGCCTCGTCTTAACGGGCGACGCGGCACGAAGGGGGGAGAGGACTCCTCTCCCCCCTTCATATTTCCCCAGGTCAGTGCGCGCCGTGTCCGGTCAGCGACCGGACCTCGAGCTCGGCGTACTTGTCGGCGTCGGTCTCCTTGGAGATGACCGTGCCGATCCAGCCGGCCAGGAAGCCGGCCGGGATCGAGATGAGGCCCGGGTTCGACAGCGGGAAGAAGTGCCAGTCGTGGTCGGGGAACATGGCCGTCGCCGAGCCGGAGACGACCGGCGAGAAGAAGACCAGGCCCACGGCCACGATCAGGCCGCCGTAGATCGACCACATCGCGCCGGAAGTGTTGAACCGCTTCCAGAACAGGCTGTAGAGGATCGCCGGCAGGTTGGCCGAGGCGGCCACCGCGAACGCCAGTGCCACCAGGAAGGCCACGTTCAGGCTCTGCGCGAAGATCGAGAGCGCGATCGCGACAGCGCCGATGACCAGGGCCGAGATGCGGGCGACCCGCACCTCGTCCCGCTCGGAGGCCTGGCCGCGCTTGATGACGTTGGCGTAGAAGTCGTGCGCGAGGCTCGACGACGAGGCCAGCGTCAGACCGGCCACCACGGCCAGGATCGTGGCGAAGGCGACCGCCGCGATCACGGCCAGCATGATCGCACCGCCGGTGTCACCACCGAAGTAGTCGATGCCGAGCGCCTGGGCCAGCTGCGGCGCGGCGGTGTTGCCGGCCTTGTCCTGCGCGGTGATGTTCGTGCCACCCACCAGGGCCGCCGCGCCGAAGCCGAGGGCCAGGGTGAACAGGTAGAAGGTGCCGATGATGCCGATCGCCCAGAGCACGCTCTTGCGAGCGATCCGGCTGGTCGGCACGGTGTAGAACCGGGTCAGGATGTGCGGCAGGCCGGCCGTGCCGAGCACCAGCGCGATGCCCAGCGAGAGCAGGTCCATCTTGCTGTAGAAGGTGGCCGACGCGCTGGCCGTCTCGACGCCGTAGCGCAGTCCCGGCTCGAGGAAGGCGTCGCCCTTGCCCGACTGCGCGGCGGCGTCACCGAGCAGCTCGGACAGGTTGAACTTGTAGTGCGCCAGCACCAGGATCGTCATGAGCAGGGCGCCGGTCATCAGCATGAAGGCCTTGACGATCTGGACGTACGTCGTGCCCTTCATGCCGCCGACCACGACGTAGACGATCATCAGGGCGCCGACCAGGATGATCGTGGCGACCTTGGCCGTGTCCGCGTCCATGCCGAGGAAGGTGGCGCCCGGCTTGATGCCCAGCAGGAGCGAGACGAGCGCGCCGGCGCCGACCATCTGCGCGATCAGGTAGAAGATCGACACGACGATGGTGGAGACGCTGGCCGCGGTCCGCACCGGCCGCTGGCGCATGCGGAACGCCAGCACGTCGGCCATCGTGTACCGGCCCGAGTTGCGCAGATATTCGGCGACCAGCAGCAGCGCCACCAGCCAGGCGACCAGGAAGCCGATCGAGTAGAGGAAGCCGTCGTAGCCGTAGAGCGCGATCAGGCCGGCGATGCCCAGGAAGGACGCCGCCGACATGTAGTCGCCGCCGATCGCCATGCCGTTCTGGAAACCGGAGAACTGGCGGCCACCGGCGTAGAAGTCGGTGGCGGTCTTGGTCTGCCGGCTGGCCCAGATCGTGATGCCCAGGGTGATCGCGACGAAGACCAGGAACAGCGTGATGGTGAGCCCGCGCGAGGAAGAGGCGGTGGCCTCGGCGGCGAGGAAGTGCGGTTCCATCAGGCGTCGCTCCCCTTGTCCTTGTCGCCGCCGTTTTCGATCTCGTCGTAGATCTGCTGGGCCAACGGGTCGATCTTCTGGGCCGCGTAGCGCGAGTAGTACCAGGCGATGAGGAACGTCGAGAGGAACTGGAGCAGGCCGAAGACCAGCGCCACGTTGATGTTGCCGACGATCTTGGTGCTCATGAAACCGCGGGCGTACGCGGAGAGCAGGACGTATAGGGCGTACCAGAGGAAGAACGCGGCCGTCATCGGGAAGACGAAGCTGCGGACGATGTGGCGCAGCCTTCCGAACTCCTCGGACTGCTGGACGGCCACGTACCTCTCGGCGGAGGTCGAGGGCACTTCGGTAGTCACCGGGTTTCACCACCTTCGGGTGGGGCGGACTTTCCGGCAACGTACGGAGATTGCGGGCCGGTCACTGACGCCCGGTCGGCCGCTGCGCCGAGTGGCCGTCTGACTGCGCCCAACGGGTCACAGCTCCCGGTATCTCCCTCGATAGTGGATCAGCGGGCCGGCCGGGGAATCGACGGTGATCGTCTCGATCACGGCCTCGACCAGCAGCGCCCAGCCGCACGCGCGCGACGACTCGAGCCGGCAGCCGGCCCAGGTGCCGTGGCCGGCGGGCACCGGGCCGTAGTCGGTGCCGATCCACTCGTCGCCGGCGAAGAGGCCGCCGGGCGCGGGCATGAGGCCGGCGAAGCGGTCGGCGACCTGCCGGTCGGCCGGGGTCAACGGGATCACCGCGAACCGGCCGCTGCTCTCCACCGCGTCCCAGAAGTCGCTCTCGTCGTCGATCAGGCCGAGGACCCGGCCCGGCTCACCGTCGGCGATCAGCGCCGACGAGACGGTCAGCCCGGCCGGCCCGGGCGTGGTCCAGAGGGTGACCGGGCTGGCCAGCCGTCCGCGCAGGCGCCGGACCGCGGACTTCTCCTCGTCCGGGGTGGCGAAGGGATCGGTCGAGTGAATCGTCACGCTGACCATTCTGGCTTTGCTTACAGAAGGTGCACGACCCTATCGGCCAACATTGATCAACAACTATCTTCCTACGGGAGGAGGTCGCCCGTGCATCAGCAAGTGCAGTTGCACCCGGGAGAGGTGCTGCTCGTCGGCGCCGACGCGAGTGTGCAGTTCGAGGGCGCCCGGGCACTCACCTTCCGGCTGATCCGGGTGGACACGCGCAGCACGTACGACGGCTGGCTGTGGCTCGAGGGATACGTGCTCGGGCCGACCGGCGCGGCCCTGCAGCGCCGCCGCATCTTCGTACGCCGTGAGGGTCTTCGCCCCGCTCTCTGAAAAGTTCCTGGATGTAACGTGTGCCAATGGATGAGGCGTTGCCGCGGCCCGGCGAGGTCATCTACGTGGGCGGTGCGGCCAGCGTCCAGTTCCAGGGCGAGCGGGCACTCACCCTGCGGGTCATCCGTGTCGACCCCCGGCTGACCTACAACGGCTGGCTCTGGATCGACGGCTACGTGCTCGGGCCGACCGGCGAGGCGGTCGAGCGGCGAGTGATCTTCGTGCGGCAGGACGGCCTGGTCAAGCGGCGCTGACTCACCGTCCGGCGGTGACCGCGGCCAGCACCTCGGGCGTGCGTCTGTCCAACGTGTCCCCGGCGACGCCGGCGCCGATCAGATAGGCCGCGCAGCCGTAGGCCGCGCCGACCGGCAGGCCGAGCCACAGCCAGATGTCGCCGAGGAAGAACCCGACGATCAGCAGCGGCGCCGACACCACCACGGTGGCCGCCATCGCGCCCAGCGTGAGCAGGCCCTTCGCCACCCCGCCGCCCGAGGAGACGGCGAACGGGCTGGTCGTCTCGGGCAGCGGGTACGCCGCGAACACCGAGACCGGCAGGACCACGCCGAGCCCCACCCCGTACGCCGCGATCAGGCCGCCGAGCTGCGCGGCGATCGCCTCGGGCCGCCCGCTCACCAGCGCCACCACGACCGCGACGACCACCAGCAGCGGCACCGTGAACAGGGCGTGCGCCGCGGCCCGGGAGTGGATCTCGGTGCGGCCGGGCACGCCCGCGGTGATGTTCGCCGCGTACGCGCTGCCCTCGTAGCCGAACTGGTTGGCCAGCGCGATCGCGGCCAGCGCGCCCACGAACAGCGTCATGGGCCCCGGCGTCCCGCCGCTCATCGAGATCGAGAGCGGCAGGAACAGGCCGACCACGGTGAAGGTGATCAGCGAGGCCCGCCGCCGGGTCTCCCGCAGCCAATAGCGGACCTCGCGCGCGACCAGCCCGCCGAACCGGGTGGCGGGCAGCCGGCCGAACAGCAGCCGGTCGACCGGTGATCTCGTCTCGACGGCGCCACCGCCGCGCCCACTGCCGGCGGCGCCGAGCACCGCCCGTTCCAGGGTCGCGCTCCACCACCACAGCAGTCCGGCCACGGCCAGCACGACGATCAGGAGCTTCAGGGGTACGGCCCAGGGCCGCCCCGCCGCGACGTCGAGCCCCATCGACCACGGTGCGCCGAGCGGCGTCCACCCGGCGATGTCGGCCACCGTGCCGAACGCCGCCCAGTCGGCCCGCTCCAGGCCGGCCAGCACGGCCAGCTGCAACGGGCCGAGCAGCGCGGCCGTCACGGCGAGCAGGACCACCGCCATGTCGCGCGAGCGCCGCGACCGCAGCCCGGTGGCGAACGCGCTGGTCACCGCCCGGCTCACCGCCACACAGAGCAGCAGCCCGGCGATGATCCCGGCCACCTGGGTCAGAGCCGCGGCAGCGCCGCCGAGCTGCGCGGCCGTGCTGACCGTCCCGGCCGTGGCGACCAAGGTGGCCACCGCCGGCAGCCCGACCAGCGCGGCGGCGAACAGGCCGGTGATCAGCGTGCGGCGGCGCAGCGGGAAGAGCGCGAAGCGGGCCGGGTCGAGCGACTCGTCCACGCCGAAGAAGACCAGGGGCAGCACCACCCAGCCCAGCACCAGCGCCGCCCCGCCGAGCGGCAGCAGCGTGGCCGCCGCCTGCTCGTCGCCGAGGACACCGGGCACCGCGAAGATCGCGTAGCCGGCGACCGCGAAGAGGCCGGAGAACAGCAGGCCGGTCACGAACAGGGCGATGCGCCCGGGCCGGCCGCGCAGCCCGTTGGCGATGAGCCGCAGCTTGAGCCGGACGAACGGCAGTGGGGATCGGGACGACACCGAGGTCAGAGCCACGCCAGCTCCGAGCCGGTGGCCACGCGGGCGCCGACGACCTGGACGAAGACCTCCTCCAGGGAACGGTCGCCGCGCACGGCGCCGAGCGTGCCGTGCATCCGCAGCACGCCGTCGGAGAGGATGGCGACGTGCGAGCAGAGCCGCTCGACCACCTCCATGACGTGGCTCGAGAAGATCACCGTGCCGCCGCCGGCCACGTACCGCTGGAGGATGTCCCTGATCCGCGCGGCCGAGACCGGGTCGACCGCCTCGAACGGCTCGTCGAGCACCAGCAGCCGCGGCGCGTGCAGCAGCGCGCAGGCCAGGCCGATCTTCTTGCGCATGCCGGCCGAGTAGTCGACCACCATCGTCTTGTTGGCGGTGCCGAGCTCAAGCACGTCGAGCAGCTCGCGGGCCCGCTGGTCGACGGTCGCGGCGTCCATCCCGCGGAGCAGGCCGTGATAGGCCAGGAGCTCGGCCCCGGTGAGCCGGTCGAAAAGGCGTACGCCATCCGGGAGGACACCGAGCCGGGCCTTCGCCGCGGCCGGGTCGGCCCACACGTCGTACCCCAGAAGGAAAGCCTGACCGGCGTCGGGCCGGAGGAGACCGACGGCCATCGAGAGGGTCGTGGTCTTGCCGGCGCCGTTGGGGCCGAGCAGGCCGTAGAACGAGCCGGCCGGCACGTCGAGGCTGACGGCCGAGACGGCCAGCTTCGTATCGAAGCTCTTGACTAGACCGCGGAGCGACATGGCCGCTGGTGGTTCCTCACCCGAACGCTGCGCCGGCACGGTCATGTTTTCGAAAGTAGCAGGTCATGACACCCGCAACGACTCCGGCGCGTGCAGGCGGAGCATGGTCGCCCCGACATCGGGCGGCACCCGGCGGCCGGTCAGCAACGAGCCGGTGACCATGACGAAGAAGGCCAGCGGAACGGTCCACGCGGCGGGCTCACCGATGAACTCGGCGAACCATCCGTCCAGCGGTGGCCCGAGCACGGTGATCAGGACGGCCGCCATCGAGGCGCCGCCGCCGATCAGGATGCCGGCGATCGCGCCCACGTCGGTCAGCCGCCGCCACCAGATGCCGAGCACCAGCAGCGGGCAGAAGCTCGACGCCGCGACCGCGAAGGCCAGGCCCACCACGCGTGAGACGTCCATGTTGGAGGCGTAGATCGACAGCATGATGGGCACGACCGCGGCCAGCACCGTGGCCAGGCGGAAGTCACGGACCGAGCCGCCCCGGCCGGCGTGCAGCACGTCGGTGAAGACCACGCCGGCCACGCTGGTCAGCAGGCCGGAGGAGGTGGAGAGAAAGGCGGCGAGCGCGCCCGCGGTGACCAGCGCGGCCAGTAGCCGGCCGAGGTGACCGCCGCCGAGCGCGGCCTCGGGTAACAGGAGCACGACCGCGTCGGTACGGCCCGTCATGAGCAGCTGTGGTGTGTAGATGCGCCCGAGAACGCCGTACAACGTCGGCAATAAATAGAAGAGCCCCACGAGACCCAGCACGACCAGGGTGGTGCGACGGGCCGAGGCGCCGTCGGGGTTCGTGTAGAAGCGCACGAGCACGTGGGGCAGGCCCATGGTGCCGAGGAAGGTGGCCAGGATCAGGGAGTACGTGGCGAAGAGGGTGCCGTCGTCGCCGGGCAGGAGCCAGTCGGCGTCGAACTGGCTGTCCACGGTGCTGACGACCGGAACCTCTTCGCCCTTCTGATACGTAAGTTCCTGTCCTTTTTGTACGGCTTGGCCGTCGATCACCGCGTCCTGCTCGACGACGACCGTGGTCGCGGCCGGAAAGACCGTGGGAGTGACCTCGGGACGACCGTCCGACTGCCATTGCAGCACCAGGAAGATCACCGGGACGGCGAGCGCGGTCAGCTTCAGCCAGTACTGGAAGGCCTGCACGAAGGTGATCGCCCGCATGCCGCCGAGCGCCACGTTCGCGGTCACCACCACGCCGACCAGCAGGGCGCCCCAGATGTACGAGCCGCCCGTGACCGTGGTGAAGGTGAGCCCGGCGCCCTGCAACTGCGGCACCAGGTAGAGGCAGCCGATGAAGACGACGAAGACGCTGGCCAGCCGGCGCAGGGTCAGCGAGCCGAGCCGCACCTGGCAGAAGTCGGGCAGGGTGAACGCGCCCGAGCGTCGCAGCGGCGCGGCCACGAAGAGCAGCAGGGCCAGATAGCCCGCGGCGAAGCCCACCGGATACCAGAGCACGTCGACGCCGTAGCGCAGCACCAGGCCGGCGACGCCCAGGAAGGACGCCGCCGACAGATATTCGCCGCTGATCGCGGCCGCGTTCCAGGCCGGGCTCACCGAGCGCGAGGCGACCAGGAAATCCGAGGTCGTACGGGCGAACCGCAGACCGTAGACGCCGATGCCCACGGTCACCAGCACCACGACCACCAGGCCGGGCACGACGTACGGGTTCACCGCTCGGGCCTGCGGATCACGGCGATGAAGTCCTGCTCGTTGCGTTCGGCCCAGCGCACGTAGGCCCAGCCCACCACCAGCAGGAACGGGAACGCGGCCACGCCGAGCAGCAGCCACGGCAGATAGACGCCGAAGATCTTGAACCCGGCGACGCCGGGCGCGGCCACGAACAGCAGCGGCAGTGCGCCGAGCGCGATCACCACGACCAGCGCAAGCCGCAGCGCGAGCGCCAGCTGGGCGCGCATGAGGCCCTTGACCAGGGCCTCACCCACCGGTGTCTGTTCCGCGAGGTCGGTGCGGGTCAGGTCGGCCGGGCGGCTGCGGGCCGCGACTTCCCCGAGCACGACCCTCGTACGCCTGGGGGTCTCGTCATCGGGGGCCATGCCGGGAGTCTGTCCGCCCCGGACAGGATGTCAAGACCCGCAACGGGCATTCGGGTCGATCAACTGCTGTGCCCGCTCCCGGCCCCAGTTCCAGCTGCGCCAATCACCGCTCTGGATGTCGATGTGGGCGATGACGCAGTTCCGGCGGTCGCCCGGCATGTCGATCAGGGCCGGCACGGCGTCGGGCGAGAGGTTCTGGAGATAGACCAGGTCGATCTCCCGTCCGTGGGCCGGATGCAGGTTGCGCTCGGCGATCATCGCGTCCGGGTTGGCCGCGGCCAGGCCGAGCAGGGCGAGCACTCCGGCCGCGATGGCCACTCGGGGCAACCAGGGAGCTTTTATCCGTACGCCGGCGAGCAGCACCAGGAGCAGGGTGAAGATGACCCAGAGCTCGCAGCAGAAGACCAGCAGGCGCAGGCGGGTCAGGCCGTACTCGGCGGTGTAGATGGTCATCCGGTTCAGGGCGGTGGCCGCGATGACCAGCGTGAGCGTGGTCAGCGCGCCCAGGATGACGCGGATGAGAAGGCGGTCGGCGGGCTTGTCCCGAGGTGCCCAGCGGGCGGCGCCGGCCAACACCACGAGGGTCAGGGCGGTGACCGCACTGAGCTGGAAGAAGCCGGTGCGGGCGGCGTTCGCGTATTCGGCGACCACGAAGTTGCCGCCGAACAGCACCACGGCCTGCACGCCGACGAAGGCGCCGAACAGCATCGTGAGCAGGAACAGCGGGATCGCCCACTCCCAACGGCGCACCTTGCGGCCCTCGGTGGTGTCCAAACTCGACAGGTTGGGTGGAGCGCTCGTCAGGAAGGCGGCCCCGCCGACGATCATGGTGGCCAGCCCGCCGATGAAGACCCAGCGGAAGATCGAGGCGCCGTTGAGGTCGGGCATGACCGCGTCGATCGCCTGCGAGAAGTAGAGGTCGGCCGAGGCCAGGAGCGCGCCGAAGGCCACGAGCAGCACGATCGAGACGATGGCGGTGGCGGCGACGCGCATGCTGGCGCCCCGGCTGAGCCCCTTTCGCAGCCAGGACAGGGCACGGAAGGGCGCGACGAACGACATGGTGTAGCCGGCGAAGATGCTGCGCATCGAACGGCCGCCGGCCAGCGCGAGGGCGGCGGTCAACGTTGCCGTCACCAGGCAGAGGGCGAAGAGCCAGCCGGCCGCGCGCAGGGTGCTGACCGCGAGCAGGGCGACGGTGGCGATCGACCAGGCGAGTCGTTCGGGCGCGATTCGCCCGCGCGTGTCTCTCCCCGGCGTGTCTTTCCCCGGCGTGCTTTTCGTCGACGCGTCGGAGTCGGTGGCGTTCTCGACGGTGGCCGGCGGTCGGGCCGGTGGGAGCGATGGCAGCCGGGCCGGTGCGAGCCGGGCCACGACCAGGGCTGCCACCGCCGCCAGCGCGCTGACCAGCCAGCCCACGCCGGGTGGGCCCAACGGGAGGCTGAACGCCACCACGCCGGCGGCGGCCACGACGGCGCCGGCCGTGGCGCCGCTCGCCGGCAGGCCCGGGCCGGGCCATTGGCGCCACCAGGGCGCGGCGGACGGCCAAGGTCTGTGAAGAGGCCGTGTCTTCCAGTGCGGCGGGTTCGTGGTGAGGGACATGGCTCTACCTCCGTGAGGGCAGCATCGACCGGCCCGCCTGGTCAGCCAAGCGGGCTATGTGAGGTCTTGCTCAAAGTGGCAACGTCACCTGGATGTGGCAGCCGGGGCGGCCGCGCTCGGGGTCGACCACGGCGATCGTGCCGTGGTGCATCTGCACCACCCAGCGGGCGATGGCCAGGCCGAGGCCGGTGCCGCCGCCGGCCGGCCGCTCGCCGCGGGTGAACCGCTCGAAGACCCGGTCGCGCTCGCCGGGCGGGATGCCCTCGCCCTCGTCGGCGACCGAGACGAGCAGGTGTTCGCCGCGGCGCTCGGCGCGCACCTCGACCGTGCCGCCGGGCGGGCTGTGCCGGGCCGCGTTGTCGACCAGGTTGGCGAACACCTGGTGCAGCCGCTGCCGATCGCCCGGCACGACGATCGCGGGCGACGTGACCTTGAAGAGCACGTCGCGCCCGGCCCCGGCCGCGTTGACCTCGGCCTCGCGCACTACGTCGTGCAGGAAGGCCGGCACGTCGATCGGATGGCTGGCCAGCGGTGTCACCCCGGCGTCGACCCGGGACAGGTCGAGCAGCTCGGTGACCAGGCGGCCGAGCCGCTCGGTCTGGGCCAGGGCGGTCCGCATCATCGCCGGATCGGCCTCGGCCACCCCGTCGACGATGTTCTCCAGCAGGCCCTGGAGGGCCGTGATGGGCGTACGCAGCTCATGCGAGACATTCGCGATCAGCTCACGCCGCTGCCGATCGGCCGCGCCCAGGTCGGCCGCCATCTGGTTGAAGGCGGCGGCCAGCTCGCCCACCTCGTCGGCCGAGGTGGCCCGCACCCGGCGGCCGTAGTCGCCCTGCGCCATGGCCCGGACCGCCGATGTCATCTCGCGCAGCGGCGACGTCATGCCCCGGGCCAGGAACTGCACGATGGTCACGCCGATGACCGTGGCCGTGACGCCGGTCCAGATCGGGAACCAGCCCAGCCACAGGTAGAACCAGACCAGACCGCTGAAGCCACCGGCGAACAGCACCATGATGATCTTCATCTTGATCGACCGCACCGGGTCGAGCGGTCGCGGCAGTTTGATTTTCACCGCTCGACCTCGAGCGCGTAGCCCACCCCGTGGACCGTACGGATGAGGTCGGAGCCGAGCTTGCGGCGCAGGCCCTTGATGTGGCTGTCGACCGTTCTCGTGCCGGAGGCGTCGGCCCACCCCCAGACGTCGGCGAGCAGGCGCTCGCGCGGAAGGACCGTGCGCGGGTGTGCGGCCAGGTGCACCAGCAGGTCGAACTCGGTCGGCGTCAGGTGGGCCTCGACGCCGGCCCGGGTCACCCGCCGCTCGGCCTGGTTGATCTCGAGATCACCGAACCGGAGCGGCGCCGGCTTCTCGGGCGCCGTCTTCGTGGCCCGGCGCAGCAGCGCGTGCACCCGGGCCGAGAGCTCGCGCATGGAGAACGGCTTGACCATGTAGTCGTCGGCGCCGACGGCGAGACCCACCAGCAGGTCGGTCTCGTCGTCGCGGGCGGTCAGCATGAGGATCGGCACCGGGCGCTCGGCCTGGATGCGGCGGCACACCTCGAGGCCGTCGAAGCCCGGCAGCATGACGTCGAGCACGATGGCGTCCGGTGGCGTACGCCGCGCGGCCTCCACCGCCGAAGGACCGTCGCCGGCCACCTCGACCGTGAAGCCCTCGGCCCGCAGCCGCGCCGCGACCGCCTCGGCGATCGTCTTCTCGTCCTCGACGACCAGGACCCGTCGCTCCGTTTCCACGGCTCCCCACCTTTCCTCGTCGTGGCGGCCGGTGCGCCCCCGTGACCCACCGGCCGACGGCGGTGAGCCTATTGATCACCTGTGCGGGCCGGGCGCTGAGGTTGTGAACAACCTGTGGAGACACTTTCGCCGCGTCCAGCGTTTCTCCCATAACCGTATATAAACGGTAAAGGGGGAACAGTTGGACATCATCGATCCGTTGGTCGGTGCGCTGGTCGCACAGGTCATCAACTGGATGGTGGCGGAACTGCCCGGCCTGCGCATCCGCCACTTCGACCTCCGTATCACCTGGCGGTCTTCCTCGGATGACGCGCCGTGACGACCTTCGACACGTTCTATCGGGAGAACTTCCGGTGGCTCTTCGTCCGGATGAGGGTGGAGGGCCTGGGCGAGCAGGACGCCGGTGACGTCGCCCAGGAGGCGATGCTGCGGCTGTACCGGCAGTGGTCCGAACTGGACCGGTCGTCGGGGCCGGCCCTCAAGGCGTACGTGCTGACCACGGCGAAGAGGATCCGGGTGGATCGGGCCCGTCATGCCGTACGACAGCGGACGGGCCTGACCAGGATGGCGCCGCTCGTGCGGGTGGCCGAGGACGACGCGTACGGCGGAACGGAGGCGCTCGACGTGCTGCGCGTGCTGGACGGCCCGTCGCGCGAGGTGATGTCGCTGCTCTACGACGGCTTGCGGATCGGGGAGATCGCCGCGCTGCTCGGCCGCAACCCCTCGACCGTCCGGTCACAGCTGCAGAAAGCCCGCGAGACCCTGCGGCCCTTGTTGGCCCGTCAGAAGGAGATGGATCATGGCCGATGAGGTGCTGACGCCGGAGGAGCGCGCGCTCTTCTCCCGGGCGGAGGCGGAGGCGCTGGCCGGCTTGTCGTTCGACTGCGAGGCGGGCTTGGCCGACGTGAGAACGCGAGCGGCGGCCACCCCAGCGCTGATTCCACGCCAGCGCACGGGAGCGGCAGCGGTGCGAGCGCGCCTCGGCGTGGTGGCGGCGGTGGTGATGGCGGCTTTCGGGGTGACGTACGGCTTCCAGCAGGCAACGACCGGCGCCATGGTTTTTTCCGGGCCTTGGCCGGCGCCTTCGGTACCGTCCGCCTCCGCCGGCCCTTCCGCCGGCGCGTCCGCCTCCTCCGGCCTTTCCGCCGGCGCGTCCGCCTCCTCCGGCCTTTCCGCCGGCGCGTCGGCCTCTGTGCGGCCCGACGGCTCTACGGTCCAGCGGACATTTCCGGCGGGCGGCCCGCTTGGCTTCCCTTCGTTCGCCGGCTCTGTGAGCTCGTCCACTGCTGGTTCGCCCTATATGGGCGGTTCCGTTGGCTCATCCTCCGCAGGTGGCTCCGCCGGCTCGCCGTCCGCGGATGGCCTTGCCGGCTCGCCCTCTGCGGGTGGCGCTTTCGGCTCGCCGTCCGCGGGTGGCTCTGTCGGCTCGCCTTCTGGGGGTGGCTCTGGTGGGTCGCCCTCCGTGGGTGGGCCTGCTGGCTCGCCTTCTGCGGGCGGCTCTGGTGGGTCGCCCGCAGCGTCCGGCCCGTCCCGGCCCACGTCGGCCCCGCCACCGTCCGGGTCGCCGCCACCGTCCGGGGCGCCGCCCTCGCCGGGGGTGGGCGCGGCGACGTACCGGCTGCGTTATCCGGCGACCCTGGTCGCCGTGCCGATCGGAGACATGGGCCCGCAGAGCCTGAACCTGGACGAGCCGAAGATCGTCGACGACGGCCCGGTGCGGATCACGGCGTCGCCGGACAGCGGCGACTCGGTCCTGAACAGCGGCCGCGGCGTGCTGGCGGCGATGATCCCGGCCGCCGACGTGACACCCGGCGCCTGCGCCCAGGCGATCCAGGCGGCGCCGGGCTCCCGCTTGCCCCTGCGCGAGGACCGGACGTACTGCCTCATGACCGCCGGCTCCCAGCAGACCCTGGTCCGCCTGAACGTCGAGCAGCCCGAGCAGGACGGCGAGCTCCTGCTGCGGATCAAGGCCTGGGACGCTCTGCCGTGAGCTGCGCCGGAGAGGGTTATCCACCGCTGGCATGTGGATAACCCTGTGGACAAGGGTGTGGGGCTGTGGATAACCGTGTGGATGGGGTGGGGAACGCGGTGTGGTCAGCGCTGCCAGTCGTGCTTGGCCGCGCGGATCAGGCGGTCCTTCAGCTCGCGGGTGTGGCGGCGGCTGACCGGCAGTTCTACGCCGTCGATGTTCACCACGTAGCCCGACGGGGTCAGGCGTAGCTCGGCTATCAGGCGGATCTGCACCAGGAACGAGCGGTGGATGCGGACGAAACCGGCGTCGGCCCAGCGGTCGGCCAACGTGGCCAGGGAGACGCGGACCAGGTGGGAGGCGTCCGAGGTGTGCAGGCGGGCGTAGTCGCCCTGTGCCTCGACCCAGCGGACCGATGATCTCGGGAGCATGCGGGTGGTGCCGGCCAGTTCGACGGGGATGGCGGGCTCGTCGGCGGGCTGGGTGGGTGCGGCGGCGGGGACCGTGCGCAGGCCGGTCACGCGGCGGAGGGACTCGCCCAGGCGTTCGGCTCGGACGGGCTTGCGGACGTAGTCGGTGACGCCCAGGTCGAAGGCGTCGACGGCGCCGTCGTCGTAGGCCGTGACGAAGACGATCGCTGGTGGGCGGGCGAAGCGGCGCAGGATGCGGGCCAGCTCCATGCCGTCGAGGCCGGGCATGCGGATGTCCAGGAACACCGCGTCGACCTCGGTGTCGCGCAGCACGCGCAGCGCCTCGGTGGCGTCGCCGGCTCGGTGCACGTGTGCCACCCGGCCGTCGGCGTTGAGCAGGTAGGCCAGCTCGTCGAGGGCGGGTGGCTCGTCGTCGACGGCCAGCACGACAAGGCTCACGCTCGCACTCCCGGATGGAACTTCGGCACTCGCATGCTCACCTTCGTCCCGGCGCCGGGCGCGGTCTCCACGACCAGGCCGAAGTGGTCGCCGAAGACCGAGCGCAGGCGCTCGTCAACATTTGCCAGGCCCACGTGCTGCCCGTCGTCGGTCTCGGGCCCGCCCGCCGCGAAGACCTCCGGATCCATGCCGACGCCGTCGTCCTCGACCGTGATGTGACATTCGGCACCGGCGTCCTGTGCCTCGATGCTCACCATACCGACGCCCGGCTTACGGGACAGACCGTGGCGGACGGCGTTCTCGACGAGCGGCTGGAGGCACAGGAAGGGCAGGCCGACGGGTAGGACCTCGGGGGCGATCTGGAGGCGTACCTGAAGCCGGTCTCCGAACCTCGCTCTTTCGATGGTCAGATAGCGGTCGATGGAGCGCAGCTCCTCGGCCAGGGTGGTGAAGTCGCCGTGGGCCCGGAAGGAGTAGCGGGTGAACTCGGCGAACTCGAGGATCAGCTCGCGGGCGCGCTCCGGGTCGGTGCGCACGAACGAGGCGATCGCGGTCAGCGCGTTGTAGATGAAGTGTGGGCTGATCTGGGCCCGCAGCGCCCGCACCTCGGCCCGGGCCAGACGCTCGCGGGACGATTCGAGCTCGGCCAGGGCGATCTGGGTGGCGGCCCAGCGGGCGGTCTCGAGGGTGGCCTGGACCAGTCCGGGCGCGGGGTGGTCGTCGGCCACCGCGACCAGGGCGGCCGCGGCCCGGCCGTCGGGTCCGGAGAGTGGGGCGACGACGGCGCCGCGGACCACGCAGTCGACGCGGTCGCAGGGCAGGTCGGCGGCGGCCAGCACAACCGACCGGTGGGTGTCGAGGGCGCGGGTGGCGGCGGCGGTGAACTGCTCGGAGTGGTGGCTGCCGCGGCCGTCGAAGGCGAGGCAGCGGTCGCCGTCCGCGATGGTCAGGCCGGCCGCGCCGACCAGGGCGCGCAGGTGGCGGGCGGCTTTGCCGGCCGAGGTGGGGCTGAGGCCGCCGCGCAGGGGCTCGGCGGCGAGCGCGGCCGTGTGCAGGACGTCGTAGGTGGCGCGCTGCATGGCGGTGGCGATGCCGCGGCGGGCCCGGAGCCGCACCACGGCGAGGACGGCGGCGGCCAGGGCGGCGAGGACGGCGACGACCGCGAGCACGCTTCCGACCTGGTTCACGCTGGAGATATTGACGGCTACGACGGCAGGCGTCCACTTTTCATACCGTGTTGGCAGGGTGCCAATTGGGATTACCGGTCGGTAACACAGCGATCAACAATCGATTCACATCGATACACGTGCGACACCCCACACCCCAGGGAGTGCTCCATGAAGAGACTCGCGCTGATCGCCGCGGTCGCCCTCGCCGTCGCCGCGCCGGCCGCACCCGCCCAAGCCGCCAACCCCTACGAGCGCGGACCGGCCCCCACCACCGCCAGCATCGAGGCGAGCCGTGGATCGTTCGCCATCGCCCAGGTCACCGTGGCCCGCTCGTCGGTCAGCGGCTTCGGCGGCGGCACGATCTACTACCCGACCAGCACCGCGTCCGGCACCTTCGGGGCGGTCGCGATCTCGCCCGGATTCACCGCGTCGCAGTCCAGCGTGTCGTGGCTCGGGCCGCGGCTGGCCTCGCAGGGCTTCGTGGTGATCACGATCGACACCAACAGCACGCTCGACCAGCCCGACAGCCGGGGCACGCAGCTGCTGGCCGCGCTCGACTATCTGACCGGGCAGAGCTCGGTCCGTACGCGGATCGACGCCACCCGGCTCGGCGTCATGGGGCACTCGATGGGTGGCGGCGGCAGCCTGTCGGCCTCGCGGACCCGGCCCTCGCTGCAGGCGGCCGTCCCGCTGACCCCCTGGCACGGCACCAAGAGCTGGAGCACCGACCGGGTACCCACGATGATCATCGGGGCCGAGAACGACACGGTGGCGCCGGTCAGCTCACACTCCGAGCCGTTCTACACGAGCATGACGTCCGCGCCGGACAAGGCGTACCTGGAACTGAACAACGCCAGCCACTCGGCCCCGACCTCGACCAACGTGACCGTCGCGAAGTACTCGCTGTCGTGGCTCAAGCGCTTCATCGACAACGACACTCGCTACGACCAGTTCCTGTGCCCGGCCCCTTCGGGATCAACGATCCAGGAGTACCGGGCCACCTGCCCGCACAGCTGAGCTGGCTGGCTCCGCTTCGCTCCGCGGGCAATCGCCTTGTAACCGGTGAGATGGCAGGCAATTTTCCGCCACCCGCAAACCCCGCGGGCGTCGAAAAATCACATGCCATCTCACCGGCGGCGATTGCGGCTAGTAAGCGCCCTTGCGCTTGAGCACTACCCAGATCGTGCGCCAGAGGATGCTGAGGTCGTACGTCAGGGACCAGTTGTCGACGTAGTACAGGTCCAGGCGTACGGCCTCGTCCCATGAAAGATCGGAACGGCCGGAGACCTGCCACAGGCCGGTGATGCCCGGGCGGACCAGCAGGCGGCGGCGGACGTCGCCCAGATAGTCGCCGTCGTCGGCCGGCAGCGGGCGCGGGCCCACCAGCGACATCTCGCCCTTCAGCACGTTGATCAGCTGGGGAAGCTCGTCGAGCGAGGTGGCCCGCAGCTTGGCGCCGAAGGCGAAGATCCGGGGGTCGTTCTTCATCTTGAAGAGCATGCCGTCGGACTCGTTGAGCTCTTCCAGCGTGCGCTTGCGCTCTTCCGCGTCGACGTACATGGTCCGGAATTTCCAGACCCGGAACGTGCGGCCCTCGTGGCCGACGCGGGGCTGCCGGAAGAAGACCGGGCCCGGATCGGAGAGCTTGATGCCGATCGCGATGACCAGCAGGATCGGGCTGAGCAGGAGCAGGCCGATGCCGGCGGCGACCCGGTCGAGCAGGTTTTTGATCAGCCAGCCGGGGCCGGAGAGGGTCGGCTCCTCGACGTGCAGCAGCGGCAGGCCCTCGATCGGGCGGATGTGCACCCGGGGGCCGGCGATGTCGGTGAGCTGCGGCGCGACCACCAGGTCGACGCCCGTGCCCTCGAGCTGCCAGGCCAGGCGGCGCAGCTCGCCCGGCTCGGCGCTGGCCGAGCCGCAGACCGCGATGGTGTCGGCGCCGACCTCACGCACCAGCGAGAGCACGTCGCGGGCGGCGTAGACCGGCACCGGAGTCTCTATGCCGCGGGCGGCGGCGTAACCGTCGGTGATGTGGATCGCGACCGGGATGAGGCCGGCGGCCGGGCTGCGGGTGACCGCGGTGTAGACCTCGAGCGCCTCGGGCAGCGTGCCGACCAGGATCATCCGGTGGGCGCCGTGCCCGGTGCGCCGCCGGGCGAAATGCAGCACCTGGCGCGCCAGCACGCGGTCGAGCAGCAGGAACAGCACCGCGCTGAGCGAGACCAGGGCGACCGTGCCACGCGAGAGCTGGGTCTTGGTGGCGAACGCCAGCAGCGACACACAGGCCACGACGGTGACCGAGGTGCGGACGATGCGTTTGAACTCTTCGCTGCCCAGGCCCAGGTAGCGGCGGTCGTACGTGCCGTTGGCCCAGAGCAGGATCAGCCAGCCCAGCGGCAGCACGAGGTACGCGAAGAAGTAGAAGAGCTCGGCGCCGTGCAGGAACCCGAGGGACCGCTCCTGGAAGCCGGATTTCGCCTTTTCCAGATATGTCGCGGCGAGGTAGCTCGCCGACAGGACGGCGAGAAGATCGAGAAGGACCAGGACCGCTGTGTACGGGCGGTGCCAGCGCGACAGGCGCTTGTGCTGCCGGGTCCAGGCCGATCGGGGTACGCCGTTGCTCGGCGGCGGCTCCTGCTGCCACTCGAAGCTGTCGTACGGCACGGGTCTGCTCCGGCTGCTGTCGGTAACTGGGCGATGCAGGCTAGCGGTCACCTCGCCTACGTCCTCCCGCATCCGGAAAAGATTACGCACCGCCACGGAATTCGAGGAAAGCCGCTACTCCGGGGCCCGCTCGAACGTGTGACGGTTACGTTGGACCGGGCCACTATACCGATGGATCCGGCGGAAAGAAGCGGACGTTCAGGCCGCTTTCCCACTCCTGTACGCAGGGTGACCGTTGCGGCGCTAACGGATCAACTTGGACAGGCGTCGGTCGGCGAGCGGCTTTCCTCCGGTCTGGCAGGTCGCACAGTACTGGAGGCTCTTGTCGGCGAACGACACCTCCCGCACCGTGTCGCCGCAGACCGGGCAGGGCAGCCCGGTGCGCGCGTGCACCCGCATGCCGGCCCGCTTCTCGCCCTTGAGCTCGGCCGCCCGCTGCCCGACCGAGCGCTCGACGGCGTCGGTCTCGACCTCGCGCATCGCCTCGTAGAGCGTGGTGATCTGCTCGTCGGTCAGCTTGCCGGTGAGCGCGAAGGGCGACATCTTCGCCACGTGCAGGATCTCGTCGGAGTAGGCGTTGCCGATGCCGGCCAGCACCTCCTGGTCGACGAGCACGCCCTTGACCTGGCCGTTGCGCCCTCGAATGCGCTCGGCGAACTCGTCGCGCGAGACGGCCAGCGCGTCGGGGCCGAGCCGCGACACGCCGGGCACCTCGGCCGGGTCGCGCACCAGGTAGGCCGCGAGGGATTTCTGGGTGCCGGCCTCGGTCAGGTCGAAGCCGGAGCCGTCGTCGAGGCGTACCCGAAGGGCGATGGGACCGCTGCCCGGCTTGAGCGGGGCCGGCGACTTGAAGGCGTCGCGGTAGTGCAGCCAGCCGGCGCGGGCCAGATGGATCACCAGGTGGATCTCGGGACCCAGGCCGATGTCGAGGAACTTGCCGTGCCGGCCGGCCGAGGTGATCTCGAGGCCGTTGACGGCGGTGGCGGGCGGGTCGTACGTCTTCAGCGCGCTGAACGACGAGACCTCGAAGCGCTGCACGGTGTGGCCGACCGCGCGCTCACGCAGATAGGCCGCGAGCGCCTCGACCTCAGGAAGTTCGGGCACGGCATCAACGGTAGCGTTTCCGAGCGTGAAGGTCGTCGTTGCGCACAACCGGTACCGAGAAGCGATGCCGTCCGGTGAGAACGTCATCGTGGACACCGAGATCGCCCAGCTCCGCGCGGCGGGGGCCGAGGTGATCCCGTTCCAGCGCAGCTCCGACTCGATCGGTGAGCTGCCCCTGGCCGAGAAGGCGCTGCTGCCCCTCTCGCCGATCTACGGGCGGGCCGCCCAGCGCGATCTGGCCCAGCTCCTCGAGGCGGAACGACCGGATGTGCTCCATTTGCACAACCCGTACCCGCTGCTCTCGCCCTGGGTCGTCCGGACCGCGCACAAGCACGGGGTCCCGGTGGTGCAGACCGTGCACAACTATCGCCAGGTCTGCTCGTCCGGGCTGTATTTCCGCGACGGGCACAACTGCCAGGACTGCCGGGGCAAGTTCATCGGCTGGCCGGCCGTGCAGCACAAGTGCTACCGGGGCTCCTCGGCGCAGAGCGCGCTGATGGCGACCACGCTGGCCGTGCACCGGCCGACGTGGCGCTCGGTCGACCGCTACATCGCGCTGACCGACCGGATCGCCGCCCACCTGCGTGACTACGGCATCGCCGACGACCGGATCGTGATCAAGCCGAACGGCCTGCCCGACCCGGGCGAGCCCGAGCCGCTGGGCGAGGGGTTCCTCTACGGCGCCCGGCTCTCGCCCGAGAAGGGGCTGGGTCTGCTGCTCGACGCCTGGCAGCGGCATCCGGACGGCTCGCTCGGCACGCTGCGCATCGCCGGCGACGGCGAGCTGCGCCCGTTGGCCGAGCGGGTCTCGGCGGAGCGGAAGGATGTTGAATATCTCGGCATTCTCGACCGAGAGGGCATGGTGGCGATGCGCCGCGCGTCGGCCGTGGTCGTGCACACGCCGACCTGGAACGACACGCTGCCCACGGTGCTTCTCGAGGCGCTCTCGGCCGGTCGGCCGGCGCTCGGAACGGCGGTGGGCGGCATCCCGTACATCGTCGGTGACACCGGCTGGGTCGTGCCCCCCGAGCCCGAGGCGATCGCGGCCGCCCTTCCTCTGGCCCGCGCCGAGGCCCCGGCCCGGGCCAGGGCGGCCCGGGAGCGCTACCTGCGCCATTTCCATCCCGACGTGCTCACCGCGCGGCTCCTGGAGATCTACGCCGGACTCTCAGCGAACTCCGAGCGCTCGCCGAGGTAGAAGGCGCGCCGGCCGGGGAAGGCTCGGTCGGTGACGACCCGAAGGAACCTTCTGCTCGGCGCGGGCGCGGCCGCGCTCACCGGAGTCGCCGGCGGCGGCTTCGGCTATGCGATCGGTACGCCCGCGGCTTCGGTGACGCCTTCCCCGGGCGACGCCACGCCGAAATACTCCTCCCGCCCCGATTTCCAGAACATCGCCGACATCACGATCACGACCCCGGCGTCCGGGACGGCGCCGGGCCACCTCCTGTTCAGCCCGGCCTCCGGCACGAGTCTGTGGGGACCGCTGATGGTCGACGAGACCGGCTCGCCGGTCTGGTTCCGGCAGACGCCGCCGCCGGCCACCGTGTCGATCGACTTCAAGGTGCAGCGCTATCGGAAGCAGCCGGTGCTCACCTGGTGGGAAGGCACGATCGGCGGAACCGGCGGCCAGGGGGTCGGCCAGGGTGAGTTCGTGATCGCCGACCGGTCGTACCGGGAGATCACCCGGGTCCGGGCGGCCGGCACCGAGCAGGCCGACCAGCACGACCTGATCATCACGCCGCAGGACACGGCGCTCTTCTGGGTGTACGACCCGAAGGCGTACGACCTGACGTCGGTGGGTGGCCCGAAGGACGGGGTCCTGCACGACGGCGTGCTCCAGGAGATCGACATCGCCACCGGCCGGAAGCTGTTCGAGTGGCGGTCGAGCGACCACGTCGGCGTGGCCGAGTCGTACGCCCCGCTGCCGCAGGGCGACTCGGCCCACCTGCCCTACGACTATTTCCACGCCAACTCGGTGGGCCTGGCCGCCGACGGCGATCTGATCGTCTCGGCCCGGCACACCTGGGCCGTCTACAAGATCGACCGGAAGACCGGCGCCGTCCGCTGGCGTCTCGGCGGCAAGAAGTCCGACATCTCGGTCGACGAGCGGACCAGCTTCGCGTGGCAGCACGACTTCCGGCAGCGGCGCGACGGCTCGTGGAGCGTCTTCGACAACGGGGCCGGGGTGACCAAGGTCCGGGACTACTCACGCGGGGTCGTGTTCACAGTGGATGAAGACGCCAAGAAGACGACATTCGTCGCGGAATACGTGCACCCCGACCGGATCTCGGCGCCGACACAGGGCAATTTCCGGGAGCTCGCCGACGGCGGCTCGTTCATCGGCTGGGGGCAGATGCCGCACTTCACCGAGCACGAGGCGGACGGCTCGGTGCGGTTCGCCGGCCACATCCCGCTCGACAACCAGTCGTACCGCGCCTACAAGGCCGAGTGGGACGCCGAGCCGCTCGACCGCCCCGCACTGGGCCTGCGCGTCGACGGCGGCAACGTGACCGTGTCGGCCAGCTGGAACGGCGCCACCGCGGTCGCGCGATGGCGGGCCCGCTGGGGTGCCCAGCCCGACGTGCTCACCGGCGGCACGATCGAGGCGCGTCGGTCCGGCTTCGAGACCACACTCACGGTTCCAGGCATTCCCGAGTACGTCGTGGCGGAGGCGCTCGATGACAAAGGCGCCGTCCTGGGCGTGTCCTCGGCCATCCCGGTCCGCGTTTGACAGTGGTGGCTAATCGCGTTAGCTTTTAGCTAACGAGCTTAGCCATTGCTGGAGGTTGTCATGTTTGTCGAAGTCGAGGGCGGCACGATCGCGTACGAGGTGACCGGCGAAGGCCCGCTGGTCGTCCTGGCCCACGGCATGGGCAACAGCCGGGACGCGTACCGGTTCGTGGTGCCGAAGCTGGTCGAGGCCGGCTATCGGGTGGCCGCGGTCGACATCCGCGGCGCCGGCCAGTCGAGTGCCGTCTGGCCGTCGTACACCCGCACCGACATCGCCGGCGACCTGATCGCGGTGATCCGCCACCTCGGCGGCCCGGCCGTGCTGGTCGGCCACTCGATCTCGGGCGGCGCCGCCACCATCGCCGCGGCGCGGGCGCCGGAGCTGATCACCGGCGTGGTCGAGCTCGGCCCGTTCACCCGGTCGCAGTCGATCAGCCTGGGCGACCTGCGCGTGAAGCGCTATCGGACCGGCATGATCCGGCTGCTCGCCGCCGGCGTCCTGGGCAGCGTGAAGTGGTGGCACCGCTACCTCGACGTGGCCTTTCCCGGCCGCAAGCCGGCGGACTGGCAGGCCCAGCTCGACCGCAGCGCGGCCATGCTGGCCGAGCCGGGCCGGATGAAGGCGCTGCAGAAGATGGGCCAGTCGACTCCCGCCGATGCGGGCGCCCAGCTGGCCAACGTCAAGGCGCCGGCCCTGATCATCGAGGGCACCCTCGACCCGGACTGGGCCGACCCGCGCGCCGAGGGCGAGGCCATCGTGGCGGCCATGCCCCACGCCCGGCTGGCCATGATCGAGGGCGCGGGCCACTACCCTCACACCCAGTTCCCCGACGAGGTGGTGGCGCTCATGCTCCCGTTCCTCCGAGAGCACGCCCTCTAGTCACTCGGAAGTGGACAGACCCAGCTTCTCCAGGCCGCGGGCGAAGCCGTCGTCGGCGGCTGATGCGGTGGTGAAGGTGGCGGCCGCCCGTACGGCTGGATGTCCGTTGGCCATGGCCACCGACTGGCCGCAGCAGGCGAACATGGCCAGGTCGTTCGGCATGTCGCCGAAGGCGACGGCCTCCCGCGGTGACAGCCCGAGCAGGTCGAGGGCGCGCCGGGCGCCGGAGGCCTTGTCGACGCCGGGCGGGCCGATGTCGACCAGATGGTCGGCCGAGTAGGTCACGTTCAGCCTCGCGGCGAGACCGGCCGCGGTCAGCCGCTCCACCATCTCGTCCGAGGTCAGCGTCGCGTGCCGGAGGACGGCTCCGTAGGCCGGCCGATCGGCCAGCGTGTCCAGCGTGGCCGACCGCCACGGCTCCCGGGGCGCCTGGCCACGCAAGCGCAGATAGGCCGGCGTCATCTTCCACGCGTCGACACCGAAGACCGACATGCCCACCCCGGGCAGGGTCCGGGCGAAGTCGAGCAGGGCACGCAGCTCCTCGGTGGCGATGACCTCCTCCCACAGCGTCGCGCCGGTTGCCGGGTTCCAGCCCAGGGCGCCGCCGTTGCTGACCGCCAGGGCGAGATGGTCCGCGAACGGGCCGAGCCGCCGCACGCCGGCCGGGGTGCGGGCCGTGACGGCGATCAGGGGGACGGTCAGCCGGTGCACCGCGGCCAGCGTGGCCGGGGTGATCACGTCGCCGGTCGGCACGGCCGTGCCGTCGAGGTCGGTGACGACCGCCCGGATCGTCACGGGACCGGGTTCAGCAGGACCTGCGGGCCGGTGCCGTCGGAGGCGAAGCGGTCACCGGGGTTGATGAGCTTGCAGCGGTGCAGGGAGAGGCAACCGCAGCCGATGCAGCCGGTCAGCTGGTCGCGGAGGCGCTCCATGAGGGCGATCTTCTCGTCCAGGCGGTGGCGCCAGTGCGCGGACAGCTTGGCCCAGTCCGCTTTGGTCGGTGTCCGATTTTCCGGAAGGTCGGCCAATGCCGTTCTTATCTCGTCCAGCGAGACGCCGACCTGCTGGGCGATGCGGATGAAAGCGACCCGCCTCAGCTCGGCGCGGTCGTATCGGCGCTGGTTGCCGCCGGTGCGGGTGGAGCGGATCAGGCCCTCGCGCTCGTAGTAGCGCAGGGCCGAGGGCGCCACCCCGCTGCGGGCCGCGAAGTCGCCTATGGTCAGGGTCTCCATGGGGGTCCTTGAGTTGAAGTGAACTTCAACTTGCAGCCTATCCTCATGACCGTCACCGCGATGCACACCGACCGGCTCCGCCCGCTGTTGCGGCGGCTGACCGGCGACGAGAAGCACGCGCCGAGCGCACACTCGACGCTGGACGTCCTCTGGGTCCTCTACGACCGCGTGCTGCGGGTGAGCCCGGAGACCGCCGACGATCCCGGCCGCGACCGGTTCCTGCTTTCCAAGGGCCACGGGCCGGCCGCCTACTACGCCGTGCTGGCGGCCAAGGGCTTCATCCCGGAGTCGGCGCTGGACGATCTCGGCGGGTGGGACAGCCCGCTCGGCCATCATCCGGACCGCGTGCGCATTCCGGGTGTCGAGGTCGGCACCGGCTCGCTCGGGCACGGCCTGGGTCTGGCCGTCGGCACCGCGCTGGGCCTGCGGGCACAGGGCTTTACCGCCGCGCGGACCTTCGTGCTGGTCGGCGACGCCGAGTTGGACGAGGGCTCCAACCACGAGGCGATCGCGTACGCCGGCGCGACCCGGCTGCCGCTGACCGCCATCGTGATCGACAACCAGTCGTCCACACACGGCTGGCCCGGCGGCATCGCCGCCCGGTTCGTCGGCTGGGACGTCGCCATGGCCGACGGGCATGACCGGGGCGAGCTGGAGTGCGCCCTTCAGAAGACGCACGAACGCCCGAATCTGGTCATCGCCACGGTCGAGAAGAAGGGGAGCTGAAAGATGCGGCAGACGTTCATCGACACCACCACGCAACTGCTCGCCGACGATCCGCGCACCGCGCTGGTGCTGGCCGACATCTCGGCCGAACCCTTCGGCCCGGCCCGCCGCCGGCATCCCGACCGCGTGATCAACGTCGGCATCCGCGAGCAGCTCATGACCGGCGTGGCCGGCGGGCTCGCGTTGACCGGCATGCGGCCCTATGTGCATTCGTACGCCCCGTTTCTCATCGACCGGGCGTACGAGCAGGTGAAATTAGATCTTGGTCATCAGGACGTGGGCGCGGTGCTGGTCAGCATCGGCGGCTCCTACGACGCGGCCGCCGAGGGCTACACGCATCAGTCGCCGGGCGACGTGGCGCTGCTGGACACGCTCGACGGCTGGACCGTGCACGTGCCGGGTCACCGTGACGAGGTGGCCTCGCTGCTGCGGGACGCCGCCCGGCACGACGACCGGGTCTACGTGCGGCTCAGCGTGCAGGAGAACCGGCGGGCGCACGTCGCGCCCTTCCTTCAGGTGATCACGAGGGGTGGCCCGTTGGTGGTGGCGGTCGGGCCGATGCTCGATCCGGTGCTGGAGGCGACCCGCGACCTGGACGTCACCGTGGCGTACACGAACACGCCGCGCCCGCTCGACGCCGAGGGCCTGCGCGCGCTCACCGAGCACGAAGTGATCATGGTGGAGCCCTACCTGGCCGGCACGTCGGCCGCGGCGGTCAGCGCGGCCCTGACGGGCCTTCCGCATCGCGCGCTGCATCTGGGTGTGGGCAAGGCGGAGGTGCGGCGGTACGGCACGTGGCGCGACCACGCCCGGGCCCATGGCCTGGACGCCGCCGGCCTGCGTGCCTCGATCAGCAGCTTCGTCTAGGCCGCGATCGCGCGCGGCCGGAAGACGTTCTGCAGCAGCTGGTCGAAATGGATCACGGCCTTCGGGCTGCTCAGCCGCATCCGGAACCGCTCGCGCACCCCGTCCACCGCGGTCGCCGTCACGTCCACCCTGGACCGTGCCGGTTCCGGCTGCCACGAGACGTTGCTGAGATGCCGCAGGTTGGCGTTCAGATGCAGCTTCAGCCGGTGCAGCACCTTCGTCTCCTGGGTCACCACCAGCCGGCGATAGGTCAGCACCAGCATGAACTCGCCGGCCATCGGCGCGTCCGGGCGCAGACATCGGCTGACCAGCACGGTCTTCTCGTCCGGCTCGATGCAGCGGCGGAAGATGGGCATGTGCCGGCTCACGGTCGGGATGGCGACACCGGCCTCGGCGGCAGCGGGGAGGAACGTACGGGAGAACACGTCCATACGGCGTTCAACGGTGCCGGCGCGAGGAAGTCACTGCATAGTTGGGGCATGCAGTGGCGTGTGAAGCCGGTCCTCCCGGTCTCGAAGCTGATGGGCGCGGTCGCGGTCGTGGTGCTGGCGGTGGCCTTCGCGGCGAATGACCCGGTTCGCTGGGTCCTGGCCGCGGTCGTCGGCGCCGCGCTGGCGCTGTGGGCGCTGCGCGATCTGATCAGGCCGGTCCGCCTGGCGGCGGACCCGTCGGGGGTCACCGTGGTGGCCGGGTTCGCGCGCCGTCGCCGCTTGCGCTGGGATCAGATCGAGAGGGTACGGGTCGACCGCCGCACCCATCGGGGTCTCCGCAGCGAGATGCTCGAGCTGGACGCGGGCGACGCGATCTACCTTTTCAGCACCCACGACCTGGGCACCGAGCCCGAAGAGGTCGCCACCGCCCTGGCCGACCTGCGGGTCACCGCCGCTCAGAGCAACATCTGAGTCCGTACGACCGCGCCGATCAAAAGCACCAGAAGCACCGCCGCGCAGCCGATCAGCTGGACCCGGCTGCGGTTGCGCATCGGTGCGTAGGCCAGGACGTAGGCCACCGCGCCACCGACGACGAGGCCGCCGAGGTGGCCGGCGATCGACACGTTGGGCACGGCGAAGGTGAAGAGCAGGTTGACCACCAGCAGCGGGATGAGCTGGCTGATGTCGCGCTTGAGCCGCCGGTTCACCACGATCATGGCCAGGAAGAGCCCGAAGATGGCGGTCGAGGCGCCCGCGGCGGGCTGGTTCTGCGGGGTGAACAGATAGGCCGCCACGTTGCCGCCGAGACCGGCCAGCAGATAGAGCGCGGCGAAGCGCCACGGCCCGAACTGGATCTCGAGGTAGCGCCCGAGCTGCCAGAGCAGCCACATGTTCAGCGCCAGATGCAGGATGCCGTAGTGCAGGAACATGGCGGTGACCAGCCGCCACCACTCGCCGGCGGCGATGCCGTGTGCCTCGCCGCCGAGCACGTACGGCGCGTAGCCCAGCACCTCGCCCCAGCGGGTGAGCGGTGTCTCGGACCCCATGAGCCCGAACCAGCCGCCGGCCCCGGCCAGGGCGGTGGCGCCGCCCAGGACGGCCGACAGGGCCATCACGGCCACGTTGATGCCGATCAGGGTGCGTGTCACGTAGCCACCGGCGCCGGCGCGGCTGCCGCCGAAAGCGGTACGCGCCGGCCGCTGGCTTCGCTTGCCCTCCGCGACACACTCCGGGCACTGGTGACCGACGGACGCCTCGTTCATGCAATCGGGGCAGATCGGCCGGTCACAGCGGGTGCACCGGATGTAGGTCTCCCGCGACGGATGGCGATAGCAGACCGGGACCGTCGAGGGAGCCTCACTCATGTATCAACGGTACTTCAGGACTGCGCCCGCTCGATTTCCACCCGCTCCACGACGACGTCCTCGCGGGGACGGTCGCCGGGGCCGGTCGCCGTGTTCGCGATCGAGTCGACGACCTTGGCCGACTGCTCGTCCGCGACCTGGCCGAAGATGGTGTGCCGACGGTTGAGGTGCGGGGTCGGGGCCACCGTGATGAAGAACTGCGAGCCGTTGGTGCCCGGGCCGGCGTTCGCCATGGCGAGCAGGTACGGGCGGTCGAACTGGAGCTCCGGGTGGAACTCGTCGGCGAACTGGAAGCCCGGGCCACCGCGACCGGTGCCGGTCGGGTCGCCGAGCTGGATCATGAAGCCGGCGATGACCCGGTGCGAGATCGTGCCGTCGTAGTAGGGGCCGTTGCCCTTCTGGCCGGTGCGCGGGTCGACGTAGTCCTTCGTGCCCTCCGCGAGCTCCACGAAGTTGCGCACGGTCGCCGGGGCGTGATCCGGGAACAGCTGAAGCCGGATCGGGCCATGGTTGGTGTGCAGGGTGGCGTAAAGCGTCTCGGCCACGGGTACTCCTGTCTGTGTCACGGTCGCCCCACAGGTACCTCTCAGGGGGCGATTGGACAGTTCTTTGCAGTTCGGATCCTCCCCCATGTGTCTGAAAGCGGCAGCGCGGGGGTACCGAAGCAGGGCACGATGACGTGGGAGAGAGCCACAGGAGGTGGGCACTGGTGTTCGCAACGATGCGCCGTAAGAGCCGCAGCCGGCGGATGAAGAACGAGCTCAATCAGGGCGTGGATCACTTCAAGCGCGCCGCCACCCTGGCCGCGCAGGAGACCAGCGCGACCGTGGGCCCGACGCTGACCGCCGCCGTCGACCGGGTTCAGCCGGCCGCGGTGAAGGCCAAGGACGCCGCGTCGAGCGGGTGGGGCAGCGCCGTGGCGACCATCACCCCGCTGGTGGCGGCCGCGAGCGACAACGTGAAGCAGGCCGGCAAGGTCAGCAAGAAGTCGGCCAAGCAGAACAAGAAGGAAGCCAAGAAGCTGCAGAAGCGCGCGAGCAAGGCGGTGAGCCGCAAGCAGAAGAAGGGCCGCGGCTCCAAGCTGCTCGGCTTCGCGCTGCTCGGCACGGCCATCGGCGTCGGCGCGGCGTACGTCAACAAGCGCCGCCGGGCCGCCCAGTGGGACGAGTACGAGCCGGCCGCCCCGCTGACCACCAACCGGAACACGAGCGCGGACGACGCCGCGTTCGAGCCGGACGAGCCGCAGGCCTACACGTCGTCGCCGAACGGCACGGTGCCGAACCCGGCGCCGAAGACCCTGTAGCTATTGCGGAGCTGTCTGACGGGCCCGCGCTGGATCCAGCGCCGGGCCCATCGGCATGAGCGACATCAGCTCGGCCGGCACCTGTTGCGGCCGCACCCCGCCGTAGCCCAGCTTGGTCAGCAGGGCCCGGCCGGCCAGCGGATATTGCCGGCCGGTGTCGGTGACGACGCTGACCGTGCCGGACCCGGCGGGCGCGGTCGACGAGGCGGCGGAGACGGTGACCGCGCCCTTGCCGCGCTCGACGAAGACCCGGTCGGCCCGCACGCTGTTGTCGGCGCCGGGAATGCCGGCCACGGCCAGTCCCTGCGGCGTGGTCGGGTCGATCCGGATGCCGTCGCCGGACTTGTCGACCGGCAGGGTGATGCACGCGCGGGCCGGCGCCGCGTCGGCCAGCGGGGGCACGGACGGCGGTAGCCCGTCGGGGTCGCCGGCGTCGCTCACTCGGGTCTTCGACGTCGGGATGCTCAGGAAGTCGTTGCCGACGGCTATCGGCTCCTGGCGGCCCGTGCGCATGAGAGCCGCCTGCATCTCGGTCAGCACGGCCTTGCCATCGGCCAGGATCACCGCCACCTGGCGCGAGTCGGTGACCAGTTGGCCGACCCGGAAGTCGCTGCCGGCCGAGTTGCCACCGGCACCGGGGATCTGTGGGGCGACCAGGTCGGGACCGGCCGGCACCGCGTTGATCCAGGCGACCGAGACCGGCCAGGGCGTCTGGGCGCCGAGGCGCAGCGCGTTCAGCGTGAGGTCGACCCTGGTGGCCGGAATGGCGAAGCGCCGGTTACCGAAGATCAGGTAGGTGCGGTCGTCGGGGTCGCTCACCAGCAGGGCCTGGCTCTTCTGCGCCAGCACCGTGCCGTCGGTGATGCGGACGCCGGCCAGCAGCGTGCTGAGCGGCGAGCCCGACGTGTTGTCGGTGCAGACCGACCAGCGCTCGGTGAGCAGCGCCTTCTTGCCCGGCAGGGAGTCGGGCGCGTCCGGGATGCCGAGCGGGTCGCCCAGCGGCACGGTGGCCAGCTTCTCCGACGAGATGCCCTTCATGGCGGGCGCCTCGGCGTTGGCCAGCAGCAGGCCGGAGGCGTAGTTGAGCACCGGGTGCAGCCGGCTGTCGGCCTTGGAGTAGACGAAGCGGGCGCCGGTGCCCTTCTCCTGGAAGACGACGCTGTCGTCCTCCGGGCTGACGTTGCTGTTGCCGGTGATGACGCCGTAGATCGTGGCGGCGAGCACCGCGAGCGCGGCGATCAGCAGGCTGACCAGCGCGGTCGTGCCGGCCCGGCGCAGCGGCGAGCGCTGCGGGTCGGGGTCGTGGGTGACCAGCGCGGCCACCACTCGCTGCAGCGAGTACTGGTACGAGTGGAGCTGGTCCTGACGCGACGGCACCCCGTCACTCTAGGGGCCGTTGTCGATCCCTTACAGCCAGCCGCTGCGCCGTAGCGCGCGGTAGAGCAGCACCGAAATGATCAAAATGACGGTCCACCACGCCGGATAGCCGTACTGCCAGTCGAGCTCGGGCATGAACTTGAAGTTCATCCCGTAGATGCCGGCGCCGGCGGTCCACACGGTCGCGATGGCCGCCCATGCGGCGATCTTGCGCATGTCGTTGTTCTGGTCGACCGTCACCTGCGCCAGCCGGGCCTGCAGGATCGAGTTGAGCAGGTCGTCGAACGACGACACCTGCTCGACTGTACGGGTCAGGTGGTCCTGCACGTCGCGGAAGTACTTGCCGATGCGCTTGGGCACCAGCGCCACGATCATCGCCAGCGGGCGCTGCAACGGCGTCACCGCGCGGCGGAACTCCACCAGCTCGCGCTTCATCTGATAAATCGCCGGAATCGGGCTGGCCTGGTCGCGGGCGAAGACGCCCTCCTCGATCTGGTCGAGGTCGACCTCGACCTTGTCGGCCACCGCCACGTAGTGGTCGACCACCCGGTCGGTCACCGCGTACGCCACCGCCCACGGGCCCTGCTCGAGCAGATCGGCCCGGCTCGACTCGAGGTCGGCGCGGACCGAGCCCATCTCGGAGGCGTCACCGTGGCGGACGGTGATGACGAACTGCTCCCCTACGAAGATCATCATCTGGCCGGTCTCGACGACCTGCGAGGTCTCGGTGAGCTGGCTGTGCGGCACGTAGCGGGCGGTGCGCATGACCAGGAAGTGCACCGAGCCGAAGTTCTCCAGCTTGGGGCGCTGCTCGGCCTTCACCGCGTCCTCGACGGCCAGCTCGTGCAGGCCGTACGTCCTGGCGATGGCCGCCATCTTGTCCTCGCCCGGCTCGTGCAGACCGAGCCAGACGAAGGCGTTCTCCTGCGAGCAGGCGATCTTGAGCGCCTCGTCGGGCGAGTGGTCGCCGGGCAGGCGCTGGCCGGCCACGTAGACCGCGCAGTCGACCACGGCGCTGCCCGCGCCGTGACCGGGACGAGCGCCGTTCGGGCTGCCGTCGGCGGCGCCCAGCACCCTGTTCATGGCCCGCAAGGGTGCGGCGAGGGCCCGCGAGAGCGGCCTGTTCCGTTCGCGATCGCTCATCTGAACCTCCCCCACACAAACGTCGACCGGGCAAGGGTGAAACGTACCCGCCCGGTCGACGACGATGTCTGCCGCGTCAGGCACGTACCTCTTCGATGGCGGCGGCGATCCGGCGGACGCCCTCGTCGATCTGGTCGACGGTGACGGCCGAGTACGCCAGGCGCAGCGAGTGGTTACCGCCCTCGAGCAGGAAGTCGCTGCCCTTGACGACCGCCACGCCCTTTTTCATCGCGGCCGGGAACAGCTTGTCCACGTCGACGTCGTCCGGCAGGTCGACCCAGAGGAAGTAGCCGCCGTCGGGCTCGGTGAAGGTGGCGCCCGGGATGTGCTTGCGCAGCGACTCGGCCAGCACCTGGGCCCGCTCGCCGAGCGCCGTGCTCACGGTCCGCACGGAGCGCTCGATGTCACCGGAGACGCAGAACTGGTGCACGATCGCCTCGGAGACCATACCGGGCGAGATGTACAGGTTGGTGGCCTTCTTGGCGATCGCGTCGATCAGCGCGGCCGGGCCGACCAGATATCCGACGCGCACGCCGGGGCAGACCGTCTTGGTGAAGCTGGAGGCGTGCACTACCGCGTTGTCGCTGTCCATCGACAGCATCGACGGCAGCGCGTCGCCGCGGAACCGGATGTCGACATACGGGTCGTCCTCGAAGATGGTGAAACCGAACTCGACGGCCAGCGCGAGCAGCGCGCGGCGCTTCTCGACCGAGAGCGTGATGCCGGCCGGGTTCTGATAGTTCGGGATGATGTGCGCGAGCTTGGGGCGCACGCCGGACTCGAGCAGGGCGCGCAGCTCGTCGACGGCGATGCCGTCGGACTCCAGCGTCACCTGGTGCACCTTGGCGCCCAGGTTCTGCAGGCTGAGCAGCGTGCGGTCGTACGTCGGCTTCTCCACCACGACGTCGTCGCCCGGCTGCACCAGGTGGTTGAAGAGGAAGGCGTCGGCCTGGAGCGAGCCGTTGGTGACGATGACCTGGTCGGCCGAGACGTTGTGCTTCTCGGCGATCCACTTGCGCAGCGGGACGTAACCGACGGACGTGCCGTAAGCGGTCACGCCGGCGGGGTCGGCGTCGAAGGCGCGGGCGGCGGCGGCCTTGAGGCCCTCGACGTCGATGATGTCCAGCGACGGAGCGCCACGGGCGAAGGAGATCAGCTGCTCAGCGGTCATGCTGACAAGCTTACGAGCAGCCTCTATAGAATTTTCGTCTGCCTCGTGCGGTCCGGGCTGTGGGACAAGGGCCGTATTGTGCAGCCTTTAAGAAGATTTAGGAGACACCTTCATGATCGGTCTCATCCTCGCCGCCGGCGCCGGGCGCAGACTCCGTCCCTATACGGACACGCTGCCCAAGGCCCTCGTCCCGGTGGACGGGGACACCACGATCATGGACATCGCGCTGCGCAACCTCGCGGCCGCGGGCCTGCCGGACGTGACGATCGTGGTCGGTTACCGCGCGAGCGCCGTCGAGGAGCGTGTGCCGGCCTTCGAGCGGAAGTACGGCGTGAAAATCACCCTCGTGCACAACGACAAGGCCGAGGAATGGAACAACGCGTACTCGCTCTGGCTCGCCCGTGACCACTTCGCGCAGGGCGCGTTGATGGTCAATGGAGACACCGTTCACCCGGTCAGCGTCGAACAGACCCTCCTCGATCACCGTGGCCCGAGCATCCTGCTCGCCATCGACAATCTGAAGAAGCTGGCTGACGAGGAGATGAAGACCGTCTTCAGTCCAGATGGACAGCTCACCAAGATTACGAAGCTGATGGAGCCCGGGGACGCCTTCGGCGAGTACATCGGCGCCAACATCATCGAGGCCTCGGCGGCGGCCGCGCTGGCCGACGCGCTGAAGACGACCTGGGAGCGCGACCCGAACCTCTACTACGAGGACGGCTTCCAGGAGTACGCCAACCGCGGTGGCGAGGTCCGCGCCGCGACCATCGGCGAGGTCGAGTGGGTCGAGGTCGACAACCACGACGACCTGGCCAAGGCCCGGGGCATCGCATGCCGTTACTAGCCCGCAGCGTTCAGACGCCGCTGCACATCATCGTCCGCCGCGGCGCCGTGGCCGACCTCGGCCAGATCCTCGCCGACGGCCGCATCTCGGCCGGCGGCGACGTGGCCGTGGTGGTCGGGCCCGGCCTGGGTGAGCGGATCGTCGAGCTGATCCGCCCGTCGCTGCGCTCGGCCGACATCTTCACGACGACCGGCGGCACCCTCGACGCCGCCCTCGAGCTGGCCGACAAGCTGCGCTCCCGGCCGTATGACGCGGTCGTCGGCATCGGCGGCGGCACCACCGTCGACGTGGCCAAGTACGCGGCCAGCCGGTGGGGGCTGCCGATGATCTCCGTGGCCACCAGCCTGGCCAACGACGGCATCGCCTCGCCGGTGGCCAGCCTGATCAACGACGGGCTGAAGGGCTCGTACGGCGTCCACATCCCGTTCGGCGTGATCATCGATCTCGACTTCGTGGAGACCGGCCCCGACCGGGTCAACCGCGGCGGCATCGGCGACGCCATCAGCAAGATCAGTGCGCTGGCCGACTGGGAACTGGCGCGTGAGGTGCGCGGCGAGCCCGTCGACGGCCTCGCCGTCTCGCTGGCCCGGATGGGTGCCGAGGCCGTGCTCACCATGCCCGGCGACCTCAGCGACGACGCCTTCGCCACGGTCCTGGCCGAAGCGCTGATCTCCAGCGGCCTGGCCATGGCGGTCTGCGGCAGCAGCCGTCCGGCCAGCGGCGGCGACCACGAGATCATGCACGCCATCGACTCGCTCTACCCGGGCACCGCCTCCCACGGCGAGCTGGCGGGACTCGGCGCGCTCTTCTGCACGTTCCTGCGCGAGGACGAGCGGCGATTTGCCCAGATCTCCGAGTGCCTCCGCCGGCACCACCTCCCCCGGGTGCCGTCGGACGTCGGGCTCACCGACGAGCAGTTCGTCGAGGCCGTCGCGTTCGCCCCGCGCACCCGCCCCGACCGCTACACGATCCTCGAACACCTCGCCATGTCCCCCGACGAGATCAGCCGAAAGCTGGCCACATATGTCGAAGCAGTCGCCGCCCACTGACTCCACCGCCCCCACGGCGGCCGACTACTACGCGGTCAACCGAGGTGGCGGTCTGTTCAGCGAGGGCCTGAGCCAGCACATCGGCGCCCGGATCGCGGTACAGGCGTACAAACACAAGATCGCGCCGTCCGTGCTGACGGTGCTCAACCTCGGCCTCGGCTGTCTGGTGTCGTTCGTGGTGGTCGCGGCGGCCGGCCCGGTCGCGGACGGCGACGTCTGGGCTTGGCCGATCGGTCTGCTCGCGCTGGTCGGTTGGCAATTGGCGTACGCCTTCGATTGCGCCGACGGGCAGCTCGCGAGGGTGACCGGCCAGACGAGCGCGGCCGGCGGCCGCCTCGACGTGCTGTGCGACGTGGCCGTTCAGATCTCGTTGGTCGCGGCGATCGCGGCGGTGGCGGAGGCCCAGGTGCCCGAGACCCCGGCGTGGTTGCTGGCCGCCTTCGCCGGCACGTGGATGGTCAACCTGGTCACGTCGGTCATGCAGTCCGGCGCCCAGGCGGCCAGCATGGTCACCAGCCGCTCCCTGCCGGTCCGCGTGGTCAAGCTGGTCCGCGACTACGGCGCGGTGATCGCCCTGGCCGGCGTGGTGCTCGCCGTGGCGCCACAGTGGACGATCTGGTTCGTCGGCCTCTTCACCCTGGTCAACGCCGCGTTCCTGGCCGCCAGCGTGGTCTTCTCGGCCCGGGAGGCCCTGCGCGGCTGAGCCGCGTGTTGGCCCAGAGTTCACGCGGGCGTCCACAAAGAGGGCAGCGTGCAGCCGGCCGCTCACGGATCGTAGGCATCGATGATCCTTCTCGTCTAAGGAGATCGATGAAGCGGTTCGTGAAGGCCGGCCGGCTGCTGGTCGCCGGTGCGCTCGCCGCCGTCTGCGCCTCGCTGGGGCTGGCCGCCCCGGCCCAGGCGGCGATTCCCGGCGTCGGCTGGTACATGCTGGTGAACGACTACTACGACGGTGGCTCCGGGCACGACGACGGCGTGAAGTGGTGTCTGAGCACCAACGCCGACACCTCACCCGCCGGGTCGGGGACGCACAAGGTCTATCTCGCCAAGTGCAACACGTCGACGCCGGCCCAATGGTGGTACCTGCGGACCGCCAGCGGGTTCGACACCAACCGCAAGCTGGTCAACTATCAGAACTTCGGTGGTGAGGTCTGGGAACTCAGCAGCAACTCGACCACACCGTCCGGGTGGGCGGCGAACACCTACGCCGCCTACACGGCTCAGCAGAGCTCGGCGGTCGGGCACGTCTGGTCGGCCATCGAGTACACCGAGCCGTACAAGTTCCGCTTCCAGAATTTGCAGTCCGGCTCGATGCTGAGCACGTCGCACAACAACCCGTACAGCGGCGGCGTCTTCAAGGTCTACACGGCGGGGTGGCAGATTCCGGTGCCGCCGGCGCACCTGTGGCGGTTCTGGCAGCCCGGCGGCCGGCCCAGCTGCTCGCCGTGCGGGGCGCTCGCCTGAAGTCGGTCTTCGAAGCCCAGCCCGGCAGCACAGCCCGGCGGCGGCGTGAGGGCGTGACCAACGACGGCCCGGCTATTACGGCGGGGGCCTTCCGCTGACCCCGTACCCATGAAAGAACCCGGCGGCGAGCCGATCAGCGCACGCCGCCGGGGTCTTTCCCGCAAGCTCAGCTGATGTCGGGACCCGTGAGTACGGCCTTGGGGTCGTCGACCAGGTGGCGGACGTCCCAGACCCAAGCGCCGCCGGTCCACGTGGGCTGGAAGCCCAGCAGGTTTGTCATGGCGCGCAGCATCTCGGTGTCGCGGAGCTGCGGGGTCAGGACGATGACGGCGGCCTTCCAGTAGCGGAGGTCGGCCAGTGTCATTTCGCGGCGGGTGTCGGTGATCTCGGGGATCGGGTTGCCCTGGCGGATCGAGGCCATCAAGCCGCTCGTCGGGCGCCACGGTGGTGAGAAGATCGCGGTGCGGTCGGCCGGGTTCAGCGGGTTCTGGTTGGGCAGCAGGGCGTAGGCGCCGGCGATGCGCATGTCCTGGCCGGTGATGGCCGTCCAGCGCAGCGGGTCGGGATAGCTCGAATCGGGCAGCGGCAGCGTGACGACGGTGTGGTTGTCGTCGACGAACTGCTTCCAGGCGCCCGACGTGACGAACTCGGGGGTCGGTGCCATCGGCGCGATCTGGAGCTGGATGGGCGCGAGCGGGACCAGGGCCATCGCCACCGCCGTGATCATGGCGACCTGGACCGGGCCGCGGGCGGCCGGCTGTGCCTTGATCAGGTCGGCCGCGCGCTGGCAACCCAGGGCCAGGATGATGCCGACGACCGGGGCGATGGCCATGGCCCAGCGGGTCGGCACGGCCGAGTTCAGGACCGGGACGCTGTGCAGAACCGCCCAGATGCCAGGGATGCCGGTGTTGATGCCGTTGAGGAAAATTCGCGGTCCGAGCGACATCGCCGCGAACAGCAGTGCCACGCCGCCTAGGGTCACGATGGCGACCGAGCGGCGCATCCAGACGATCAAACCGGCGAACAGAATGACGAGTCCCCAGCCGAAGAACGCATTTTCCTCGGCCGGGTTCTGCGCGAGCTCGGCGGCGACCGCGGAATTGCCGGCGACGGAACGGCTCGAATAGGCGGTGAACGACGCGAGGTCGGCGCCGAAGTTGCGCACGAACTGCGGAAGGCCGTGGTAGCTCTGCGGGCCGAAGAACTGCACCGCCAGCGGATAGGCCAGCACCGCCAGCGTCACCGTGCCGGCGACGGCCAGCCCACTGACGAACTGCCGGGTCTCGCCGCGGTGGGCCTTGCGTCGGGCGATGGCCATGACCAGGCAGAACAGGCCCAGACCGACGGCCGTCATGAAGAGGATCTCGAGGTTGATGAACGCCTGCCAGACGAGCAGGCCGGCCAGGATGAGGCCGTTGCGCACCGCGCGGCCGGGGTCACGCAGGCGCAGGGTGCGCACGATGATCCAGGGCACCAGGAATTGCGAGACGATGTTCGGGTGGCCGCCCGCGTGCGAAATCATGCTCGGCGCGAACGTGCAGAACAGGGCGCCGACCCAGGCCGCCAGCCGCGAGCTCACGAAGTGGCGCGAGAGAGCGAAATACCACGAGATGCCGGTGATCGCCAAAGCCAGCGTAAGAAATACGTTGAACGCCACATGGGGACCGAACAGAAGGGTCACCGGTGTCATCGGCAACGAAACGGCCAGCACCGAGGTGTTGGCCATCATGTTCACCCCATCGGGGTAATTCATGCGATCGGAGAAGAACGGATATGCGCCATCGGTGAGCACCCGCGCACCATGCGCCATCATCCACTCAAAGAAAGCCTGATCCTGTGGATCATCGCGCAACTGGTGATCAAGATTGAGCCAGAGTGGCGCGGTGATGTACAGCGCGATGACGACGAAGGTCGCGCAGGCCAGCAGATCCCGCCATGCGGGAATGCGGATCCGGTGGAGTTTTGGCTGTTCAGCGTCGCGTTCCGGCGCTTCGGTGAGGACTGATCCGAGCGCCGCCAACTCGGCGTCGAGATCCTCGGTCTTCCCCACTTGACGGGGCGGAAGCACGTTCCCGCCAGCCGACTGGCCTGTCGAGTCAATACCCGTAATCGTCATAGCGTCGGCGAGCCTATCCGAGGTCCGTAACGTTGCAGTGACAAGCGGGCCATGCGTGACCGAGCCGATATGAACGGGGCTATCCGGACGCGAAGCAACCACATGTAGTACCCAGCATGCCTATGTCTCAATCAGGCAAAAAATGAGCGGGCGCCCCGGGCTCAACTTTCGGTTACGAACCGAAGATGGTTAACTCTTCCGGTCCCGCTGTCAGCTTCGATCGGCAAGACGAGGGAACCTTACATATGGCAGACATCACTGGAGACCAGCGGATCCAGTCCGAAGTGCTCGAGGGCCTCGCCACGGCTGTGAACCACCGCCGGTGGTTCGTCGAGCTCGCTCTTCCGTACCTCGGCGACAACCCGATCGAGATCGGCAGCGGTCTCGGCGACTACGCGATCGAGTGGGCGGAGCACCTTCCGCGGTTCACGGCGACCGAAGCCGACCCCGACCGGCTCGTCCAGCTCAAGGAGCGGATGGCCGATCACCCGAACATCGACGTGCGGCAGATGCTGCTGCCGGCGGCCGACGCCAACGGTGAATACAGCGCCGCGGTCTCCTACAACGTGCTCGAGCACATCGAAGACCACGTCGGCGCGCTGCGCAGCATGTCCGAGCTGGTCCGCCCCGGCGGCCGGGTCATCATCATCGTCCCGGCCTTCATGTTCGCGATGAGCCAGGTCGACATCGCGACCGGCCACATCCGCCGGTACACGAAGAAGACCATGCGCGCCGCCATGACCGAGGCCGGTCTCCAGATCGAGAAGATGCACTACGCGAACGCGCTCGGCCTGATCGGCTACTACGGTGCGACCAGCATCTTCAAGCTGGCGCCGAAGGAAGGCCCGATGGTCAAGGTGTACGACTCGCTCGTGCTCCCGGTGACCAAGGCGGCCGAGCAGATCGTGAAGCCGCCGTTCGGTCAGTCGGTCTTCGTGGTGGCGCGGACGCCGTCGAAGTGATCGTCAGCCGCCGGCCGGAGCCGGCGGCTGCGAGTCAGCTCTGGAACGTCGGGCGCATGGTCGCCCGGGCCAGGGTGTGGAACGCCAGGTTGAAGCCGACGTAAGCGGGCGTCGCCTCCGGGCCCACATCGAGCTTGTCGACGTCGATCGCGTGCACCGCGAAGACGTAGCGGTGGGGGCGGTCGCCGGGCGGCGGGGCGGAACCGCCGTAGTTGCGCTCGCCGTAATCGTTGCGGACGCAGAAGGCGCCGCCGGGCAGCGGGTCGAGACCGCGGGCCAGCTCGGTGACGTTCGCCGGCAGATTGACCAGGACCCAGTGCCAGAACCCGCTGCCGGTCGGCGCGTCCGGGTCGAAGCAGGTCACCACGAAGCCGCGGGTCTCGTCGGGGAAGCCCGACCACGCGAGCTGGGGTGACACGTTCTTGCCGCCCGCGCTGGTGTGCGCGAACAGCTCGTCGAGCGGCCGGCCGTCCTGCATGTCCGTGCTGGTCACCGTGAAGGACGGGACCGAGGGCAACAGATCGTACGGGTCCGGGGCTACGGCGCGGTCGAGACTCATGGTGATTTGTCCTCCGGCCAGACGGTGAAAGCTTTCTCCGTAGGCAGACTAGCCCGAAACGCCGGGCTGTCACCCGATCGGGCGGACGCACACGGCGTGCGCGGTGTGTCCCGCGTGCCGGGTGATGCTTCTGTCCGACATCCGATCGGGTGCGTGCGGCAGAGATCCCCGTGCCCGATGGCGATAAGCAAGTCGGCACCCGCTTGGTGAAGCGGGTGCCGACTGCTATATCCGGCTATATCCCACCGCACGAGGTGAGACGATCAAGCCATGAGAGCGCCCCTGCCCGCCAACGAACCGGCCCGGCTGGCCGCGCTCCACGACGCGCAGGTGCTCGACACTCCGCCCGAGGAGGACTTCGACGACATCGCCCTGCTCGCGTCGGAGATCTGCGGCACCCCGATGGGCCTGGTCAGCCTGGTCGACCGCGACCGGCAGTGGTTCAAGGCCAAGGTCGGCCTCGACATCGAGGAGACCGACCGTGACCTGTCGTTCTGCTCGCACACCATCCACGGGCACGATCTGCTCGAGGTGCCCGACGCCACCGCCGACCCGCGCTTCGCCGACAACCCGGTGGTGCTGCGCGAGGCCGGCGGGGTGCGGTTCTACGCGGGAGCGCCGGTGGTGCTCGACGGGACGTACTCGGTCGGCACGGTCTGCGTCGTCGACCACGTGCCCCGCACGCTCACGGCGTCGCAGCGGCGCGCGCTGCGCAGCCTGGCCAAGCACGCCGCGGTCCAGCTCGAGTTGCGCCGCTACGCCCGGCACGCCGGCGAGATCGCCGACCGGACCCGCCAGCTCGACCGCATGAAGGACTCGTTCCTGGCCACGGTCAGCCACGAGCTGCGCACACCCCTGTCGACCATCCGCGGCTATCTGGAGATGCTGCTCGAGGACGACTTCGACACCGACACGTCGCGCCGCTTCCTGTCGGTCATGTCGCGCAACTCCGACCGGCTGCTGCGGCTCATCGACGAGCTGCTGCTGGTGGCCCGGCTCACCGACGAGCGGATGCAGCTCGACCTGGCCGAGATCGACCTGGCCGACCTCTCGCACCAGGCGGTCGCGGCGTGCCGTCCGCTCGCCGATCACCGCGAGGTGAAGCTGCGCGACCGGACCGAGGGGGCGGTGCCGGCGCGGGGCGACGCCAAGCGGATCGCCCAGGCGCTCAACCACCTCATGGTCAACGCCATCAAGTTCACCAACCCCGGCGGCGAGATCACCATCGACGCGACGGCGCACGGCGAGCCCGAGGTGGTCATCACCGACAACGGGGTCGGCATCGCGGCCGACGAGCTCCCGCACGTCTTCGACCGCTTCTACCGCTGCCAGGCGGCCGAGGTGATGGCCGCCCAAGGCCCCGGCCTCGGCCTGGCCATCGTCAAGTCGATCATCGACGCCCACCACGGCAGCGTCCATCTGGAGAGCGAGCCGGGCGTCGGGACCACGGTCCGCCTGACGCTACCCCGGTCCTAGGAACATCTCACGGCAAAGATCAAGACCTTCCGTCCGTACGTCGATGGAGCGCGCCGCCTCCCACGAAGCCCGATCGAGACGCAGCCGCCGCCCGGTCGTCGCCCGGTCGCGGATGGCGTGCCGGGCGATGCCGTCGTCGGCGTAACCCAGCTTGCGCGACACCGCGTACGACGCGTGGTTGTCGGCGAAGGCCTCGGAGGTCGCGAACTCGGCGCCGAGCCCGGCGAAGGCCAGGTCGAGCACGGCGGCCCGCATCTCGGTGCCGTAGCCCCGGCCGTGATGGGCACGCCCCAGCCACGAGCCGGTGCTCACCTCGCGGAGCACGGCGAAGTCGTCGGCGCCGATGCCCTGAGTGCCGACGACCCGGCCCTCGGCGATCACCACCAGGCCGAGCTCCCACTTGGCGGGGCTCCAGTCGGCCCGCGACCTCCAGTTCCACTGGAGGACGCTGCGGGCGACCTCGGCCGGTGGCGCGTCGGTCCAGGCGGCGGCGAAGGGCTGCACCGCCGGATCGTGCACACCCTCGGCGGCGAGCCGGGCGAGCTCGCCGAGCAGCTCGTCGCCGGGAAAACGCAATTCCAGCCGGGGAGTACGCAGAACCAGCCGATACAGCGGCCAATGGTCGCTAAGCATGGGCTGATTCTGCGAGCCCCGTGGTGCTATTTCAAGCGCTCGACGTGCAGGCCCGAATAGAGCTTGCGGTAGACGACTCCGGTACGGGAGTTGCCCGCGTCGATCATCATGCCGCGGCCCATGTAGATGCCCACGTGCCCCGGGCCGACGACCAGGTCGCCGGGCCGGGCCTCGCCGGTCGAGATGCTGCGGGCCCGGGCCGCCTGCGCTCCGGACGAGTGCGGCAGGTGGATGCCGGCCAGGGCGTACGCCCGCTTGGTGAACCCGGAGCAGTCGAAGCCGAACGGTCCGGTGCCGCCGTGGACGTAACGCTTGCCGACCTGGGAGCGGGCGAAGGCGATGACGGCGGTCATGCCACCGCCGAGGGGGACGACGCGCTGGGCCCGCCGGGCTGTCGAGTGACGGGTGATCACCGCTCGGGTGACCGCCCGCACCCGTACGGCCCGCTTGTGGGACCTTTCCCGGGCGGTTTCGCGGGCCTCTCGCTCGGCGCGGGCCTTTCGCTCGGCTCGGGCGGCGGCCTTGGCGGCCGCCTTGCGAGCGGCCGCGATCCGGAGCGCGGCCTTGCGGACGGCCGCCTTCCGAATGGCCGCTTCCCGGTCGGCCGCCTCCTTGGCCATGCCCCGCAGCAGTTCGGCGCCGCCGAACAGCGCGGCCAGGCCTTGGCCTCGGCTTCCCTCTCGCGGTGCGAGACCTCCGCCTCGGCTCAGCGGTGCGAGACCGCCGCCTCCGCTCAGCGGCGCCAGGCTGCCGCCTCCGCTCAGCGGCGCCAGGCTGCCGCCTCCGCTCAGCGGCGCCAGGCTGCCACCCTCGCTTCGGGTGTCGCGGAGTGGTTCGGGGCCGTGGCGGAGCACCTCGCGGGCCTCTGCGGCGGCCTCGGCGGCCGGGCCGCGCAGGGCCTCCCGCTCGTCGGCCACCGTGAGGGCGACCGCGGTCCGGACGGCCTCGTGACGGACCTCCTCGTAAGCTTCGGGGCTCATCTCCGGCAGGGGGGTGCCGCCGGCGAGCGTGTGGAGAGCGAGCGGAGTCGCGGCGAGCCGGCGTTCCCCGGCCGTGCGGCGCTGGTACGTGCGCTCGTGGGTGCGTGAGGCACGCTCCGAGGCGGCGGCGCGCGCGGCTTCCGTCTCCGCGAATGCGGCGGCGGTCTGGTCGGAACCAGCGTGCTCGGCGGGCGGTGTGGCCTCGGCGGCGTGCTCAGCAGGGTCTAGGGCCGGTGAGATGACGGCCAGCGCTAACGCGCCGGCGGTCAAGGCCCGGCTCGGGGACGGACGATGCAGTGTTGCCTCCGAAATCGGCCCGGGGCACTCGCGCGAATCCCTGTCGACGTGGCATTACCGTGTGCCGCGCCGGACACCGTGCGTTCGACACACGGCAATGGGAACCCGGACATCTCGCTAATTCCGTCGATCATGCCAACACACATCAGGAATGTTTCGCGGCTGATTTCACACAATCACCCTCGCCCCATCGTGGAAAGAAAGGACTTTTGAGGTGTCGATCGACTGAATTAGATTTCCGAAATATGCCCGTGATCTGCTTCAGCTGACCGGGACGCGAGCTCCCGGGCTGTCCATGGCGGTGTGCAGCACCAGCTCCGAGAGCTGGACCCCGGCCGGAACGTCGAAGGGCAGAACACCCTTCACGGTGGCGCCGGGTGCGATCTCCTCGAGCAGCGTGGGCTGAGCCTCGTTGAGAAAGACCAGCGCCTGATCGGCCACCCGGTGCTCGGCACCCTGCGAGTCGATCGCCCGCTGAGCGCCCGGATCGAGCAGTTCGGCCTCGGCCCCCGTGTTGTGCACGGCCACGTCGACCAGGCAGAACTGGCCGGCGGCGCGCTGTGGAAGGTCCTGCGGGCCGACCGAGGGCACCCCGCAGCGGCTGCCGGTGACGGTGAGCTCGAAGTGACCCTCGAAGGCGCGCGGCGGCTCCGGCGCGGGCGCGGGGCTGTCGCGGGTCACGGCGAACGCCGCCGTTCCGGCCGCGATCACGGCGACCGCGGCTCCCACGAGCCACGGCCATCGGCGTCTTCCCCGCGGCCGTGCGCCGGCCGGCGGATGCTCCGCTTCCACCGGCATCGCGCCGTCCGGCTTGCTTTCCGGCGGCGACAATCGGGCGGGGCGCAGCGGCGTGTCGGTCATGAGACCTCCCGGGTCGAGTGCGGCCCTCATGCTGTGCCGCCCACGGCCCCCGGCGACGTCACCACGCCGCAAATCCGGACCAACCTGTCATAAAGACGCCGGATCAGTCCCCCGAAGGTGGTAATTTCGCCCCGAGACGTTTAGATCACGGCAGCAGCAGGATCTTGCCGAGGTGATCGCTCGACTCCATGAGGCTGTGCGCCTCGGCCGCCTCGGACAGCGGCATCGTCGTATGGATGATCGGCTTGATCGCGCCCGCCTCGACCAGCGGCCAGACGTCACGGGCCACCGCCGAGACGATGCGGGCCTTGTCGGCCAGTGGGCGGGCCCGCAGCGACGTGGACGAGACCGAGCCGCGCTTGGCCATCAGCTGGACGAGGTCGAGCTCGGCCTTGCGGCCGCCCTGCATGCCGATGACCGTGATCCGGCCGTTCGGCGCGAGCGCCTCGATGTTGCGCGAGAGATATTTCGCCCCGACGATGTCGAGCACCACGTCGGCGCCGGCCCCATCGGTGAAGTCCTTTGTGGCGGCCACGAAATCGTCGGTGGTGTAGTCGATGCAGAGGTCGGCGCCGAGCTCGCGGAGCCGGTCGTGCTTGCTCGCGCGGGCGGTGGTGATCACCGTGGCGCCCAGCGCGTGCCCGAGCTGGATGGCGAACGTGCCGATGCCGCTGCCACCGCCGTGCACCAGGAAGGTCTTGCCCTTGCGCAGGCGGTCGCGGTCGACCGAGTTCGACCAGACCGTGCAGCTGACCTCGGGCAGCGCGGCCGCCTCGTGCAGCGACAGGCCGGTCGGCACGGGCAGGAGTTGGCCGGCCGGCACCGCTACCCGCTGGGCGTAGCCGCCGCCGGAGAGCAGGGCGCTGACCCGCTCACCGACGTGACGGCCGCTCACGCCGGGCCCGACCGCGCTGATCACCCCGGCGCACTCGAGACCCGGATAGGCCGAAGCGCCGGGCGGCGGCGGGTAGAAGCCCTGGCGCTGGGAGACGTCGGCCCGGTTGACACCGGCGGCGGTGACGTCGACAACGACCTCGCCCTCCGCCGGCACCGGGTCGGGCACCTCGCGGAGGGCGAGCTTCTTGTCCTCGATCACGATCGCGTGCATACCCCGAGGCTAGGTCACAACGACCATTTCTGGTTCGCGGCGCCCGTACAGGCCCAGATCTGAAGTTTGGCGCCGTTGACTGTGCTGTTGTCCTTGACGTCGAGGCACTTGCCCGAGGCGGTGTTGACGATGTCGCCGCCCGAAGTGACGGTCCACTTCTGACTGGCGACGCTGCCGATGCAGTCCCAGAGGTGAACGGCGCCGCCGTCGGCGGTCGAGTTGTTGGCCACGTCGAGGCACTTGCCGAGGCCGGTGATCGTGCCGTCGGCGTTGCGGGTCCACTGCTGGTTGGTGTTGCCGGCGGTGCAGTCCCACATCTGCGGCTGGTTGCCGTTGGCGGTGGAGCCGCCGGTCACGTCGAGGCACTTCCCGCCGAGGCCCTTGATGGTTCCGCCGCTGCTGCCGCTGCCGGATTGCGTCCCGTTCCAGGTGAAGGTGGCCGAGGTGCGCGCGGGCAGACTGTAGACAAAGGACTGGCTGCCCCAGTTCACCTTGACGCTCTGGGTGCTGCCGCTGGTGTTGTAGGCGATCAGAGCCTTGGAGCCGTCGGCGTTGCGGAAGGCGACATTCGGCACGGTGCCGTTGGCGCTGGAGTCGATCCGCACGGCTCCGGGCCGGACGAACTTGGTCAGGTGGCCCATCGTGTAGTACTCGATGGTGTAGTCGACCTGGCCGCGCCGGGCGTCGTTGCGGTGCACGGTGACCAGCCCCGTGCAGGTGCCACAGCCGCCGTTGTGCGGGCCCATGTTCTCGTCCACGGCCATCGACCACTTCGTCCAGCTACGGCCCCAGTTGCGGAAGTAGTCGATCAGGTCGCCCATGTCCTCGGCATGCTGGTTGCCGACCCAGGTGCCGCCCGAATGCTCGGTCATGTAGGCGTTGACCTGCGGATATTGATTGTGCACGGCGGTGGCGGTGGAGGGATTTCCGCCGTAGTCGTGCCAGGCCACGCCACCGAAGTTCGGGTGGTTGCGGATGGCGGTGTCGGCCAGCAGCGGAGCCACCCACGTGTCGTACGTGTCGAAGTTCCAGTCACCGACCAGCAGCTTGGTGCTGAGCCCGGCCCCCTGAAGAGCCGGGAGCAGGTTGGTCTTGGAGAAGTACTGGAGGCCGGCCGCGTTCCACTGCATCGACGGATAGCCCGGGCAGCAGGTCGGCTCGTTCTGCGCGGTGACGTAACGGATCGGCACGCCCTGTGCCTGATAGCCCTGGATGTACTTCACGAAGTACTGCGCGTAGGCCGCGTAGTACTGCGACTGCAACCAGCCTTGGCTGTACGCGTTGTTGTCCTTCATCCACGGCGGAGCCGACCAGGGCGACGCCATCACGAACATCGACGGGTTGAGCCCGACGGCCTGCCTGGTCAGGGCCATGACATCGGCGTCACGGCTGAGGGAGAAGTCGTTGAGATCGCAGCACGTGGTGTCGTACGAGAAATTGCCCTGGGCCAGATCGGACGACCCGATGACATTGCGCAGGGCGCTGACCCCGATGCCGGCGGTCGGGCTGAAGAGCTTGGTCATCACATCGTTCTGGGTGGCGGCGGACAGGGCCCCGCTCCCGCGGATGTCGAAGGCGGCGGTGTCGGTGAAGGAGGCGCCGGCCCCTTCGAACTGCTGGTAGGTGGTGTTCTCGTTGACGGTGACGGTCTGGTTGGCGCTGCCCGAGCCGCTACCGAAGGCGACGGCGGCCTGCTGCTGAAGCCCGCGAGAGACGGAACGCCCGCCGCTGTCGCTGGTGGTGGTCAGATAGACGTTGACGGTTTCGCCGGCCGCAGAGGAGGCCTGCGGCGCGACCAGAACGGCGGCCGAAGCGGCCAGGGCCGCCGAGGCGACCCATCCGATCTTCCTGCTGAACATGGTGGGGACTCCCTTGCCGGAGGTGGGGGCCAAGGCCGGGAAAAGTAAAGACTGTGAACGATAAACACCACCATCGATGCCGTGTCAACCGTCACGCCCACGTCAGGAAGTAGGGTTTCCCCAGTTCAGAGCCATTTTCACAACCTTGATACAAGTTGCTTCGCGAGTGCCTGCCGACACCGCCGCAGCCGTCTGGCAAACTGAGACAGCAACATCGGGAGGGCTCGCCTAGTGGCCGATGGCGCCGGTCTTGAAAACCGGTATGGGGAAACTCATCGTGGGTTCGAATCCCACGCCCTCCGCATAACCCTGAACAGCGGCAACTCCGCCGACCTGCGAAGGCGCCGGTCGACGAGGGAGCGTACGGCCATGGGCCCAGGTCTGGTTTCGTCGCGACCATGACGCGACAGCGAACGTGATGAGGCCTTAGCGACCTCGCTCGTTGCCGGGCGATCATCGATTTTGCGGACAGGCCGTTGTCGCTGACATGAGGAAGCGTGACCCTCAAGTGCTGGCTCGTCCGGCAACGTCTCCACGAAATCCCGCTGGCCGAACTGCGCGCGGAGAGCAAGCTGGATCTGTCCCGAGCGATGGTTGACCCCACTCACGTGCGAGCACTCGAGGGCGGCCCGAGGCCGCAGGGCTCCGGGGGTCTACGTCGACCGCGGCTACGACCACGACAGAGTCCGCGAACTCGGCATCACCTCGGTCATTGGCTCCGGGCTGAGAAGCAGCGCTGGGCCGTCGGGCAGAGCTTCGTGTTGCTGTGCTGGTTCCGGCGGCTATGCCTCCGTCAGGAGAGCCGCGACGACATACACGAAGCCCTGCTCAAACTAGGCTGCGTCCTGATCTGCTGGCGCCGCCTCCCCACCGCAAAGAGTCACGAGTTTTAAGCCGCCAGGTCCAGCGTGCGCAGGTAGCCGATTCGGTGATAGGCGGCCGGGTCGAGGGTTCCGAGCACGCATCGGTGCTGCAAGGCCAGCAAGGCGGTGTGCACGATGTCCGGGCGCTCGCCCGTCTTGAGGCGGGCGATGATGTCGGCGTCGCGGAATGCCAGGGCCGGCAGGTCGACGATCGGCTGCGGGTCGTCCTTGTCGTCCGATGGTGCGGCGTGTGCGGGATCCATGCGGCGGAGCAGCCGGTAGAGACGCTGGTCCTGCTCGCCGCTGAGTTCGGGCGCCACGTGCAGGTACGCGGCCGGGGAGACGATCACTTGGCAGGCCTCGTCGGCGACCGCCTCGACGAGGGCGGCGCCGACCGTGGAACTGTCCAGGCGGGCGTGCGAGCGCAGGACACTCGCGTCGATCACGAAGTTGGGCCACGAAATGTGCGGTCGCCGGTAGTCGGTGTAGCCCAGGTCGAGGACGGCGTGGGCGAGTCCGGCCGAGTCGGCGGGTCGCGCCTCGGCGTGCCGGTTGTCGCGCAAGTGCTGCAACAGCATCTGGTGAATGCCGTCGAAGCCCGGTCCGGCCTGCTGGTACTGCCGCATGAGGCGCGCGGTGGCGCGTTCGCGCCATGTTGGTTCAGGTTCCACGCCCGCCGACGCTAGGTGCCTGAGATGAGGCCGCGTTTCAGCTGCCGGGAACGGACATACTCCGCCACCTGACCGCATTCTGGGACTCAGGTGCCGTACTTGTCGTACGAGACCGTCCAGTCGCCCAGGCCGTCCCACGCTGGTAGCTCCTTCGGGCTGTGCACCACCTCGACCACGTCGCCGACCATGAAGTTCTTGTAGACCCACTGGGCGTCGGCCGTGCTCAAGTTGATGCAACCGTGTGAGGTGTTCGCCCGGCCCAGCTGGGTGTTCCACGGGGCCGCGTGCAGAAATTCGCCCGAGTACGAGATCCGGGTGCAGAACTGAACATCCTCGGGCTCGTAGTAGAACGGGTTGTTCGTGTCGCTCAAGCCGTAGCTGGCCGAGCTCATGCTGTGGGTCCGTTCCTTCGAGAGGACCACGTGCGGGCCGTTCTGGGTCCAGAAGTGGATCTGGTCGCCGTTGGCGATCGTCGTGTAGCCACCCTGGCCGTTGCTGCACGCCATGTCCCGCGTGAGCTTGCCGTCGATGTAGACGCGGGTGCGGTGGCTGCTGTTGTCGCTGATCGCGATCAGACTGCGGCCGATCGTGAAGTGCGTGGTGGCGTTCGCCTTGCCGTACAAGCCGTTGCCGAGGTTGACGCCCAGGGTGTTGACGCTGACCTTGACCGTGGTGCCTTTTGCCCAGTATTTCGCGGGGCGCCAATGCACGATCTTGTTGTCGACCCAGAAGAACTTGCCGTCCACATGGGGTGACGTCTCGACCCTGATGGCCTTCTCGGCCGCCGCCCGGTCCTTCACCGACTTGCTGAAGGCGACGATCACCGGCTGGCCGATGCCGTACGTGCCGCCGGTCTCCAGCGCCGTCATGCCGTTGGCCTGGAAGGTGACCACGGCCAGCGCGCGTGGTTTGACCGTGGTGAACGTCGCCGCCTTCTCGACCTTGGCGCCCAGGCTGTCGAGCAGATGAGCGGTCACCTTGTACGTCTTGTCGTAGGCCAGGGCGCCCGAGGACCGCCAGGTCACCCCGTCGGCGTCGACCGCGCCGGCCAGACCCGTGACCGACTCGATCCGGCCGCCGTCGACCGTCACCTTCACCGGGCCGGCCGGGGAGATCTGGCCGGTGGGCGCGGTCAGCCGGAGCGGGGCCGCCGTCGGCTGCTCCCAGACATTGGCGGCCGAGGACGAGGAGCGGGAGGGGGTGCAGGCGGCCAGGCCGGCCACGCTCACGGCTCCGAGGAGGAACTTGCGTCGTTGAACCACACCTACCTAGATGCGGCTGCGGCCTGGAATGTTGTCAGCATCTGGTGGGCGAAACCCTCGGCCATCTCCAGTTGCTCGCGCAGTCGACGAACCCTCTCCTCGGCCGCCGTGTGAAAAGAGGCCAGCCGGTCGAGCAGCGGCTCCCGTGAAGCGCCGGTCGCGGATTCGAGGGCGTCGATGATCTCCAGCAGATCGCGCATCTCCTCCAGGGTGAAACCGAGCGGTTTCATGCGCTTGACGACGCGGAGCCGGTCGAGGTCGGGCTCCGTGTAGAGCCGGAACCCGCCCTCGCTGCGCGCCGACGGGACGATCAGGCCGGCTTCCTCGTAGTGGCGGATCGTGCGGATGCTCAGGCCGGTCCGCTCGGCCACCTCGCCGATCCGCATGAGCGCCATCAGTGCGCCGCGCCCAGCTTGCCGCTGAGGTTCTCGTGGAACTTCGTGCTGGCCTCGTTCAACCCGATGATCTCCGCCTGTTTGCCGCGGGCCGCGTACTTGGTGGTGATGGCGTCGAGCGCGGCCACCGAGGACGCGTCCCAGATGTGCGCGGCGCTCATGTCGATCACCACCCGGTCCGGGTCGCCGGCGTAGTCGAACTGGTGCACGAGGTCGTTGCTCGAAGCGAAGAACAATTCCCCATGTACGCGGTAGACGCGCGACCCGCCGTCGGTATCGGGAACGCTGGTCACGGTGGCGAAGTGTGCCACCCGCCGGGCGAAGACGACCATGGCCGTGAGCACGCCGAGCACGACCCCGACGGCCAGGTTGTGGGTGGCCAGGGTGCCCGCGACGGTCACCAGCATCACGACGATCTCACCGGCCGGCATGCGCTTGAGGGTGGCCGGGGCGACGCTGTGCCAGTCGAACGTGCCCACCGACACGATGATCATCACGGCGACCAGGGCGGCCATCGGGATCAGGGCGACCACGTCGCCGAGCGCCACCACCAGGATCAGCAGGAACACGCCGGCCAGGAAGGTGGACAGCCGGGTGCGGGCGCCGGACGTCTTCACGTTGATCATCGTCTGGCCGATCATCGCGCAGCCGCCCATGCCGCCGAAGAAGCCGGTGACGATGTTCGCCACGCCCTGACCCCACGACTCCCGGGTCTTGTCGGAGCGCGTGTCGGTGATGTCGTCGACCAGCTTGGCGGTCATCAGGGATTCCATCAGACCCACAAGAGCGATTCCCAGGGCGTACGGCGCAATGGTCTTCAAAGTCTCGAAGGCGAACGGCACGTCGGGCAGGCCGAGTACCGGCAGGCTGTCCGGGAGCTTGCCCTCGTCGCCGACGGTCGGCACGGCGACGTGTGCGATGAGCGTGAAAACGGTCAGAACGACGATGGCGACCAGCGGCGCCGGCACCGCGGTGGTCAGCTTCGGCAGGAACCAGATGATCGCCAGCGCGATCGCCACCAGCGGATAGACCAGCCACGGCACGCCGGTGAGGTGCGGCAGCTGGGCCGAGAAGATGAGGATCGCGAGCGCGTTGACGAAGCCGACCATGACGCTGCGCGGGATGAACCGCATCAGCTTGGCCACCCCGACCAGGGCCAGCACTATCTGAAAGACCCCGCCCAGAATGACCGCCGCCACCAGAAACCCGAGCCCGTGCTCCTTGGCCAGCGGCCCCACGACGAGCGCGATGGCCCCGGTCGCGGCCGAGATCATGGCCGGCCGCCCACCGGTGAACGCGATGGTCACCGCCATCGTGAACGAGGCGAAAAGCCCGATCTTCGGATCGACCCCGGCCAGGATCGAGAACGAGATCGCCTCGGGAATGAGCGCCAGCGCGACAACAAGCCCCGCCAGCACCTCCGTCCGAAACACTCGCGGCGACGCCAACCAGGCCGGACGGAACAACAGGGCGGACATAAAACTCATTTCGACTCAGAATGCAAAGCACTGAGAAACCTACTCTCACGTGAGGGGAGAGTTCGTCGGCTCGTGGCGATGATCACGCGGGAGCGAGCTCGGTGCGGCACCATGCGGGTATGGAGCGTCGCTGGCTGTTCGCCGATCAACTGGGGCCGCACTTTCAGGACGCGCGCGATCAGCCTGTGCTGCTCGTGGAGTCGAAAGCCGTCTTTCGCCGCCGTGTCTTCCACCGCCAAAAGGCCCATCTCGTGCTCTCCGCGCTCCGGCACCGGGCACGGGATGAAAACGTCCGGCTGGTCCGGGCCGAGACCTATGCCGAGGCGGTGACCGAGCCGGTCAGCGTGTGCCATCCGACCTCGCGGGCGGCCCGGGGGCTCGTCCGGCGGCTGCCGAACGTCGAGGTGCTGCCGCCCCGGGGCTTCGTGACCGCGCCCGGTGACTTCGTGTCATGGGCGGGTGGCCGTGACCATCTGCGGCTCGAGGACTTCTACCGGTTTGCCCGGCAGCGTCACGACGTACTGATGGAAGGGTCTGAACCGGCCGGAGGCCGATGGAATCTCGACACCGACAACCGGGAGCCGCCGCCGCGCGGGGCCGAGCGGCTCGATGTGCCGGCGCCGCCCGCGATCAGCGAGGACGAGATCGACGAGGAGGTACGGGCCGATCTGGATCGCTGGGAGCGCGAGGACGACATCACCTTTGTCGGTAATGACGGACCGCGCCTCTTCCCCGCCACGCGGCGGGAGGCGCTGGCCCGGCTCCGGCATTTCGTGGAGCATCGGCTGCCGGCGTTCGGGCCGTACGAGGACGCGATGCTCGCCGGCGATCCTCAGATGGCGCACAGCATGCTCAGCCCGGCCATCAATCTGGGGCTGCTCGATCCGCTCGAGGTGATCGAACGCGCCGAGCAGGCCTATCGGAGCGGAGCCGCGCCCCTGGCCAGCGTCGAGGGCTTCGTCCGGCAGATCCTCGGCTGGCGTGACTTCATCTGGCATCTCTACTGGTACTTCGAGCCCGAATATCGGGCTCGCAACGAGTTGCACGCCCGGCGTGAACTGCCGAAATGGTTCGCCGAGCTGAACGCCGACGCGGTCGGGGCGCGCTGCCTGTCCGACGTGCTGGCCGGTGTCCGCGATCGCGGCTGGGTGCATCACATCCCGCGGCTGATGGTGCTCGGCAACTACGCGATGCAGCGCGGCTGGCGGCCCGGCGCGGTGGCCGACTGGTTCCACCGCTGCTTCGTCGACGGCTACGAGTGGGTCATGACGGCCAACGTGGTTGGTATGAGCCAATTCGCGGATGGCGGGCGGATGAGCACGAAGCCGTACGCGGCCGGTGGGTCCTATGTGAACCGGATGAGCGACTACTGCGGCGGCTGCCGGTACGACCCCAAGGTGCGCGCGGGCGACGACGCGTGCCCGTACACCGCCGGATATTGGAGTTTTCTCGCCCGTCATGAACAGGCCCTGGCCGGCAATCACCGGATGCGGCAGCCGCTGCGCGGCCTGCACCGCCTGGATGATCTCGACGCTCTCCTGGAGCAGGAGAAGGCCCGCGGGTCACGGGCGCCCTGAGTCACCCAGGGCCGCGGCCAGCTCGCGCCGCGACGTGATGCCGAGCTTGTTGAAGATCTTGCGGAGGTGCCACTCGACAGTGCGCGGGCTGAGGAAGAGAGCGGCGGCGATCTCGGGGTTGGTCAGGCCTTCGATCGCCCGTCGCGCGATCTGCGCCTCCTGCGGGGTCAGATCGTCCGGTACGCCCAGGGACCGCTTCCGTACGGTCTCGCCCGTGGCCACGAGCTCACGTCCGGCGCGATCCTCGAACGCCTCGGCCCCCATGGTGGCGAAGGCCTCGTGCGCCGCCCGCAGCACGACCCGGGCGTCGCCGCGACGGTTGGCGCGGCGCAGCCACTCGCCGTACAGCAATCGCGCCCTTGCCTGAAGAAGGCCGAGCCGACCGCCGCCCAGATGGTCGATGGCCGCCCGGTAATGCTCCTCCGGCGCCGGCTCGGTCAGAGCGTAGGCCAGCTCCCGCGCCCCCAGCGCCCACCGCGTGCCGGCGGCCGTTGTCCGCTCGGCCAACAGGTCGCGGGCCTCGATCGCGACGTCGAGGTCACCGGTCCGGCTCGCCGCCTCGACCAGCTCACTCAGCGACCAGCCGTACGACGAGAGGTCCGGATATTCGGCGCTGAACCGGGCCGCCCTCGCGGCCGCCTCGAAGTTGCCGAGCCCGTTGGAGAGCACCGCCTTCGCGTAGCCGGTGATGCCGAGCAGCCGCCCCACGCCGAGCTCGGTGACGTCCCGCTCGGCCGTCGCGATCAGCTCCAGCGCCTGCGCCTCACGTCCCCGATGGGCGGCCATGAAGATCGTGTTGGCCAGCGGCCCCTGCCGGCCGGTCGACTCGGCCACGGTGATCGACTCGTCGGCCAGCCCCTGCGCGTCGGCGAAACGACCCGAGAAGATCAAGGACGAGGTCCGGTACGACAGCGCGGTGAGCAGAATCGGCAGCGCACCGAGCCGCCGCGCGTAGTCCAGCCCGTGCCGGGCGAGCCGATCCCAGGCCGCGTCGTCGTAGATCTCCAGCGCGACCATCGCCGCCAGCCAGAGCAGATCCATGTCGTCGTCGCCGGTCACGGCGTCGAGGGCGGCCGCGAACCGGGGGACGGCCGGCGCATAGCCGTCAAGGCTCCAGGTGATGAGCCCGGTGAGGAACAGCCCGGCCGGGTCGTCCCCCGCCGGAAGACCACGGGCCGCCTCGGCGGTGCTCTTCAGAGCGGCGGCCCCACCGAGCCGCCCCGCGTGCACGGCCGAGCCGAGCGCCTCGAGATACGTCTGCCGGGCCGCCGCCGCGTCGAGATCGGCCAGCCGCCCCGCGGCCGCGTGCAGCGAACCGGAGGCGCTGCCCGGATTGACGGCGAAGGCCACCTTGGCCCGAACCCGCTCCAGATCGGCCCGCTGCAACGGCCCGAGCGGCCCCAGCTCGGCCGCGGCCAGCAGATCCGGCACGTCGGAGGTCGCACCGGCCTCGAGCCGGGCCCGGGCGGCGGCGATGGTGCGGGCCGCGCGCTTCTTCGGATCCGGCGTGAGAATCGCGGCCCGTTCCAGGAAGGAAGCAGCCGCCGACCGCCCGCCCCGGCCCAGCGCCCGGTCGGCGGAACGTTCGAGCTCACCCGCGACTTCCTCATCGGGCCCGACAGCAGCATGCGCCCGATGCCAGGCCCGCCGGTCAGGGTCGAGCCCCGGATCGGTGACCTCGGCCAGCGCCGCGTGCACCCGCCGAAGCTCACCTGGATCGGCCGACCGCCAGCTGGCCGACCGCACGAGCGGATGACGGAACCGAACCCGGCTGCCCACCTCCAGGAGCCCTTCGGCCGACGCCGCCCCCGCCGCGTCCGGCCCGACACCGAGCAGTTCAAGAGCACGCCACAGCAGGGGTACGTCTCCGACCGGCTCGACCGCCGCGGCCAGCATCAGCCGGCGGGTCTCACCGGGAAGCCCACCGATGCGCCGCCGGAAGCCCTCTTCGACACGCCCCGCGAGCGAGGTGCTGTGCCCACCGAACCCAAAGGCCAACTCGGCCGGCGACAGATCCCGCGGCAGTTCGAGAAGAGCAAGCGGATTGCCATGAGTCTCGGCCACGATCCGATCCCGGACGCGCGAATCAACCGACCCCACCAGAACCGAATCGAGCAGAGCATGGGCGTCGGCATCCCCGAGCCCGTCGATCCGCAACTCGGGAAGATCCTTGAGAAGGCTGTTACCAGGCGTACGAGCGGCGAGCACAAGAGCCACCGACTCGGCATCGAGCCGCCGGGCGACAAAGGCCAGCACAAGCCCCGAATGCCGGTCAAGCCATTGCACATCATCGACGACACAGACGAGAGGCTTGGTGCCGGCGGCTTCGGCAAAGAGCCCCAGCACAGCCATGCCCAGAGGCAACATCTCCGGCGGAGGCCCCGAGGTCAGCCCGAACGCGATCGAGAGGGCCGTCCGCTGAACATCGGGCAGCTTGTCGAGATGAGTAAGAAGGGGAGCACAGAGCTGCTGCAACGCCGAGTAGGCGATGTCCGACTCGAGCTCGACCCCAGCGGCCCGCACGACCCGGAATTGAGCGGCCTGCTTTTCGAGGTAGTCGAGGAGAGCGCTCTTACCCACGCCGGCCTCACCGTGGAGAGCCAGCACCCGACTGCGCCCGTCGCCTACATCCCGAAGCAGCCCATCAAGCGTTTCCCGCTCACGCCGCCGCCCGAGCAGCCTTGTTGTGTCGTCCCGCAACTTCCCTCCCGCGATCACGAAGCGTACCCGCGCCAACAACGGCCTTCGACCTCCGCGGCCGACTTTGGTGACGGCGCGTAACGCGCGCACGGCAGAGGCCCGAAGTATCAAGACTGCTCGGGTCCACCTCGACAACGGAGATCCCAGTTGTCCGCGACCCTGCCAGGCCAGCTGAGCACAAATCGATGCGACCCGGCGCCGGCCTGCCCTGCAACGGCTGGCTCGGTCTGTCGTGAGCCCGGCTGCGCGCTGACGCGCCAGCCGGGCTCTGGGGCGACTAGCGCCTTGCGAGCACCCGGTGGAGAAAGGTCGCGACAGCGAGCCCGACGGTGATGCCCGCGACAGGGTCGGCTGCGCCTACGGCAAGACCGCTGCTCAACCCGGTAGCCAAGATGACGCCCCAGCGGAGGGGCAGTGTGCGGCTGGTGGTTTCGTCGTCCATCTCATCGTCGCGACCGTGACGACCGCGAACTATCCTGGGCATGATCTGGCGATACCTCGTTTCGCTTGGTGCAGGGATGGGGCTTTGCTGGACTCGGCCTTCGGGTGGTTGCAGCCGCCCGGAGGCCGTCTTGCTGTAGTCGTGAGAATTTGGTCGTTCTCACCGCTCAGCCAGATGTGTCATCCGACCAGCCGCCATCTGGGGACGACAGCGCCGACATGAACTGCTGGACATCGGACTTCTCGGGCGTAGGGGCCTTGGATGACTGCTTGCTGCGCCTACGGTGCTTGAACGGCTGCTGGAGGGCATAGCGGTTCTCGACGGTCCAGCCGGTAGGGGAGTTGGGGGCCGTCCTGGCGGTCTTCTGTATCGAGAGAAGGCCGCAGGTCGCCAGGTCGTCGAATCCTCTTTCAGCCGTGTCGGCCGACCACCCGTACCAGTCATGGACGCGACCGCTGGGCAGCGCAGTCGACCGGTATTCGGCGGAAAGAACAAGGAGCATGGCGGTAGCGGGCAGGCTGAGTTTCTGGTCCCACTCGTCGTACCAGAAGCCGAATGGCAGGTTGATGAACGCGTCAGTGTTCGATCTTCCCGGCCGGGTGTACGGATCTCCACTGCCGTCCTCTTTCAGCAGGGTGACCGTGATGTCCGGGCTGCGGGGACGAACGCGCTTCCAGGTGATCAACCGGCGCTTTTGAAGACGATCAAGGATTCGGACGACGGCGGTAACGGCCGAGCCGTCAGTCGCGTGTTCGGTAGTGCCGAAAGCGCGAGCCCAAACGCGGCTGTCGAGGGTGTAGATCCAACCCACCTCGTCAAGATCACCACTCGTGATCGCGAGGAGGTAGAGATAGGCATTCAGCGCGCGGGAGTCTCCTCTGTTGACGAAGGTGGCAAGTGGACCTCGGCGCGGCCTACACCCTGGTGGGCGCTGGATGAACGCGCGTCTGACGGGGGCGGACTTCCGACGTGAGCGCTTGAGGAAGAAGCGCCGGGTTTCCAAGGAGGGTGCCACCTTCGGGGTGACGTCGGGGCCCGACGGATCCGTACGTGTCATGGGCACAATGAACCCACAATCGATACGTCGGTGCAAACTTGTTCAGCGAGCGGTCTGAGACGGAGCAGCGGGTCCATGAAATATCTGTGTCAATATCGGTGAAACATCCAATGTAATGTCGCTGCAATCCCTTTTATTAGGACCATGACAAGTCAGCCATGGGTGCCGCTGTGAAACGTTGGGGATTGCAACGTCGGTAGCCGGGTTGCGGGCCAAATCAGCCTGGCCTCGCGTTGCGACCGCCTGTCGCCGAATCGGCATCTACGCACACTGGGCCCTGCGGCCTGAAGCGCCGGCGTGCCACTTCCCGCACCTCCTTCGGCACCAAGGCGATGTCTTGCTTGGCGCCCGCCGGTGGACCGGGCGACGATGGGCGCTCTATTGATGACGCCAAGCCGATGCCTCGGTCTCTGCGATGATCGTTAGGCCCTCATGGCGCGTTGTCACGCCGGAGAGGGGCAGCACGATGGTCTTCCTGTCGAAGCGGGCCCTCCTCGATCGGGGAGTCGGGCACTGTCGCCACCGGGTACGGCAGGGATCGCGCGACGGTTCGTCCGAGATGCTCGCTGACACGTACGTGGCATTTGGACCCGCGAGGAGCTTCCCTGCAAGGCATGATCACCTAGCGGGATCGGTCGATGGCGTTCCGTTATGGGAGTCCGTATGCTCCGGGGATGGCTCGCCGATCTAGCCTCAGCTATCGGGAAGCGATGCGCCGGCTGGCCCCGGGGAATGCCCGGATCTCGCAGATCGACAAGGTGTTGTCGGCGGGGCTGCTCACCGGTGGTGCCCTCTCTCAAGGGGCCACCCTCGCCCTTCTCGGGCCCAAGAACGCTCTTCTCCAAGCCGTCCGTGATTTCACCGGTAATCCGGCCGGGCGGATCCGTACCTCCGGTGGCAAGTCCTACTACGAGCTGCTCGAAGCCAGCCACACCGTCTTGGCCCTCTCCGCCTTCTTCGACGCCTTCCGGGATGAGGTGGGGCCGGGCTTCGACCGGCTCGAGCTGACCGACTCCGAGAAGGGCGCTGTCGCCTCGGGGGACGGGCGCGGGCGGTCGCTGGCCGACGAGATCGACGGTGGGGGCTTTCCGCTTCCGTCGTCGGTGCTGGGGCTGGGTGAGGCCCGTACCGATGTCGAGAACGCCTATGTCGCTCTCTACGACGCCACCATTGTCTTCTGTGAAGGGCTTGCCGCCTGGCCTGATGTTCGGCGCGGGCTCGATCACAGCTCGCTCCGCACGCGCGTTGTCGAGCGGAGCATGCGCTACTACGACGACCGGTTCGATCGGCTCGCGGCCGATCTGCCCGAGTTCGGGTTCCGGACCCTTCGGCAGGCTCTCGAGCATGGGGTCATCGACAACCGGGAGATGACCGAGCGCGTCGTCAACCGGCTCGACGCTCTGGAGGATCTCTTCGGCAATCTGTCGGGGCTGCATGGGCCCATGCCGTCGGTCGTGACCGATCCGCTCCGGGATTCGCTCGATCGGCTGGCCGCCTCCTTGAGCGTGGTGTTCAAGCAGCCTTTGCTGCGGATCAAGGGCATCGACTTCCACCTGGGCATTCCGACGGTCGAGAAGGGGTTCATCAGCCCGGACTTCCGCATCGCGGAGTACGACCGGTACGCCAAGCCGGAGCAGGAGGAGTGGTGGAAGGAGCAGCGGTGGAGTGCCGACCTGGTCGGTTTTCTCAGTGACTATCTGACCGATCCGGAGAGCCTTCACCGTCCACTGTTGATTCTCGGGCAGCCGGGTGCCGGCAAGACCCTTCTCACCCGGGTCATCGCGGCGCGGCTTCCGGCCGCCCGGTTCACGGCCATCGTGGTTCCCCTGCGGCTGATGACGGGTGACAAAAATCCGGCCGAGCAGATCGAGTCGGCGATCGAGCAGATCATGGATGACCGGATCCGGTGGAAGGATCTGCGGGAGGCGTCCAAGCGGACCACCGTAGTCGTCGTCTTCGACGGGTTCGACGAGCTGGTGCAGGCCACCGGCACGGCGCATTCGCAGTACATCGAGCGGGTGGCCGAGTTTCAGGAGCGGCAGTGGGAGCTCGGATTTTCGATGATCCCGATCGTCACGTCACGCATGCTGGTCATGGATCGGGCCAGTCTGCCGTACGGCACCGTCCTGGTCCGGCTCGAAGATCTTGCCGATCAGCAGATCGGGGACTGGGTCGAGGCGGTCAACAAGGAGAACGAGAAGCAGGCCGGTTTCCGGCCGTTGGTGGCCCGCGATCTGCTGTCGTACGGGGAATTGGTCCGTCAGCCGTTGCTTCTGACCCTGCTGGCGATCTACTACAACGAGCACAGCGTCGATCAGCGGCCCGACTACGACATCTCGCAGTCCGACCTGTTCACCGGGCTGCTCACCGCCTTCATCCGGCGGCAGGTGGCCGAGAAGTCGCCGCGGGCGCCGTCGCCGGAGGAGCGGACGGCCGCCGAGGAGCGGCTCCGCCACGATCTGGCGATCACCGCGTTCGCCATGTTCAACCGCAACCGTGAGGTGGTCAACCGGGCTCATCTGCGCGCCGACCTGGCCTGTTTCGGAGCCTCGGGCGACGACGCGGGGCCGCCGGGCGATCAGCTCGGGCCGGAGCAGCTCGTGACGACGGCGTTCTTCGTGGTCTACGGGCCGGACGATCTTCAGGGCGAGGACACCAGGCGGACGTACGAGTTCCTGCACGCGACCTTCGGCGATTTCCTCATCGCCGATCACGTCATCAACTCGCTGGGCGACCTGGCCGAGCTCCGCCGTTTCCTGCGGGCCGGCTCCGGCGCCCAGCTCGGCACCGGGCGGTTCCGGGCCCTGCTCTCGCACCAGCCGCTGGTCAAGCGGGACGCCGTGATGATGTTCGCCAAGGAGCTCAGCGCCAAGCTGACACCGCAGAAGCGGGCCGCCGTCGGTGAGACCGTCGTGGCTCTGCTGGCCGAGGCCCGGCAGCGCAACGACATCGCGGGGATCGACCGCTACGAGCCTTCGCGCTACGACCCGGTGCGCCTGCTCGCCGCCTACACCGCCAACCTGGTCAGCCTGGCCGCCCTGGTCGCCGGCGAGCGCGGGGTGCTGCACACGAGCCTGATGGACGAGACGACCTGGACTTCGACGGTACGACTGTGGCGGGCCGGCCTCGACGAGAAGGGCCAGCTCGCGATGATCAGCTGGCTGGGCCGTGACGGCGAGGGGCGGATCACCGCCGTGCGCCGGGAGCAGCTCGGCAACGGCCTGAACGTGGCGGCCGAGGAGGCCCGGCTGGTCGGCGACATCACCGCGTACGGGCAGTTGCAGGCGGGGGCGCGCACGTGGCGCGGCCACCAGCCGGAAAGCTTCGAGAGTGGCCGCTTCCACGCCGACATGGTCGAGCTGGCCACCCGGCGCTGGCCGGTGCCGTCACTCAACGCCCTGACCCTGTACGACGAGCGCGGCTACCGCCGGCTGCTGGAACGGGCCACCGAGCGGCCCGAGGCGGTGTCCAGCACGACGGCCGCGCTGCTGCTCGAATGCCTGGCCGAGGACGGCCGGCAGCTGCCGCCCGACCTGGTGTGCGCGCTGACCCGGGTGGCGCTGAGCAGGCTGCCCATGTCGGTCACGGCTCCGGCCGAGCTGATCGTCTCGTGCCCGTACCTCATGGACGAATTTCCCGATCTTCTCCGTTCGGTGGGCGCGCCCGAGGGGCACGCCGTCCTGCACGCGCTGATCCTGCGCACCGGGCTGAACCGGCTGCCGGAGCGGTACGCTGCGCAGGTCCGCGCCGTGGTGGCCGATGTGGAGAGCCGGCTGGCCGAGCTGCCGGTGGAGGAGGCGATGGTCTCGGCCGAGATGGTCGAGCAGTTCGCCGACGCCGGCGTCGGCAACCGCACCGCGTTGTGGCTGCTCATCGCACTCAGTGGCTTTCCCGACCAGGCCTGGCGCAAGATTGCGCCGGCGGCCATGACGCGCCTGCTGGCCCAGCGCCGGCCGGACGAGTTCCTGGACGAGGCGCGCCTGAGCCGCATCCTCACCGACTATCTGCGCGCGCACGGCCGGCAGCCCGGCGACGACACCCTCGCCGGCGCGCTGGCGGAGCTGACGGCATTCGAGGAGGCCCGGGTTGTCCCACCCGCAGACACGCCATGAGCACGTCGTCCGTACGGGAGGGAGGATCCTCGCCGTCGACGCGGTCGGAGCGGGGAACGGGCGGCCGGTGTTCCTGCTGCACGGCACCCCCGGCAGCCGCAGCGGCCCCCGCCCGCGGCCGAGCGTGCTCTATCGCCAGGGTGTCCGCCTGATCTCGTACGACCGGCCCGGCTACGGCGGCTCCAGCCGGTCGCCGGGGCGCAGTGTGGCCGACGCGGCCGGTGACGTGGCGGCGATCGCCGACCATCTCGGCCTCGGCGAGTTCTCGGTGGTGGGCCGCTCGGGCGGTGGCCCGCACGCGCTGGCCTGCGCCGCCCTGCTGCCCGACCGGGTGCTGCGCGCGGCCGTCCTGGTCGGCATGGCCCCGTCCGACGCGGCCGGGCTGGACTGGTTCGGCGGCATGACCGACGCCAACGTCCGCGACTTCCGCAGCGCCGGGCACGACGACGCGCTGCTGGTGCAGGAGCTGCGGCGGCGCGCGGCCAAGGTGATCGACGATCCGGGTTCGCTGCTCGAGTTCCTCATCGAGCAGATGACCGAGGCCGACCGCAAGGCCGTGGCCGGGGTGCCGATCCGCCGGCAGTTGCTCGACGCCTACGCGGAGGCTCTGCGTGACGGCCCCGGCGGCTGGATCGATGACGTACTGGCTCTGCGCTCGGATTGGGGTTTCGCTCTGTCCGAGATCAAGATGCCGGTACGTCTGTGGCACGGCGCCGACGACAACTTCACCCCGGCCAGCCACACGCGGTGGCTGGCCGGGCAGATCCAGAGCTCCGAGGTGCAGGTGCAGCGGCACACCGCGCACTTCGGCGCGGTGGCCGTGCTGCCGGAGATCCTGGCCTGGCTGACCCGGCCCGACCACCCGCAGATCAGATCGGATGCGGGTCGATGATGCGCCGCTGAAACTTGCTCTCGCGGATGGCGGCGACCGCGGGATGGCCCTCGCCGAGCCGCCGGGCCAGGCGCCGGGCGGTCGCGTCGATCTGCTGGCTGCGCCGGCCCGGCTCCAGCCGCTCCTGCAGGAGCAGCAGGTTGGCCCGGCAGCGCAGGGCGTTCGGGTGGTCCTCGCCCAGCACCCGGTTGAGCCCGTCCGAGGCGCGCTGCAGCAGGCGCAGCGCCTCCTGGTCGGCCGCGGCGCGGCCCTCGGGCGGGTCGGCCTGCTCGGCGATGGAGATGGCCAGGTTCATCCAGCCCGACAGGGCGTACGGATGGTCGTCGCCGAGCGCGTCGGCCAGCAGGTCGGCCGCCTCCGAGGCCAGCGCCCGGGCCCGGTCGAGGTCGCCCGCGTAGCGCGCCACCATGGCCAGGTTGAGCTGGCAGACCAGGGTGAGCGGGTGGCGCGGCCCGAGGTTGCGCAGATAGATCTGCTGCACCTCGGTGAGCTCCTCGCCCGCGAGCTGGTGCTGGTCGACCTGGAGCAGGTTGATCGAGAGGCTGAGCCGGCAGGTCAGCGTCTCGGGGTTGTCCGGCCCGAAGCGGTCGGTCAGCGTCTTGAGGGCGGCGCCGAGCAGCTCACCGGCCTCGACCGGCTGGCCCGCCGCGCGCAGGGAGACCGCGAGATTGGTCTGCGTGCGCAGGGTCATGAGGTCTTCCGGTCCGCGCGTGCGCAGCAGGTCGCGGTAGACACCGCGGAGCCGGGTGATCGACTGCTCGTAGTCGCCGGCGTCGCGCATGTCGATCCCGACGTAGGCCGACGAGATGAGCGTGTCCGGGTGTTCGGCGTGCCGGAGCAGGCGGCGGCCGGCCAGCACCATCTCGTCGTTCTTGCGGGCCTCCCGGAAATCGCCCATCAGCCGCTGGGTGCTCGCGAGGTTGTTGAGCGCCTTGAGCGACCGCCAGTGGACCTCGCCGAAGTTCGTCTTCCAGGCGGCGAAGGTGCTCGCGTCCAGCGCCAGGGCCTCGCTGTACTGGCCCAGGCCGCGCAGGTCGCGGGCGAGGCCGCCGGCGGTCATCAGCGTGTGCGGGTGATCGTGGCCGAGTAACTCCCGCTGGCGCTCCAGCACCTCGGCGTCGAGCGCGTGCGACTCCTTGAGCAGGCCCAGGAAGCTCAGGATGTTGCCCAGGTTGAACTGCAGGTGCAGCAGCTGGCGCCGCAGGTCGGCCGCCGCCTGCGCGTCGGTCTCGTCGCGCAGCATGCCCTCCCAGGTGCCGGCCACCTCCTCGCCGAGCCGCCGGCCGGCCTCGAGCTCACCGCGGAGCTGGAGGTAGCGCACCCGGTCGATCATCAGCTCGCGGACCTTGGGCACCCGGCTCAGCGGCGCCTTCGACACATCGAGGTGCGGCCAGATCATGCGGAACTTCGGCCAGTCCTCCGGATCGTCGACCTCGTCGCTCGGGCGGGCCGCGGCCAGCACGAGGTGGACCTGGCGGCGGGCCTCCTCCCGGTCGTTCTCGGTCATGCGGGAGCGGACGGCGTGTTGCAGCAGGCGGTGCATGACGACGAAGCCACCGCGGCCGGTCTCGCTGCTGGACGGGTTGTCGGCCCGCAGGTCGACCCGGACCAGGGCGAGCCGGTGGGCCTGCTGCACGAGCTGCTGGCGGATCAGGCGCTCGGTGGTCACCTGGGAGTGATAGGGAACCAGGGCCTCGGCGAAGGCGTCGCTGTAGACCAGGTCGGTGGCGATCTCCGGGGAGAACATCGAGCAGAGCTGGAGCACCCGGTAGGCGGCCGGATAGGTCTCGCGCAGGTGACTGAGCGACAGTTCCCAGGTGGCCTCGACCGACTCGTTCTTGTGCGGCTCCATCACCGCGCTGCCACCGGCCTGGACGATCTCGGAGAGATATTGCTCGACCGAGGCGCCGGTGTCGGCCAGCCAGGCGGCGGCGGCCGCGATGGCGATCGGCAGGTCGCCGAGCAGGGCCGCGATCCGGTCGGCCTGCTCCTCCTCGATGGTCGGCACCCGCTGGATGAGGTGCTGCTTGCTCTCCTCGCGCTTGAACACGTCCACCTGAAGCGCGGTGGCCCGATCGGCCCACTGGAGGTTGCGCGAGGTGATCAGCACGTGGCCCTTGCCCTCGGGCACGTAGGGCAGGACGCCGTCCACCTCGTCGGCGTTGTCCATGATCAGCAGCCAGCGCAGGTCGGTGTGCCGCAGCGCCTGGAGCACGGCCCGGGCGTTGTCACGGTTGGAGTCGGACGGGCTCAGGCCGAGCGAGGTGGCCAGGTCGCCCAGCGCCGACTCGAGGAACGACACCTGGTCGGCGTCGATCCACCACACGACGTCGTAGGCGGCCCGGTAGCGGTGGGCGTACTCCAGCGCCAGCTGGCTCTTGCCGATGCCGCCCATGCCCTGCAACGCCACCGGGCCGGGGCTGGCCAGCACGACCATGGGGCTGCTGCGCAGGTGGGTACGGAGTTGGCGCAGATCCTCCTCGCGACCGGTGAACCGGGTGTTGCGGCCGGGCACCTCGAAGACCGAGTTGTCGGCGCCCGGGAAGCGCGGGCTGGTTGGCAGCTCCACATCGGAGGGCGCACCCTCGCGGCCGATGAGGCGCAGGATCCGGGCGGCCGCCGCCTCGGCCTCGAGCCCGGCGATCGAGACGGTCTGCGAGGGCGGCACATGCGCGAGGCGGCGCACGTCGGACACGTAGACGACCAGCGGCACCTGGTCGGGTGACCGGTCGGCGGCGCCGGCCACGGCGTCATCGGTGGCGTTCGACTCGGAGACGATCAGCAGCTCGCGGGCCGCGCCGGAGACGTCGCCGCCGGCGTCCGGGAACCACGGGTCGACCACCTTGACGTCGGCCGCGACCAGCAGATGGCCGATCCACTCGGCCCACACCCGGTCGTACGAGGAGTGGCGCAGCACCACCTCGTTCTCGACCGAGGCGGGCGTGCGGGCGAACCGCGCGTTGATCCGCTCCCGCAGGGCGGTGGCCATGGGCGGCAGCGACTGGACGTCGCCCTCGGTGATCTCGTAGGCCAGCACCTCGTACGCCGACAGCAGCGAGCCGTTGGAGCCGGGCTGGTCGGCGAAGGTCGCCAGCAGCTCCTCGTACCCGTAGAAAGCCTGATAGGGCACCTGCATCCGGGCCCAGTAGCGATCCCGTTCGGCCTCACCCAGGCCGCTCGGCAGGCCGGTGAAGCGCTGCCGGGCCACGGCCCGGCCGGTGTCGGCCTTGACCTTCTCGGCCGGGTCGATCCGCATCGGCACCGGCAGCACCCGGATGCGCCGTTTGTCGTAGCGGTGCTCGACGAGCTGGGCCACCTTGGCCGCGCCGACGATGCCCTGCTCGCTAAGGGTGAAGCAGGTGACCAGGATGTCGGGCAGGTGGATGGTGCAGATGTCGGAGACGTCGGAGAACCCGGTGCGGCTGTCGATCAGGACGTAGTCGTAGTGCTTCTTCATGTCGGCCCGCAGCGCGTCGAAGAACTGGCCGCCGCCCTTGCGCTCGTAGAAGTCGTCCCAGTTCATGCCGGCCAGATATCCGGCGTAGTCGTTGTTCTGCTGCCCGGCCGACAGGAAGTCGAGAGTGCCGCCCTTGGGGAAGTGCTGCCAGTTCAGCGAGAACGAGTACTTGTGCACCCGCGCGTACTGCTCGTGCCAGCGTTCGCCGTCCTTGTCGGACTGGGTGGCGGTGGACAGCTCGTAGTCCTCGATCAGGTCGATGACGCCGAACATGCTGTCGAGCGCGTCACGGTCGATGAACGGGGCGAAGAACCGGGCCAGGCCGGGCGACTCGAGGTCCCAGTCGACGGCCAGGACGCGCTTGCCGTTCGCGGCCAGGATCCAGGCGACGTTGGCCAGCGCCATGGTGCGGCCGGTGCCGCCCTTGTAGGAGTAGAACGTGACGACTTTCCCGTCCCGCTGCGCCATGTGATCACTCCGTGCTGGGTGGAATGCTGTCCCACAACCGCGGCCGCCTGGTCGGCCGGCCGGGCGGTGGATAGGCCGGGTGTTCGTCGAGATAGCGGCGCCGCATGCGGTGGGCCAGACCGTTGATGCCGGAGCGCCACTCGTCGTACGCGGTGGCCTTGAGCAGTCCCGCGTGGGCCGGGAAGTGTTCGGCCACCCGGTCGAGCTGGTCGCCGGCCGGGCCGTCCGCGATCAGCACCACGCCGACCCAGCTGCGCAGGCAGCTCGCGGCCTCGCGGATCACCGCGGCGCCGGCCGTGCCGAGCACCCGGGTGTCGATCACGATGATGCCGGGGCAGTGCTCGAACAGGTCGCCGGCCGGCACGAAATCGTGGACCCGGGCCGGCATGCGCAGGCGTTCCACGGCGAGCACGATGTCGGCCACCACGGGCGGCTGGCCCGGGAAGGGCCGCCACTGGCTGCGCAGCGACTCGTATCCGTTGGCCGCTGCGGCGTCGCCGGCCGTGGGCGCCCAGTCGGAGGTGATCAGCACCGTCCGGAAGGGGATGTCGACCGGTGGGGGCGGGGTCACGGCCGGCTGGGCCGAGGGTGACGTGACCTGGAGGGGAGAGCTGGCGGCGGTCTCGACGATGTGCCGGGCCATCCGCCGCACGATCTTCTGATATTCGCCCTGGTAGATCAATAATCGGCACAGCGCGCTCATGCCGCTGTCCGCGTACGCCTCGACGTCGCGGGCGATGAGCAGGGCCCGTTCCTGTTCGGCGCGGTGGGCCCGCAGCGGCGACGGTGTCCACAGCACCGGCAGGATGTTCGCGCCGTCGGGCGCCCGTCCGGCCCGCACGACACGCTGCCGGAACCAGTCGCGCTCGCGCCTCGACTCGTGCCGGTTCAGATATTCCGGTGTGTACAGCGGAACAAGGACGTCGGCCTCGGTCAGCGCGCGCTGGCGCTGCGCCTGGCGGTCCTCCGACGGCGGCACCACGAAGTCGGCGAAGCCGGGCCGGCGGATGCGGCGCCCGGGCTGCTCGTCGATGGCCGCGTTGAGGTCGACGAAGAAGCGGCGCACCCAGTGGTCGCCCAGGAGCCGGTCGTCCGGCGACGGTATCGGGGCATAACTGAGATAGAAGTACCGGGCGTCGGCCGAGGAACCTCTATCGAGAGTCATCTCGGCGTGATCACTAACTGCTCCCCCGAACGGCGCGCTCCGTGACGTTAACCTCAGACTAGAGAGGTAATCAGATGGAGGCCAGGTTCTCCCGCGCCGGATTACGATCCAGCCACCCGACCGCGAACCGGACCATCGCCCGGATGGGTAGCAGACGAGCCGGTGCCCGCCCGATCGTGCCCTTCCGGGTGAACGGCTGATCGTCGAGGCTCAGGCCGATGCTGGTGAACGGCGCGGCGTCGAGATGGGGCGCGTGGAAGTCGCGGCGGACGCGCTGGCCCCGTTCGAGCTCGTAGCAGCGGTACTGGCGCACGATCGGCGGCCGCCGGAGTCGGTATTCGGCCAGGTGCAGGGCCGTGCACGACTCGTATCCGACGCCGAGCAGGAGCGTCTTGGCGTTCGCCCGCTCCAGGGCGGCCAGCGGCGACCGCTCCCCGAGGTGGCTGTCGAGGTCGTGCACGCGCATGAGCTCACGGGCCCGGCGGCCCCACGCGCTGAACGAGGTCTGCGGATGTCCACTGCGGAGGGCGCCCGGCCGGCGGCGGACGTATTCGGCGAAGGCGCCGACGCCGTACGAGGGGGTGCGGCGGACGTCGAAGCCGGGCATCCGATCTTCGTAGGCCCGCCGCTCCTCGTTGGTCATCCCGTCGGTCGCGGCCCGGTAGGCGTCGCTGCTCACCGAGTTGCCGGGTGTCTGCGCGGGAACGACCAGCGTTCCGCCCGGGCCCACGGCGGCGCGGATGGCGCCGGCCAGGGCGGCCGCCCCGCCCGCGATCGGCCCGGCGCTGCGCATCGAGCAGTGCACGAGCACCACGTCGCCACCGGCCAGGCCCAGGGCCCGGAGCTGGGCGGTCAGGGCGCGCTGGCGGATCGCGGTGGTCATGGCGCCCAGGTGCTCACCATGCCGGAGACCTGCCGCAGCAGGCGCGAGCCGACCGGGGTCAGCGCGTCCGCGCGCTCGAGCGCGTGGATGGCCTCGGTGGTCCAGGCCCGATATTGCTCGAAGACGGCGGCGGCGCCGTCGACGTGCCGGTCGCTGCGGACCCGCCACATGCCCGCGACGGCGGCGTGCGCGTAGATGCCGTGCAGGACGGCCTCGGCCGGGCGGGGGTCGGGCCGCCAGCCGACGGTGATCTTGTTGGACTTGGTGACGTCGACCAGGTTGCAGATGTCGAGCAGCGCGTTCATCTTGCTGTGCTGGAACTCGTGCACCAGCAGCACCGCCAGCGAGGCCGGATCGGTTTCGGTCACGGCCACGCTGCCGAAGGCCTGCCGGGCGGTCGAGGCCTCGCTCACCCCGTCGCCGGTCAGGCGCAGCGGCACGATCGCCCGCAGACCCACCCGCAGCTCCTCGGCGTGACCGGGTGCCTCGTCCTTCAGGATCCGCCAGGCCTCGGCGAAAGCGGCCGCCCAGCGCTGGGCGGCGTCGTCGCTGAGCCGGTCGGAGGCCGGGAGCTTGTGGCAGTCGCGGTGCGGGTCGAGGTCTTCGAGCAGGACGGCCAGGCCGTCGGTGACCAGCCATCGGTTCGGCTGCCAAGCGGTCTCGTCGTCGCGCCGGACGCTGACACCGTCCACGGCCAGGGAGCCGTCGCCGACGCCGAGCTCGGCGATCGAGTCGGCCACGCCGGGCCGCAGGATCGTGCCGAGCGTCGGCAGGTGGACGCGGCCGTCGCGCACCGGGACGAAGGTCCGTGCGGGCACACCGGCCGCGAAGGCGGCGGCCGCGGCGATCGACCCGAGATATCCCGGGCCCTGCCACGTGCCGGTCCCGGCGCCGGAAAGCAGTTCAACGGCCCAGGACCGGATGTACGGATGGGCGAGCACCCCGGCCACGGCATCGGGATGGGCATGATCAAGGTCGGTCAGCACGGCCCAGTTGTGTGCTGACGGCCCGGTCGGTTCCAGCCCGGCCGCGACCTTGACCAGCAGACCGCGGACGATGGCGTTCTGCGCCTCGTCGAGCCGGCGGACGGCATCGCCGTCACCGGCCGACACCGCTATCCGGTCGAGCACCGCCGGCGGCAGCAGGGAGGGGTCGGCGTCCGCGGGCGCCGGCGGGGGATTGTCGTTCACGAACATGATCAGTTCTTTCAGATCGGCGCAGTAGACGCTCGGGTTGTCGAAGGTCCCGGCGCCGTAACGATGCGCGAACAGGCCGCCCCCGCACTGGCCGACCACCGGGCACCGCCGGCAGACCGGGCTGAGGCCGTCGAGGCCGGAGCGGCGGCGGGCCAGCTCGGGCGCGGCGGCCACGTCGTCGGCGGTGTGGGTGAAGACCGTCATGCCGGTCGCGGCGGCTCCGTCGAACGCGGTCTTGAGCGAGTCGGCCTGCTCCCACTCGCCGTCGGTCTCGATCACCGCGAGGTCGACCGGGTCGAGGCCCACCCACTCGCTGCCGCTCGGCCGGCCCTCGGCCAGCGCCAGCAACGAGTCGAACAGGCGGATCGCGACCGGGCGGCCGTCGCTGATCCAGCGGCGGTAAACCGCGGAGAGCCAGGTGGCGTACGGAGCCGGAACGCCGCCCGGGCGCAGCGGCGGCGTTTCCCAGGTGGCGTGCGGAAGGAGGAAGTCGATGCGCGGTGGCGCCTGGGCCACGAGCGCCTCGTAGACCCGGAGGGGATCGGACCGGACGTCCACTGTGCACAGCAGACCCGAGTAGAGCCGCCGGAAAGCGGGGCGGCGTAACAATTCCAGCGCCCGCAGAACCTGGTCGTAGCTGCTGGCGCCATTGCGGTAGCGCCGGTGCAGATCGTTTGCCTGGCGGTCGCCGTCGATCGAGACGCCGACCCGGACGTCGAACTCGGCCAGCAGCGCGGCGAAGCGCTCGGTGAGGAGCACGCCGTTCGTCTGCATGCCGAGCCGCAGCGTGGTCACCGGGCTCACGATGTCGCGCAGCTCGGTGAGCACCTCGCGCATGCGCGCGGGCCCGAGCAGGAGGGGCTCGCCGCCGTGCAGAATGACCGAGACGTGGGCCAGATCGTGTTTCCGGGCGTGCTCGGCTATGCGGTGCGCGGCGGCGCGCAGGACGGTGCCGTCGATGCGCGCGGGGCGCCGCCGCCAGCTCTGATCGGCATGCTCGAAGACGTAGCAGTGGTCACACGCAAGATCACATCGTGAGTGGACCTTGAGTACGAACTCCGTCAATGTCCCATCGGGCTGCCGGGCGGGCATGGGCTCAGATGAACGAGGAGAACTTCGCCGCGGGGATCCGGGTCTGGTCGAGGTGGGCCGCCATGATCCGGTTGACGATCGGCGACACGTCGTCGTCCGACAGGTCGTCGAGGTGCTCGGTGTTGAGCTTTCCCAACGGGAGCCGGGGCTTCTCCGCGTGCACAGCTAGGGTCGTCATCGATCTTCCTTTGGGCTTCTGTGGAGAGCGACAGACCGCCTCGCCGACGGCCTACCGTAGTGCCTGCGGCGGCCGACCGCCAACGGGCTAAGGGACGGACTTTGAGCGCGAAAAGGTGACCCGGGTCGATGCCGAGAGGCTTGCCCGGACACGCTCGCGCTCGTCGTCCCAGCCTCGGTGGGCGTACCCGAGAGAGGGTGGCCTGTCGCCAGACTAGTCTTGTCGCCTATGGCCAGGGGCGATTAAGGTCAAGTCGTTTTGGCGTGTTTTTCAGTTAGGTTTGTTGACTGATCTGACTCCGTGCTGCCAGCCGGTACGGACAACGCCGCGGAAACGTTCGAAGCCGTTCCCGTCCCCACCAACGGGTGACGTCGGAAATCCGATTGATCCGCCTCGGGCGGCGCATCCGCGGCCGCCGTGTAGAGGATGTCCCGCGCCTGCTCGGCGGCACGGATGATGCTCTCGGCGACGAAATCCATGAACCGGGCGACGTTCTCGAGGCGGACCCCGGCCGGAGTGCCGGCACCCAGGACGGTGACGCCCTGCCGCGCGGTCGCGGCCAGGTCGGCGTTCTGCCGGGCGGCGGCGATCATCGAGTTGAACCAGACCTCGTTGTCGACGCGGTAGCGCTCGCGGCGGCGCTCGTCTCGCTCCCGCTGGATCAGCTCGAGGTCTTCGAGCAGGCCGACCGCCTTGGAGATGGACGCCGGGCTCACCTGGAGGCGCTGGACCAGCTCGGCCGCCGTGAGGCTGCCCTCGTCGGTGGTGAACAGGCAGGTCAGGATGCGCGCGGTCATCTTGGGTAGGCCCTGCTGCATGAACACGGTCGTGAAGGTCTCCTGATATTCGAGCACGGCCGCGGCGTCGCGCCCGTGCGCCGGCGGCACCACGGGCCCGTCGGGGGAGCCCTGCCGGCGCCGGTGGGCGCGGCGCTCGGTGGCCCGGTGGGCCAGGTCGGAGCGATAGCCGGTGGGCCCGCCGTTGCGCATCACCTCGCGCGTGACGGTCGAGGTGGGCCGGTCGAGCCGGCGGGCGATCTCCGCGTAGGCCAGGCCGTCGGACAGACCCAGTGCGATCTGCTGACGTTCCTGCTGGGTGAGCCTGCCTCCGGGCATGCCGATCTCCCTTCCTCGGTGCCGCCAGCATAGCGTTCACTTTTGTCCAATGCAACGAAGTGTCGTGGCAGCGTTGCATTGAAATCCGAACCGTTGCAACGAAATAGTGGCTCTGAGCTGGTAGTTGAGTTCTCCAGTGCAACAAGCTTGTTGCTCGAATTGCAAACGCAACGTAGCGTTTCACTCATCGGAAACAAGCAACGCAAGGAGAGAACGATGCCTACCTTCACCACCTCCGCCCCGATCACCGCCGTCCTCGACATCCCGGCCGGGCGCGTCCAGTTCGTCGCCGCCGACCGCTCCGACACCGTCGTCGAGGTCTGGCCGGCCAACGCCGACAAGGGCCGCGACGTGAAGACCGCGGAGCAGACCAAGGTCGAGTACGCGGACGGCGTCCTGCGGATCGAGGCCCACGCCACGAACCAGATCCTCGGCAGCTCCGGATATCTCGAGGTGACCGTCCAGCTGCCCGCCGGCTCCCGGATCGAGGCGAAGGCGGCCGCGGCCGAGCTCCGGGGCGTCGGCCGGCTCGGTGACGTCGTCTTCGCCGGCGCTCAGGGCGAGATCAAGCTCGACGAGGCCGCGAGCGTGCGCCTCACGACCTCGGCCGGTGACGTCACGATCGGCCGCCTCACCGGCCCGGCCGAGATCGAGACGGCCAAGGGCGACATTCAGATCGACGAGGCCGTACGGGGCACCGTCGTGGCCCGGACGCAGGCCGGGTCGATCTCGGTCGCCGCGGCCCGGGGCGTCTCGGCGTCGCTCGACGCCGGCACCGGATATGGGCGCATCACCAACGACCTGAAGAACGACGGCACGGCCACGCTCGACATCCACGCCGCCACGGCCTACGGCGACATCGTCGCCCGCAGCCTCTGAACCGGTAAGGGGAGACCAATGACCACCCTGGCCATCGCGGCGAACGGGCTGCGTAAGTCGTACGGCGACAAGGTTGTGCTCGATGGAGTCGATCTGGCCGTGCCCGAAGGAACCATCTTTTCCCTGCTCGGTCCGAACGGGGCCGGCAAGACCACCGCGGTGAAGATCCTGTCGACCCTGATCTCACCGGGCGGCGGCGAGGTGCGGGTCGGCGGTCACGACCTGGCCGCCGATCCGCAGGCCGTGCGGGCCGCGATCGGCGTGACCGGGCAGTTCTCCGCGGTGGACGGTCTGATCACCGGCGAGGAGAACATGCTGCTGATGGCCGACCTGCACCACCTACCCCGTGCGGAAGGACGCCGCCGGGCGGCCGAGTTGCTGGCCCGCTTCGACCTGGCCGACGCGGCCGGTAAACCGGCTTCCACCTATTCCGGGGGGATGAAACGGCGGCTGGACATCGCGATGACCCTGGTCGGCCGGCCGCGGATCATCTTCCTCGACGAACCCACCACCGGTCTGGACCCGCGCAGCCGGCACACCATGTGGCAGATCATCCGCGAACTGGTCACCGACGGCGTCACCGTCTTCCTCACCACCCAATACCTGGAAGAAGCCGACCAACTCGCCGACCGGATCGCCGTGCTCAACAACGGCGTCATCGCCGCCGAGGGCAGCGCCGCCGAACTCAAACGCCTCATCCCCGGCGGACACGTCCTACTGCGCTTCACCAACCCGAACACTTATCAAGGCGCGGCCGCGGCGCTGCCCGACGCCACCCGCGACGACCAGTCACTCGCCTTGCAGATCTCCAGCGGTGGCACCCAACGCGAGCTGCGTGCCGTGCTCGACCGGCTCGATGCCGCCGGCGTCGACGCCGACGAACTGACCGTGCACACCCCCGACCTCGACGACGTCTTCTTCGCCCTCACCCAGCCCGTGGAGGTTTCCCGATGACCACCCTCGCCGTTCGTGACTCCTCGACCATGCTGCGCCGTAATCTGCTGCACGCGCGCCGCTACCCGTCGCTGACACTGAACCTGCTGCTCACACCGATCATGCTGCTGCTGTTGTTCGTCTACATATTCGGTGACGCGCTCAGCGCCGGGATAACCGGCGGCGCACCCGACCGAGCCAGATACATCGCCTACCTGGTACCCGGCCTGCTACTGATGACCATCGGCAGCACGGTGATCGGTACCGCGGTGTCGGTCTCGAACGACATGACCGAAGGCATCATTGCCCGGTTCCGCACCATGGCCATCCACCGCGGCTCCGTACTCATCGGCCACGTCATCGGCAGCGTCCTGCAATCAGTAGCCAGCGTCATCCTGGTCGGGGCGGTGGCCGTGGCCATCGGGTTCCGGTCCACCGACGCCACCGTCCTGGAATGGCTGGCCGCGTTCGGCCTGTTGGTGTTGTTCGCCCTGGCTTTGACCTGGATCGCGGTCGGGATGGGGCTGGTCAGCCCCAACGCCGAAGCCGCCAGCAACAACGCCATGCCACTGATCCTGCTCCCCCTGCTGTCCAGCGCCTTCGTCCCAGTCGACTCGATGCCCGGCTGGTTCCAGCCCATCGCCGAATACCAGCCCTTCACCCCGGCCATCGAAACCCTGCGCGGCCTGCTGCTGGGCACCGGGATCGGCCACAACGGCTGGCTCGCGGTGGCCTGGTGCGCGGGCCTGGCGATCCTCGGCTACTTCTGGTCGACGTCGCGCTTCAACCGCTCCTGAGAGGTGCGAAAGGGCGGGCCGGTGAACACCGGCCCGCCCTTTCACGTCGTATCTATGTCAGCTGACGCGGCGGCACGGGTCGCCGTAGTTCGGGTCGGTGTGCCGGATCGCCTTGCGGGTCAGCGGGCCGTACATCCCGTCGGCGCCGGTGCTGGAGACGCTCTGCACCTTCTTCAGTGCCTTCTCGGTGTTGCCACCGAAGTCGCCGTCGATCGACAGCGGGTAGACCTTCACCTCTTTGAGCTCGTTCGGGTAGCAGTCGTTCAGCGTGTCCTGCAGGCGGCGGACGCCGTCGCTGTTGGCACCGCGGACCATGCCGCAGTTGACCGACCCGTTGGACGCGGCCGGAACCAGGGCGCCCTGATAGGTGACCGCCTTGGTGCAGACCGGGTTGGCCAGGATGGAGACCATCGGATCGGCCGACGCCGGACCGGCCGCCACCAACTGGAAGCCACCGATGCCGGCGGTCACGAACGCCATCGCCGCGAGCCGCTTCGCCATACGCGTTGCCATACAATTCTCCCCGTTGTTCGGTACACAGTGGAACTGAACCGGGGCGTACGGTAACAGAGCACAGTGGTGGTCATCTATCCCGTTGCCCGTTCTTACTTGCGCACGGTGACCGTCGCGCTCATGGCCCGCCCGTCGGTATATCCGGTCTTGCGGGCGACGACGGTGACGGTGAGTTTCTTGTTCTTCATGAAGGCCGTCAGCTTCAGCGTCGCGCTGGTGGCGCCGCTGATCAGCTTGCCGTTCAGCCGCCACTCGTACCGGTAGGCGTCGGGCTTGGGCGACCAGCTGCCGGTGGCCGCCCGTACGGTCCTGCCCACCTTGGCCGTGCCGGTGACCACGGGCTTCTTGGTCGCCTTGGGGGCGTTGCCCTTGGCCACGGCGGCCGAGGCGGCCGAGACCGCGGCGCCCGGCAGGTGGCCGTCGCGGGCCGCGGTCACCTTGACGGTGAGCCGCTTGCCGGCCAGGCCGCCCGAGATCGCCAGCGACGGGCCGGTCGCGCCCCGGATGGCGGCGCCGTTGGCCAGCCACTGATAGGCGTACCGGTTGGCCAGCGGGCTCCAGGTGCCGACAGCGGCCTTGACCGTGTAACCCACCTTGACCGTGCCGGCGATCGCCGGCTTCTTGGTCGCGACCGGGGCCCGGCCCTTGGCCACCGCGACCGAGGCGGCCGAGGTCGCGACGCCGGCGCCGTTGCCGTCGCGGGAGGCGGTGACCCGGACGGTGAGCCGCTTGCCGAGCGCGGCGGCCGGGATCACCAGCGACGAGCCGGTAGCGCCGCCGATGGCCACGCCGTTCGCGAGCCACTGGTACGCGTAGCGGGCCGGTGCCGGAGTCCACGTACCCGTCGAGGCCTTGACCGTGGAGCCGACCGCGACGGTTCCGGAGATCGCCGGGGCGGCGGTCGCCCTGACCGGCGGCAGGGTGACGGTGAAGGCGTTCGCCACTTCGGCGTGCGGGCCGTACATCCGGTCGAGCGTGAGCGTCCACGCGCCCGGTGCGGCCTGGGCCAGCGGGAAGGAGACGGTCATCGACGTGCGGTCGGCGGCGACGGTCGAGAGCACGCCGGTGATCGGCTCGGAGCCGGGCCGGGTGAGCTTGACCTCGAGGCTCGAGGTGAACGACTGCCCGGTGAGCGTCACGACGGCCGTCGAGCCCTGAAGGGCGGAGGCGGGCGCGATCCTGGTCGGCCGGAAGGCGGCGACGACGCCCAGGTCGACGACGGTCGGCGTGGACGGGCTCACGGTGAAGACCGGGGTCTCGCCGATCTCGTCGTACTGGTCGCCGCCGGTCCGCGTGAGGTCGGAGTCGGTGGCGTCGTTGCCGACGTTCGGCTTGGTGAACAGCCAGTTGAACCGGTACAGGTGGGTGGAGATCGTGAAGCGCTTGCTCGGGACGGTCTCCCGATAGGTGCCGTTGTAGTTGTTGGCGAAGCCGTAGCTGTCCTCGTCGTCCTGGGAGCGGATCGAGATGCCGACGTCGGTCGCGGGCGGCTCGTTCGCCTGCCGGACGCCGTCGGCGTTCAGGTCGTTCCACAGCCGACCGGTGATGTCGCCCGAGTCCACGATGCGGATCTGGCGGGACGCGGTGTTGTCGGCGGTCGAGCTCTCCGGCGTCGTCGTCGACGCGGTCGCGACGACCGGAAGGACGGCGCCGGGCCGGGCGCCCTCGACGCCGACGCTGCGCACGATGGCCCGCTCGGACTGGCCGGGCGCCAGCTCGCCGAGATAGGCGCAGGTCATGGTCGGGATGGCCCAGTCGCAGTCCCAGTTGCTGGTGCTCTCCGAGCCGGAGACGCGCAGCTCGGGCGGGAGCGTCAGGGACACGGTCACGCCCGCGGCCGGGAGGGTCCCGTCGTTGCGGACGACGACCTCCGGGCTCGACCAGCCGGAGGTCGGCAGAATGTTGCGATCCGCGGTGAGCGCGACGACCACATTGGCGGTCTCGGCCTCGGCGGCCCGGGCCGGCGTGGCCAGGGCGTTCGCGGTGACGGTGCTGAGCATGGTGAGGCCGACACACGTCAGCCATCGGGAACGAGACAAGTGATCCTCCCCGTGATCGGGAGGATCATAGAACGGTACCGTTCCGTCGTCGACCTGGCTCGGAAAAAGGGGCCCCGCGTGGGGCCCCTTCCTTTTCTCACGTCAGGGCACGCGCCACAGCCGGGCCTTGTTGTCGGCGCCGGCGGTGATCAGGCGCTTGCCGTTCGGGGTGACCCGGACGGCCCAGACCGGGCCCACGTGGCCGGTGAGCGGCTCGCCCTCGGCCTCACCGGTGGCCGAGTTCCACAGGCGGACGGAGCCGTCGTCGGCCCCCGTGACCAGCAGGTTGCCCTTCGGGCTGAAGCGCATGGCCCGCACCGGGCCGGTGTGGCCGGCCAGGGGCGCGGTGGCCGCCTCGCGGGTCGCCACGTTCCACAGCTGCACGGTGTTGTCGCCGCCGGACGAGGTGGCCAGGAGCTTTCCGCCGCGCTTGAAGGTGAGGGCCAGGACGGGAGCGGTGCTGCTGGTGAGCGGTTGGCCGGCGGGTTCGCCGGTGGCCGCGTTCCACAGCTGTACGGCGGTGCCGCCACCGGAGGCGGCCAGCAGCTTTCCGTTCGGGCTGAAGCTGACCGCGTACACCGGGCCGGGGCTCACGGTCAACGCCTGGCCGATCGGCTGCCCGGTGCCGGTCTCCCACAGCCGCACGGTGTTGTTGGCGCCGGTGCCGGCGGCCGCGAGGCGCTCGCCGTCCGCGCTGAAGGTGACCGTGCGGACCGCGCCGGTGTGCCCGGTCAGCGTGCGCACCAGATCGCCGGTGGCCGGGTCCCACAGCCGGACCGCGCCGTCGTCGCCGGCCGTGGCCATCAGGTCGCCGGTGGAGCTGAACGCCACCGAGCGCACGGGCCCGGTGTGCCCGGTCAGCGGGGCCCCCGTGCGCTCGCCGGTGGCCGGGTCCCACAGCGACACCTGGCTGTCGCCGGTGACCGCGAGCAGCTTGCCGTCCGAGCTGTAGGCGAGGGAGTAGACGGTTCCGACCTCGCCGGCGAGCGGCGCGCCGGCCTTGCGCCCGGTCGCCGTGTTCCACTGCCGCACCGTCCCCTTGCTGACGGTGGCGAACACCTTCCCGTCCGGGCGCAGGGCGAGAAGCCCGGTCTCGCCGGGCACGATGCTGCGCGACCGGGCGCCGGCGGTGCCCGCCTGGCCCGGCGCGAGCGCGGTGGTCGGGGTGACCTGGGCCGGCCCGGCGTTCGGGCCGGCCTGGGCCGGCGTGGCGGCGGTGACCGCGAGCAGCCCGATCAAGGCCACGGCGACGGTCCCTCCGGCGCGACGCCGGCGACGCGTGTCTTTACGATCTCTCTGAGTAGTCACCCGGGCACCGTAACGACGGCGCCCGGGGGCTTTCGGGGCAGTTTGCCGCAGTTCATCCGGCCGGGTTCAGCTGACCGGTCGAGCTACGAGGCGTACATCGAGAATTTCGCGGTCCAGCGGTTGGAGCTGCCGAACGTGGCCGGCCAGCTGCCGAACGGGGTGGGCGCGCTCCAGGCGCCCTGGTTGGCGGTGCCCGTCGTGAAGCTCAGGTTGTTGTCGCCGTTGGTGTTGTAGACCAGCCAGTACGCGGTGTTCGGGGCCAGCGTGGCGGTGACCGGGCGGCTGTTCCACGAGTTGGCGGTCAGCGTGCCGGACGTGCTCGACGCCACCAGCGCACCCGGCGAACCATTGGCGTCGGCGTAGATCGCCACCTGATATTGGTTGGCCGGCGCGGCCTGCACCGACTTGAGGTAGACCGAGATCTGGCTGATCGGCAGGGCGGTGGCGCCGTTCACGAACCGCGAGCCGTTCATGTAGTTCATGTCGCCGGAGTCCAGCGAGCCGCCCACCTGGTCATATCCGAACCGTGGGGCGCTCGGGTCGAGCGTCGTGAACGAGAACTGGTGGTTGGCCGCCAGCGCGTTGCCCGCGGTGTCGGTCACCCCGGTCCGGACGGTCACCGAGTATTGCGTCGAGGCGGCCAGCGCGGCCGACGGCGTGATCGTCGCCGTCTCGGTGGCCGCGTTGTACGTGACCGTCCGGTTCACCAGCGTGCCGCCCGGCCCGCGGAGCTCCAGGTTGGCCGCCGTGACGGTGGCCGCCGCCATGCCCTCGCTGAACCGCACGGTGATCGGGGTGGTGAGGCCGACCCCGGTGGCACCGGCGGACGGGCTCGTGGCGGCCACCGCCGGCGCGGTGGTGTCGGCGCCGGTGGTCGCGTAGATGGAGAACTTCGCGGTCCAGCGGTTGGAGCTGCCGAACGTGGCCGGCCAGGTGCCGAACGGGGTGGAGGCGCTCCACGCGCCCTGGTTGGCGCTGCCGGTGTCGTAGCTCAGGTTGTTGTCGCCGTTGGTGTTGTAGAGGAGCCAGTACGCCGTGTTCGCGGCCAGCGACGCGGTGACCGGCCGGGTGTTCCACGAGTTGGCGGTCAGGGTGCCCGACGCGCTGGTGGCCACCCGGGCGCCCGGCGAGCCGTTGGCGTCGGCGTAGATCGCCAGTTGGTACTGGTTGTTCGGGGCCGCCTGCACGCCCTTCATGTAGACCGACATCGAGGTGATCGAGGCCGGGCTGGATCCGGTGACGAACCGGGAGCCGTTCATGTAGTTCGTGGCGCCCGAGTCGAGCGACGCGCCGACCTGGGTGTAGCCGATCCGTTGCGGCGCCGGGGCCGACGCGTAGGTCGCGGTGTACGTCGTCGCGGCGGCCGGCGCGGTGATGACGTGGGTCTGCGCGCCGCCGTCGGACCAGGACGTGAACGTCGAGGAGCCCTGCGGGGACGGTGCCGACACCGAGTTCGTGGAGCCCTGGATGACCGTACGGGAGAAGGGTGTCGTTCCTGATCCTGAGCCGACCGCGAGCTGGAGTCCGGACGGCACGGTGGCGAAGGTCAGGTCGACCGTCTTCGGGTCGAGCCGGCGCGTCACCGCGTGGGTCAGGCCCTCCTGGTCGGTGGCGACCAGCTTGAGCTCCAGATAGGACGGATATTCGTGGTCGGGCGCCTCGAACGATCCGGACGCCACGCCGGTCCAGCTGCGGATCGCGTGCTCGTGGCAGTTCTCCGGCGCCGAGCAGTGGTGCATGACCAGGTCCCAACTCAGGCGGGACGCGGGCAGGGTGCCCTGCTGCGGGTCGGTGGCGTGCCCGGTGAAGGAGATCGTGTCACCGACCGCCCACGTCGTGCCCACAACCGGGGTGTCGATCACCGCGGTCGGCGCCTCGTTGCCCGGTGTGACGGCGATGGTGCTGGTGTGTGTCGCGTTCAGCGTGTCGGTCACGGTCAGCCGCGCGGTGTAGGAGCCGGCGGTGGTGTACGTGAAACCGGCCGTCGGCGAGGTCGAATCGGTCGTCCCGTCGTTGGTGAAGTCCCAGGCGTACCGCAGGCGGCCCTCGTCGGCCGGGTCGGGGTCGGTCGAGCCGGTGCCGTTGAACGACACGGTCAGCGGGGCCGGGCCCTGCGTCGGCGTCGCGTCGATGACCGCGGTCGGTGGCTGGTTGCCCGGGAAGTAGCGCACCCGCCGGATGGTGCCGCCCAGGTCGGCGTAGTAGAGCTCGCCGCCCGGACCGACCTCGAGGTCGACCGGACTGGCCGCGTCGGAGACGAACGTCTGCACGGTGGCCGGGTTGGGCAGGCCACCCGGCGTGGAGGGCAGCGACGCCCAGACGCAGCGGCGCGAGTAGTCGGCGAAGAAGACCGCGCCGTTGTACGCGGCCGGGTAGGAGCCGCCGCCCGTCGGGTAGAAGGCCACGCCGGTCGACGAGGAGCTGCCGGTCGGGCAGGCCTCGCCCGCGACCAGCTTGCTCGAGTGGTTCCAGGCGACGAACGGCGCGGTGTGCGTCCCCGCCGGCGCGGTGTAGAGCGTCTCGCAGATCGGCAGGTTCGCGCTGTCGTACCCGGCCTGGCGGGCGTTGCCCTCCCAGCACGGCCAGCCGAAGTTCGTCACGCCAGCGGTCGGGTTGACCACCCGGTTGACCTCCTCCCAGGTGTTCCACCCGGTGTCGGAGATCCAGCTCTCGTTGGTGCCCGGCCGCATGGTGACCCGGTACGGGTTGCGCAGGCCGTTGGCGACGATCCGGCGGACGTTGGGGTCGGCCGAGCCGATGTTCGGGTTGCCGGGAGCGGCGGCGCCGGTGGCCGGGTCGAGCCGCAGCAGGGTGCCGTCGAGCTGGGCCGGGTCGCCCGAGGTGCGGATGTCCTGCGAGCGCAGCGCCCCGCCCTCGTTGGCCGGGTCGGAGCACGGGTTGGTCGGCGCTCCCGACGGGAACTGGCCGTAGTCGACAGCGCTGAAGCTGGCGCCGTCACCGGCGGCCACGTAGAGCATGCCGTCCGCGCCGAAGGCGATGTCGCCGATGGAGTGGCTCGGGAACTGCTGGCACCAGTCGTGCAGCAGCACCTGCTCGCTGCCGGTCATCGTGTCACCGCTGGCCCGCAGGCGGGAGAGCCGGCCGGTCACCACGCAGCGCCCGTCGTTCGCGTTGGCGCACACGTCGTTCCAGACCGGGGCGGTCTGCCCGGGTGGCGCGTCGTACGTGTACAGCACGTAGACGTAAGGATCGGCGGGGAAGTTGGGTGCCAGCGCCATGCCGAGCAGGCCCCGGTCCCACTGGTTGTGCACGGTGGCCGACAGGTCGGCGAACACCGTGGGGGTGGTGTCGGCGAGATCGTCGAAGACCTTGATCCGGCCGCCCTTCTCGGCCACCAGGATCCGCCCGTCCGGCGCGAACTCGAGGTCGACCGGCGAGCTCAGTCCACTGAAGACGATTTGTTCCTGGAAGCCGCTCGGCAACGCCACCGCTGTCGCGGGCGGCGAGCCGATGAACGACGACATCGTGATCACGGTGGCCACCGCGACGATCCCACTCAGCGCACGCCGAAGCACGGGCATTCCCTCCCCCGAAAAGATTGATGAACCTTAACGGCGCGCGGAATCGTCCAGGTGTCGGCTGACGGACTCGACCGATCGCCGACCGGTCAAACCTGCCGACCGTTCGAACGATGCACGTCCATGGCGGGTACCTGCATATTCCGGTGATGTTGGCGGATCTGGGCCGGTGGTGTGCCCGTCGGCGGTGGCCGGTTCTGGGTACGTGGCTCGTTCTGGTCGCCGCCGGGCTGGTCTTCGGCGGCCAGGTCTTCGACCGGCTCACCACCGCCGACAGCCTCCGGCCGGACGCCGAGTCGCAGCTCGCCGACCGGCGGATCGGCCAGTTGCAGCCGGAGGGCCCGGTCATCGTGGCCGTCGTCGGCGGCCGCGACGTGTACGACCCGGCGCTGGTGGCCGACGTGACGGCGGTGACCGGCGAGATCCGCGGCATGGACGGCGTCGCCGAGGTCGACGACCTGTACGGGGCTCCGGGCGGGCGGATCGGCGCCGACAACCGGAGCTCGCTGATCCGGGTCGAGCTCGACCAGGGCCTGCCGGACGACCGGCGGGAGCGGGTGGAGGACGCGGTGGCCGCCGCCCTGCACCGCGTCGACGCGCCCGAGGTGCTGGTCAGCGGCGAGAAACTGGCCGAGCGCGCGTTCGCCGACCAGGCGGTGGCCGACGCCGCCCTCGGCGAGTCGGTCGCCGTCGGCGTCCTGCTGGTCGTGCTGGTGCTCGTCCTCGGCGGTTTCGTGGTCGCCCTGATCCCGCTGGCCGCCGCCCTGGCCGCCGTGTCGGTGACGCTGCTCGGGCTGTACGGGCTGACCGCGCTCACCGGCGTCAGCCAGTTCACCGTCAACGTGGTCACCCTGCTCGGCATCGGGCTCGCCGTCGACTACGCGCTGCTGGTGGTGGCCCGGTTCCGCGAGGAGCGCGACGCCGATCCCGGAGCCCCGGTCGCCGGCCTGCTGGCCCGGACTGCCGCGACCGCCGGCCGCACCGTGCTGATCGCCGGGCTGGCCGTGGCGGCGACCATGGTCGGGCTGTCTGTCTTCGCGGAACCGCTGCTCGGTGCGATGGCCCTCGGCGGCGCGGTCGCGGTGCTGCTGGCCACCGCGGCCGGGCTGACAGGCGTACCCGCGCTGATAGCGGTGGCTCATCGCTTCATCAAGCCCGCACGGCCGCCTCGTCGCGCCCTGCTTCCCCGGCTCGCCGCGTTCGCGCAGGCGCGGCCGGGACCGGTCGCGCTCGCCGTCACGGCCGCCCTGCTCGTGCTGTCGCTGCCGTTCGTGTTCGGGGTCAACCTCGAGAATTCGGACGCCCGCGCGCTGCCCGCCTCGTCCGAGGACCGCCGGCTCCAGGAGGCGGTGCAGCGCGACTTCAGCGCCGGCCAGGCCGATCCCGTCGTCGTGGTGGTCGACGCCGACCCGGCCGGCGCTCAGGTCCGGGACTTCATGGACCGGGTCAACGCGCTGGACGGTGTGCTGCGGGTGCAGCCGCGTCCCGACATCGCCGCGGCCGCCGTCATCGACGTCACGCCCGAGGGCGGCACCGCGGGCGGGCCCTCCCGTGACGTCGTACGGGCGATCCGGGCCTTGGACCCGCCCTTCCCGATGCTCGTCGGGGGCGCTGCGGCCGAGCTGGTGGACTACCGCGACTCGGTGGCCGGCCGCTTCCCGGTGGCGCTGCTGATCGTGCTGCTGTCCACGGCGGTGCTGCTGTTCGTGCTGACCGGCTCGGTGGTCGTGCCGCTCAAGGCGCTGCTGATGAACGCGCTCACCCTGCTGGCCACGCTCGGCGCGCTGGTGATCGTGTTCCAGTGGGGCGTGGGTGACGCGGTGTTCGGCTTCGCGTCGTGGGGCGCGATCGACGTCACCACGCCGGTCCTGCTGTTCGTGTTCATCTTCGGGCTCTCGATGGACTACGAGGTGTTCCTGCTGGCCCGGATCAAGGAGGAGGGCGACGTACGGGCCGGGATCGTGAAGTCGGGGCCGGTGGTGACCGCGGCCGCGCTGGGCATCGGCGTCGTCTTCCTGGGCTTCCTGCTCGGCGACCTGATCGCCGTGAAGGAGATCGGCTTCGCCATGGCGGTGGCGCTGCTGCTCGACGTCACGGTCGTCCGTGGCCTGCTCCTGCCGGCGGTGATGACCCTGCTCGGCGAGTGGAACTGGTGGGCTCCGGCACCCCTGCGCCGCCTGTTACCTACTCGTGACATTGAATCGAGAACCAACCCCGTCAGCGTCGCATCGCACCAAGTGTCGGAAAGAAAATGAGACACCGGAACGGGGAAACGAAATGCGCAAGCTCCACCTGGCCGCGGCTCTGATCGGCGTCGCCCTCACCGCCACCACCGCCTTCGCCGCGCCGGCCAACGCCGGCACCCTCAAGACGGGCGTCGCCTACGTCGCGCCCGACGGCGACGGGGAGGGTGACGTGATCGTCTTCAAGGCGGCGAGCGGCAAGACCAACCGGGTCGTCATCACCAAGGGGCCGAAGTACTACCTCACCATCGACGACACGGTCGCGATCAAGGCCGGCGGGGGCTGCAAGGCCGTCAAGGGCGACCGGACCAAGGTGCACTGCGGCCTCGGCGAACTCACCGAGAAGCTCCAGGTGTCCACGTTCGACCGCAACGACAGCATCACCAACAAGACCCGGCTCCAGCTGATCGCGTACGGCGGCACCGGCAACGACACGATCCGGGGCGCCTCGGCGGGCGACATCCTCTTCGGCGGCGCCGGGAACGACACGATCTACGGCAACGGCGGCTACGACCGGATCTCCGGCGACGCCGGCAACGACACCCTCTGGGGCGGCCCCGGCAACGACCGGCTGATCGGCGGCCCGGGCAAGGACAAGCTGTACGGCGGGAGCGGCAAGAACCACCTCGCGTGAGCCCGGCGGGCCGGCCGCCGCGGGTGGCCGGCCCCTTCGTACACCCAGTCTGGAGATCTGATCCACATGCGCCGCATTGTCATGACTCTTGCCGTGGCCGGGATGGCCCTGGCCGCCGGATGCGCCAACCAGCCGCAGCAGGTGGCGGGCGAGGCCTTCCCGGTGGGCGGCTCCTCGCCGACCCCGGCCCCGGCCCCGAGCCCGTCCCCGGTCGTCACCACCTCTTCGCCCAGCCCGTCCGCGACGTCGGCCACCCCGTCGAGAACATCCACCAAGCCGAAGAGCCCTCCGGCGAAGACCTCGGGTCCGCCGAAGATCGCCCGGGTGATCGGCCCGGTCACCGTGCTCGGGCCGACCGGGCTCGGCAAACTGCAGATCGGGATGAGCAAGGAAGAGGCCGAGGCCACCGGCCTGGTCGTGGCCGGTGAGGGCGAGGGCGGCTGCGGCAGCTGGATCCTGGACCTCCCGAACGCGGGCGGGCCGACGGTCGGCTATTCACCCCTGGGCGTCGTCTCCATCCCCGCCTACGGCAAGGTCGCCACCCCGGAAGGCATCAAGATCACCAGCTCGCTCGACGCCGTCGAGCGGGCCTATCCCGACCTTTCCGGCCCGGCCACGGAGAACGGGGCCACGCTCGGGGACGGGGCCGCCTACGCGGGACAACAGGACAAGTACGGTGGCGTCCACTACCGGTTCACGTTCGAGAACGGCGCCGTCAAGTCGATGCACCTCCGGCACGACACTCCGAAGTGCTAACCGGTGATCCGCAGCGTTTCCAGCACGTCGTCGGTCCGATCGGTGCCGCCGGTCTGGCGGATCTGCAGATAGACGCCCCGATCACCGGGCCGGGTCAATAGCACCTCGCTGTAGGAGACGCCGTCCGGGCACGCCGTCCAGCGCTGGACCCGGCCGGTCAGGCCGTCGGCGGTGACGTCACGATCGGCGCCCCGGGTGCACCCGGGATGCGCCGGGACGGTGGCCTTCGAACCGGGCGCGAGCCATCGGCTCACCCCGGCGAACAGACCGGATGACGTGGCGGAGGCCAGGTCGGCGCCGACCTGGAGGCCCGGCTCGGTGCCCGCGGGCAGACCCAGGGCCGCGACGTTCCAGCCGGCGTCGCGCAGTTGCCGGGCCCAGTCACCGGGCACCGCGACCGACAGCGCGCCGTCGCCGTCGGCCACCCGGACCCAGCCGGCCGGTGTGCCGTCCACGACGGTCGCCCCGCCGGCGTAGACGAGGAGCCCCAGCGCGACGACGGTGCCGACACCGTGCCGCAGAAATCGCAGGACCCGGCTGGGGACGGCGGTCATGGCGTCGTCCAGGGCCTGGGCGAAAGCGGCGGTCGAGGGCCAGCGGCGGGCGCGGTCGCCGTCCAGGGCCCGCATCACCACCCGGTCGACGTCACGGGAGACGCCGGTCCGCAGCTTGGAGGGCGGGACGGTGACGGCCTTGCCCGGCTGCGGGGGACGGCCGGTCAGCATCTGATAGGTCATCGCGCCGATCGCGTGCACGTCGGCCCGGACATCGAGGCCCCCGCCCGGAAGATGTTGCTCGGGCGCCATGTAGCCAGGAGTGCCGGCGACGACGGTGAAACCGGAGGCGTGCGCGATCTCCTTGGCCAGGCCGAGATCGGCGACCAGCACCCGTTCGGCGCCGCGAACGGTGTCGAACAGCACGTTCGACGGTTTCAGATCGCGGTGCAGGACACCCGACTCGTGCAGGACGCTGACGGCGTGGGCGATGTCGCTGGCGATACGCAGGCCGGTACGCACCGGCATCGGACCCCGGTCCAGCCGGTCGGCCAGGGTGCCGCCGGCGGCGTACGTCATGACCTGATAGGGACGGCCGTCGGGCAGCTCGCCGAAGTCGTGCACCCGGACCAGCCGCTCCGAGTCGGCGCGGCGCAGCACCTGGGCCTCCTGCTCGAACCGGGCCCGCACGTCGGGGTGATGGGCCCAGTTCTCGGCCAGGATCTTGATGGCCACACGCGATTCCAGGACATCGTCCTCGGCAAGCCACACGGTGGCGAAGGCGCCGGAACCGAGCCGTTCGACGATCCGGTAACGGCCGATCATGGTTGGTGCTTGCACGCTCGCATTATCGACGTTTCGAGGCGATCGAGGGGGACGGCGCCTTCTGGTGGACTAATTAGTCCACCTTCAAGAGCGTGGCCAGCTTGTGCGGCCTTATCGTGGACTATATGGTCCTCTTTAAGCGAACGGAAGGGTGCCGGATGAAGGCGATCGTGGTGACGGATCAGGCGGCCGGAGCGGCCGGGATGAGGCTGGTGGAGCGCCCGGAGCCGACGGCGGCGATCAACGACGTCATCGTCGCGGTCCACGCGTCGGGATTCGTTCCGACCGAGGTGGAGTGGCCGTCGACCTGGACCGATCGGGCCGGCCGGAACCGGGCGCCGTCGGTCCTCGGCCACGAGCTGGCCGGAGTGGTCACCGCTCTGGGCTATGGCACGACGGGGCTGTCGGTGGGGCAGCGCGTGTTCGGGATCGCCGACTGGCATCGCGACGGCACCCTCGCCGAGCAGGTGGCGATCGAGGCCCGCAACCTCGCGCCGCTCCCCGGTGACGTCGACTTCACGGTGGGCGCGAGCCTGCCGATCTCGGGCCTCACCGCGTGGCAGGGTCTGTTCGTGCACGGTCGTGTCCAGGCGGGGCAGACCGTCCTCGCGCACGGTGCGGCCGGCGCGGTCGGGACGATGGTCACCCAGCTCGCCCGCGAGGCCGGCGCCCGCGTCATCGGGACCGGCCGGGCCGCCGACCGCCAGAAGGCGCTCGACTACGGCGCGCACGAGTTCGTGGACCTGGACAACGACTCACTGGACGACGTCGGCGGTGTCGATCTGGTCTTCGACGTCATCGGCGGCGAGATCCAGAGGCGGTCGGCGGCTCTCGTGCGGGCCGGCGGAACCCTCGTGTCGGTCACCGGGCCGGTCGAGGCGCGCCCGGAGAACGGCCTGGCCGTCGACTTCGTCGTCGAATCCGACCGGGCCCAGCTCGGTGAGATCGTCCAGCGGGTGCGGGACGGCCGGCTCCGGACGAACATCGACAGCGTCGCGATGCTCGACGACGCCGTCGCCGCGCTCAACCCGGCCGGGCGGCGCCGGGGCAAGACGATCATTCGACGACGAAAGTCCTGACATGGTCCAGCGCCACATCGAGCGCGACCGCCATCGGCCCGACATCGTGAGCCGCGTTGGCCAGGAGATATCCGCCCTGGAGGGAGGCCATGAGAAACGTCGCCAGCCGATCGGGGTCGGCGTCCTCCCGCAGTGAGCCGGCCTTCTGCATCCGGCGCAGGCCGTCACTGATGAGCGTCTCCCAGGCCGTGAAGGTCTCCGACAGTGACTGGCGAGCCTGTTCGTCCTGATCGGAGAGCTCGGAGGCCATCGAGCCGAGGCCGCAGCCGTAGGCGCCGTTCTGGAGGCTGTTCGCCTTCACCAGCGCGTCGCGCCATCGCCGCAACGCGCCGAACGTCCGGAACCGCTCCAGCCGGCCCTGCTCGCGCTCGAGAACCAGCTGCCCCCGGAACTTGACCACTTCCCTGATCAGGGTCAGTTTGTCGGGAAAGTGCATGTAGAGCTGTGATTTGCTGGTGCCGCTGGCCTCCAGCACGTCGTCGACGCTCGTCGAGTTGACGCCCCGCACGAACATCAGATCGTTGGCGGCCTCGAGGATCCGCTGACGAGTAGCGAGGGCACGCGGGTCAGGAGCACGCCGCCGCCGGCGAGGCGCCGCGGCCGCCGGCTCGTCACTCATCGCGCCAGCGTACCTACACACGCGGCCCCGGCGCGGCGTTCATGGTGTGCGCCGGCGTCTGGCGCACGTTCAGCAGGTTGCGGAGCCGGGGCAGCCGGTTGTGCGTTGCCGCGGTCCAGGAGAGCGTCGCGTACGTGTTGCGGGTCGCGGCGCTGGACCAGGTGATGAACGTGTACGACACGGTGGAAGCGGCCGAGGCGGACATGCCGCCGCTGACGGCGTGAGCGCGACAGTGGGGTCAGCGGCCGTCGGCCAGCGCGGCTCCAGCCAGCCGGGCAGGGTGAACGAGCCGCCTTCGCAGGTGAACGCGCTCGGCAGCAGCCGGCGCTGGATCTCGGCGTCGACGTCCGGCCACCACCACGTCGGGCACCTGCTCGCCGTAGACCATCCACCAGGTCGCGGCACCGTCCCACTCGTCCTCGCCGGGGATGAACATCCCGGCGGCCTCGTCACGGTGCTGCACGTCCCCGAGCTCGCGCCAGAAACCGTCGCTCCGCCACTGCAGCAGATGGCCGATGCCCGGCAGCCGCAGCGTGCTGACCCGTCGCTCTCCCGCTGATCCGGTCACGATGTCAGCTCTTGATGCAGCAGCCCTTGCAGACCTTCGGCTTGGGCAGCGTGAAGGCGAGGCAGCAGGTCTTGCGCTGGACCTCGAGCTTGCCCGTGGGGCCGGGGACCAGGTCGATCAGGCCGTCGACGCCGAGCGCGCGGTGCAGCAGCTCGATGTTGTCGGCCGAGGGGCCGGGAATCACGTCGGCCGAGCGGAGGATGCCCTGGGCCACGCCGGAGCTCAGCGAGCCGAGCAGGGTGCGCTTGCCGAGGCGGACCCGGTCGTGGATGGCGTCGAGCAGCGGGGTCAGGTGGTTGTCGAGGAGCGACGCGCGCAGTTCCGCGAGCAGGGCGTCCTCGTCGGCCACGACGCGGATCTGCGGAAGGCCGGCGATGGCGATCGGGTCGCCCGGAAGGACCGCGATGGGCGTGTCGGCGCGCAGGCCCAGGGTCACCAGTGGGCGTTCGTCGTTGAAGTGCACGAGGACGTTGTCGCCGGTGAGCAGCGGGACGCGGCGGGCCGAGGCCCAGCCGAGCACGGCCGGCAGGGCCAGCCAGTACGTGTACGCCTTCCAGGCCAGGGCGGCGGCGGCGTGCGGCTGGGCGTTCCAGCGGCGGCGGGCCGAGTCGAGGAGAGTGTCGAGATTTTCGGTGGCGAGAGTGGCGGCGGGGGCCCAGCCGGCCGGGTCGGTGACGACCAGATCGGGGGCGAGGCCGGGGATCTCGGTGCTCGTGCCGAACATGGCACGAAGGGTCGCGGTCACCGGGGCGAGGGGGCGGGGTCTGGTGACGGTGCGTGTCACTCGGTGCAGCGCTGTGGTCACCGGGCGCTGCCCGTCCGCGGCGACAACCGGGGAGCTGTCACCGCATTCACCTCGCTAAATCAAGCGGTCATCCGCGTGGGCGTCCGAGGGCCGAAACGGCCCCGTCATGACGACCCACCGTACACCTCTAAGGGTAGCCTAACCAAGCCGAACTTTCGGACTAATACCCACAGCAAGGGCGACCTAACGTTCGGCACCCATGTTGCCGGATACGTCAAGGTATCTGTCGGCAACGCGCTAGTAGCGCGATGCGGACACGCGCGGCGGCGACACTGAAATTCTCGTCGCGAAGGGGACATCGATGATGACCACCTCGCCCGTCGAGCGGGCCGCTGACCAATTCGTTACGGCATTGGCGCACTGGCGGGTCGAGCGCGGGATGAGCAAGAAGCAGCTCGCCGCGCGCATGGGTTTCGACCCCTCGTACGTCAGCCACGTGGAGGGCCGGCGGCACAAGCCCACCGAAGACTTCGCGCGCCGGGCCGAGGCGGTTCTGGGCGCCGGCGGGGCCATCTGGGAACGCTTCCAGGAGTACGACCAGTTGCGCCACGCGCGCAGCACGGCGCTCCACCGCGACCCGCCCGTGCCCGTGCAGTGGCTTCCGCCCGGCACCGGCCTGATCGTCGAGCGGGAGGTCGCCGAGCTCACATATGTGGACGGCACCTATCGCTGCCGGGTGCGCCGAGCCCTCTACAACGCGGGCTCCGAGCCGGTCACGCGCTACCTCGTGAAGATCGCGGTGGACCGCTATCCGAACGACCCCACCGGCTCCAACCGGCACCACCGCGAGCACCCGCTCTCGTTCGACGAGATGGCGCTGGTCGCCTGCGCCGGCGAGGGCGACGCCATCGAGCCCATGCAGTGGCGGGTCAAGCTCGACCGGGACGCCTCCAAGGAGGTCTGGCTGCTCTTCGCGAACGAGCGCGGCCAGTTCGCCCTCTATCCGGGCGAGCGGACCACGATCGAGTACGCGTACACGGTCGGTGTCGAGAAGTGGGGCCAGTGGTTCCAGCGGGCGGTCCGGCTGCCCACCCGGCGGCTGACCGTGCGGCTCGACTTCCCGGTGGCGTTCGACCCGCAGGTCTGGGGCGTCGAGACGTCGCTGGCGGCCGAGGTGCCGGTGCGGACCCCGATGGAGCGGCACGACGAGGGCGAGCGGGCGGTCTTCGAGTGGTCGACCGACGCGCCGCAGCTCAACGCCCGCTACCGGCTGGAGTGGCGGTTCCGGGGTGCGAACGCGCCGTCCTATCCGCCAGTGGCTCCGGGCAACACCACGAACGGCCACGGGCCGGCCCGTGACGTCGGCATCGTGCAGCGCGGGTCGGAGCTGCTGCGGCAGCGGGCCCGGCACTTCCAGCTGCCCCGCGAGGAGGTCGAGGCCCACGAGACGGTCGACGCGCTGCTGAGCGCTCTGACCCGGCTCGAGCAGGTGCACGACTTCAGCAAGGGGGTCGGGCTGTCGGCGCCGCAGATCGGGCGCTCGGTGGCGGTCGCTGTCGTACGCCCGGCCGAGGGGTCGGCGGGGCCGGTGGTCCTGATCAACCCACGGATCGTGGGGGAGACGACGGACCGCGACGAGCAGTACGAGGGATGCCTCTCGTTCTTCGACTACCGCGGGCTGGTCAAACGGCCGCTGCGGATCGACGTCGAGCACGCCCGGTACGACGGCACGCGGGTGATCACGTCGTTCGAGCGGACCATGGCCCGGCTCGTGGCGCACGAGATCGACCACCTGGAGGGCCGGCTCTACGTCGACCGGATGAACGCCGAGTCCAACCTCGTGCCCGACTATCAGAGGCCGTGGGCCTACTAGGCCATCTCGGAGAAGCTGTCGTACTTGATGCGGATCGAGGGCACCTGCTGCTCGGCCAGGGTCTTGAGCGTGGCCTTGACCATCGGGCCGGAGCCGGAGACGAAGAAGTCGTGCTCGTTCCACGGGCCGTACCGGGCCACGACGTCGGAGATCTGGCCCTGCTCGCCCGGGAAGGTCGGGTCCTCGCTGCACGCGGTCACCACCGAGAGCCAGGGATAGCGGGCGGCCAGCCGGTTGAGGTCGGGCAGATCGTAGAGGTCCTCGCGGTTGCGGGCGCCGAAGAAGACGTGCACCCAGCGCGTCCGGTTGTACCGGGTCAGCTCCTCGAGCAGTGACTTGATCGGCGCCAGCCCGGTGCCACCGGCGATGAAGACGGTGTCGCGGGTCGAGCGGCGGTCCAGGGTCATCGAGCCCATCGGCGCGGCCAGCCGGATCATGTCGCCGACCTCCAGGCGCCGTACGAGCGCGCTGGAGACCCAGCCGGCGCCCACGGCCCGTACGTGGAACTCGATCGTGTTGTCCCGGCGGGGCGCGTTCGCCACGGAGTAGGTGCGCCACAGCCGGGGCTGTATTCGGGGGCATTCGACGCTGACGTACTGGCCGGCGCGGAACTCCAGGGGCTGGAGAGGCTGCACGGTGAAGACCGCGATGTCCTGGGCCCGCCGCTCGTGCGCGACCACCTCGGCGTACCAGTAGGGCGGGTTGGTGTCGGCCTCGGCGCCACCGAGCATCTTCGAGGCGATGACCGCGTACGCGTCCGCCCAGGCCTGGTCGTACTCGACGCTCCAGCTCTCACCGGCGTACTGCCGCATCGCCTCGATCAAAGCTCCGCCCACCACCTCGTAGTGCTCCGGTTCCACGTGGAACTTCCGGTGATCGCGACCGAGGCCGCGCAGGTACGAATCGAACTTCTCCGGATCCTCGAGCGTCTGCACCGCGGTGACGATCGCGTTGAGGAGCCGGGAGCGCTGCATGTCCATGTGGACCGGAAAGAGATCCCTCAGCTCCGGGTGCGACAGGAACATCCGCGCGTAGAAGTAGCCGGCGACCTTTTCCTGATGCTCCTCGATGAGGCTCCAGCTCTCCTTGAGCATTCGTCCGAGGTCTCCCATGGATTCAGGGTGGTCACAACAGTCGGATAGGCGACGCACGGAACGTGCGACTCATCTCCATTCATGCCGTGACCATTGACCGGAAAAGTCCGTTTAGGTGGCGACTGGGAACCTCGAACGAGTGAGTAGTTTTATCGCGTGACCCTTGATCAGCGGGCCGGCCGCAAGCTCCTGACCGGCGAGATCATCATCGTTCTGCTGGTGTCGCTGGGCCAGAGCGCGGTCTACGCGGTGGTGTCGCTGATCGCGAAGCTGACCGCCGGCAAGCCGCTGTCGTCCCAGGCGGCCGTGCTGAACGCGTCGCAGTCGGCCCGGCCCTACCTCGACCTGACCTATCAGCTGCTCGGCATCTTCTTCGACCTGATCCCGGTCGCGCTGGCTCTCTATCTCCTGCTGAGGGACCAGATTTCGGTACGTCTGACGCTCGGCCTCGGTCTTGACCGGCCGGCCTTCGACACGGGTTGGGGATTCGGGCTGGCCGCGCTGATCGGCATCCCCGGGCTCGGGCTCGTCTACGTGGCCTCGGTGCTCGGGCTGAACGCGCAGATCGTGCCGGCCGCGCTCCAGCCCGTGTGGTGGGCCGTGCCCGTGCTGATCCTGTCGGCCGCCCAGAACGCGATCCTCGAAGAGGTCATCGTGGTCGGCTATCTGATGACCCGGCTGCGCCAGCTTCAGTACTCCACGGTCGCGATCGTGGTGTGCTCGGCGGTGCTCCGGGGGTCGTACCACCTGTATCAAGGTTTTGGCGCATTTGTCGGGAATGCGGTGATGGGCGTGATCTTCGCGCTGTTCTTCCTGCGCTACAAGCGGGTGATGCCGTTGATCGTCGCCCACACCCTGCTCGACGTGGTGGCGTTCGTCGGCTACACCCTGCTCCCCGACTCCTGGCTCAGCTGGATCTAGCCGACTTGTAGTACTTGGCCGCCCGGGCCGCCGTCGCCTGCGCCGACGCGGTGGTGGACAGGAGAGCGGCCAGCAGACTGGTGCCCGGAAAACGGCGATTGACGACCTTCACGGCCACCCAGGCCGCGCTCTGCGCCGCGACAAGGCCGGCGAGACGCCAGAGCGGTTCCTTCGAGTCGTAAGCAGGCCGGCGCGCCTCGGCAAGCGCATCGATCGCGTCGCCCTTGGTGGCGTGCACGCGCCCGATCACAAGAAGATCGGCGGCCCGCTCCTCGTCGGTGGGATCGAGGCCGTACGCCGCCGCGATGTGAAGAGAAAGCTCAGCATCGGTGAAAGCGGCCGCCCCGAGAAGAGCGACCGGCGCATAGGCGCCGGCGACGGCCCCCACGAGCCCGGTCAGACTGCCGAACCGGGTGAACTGCCGCGTGGCGAGCCGCACAAGGGCGTCGGTCCCGGCGGTCGGATAGGCCTCCCGGGTCCGGGTGGCCCATTCCTGTGCGCGGGGTCCCAGGGTCTGAACGGCGGCGATGGCCAGGAGTTCGGGCGCGCGAGCCGGATCGGCGATGAGCGCCGCCCAGGGGTCGGTGCGCTCGGCCTTCTCCACGGCGGGTCTGACCACCACCACGGCCGCGGTCTCGTCCGGTGCGGGGCTGGCCGGTTCCTTCCATACGGTGGCGGCCGGCTCTGAGCGCACCTCAGCATGCTCAACCGTCCCTTGCGGGATCAGCTCCTCCTGGACGTGCTCTCGAGGGGCCGCCTTGGAGCGAGTGCCCGTGCCGCCACCAGAAGCCGCAGCGGTCTTAGCGGCACGGGGACGACGCGCCCGCGGCGTGGCTGCCTTCTCGGCCGTCACTTCCCCGCCTGCCGGTTTCTCGGTTGTGGTCGCTTCTGCTGCTGCCGGCTTGTCGGGTGCGGTCGCTTCTGCTGCTGCCGGCTTGTCTGGTGCGGTGGCCTCTACTGCTGCCGGCTTCTCGGTCGTGGTCGGCTCTGGCGCTCGCGACTCCTCGGCCGGGGCCTGGTCTGTGGTTGCCTTGGGCTCTGGTGCCTGGGCCGCGGCCGGAACCGCGGAGGCCTCGGGCGTGTCGCCCGTGGGCGGCGTGGCGGTCGGCGCCGGCTGCGGGCGGGGCGCCCGGGCCTTGCGCGGTGTGGCCTTGCGCACAGGACGCTGCTCCGGAGCAGCCTCTTCGTCGCGGGGAGCGGCGGAGCGGTCACCCTTCGTACGAGAAGAGCTCTTGGCCGGCGGACGGCCTGCCCCCTCCGACGGTGAGGGCCCCCCGGACGGGTGATCTTCGGCACTGGGAGGCTGGAACGTGACCGGCGGGGCCGGCTTGGGCGCCCGGCGAGGAGCCCGCTCCGCAGGCTTTTCCTGCGCCCCCGGTTCCTCGGTCGCGCTGAACGGTGACCGCTGGCTGCGCGCTCGCGACGGCCGGCGAGGCTCGGTGGGCGGGTTCTCCTCCATGCCGTGGGAGCCTAGCCGTAACGAGCACATTTCACCTGTTGGCAACCGTTGCGACCCGCCCGGCCCGGCCCTCTTTGTGCGCCTCCACACCGGTCCGGTACTCTCAAGCGTCGGTAGCCCTGCGGCTACCGGGGAGACTTCGCCTAGTCTGGTCTATGGCGCCGCACTGCTAATGCGGTTTGGGTTTATCGCCCATCCCGGGTTCGAATCCCGGAGTCTCCGCGTGTGAGGCCGGTGTGTATGCTGGTCGAGCACCAAGGCAAGGCAAGCGCCCGTAGCTCAATGGATAGAGCATCTGACTACGGATCAGAAGGTTAGGGGTTCGAGTCCCTTCGGGCGCACAAGATTGAGATGGGTCTGAACTGCGGAAACGCGGGTCAGGCCCTTCTTGCTGTCCGGCCTGTGTGGACGATGGGTGTCACGTGGGTGGCACATGGGTGTCACTACCGTCCGTGACGGTGCGGGTGTTTCCGGGCCCGTGACCTGCGGCGGCGGCTCTTCTGATCGGCCCTATTTCCCGGGGTGATTTGTTTTTCGTCGCGCCCCGCGGGCCGATTCTTCGCCGCCTTCTCCTTGATCCGTTTCCGGGTGTGCCGGGCTGCCGCGAGGACCAGGGCGGCGGTGGCGTCGGCGCAACGGCGCTGGGAGTCGGGCAGGACGCTGGTGTAGGTGTCGGCGGTGACCACGATGCTGGAATGCCCGAGTAGATCCTGCAGCGTCTTCAAGTCGGCGCCGGCCTCATGCGCCAGCGACGCGGCGCCGTGCCGCAGGTCGTGCAACCGGACCGGGGGCAGCCCGGCCCGCTCAGTGAGTTTCCGGAACCGAGTGGTGGCGTAGTTCGGGTTGATCGGCAGGCCGTCCTTACGGCTGAACACATAGCCGGAGTCGATCCAGATCTTGCCGGCAGCGTGCCGGCGATCGCGGTGGTTGAGCTGCCGACTGCGGTGCGCGCGCAAGATGCTGACGGTGTGCTTATCCAGGGCGACGGCCCGGCGCCCGGCGGCGGTCTTGGGGTCGCCTTCGACGACGGTGTAGCCGGCGGTGGTGCGCTGCCGCTCAACGACCAGTAGCCCACGATCGAGATCGACAGCCGCCCACCGCAGCCCGCAGAGTTCACCGCGGAGCAGCCCGCGCAGGGCGGCGAGCCACCAGAACGCGAACAACGAATCCTCGACGTTGGCTTCCAAGAAGGTGGCGAGCTGTTTCGCAGTCCACACCGCAACCGCCGGGTGTTCCCCGGTGAGTTCCCACTGCTCGACGCGGCCGTCGGTCCAGACCTGGGCATGTGGGCGCCGGTAGCCGGCGATCTCGATGTGCCGGGCCGGGTTCGACGCGATCAGCTCTTCGCGGACGGCCAGGTTCAGCGCGGCACGCAGGGTGGTGCGCAGATGGTTCAGTGCCGACGGTGACTGTGGTAGTCGTTTGGCGTTGGTGGTCTGCGCGATCTCGGCGAACACCGCCCGCAGCAGCGGCCCGTCGAGATCACTGAGCCGGTAGTGGCCGAGGCGGGGAATGAGCACCAGCTCGACGTCGCGGGTGTAGGCCAGCCGGGTCGTCAGCCGGATCCGGGTCCGGGTGTCCAGCCAGTGCCGCAGCCACCGCTCGAGAGTCCAGCCGTCACCGGAGCGCCGGGCGGCGCTGTCGGCCAGGCAGTCCTCCCGGGCTTGCCGGGCGGCGTTCTGGGTCAGGAAGCCGCCGCGGCGGATGCGTTCGGAGCGGCCATACAGGTTCGGCGCCGAGCACTGGAAGTACCAGGACCCGTGCCCGCGCTCAGGCAGTCTGGGGCAGGTCTGCTCCAGCCTCTTGCCCTGGCTGTTCCGGCATCCGCATCGCTTGAAGGTCTTGGCTGTGCTGGTCATCGCTTCCTCCGCCGTCGCGTCGTTGTATCGAGCGTGATAGTGCGGCTCAAATAGAGGGTTCCCCCGAAGGAGGGACGCGAGATCCGTTAGCCGCGGTGCCGCCCGCGAGCGGTGCGGCAAGCTGGGTTCAGCTCTTGCCTTCCAGCTGGTCAGCGCGGTTCCGGTACGGTCGTCGCATGCCGGAGGCGTCATGATTGGCCGCGACCGTGAACTGGCCGCACTGGCTGAGTTCCCGGTACTGCTGCTGCGCGGGCAAGCGGGTGTGGGCAAGAGCGCCCTGCTCGCCGCGGTTCCCACCGAGGGATTCAAGGTTCTGCGTGCGACCGGCGTCGAGGCGGAGACGGCGATCGTCTTCGCCGGACTGCATCAACTGTTGAGTCCTCTGACACCTTTGCCGGACAGCCTGGACCCCGGCCACCGGGCGACCCTTGCCGCAGTCCTCGACGGCTCGCAGACCGCCGCGCCCTCAGTGATGGCGCTCGGTGTGGCCGTCCTCGACCTCTTCTCCGCCGGGCCGCCCCTGCTGTTGCTCGTGGATGACGGTCAATGGTTCGACTTGCCCAGCATCCAGGTTCTCACGTTCGTGGCGCGTCGCCTCCGGGACCTGCCGGTCCGCTTCCTGGTGGCCGTGCGCGAGGGCGTGCCTTCGGCCTTCGATGAAGCCGGCCTCGAGGAACTTGCGGTGTCGCCGTTGTCCGCGGCGGAATCGGCTGAGCTGCTCGACGCTCGCTTTCCTGATCTGCCGGCGGAGCAGCGCCGTCTGGTCCTTGAGCACGCAGCCGGAAATCCGCTGGCCCTGGTCGAGCTTCCGTCGAACATCGTCAGTGCGTTTGAGCCGGGCTTCGTTCCGCTTCCACGTCGCCTCGAGCGGGTCTTCGCGTCTCGTGTCGCGGCGCTTCCCGCTCGGGAACGGGCCGAGTTGCTGCGGCTGGCTCTCGACGGAGCCGGCCGCCACGGCTATGGCGCCCAGTACGTGCCGCGCGATGTCGAGACCGCCCGTGGCACGGGGCTACTCGAGACCCACCGGCTCGCGTTTCGGCATCCGCTGGTCGCTTCTGCCGTCGTTCAGCTCGCCTCACCCAACGAGCGCCGGGCCGCGCATGCCGAGCTGGCCAGTCTCCACGCCTCCGATCTGGAGCGCCGCGCCGTTCATCTGGGAGCGGCGACCGTCGATCCGGACGCCGTCGTGGCGGCTGCGCTGGAGGAGGCCGCACGCTCGGCCGTACGCCGGGGTGGCGCGGCCACCGCGGTGCAGTGGCTGACCCGGGCCGCCGAGCTCAGCCCGAAACCTGCCGACCGCGACCGGCTGCTGGGCGACGCCGCGTTCGTCGCCGGTCAAGCGGGTCTGTTGGAGCGCGCCGAGATCCTTGTCGCCGCCACCGGCCGGATCGCTTCTCCCGACGCGGTGTTGACCGCCGCGTACGTAGCTCTGTACCGGCACGGCGACGTCGGCATGCACGGCATCGTCGCCGAGGTGCTGCGCCGGCGGCACGCCGAGTTGGACGACGCGATGCTCAACCGCGTCGTGCACCTGCTGCTGGCGATCAGCCAGTTCGCCGCCGATCCGGCTTTCTGGCGGGTCACCGACGAACTGGTGGATCTGGTCCGCGATCGGTTGCCGGCGACTGCTCTGTTGCTGCGCGACGCCTGGAGCGACGTCGCGCACCGCGGCGCCGGCCTGCGCGAGCGGATTCGGGAGGCGGCCGCTGCTGCTGGCGACGCCGAGCCGTGGGACCTCATGCGCCTCGGGGTTGCCGCCTTCTACACCGATTCGCTCGCCGATCTGCGGCCGTACCTCGACTGGATGGTGGAGCGTGAGCGCGGCACCGGCGCGGTGACGTCGCTGATGACGATGCTTCAGCTGTTGGCGCTGGACGACATCGCGGCGGGACGGTGGGACGACGCGGTCAGCCGGTGTTCGGAAGGCCTGGCGCTGACCGCCGAGCACGGCAACGAGCTGTTCGGCCATCAGTTCCGCGCGTTTCTCGGTATCGTCGCGGCTCAACGCGGCGACACGGCTGGTGCTGTGGCGTTGCAGGCCGAGGTGGAGGCGTGGGCGCGGCCGCGGCGGGTCGGTTTCCTGCTGCAGTTCGCCGAGGATATCGGCATGCTCGCGGCGCTCAGCTCGGGCGACTACGAGACTTCCTGGACGTACGCCTCCGGCATCACGACGCCGGGTGCATTCCCGGCGTACGCCCAGCACGCCCCGCGAACACTGCTCGACCTCGTGGAGGCGGCGCTGCACACCGGGCGCGACGACGAGGCACGAGAGCACGCGAGGGCCGCGACGGCGTTGACGGGTATCTCGCGACGGCTGGACCTGCTGATCACGGGCGCGCGGGCGATGACCGATCCGGCGCCTGAGAGCTTCGCTGCCGCCGTCCAGGACGAATTTCCCTTCGAGTGGGCTCGGATCCGGCTCGCCGAGGGCGTGTGGTCGCGGCGGCAGAAGCGCATCACCGAGGCGCGGGCGGCGCTCGGCGACGCCCTCGCGGTGTTCGACCGGCTCGGCGCCGCGAGCTGGGCCGAGCGGGCGAGGCAGGAGTTGAGGGCGGGGGCGCCGAGCACCGCGTCGCTGACCGCGCAGGAGCGGCACATCGCCGAGCTGGCCGCGACCGGGCTGAGCAACAAGCAGATCGGCGCGCAGCTGTTCCTGTCACCGCGCACCGTCGGCGCCCACCTGTACCGGATCTTCCCGAAGCTCGGCATCACCTCGCGAGCGGCGCTGCGCGACGCGCTGGAGTCACCCGGTTAGGTCATCCAACTGATTCGGCAGTCATGACTGCGCGACGACTCTTTGAGCCATGACACCTGTTGTTTTCATCCACGGTCTTTGGCTCCACTCCTCTTCCTGGCAGCCCTGGAGCGACCTGTTCGCCGCCCGCGGCTTCGACCCGATCGCGCCCGGCTGGCCCGGCGAGCCAGCCACGGTCGCCGAGGCGCGGAACAACCCGTCCGCGGTGGCCGGCGTCGGCATCGACGACGTCGTCGCCCATTACGCGACGGTGGTGCGCGGCCTGCCCAGTGCCCCGGTCATCATCGGCCACTCGTTCGGCGGCCTCATCACCCAGAAACTGCTCGCCATGGGCCTGGGCCGGGCCGGTGTCGCCATCGACCCGGCCCAGATCAAGGGCGTCAAGCCGCTCCCGTTCGCCCAGCTGCGCTCGGGTTTCCCGGTCCTGGGCAACCCCGCGAACCGGCGCCGGGCCGTCTCGCTGACGGCTGCGCAGTTCCGGTACGGGTTCGGCAACGCGATCGACGACGCCGAGTCCGACGCGCTGTTCGACCGCTGGACCATCCCCTCACCGGGCCGCCCGCTGTTCGAGGCCGCCTTCGCGAACTTCACGAAGAACTCGCCGGCGGCCGTCGACACGGCGCGCACCGACCGTGGCCCGCTGCTGCTCATCTCGGGCCAGCGTGACCACACCGTCCCTGACGTGGTCACCCGCGCGGCCTACAAGCTGTACGGCGACTCGACCGCGATCACCGATCTCAAGCAGTTCCCCGACCGCGGGCATTCGCTCACCATCGACCCGGGCTGGCGAGCCGTCGCCGACGCCACGCTCGACTGGCTGGCCCGGCAGGGCATCACGCGATGAGCACGCCGCGTGGCGTCGCGGTGTACGTGGCGGCGATCGTCGGGCCGGGGATCCTCACCCTGCCCGCGATCGCCGCCCGCCGGGCGGGACCGGCCTCGCTGGTGGCACTCGCCTTCATGCTGGCCGTGTCGGCGCTGATCGCGGCCACTTTCGTCGCGCTGGCCCGGCGGGTGCCGGAGGCCGGCGGCGTGGCCGCGTACGCCGAACGGGCCTTCGGTCTCGGCCGGCTGGCCGGGTTCTGGTTCTATCTCGGCGTACCGGTCGGCGTGACGGCGCTGGGCCTGATCGCCGGCGGGTACGTCAGCCCGCACCGGCCGGTGCAGATCGCCGTCGCGGCCGCGGTGGTGGCGGTAGCGCTGGAGGCGGTCGCCCGGGGCCAGGGCCTCGGTGGCCGGCTGCCGGTCGTGCTGACCGGGGTGCTGGTGGTGCTGGTGCTGGTGACGGCCGCGGTGTCGCTGCCGCACGCAGCCCCGGCCAATCTGCGCCCGTTCGCACCCTACGGCTGGGATGCGGTGCTGGCGGCGACCGTTCTGCTGGTGTGGGTGCTGACCGGGTGGGAGGCGGTGACGCCGCTCGCGCATCGGCTGCGCCGTCCTGGACAGGTCGCGGGGTGGACCCTCGGGGTGGTCACCGTGTTGTTCGCGGCGGTCGCGGTGCCGCAGGTCCTGGTGCTTGGTTCGGCGGGTGGTGAGGCGCCGGTCGCCGCACTGCTGCGGGTCGGCGTGGGTGGCGGCGCGGCGGTGGTGGCGGCGGTGTTCGCGCTGGTGGTCGCAGTGGGCAACGCCATCGCGTACACGACGGGCATCGCCGAGATCGGCACGACGCTCGGTATCCGCCGGGTCCTCGCCGTGCCCGCACTGATCATGGTCGGCGGGCTGGTAGCAGCGGCCTTCTTCTCGGTCGGCACCGAGGAGCTGGTCGCGCTCTGCGCCGGATCGCAGGTGCCGGTGTACGTGCTCGGGCTCGCCGCCGGTGTGAAACTACTTCCGCACGGGCTGCCGCGTGTCGTTGCGGCGTTCGCCACCGGCACCGTGTCGCTGCTGCTCATCCCGGTCGGCTGGTACCTGCTGGCGCCCGCGGCCATCGCCGTCGTGGCCTTGTACGGCCGCGTCCGTTCGCATCGGCTCCGTGCTGCTCGCCTGCTTCGGCGGGGAGAAGGGCGGTGCGGCCAGAAGGTCTTCCCAGCCCAGCGTGACGATGAGCCGGGCGATCGGCATAGAGCAGCCGGCGATCGCGAGGTGACGGCCGTCGTCGCGCAGCTTCGCGGCGGTGCCGGCCAGGGCACGCAGGCCCGCGACGTCGATGAACGTCAGTGCGGTCAGGTCGACGACCACGTCGCCCGGGCAGTAGCGCAGCACGTCGCAGACGAGTTCCAGCATCGGCAGGGTGTTCAGGTCGGCTTCGCCGCGCAGCCGGACGCCCGGGGGTGTCACGGTTGCGGTGACCTCCAGTTGCCAGTCCATGGATGACCACGGTGGGCCGCGCGACGGCCGGGCACATCGCGCGGACATGCGATGTGACGTGCACTTCTGCCTGTCGATCGGGTCTGGGCTTTTCGGCTTCGGGAAGGTTGGCTGAGATCATGCGAGGACGGGAGCGTGAACTCGAGATCCTGCGTCGGCACATCGCCGCGGTGGCGGCCGGTCGCGGCGCGGTGGTGCTGATCGAGGCACCAGCCGGTTACGGGAAGACGACACTGCTGGCCGAGGCACGCGAGATCGCCCGGGAACACGGCGTGACCTGGCAGGAGACGCCGGCGGGCGGCACGGCCACCATCGTCGCGGTCGACGACGCCCACTGGTGTGACGCGCGGACCCTCGCCGAGCTACGGACCCCGCCCGACGGCCCGGTGCTGCGGATTCTCACGAGCACCAGGCCCCTCGACGGTTTCCCGGTGACGGTGCGACTCGGCGAGCTCGACGACGACACGATCGAACGGATCGCGGCCGACGAACTCGGCGCCGTGCCGGACGCGGCCCTGAGGTCGGCGGTACGCGAGGCCGGAGGCCGCCCCCGCGTCGTGCTCGACCTGCTGCGCGGGTTGCGCGAGGAAGGCGCCATCACGGTCGACGGCGCAACGGCCCGGCTGACCAGAACGGTGATGCCGGCCCGGGCCCTCGCGGGCATCCGATCTCGTCTCGACAAGCTCTCGGACCGGGCGCGGCACGTGACGCAGGTCGCCGCGGTGCTCGGCCTTGACGTGGACCGCGCCGAACTGGCCGCCGTCGTGGGCCACGACGAGGGTCTCGACGAGGCGGCCGCCGCCGATCTGATCACGGGAACACCGCCGCGCTTTCGTCACGAGGTCGTGCGGTCCACCGTCGCCGCGACGCTTCCGCCCTCCGTACGCCGTGCACTGCTGCGCCAGGCAGTCAACGTGCGCCTGGCCGCGGGACGTACTGCCGACCAGCTCGCGGCCGACTTGCTCGCCTGCGCGACGGAAGGCGACCAGGAGGCGATCCGGCAGTTGCGGGAGGCGGCATCCCGCCTGTCCGGGCGCGAGCCCGGGTTGGCCGCGGACTGTGCCCTGCGCGCGCTTGAGCTGACACCGCGCGGCGCGGCCGAGTTCGCAGGTATCGCCGTCGTGGCCGTACGTGTGCTGGCCGCCGCCGGCCGCGTCGACCAATGCCGCGAGATCGCCGGGGGGCTGCTCGAGGAGGAGCTGCCCTCGGACGCCGAGGTGCGGATCCGGCTGGAGCTGGCCCGGCTCAATGCCGCCTGCTCGTACGCGAAGACCATCGCCCTGTGCCATGCCGGCCGGACCGTGCCCAGCACGGAGATCAACGTACGGGCGCGCCTGTCCGCCCTCGAAGCGCTGACCACCGGCATCACCGGCAAGCTCGCGGTGAGCCGCGAGCTGACCGGCCGCGCGCTGGCGCAGGCGCTGGCCGCAGGTGACCGGCAGGCCGAGGCGACCGCCCGCACCGCCGCCTCGGTGCTCGCGTTCCATCGCGGCAACTGGGCGCGGGCGGGGCAGCATCAGCGCGACGCGACCGCCCTGTCCGACGTCCCGTTCTGGGCCTGGGTGCCGGAGGGCTGCTGGACTGCGCTGCTGGCCGGCGCCGAGGGCGACAGCGACACCGCGATCTCGCTGGCCGACGACGCCCTGCGGGCCGCGCGGGACAACGGGCGGCCGACGGCGGTGGGCCAGTGGGAGATGACGCGGGTGCGGCTGCTGCTCGACGCGGGACGGCTCGACGAGGCCGAACGGGCGGCACACGTGGTGCTGGAGCTGGCCGAGGAGTACGGGCGCAACGACTTCGCCGTGGCGACGGCCCGGTACGCGCTGGGACGCATCTCGATGTACCGGGGCGACCCGGAGGGCATCGCGCGGGCGGTGGCCGACGGTGAACAGCTCGCCGAGCACCGCAACCCGGCCCTACGCGCCACCGGCAACTGGCTGGCGGCGATCGCCGCCGGGCGTGAGCCCGGCAGCGACCGGCCCGCTCCGTACGACCCCGCCGACGACGTCCTGGCGGTCCGCCTCACCGGCGACCGCCAGCTGCTGGCCCGGATGCAACAGCGAACCCAGGGCATTGCGCTGCTCGAAGGCCTCGCGCTGCAAGCGCGTGGCTTGCTCGAGCAGGATCAACAGCTGCTGGACAAGGCCGCTGAGGTCTTGCGGGACAGCCCTCGTCTGCTGGTCAAAGCGTCCGCCCTCGAGGACGCCGGCGGCGAGACCAACTGGCAGCAAGCATTGGCCGCCTATGAGAAGGCGGGTGCGCACCGGGAAGCCGCCCGGGTGCGGGCCCGGCTGCGTGACGTCGGTGTGCACCGCCGCCGCACCGCTGACGGCGACGGCCCGCTCGGCCTGACCGCGACCGAGCTGACCGTCGCCCAGCTCGTGGCGGACGGGGCGACGAACCGCGTCGTGGCCGAGCGGCTGTTCGTCTCCCCGCACACTGTGGACACGCACCTGCGGCACATCTACCGCAAGCTGCGGATTCGTTCGCGGGTGGAACTGACCCGCGTGATGCACGCTGCTACGAGCGCGCCGCCGTCTCGATGACCCGCGTGACCGTGCCGGGCTGCGAGATCAGCGCCGCGTGCGAGGCGTTCACCTCGGTGGTCTTCGCGTGAGCGCGCTGGGTCATGAAGCGCTGCGCCGCGACCGGGATCGCGTGGTCGGCCTTGGAGACCACCGCCCACGAGCGGATGCTCTTCCAGGCCGGCGTGCCCGACGGCTCGAGCAGGGCGCTCTGCGCGACCGGCCGCTGGGTGACGGCGAGCAGGTCGCTCTGCCAGCGCGGCAGGTCGGCGGAGAAGACGTCGGCGAAGTTCTCCGGCTTGATGCTGACGTCCAGGTCGCCGTTCGGCAGCGGCACCGCTTGGGTGGCGTCCGGCGTCAGCTTGCTGCCCTCGTACTTGGTGGCCAGGCCGAGCACGGTGTCGCCGGCGTCCGGGACGAACGCCGAGACGTAGACCAGTGCCTTGACGTCCTTGTCGCCGGTCGCCGCGTTGGTGATGACCGCGCCGCCGTAGGAGTGGCCGACCAGCACGATCGGCCCGCTGGTCGCGTTCAGGACGCCGCGGATGTACGCGGCGTCGGAGGCGAGCCCGCGCAGCGGGTTCGCCGGCGCCTTGACGGTGTAGCCGTCGTGCCGCAGCCGGGAGATGACGCCGTTCCAGCCGGACGCGTCGGCCCAGGCGCCGTGTACCAGCACGATCGTCGGCTTCGTCTTCGGAGCCTGCCCGGCCTGGGCCGCGGGCGCCGCGATCGCCACCCCGGCCACCGCGAGGGCAACGGCGAGCAGCCGCTTCGGAACAGAGAAACGCATGGCGTTCCTTTCGAGGTCGTCGTAGGGACGCCGCCAACGCTCGCCGCCGTAGGCAGGACGGACATCACGTGAACGAGCGAGATCCGCTGACACCGCTACGCGGGCGCGACACCGAACTCGGCCTGCTGCGCGCGGCGATCCGCCGCCTGGCCGACGGGCAGGGTCAGGTCGTGCTCGTCAAGGGCGTGCCCGGGGTCGGCAAGACGCGGCTGCTCGCCGAAGCAGTTCGAAGCACCGGCTTTCCGGTACGCCGCGCGGCCGGCGAGCCGGACCGGCGCTCGGTCCCGTTCGCGCCGCTGCTGGACGCGCTGCCCGAGGCCGCCGGTGACGACGACCGCCGCTACTACGTGCTCAGCCGCCTGCAGGAAGCGCTCGGCGACCAGCCGATGGTCGTCGTCGTGGACGACCTGCAGTGGTGTGACCCGGGAACCCTGCTCGCTCTGCGGACCATTCCGGCGCGCGAGGCCGGCCGGCCGGTGCTGTGGTTGCTCGCCACCCGCACCGAGGTCGCCGACGCGGACGTCCGGGCCGTCCTGGCCACGCTCGAGGACAACGGGGCCCGCACGATCGAGCTGGCCCCGCTGGACGACACCGCAGCCCTCGCCATGGCTACCGACCAGCTCGGCGCCCCCCTCGACGAACCGCTCGCCGAGCTGGTGCGCGGCGCCGAAGGCCGGCCGCTCCTGCTGCACGAGCTGTTGCACGGCCTGCGCGAGGAAGCCGCCGTCGACATCATCGACGGCGTCGCCCGGCTGACCGGCCAGCACCTGCCAACGCGGTTCCGGCGCTCGATCCTGCGGCGGATCGCCTCCGTCGGCGACACGACCCGCGAGGTGGTCCAGGTCGCCTCGGTGCTGGCCCGGCACGTCGCACCGGAGGAGCTCGCCGACCTGATCGGCCTGCCGGTGGTCGCGCTGCTACCCGCTATCCAGGAGGCACTCGCCGCCGACCTGCTCACCGAGGATGACTCTGGACTTACGTTCCGCCATGACCTGGTACGGGAGGCCATCGAGTCGGAGGTGCCGCCGTCGTTGCGCCGCACGCTGCGCCGGCAGGCGGTCAACCGCCAGCTCAAGCGCGGCATGCCGGTTTCCCAGGTCGCCGCGATGCTCGCCGAAACCGCGCTGCCCGGCGACCTCGAAGCGGTCGCCCTCCTGCGTCGCGCTACAGCCGAACTGGCCGCGAGCGCCCCGGCGACCGCAGCCCAGATGAGCGTGCGAGCGGTGGACCTCTGCCCGCCGCACGCACCGGAACGCGCCTTGATCGTGGCGGATGCCGTCCCGCTGCTCAACCGGGCCGGTGCACCTCGCGAGGCCTTCCTGCTGGCCGACACCGCACTCGGCGCCGACGTCCCACCCGATGTGGAGCAGCAGATCCGGCTGGGTCTGGCCGGTGCGGCGCTGCAACTGTCGTTCACCGAGGCGATCCGGCAGGCCGAGAAGGGCCTTGCCCTTCCCGGCGCGCTTCGGGCTCCGCTGCTGGCGATCCAGACTTTCAGCCTCGTGCTGGCCGGGGAGACCGAGAGCGCCGACGCACTGCTACCCGCGGCACGCGAAACCGTGGCGGCCGATCCGGCCGCCAAAGCCACCCTGATCAACGTCGAGTCGATCGTCCGCAACTATCACGGCGACTTCGCCGAGGCGCTACGACTGGCCGACCGGGCGGTACGGATCCCAGCGCCTGCCAGCACGTTCTGGAGTCCCGAGATCTGGCAGGCCTGCCTGCGCGACATCGTCGGCCGTTCGCAGGAGGCCCTCGCCCAGGCCGACGACGGCGTACACCGCGCCGACCGCAGCGGCCAGCCGATGCTGCTGCGGCTCTGGAGCATGACCCGCTGCCGGCTGCTGCTCGGCGCCGGCCGCCTCGACGAAGCCCTCGCCGAGGCCGAAGCGGTCCTCGCGATGTCCGACGACCTCGGCCCCGGCAACTTCGCCGAAGTCACCGCCCACTACGTGCTCGGACGCGTAGCCGTTCATACAGGGGATCCACACCTGCGGGAACGCGGGACGACCTACGCGAACCGGATGCGCGCCGACGAGGCGCCGCTGGTACGCCGCGTCGGCGCCTGGCTCGCGGCCCAGCTCGGCGATGTCGAAGCCACCGCCGAGGCCGAGTTCGACCGGCCGGTGAGTCCGCTGCTGAGCCCCATCGAACCCACCGACGAGCCGGCCTACGTCGCGCTCACGCTGCAGGCCGGGTTCCGGGACAGGGCGGCGAAGGCGGTCGCCCACGCCGAGCGCCGCGCCGAGCGGAACCCGGACATCGGGCTGCTGACCGCGGCGGCGAAGCACGCCCGGGGACTGTTCGACGCCGACCGAGCACTCCTGCTCGAAGCTGCCGACCGCTACCAGACCCGGCCGCTGGTCCGCGCTGCCGCCTGGGAACAGGCCGGCGAACTGGAACGGGCCGAAGCGGCCTACGCCGCATGCGGCGCCGAGAACGACGTCCGGCGCGTGCAATCCTCAGGCGTACGACCGAAAACAGCGACCAGCAAACGGCCCGCAACCGGATGGGACAGTCTCACGCCCACCGAGCTGGCAGTCGTCAGGCTCGTGGCCGCCGGAGCCTCCAACCGTGCTGCCGCGGAGAAGCTCTACGTCTCGCCGCACACGGTGAACACCCACGTCCGGCACGCGTTCGCCAAGCTCGGCGTGACAAGCCGCGTCGAGCTGGCCCGCATCGCGCTGCGCCACGACCAGACCTGATATCGCATCATCACGGGATGTCGGCGTGAGCCGACGGCGAGACCTTGGTGGCGTTCGATTCGAACCCACCAGGAGACAGCATGTCATCGCCGGACACCATCGTCCTCATCCACGGGCTCTGGCTCTCACCGCTGAGCTGGGAACACTGGATCGCCCGCTACACCGACCGCGGCTACCGCGTCATCGCGCCGGCCTGGCCCGGGATGGAGGCCGACGTCGAGACCCTGCGAGCCGACACCGACCCGTACGCCCGCCTGGAGATCGCCCAGATCCTCGACCACTACGAAGCACTCATCCGTGAGCTCGACACCCCACCGATCATCATGGGGCACTCCTTCGGCGGCGCCTTCACCGAACTACTGCTCGACCGAGGGCTGGGTGCGGCCGGAGTGGCCATCCACCCGGCGGCGGTCAAAGGAGTCGTACGGCTCCCGCTGGCCACGCTGCGATCCGGCTTCCCGGTGCTGGGCAACCCCGGTAACTACCACCGCGCGGTGATGCTCACGCCCGAACAGTTCCACTTCTCGTTCACCAACCTGCTCGACGAGAACGAAGCCAGCGCCGCGTACGACCAGTACGCCGTACCCGGCCCCGGGCACGTGTTGTTCGAAGCCGGACTCGCGAACTTCAACCCCCACTCGGCGATGCGCCTCGACTTCCGCAACCCCGACCGGGCCCCACTGCTGATCATCGGCGGCGGCCAGGACCACGTCGTACCCGCCTCGGTCACCCGCGAAGTCGCCGGCCACTACGAGAAATCCCCGGCGGTCACCGAATACCTCGAATATCCCGAACGGTCGCACTACACCGTCAGCGAAGCCGGCTGGGAAGAAATCGCCGACCGTGCCCTCACCTGGGCGACCTCCCGATGATCCACTACCGGTACGCGACCATCCACGGACATCAACTCTTCTACCGCGAAGCCGGACCCGCCGACGCACCCACCATCGTCCTGCTGCACGGCTTCCCGACCAGCTCCTTCATGTTCCGCAACCTGATCCCACTGCTCGCCGACCGCTGGCACGTCATCGCCCCCGACCACCTCGGCTTCGGCAACTCCGACGCCCCAGCGGCAAACGAGTTCGACTACACCTTCGACGCACTCACCGACCTCACCGAGGACCTGCTGTCCCACCTCGGCGTCCGGCAGTACGCCATGTACGTGCAGGACTACGGGGCCCCCATCGGATGGCGGCTGGCCCTGCGCAACCCGACCGCGGTCCGCGCGATCATCAGCCAGAACGGCAACGCCTACCAAAGCGGATTCGTCGAGTCGTTCTGGAAGACGATCTGGGACTACCAGCGCTCACCCGACCAGGACACCGCCGTCCGCGCCTTCCTGACCCAGGACGCCACCCGCTGGCAGTACCTGACCGGCGTACCGGACGTCACGCTCGTCGACCCCGACACCTGGCGACACGACTACGCGCTGCTGGCGCGACCCGGCAACGACCTGATCCAGTTGGCGCTGTTCCGCGACTACGCCACCAACCCGCCGCTCTACCCCACACTGCACAAACACTTCCGAGACAGCCAGGTGCCCCTGCTCGCCGTATGGGGCAAGGACGATCCGATCTTCGGCCCGGACGGCGCCCACGCCTTCCGCGACGACCTGCCCAGCGCCCAGGTGCACCTCCTCGACGGCGGCCACTTCCTGCTGGAAAGCGCACTGCCCACCGTGACGCCGCTCCTGCGCGAGTTCCTCGCCCAATCGCTCGGCTGACCTATCCGGCGAGCCCGTCGCAATGGAGGACCCCGATGCCACTTAACCTCTTCGGTATCGCCTTCGGGCTCGCCGGGCTGGCCGGCACCTGGACAGCCGCGGCCGCCGCCGGCCTCGTGCCCGACTTCGTGGGCGACGCCCTCTGGTGGGCGGTTCTCGTCGTCTGGCTGACGTTGCTGGCCCGCTACTTCGTGAAGGCCTCGCCGGCCGACCTGCGGCACCCGATCCTGGGACCGTTCGCCGCGCTCGTGCCGACCACCGGCCTGCTGATCGGCGGCCGCCTGACCAGCACCTGGCTCACCGGCGGCCGGATCGTCATCGCCGTCATGCTGGTCCTGGCCACGATCTTCGCCGGCTGGTTCGTGGCCCACCTGCTCAGCGGCGGCCTCGACATCGACACCCTGCACGCCGGCTACCTGCTCCCGACCGTCGCCGCCTCACTGATCGGCGCCCAATCGGCCGCCCTGGCCGACTGGCACGCGATAGCGGTCGGCGCCTTCGGCGTCGGCATCCTCTTCTGGTTCCTGATCGGCGCCCTGCTGCTGGGCCGCCTGGCCCTGCGCCCGGCCCTGCCCGGCCCGCTGCTGCCCACCATGGCCATCTTCTCGGCCCCACCGGCCGTCGCCGGCAACGCCTGGTACGCCATCAACGGCGGCACCCTCGACACCATCGACCTGCTCCTGCTCGGCACCATGGTCCCGCTGCTGCTGGTACAACTCTTCCTGACCCCGAACTACCTGCGCCAGCCGTTCGCCCACGGCTTCTGGGCCCTGACCTTCACCATCGCCGCCAGCGGCACCTACACGATCCACTGGCTGGCCGGCGAACACGCGACGGCCTGGCGCCCGCTGTCCTTGCTCGTTATGACTGTGGCGACGGCTCTAATCGGTTTCATCGCGTACAAGTCCTCCGTTATGGCCCTACGAAAGCTCGCACGGCACCGCACACCCGCAATGCGCAAACCCATCACGACCAAGTAGCCGCCTGAAGCTCGACGACGGCGTAGATGCCCTCGGCCGTCCTGTTGATCTCGAACGAGAGCCGGCGACAGTCCCCGACTTCGAGCCAAGCCCAGGAAAGCCTTAGCCGGTCTCCGGCACCGGCCGTGACCGAGGCGATTACATGTGAAACGTGCACCTATTTCGCGTATTGGTCGGCCCGAGATCGGCGTTTATCTATTGCCAGCCTCGGCCGAGCAGCTCGGGGCGGCGCGGGTTCGGCGCTTCGTCGAGATCCCGGGAGAACTTGGTGCCGCCGTCGCACGCCTGCACAAGCGGACCGGGCGGCGGGAACTCAAGTGATCGGAACGTCGGGTGGTCGGGGTGCGCGGCGACCCATCCGTAGGCCTGGTCGATCAGACGCGCGTTCACGTTGTCTGCGTAGGCGTGGGCCTCTTCCCCTGCCAGTCCACAGACGAGCGGTCCGACAGTCCCGGGTGGCCCGAGGACTAGCAAGGTTCGAGGGCTCAACGGCAATGCGACCTCGACGGCGGCGCCGGCCGGAGGTCGCGTCGGGTAGACGTGCATGACGTCGGCGTTGCGCAGGCGGTTTCGGCTTGGCTTTCGCGCCGCCTTCTTGCGCTGCTTGCCTGTCTTGGAACAGGCTGCTGTGTGCTTGATGTGGCTTGATCCGTCGGTGACGAGGACGATGGGTTCGTCGCAGGTGATGAGCAAGGGCTGGTCGAGCGTTACGAGCAGGGCAGGCCTGTCGAAGAACAACTCACTGAGCCTGGGCACCATCTTGGTCATCTGCTCGAGGTGGAGGTTCGGCTCGGGCACCACCCGGACTTGGTCAATGCCGGGCACGTGCGCATGCTGGGTCTTCGCCAGGAAGTCGCCGAGCAACTCGAGCATTCGCCGATGCTGCGGAGTCCGCTGCAGCTGAAACGCCAGGAAGAACCCAAGATGCATCGACTCCTGCGTGGCGAGCGGCCGGGGATGGTTGAAAGGGCTCAGCAGGCGATCGAAGAGGTCCTTGGCGCCGTCTTCGATCACGCCGAGGATGCGTTCGAGTCGGCCGTCTTTCTCACCGTCGAGGTTGATGAAGGTGTAGAAGTCCTTGATGACCCCGGTCTTCGTGGTCGGGCTCATCCGAGCGTCACCGGTGACTCGGTCCCTTACACACAACTGGCCGTCCTTCGCGAATCGCTCAAGGTAGAAGCGGGGGACGGTGTGATGGCGGCTGCCCACCATCGGCTCCGGCGAAGTTGCCCTCCACCAATCCTGAGCGTCCCGTTCCATCTCGGGGTACGCAGCGACCAGCCGATCAAGCCAGGTGGGTGGAAGCTCATCGTCTGAGTGTCGCCATCGTGAGTAGCCGGTCATACGCCCTGCCGTTGAACGGGTTCGTGACACGGCGATGTCGCCGTGCGAGCGTCTCATCGTCACTCTCGCCGACGCGACTTGCAAACGGGTTCTTCTCCGACCGAAGGCCCCGGTTACCGAGGCTTACTGAACGACGTCCATACCCCCAAGATCCTCTATCAGCTGCCGCAGTTTGGGGTCGGCAGCAGGCGCGAACTGGGCGGGAAAGGTCAACTCACCGGAACCAGGGGCGAACGTTATCCGAGGTGCTGCGATTTCGGGCGGTTGCCCGCTCAGGCGCACGTTTGACGGCCAGTCCATGTCGGGATGCCGGTAGGCAGCGAAGAAACACTGAGCCACCTGGCCCTCGTTGGTTATGTTCGCCAGTTCCCTCGTCAGTGGCACGTCCGTGTTTTCGCCGTGCTTGGTCGCGATAAGCAAGCGATTCGGTGCCACCGGCAACAGGAGCTCCGCGTCTTCGGGAAGCACCCCCGTCCAGCCCTGCGGACGTCCATTCGGATGCCACAGCACGGCTGGAGAGTCGCCGACCAGCAACATGCGGTGCGAGCTGGACGCCAGAACGAGGCGGCGTTGCTTCAGGAAGCTCTCCAACCTTCCCGCCGTCTGCAACATCAGACGTAGTCGAACGCGGGACTCGTCCGGATCGGCAGGCCGATCCGGCGCGTCCCGGCGAGCCTTCTCGAACACCTAGCGAAGAGCGGCACCCGTCAGCGGAGTTGCGCGGCGCTGGTTGAACCTGTCGATGACTTCAAATGCCCACATGATCGGCCACAAGTGCTCTGCGATCTGCCGGTCGACGCTGCGAAAAGCTGGGGTACGGACGAGCTGGAAAGCGATCAGCCTCTTGAGGGCGTCCACGGCGTCTTCGGTCACCGGGAGTCGCCCGCCGACGAGGTCTTGAACCACTCCAGTGGCCGGGTCCTCGACCTGGTTGGCCAGAAACGTTTCGACGGCCTGCGGATCGAAAGCGGCAGGAGACTCGTCACGGTAGAAATGAGCCACTACCGTCGCATCTCTGACACCAGTGAGGTGCTCCTTGCCCGCACGGTTGCGGGCAGTCAATTGTCCCCTCACGGCAAAGGCATTGAGCCATAGCTGAGGCACGGTGTGGTTCCGGCGTGCAGGAGGCATGAGTCGGAGTTTCTCAGCACGGTGTGGCTGGGTCCATTCGATTCCTGTACAGACTCCCAGCGACCAGGTGAACGGCTGGAAGAACGACATCCCCTGGCAACGTCGGCCGGCCACAGCCGCGCTCGCCGACCTCGAGCCGCGACCAGTGCGGATCCGTCGAGCGTGCCGGAACCGCCGCCGGTGCAGCGTTCGTCGGCGCCGTCACAGCAACGCTCGCGATCACTGATCTGTAGGGCGCCGACAACCGGGCGCAGGGTTTCGACGTCGCGTACGCCGCCGTCGACGCCGTAGGAGACGAACGCGGCAGGCCTTGTTGTGCCAAAGGTGCTCTGACCGGCGGCGCGCTCGCGCTGTCCCGCCCCATCCGGAAGCCGGTGCCTCCGCCGGCGCGCCAGGAAAAACCTCCCGGAGCGCGCCGCAATTGGGCGTAGCCCGCGCGGCGGAAGGATCCTGGCCCTCCCAGGAGCTCATAGCACTGCTCTCAGCCGGAACATGCCGGTTGGCGGCCGCCGCGGCGGCCGGGCAGTGCCCCTTGAACCAATCTATTGCGGCAGTCGCCACCCTAGCTTCGTCCGGATCGCCTGCTCCAACTCTTCGGAATCCGGGGGCGGCCCTTCCTCGGTCATGCCTTTCCCCTCGTCGACCTGGCGTTGTTCGAGAACAGCTACGACTGCAGCACAGCGTTCGTAGGCCAACTCGTATCGGTCGAGCAGTGGTCCAAGCTGCAGGTAGGTGAGTTGGGTCAGAAAGAAGCGGTGGATGATTGCGTTGCGCTGCTCGTACAGGTCCACGATCTCGGCTTTGAGCTCGTCGTCGATCAGGCCACGTCGATGAGCTTCGGTGAAGATAGCCCGTTCGGTGAAGCGAGCACCGCCAGGCACTTGTTGAATGTACGAGTCGATCTCGCCGCGCGGATCGCCCGCGAGCTGCTTATCCAATACGATCGCGATGCGCAGAAAGCCATCGATTGAGGACACATACAGGACGATGCCCTCAATCAGGCTGCCTCTCTGGTGGGCGCGCTCGAGGAGTCGTCGGGCCGCTCCGAAGGAGTGAACGAAGTTGCTGAGTGCACTCACGTCGGCAGATTCAGTCGGTCGTAGCATTTGATCTTGGTGGTTCGGTGGGACAGGATGCCCGCCGTGCGTGTAATGCTGACGACGGCCGACCGTGAAGAGATCTCCCGCGGACTCGCGGAAGGCTTGCTGTATAAGGAAATCGGCATGCGGCTCGGCCGGAACCCGTCGATCGTGTCGCGGGAGGTCGCGCGGCACGGCGGCCGGGCCGGCTACCGGGCGGTGGCCGCGGACACGGCCGCCGCGACGGCCCGGACCCGGCCGAAACTCCTCGCGGTCGAGCGCTCCCAGCGGTTACGGACAGTCGTGATCGAGCGGCTGCGGGCCGGATGGTCGCCGGCCTCGATCGCGGGTCGCTTGCCCGACCTCGTACCTGACGATCACGCTGTGCGGGTGTCGCACGAAGCCATCTACCAGTGGGTCTACGCCCAGCCTGTCTCCACGCTCGCAAAGGAGTTGATCCGGCTGCGGACCGGCCGCCCGGCCCGCCGCTCCGGGCCGCGACCCGAGCCGGCACCGCGTATCCGCGAGCCCCGCTACCTCGACGAACGTCCCGCCGAGGTCGAAGGCCGGGCCGTGCCCGGACATTGGGAGGGCGATCTTGTCATCGGTAAGAACGGCAAGACCGCCGTCGCCACGCTGGTAGAACGCAGCTCCCGGTTCCTGATCCTGGTCCCGCTCACCGGCCGGGACTCGCTGAGCGTCACCGAAGCCGTCATCGCCGCCACCGGCAGCCTCCCGGCACAGATCCGCCGCTCGCTGACCTGGGACTGCGGCGCCGAAATGGCCCGCCACGCGGCGATCACGGCCACCGGCCTGCCGGTCTTCTTCGCTCACCCGCACAGTCCCTGGCAGCGTGGCAGCAACGAAAACCTGAACCGGATCGTGCGGGAGTACTTCCCGAAAGGCGTCCCGATCACGTCCAGCCCCGACTACCTCGCCCGGGTCGCCGCCGAAATCAACGACCGGCCACGTAAAATCTTCGACTGGAAGAAACCCTCCGAGATATTCACCGAACTCGTAGAGTCACATGCTTCCACTGACTGAATCTGCCGTCTACATGCTATGTGGTCACGGAGCGACAGGTTGATGGCTCTGTTTCGGGGCCGTTGTAGCGGCGTTATCCTCGCTGAGCGCAAGCCGCCACTTCGCTGACAGGGGCTGCACGAGGATGTCCCTGCTCATGCCGCGCACCCGCATGCCGCGGTCGCCTGAGACAACGCGGACGGCGTCGTCGCACACCTGCTGGACGAACTCAGCACGATTGAGGATCTCGTAGTCGGCGTCCGGGTTGCGGCGGTGGTCAGCAGGGTCACGGAGGATCTCTACGGTCACGCCCTCGCGGACCGCAGACGCTCCCTTGACGGCGGCTTCCAGATGCTGGTCGAGCAGTATCAGGCGCTTCTCGGCGCGTCCTGCCAGCTGCTTGTTGCCCGAGTAGGTCTTCTCGTCGAGTTCGTCGAGGACCAGCAATGGAATCATGAGCCGAACCTGCTTCACACCGATCTCCTGCGGCCAAGTCACCTCGTTGAATGGGCGCCAGTGCATGATCGTGTTGGTATCGAGAACACAGACCTTCCCTGGCCGGTCGGCCAGTTCCAGGAAGCCGGAGAGGTTATCGACGACCTCCTGCAACATCCGGCGCTGCGCATCGAACTCGTCGTGAAAGACGCCGGGGCCGATCGCGAGGTCTTCGGCGACGCCGTTCGCGCGAAGGTGCCAATGCCTTGGTGTGAACAACTTGTCCACCACCTCGGTGTCGGCGAACACCTGCCGCAACTGAATTTCCGACTCACGAACCCATGAGACGTAGTGAGATAACAGTTGGTGCATCCGGACCACGTTGCTGGCGTTCTCGCCCTGTCTGATGCGCTCCTGCAGTACATCGATTGCGTGTCGCATGCTCTGCCCGCGCCGGAGAATCATGTAGCGATCCTCGACGATCGCGGCCAAGCGCTACCAGTCAGGGTGTCAGGACGTGCAGACCTGTCCTTGTTTTGGGGCCCTCAAGGTTCTGGCGATACGTTGGCACTGGGCTCGGCAACAGCGACGCCGCGCTGTAGGCGTACGACGTCTGGCTACAACACCAAGCGCGCACCAGTAGATGCCCCCGCAGCGCGCTTCAACGTCCCCCGGCAACATCGGCCGGCCACGGCAGCGCTCGCCGACCTCGAACGCCGCGACCAGTGCGGCTCCGTCGAACTTGCCGGAACCGCCGTCGGCGCAGCCTTCGTCGGCACCGTCACGGCAGCGCTCGCAATCGTCCAGAGCGCCCGCGCCGCCCTGACCGGAGACGGCCTCGACACCATCACCATTCACATGCAGACCGACGACGTCACTCTCGCACCCGCTACCGCCAACGCCGACGTGATCGCGGCGGAACTTGCCACCCCGCAGTAATCCTGAAGCGTGCTTTACCGCGGTGCGCATGAACGACATAGCGGTGATATTCACGTGAGGCCGGCGATGCAGGCAGGGATCATCAAGATGGCCGCGCTGACGAGCTCCGGGCCCGTCGGGCTGGACAGGTCAGCCGTCCGCGAGATAAACCGGGTCGGCCGCCAGCGCCTCGTACAGGGCGCTCTGCCAGCAGTTCAACGAATACTCGGCCCGGCTCTCCGCCCGGCCGCGCAACTCGTCGGCGACGGCTTCCGGGCCGGCGGCCTTGCGCAGTCTGGAGATCTGCGAGCGAATGCCGGCGAGTTCCTGGGCCGCCAGAACACCGTACAGCGTCGCCAGCTGGAACTGCTCGAAGTGGTACCGGATGCGGGCCTGCATCGTCGGGTCGAACGCGGCGACCGGATCGGCGTAAAATCGCACTGTGGTCTCCTCTCCGTGCTCCACCTCCGCGAAGAGCCACCGGGCATGGTCAGCATCGTCGAAGTAGGGATGCAACGTCTGCGTCTCGCTGCTGACCGGGGCGACGCTGTTCTTCCGATGATTGCAATCGGAGCAGGCGGGGACAAGATTGTCGGGTACGACCGCGAGGAGTGGATAAGACGATTTCGGCAGCTGATGGTCGAGCGTCGAGACGCGGCCATGCCCGCACAGCGGGCAGCGCTGGTGTACCGCCGCATCCATCAGGCGGTCGTAGAAGCGGCGACCCGCCTTATTTCGCACCATCCCGGTGGTATAGGCCGTCTTGAGCGCAGCCTGATCCTCCTCACCCTCCGGACGCTTCCTAAGGAGTCCAAGAGTATGCAGCTGGGCCCGGGGAGCAGCGTTGGCGAAAACCCAAGCGGCGAAGGCGACGCCGGTGTCCAGTACCACCAGCCGCATGCGGATCTCCGGATCGCGGATGGATCCGGCACACGTGATGAAGACGTCCTTGGCGTCGAAGGACGGGCGCGGAACTTTCCACATCACACTTCTCCGCCCCGGTCGCGTATCGCGATCAGGGTCCGCGCGATGGTCCTTGCCTCGTTGCCCAACTGCCTGTGGAAATGGTCCAGGACGCCCTGATAGTCCAGGCCAGCGCGGACTGCCTCGCGGATCAGCCGGTGATAGCCGGAATCGGTCACCTCGAGCGCGAACACCTCGTGTGTCAGCGTGCCGACGTTCTCACCGAACGTCTCCATGGCCGGCCGCTCGGGCGTGACGACCGTGTCGTGCCGGCGGATCATCCAGACGCAGGAGGCGGGCACCTCCTGCAGTACAACGGGCGAGTGGGTGGCGACGACGGCGACACCGTTGCGGTCGACCAGCAGGTCGGACAGGGCTCGCATCATCGCCGCGAGCAGCGGCGGATGCAGGTGCGACTCGGGCTCGTCGACGAGTACGAGGGTCCGTTCACTGACCTTTTCCACCAGGCTGGTGATGGTCAGCAGAACGATCGCGTGTCCCGAGCTAAGGCTCTTGAAGAGCTCCTTGGCCATCTCCCGGCGCCCGTCTGCGGCCGCCTCGAGAAACCGCGGCACCCAGGTGTCATCCTCCAAGAACCCGGATCCGGAGTACCGCAGTGTCGAGATCGCCTTCGCCCACCGGTCGGCGGCACGCCCGGTCAGGCAGGCTTCGAGGCTCTCCGCGAACCGTTCCGCCAGTTCGCCGCGACGAAGCGGCCTGGCCGTCGCCTCGTCATCGGTGTCGTAGTCGAGCGGCTCGTGGGCTCCGACATGCGTGTAAGGGATGAGCCGGTCAGCCTCGGGGATAGCGACGAAGCGGTCGAACACGCTGAAGGAGACGGCGACGACGCCGAGGAACCCTGACGGGCCCGGCTGGTCGCGATGGACCACCGAGCCGACGTCCGCCTCTGTCGCGCGACGGTCGCAGACGGCGCTGACCAGGTTGCGGAGCAGGTGCGACTTTCCGACGTTGTTCCGGCCGATTAGCACGTGCACGTTGGTAGGCGGCCTGCGATTGATGATGATCTCGAAGTCGAGGCCCCTCGACCACGCGACCTCATCCCAGTGCCGGACGGCTGGGCGATACTCGAACTGATATGGGGTGATCCGGGCGCCGCCGCGAGCGATGCCTCGGAACTGGCCCCGGACCACCTCCAAGGTGATGTTCCGTAGTAGCGAAGTCTTGGTGACCTGCTCGGACTGGGCCCGTTCCAGCAGGCCGGAGTCGTACGCCAAGTCTCGCAAGGCAGTCAGTACCTCGACCCGGACGCCGAGACCCTCGAGCTTCTCGTAATACGTGTCGTCCTGGCCAAGGGAGAAGAAGTCCTCGTCGAGGCCATCAAACTGACGCGCCAACAACTCCGGCATCTTCTCCTCTGTCCGGAGCCCGATCCGCCCGATCTTGACCTCGCCGATCTCGTGGCGCTCGCCCGCCGTGTCGAAGACGATCAGCTGGAATTGCGTGACGAAGTGGTAGTCGTTCCACCAGTCGATAACCAGAAGCGCCTCACCCGGAGGTGCGCTTTGATACCTGGACCCGGGGTCGACCAGGGAAAACCTCACTCAGGCCTCCGATGACCCGGCTATGTCACCGGGTGATGATGATCTTCGCGGACGAGCTGGCGACTTCGCCCGTACCGCCGCCGGTAGGTTCAATCGTTAGCGTGTCGCTGCCAGTCGTCTCGCCGGCCACGACGGGCCACCTTAAGCCTTCCCGCGCTGTCGGTGCGATAGGCGCGAGTTCTATTGATCAAACTCTCCTTTCTATGGCGACGGCGGCGCCGGTCGTTCGCATGGCTGCGGATGGATATCTCCGTCCTCCATCGGTCCCCGTTGCCGGCCCAGGCGAGCATTGGGGGAAGAACTACGACTCAGATGCCCTGCCGCGTTGCGGTAGCGCGGCCCGCGTTGGCGGACCGAGCCTCCCTATGACCGCACTTGAACATCGCGCGCAGTCACGCCATCGTTCGTGTGCCGGCCCAGACGGGCAACACGACCAGGCCGGCAACGCGGCGATCGGTTAGTCACCAGCCGCTATGGCAGCGGCGCCGGGCCCCTCGACGAGGGTCCGGCACGTGGCCTTCGACCGCCCATTCACGAACGAGGATCCCTCGACCAGCGCTGCTCTCAACGGCCCAGACACCCCTGGATGGCGGAAGCCGACGATGTTGATCCGTCTGGTGATCGCCTGTCACCTCTGCGGTTGCCTACAGCGGTAGCGGTCGGTCACGTTGGTCCGGGTACTTCGCCCTGACCTGCACTGTTGCGCACACCCTTACGCACAGTGATCATGGAACGTGGTGATCGGTGGGTGATCGGATGCCGGCGGCCGTTTCAGTACGAGCGTGGCTAAACCAGCACGGCCGAATTAATACCGAAGGCGAGGCCGGCGCCTCCGAGAAGCACTCGGCCGGGACCTGCGCAAACTCAGAAGGCCTCTGAAATGCGGAAACGTCTTCGGAACAACCTACGGATCAGAAGGTTAGGGGTTCGAGTCCCTTCGGGCGCACAAGATTTAGATGGGTCTGAACTGCGAAAACGCGGGTCAGGCCCTTCTTGCTGTCCGGCCTTTGTGGAGGTTGGGGGGCGTGTGGGTGACTCATGGGTGCCGTCACTTTCCGTGACGGAACGGGTTGCGGCGGCTACGTGACCTGCGGGTCCGCTTCTTGTGGGTGGGCCGTTTCGCCGAAGGTGTTTCTTTTTCGGCGCGCCCTTCGGGCCGGTTCCTCGCCGCCTTTTCCTTGATGCGTTTGCGGGTGTGCCGGGCTGCGGCCAGTACCAATGCGGCGGTGGCGTCGGCACAGCGGCGCTGGGAATCGGGCAGGACACTGGTGTAGGTGTCGGCGGTGACCACGATGCTGGAGTGCCCGAGCAGATCCTGGAGTGTCTTGAGGTCCGCGCCGGCTTCGTGCGCGAGGGAGGCGGCGCCGTGGCGCAGGTCGTGGAGCCGGACCGGGGGTAGGCCGGCGCGGTCGGTGAGTTTCCGGAATCGAGTGGTGGCGTAAGTCGGGTTGATCGGTTCGCCATCCTTGCGGGTGAAGACGTAGCCGGAGTCGACCCAGACCTGGTTGTTGCCGTGCCGTTTGTCGCGGTGGGCGAGCTGGCGGCTGCGATGCGCCCGCAGGATCGCGACGGTGTGCTTGTCCAGGGCGACGGCCCGGCGCCCGGCGGCGGTTTTGGGTTCGCCTTCGACAACGGTATAGCCGGCTGTCGTTCGTTGGCGTTCGACGATCAGCAGCCCGCGGCCACGTCTTACTGCGCCGGGCTGAAACTCGACGGTGTCGGCTGGCATCTGCCGAGCCGGATGGAGTTGCTGTCGATCGTGAACTACGCCCAGACCAGCCCGGCCATCACCGAGACCGCCTTCCCGGACACGCCCCCGCGCTACTTCTGGACGTCATCGCCGTGGGCGGTAGGGGCGAACAAGGCGTGGATCGTCAACTTCTACGAGGGACTGACCAGCAACGCCGCCGACCGCGACGGCCAGTACAACGTGCGCTGTGTCCGATCCCCGGCCGGCGGCGGCCGACCGGCCTACCGCATCACGCAGGCGCAGGTGACCGACCCGGCAACCGGCCTGACCTGGCAGCGGGCCGGCTCCGGGCCCTTGCCTGCCGGCCGAGCCGCTGACTACTGCGCCGGCCTCGGCCTGGGCGGGCACACCTGGCGCCTGCCCACCCTCAAGGAGCTGGAGAGCACCGTCGACGAGACCCGGGTCTCGCCCGCCATCGACGTCACGGCATTTCCCGACACCCCGAACACGGGCAGGTACTGGTCATCGACGACCGCAGCACCGCGTCCGCAGAATCACTGGCTGCTCGGATACAACGACGGCATCACCACCTACCGGACCTACGACACCGCCCTCGTCCGCTGCGTGCGCTGAGCAGGCCGGCACAACCCAGACCCGGAGAGGACCGGAAAGTGAGGTGTTCATGCCCGGCAAAGGGACTGGAGCCGTTTGATCGCCGGAGTTTTACGCGGTCTGTGCGAACAAGGTGTCGCGGAGGTGGTCACGGGCGATCTCGATCGCGCCGATGGTGACAGCGTCCTCGCCGAGCGCGGAGAGGGTGATCTCCGGAACGTTGTAACAGACATCCTGCAGGTGGCGGCGTAGCGGTGTCAGGATGGCGTTCCCGGCGCGGGCGACGCCGCCGCCGAGGACGATCATCTGCGGGTCCAGGGCGAGAACGGCCGCGCCGGCACCGCTGGCCAGGGTCTTGGCGAAGGTGTCGACGGCTTGGCGGGCGTCCGGGTCGCCGTTGCCGGCCCGGGCAAAGATCTCCGCGGTGGCGTCGCGTGCGGGATCCAGGCCGAGGTCGGCATGCAGTTGTTCCGGGGCGGTGCCCCAGCCCAGCGCGGGGTGGCGGCCGATCTCGCCGGCCCAGCCCTTGCCGCCGGTGAAGGGTTTGCCGTCGACCAGGATGCCGGCGCCGATGCGGTAACCGGCGTGGACGTAGAGCACATCGGCGACGCCTTGCGCGGCTCCGGTGCGGTGTTCGCCGAGCGCGGCGAGGTTGGTCTCCTTGGCGGCCTGGACCGGGCAGCCGAGGCGTTCGGTGAGTTCCTCGGCGAGGCTGACCTCGGACCAGTCGTGCAACGCGACGTTGAGCTGCAGCACCCCTTTGGCGTCGACGACACCGGGGGTGCCGACCCCGACGGCCCAGATCGGAGATCCGTCGCCTGCGACGTCGCGCAGCAGGGCGGCGGCCGCGTCGATCCGCGCGGCGCGCGACAGCTTCGTGTCGATGGTGCGCTTGGCGGCGCCGAGGACCGTGCCTTCGAGGTTGGTGACGCGCGCGGCGATCGCGTGGGCGCCGATGTCGATGCCGCCGAGCCGTCCAGCGTCGGCGTCGAACCGGTAGCGCTGGGCCGGTCGGCCGCCGGTGCGGATCTGGTCGAAGCCGTCGGGCACGATCAGGCCGTCTTCGGCCAGCGAGGTCAGGATGGCCTGCGCGGTGGGCCGGGACAGACCGGTGACGTTCGCGGCACCGCTGATCGTCAGCGGGTGCCCTTCGTACAGCTCGCGCAGTACGCGCCGTTTGTTCTGGTTGCGCAGTGCGCTCTGGTCGCCGCCTGGCAGTGCTTCCGGAATCTTGACCACCCCTCTTGACGGATCCTCAGCTTCTCATGACGATATCGAACGAAACTTTCTTGCGATACCTCGGTAACACACCTGCAAGGGGAGTCCTTCATGAGAACGATCAAGATGGTGGCCGGTCTGACGGCCGTGGCCCTGGCCGTGGCCGCCTGCGCGCCGGGCGCCGACAGTGCCGATGACGCCGCGACCAGCACGGAGATCAAGACCGGGGTACCGGCGGGTGACGTGGCGTTGTCGCTGATCTCTACGCCGGAGTCCGGGGCGGCGATGAAGCCGATCATCGCCGCGTTCGAGGCGAAGTACCCGAACGTCAAGGTCAAGTACTCGGAGACCAACTTCGACGACTACAACAAGAGCCTCAACCTGACGCTGTCCTCCGATCAGTCGCCCGACATCGCGCTGCTCAACTTCGTCGGCACCACGGTCAAGGACAAGCTGGTCATCGGCCTGGACGGCTATGCCAAGGCGTACGGCTGGGACAAGGCGTATGCCGCGTCGCAGCTGGCGCAGTGGCGGGTCGAACCCAACGGCGCCACTCTCGGTGGCGGGGACCTGTACGCGGCGCCGTCCGGGTTCAGCTTCGTCGGCGTCTACTACAACAAGGCCAAGGTCGCCAAGCTCGGCATCAAGGTGCCGATCACCTCGGTCGCCGACTTCGACGCCGCGCTGGCGACAGCGAAGGCCGCCGGCGAGCTGCCGCTGCAGCTGGGCAACAAGGAAGGGCACGCCTCGTTCCCGCTGCAGCTCGTCGGCCAGGCCACCGACGGGCCGGCCGCCTACGGGCAGTGGCAGTACGGCAAACCCGGCACCAGCTTCGACACCGCCGGCAACCGCAAGGGCCTTGAGGAGCTTTCGAGCTGGGCGGCGAAGGGCTACATCCCGGCCGACGCCAACGGCGTCGACCTGCAGGGTGCGGTCGACCGGTTCACCAAGGGCCAAGGCGTCTTCTTCGTCGACGGCACCTGGGACTCCACCAAGATCGGCGACAACCTGAAGGCCGACGCCGGGTTCTTCCCGTTCACCGAGACCAAGGCCACCGCGATCGGCTCGTCGATCGCCTACGCCATCTCCGCCAAGAGCAAGAACCAGCAGGCGGCCGCGGCGTTCCTGGACTTCCTGCGCGACCCGGCCGCGGTCAAGGAGTCCTTCAAGATCGGGCAGCTGCCCTCCGACGTCTCCACCGTGGTGGCCCCGCCCGGCACCGTCAGCGAGGAGATCGTCAAAGCCTGGGGTCAGGTCGGCAAGGACGACGGCCTCGCCGGCTACAACAACAACGTCACCGCCACCATGAACGACACCCTGGTGTCGCAGACCCAGCAGCTCATCGGCGGTAAGACCAGCGCCGACGCGTTCATCACCGCCGTGCAGGACGACTGGACCAAGACCCATGGCTGACACAGCCATCCTCACCCGTACCGTCGCGACCGGCACGCCGGGCGCGACGGCGCGGGGCCGGGCCGCCCGCAAGGGCCGGCTCACCCCGCTGCTGTACGTGCTACCCGCCCTGCTCTTCTACGCCACATTCGTGATCTTCCCGTGGCTGCACAGCCTGTGGATCTCGTTCTGGGAGTGGAACGGCATCGGCGTCGCCGAGTGGGCCGGCCTGGACAACTACCGCGAGGTCCTCTCCGACCCGGAGCTGCGCTCGGCCCTGCTGCACGCGTTCGGCCTGATCGTCTTCTACTCGGTCATCCCGATCGGCGCCGGTCTCGTGCTGGCCGCGCTCGTGGCCTCCACGCCGTGGAAAGCGATGCCGTTCGTGCGCACCGTGCTGTTCCTGCCGCAGATCCTGCCGCTGGTCGCGGTCGGCGTCGTCTGGAAATGGATCTTCGACGGTGACGGGCCGTTCAACGACCTGCTGTCCGCGGTCGGCCTCGGCGACCTCACCACCGCCTGGCTCGGCGACTTCACCTGGGCATTCCCGGCGGTCGGCCTGGTCGGCACCTGGGTCAGCACCGGACTGTGCTTCCTGCTGCTGCTCTCGGGCATCGGCAAGATCGACCCATCGCTGTACGAGGCCGCCCGCCTCGACGGCAGCGGACCGGTCCGCGAGTTCTGGCACATCACCGTGCCCGGACTGCGCCGCGAGATCCTCGTGGCCGCCACCCTCACCGTGATCACCGCGCTGACCAGCTTCGACCTGGTCTACGTCATGACCAACGGCGGACCCGGCGACGCCACCATGGTCCCCGGCGTCGCCATCTACAAGCTCACCTTCACCGCCGGCCGGGTCGGCACCGCCTGCGCCCTCGCGGTCGTGCTGTCGGTGCTCACCTGCGCGGTGATGGTCCTGCTCAACCGCCTCGGCAGGGAGAAGCCATGACCCGCCACCTCACCCGGCTCGCCCTGCTGGCCGGCGCTGCCTCGGTCCTCGTTCCGTTCCTGGTGATCATCTCGGCGTCACTGCAACCGCAGGACACCCTCGCCCCGTCGCTGTCGTGGCCGTCGGATCCGCAGTGGGGCAACTTCGCCGACGCCTGGACCACCGCCGGTTTCGGCTCGCTGCTCAAGTCCAGCCTGATCATCGCCTGCGGTGTCGTACCGGTCGCGGTCGTGCTGGCGACCCTGGCCGGGTACGGCCTGTCCTCGGCCCGGCTACTCGGCAAGGGCCCGCTGTTCGCGCTGCTCATGCTCGGTCTGGTGCTGCCGTACGAGTCGATCGTCATCCCGCTCTACTACGACCTGCGCTCGGTCGGGCTCCTCAACACCTACTGGGCGGTGATCCTGCCGCTGATCGGCGCGTTCATGCCGTTCGGCGTGTTCTGGATGCGCAGCCACTTCGAATCGCTGCCACCGGAGCTCACCGAAGCCGCCGAGATCGACGGCGCCTCCAGTAACCAGATTCTGCGCCGCGTGCTGCTGCCGACCGCCAGGCCCGCGCTGACCACCCTGGCGCTGCTGTATTTCATGTGGGCCTGGAACCATTTCCTGCTCGCCCTGATCCTCATCCAGGACCCGGCGATGCGCACCGCCCCGTCCGGGCTCGGCAAGTTCGTCCAGCAGTTCGGCAAGAACATCCCGCTGCTGTCGGCCGGAACGCTGATCATCATCGTCCCGATTGTGCTGCTCTACCTGTTCTTCCAGCGGCACTTCATCAAGGGAATCCTCCAGGGCGCCGTCAAGTAGCGCACCGGCAGGCCGGCCCTTCTCCTTCGCTCCAAAACGAGGTATTCATCGTGCTCCAGCAGTGGTGGCGTGACGCCGTCATCTACCAGATCTACGTCCGCAGCTTCCGCGACAGCAACGGCGACGGCATCGGCGACCTGCCCGGCGTCCGCTCGGCCCTGCCGTACCTGGCCGATCTCGGCGTCGACGGCATCTGGCTCAACCCGTTCTATCCGTCACCGCAGCACGATCACGGTTATGACGTCGCCGACTACTGCGGCGTCGAACCGGCCTACGGCACCCTGGACGACTTCGACGCGCTGGTCGCCGACGCGCACGCCCTCGGCATCCGGGTGATCATCGACATCGTCCCCAATCACTGCTCCATCGCGCACCCGCTGTTCCAGCAGGCTCTCACCGACGGGCCCGGCAGCCCCGCCCGCGACCGCTTCCATTTCGCCGACGGGCGTAACGGCGGCACCGAGCCGCCGAACAACTGGCGCTCGATGTTCGGCGGCCCGGTCTGGCAGCAGGTCGACGACGGCCAGTGGTACCTGCACATGTTCACCCCTGAACAGCCCGACCTGAATTGGCGCCACCCCGGCACCGCCACCATGTTCGAGGGCGTCCTGCGGTTCTGGCTCGACCGCGGCGTCGACGGGTTCCGTATCGACGCCGCCCACGGCCTGTTCAAACACCCCGACCTGCCCGACACCGACGACCCGTACGAAGAGGAACGCGTCGGTGACGCCGCCAACCCGCTGGCTTGGAACCGGCCCGAGGTCCACGACGTGTACCGGTCCTGGCGCGCGCTGTGCGACACCTACACCGAACGCGACGGCGTCGACCGGGTTCTGGTCGGCGAGATCACCGGCATGTCGCGGCCCAGCCTGCCCGACTATGTACGACCCGGCGAGATGCACCAGGGCTTCTTCTTCGACCTGCTCGACGCCCCCTACGACGGCGCCGCCTTCGCCCGCCTCATCCAGGCCGGGCTGCACACCGCGGAAGCATCCGGCACCACGGTGACGTGGGCGCTGGGCAACCACGACAACACCCGGATCGTCACCCGCTACGGCAGCGCCGACCGGGCCCGGGCGGCGATGCTGCTCGCCCTTGCGCTGCCCGGCTCGGCCTACCTCTACCAGGGCGACGAGCTCGATCTGCCCGAGGTCACCGACCTGCCCGACGACCGGCGCACCGACCCGATCTTCTACCGCACCGGCGGTGTGCGCCTCGGCCGCGACGGCTGCCGCATCCCCCTGCCCTGGTCCGGCAACGCCGCGCCGTTCGGCTTCTCGACCACCGCCGACACCTGGCTTCCCCAGCCGCCATCGTTTGCCGCGCACACCGTCGAGACGCTGCGCGACGACCCGGCCTCCGGCTGGCACCTGTACCAGAAAGCCCTGCGCCTGCGCCGCAAACACCTTCTCGGCGAGCAACCGGTGCAGTGGCTGCCCAGCCCGGCCGGCGTGATCGCGTTCACCCGCGGCGACGGTTTCACCTGCGTCGCTAACCTCACCGACGCGCCGGTGCCCGCCCCGCTGCCGTCGGTACCCCACCTGTCCAGCGGCGCCACCGCCGCCGGCACCGTCCCCGCCAGCACCACCGCGTGGTGGCTCCCCTGAAACAGGAAGGACGACCATGACCCGCTCCCTGCGCATACCGATCGCCGTGACGTTGGCAGCCCTGCTGACCGTCGGCCAGGCGGTGATCCCCACCCCGGCACTGGCGGCAGACTTCCCGGCCAACCCGGCGACCAAGTCGGGCTACACCCTCGACTTCGACCAGGAGTTCAACACCAGCAGCCTCGACACCAGCAAGTGGCTGCCGTACTACCTGCCGCACTGGAGCACTCGGGACCTGTCCGCCGCCCGCTACGACATCAGCGGCGGTGCGCTGAACCTGCGCATCGACGCCGACCAGCCGGCCTGGGATCCCGTCCACGACGCCGACGTCAAGGTCTCCAGCATCCAGACCTACGAGCGTGACTACCTGCACCAGTTCGACGGATTCAGCAGCGGCATGCAGATCAACCACCACGAGCCCGTCTTCAACGGCTACACCACCCGCTACGGCTACTTCGAGATGCGCGCCAAAGGCCCCGACGTCGGCGGGGGCGGCCACTCCGCGTGGTGGATGGTCGGCACCCAAGAAGACCAGGACGCCGCCGGCACTGGCTCCCGGCAGACCGCCGAAATCGACATCACCGAAAACTTCTTCTCCGAGCCGAACCAGTGGAAGCCGAACCTGCGCCGCTGGACCGACAGCAGCATCAGCAACAGTCCCCGCAACGTCACTATCAGCGGCGACCCCGCCGACGAGTACCACATCTACGCCATGAACTGGACTCCGGACGGCCTGCAGTTCTACTACGACAACCAGCTGATCACCAGCATGGCCGACGCCCCCAACTACCCCATGGGCATGCTGCTCGGCATCTACACCGACACCAAGAACAGCGGCACCGCCAACGACGTCTGGCCCAAGACCTGGAACATCGACTACATCCGCGTCTACAAGGACAACAACGGCTACACCACCGAATCCGGCCCCTACCGGATCAAGAACCGCAACACCGGCCAGTACATGCACCTGCAAGACAAGACCGGCCAGGTCCAGCTCAGCACCACCGTCCCGGCCGGCTATTGGTCCAGCCAGTGGTATGTCGAGACCTACCAGGGCAACACCTACCTGCGTAACCGATGGTCTCGCGCCTATCTGAACAATCAGGCCAAAACCGCCATCACCCAGTACGGCCCCGTCCAGTTCGACTGGTGGAGCGCCCAATGGACCCTGCAAGACAACGGCAACTACAAGCGCCTGCTCAACCGCAACAGCAGCGACTATCTGCACGCGCAGAACAAGCTCGGCTACGTCGAAGAAGGGGCCGCTCCCAGCACGTGGTGGAGCGCCGACTGGACCCTTGAACCGGTGAGCTGAGACGGCTTGGTGGCGGCCATCGGCCGCCACCAAGCCCCCACACCCCGGAACCACCCGATCGCCACAACGTCACACGACATCGCCAGCGGTCACACCTCTTGTCCGGGCCACAGCCCACCTGCCGACGCGCCAGCGCAACCCGTGACTGCTGCCGGATACGCCGCCCTCGTCCGGCACCACCACGCCCGTGCGGGCACCTCACCGATGACCGCCGTCGCACCGGTTTACGCGCCTGCTCGGCGCCGGCTCTGCAACCTCGTCGACGCCGCCGTTCCGCTCTTCCCGCTCCCACGAGAGGACGATCTGTGCATCCACCCCGATCACACCGCAGAGCCACCTTCCGGCAACTGGCAACAATCACCGCGGCGCTGCTCTGCGCCGGAGTCATCACCGTCGTCGGGCCCCCGCCCGCTGCCGCCGCCCCGGCCCCCGTCACCGCCTCCTCCCCGGCCCTCGCGGCATCAGCGATGGCCGTCACCACCACCGGCGACTTCGCCGGATACCAGAACCTGGCATACGGCGCCTCCACGGCCATGAGCAAGACCGCCTACTCCGGCCACGAGGCCAAGAACACCGTCGACGGCGATCCCAGCACCTACGCCCAGGAAGCCGCGGGAGCGATCTTCGATCTCGAACTCGGGCTCACCGACCGGGTGCGGTTCAACGCCGCGGTCATCGGCCTCTACGACAAGCGGTACCCGATCACCCGGTTCCGACTGAGCGCCAAGGACGGCGACACCTGGGCGCCCCTGGCTGACCGTGCCGTGGCCGACGCCGAGAAGAGCGCCGGCAGCATCGTCGAGCGACTCGCCGAGCCGACGTCCGGCGACGCCGTCAAACTCGAGATCCTCGCCGGCAGCCGGTGGCTGTCCGTCTCCGAGGTCGAGATCTACGACACCACCAAGCTGCGCGCGGTCACCGCGAACTATCCGACCGGCAGCAAACTCACCTCCGGCACGACGGTGACGCTGCAAACCCTGGACGAGGGCGCGACGATCCACTACACCACCGACGGCTCACCCCCGGCCGCCACGTCCACGCCGTACTCGGGGCCGATTCCGATCACCGCGCCGACCGTCATCACGGCGATCGCGGTGGCGGACGGGCGGGAAACCTCCGAGGTCGTCTCGTTCTCCTACACCATCCGTGACCCGGCCACCTACGTGCCGATCGCCAACCCGAGGCCGAGCGTCTCCTCCCTCGCCGACACCGGCACGTCCGCGGCGGCCGCCATCGACGGTGACATCACCACCAGCTGGCGGCCCGACGTCATCGGCGCCGAGAAGAACGAGGCCCGATGGATCACCCTCGACTTCGGTGCCAGTTATGACATCGCCGGGATGGACATCACCTGGCCGGAGGAGAACGGGAAGTACACCTATCTCGTCGAGGTCTCCGACAACGACATCGCCTACTACCCGTACTACCGGGGTGACGGCACCTCGACCGAGCGCCTCCACTCGATCGACCTCAAGGACTCCCACCGCCGCTACGCGCGGATCAGGATCACCGGATCCAACGGCGGCAAGACCATCGGCGTCTCCGAGTGGACGGTGTACGGAACCAGGAACACCACCGCCACCCCGGAACAGCGCATGCCGACCAGCGCACAGACCGGCGACTTCGACCGCGTCGTAGTCAACGCGATCCCGGCCTCGATCCCCGCAGTGACGAACCCGAAGATCTCCCTCAACGGCGCCTGGCGCTTCACCATGACACCGCAGAACGCGTTCTGGGAGAACGACGCCGACACCAGCTCCTGGGCCACCGCCACGATCCCCGGCAACCTCGACCACCAAGGCTTCCCGGTCTACCTCCCCGGCACCCCGACCCGGACCGGTATCGCCTGGGCGGACACCCGCTGGTGGCCGGGCAACAACGGAGAGATGGCATACAAGCAGCAGATCGACGTCCCGGCCGACTACACCGGCCAGAACGTGTTCCTGCGCGTCGACAAAGCGTTCAGCTACGCCCGCATCTGGGTCAACGGAACATTCGTGCGCGAGCACCGCGGCGAGTACAACGCCTTCGACGTCGACATCACCGACTACGTCACGCCTGGGGCGAAGAACTGGGTCACCATCGCCATCACCGCCGAAGGCAACAGCCTCGAAGGCGTCGGGCTGCTCGACGCGGCCACCGCCTCGGATTACGAAAGCCGGTACAAGGCGAACAAGGAGGGCTACGGCTTCCTCGGCCTGCGCCACGACCGGGGAATCCTCGGCGACGTGACGCTGTTCGCCGCGCCCAAGACCCACCTCAACCGGCTCCACGTCGAAACCGACTTCGACGACGACTTTCAGAACGCCACCCTGAAGGTCACCGCCAGCGCCGGTGCGCTCGACGCCGGCACCGCCCAGGTCGACCTCACGCTCACCGACCCCCAGGGCAACCCGGTCGCGCTCCCGGCCGGCACGCTGCAACTGGCTGCACCGCTGACCGACGTCTCCGTCGCCAACACCGTCACCACGCCGGCCAAGTGGGACGCGGAGCACCCGAACCTGTACACCCTGACCGCCACCGTCAAGACCGGCACCACCACGGTCGAGACCCTGAGCAAGAAGGTCGGCTTCCGGGAACTGTCCACCACCGGCGGCGTCTTCAAGGTCAACAACGTGCCGACGAAGCTACGTGGCGTCAACTTCCTCACCCAGTACGGCACCGACGTCGCCTACGACTTCGCCCGGCAGAAGATCTACCTGGAAGAACTCAAGGAAAACAACATCAACTTCATCCGTGCGGCGCACTTCCCGCTCAGCACCGAGACCCTCGACTGGGCCGACGCCAACGGCATCTACGTCGAGCAGGAGAACTCCATCACCTTCGTCGGCGAGTTCGGCGACCACGCCAAGAACGACGCGAACTACACCGACTACTTCCAGCACACCGCCAGCGAGATGGTGGAGAAGGACCGCAGCCACCCGAGCGTCATCATCTGGTCGCTCGGCAACGAGTCCCGCTGGGGATCGAACTTCCAGGCCGAAGGCGCCTACGTCAAAGCCGACGACCGGACCCGCCCGACCATCTTCTCCTGGGGCGGCAGGTACTGGGCACCGGCCATGGAGTCCGGCAACATCGCCCCCGCGGACTTCGTCGTGGACATCCTCAGCCAGCACTACCGCATCGCCGAAGACGGCCTCAAGTACATGAACCGCACCCGGTTCAAGAACATGCCGGTCCTCTGGGACGAATACGCCCACGGCTTCCTCGACACCTCGATCGGCGACCTCCAGCAGGACCCCGGCCTGCGCGAGACGTACTACGCCACGATCAAACGCGACTGGGAGGAGGTGTACGCCAACGACCGGCACATGGGCGGCGCGATCTGGAACTTCGTGGACTGGTACACCGAAGGCAAGAACCAGGTCGACGGGATCGGTGACTGGGGCCAGGTCGATGTCTGGGGCCGCGAGAAACCCGAGATCTACGGCACCAAGAACGTGTACTCGCCGGTGCAGTACAAAGGCGCGGACGCAGCCGCCTACCCGGCAGCCGCAACCGGCGCCCTGACGCTGCCCTACGAGAACCGCTACGAGACCGTCAACTTCGCCGACGCCGACTTCGCGGCCTACGCCACCATCAACAACGGCCAGCGCACCAAGATCACCGCCGAGCTGGCGCCCCGGGCGACCGGCAACCTAGCGGTCCCCGCACCCACCGACGGATGGAAGTACGGCGACACGGTCAAGCTGGAGTTCGAGAAGACCACCAACGGCAGGACAGTCAACGTCGTGACGAACATCATCACGATCGGCTCGCCGACCTACGTCTTCGCCCAGTCCGGCGCCGAGACCGCAGCCCCCGCCGTGACCGACACCGACACAGAGATCACCGTCAAGGGCACCGACTTCGACGTGACGTTCGACAAGACGACCGGCCAGATCACCACCGGCAACTCCGGCGGCAAGACGCTGCTCACCGGCGGACCCCACCTCAACCTCGGTCGCGGCTACCTGCAGTCGAAGAACACGGCCCAGACGAGCTCCGCGACGACCTCCTACCTCGGCCTGGGCACCTGGAAACTCGAATCCATCAGCTCCACCACGCAGGACCGGCAGGCCGTCGTCACCATCACCGGCACCTACACCGGCACCGCGCCGAAAACGGGCGCCGACCCGATCGTCACCCCGGTGACGTTCACGCTCGCGTTCGACGGACAGGGCAAGATCGTCTCCGGCTACACCATCGACACGACCGCGGCCGCGGCCTACCTGTCGACGCTGACCACCAGCGGGTCCACCCAGGTCCAGGCCTACGAAGCGGGCGTAGCCTTCGACCTGGCGCCCGAAGCCGAGTCGGTGACCTGGGACCGAGACGGATACTTCTCCTACTACCCGAACGACCAGTACGGCCTCAACAGCGGCACAGCGTCGAAGGAGGTCGACTACCAACGGCAGTGGGGCGTGCGGCCATCCATGCCGTGGAAGTTCGACGACAAGGACTTCTACAACTTCGGCGACGAGGACAAAGGCGGACGGGGAACCAACGACTTCCGCGGCTCGAAGACCAACGTCCACTACGCCCAGGTCGACTTCACCGACACCGATGCCGTGGTCAACGTCGAAGGCAACGGCAACGACTCCGTGCGTGCGGCCGTCAACGCTGACCGCACCGTCCGCCTCAACGTCAACTCCGGCTGGGGCTTCCCCGCCAACAGCAGCCTCAACCAGACACCGTACGTCCTCAAAACCGACACCGACGGCCGGTTCTCATCGACGGTAGCGATCAGGCTCAGCAGCCAAGACGCGCTGCGGTACCCGAACTACGAGTCGGCGAACGCCGCTCAACGTATCGCACTTACCCAGCCCGACGGCCGTGCCGCGATCAACACGGACAAGGGCACCCTGGACTTCGACGCCCAGACCGGCACCGGCACCACCACCGGCGTGACATGGTCGGTCGTCGGCCTCGACGGCAAACCGACCACGGCCGCCATCGTCAGCACCGGCGGAACGCTGACCGCGATCGCCAACGGCTACGTCGTGGTCAAAGCGACCGCAGCGGACTCAACCGGCGCCACCGGCGCGGCGATCATCCGCATCACCGGCCAGAGCACCACGGCCACAACATGGTCGGCTCAGACGCAATACGCGGCCGGCACGCTGGCGACCTACAACGGCGCCATCTACAAATCGCAGTGGCAGACCCGCAACCAACAGCCGGGACTCTCGGCGACCGGACCGTGGGCCGAGCTGGGAGCACAGGTCTTCTGCGACAACGGAACCCACCGCGCCTGGACCGCATCCGCCGTATACATCAAGGGCGACCTCATCGTGCAGGACACGACAGTGTTCGAAGCGCAGTGGTGGACCCGCAACCAGAAGCCGGGCGACCCCACCGGCCCATGGTCCGCGAAAGGCGCATGCCACCCGGACGACGCCTCCGCGACATGGTCACCGACCACCATCTACCACCAAGGCGACCTCGTCACCCACAACGGCCACCAATGGCGGGCGAAATGGTGGACACGCAACCAAGAGCCGGGAGACCCGAACGGCCCGTGGGAAGACACAGGGCCGAGCACCAGCTAAGACCTCGAATACCGCCCAGCGGCTCCGCCGACACTGAACCCAGACGTGAGCTTCCCCGCTTCGCCGAAGCGGGGAAGCTCACCTCGTTCGAGGCCCCGCGCCACCGCCAGCAGCAGTCCTTATTTCTGTCGTGCCCCTGGCTAGATTCCTCTCATAGGGCCGGCACCGGCCCTCCTCCGCAAAGCAACGGACCAGATGCTTCCCCTCCGCGAGCCCTGCGGGTTCTACGACTCACCCCGATTGATGCGTGGCGCGAGAGGTTGTCAGACCCGGCCTCTATCCTCGGCTGGTGGACTCCGTCGTGAAGGACTTCTTCGTCTCCTACACCTCAGTCGATAAGGCGTGGGCCACGTGGATCGCGTACATCCTCGAGGCTGACGGTCATACGGTGACGATCCAGGAGTGGGACTTCCGGCCCGGCAGCAACTTCGCCGTCGAGATGGACAAGGCACTCAAGCAGTGCCCCCGGATGATCGCGGTGCTCTCACCGGCCTACCTCAAGGCGCAGTTCCCGACCCCGGAATGGACTGCCGTGTTCGCCAGCGATCCGGAAGGCGTGAAGAACGCCCTGGTGCCGGTCATGGTCGAGGAATGCCAACCGGCGGGCCTGCTCAGCCAGGTCGTTCAGATCCGTATCCAAGGAAAGGACGAGGACACCGCGCGCAAGCTGGTCCTCGAAGGCGTCCGTCGCGAGCGCAACAAGCCCACCACACCACCGCCGTTCCCCGGCCCCTCAATGACCTCATCGCCCCCGCCCACCGTCGGCGCCCCCTTTCCTGCTGCCGTCCGGACTTCCGGGGGAGGACCCGCTGACAGACTGCGATGGCAAAACCCGGGTTCGCCGATCACGGTGTCCTGGCACCGCGACCTTGATCCGATGCACGGGCGGCAAGGCCAGCAAGGCGCGGCAGTAGTCGAGGTGCATATGGTCTTCTCCGGCGAAGACTCTCGGCTCCAGGTCAGCGAGTTGAGTGACCTCAAGGATCGACTGCCCGACCACGGGCGCAGGACCGGGATCTTTACCCAGCTCGAAGCACTGGAGTCCCATTCCGACGCCACTCTCGCTCGGGCGGCCGGCGGCAGTTGGGACAATGCCAAGGGCCTGGCGGTAACGCGTTCCGGTCAGCGGTCGGCGTGGGCGCCACTGCCTCGCGGATCCTTCGGCTCCGTGATCGACGTCGAACACCTCGGTGGTCAGGTCGCCGACATGCTCGACGCATTGACCGCCCTTGACCTGCCACACGGCTCGCTGGTGGTGCCGGCGATCGGGCTCGATCCGGCGACCATGATCTCCTACGGCAGCGCCACCAACCCCAGCAACCACGTGGCCCTTGGCTTCGACCGCGCCGACCACATCCACGTCAACCCCGATGAGGCAGTCGAGTACGACGCGGTCGTCACCCGTTCCGCTGATGTCGCGGCAGAACTCGTGGCTCGCCTCATTGCCCAGCACCGTGCCGTCACCGGACTCCGATGAACCTCAGGAGAGCATGATGGGTGCCGAAACCGTGGGCACGGAGATGCCGGTGCAGGTGAGCCTCGATGATCTCGCGGCCATGGCGGCGGCCGACGAGAACCATCGCTACGAGCTCAGCCCCGAGGGCGTCTTGTCGGTCGCGCCGGCAGCGGATCCTGGTCACGCGCTGCTGGTGTCCAGGCTCTTCGCTTGGCTCCTGTCTAACGATTACGGCCCCGATCAAGTGGTCGTCGATTGCGGCATCGACATCGGCGGCGCCCGCGTTCCCGACCTGACGGTATGGGCGAAAGGATCACCACCGCGGGTCAGTCGGTCGAGCTACGCTGACACCGCCGGGCTGCTCCTCGTCGTCGAGGTGCTGTCCCGGGGGTCTGAAGTCGTTGACCGGATCATCAAGAAGGCCGAGTACGCCGAAGCCACGATTCCGCACTACTGGATCGTCGAACGCGACAACGCCACCACGGTTCGCCAATACGTTCTGAATGCCGACACCGGCGGCTATCAGCTCGGCCCGGATGGAACACAAACGCTCGACCTGCTGTTGACTGCCGTTCCCTCCATCCCCTGAGCCGCTACGGATCAGAAGGTTAGGGGTTCGAGTCCCTTCGGGCGCACAAGATTGAGATGGGTCTGAACTGCGGAAACGCGGGTCAGGCCCTTCTTGCTGTCCGGCCTGTGTGGACGATGGGTGTCACGTGGGTGGCACATGGGTGTCACTACCGTCCGTGACGGTGCGGGTGTTTCCGGGCCCGTGACCTGCGGCGGCGGCTCTTCTGATCGGCCCTATTTCCCGGGGTGATTTGTTTTTCGTCGCGCCCCGCGGGCCGATTCTTCGCCGCCTTCTCCTTGATCCGTTTCCGGGTGTGCCGGGCTGCCGCGAGGACCAGGGCGGCGGTGGCGTCGGCGCAACGGCGCTGGGAGTCGGGCAGGACGCTGGTGTAGGTGTCGGCGGTGACCACGATGCTGGAATGCCCGAGTAGATCCTGCAGCGTCTTCAAGTCGGCGCCGGCCTCATGCGCCAGCGACGCGGCGCCGTGCCGCAGGTCGTGCAACCGGACCGGGGGCAGCCCGGCCCGCTCAGTGAGTTTCCGGAACCGAGTGGTGGCGTAGTTCGGGTTGATCGGCAGGCCGTCCTTACGGCTGAACACATAGCCGGAGTCGATCCAGATCTTGCCGGCAGCGTGCCGGCGATCGCGGTGGTTGAGCTGCCGACTGCGGTGCGCGCGCAAGATGCTGACGGTGTGCTTATCCAGGGCGACGGCCCGGCGCCCGGCGGCGGTCTTGGGGTCGCCTTCGACGACGGTGTAGCCGGCGGTGGTGCGCTGCCGCTCAACGACCAGTAGCCCACGATCGAGATCGACAGCCGCCCACCGCAGCCCGCAGAGTTCACCGCGGAGCAGCCCGCGCAGGGCGGCGAGCCACCAGAACGCGAACAACGAATCCTCGACGTTGGCTTCCAAGAAGGTGGCGAGCTGTTTCGCAGTCCACACCGCAACCGCCGGGTGTTCCCCGGTGAGTTCCCACTGCTCGACGCGGCCGTCGGTCCAGACCTGGGCATGTGGGCGCCGGTAGCCGGCGATCTCGATGTGCCGGGCCGGGTTCGACGCGATCAGCTCTTCGCGGACGGCCAGGTTCAGCGCGGCACGCAGGGTGGTGCGCAGATGGTTCAGTGCCGACGGTGACTGTGGTAGTCGTTTGGCGTTGGTGGTCTGCGCGATCTCGGCGAACACCGCCCGCAGCAGCGGCCCGTCGAGATCACTGAGCCGGTAGTGGCCGAGGCGGGGAATGAGCACCAGCTCGACGTCGCGGGTGTAGGCCAGCCGGGTCGTCAGCCGGATCCGGGTCCGGGTGTCCAGCCAGTGCCGCAGCCACCGCTCGAGAGTCCAGCCGTCACCGGAGCGCCGGGCGGCGCTGTCGGCCAGGCAGTCCTCCCGGGCTTGCCGGGCGGCGTTCTGGGTCAGGAAGCCGCCGCGGCGGATGCGTTCGGAGCGGCCATACAGGTTCGGCGCCGAGCACTGGAAGTACCAGGACCCGTGCCCGCGCTCAGGCAGTCTGGGGCAGGTCTGCTCCAGCCGCCTGCCGTGCTGGTTGCGGCAGCCACACCGTTTGAAGGTTCTGTTCGTACTGGTCATCGCCCTGCCCTCCATCACCGATCCGCTGCATTGAGCGTGATGGACGCGGGCGGGTGGAGGACTCCCTCGGTGGAGTGACACCGCGACTGACGGCTACCGATCTTGTGGCCGGGCTTGGTTGCCGTCATGGCTGACGGGCGCCGACGAACCCGATCGCCACGCGGCGCTCAGACGCTGTGCGGCCTGGTGGTGCGCCGCGTACGACTTGAACCGCTGGTAAAGGGACTTAGGCGGGATCGTCGCTGCGGACCTGGACGGTTTCACCGTTGCCGCGCAGGTCCTCGGTGACCTGTTTCTCCGTCATGGCGACCAGGTGTGAGTCGACGGTCGCCTCACCCTTGAGTCGTTCATAGGTCGCGTGCACCCGCTCGGCCAGTTCTGCGCGGCTCACGTCAGGGAACCGTTGAGCCAGGGTCTCGACCTGGCGTTGCAGGGCGATCTCCGGGTCGACCAGGCCCCCGGCGGCGGGTTCGGTCATCGCGCACCTCGCAAAGTCGTCGTGCTCCTTGCGCTGGTGATGCCCGCCAGCCGTTGCGGCCATTCGGGCGTTAGCCCAAAGTTCACTTCCATCCGAACGAGATCAGGGAGCGTGCCGGAGGCGGTGGGCGGGCACGCCGGCGGCGGTGAGCATGCCAGCCAAGGTCTGCGACGGCTGGTCGAAGAACACGGCGACTCTGTGGTCGTCGCCGAGATGGCAGGCCGCCACCATCGTTCCCAGGTTGATCGGGTCGAGCTCGCGGACGTCGATGAGGTTCAGGGCGAGGCGAAGGGGCCGCTCATGCCGGATCGCCTGGACGAGGATGCGGCGTAGTTCGACCGCTCGGGCGGCGTCGAGCACACCGTGGGGCCTGATGACGAGGGTGCCGTCGGAACTGGTGTTGACGTCGACCGTGTCCGCGGTCATCGAGTCACCTTTCGTTAACCAGTGTTCTCCGAGTCGTCAACCATAGGGCTCGCCCGGGCCAAGGTCGAGGAAACGTCCATAGAGTTCATCCGGTCACAGCATGGTCACGAGAGCCGCCGTCAGCGCCCCGGCCACGGTGATCAGGCACAACCCGAGCCCGGCGCCCGTCAACTGTCTATTGCGTACTTGATTCCTGGCTACGGGCTGCTGCAACGCCAGCCAGGTAGTCGCGCCGAACAAGGCCAGCGCGCCCGTCGTCAACACGATCACGTCGACACCTTTCTCTGCGATGCCGTCGTACCGAGTCTTCGCCGACTGGGCCGAAGCGGCCCGCCGAGGCGGGTGAACGGTTGGTGAAGTATCGGCTGGCGCTACGCGATCATCGCGAGCGGCGGCTCGGCCCCGGAGGGGTGGCTCAGCCGGTCGGGCGGCACCGGTCGGCTGAAGTAGTAGCCCTGAAGGAGGTTGGCGCCGATCTCGGCCAGCGTGGCGGCCGTGCCGGCGTCCTCGACACCTTCGGCCACCAGGGTGAGACCGAGGCCGTGGGCCATCCGGGCGACTGCTTCGACGATCACCCGTTCCTGCCGGTGGTGTACCCGCATGACGAAGGTCCGGTCCAGCTTCAGTTCGTCGAGCGGCAGTGAGCTGAGCAGCGCTAGTGACGTGTAGCCGGTGCCGAAGTCGTCCATCGCGACTCGTACGCCAAGATCGCGTATCGCTTGTAGCCGCCGGGCGGCCTGGTCGGGGCGGGCCACGACGGCGCTTTCGGTGATTTCGACGATCAGTGCCGTCGACGGCAGGCCCGCCTGGGCCAGCAGACGCGCGATGAGCGTGACGATGTGGTCGGAGGTCAGTACCGGCGCGGCCAGGTTCACGGCCACCGGGACCGGCCAGCCCTGGTGGTGCCAGCGGGCGGCCTGCCGGATGGCTTCGGCCAGCACGTACTCGGTGAGCGGGTGGATGACGTCCGAGCGTTCCGCATGCGGCAGGAACGCGGCGGGTGACAGCAGCCCGCGTTGCGGGTGCTGCCAGCGTACGAGCGCCTCGAGGGAAACGGTCTGCCCGCTGACCGCGTCGACCAGCGGCTGATAGTGCAGCACGAGCTCGCCGCGCTCGATCGCGGAGCGCAGCTCGGTCTGGATCGCGAGGTCGCCGGACTCGGCCGCGGCGAGGTCCGGATGCCAGACCTCGACCGGGGTGCGGTCGCGTTTGGCGGCGTACATGGCCGCGTCGGCCGCGCCCAGCAGCTTGCCGAGGTCGTCGAGTCCGGGTTGTGCGCCGTGCGCGACTCCGAGCGCCGCCTCGACCGTGATCGGCACCCCGGCGACGGTGAACGGGCCCTGGATCGCGCGCAGCAGATAGCGGGCGGCGTCGGTGAAGCGTTCGGCCGTCCCGGTGCGGCGGGCACGGCCGGGCAGGTCGTCGATGTCATCGAACAGCACGACGAACTCGTCGCCGCCGAGCCGGAACGCGGCGCCGGGCGCGCAGGCACCCTCGAGCGCCGTGGCAACCTGCTGGACCAGAGCGTCGCCGTGGGCGTGCCCGAGGGTGTCGTTGATCTCTTTGAACCGGTTGAGGTCGATGAGCATCAGCACCGGGGTGCCTCCGCGGGTGATGATCTGGGTGCCGAGCTCGGTCAGCAGCCGGCGGTTACCCAGGCCGGTGAGGTCGTCGTGCAGGGCCATGGACTGGTAGCGCGCGCTGAGGAAGTCGACGAGCGGGCCGACCGGGGCGACGCCCAGCCGGCCGTCGTCGAAGGCGACCACGACGGGGACCGCCTTGCGGCCGGTCGGCCGGGCGAGCGCCGCGCGGGCGGCGTCGTCCCAGGTCATCGCCGACGGCAGCACGAGTGCGGGTGACGGCAGATGCGAGCGAAGGGTGCTGCGGTGCAGCAGGGCCCGTCCGAAGCCGAGCCGGCCGGTCAGCACCGAGTCGAGGTAGGCCCGATCGATCAGGAAGACGTCGGCACCGCTGACCGCCAGCACCGCGGTGACCGCCGGCTCGTCTCGCAGCAGCGTCTCGACCCGCTCGATGCGGGTGTCGACGTCGACCACCACGATCGGGCGCGCGAGGTCGCCGAGAAGCGGCAACGGTGTCGCTCCAGCGGTGGACCGCATCTGCATCTCTCCTGATCAAGGCCGGTACCTGCTGGCGAGCCGGATAAGGCTCACCTGAGGAAGATCGGCGGGAACCTGGCCAAGATGATCGTTCTGGCGCCATCACGGCAGTGCGAAGGCAGCTCGGCACGAGCAATGAGGTCAGCGTCGCTTTGGAAGGCCAAGACCGGCGTCTAGCCATCCATTCGCCGTTTCGAGCCATCATGGCGGGTTCAGTGCCGAGGCTTCGCCTGTCGCTGCACGCCGTACGACCGCTACTGCACGAGTCTCGAACGCACCGTCGTGATGCCGCTGGCCGGCTGGACGGAGGTTCACCACGCGGTCATGTTCACGGCTCATCATCGATACCGTGATCAGCACTTCCCGAGTGATCGCCGAGACTCTCGCCGAGGAGTTCTCCGCGTTGCCGTCAGGTGTCAAGGTGGCGACCGAGGCGGAGATCGCCCGACGTTTCCGGGTCGGGCGTGCGGCCGCGCGGGCGGCGTTGCAGGAGCTGGAGCGGCGATCGCTGGTGCGCCGGGTCCGGGGTGCGGGCACTTTCACCGCTCGGCGGCTGGACTACCTGATCTCGCCCGACCATCCGCCGTCTTGGAGCGCGACCGTGCGGGCGTCCGGTGCCATTCCGCGGACCGCCGTGCTGGCGTGCGATGTGGTGGCGATGCCCGCCACCGTGGCGACCCGGCTGCACCGAGCCGCCGGGGACCGATGTTTCCTGCTTCGCCGGCGTTCCTACACCAATGACATGCCGGCATCGTGGGGGAACGAGTGGGTTCCCGCCGACCTGGTTCCCGAGCTACCCGCTGCTTTACGGGTAGAGGAGTCGCTTGACCACATTCTCCGGGTCATGGCCCAGGTCACTCCGCAACGGGCCTGGACCAGGGGGCTGCTGGAGTCATCATCGGTGGAGGTCGCCAGTGCGCTGGGAACACATCCGGGCGACCCGGCGTGGCGAGTGGAGAACGTGAACCGGGACGCCGTCGACGGTCGTCCGTTGATGTTCACCGAACGCTGGATTCGCGCGGACACGGTCCGGGTCGTGTTCGAGGTCGGCGCGCTCTGATTCACCCCGGATGAACGGTCTCAGAATCACCGATTCACATCGATGTCATGTTGTTCGGGAACACTCCAGCCGTGCTGGATCTGGGACGCCCGGCCACCGGTGGATCGTCTGGTTGGCCACTGGGCCGTTGCCCGGCCGACTACGACCTCGGGCATGTCCGCGCGGTACTACCCGATGGTGTCCTCGACGACGCTCGCATCGTTGTCCGCGACTCGGTGATCGCCGACATCGGCCCACACCCGACGGCCACCCGGTGCGACATCGACGGCCGAGGGGCGCTGTGCCTACCCGGTCTGGTCGACGTGCATTCCGATGTTCTGGCCCGCGAGTGCCAGCCTCGGCCCGGCGCGGCGATGCCCGCGGATCTCGCCCTGGCCGCGACCGCCGGGCGCCTTGCCGCGGCCGGCATCACAACCGCCTACCACGGTGTGGCGTTTCAGGAGTTCAGCCCGGTTGGGCTGCCCATCGGCTCGCCCGCCGCCGCGGATCTCTACCCGCACCTGCGGGCCGCCGACTGGCGTGTCCTGCACCGGGTCGACATCCGATCCGAGCCGGGCGTGCGCCTCCTGCGGGACGTGCTCGACACCCTCGGCCCCGGCCAGATGCCGTTGGTATCCCATGAGGACCACACGCCCGGTCAGGGACAGTACGCCGACCCGGCCGTCATGCGCCGATGGCTCGTGCAGGCCGAGCAGGTGAGCTCCCGTGAGGCGGCGTCACACGTCTCCGAGTGGCAGCGTTATCGGGGCGGCCTGCTCGACGTCCGAGACGCGACTCTGACCTGGCTCGGCGAGCTAGCACAGACTGGCCGGATCCGGCTCATGGGGCATGACCCCGCCACCGCCGAGGACGTGGACGCTCTGGCCGCCAGAGGCGCCGTGGTCGCCGAGTTTCCCACGACCAGGTCCGCGGCCCAGGCGGCGCGTGACGCCGGCCTTCTCGTCGTGGCGGGCGCGCCCAACGTGGTCCGTGGCGCCTCCCATTCCGGTAACGTGTCGGCCACCGAACTCGTCGCGCGCGGTCTCGTCGACGCGCTTGCCTCGGACTACCAGCCGCCGGCGATGCTCGCCGCCGCCCTGACCCTCGTCGGTCGCGGCCACCTCGACCTCCCGGCCGCCATCGCCTTACTGACCTCAGGCCCGGCCCGCGTTGCCGGACTGACCGATCGCGGCCGCCTCGAACGAGGACTGCGCGCCGATCTGATCCTCGTGGACGGCAACGCGTCCTGGCCGACGGTGTCGGCCGTTCTCGCCGCCTCACCGTGAACCAGCCGCTTGTCCGGACAATCTGCACGGGATCTGCCCGCCTGTACGTTCGGCGGTCAGCCGACCGGCGCCCGTGGTTCCCGGTGCCTGCCTAGCGTCCGTCCTGCCCCGGCACACCGCCGGAGCGAACGCGCTGGAACCGCCCCCGGAGGACACCGTGACCAACGACCATATCGGACGCCGGACACTGCTGGTCGGCGCTGCGACCACAGCGCTCGTGGCGGCCGCGCCACGCCTGGCCGAGGCGGCGGCGACGCCGCCTCGTGCGGCCGTCTTGGAATTCGCCGATCAGTGGACGAACGCGACGGGTCTGGCCGTCCTGCTGCAGCGGGCCGGTTTCACCGTCATCCCACTCGACCTGACCAAGCCCGCGACCACTCAGAACGCCGATCTCATCGCCTTCGGCAGCTTCACCAACAACGACTCACGCTACGGCGCGTACACCTCGGCGCAGGCCACCTCGTTGCGGGACTTCGTCAGTGGTGGTGGCGTCGTTCTGGATCTCGCACAGTCCGATCAATACGGCGCCGCCGTGCCCTATCTCGGCCCGATGCTGGGCGCCGTACGGACCGACGCCGACTACGACACGATCTACCCGATCGCCACCGACCACCCGCTCGTCTCGGCTCTGCCGGTGAACGCCGGGCGGGTTCTCACCGGGCGGGCCACGACGATCAGGGTCAGCTGGGAGACGTTCGGAAGCTGGCGATCGATGCGCGTGCTGCTGGCCTGCGCCGCCGGCGGGAACCCGCCCTGCCTGCTCGAGGGCAGCCACGGCGCCGGCCGGTTCCTGTCCGCCAGTCTCACGCTCGACAAGTGCTACGCGGCATCCGGAGCCGCGGTCCAGCCAGCCGCGGCGATCACGGAAAGCGTCACCTTCTTCACCGCCCTGGCCGGATACGTCAGCCGCGTCCGCGCCGGTACCGCACCCGCCGTCGTCCCCACCCCGATGCCGGCGCAACCCCCGGCCGGCCCGCTCGTCGGCCACACCACTGAAACCAGCGTCCGCCTATGGGCCCGTCCGGGCATCGACCCGGCGGTGTACCCCTCATGGCAATGTGTGGTGCGCAGCGGCTCGGCCACGGTTGCGGCCGTCACCGCGGCCGTTTCCGAGGCCAACGACAACACGCTGCTGATCGACGTCACCGGGCTACGCCCGAACACCCCCTACACCTTCACGATCAGTCCTCCGCCGGCCGCTGCCGGGTTCGCGCCCCTCACCGGCTCGTTCACCACCTCCCCAGCGGCCTCGGCGCCCGCCCGGGTCGTGATGGGCCTGGGCTCGTGCGCTCCGTCCACCCCGAGCGCGGTCTGGACACGGGTGGTGAGCGAGGGCTGCGACAGCTTCGTCATGCTCGGCGACACCCCGTACGTCGACTCCGGCGACCTGGCCGTGGCCCGCACCAAGCACCGCACCTTCCTCGTCCAGCCCGAGATCAAGCAGATGATCGCGTCGATGCCCATTTGGGCGACCTGGGACGATCACGATTTCGGCGGCAACGACACCGACGGCACCTACGCGAGCAAGAAGAACACCCGCACCGCCTTCGTCGACTACCGGGCCAACGCCACCTTCGGTCAGAACGCCGGCGGAACACCTCTGACCAGCCGCGGCGACGGCCAGGGCGTATACACCTCGTTTCGGCGCGGCCCGGTCGAGGTTTTCCTGCTCGACCCACGCTGGTTCAGCCAGACCGGGCCGAGCTGGGCCGATCCGAGTAAGCCGACCTGCCTGGGACAGGCGCAGTGGAACTGGTTCCGGGCAGGCCTGCGCGCCAGCGACGCCACCTTCAAAGTGATCGCCTCGGGAATGGTGTGGGATGACAAAGGCAACAGCGAAAAGGACGACTGGGCCACTTATCAGCACGAGAAGGACGCCCTGCTGGACTTCATCACCGACGAGCAGATCCCCGGATGCGTGCTGCTCAGCGGTGACATCCACGTGTCACGGGCACTCAATTACGGTCCCCGGGTCGGCTACGACCTCTGGCAGTTCATCGTCAGCCCGCTGCACGACAGCACCATCCCGAGCCTGAACACGCCGAGCCCGTACCTCGTGCACAGCGCGGTCGAGCCGCACGTCTTCCTCAAACTCGTCGCCGACACCACGGTCTCGCCGGCCCGGCTCACCGCCACCTGGATCAACCGGGCCGGGACCCGGCTGTTCGAGGTGGCGCTCACCGCCGCTGACCTCGGTCACTGACCGATACGGCGACGGCCCGGCACCCCTCATGGGGTGCCGGGCCACAGACTTATCGATCAGAGGCCGAGCAGGCGGGGCAGACCGGCCACGCTGTCGAGGACGTGGGTGGGCTGCTCGCGCGTGAGTTCCTCCCTGGTCTGGGCGCCGCTGAGCACCGCCACCACCATCGCGGCGCCGGCGGCGAGACCGGCCCGCACGTCCAGGGCGGTGTCGCCGGCGGCCAGCACCGCCGCCGGGTCGTCGACCCCGGTCAGGGCCATCGCACGGTGGATCATGTCGGGAGCCGGGCGGCCGGCGGCGACGTCGGCGGCGCAGACGACCGCGTCGAGGTGCTCGCCGACCCGCCAGCCGACGCTGTCCAGGAGCGGGTCGGTGACGGTGTGGTCGAAGCCGGTGGTCAGGACCACCCGGGTTCCGGCGGCGCGCAGGGCCGCGAGGGCTTCGGGGACGCCGGTGACCGGTGTCGGCGGCTGTTCGGCGTAGGCGGCGTTGAGTCGCTCCACGAATCGGGCGTGCAGCTTCTCGACGGCGTCGCGGTCACCGGTGAGCGCGGCCAGGGCGGCCCGTTTGTCGGCGCCCATCCAGTGGCGCAGCGCGGCTTCGTCGGCCGGGGTGCCGTGCTCGGCGACCACCTCGGCCAGGACGCGGTAGACGGTGCCCCGCTCCTCGATGGTGGTGCCGGCGATGTCGAGGGTGGCGAGGCGGATCATGAGCGGCTCCCGAGGCGGCCGCGGACGACGGCGGACAGCCTGTCCACGGCGATGATGAGGACGAGGACGACCAGGATGTGGGTGAGCATCTGGTCGAACTGGAACAGTTGGATGGACTGGTTGATGAGGAATCCGATGCCGCCGGCGCCGACCAGGCCGAGCACGAGCGACGAGCGGACGTTGACGTCGAAGCGGTAGAGCAGCAGCCCGACCAGTTGCGGTGTCACCGACGGCAGCAGCGCGTGTGCGGCGACCTGGAGGCGGCCCGCGCCGGCCGATCGCAACGCCAGCGGCGGGCCCTGGTCGGCGTCCTCGAGGGTTTCGGCCCACAGCTTGCCCATCACGCCGACGTTGTGGCAGACCAGTGCGAGCACGCCCGGGAACGGGCCGAGGCCGACCGCGGTCACGAAGATGAGCGCGAACACGACGTCAGGCACGGCTCGCAGGAACGACAGCACGGCCCGGGCGCTCTGGTACACCCATCCGGCCGGTGCGGTGCCACGCGCGGCCAACAGGGCGAGCAGCAACGACAGCGGGATCGACAGGGTGGTACCGAGCAGGCCGATCCAGAGAGTGACCAGTGCGGCTTGGATGCTGTCGCCCAGCACTTGGGCGGACAGGTCGGGTGGGAAGGCCTCGGCGATGAAGTCGGCCATGCCGTGCCAGCCGGTGACGAGGTTGCTCACCGACATCTCGGTGGTCCGCCAGGCCACGATGTGGGCGGCCACGACGACGGCGGCGATCAGCCAGCCCACCACGACCGTACGGGGGCGGCGGGGCTTGGCCGGCACCGGCAAGCGGGCGGGCGTGGCGGTCGTGGTGGTCATGGCACCTCCTGCAGTGGCTGGCCGGCGTAGAGCGAGTCGACGGGCTGGGCGGGGTCGCCGTCGAGGACGACGCGGCCGGCGCGCAGGCCGACGATCCGGTCGGCGTGCCGCCGGGCCAGGTCCGGTTGGTGCAGGACCGCGAGGACGGCGAGGTTCTCGGCGTGGGCGAGCTCGGCCAGCAGGGCCAGGACCTGTTCGGCGGCGGCCGGGTCGAGGGCGGAGACAGGCTCGTCGGCGAGCAGCGCCGGAGCCCGCTGAAGCAGGGCGCGGGCGATAGCGACGCGCTGCTGCTGGCCGCCGGACAGGGTGCCGGCCCGGTCGTGTGCGCGGTCGGCCAGGCCGACCCGGTCGAGGCAGGCCATCGCCTCCTCGCGAACCGCCCGCGGCAGCAGGACGGGCAGCAGCGAGCGGTGCAGCGGGAGCCGGCCGAGGGCGCCGGCGCAGACGTTGTCGAGCACGCTGAGCCGGCCGACCAGATGAATCTGTTGAAAGATCATCGCCGTGTCGAGAGGGCCACGCGGCCGTCCGGCGACGGTGACCGAGCCCGCGGTGGTCGGCACCAGGCCGGCGGCGGCCCGCAACAGGGTCGACTTGCCGGAGCCGTTGGCGCCGAGCACGGCGAGCAGCTCGCCGGCGGAGACCGTGACGTCGACGCCGTGCAGGACGTCACGGTCTCCGTAGCGGACCGCGATGGCGGTCAGGCCGAGCATCAGACGTCCTTCTCCGTGAGACCGAGCGAGGTGGCCAGGTCGAACAGCGGCTGGTAGGTGGACTGGTCGACGGCGACCATCGGGCCGGCCGGGTCGACGTCGAGCAGCGCGCCGATCTTGCCGACATCGGCCGGGTCGAGCGTGAGCAGCGCGTCCTTCAGGGCACTCTTGAACGCGGGGTCCATGCTGCCGCGGACGGTGATCGGGTCGTTCGGGATCGGGTCCGACGCCCAGATCTGGCGGAACTTGGAGGCGTCGAACTTGCCGGCGGCGGTGGCGCTGGCCTGCTGCTGGGTGTTGATCTCGGCCGCGTCGACCTTGCCGTTGGTGAGCGCCAACAGGGCCTGGGGGTGCCCACCGGCGTACGTCACCTTGACGCTCTTCTGGTCGAGACCGACGTCCTTGAGCGCTTTGCGCGGCAGGGCGTCGCCCGAGGTCGAGCCGACCGAGCCAAGGGCCAGACTGCGGCCCTTGAGCTGCTCGATCGTCGTGATGTCGGAATCCTTGGGCACCCAGATGCCGGCCTTGTAGCTGGACAGGGTGCCCTTGGCGTCGGCGAACGAGGCGACCGCCTCGGCGCCGGCCCGCTTGCTGGCGAACACGTAGCCGAGCGGCCCGAAGATCGCGATGTCGAGCTTGCCGTTCTGCATGGCCAGGACCTCGGCCGAGTAGTCCTGGGTGACGGTGACCTTGACCGGGCAGTTCAGCTTCTTCTCGATCGCGGCGCCGAGCGCCTCGGCGGCGGGGGTGAGCTTGGCCGGGTCCTCGAACGGCTCGACGCCGAAGCGGATCTGCCCACCCGGGCAGGTGGCCGACGTCGCGGCCGCGTCCTTGGAATCGGTGCCACCGCAGGCGGCGAGCGAGACAACGGCGGTGAGGGCGACGAGGGGGGTCAGCAGACGACTAGTACGCATGGTGTGCTCCAGATCAGAGGGAATCGAGTACGGCGGGCGCGAGCCCGAAGGCGGTGGTCATGCCGATGCCCGACGTCACGGCGACCGCCGTGACGCCCGGAGCGACCGGGGTCCTGAGGAACTCGCCGTCCGCGCTGGCGTAGACACCCCGCCAGCGACGAACGACGGCGAGGTTCGGTCCGAGCAGGGCACGGGTCTCGGCGAGCATCAGCTCGTCGAGGTCCTCCTCGGACCACGGCTCGTGGGTACGGGCGTACGTGTGGGTGTCTCCCACGACGAGGTCACCGCCCGGCAGCTGGGTGAACATGTGATTGACGTCGGCACCGAGCATCTCGGGCCGTTCGGCCTGCCAACGGGCCCGCAGCGCGGCCGCACCCGCGGTGGCCGCCAGGGCGGGGTAGCGCAGCATCGAACTGCCCGTCAGCACCGCAGGGTCCAGCCGCAGCCCGGGCACACGCACCTGCAGCATCTGCAGCACGCAGCGGCGCAGACCGGCCTGGTCGGCGACCTCCGGGAGTAGCCGGTCGAGGTTGTGCCCGGCGCAGATCACGGTCCGGCGCGCGGCGATGTCCCCCCGGCCGGTCCGGACGAGGCCTTCCTGCACGCCGAGCACCGGGGTGGACCACAAGATGCGGACGCCCGGCTGGTTCTGCAGCCACGCGGCCAGCGCGCCCGCGGCCCGGCGCTGATCGACGCGCAGGTCACGGGGCGCGAGAGCACCGCCCAGCAGGGTGTCCGTGGTGACCTGGACCCGCTCGCGGACCTGGTCGGCATTGAGCAGCACAACCTCGCCGGCGCCGCGGGTGGCGGCGAATTCCTCGAGTACGGCCATCTCCTCGAGAGCCCGGGCCACCAGGACGGTGCCGGACTCGGCGACCGAGAAGCCGGCGGCCCGGCCCATCCGCAGCCACACGTCGCGGGCGTGCTCGGCATACCCGAGGGCCTCACCGTCCTGGGCGGTGATGCAGGCGTGCCCGAAGTTGCGGACCGAGGCGCCGACGGCGCGCTCGTCACGCTCGACGACAGTGACGGACATGCCGCGCGAGACGGCTTCGACCGCATGGGCGAGACCGACGATGCCGGCGCCGACGACGGCCAGATCGACCGGAGAGGAGGGGGCGTTCACGGGGCTCACCCTGGCAGCCATCACCGACCAGGGTCAACAGCTTGTATGTATAAGTCATCGGCTGTTCACCCGGGAAGCGTCGATGCTTAAAGGGCTCCCGGGCCACTTGTATAGTCGTCGTTCATGACCAGACCCCTGCACCAGACCGTCGCGGCGGAACTTCGGCGCCGTATCCGCGCCGGCGAACTGGAGATCGGCGCCTCGCTGCCGTCGGAGGCCGACCTGTGCCGGGAGTTCTCGGCCTCGCGCGGGCCCATCCGCCAGGCGCTGGCCGCCCTCCGCGAGGAAGGAATGATCAGCAGTGGCCAGGGCAAACGCCCGGTGGTCCTCGATGCCGTGCCCGCTCAGCCGTTCGAGTACTTCCAGTCGTTCACCCGCCGGGCCGAGCTCACGGGATACGTGCCGGGTCAGCGGTTGCAGGAGATCGCGCTGCGCCGCCCGGAGGCGCACGTGGCGGCGGGCCTCAACCTCGACCCGGACACCCTTGCCGTCCAGCTGCTGCGGCTTCGGCTGCTCGACGGGCAGCCGGCCATGCTGGAACGGATGACCTACATCGAGCCCGTCGGGCGGCCATTGCTGAACGCCGACCTCGACGCCGGCTCGATCTATGCGTACCTGATCGAAAGGGGTGCCGACCTGCACAGCGCCCGGCACACCTTCGACGCGGTCGCCGCCGACGCCACCGACTCCCGGCTTCTCGGCGTCCCGGTCGGAGCGCCGCTGCTACGCGAGCGGCGCCTGACCATGGACTCCGCCGGCACTCCGATCGAATGGTCGGACGACCGGTACCGGCCGGACATCGCGACGGTCACAATGACCAACACCCGCAACTCCATGGGCGCAGCCCGCACCGCTGTCGCCTGACCTGCTCAGGCAGTGGGCAGCACGGCTTGGCGGGGCGCCGGGCCGCGGCGGGCGGCGTCGAACGCGTCGTCCAGCTTCTCCAAGGGATACGCGCCCTCGACGAGCTCGGCGAACGGGTACCGGTCGTGGCATGCCGCCAGGAAGTCGATCGCCGTCTGAAGGTCAACAGCGGTGTAGTTGTGCATACCGGTCACGGTGAGCAGACCCCGGACGACCCGCTCCGGATCGAGGCCGACCGCCGGGCCCGGCGACACCGAACCCGCCAGCACCAAGGTCCCGCCCACCGCGAGCGACGCCAGTGCCCCCTGGACCGCGGCCGTCGCGCCGGACAACTCCAGCGCGACGTCGACCTCGGCGCACACGTCGGACGACGCCCCAACGGCCACCTCAGCGGCTCCGAAGCGCAGGGCCAGCTCCCGCCGTGCGGGCACCGGGTCGACCGCGACCACATACGCTCCGCGCTCGGCCAGCATCGCCACCGCGGTCAGGCCGAGCATGCCGGCCCCGCTCACCATTGCCCGCATGCCCGGCTCGACCGGTCCCGCAGCCGCGACGACAGCGGCCACTGTCGCCGTAGCGCAAGCGGCCGGGGCAGCCACCTCGTCGGGCACGGTCTCGGGCACGGCGACGATCGTTGTGCCCGGCATGAGCAGGCAATGAGTGGCGAAGCCCCCGGTCAGCGGGCTCGCCTCGGTCAGCGGCTCGTGGCCGTACTTGCGCAGGCGCAGACATTTCTGCGTGAGCCCGCGCCGGCAACGGGGGCAATCGCCGCACGACGCGGTCACCGACCAGACCACCCGCTGGCCCGGCTCGACGGGCGCGTCGGCGCCGGCCGCGACGACCCGGCCGACCTGCTCATGACCGAGAACGCCGGGCGCCGGGGACGACCGGTGGCCGCTCACTGTGTGCAAGTCGCTGCCGCACACCGTGGCCAGATCGATGGCGACGAGAACCTCGTCCGGCTCCAGCCGGCTCGACACGGCAGTGCTGCACACGGTGAAGGGCCGGCCGACTCCGTCCCAGCGGGCGTAACGCGCTTCGAGTTCCATGCGAAGCACCCTAACTTGTTAATACAAGAGAGCAAAGGCGGGCCGGTCGAGACGTCAGGCCGGGCCGGTGGACAGCCAGCCCGCCAGCGTCGCATTGATCAGGGCGGCCTGCTCGTATTGAACCCAGTGCTTGGCGCCGGCGATCACGTAAAGGTCGCAGTTCGGCATGGTCCGCGCCAGCCAGCGGCCACCGGCCGGACGATTGACCCTGTCCGCCGAACCCCAGATGACCAGGGTCGGAACGGCGCAACGGGCAACACGGGTGCGGGCCCGGCTGAAATCCATGCTCCACAACGTCTTGAGCACTCCGGGGCCGAGGCTCGGGCGCCGCAAGGGTGGATCGGCCACCACCTCGGGCGCGATACTGGCCCGAAAACGCTCATCGAGCGCCCCATCGGACACCTCGCCAGGATCGTTGACCAGGTATTCGTCGACGAAGGAGCGCAGCTTCGCCCGCGACGGCCCCGACCCGCCGTAGAAGTCGAGCAGGGCGTTCAACCCGCTCGTCGGCAGAGCGCGGGTGGTCCCGATCCCGCCCGGCGCCAGCAGGGCCAGACGGGCCACCCGGTCCGGACTGTCCAACGCGAGCCGCAACGCGGCGGCGCCACCGTAGGAGTGCCCGATCAGGTGTGCTGCCGGGACATCCAGGATGTCGAGCAGCCCCCGCGCGAATGCGGCGAGGTCGCCGAACGGGTCGGAGCGGTCTACGACCTTGGAGGAACCACCGTATCCCGGCATGTCCGGAACGAGCACCCGATAACCGAAGCCGGCCAGCACATCGACGTTCCGGGCGAAGTTGGACTCACCGGTCGTTCCAGGACCACCACCGTGCAGAAGTAAAAGGGGGATCTCCTTCGTCGCACCGGACGACGCGACGATTTCGGTCAAGAAAATCTCACGCCGGCCTACCTGGACCAAAGAATGCTTGCGCAACAAATCGGAATGTCGAGTATTCGTCGCGGGGTGTGACGAGGACAAAGGGTCTCCTCATGCTGTGACAATCGGAACTCCGCTCTATGTTCTACAGCAGCTGTTCCAAGGAGGGTGCCCGCCACGGTAGAACCCTCGCGCATGATTAGACAAACGGCGTGGACATTCCATGCGGATGAATGTGATTCCGTTCACGAGTTTCAGGAACCGTCAGTCATCTTCATAAGCCGATCGAAATCCCCACCGATGACCCCGCCTGGGGAGCGGGCAAGAGGTCACATCGTTGATGCGCGAGGTTTGCGGCACCGCCCTCACCTTCATCAAACGCTTCCTCTGACGTGGTGCACCCGAGTTGCGGCACGAGGATCCAGTAGATCCGGAATCAAGGGCTTTGCGCGACTAATACCATGCGTCCCGCGACCGTCACCACTCGTAACTCTGCATCGGATGTAGGACGCGGCTGATCATGGCAGGGTGCAGCTCATGGCCAATACACACGCGGGGCGGCACGTCGCCTCGGAGGACTGGGTGCCGGTGGACCGGCGCTGGCTGGGCCTCGACAAACTCAGTCTGTTGCCGGCGGCCGTCGTGGCGGTCATCGGCCTGCTGCTGGCAACGGTGTTACCGCTGATCGACCGGGTGGTGCCCCTCGACGATCCGATCAAGGCCGGTGAGCGGCTCGACCTCGGCGGCGGCCTGGTCATCACGCCGCCGGTCGGCTGGGAGCTCGAGCTGGGCGTACGGCTGGGCGCCTCCACCACCGTGCCCACCTCACTGCGGACCGCCAATGCGGCAGTGTCCAACGACGGTGTCACCATCAACGTCGACATCGCCCCGTTCACCGGCGACCCGGCCGCGCTGCTCGACCAACTGGACGAAAACCAGAGCCGCTCGTCGCTGCTGCCCGAGTTCGCGATCACCGGCGGCCGGTACACGGTCGCCGCCGGCAGCGGGCTCACCGGGCTGGCCGAGACCTACACCAGCGCCTCGGCCGAGGGTGCGATCAGCGCTTTCACCCTGCCCGTCGAAGGGCTGGGTCTGACCGTCAGCGCCCGGGCTCCGCTGGGTCAGTTCGCCGCCTATCAGGACGAGATCGCCGCGATGACCCGCAGCCTGACCCGCGAGGAGACGAAGTGAGCACCGTCGCCGCCCGTACGGCCGCGATCGAGCAGTCCGGCTGGGGTGTGCCGTTCCGGCTCGTGCAGTGGCGTAACGCGGCCTTCTGGGTCTTCCTGTGGGGCATGGTCGCGGGCGGCTACCAGCTGCTGGAGTTCTACGGGCCGGGGTTCGGCGCGTATACCGCCGGGCTCGGCAGCGGTGTCCTGCTGTTCGGCCTCTACACCGTGCCGTGGCTCTTGCTGCTCGGCTACCACAACCGCTACACCTCGCTGCCTGGCCGCCTGCTGACCGTCGCGTTCCTCTGGGGTGCCGTGGCCGCCACGTTCTGGATCGGTCTGCAGGCCAACACCGCCGTGCTGTCGCTCTACACCAAAGCGTTCGGCGCGGAGTGGACACGCGATTGGGCGCCCGGCCTGACCGCACCCATCACCGAGGAACTGGCCAAGGCGACCGGGCTGATCCTGCTGATCGGGCTGGCGCCGCGCCTGGTCCGCAGCCCGTACGACGGGCTGATCGTCGGCGCGTTCGTCGGGCTCGGCCTGCAGATCTCCGAGGACGTGTTGTACGCGTTCAACGCCACCGCAACCCAGTTCGGCGCCGACCAGATCTCCGCGGCGTACGGCATCTTCGCCTCCCGCGCCGTCGCCGGCCTGTTCCAGCACGTGCTGTTCAGCGCCATCTTCTGCTCCGGTCTGATGTGGCTGATCGGCCGAGGCGAGACCCGGCACCGGGTCCGGGGCGTGCTGCTCATGCTCGGGGCCATGGTGCTGCACAGCGGCTGGGACAACGTGGGCGCCTACGGCAACGTTCTCGCCGGCCGGGCTGGTTTCGTCCTGGTGATCCTCGTGCTGGTCGTGGCCGGGCTGTGGCTGCTGACCGTCACCTTCCGTCTCGCGGCGCCACAGGAACAGGCTTGGCTGAAAGCCATCCTCGCCCCGGAGGTAGCCGACGGCCTGCTGACCGACGAGGAGGCGACAGCAGCGGCCGGCGGCTGGAAGGCTCGTCGCCGTTACCGCAGAACTCACACCCGCGCCGAACAGCACGTGCTCAGCGCCGCCAACGACCTGGCCCAGGAGATCGCCAAAGCCGGCGGCGCCGACAACGACCGCGTCGTCCACGCCCGAGCCGAGATCCAACGACTACGCCGCAGTTAGACACCGTACGAGGCGCTCCAGCCGCCGGCGAGGCACCCGAACCTGACGAGAGCGCCCAGCAAGTCGAACGAGCAAGAGCTGGCCGAGTTCCCGCGACTTTCGGGCACGGCCCTCGCCACCATCCACGAACGCAAGCAGAAGATGGGGCAGGACCGAGGAAACTGTTTCAGTCGCGAGGTTGCGGTCCCGGCGGCGACGCCCACATTCGTGTCGGGCGTCGCCATCCGGGCGAGCAGGCTCAGCGCACGGCTTCGGCCGGAGCCGGTCCCGTGGTGGACAGGCCGATGGTCTCGTTGTAGCGGTCGCGCAGGATCCGCACGGTGAGCTCGTCGAGTTCCGTACGAGGGGTGCGACCGTACTGGCCGAACTCCATGACCAGGGTCAGTTGCCGGTGTTGCAGCTCGCGGTACATTCGGCCGGCTTTACGGCCGTGCTGCTTCTTGGCCTGGCGGCGCAAGTGCCGGCGCAGCCGCAGGGAGGCCAGCGCACGGCGTTCCTCACCGGTGATGACCTCGTCGCTGACGTAGTGATCGGCGATCGCGGTGAGGTGGGTCGCCTCCTCACGGCCGGCCAGCCGCCACAGCAGCGCGCCGAGCAGCAACAGCGGCAATCCGCGCAGCGGGAGGGCAAAGATGTCGGCCGCCGGCAGCAACGGCGAGTTCCAGAAGAAGTGGAACCCGTACCCCAGCAGGAAGCAGCCGACCGCGACCAGTAGCCGGATGCTCAGCGGCTTGTTGCGGCGGGTGACGAAGTACCCGACGCCCAGCGCCGTGATCGAAGTGAACAGGGCGTGGCTCCACAAGCCGCTGGCCACGCCCCGGGCCAGCAACATCTGATAGACCGGGGCAATCTCGTCCGGTCCGGGGTAGGCCACAGCCACGCTGAGCGTGTAGTCGAAGTCCTCGATCACCTGGAAGCCGAGGCCGACCAGGACACCGATGCTGACCACCGACAACAAGGTCCGGAATTGTGTACGGGCGATCAGCACCAGCAGGATGACGCCCAGAACCTTCAGCAGTTCCTCAGTCGTGGGTCCGGCGATCGCGGCGCCCCACTTGTTGGCGAAGTCGCTGCCGCCGGTCTTGGCCAGGATCGACAGCAGTGCACTGTTCGCGGCCCGGGCCAGATAGGTGGCCGCGAAACCGCCCCAGGCGAAGGCGAGCACGAAGCCCAGGGCCGGGTGCTGCGTGAACAGATCCAGATAGCGGTGGAAGAACCACAGTGGGACGGTCGTGTACAGGCCCCACACCACCAGCGCGAGGAAGACGGTGGTCGGCACCACCTGCACGCCGCCGTACACCTCGGTCGCGAAAGCGAAAACACCGTTGATCAGGAACAGGACGAATAGCCAGAACGCGGCGCGGCGGGGCTGGTAGAAGCCGTCCACACCGATCGGATAACGAGCGTCGCTCACGGCTTCGCCTCCGCACGGATGCTGTCGAGCATGTCCTGGAACTCGGGCAGGGCCTGCTCGAACACCTCGACCGGGGCGTGGCCGTACACGACGATCGCCCGGTCGGCCTGCTCGTCGACGGAGATCCAGCCGCGGCCCTGTGACTGGTCGATCAGGTAGGAGAACGTCGTGCCCTCCAAGCCGCCGGGAATGCTGAACGACGTGTCGTCGCCCAGCAGGCGAGCCTTGCTGAACGCCTCGTCGATGCCCTTCTGCCGGCGCACCTCATCGGCCAGCGTGCCGTCCCAGGCCGACACCGACACACTGAACACCGCACCCGAGTCGCTCACCGACACCGACGACGCCGACGCGTCGGTGGCGTCCAGATACCAGCCGTCCTTAGGGGCGAAAGCCACCTCCGGTCCGACCTGGATGAGTTGGCCCGACGGCACCGGCTCGAGGTCCGGTGACGTCTCGTTGTCCACAACCACCAGAGTGCCCACGTAGGCGATGATCACCGCCAACACGATCAGAGCCCCAGGCCATGTTCGATACGGCTCGCGCCGCGGCAGCACAATTTCCGTCATTGCTTGACGACCCCCTGTAATTGACCCCGCCGCGAGTCATAGTTGCTTGATCAAGTCACAGGAGCAAGGGTCGGGCCCGCCGCCGTGACACGCGGCACGCGAAACCGGACGCATAAGGGACTGTTCACCCGGCCAACCAGCCAACAACGGCAGACGGCGGCCGGCACCCCCTTGCATCGCCTCACCAGCTGCGCCGCCGACGAAGCTTCTTGCGGTACGGCCATCGGCGCCACCAGCAGCTCCGAGCAGATACGACTCAGACGCTCTTGGCCTGAGTCACAGGCACCGCGGTGGCACCCATCCCCACCTCGCACTTAACCATCGCACGTAGTCACGCCATCGTTCGCGCACCGGCCCGGACGAGCAACACAACCAGGCCGACAACGCGGCGGTCGGCTACTCGCCCGGCACCGCTACGGCAGCGGTGGCCTTCGACCGCCTTTCGCGAACAAGGGGCCCTCCGACCCGCGCTGCGAACCAGCAAGATCCTCTCCGGCTGACGGCAGCCAACGATGGTGATCCGCCCGGCGATCGCCTGCCACCTCTGCGGTTGTTACAGCGATAGCTGTCGGTCACACTGGTCCGCGCACTTCGCCTTGACCTGCACTATTACGTCCACCCTCACGCAGCGTGATTGACGGGCGCGGTGATCGGTGGGTGATCGGATGTCGGCGACCGTTTCAGTACGGGCGCGGCTAAACCAGCACGGCCGAATCAAGACCCAAGGCGAGGCCGGCGCCTCCGAGGAGCACTCGGCCGGGACCTGCGCAAACTCAGAAGCCCTCTGAAATACGGAAACGCCTTCGGACCAACCTCGAACAGACCAGTCACGCAGTGTACTTATGACTACTAGTCGTCTGACTACGGATCAGAAGGTTAGGGGTTCGAGTCCCTTCGGGCGCACAAGATTGGGATGGGTCTGAACTGCGAAAACGCGGGTCAGGCCCTTCTTGCTGTCCAGCCTCTGTGGACGACGGGTGCACATGAGTGTCACTACTTTCCGTGACCGTGTGGGTGTTTGTGGCCTCGTGACCTGCGGCGGCGGCTCTTCTGATCGGGGTTATCGGCCGCGGTGTTCGTGATGGCGTAGCTCGGGTTGATCGGTAGACCGCCCTTGCGGGTGAACGCATACCCGGAGTCGGCCCAGGCCATGTTCGCGGCGTGCCGACGGTCCCGGTGCTCGAGCAGGATCGCTACGGTGTGCTTGTCCAGGGCGATGCCTTGGCGTGGGTGATCTCGGCGATCTCGGCAATCACCGCCATGCCGTAGAGGTTCGGCGCGGAGCACCGATGACAACTACCTCGCCACGCCCGCACACGCGGCGGTATTCGGCATGCACCTGCAGACCGCGAACAGTGGGCGCAGGCCCACCGCGTCGCCATCCGCCAGTCTCTGACCACGTGACGCCGAGGCGTGCTGGGACGGTCTGACGACGACGCCCGTCGGCCCGGGCCGCTACGTGCCGAACGCGATTCGGCTAGGACCTCATGCGTTGCGGCGGCCGTACTGGCGGGCGACGCCGAAGTGGTCGCGCAGGGTGGTGCCTTCATAGTCTTTGTGGAACAGGCCGCGGTCTTGCAGGATCGGGACGACTTTTTCGACGAAGTCGGGCAGGCCGTCGGCTTGGACGTCCGGCACGATGAGGAAGCCGTCGGCCGCGCCTTGGGTGAAGAGCTCTTCCATCTGGTCGGCGATCTGTTCCGGGGAGCCGAGCAGAGTGGTGTGGAAGTCGAGCACCCCGTATAGCAGCGTCTCGTAGGGCGTCTTGCCTTCCTGCAGGAGCCGCACCGCCCGTTCGGAGTGCATCTGGCCCGGTGCCGAACGCAGCGAAGCGCGTTGCCGTTCGGGTAGCGGGGTGTGGGCCTGGTCCAGAGTGATCCGGGTGCCGGCGATCGCGGCGAGGTGCTGGAGTTTGCCCGGCACGGTGTCCGCCATGAGGTCCATCAGCTGGTGTCGCCGGTCGAGGGCCTGCTGCTCGGTGTCGGCGATGGTGGTGAACAGGCCCATGAACATGTTGATCTCGGTCGGCTCGCGGCCGGCGGCCCTGGCGGCCTCGTCCAGGTTGGCCCGGTGGGCGCGGCCGGTGCGTACGTCGGTGGCCATCGAGTACACGCCCGAGGCGTAGTGGCCGGCCAGTTGCAGGGCTTCGGTGCCACCGCCGGCCTGGAACAGAATGGGCTGGCCCTGCGCGGAGGCGGGAATCGGCAACGGGCCCCGTGAGGCGACGTACTGCCCGCCGAGGTTGATCGGCTGGATCTGGGAGCCATCGGCGAACACGCCGGCTTCGACGTCCATCAGCAGGGCGTTCTCGCCGAAGCTGCCCCACAGCGCCTGGACGAGTTGGATGAACTCGTGCGCCCGGGCGTAACGCTGCTCACGGTCGGCGATGCCGGTGCCGTAGTTGGCCGCGATGGTGGGGTCGTTGGCGGTGACCGCGTTCCAGCCGATGCGCCCGCCGCTGAGCACGTCGAGGGCTTTGAGTTGCCGCGCCACGGTGTACGGGAAGTTGAATGTCGTCGACTGGGTCAGGGCCACCCCGATCCGCGAGGTGTTGGCGATCAGGTGGGTCACGACCACGATGGGGTCGATGCTCGCCGAGGGTACGGAGTTGGTCAGGTCCTCGCGCATGGCGGGGTGGTCGGCCAGGAAGAGGACCTGCAGGGCTCCGCGCTCGGCCCAGCGGGCGGCGTCGAGCATCGCGTCCAGGCCCAGATAGTCGCGGGGGTTCGCGGCGGGCCACCGCCATGCCGACCGGAAGCTGCCGTAGTTGGCGAGTTGAGCGCCGATCAGCATCTGGCGCCGGTGCGGTGCGGAGGTCGTGTCGTTCGTCATGTCGGGTTCCTCGGGATTCCGGTCAGGGGTCAGACAGAGAGAACTGAAGCGCGGCGCGCGAGCTTGGCGGCGAGATCCGCGCCGGCCTGGTCGATGCGCGCCGCGAGCGGCCGACCATCGGCGTCGGTCCAGTCGGAAGGGGCGGCGAAGACAGCAGCCGCGATCGTGTCGGCGCGCAGGAAGGCGAACAACGGGCGCATGGCGTGCTCGAGGACCATCTGATGGCGCGGGGAACCACCGGTGGCGGCCATCAGAACGGGCACGTCGGCGAGAGCACCGACGCCAAGTAGATCGACGAAGGATTTGAACAGGCCGCTGTAGGAGGCGGTATAGACCGGTGTGGTCGCGATGAGCGCGTCGGCGGCCCGCACGGTGTCGAGAGCCTGCGTCAGCGCCGGCGAAGGGGTCTGGCCGAGCAGGGCGTCGGTGATGTCGTGGGCCAAGTGGCGCAGTTCCACGTGCCGCGCCTGCGCCTCAGCGCCCCGGGCGGCGGCAGCGGCGATGGTCGCCTCGGTCAGCCGGTCGGCGAGCTTGCGCGTCGATGACGGGATCCGCAGGCCCGCGGACAACGACACCAGATGCATCTGCTTCATCGATCTCTCCTTTTCGCATCCGGAGCCCTTACCGCTCCGTGCTACGGTACCGTATCGAAACGCAAGCGTATCGCTACGGTGGCGTTTCGTTAAGCGATTCACAGTTGCCGCCGCTGGAGGTGGATCCATGTCCGAGAACGTCGTTCTCTCCGTCCTTGACCTCGCCACGGTTACCGAAGGGTCCACTGAGGCCGAGGCCGTCAACCGCTCCGTCGTCTTGGCCCAGCGCGCCGAACAACTGGGCTACACACGCTTCTGGACCGCCGAGCACCACAACATGCCCACCGTCGCGTCCTCGGCCCCGGACCTGATCGCGCTACGCATCGCGGACACCACCACGCGCCTGCGGGTAGGTGCCGGCGGCGTGATGCTGCCCAACCACTCGCCCCTGCAAGTGGCCGAGCGCTACCTGACTCTGGAGGCGTTCCACCCCGGGCGCATCGACCTGGGCGTCGGTCGCGCCCCGGGCACCGATCAGGCGGCGGCCTTCGCCCTGCGCCGCTCCGACGCCACGCCTTACCCCGACCAGCTCGCCGAACTCGACGCCTACCTCGACGGCACCACAACGGGACCCCACCCGTTCCTGGCGGCACTGCCCCGTGGAACGTCACGCCCGCCGATCTTCCTGCTCGGCTCCAGCATGGCCAGCGCTCGGCTCGCCGCAGCCCGTGGTGACGGCTTCGCCTTTGCCGGGCACTTCTCACCGGCGCTGGCCGTGCCGGCCCTGCGCGCCTACCGCGAGCACTTCACGCCGGGCGCCCTCGATCGGCCCTACGCGATCCTTGCCGTGTCCGCACTCGCGGCCGACACCAGCGATCGCGCCGAATGGCTCGCCGGCGCCCAGCAACTGGCCTCGGTGCGCCTCGCCCACGGCGCAGGCGGCCCGGTGCCAAACCCCGAGGCCGCCGCGCAGCACCGGTGGAGCAGCCAAGACCGCGCCATCGCCGACAACGTCAGAACTCGCCAGGTCGTCGGAGATCAGGCGGACGTTCACCGCCAGCTCGACATGCTGATCAACGACACCGGGGCCGACGAGCTCATGATCACTGCCAACGTGCACGGCCACGACGACCACATCCGCAGTCTCGAACTGATCGCCGAGGCCTTCGGCGTACAGCCGGCGGCCATCCCCGCGCTGACTTCGGCGTCCTCATCGCTACCCTCGATGCGATGACCGCCGAGCCCTCCGCCCACGTACGCCAGCGCCCAGCGGTGCCGATCGGCAAACCGCGCGACAGCGAGCGCGACCACCGGATCCTCGAGGCGGTTCTCGACCTGCTCAGCGAACAGGGCCCCGGCGCGATCAGCATGGAGGCGGTAGCGGCCCACGCCGGCGTCGCCAAATCCACGGTCTACCGGCGCTGGGGCAACATGTCCGATCTGCTGGCCGACGCCGTGGACACTCTTCAATTCCCGGTAACGCCGCATACCCAGACGGGCCACCTTCGCGAGGATCTCATCGAAGGCATCATCGGCGCCTCCGGCTGCCTGGACGCCCGACGTCTGCGCATCGTCAACGGGCTGCTCAGCGCCGCGCAAAGTCACCCCGAGCTGGTCGAGGCGTTCCGGCGCCGCGTCATCGACGCCATCGCCGAGGTCATGGCGGCAGCCGTCCACGGCAGTCGGGGTGGTGATGCCACGGCCGGACTGTCCTGGCCCGGTGCGGACATCCACCTCGCGGCAGTGATCGGCCTCATGATGGGCCTGCCACACGTCACAGGCCGCCCGTTGGAGCATGGCGACTTCGAACGCATCGTCGACGAGGCCGTACTCCCACTACTGGAAAGCCGCCTACCCGCCCCGTAACCACCACCCGGACCCGCCGCCTTCACGCGCTCCACACCGGCGACGAGAACCTCGTGTTCAGCGATGGGCATGTGCCGTCTTGCTCAACCGTGCGGATCACATCGAGTGATGGGGTGGAGAATCTATGAACAGCGAGCAGATCGACCGCCCCGCCGGATGCCCCGTTCATGGGGATGATCTGCGGGGTCGGCGCGCCAGTCTCCAGCATCCGGCTGACCGCTCGACGTCATCGAAGTGAACGGTCGACCGGGCGGTTGCGGCATGCCCTTGCGGTGGCAGACTGGGGTGGTCGGCGCACGTACCCCCGAGGTTTTCTGCTGGTGGTCCTATGCATGTCAGACGCTCGGAGACGCTCGACGGCTGCGCGCTGGCCTGGACCGACAACGAGGTCGTCGTGTCGGGCGCCATTGATCAGGCCAACGCCACGACGGTCACCGACCGGCTGGGCGCGGCCATCACCACCGCCGCCGTCACCCTGGTCGACTTCAGCGAGGTGACGTTCTTCAGCGCGGCCGGGCTGCACCTGCTCGAAGCCGTCGCGGCGGCCGCACGCAGCGCGGACGCCATCGTACGGGTGACCTGCTCCGTCCCCGTCTGGCTGATTCTCGATCTGTGTGAGACGACCGAGCTGCCCGGGCTGGTCCTCGACCGTGCTCCGGAGGCCGAACCCGACGGGAGCCGGTCGTGACCGCGGCCGCCGGACGGCCGACCCGGGGCGGATTCGAACACACCGCTCTGATCATCGACTCCGACGACACCCTCGACCGGCTTCTCGTGCCGGTCCTGCGCCGCCACGCCGGCGACGGCTCGCCCGCGTTGATCGTGGTCAGCCCCACCACCGAACGGACCCTGCGCCGCCTGCTCGGTGCTGATGCCGACGCGCTGACCTGGGGCGTGGCCGGAGCGTTCTACCAGCGGCTCGGGTTCGCCTACGAGGCGTTCCGCCGCTTCCTGCACCAGCAGCACGAGCAGGGCCGCAGCGTGCACGTGATCGCCGAACCCGACATCCCGACCGACCTCGACGCCCCCGTCGACCGGGTCGCCGCCTATCTGTCGTACGAGTCGATCTGCAACGAGGCCTACGCCGAGTACGGATGCCCGGTCACCTGCCTGTGGGACAGCCGCCGCCACCCCACCCTCGTCATCGAGAACGTCCGCGCCATCCACGACCACGAGCTGACCGACCGCGGCAAACAACACAACAACACCTTCGTACCGTCGTACGCCTACCTGGCCGGACGCGCCGACGTCACGATGCCGGCCGCACCGGACGTCACCGAGATCGACGTGACCCTGTCGGCGATGTCCGACATCGGTTCCGGCCGGGACGCGGTCACCGCCTGGGCCACCGGGCACGGATTCGCCCCCACGGCGCTCGCCCAGGTCGTCGCCGCCACCAACGAGGTCGTCACCAACGGCCTACAGCACGGCACGCCGCCCGTGCGGCTCCGTGGCTGGCGGCACGGGACCATCCTCGTGGTCCAGGTCGACGACTGCGGTGGCCGCGCCATTCCCCCGGACGCCGGCTACCGTCCGCCCTCCCAGTCCGCGACCGGGGTCGGACTGTGGATCGCCCGGCAGTTCGCCGACATCATGCTCACCCAGACCACACCACCCGGCAACACCGCCGTGCGGATGTATTTCCCGTACGCTCTGACCCACCGCGACCCGGGCTCCTGACGGCACCGGGAGGTGGCAACAGTGACGGCGGACAATCTCAGCCCGGACGCTCGCCGCACGTCCATCCGCTGCGTGACGACAACGGCCGCGTCCGGGAGCCGGCCATGACCAACCACGTGCTCCTGCTCTACCACGACATCGACGACCTGTCCGACCGGTTGTCCCGCACGGCCCCGTTCGACGGCCGCGTCATCGTGGCCTGCCGCCCGCAGAACCGGGATGCCATCGACAGGGCGCTTCACGGCCGGCCCGTTCAGCGCGCCGAGCAACCCGACATCCACACCCGGCCAGTCGCGGCCCTCGCCCTCTACCGCCGTCTCGGCCGCCAGTCCGGCACCGAGGTGACGATCATCGCCGAACCACAAACCGGCAGCACCGAGCAGAGCGAGGCCCGGGCCGCGACAGCCGAAGCGGCCTGCGACCTCGCCGGGCTCGGCGAAAACGTCCACCTCATCTGCGCCTACCCCGCCGCCAGCCCGGAGGCGCTGCTCACCAACCTGATCCGCACACACCGCGAACTGCTCACCCCACACGGACGACAACCCAGCCCGGACTACACCGACCCCGTCGCGACGCTGCGCACACTCGCCCCGGCCCCGCCGCCCCCACCGGGGGCCCCGCCAACGCTGCGCATCGCCGGCTCCACCAGCATCAAGGACCTTGGCGCCATCCGCCACGACCTCACCACACACCTGGCCGGGCTACCGACACTCATCCGCACCGATTTCGTCGCCGCCGTCAACGAACTCGTCACCAACGGCCACCTGCACGGCGCCCCGCCCCTGGATCTCCGCCTGTGGATCACCGGCGACTCTGTCGAATGCCGCGTCACCGACCACGGACCCGGCCGGCCGGACCCGATGGCCGGCTACCTGCCAACGCCGGGCTCCGGCCGATCCGGCACCGGGCTGTGGCTGGCCCGCCAACTCTGCGACGACATCGACATGTGGCGTGAAAAGGGCATCTTCACCGTACGAGCCGCCACAGCCATCTCCACCGACCGCAACCGGCACCACGCCGGCGCGGTCGCCCGCGCCGAAACCGCACAAACCCGCGCTAAAAACGCACAAAACAACGCCGAACTCGTCGCCCGCCGCGTGCGGATGGCGTCCTGGCGCTAGGCCCGGTCCGGAACGTTGCGCAGACGTACCGCTTCGAGGTAGTCCCACAGAGCGCGCTCGCGCTCGACGTCGTAGGACTCGTTCGACGAGGGTGTCACTCGGCTGCGGTCGACGTACGAGCCGGATGGGGCGACCGTACGCCCGGTGACTGTGGCGGCTAGACGGCGTCCGGCCGCGGCGGCGTTGTCGATGACGGGCGTCACTGTGAGCAACGGCAGGACCCGGTCGTTGAGGAAGCGGGCGAAAGGCTTGGCGTGCCGGCCGTGCCCGGTGGCGGGGACCAGGCCGGGGCTGTGCGCGACGATGTCCACGCCGTGGGGCAGGCGCCTTGCCCACTCGTGCACCAGGTACATCGCCGCCAGCCTGCTCGTCGCGTATGCGGCGTACCCGGCCGCGGTGGTCGCCGGTGACGGGAACGCTCCCGGCTGGGCCAGGATGCTCGGGTCGGCCCAGCGGGGGGCCGGGGTCAGGCCGTACGTGTGCCGGAGATCCCCGAAGTGTGTGCCGCTGTTCGTGATCACGATCCGGGCCGGGCCGGCGAGCCGGGATTCGAGTGCGCGCAGCAGCAGATGGTTGGCGAGCACGTTCACGGCGAACGTGGTCTCGAGACCGTCCGGTGTGGTGTGCAGGGCATCGGTGAACTGGACGCCCGCGTTGCCGGCGAACCCTCGCAGCGGTGGCAGTTCTCCCGCGTCGAGCAGAGCACCCACGGAGCGGCCGGCCGACTCGACACTGTCGATACTCGCCAACTCGGTGTTCACGACCGTGACCCGGTCGTCGGCCCGCAGCTCGCGCACCGCCTCGGCGCTGGTGGATTCACGGGCGAGGATGACGAGCCGGAGGTCCGGGTCGTCGTGCAGCAGGGCGGCCGCGGCGAAGCGTCCGATTCCCCGGGATGCGCCGGTCATGACCAGCGTGTGCATGGTGTTCTCCTCATGCGTGAGTGGCTCGGTCACCTTTTGGTGACCTGGTCACGAAAAAGTGCGTTCTTCCTCGATCAATGCCGGTCTCTTACGGTGTTCCAGTAACCGAAAGAGAGCGTGGAGGTAAGAGGCATGGTCGTAACCCTGGTGAACCCGAGCGGGCTGCCCGAGATCCCGATCTACCGACAGGTGTCGGTGGCCACCGGGTCGAAGCTCATCCACGTCGCGGGCCAGGTCGCCTGGGACGAGCAGGGCGTGACGGTGGGCGACGGCGACCTCGCCGCCCAGGTCGAGCAGTGCTATCTGAACGTGGGAACCGCTCTGGCCGGCGTCGGCGCGACCTTCGCCGACGTGGTGAAGCTGACCATGCACGTCGTCGACTGGAAGCCCGAGCAGATGCCGCTGGTGCTGGACGGGATCGGCCGCGCGGCGGCAAAGCTGGGCGTCACCCCGGCGGCGCCGGCGTCGCTGTTCGGCATCGTGGCGCTCGACGTGCCGGAGCACCTCGTGGAGCTGGAAGCTGTTGCCGTGCTGGACTAACCCGCGGCCGGGTCGCGGAACCGGCGGCGGGACGCCTCGATGTGACCGAGATGCCGCTGGGTCCAGCCGCACATCCCGTCGACCACCTGACGCAACCCTTCGCCGGCCTCGGTGAGGGTGTATTCGACGCGCGGCGGGATGGTGGGGTGAACGGTTCGCTCCACCAGCCCGTTGCGTTCCAGCTTGCGCAGGTTCTGGGTGAGCATCTTGTGGCTGATGCCGCCGATCTCGTCGCGCAACTCACCGAAGCGCAGGGTGTCCTGGCCCAGGAACTCGATGATCAGAAAAGCCCACTTGTTGGCGACATCCGAGAAGATCTCACGCGCCAGCGAGTCCGCGCGGGCCAGATCGGCTTCCGGTGGCAGCGCGCTGATCTCTCGCCGGGTTCCCATCCGCGACTCTCCCTCGGTTCCTGACCAACTATCAGAGAGTATCGGGGCAGCGGGCTTCTCACGTTGAGCATGACGGCCACAAGTGATTTCTTCATGCCGAAGACGCTAGAAAGATCGGTGAGAGAAAACGTCACCACACAGTGGACACTCAGCTGTCGCTCGCACGGGGGACAGGAGCGAGCATGCCCACGCCGACTAGCGTGATCACGCCGATCGTGACCGCTATGGCGCCCCTGGTGACGCGGGCCTCCCGGCAGCCCCGGTCCATCTTCTCGCGGTAGAAGTCGTAGTCAGGGTCGGCGCGGTCCGGTTTCGGCGGGGTCAACCAGAAGATGTTGCCGCAGTTCATGTCGTTCGGGTGGTCGCCGCCGGGTTCCGCGGCCGTGACCGGAGCCGCCAGCAACGCCACGACGATCAGGGCCCCGGCGATCATCAGCCAGCGCCGCGCGCCCCGTAGGTGATCGCGTATCCCGATCTTCACGCGCCGACCTTATTCCGCGCGGACAAGTCCTTGTCCCTCGAGCGAGCTACCCACAGGTGTCCACCGCGGGGTGACGATCTCCGGGCCGCTGATCCCTAGCGTTTCTCCCGGCGCGGTGCCCGGCCGCGGGTCTGGTGAGGGAGTCGTCATGCGTTTCGTGAAGCAGTTCCTGGCCGTGCTGGTGGTCATGGCGGTGGGTGGTCAGGCGACCGCCGCGCTGCGGGACAACCCGTGGCTGACCCTGGCGGCCGGCCTGATGTCGGCGGTCCTGGTCATCCTCACCTACCGCTGGGTGGTACGGCGTACCGAGCATCGCGATGTCACCGAGCTGGCCGGCGGCGGATCGCGGTTCGCCGTGGGGGCGCTGATCGGCGCCGCGATGTTCGCGTCGGTCGCGGTCAACCTGGCCTTCAATGGCGGCTTGCATGTCGTCGGCATCGGCTCGATGTCGAACACGTTCGGCATCCTCGGGTTCATGGTGGCCGCCGCCGTGACCGAGGAGGTGCTGTTCCGGGGCGTGCTGTTCCGGATCGTCGAGGAGCGGATCGGCACCTACCCGTCGCTGATTCTGACCGGTGTGGCGTTCGGCGCGATGCACCTGTTCAACGAGGACGCCACCCTGTGGGGAGCGCTCGCCATCGCCGTCGAAGCCGGGTTCATGCTGGCCGCCTGCTTCGCTGCCTTCCGCAACCTGTGGGTGCCGATCGGTTTGCACTTCGCCTGGAACTTCCTGCTCGCCGGCATCTTCGGCCTCACGTCGTCCGGGAACGGCCTCGGCCAGGGCCTGCTCGACGTCACGGTCACCGGTCCGGAGCTGTTCACCGGCGGCGCGTTCGGCCCCGAGGGCGGTGTGGCGGCGGTCGGCGCGGGCACCCTGCTGACCCTCGTCTTCCTCATCGTGGCCCACCGTCGCGGTCACGTCGTCCGGCCGGGCGGCCGGATCGCCGGCGTCACCGCGGACGTTACGGTTGCCCGGTGATCGATGTCGCCCGGGTCGTGGAGCGGTGGCGCGGGCTTCCCGTCCCGGTCCGCGACCTCCCCCTGGCGCTGGTGCTGGCCATCGTCTCGCTGGCGCCCGAGGTGAACAGCCACGGCACCCAGGTCGGCGACGTGCCCACCCGGCCGATGGACGCGTTCGCGATCGCCGTCGTCGCCGTGGAGTGCCTGCCGCTGGTCATCCGCCGTCGCCGGCCCGCCGTCGCCCTGGCGCTGGTGTCGCTCGGGTTCGCCGCCGACCAGCTCCGCGGCTATCACACCCTCGCCGCCACCGCGCTCGCCATCGCCGTGTTCAGCGCGGGCGCCCACCTGCGGCGCCACCGGCGCGCCACCGTCGTGCTGGCCACCGTCGCGTACCTGCCGCTGACCGTGGCGCTCTCCAGGAACGGCGCGGCCGAGAGCCCGGCCGGCTTCGCCACCTTCTACGCGGGGGTGGTGGCGTTGTGGTGGTTCGGCGCCAACTTGCGGACCGCCCGCGCCGCCGAGGCGGAACGCCGCCGGGCCGTGGCCGAGGCGAGCCGCGTGGCCGAGCGCAGCCGCATCGCCCGGGAACTGCACGATGTGGTCACCCACCACGTGACGGCCATGGTGGTGCAGGCCGAGGCGGCCCGCTATCTGACCGCCCGCCCGGAACGCCTCGAGCAGACCCTGGACGCGATCACCGGCACCGGTCGCCGCGCCGTCTCCGACCTGCGCAACCTGCTCGACCTGCTGAACCCGGAGCACGGCGCCGAGCCGCGCACCCCGTCCGTCGGGGAACTGCGCGCCCTGGTGGAGCAGACCCGGCAGGCCGGGCAGCCCGTCGAGTTCACCGAGGACGGCGCGTCCCCGGAGACGGCCGGCAGCACCAAGGTCGCGGTGTACCGGGTCGTGCAGGAGGCACTGACGAACGCCCTCAAGTACGCCCACGGCAGCCGCACCGTCGTTCAGGTGCTGCACGCGCCGGGAGAGACGACGGTGGAGGTCAGCACCGAGGACGCGGGATCACGGCACACGTCACCGGGCGGGAGCGGCCGTGGCCTGGACGGGCTGCGCGAGCGCGTCGGGGTGCTCGGCGGCGAGTTCAGCGCGGGCCGCGGCGCGGACGGCGGGTTCGTCGTGCGGGCCCGTATCCCCGCCGGGAGCCCGACGTGACGGCCCCGATCCGGGTGCTGGTCTGCGACGACCAGGCGCTGATCCGGATGGGCTTCACGACGATCATCGACGCCCAGCCCGACCTGGAGGTGGTCGGCGAGTGCGCCAACGGTCGCGCCGCCGTCGACCTGACCGCCCGGCTACGGCCCGACGTCGTCGTGATGGACGTGCGGATGCCCGTGCTCGACGGCATCGAGGCCACCCGGCTGCTCGCGGGCGTCGGCGTGGCCGACCCCGTCAAGGTCCTCGTCGTCACCACGTTCAACCTCGACGAGTACGTGTACGAGGCGCTGCGCGCGGGGGCGAGCGGCTTCCTGCTGAAGGACGCCCCGCCCGATCAGCTCCTGCAGGGCATCCGCACGGTGGCCACCGGCGCCGCGCTGCTGGCGCCCGAGGTCACCCGGCAGCTCGTCGGCCGGTACGCGGCGCGCATCCGGCCCGCTGACGACGCCACTGCCGACCCGGCGCTGACCCCGCGCGAGCTGGAGGTGCTGCGCCTGATCGCGAACGGCCTGTCCAACAGCGAGATCGCCGCGACGCTCGTGATCAGCCAGGAGACCGTCAAGACGTACGTATCACGCATCCTGGCCAAGCTGGGTCTGCGCGACCGCGTGCAGGCGGTCGTCTACGCCTATCGCCAAGGCCTGTGCACCTGACGGTCAGGGGGAAGTCAGTCGGCGGACCGCTTCGACCACGGCCGTGCGGCGGCGGTCCGGCTCGACCAGGTCCAGGAACTCGGGCTCGCGGAGCTGCCACATGTTCGCCAGGGTCAGCACCAGGGCGAGGATCTCGCTCGCGGCGATGCGGTCGGTGACGGCGCCCCGGCTCTGGGCCTGCTCGATCAGGGCGACCTTCTCGGCCATGGCGGCGGTGGTGGAAGCTCGCCGGGCGGCCGCTTCGCCACGTTCGAGCTGGTACCAGGCCACGAAGCGCAACACGTCAGGATGCGCGAGGCCGGCGTCGCAGAGGCGGCCGGCGTATTCGGCCAGGTCGTCGGCGTCGATGGGGACGGCCGAGACGGTCTGCTCGACGATCAGGTCGAAGACCGCGTCGAACAGGCCGTCCTTGTTCTCGTAGAACGAGTAGACCAGCCCGGCGCTGATGCCGGCCCGCTTGGCCAGCCGGTCGACGCGCGCGCCGGCCACCCCGTAGGCGGCGAACTCCTCCAGCGCCGCCTCCAGCAGCAGGCGGCGCTTGGTTTCGGGATCCCGTGTTCGCATGCGCCCAGTTTTCTTAATGAACACTCATTTGACAAGTCGGCCACGCCGCCGCTACCTTGGGCGTACTGAATGAATGTTCATTACTTAGGAGGCGTGATGGTCGCGTGGACCCCCGCATCGATCAGCGATCAAACCGGGCGGGTCGCCCTGATCACCGGCGGCAACAGCGGGATCGGCTGGCCGACCGCCCGTGTCCTGGCTGCTCACGGTGCCCGCGTCGTGCTTGCCGGTCGTGATCCCGGCAAGCTGGCGGCCGCCGCCGAAGCGATCCGTGCCGCACTCCCGTCGGCCGCGGTCGACGCCCTCGTCCTCGATCTCGGCAATCTCGGATCGATCGGCGCGGCGGCGGCCCGGGTCGTCGACAGCGGTCCGCTGGATCTGCTCGTCAACAACGCCGGCGTGATGAACATCGCCGAGCGGCGGACCACCGACGACGGATTCGAGATGACCTTCGGCACCAATCACCTCGGCCACTTCGCTCTCACCGCCCAGCTCATGCCCGCTCTGCGCGCGGCCCCGGCCGCCCGGGTGGTGACGGTCAGCGCGATCGCCGCCCGCTGGGGCAGCGGGGAGCTGACCGACCTGATGAGCGAGCAGAGGTACCGGCCGATGGGCGCCTACGCGAAATCCAAGCGGGCCAACATCGTGTTCACCGTCGAGCTCGCCCGCCGCCTGGCCGGCACCCCGATGACCGCCGTCGCCGTCCACCCCGGCGCCGCCATGACCAACCTCCAGCAGCATTCCCAAGGGCTCGCCACCCGGCTCCTCCTCCCGCTGCTCGGGCGACTGGCGATGGGTTCGCCCGAGGGTGCCGCCTGGCCTTCGCTGTACGCCGCGACCAGCCCCACCGTCGAGAACGGCGCCTTCATCGGGCCCGCCGGCCGGCGGCAGGACTCCGGCCCGCCGAAGCCGGCCCGCCTTCCCCGTGGTGCCGGCGACCCGGCCGTCGGCGCCGCCCTGTGGCGCGACAGCGAGCGCCTCACCGGCACCCGTTTCGTCGTCTGACCAGGCTCAGGCGTCGCCGCGCAGGGCGAGCGTCGCGTGCACCTGGGCCAGTTGCGTGGTGGCGGTGAGCATCGCCAGGTCGGCGCCGGGGACGTACGGCTCGTCGGAATGATCGTCTTCGTTGATGTTGGTTTGATAGTCGACCAGGCAGATCTGGTAGAGACGCTCGGCTTCGGCGGTGAGTTCGGCGGCCCGGGCGGCGTGTTCCTCGGCGTTCATGTCGATCATGGTGACATCTCGGCCGGAGGTCAGCGCGGAATCGGGCGTCCCGGCCGCTCCTAGTGGCCGAACGATTACTTCCAGCGATCTCCGGGCAGAAGTAGCTTGTTCCCCCTGGTCGAGTGTGGAGGACCGAGTTGCGAGCGCAGATTTCTTCTCCTACACCATTCTCACCGGGGCGAATCTGCGCGACGCCACCTTCCGGGCGCTCGTCGACCGCCGGACGAAGTTCTACTACACCGATCTGCGGGGCGCCGACCTCCGGGGCGCTCATCTCGAGGGCGCCGACTTGAGCATCGCCAAGATCGATGCCAAGACGCAGTTCGCCGGGGCCACAGCGGACGCTCAGACGCTGTGGCCCGCGAAGTTCGACTGGCGCAAGGCGGGCGTCAAGCGCTGAGGGCCCGCCGCAGCAGGGCGACGATCTTCTGCTCGTCCACCTCGAGCAGGGCGAAGTACACCGGCCACATCTCGCCGTCGTCCAGGGCCGCGTGGTCGCTGAAGCCGAGGGTGGCGTAGCGGGTCTTGAACTTGGCCCGGCTCTGGAAGAAACAGATCATCTTGCCGTTCCGGTAGTACGCCGGCATGCCGTACCAGAGCTTGGGGGTGAGTTCGGGTGCGTTGGCCTTGATCACGGCGTGCAGCTGTCCGGCCTGCTCACGATCGGCGTCGGCCATGTCGGCGATCTTGGACAGGACATCGGGCTCGGTGTCGCCCTTGGCGCTTCGCTTGAGCTCCTTGGCCCGGTCCTTGATGGCGTCGCGCTCGGCGGCGGTGAAGGAGGTGGCGGAGGTGTTGGTCATGACTTGCTCCTTATGGCGGAAGAGATGAGGTCGAGGGCGTTCGTGATGGTGATCGTGAGCAGGAGGGCGGCCAGCTCGCGCTGGTCGAAATGCTTGGCGGCGCGATCCCAGATCTGATCCGGCACCTCGCCGCCCGGGCCGATCACGGAGGAGCTCAGGTCCAGGGCGGCCCGGTACTCCTCGGTGATCGGGCCCGCCCGGCCCCGGCGGCGGATGAGGGCCAGCAGGCGCTCGTCCAGCCCGACCGCGTCGACCGCCTCGCCGATCGTCGCGAGAGCCGCCGCGGCCTCCGGGATCAGGACCGTGGGACTGGGCATCCGCTCGGTCGTCATCGCTTCTCCCTCCTCGTGCTGACGGGTTCAATCGGACCACCGGCGGACTCAACCGCGCGCCTGCCGTGGGACACCGTGGGACAGTCGCAACGGCGCTGAGCTGGGCAGACGCGGAAGCGATCCGTTGGCGTGGGGCGGGACGATACGGTGTTCCGCGTGTCGGGGCCGCGGGAGAAGCTGGTCGCCCAGCTCGCGTCGATCAAGGAGCTGAGCGGTCTCAGCCTGCGCGCGCTCGCTCGCCGGGCCGAGCTGAGCAGCTCGTCGCTTTCGCGCTATCTGAGCGGGCAGCTCGTGCCGCCGTGGGAGGCGGTCGTCGCGCTCTGCCGCGTGGCCGGCCGTGATCCGCGGCCGCTGCGGGCGCTGTGGTCGGCCGCGGGTGAGGCGGGGCCGGTGCCGGCGCCCCGCCGCAACGATCTGCCGGCCGATTTGTTCGATTTCACGGGTCGTGAGACCGAGGTGGCGCGGGTCGAGGAGCTGCTGGGCACCGCCGGGGCGGTCGCGGTCGACGGCATGGCCGGTGTCGGCAAGACCAGTCTGGCCGTGCACGTGGCGCATCGGCTCGCCGCGAAGTTCCCGGACGGCGGCCTCTATCTCGACCTGCGGGGCTTCACGCCCGGTCAAGAACCTCTTGATTCACAGACCGCCCTGGTACGCCTTCTCGGCGCGCTCGACGTCGCCCATGTTCCGGCCGACGCGGCCGCGCTCTGGCGCTCCGAGCTCGCCCGGCGGCGCGCGCTCGTCGTGCTCGACAACGCGGTCGACGCCGACCAGGTGCGGCCGCTGCTGCCAGGCGCGGGCCGGTCCGCCGTGCTGATCACGAGCCGCAACCGGCTGATCAGCCTGGACGGGGTGCCGCCGGTGTCATTGGCGCCGCTGGCCGACGAGGCCGCGGCCCACCTGTTCAAGCGGGCGGCCGGCTTGGGTGACGGCAACCGAGCGGCGGGCGGGCTGGGCGACGGCGAGCGGGAGGCGGTTGGGCAGGTGCTGGCGCAGTGCGGTGGGCTTCCGCTGGCGCTGCGCATGGCCGGCGCCCGGCTCCGGCATCGTCCCGGATGGACGGTCGCCGTGCTGGCCGAGCGGCTGCGTGACACCGCCAACCGGTTCGACGCCGCCTTCGGCATGTCCCTCAAACAGCTCGACGACGGCCAGCGCCGCGTCTTCCGCCTGCTCGGCGTCCTTCCCGGCGCCGACTTCGACGCCGCCGCCGCGAGCGCCCTGATCGGCATGCCGGCCGACGCCGCCCTCGAGGAGCTGGTCGACGCCCACCTCGTCCAGGAGGTCCGGCCCGGTCGCTACCGCATGCACGACCTGATCCGTCAGTACGCGGCCGATCTCGGAGCGGGGAACGACGCCGACGACGCGGTACGCCGGGTGCTCTTTCACTATTTGAACCAGGCGCAGGAGCAGGACCTCCAGTGGCTCGATCGGGAGTACGTCAACCTGGTCGCCTGCTTCGACGCGGCGGTGCGCCTGGGCGTGGACGAGGTCGTGGCCGCGCTGCCACGGGCCCTGCGGCCCTGGTTCTTCCGTCATCGCGGCACCGACGACCAGACGCGCATGCTCGCCGCCGCCGCGGACGCCGCCGGCCGGCTCGGCCGCGACGAGGAGCGGGCCTCCTCGCTCTCGGACCTCGGGTGGGCGCTCGCCGCGGCCGGCCGGCTGCCGGAGGCGCTGGCCGCCTACGGGAAGGTCACGCCGCACGACGAAGCGCAGGCCGCCGCTCTGGCGTTGCGGCGTGGACTCGTACACCGGGATCTCGAGGATTTTGAGGCCGCGCAAGCGGACTTCCGGCAGGCCAGGGCGCTTTTCGAGAAGAGCGGCAACCGCAGCGGGCTGTCGCAGGCGCTGGCCTTCGACGGCTGGGTGACGCTGGGTCTCGGCCGGCCCGAGGAGGCCGTCGAGCTGGCCCGATCGTCGATCGAGCGGGCCGAGGGGCCGGCCCGGATCACCGGCCTGGTCACCCTGGGGCTGGCCTCGGTCTCCGAGCTTCCCGTACGGGAGGCGCTCGCGCTGGCCGAGCAGCACGACCTCCAGCACCAGCGGGCGTGGTGCCTGAACCACCTCGGCGTCGTGCTGCGGATGACGGGCCGGTTCGCCGAGGCGCTCGACCACCACCGGCGGGCGCTGGAGCTGCTGGTCCCGCTGGCCGAGGTGCAGCTCGAACGCGAGTGCCGTCGCGGCTACGCCGAGACCGAGACGGCGTACCACCAGGATTCGAGTTCGTCGTCCAGCATCTCCAGCTCCTCCTCCGACGGCCGGTAGCCGGGCGGCAGCTCGACCGACATGGCGCCGGTCCGCACCACGATCGCGCGCAGCGCCGCCACGGCCGGCATCTCGGCCAGCTCCTCGACCGAGAACACCGCCCCGCCCACGAGCGTCTGATGGCCGAGCGCGTACCAGCCGGCGATCAGATCGACGTCGCCCTGTGCCTCCGCCGCCTCGGCCACGGCCGCGGCCAGGTCGATCGGCTTGACCGCGCGGGGCGGCTCGTCGTCGACCATCCGCCGCCACAGCGCGGTGCCCGCCTCGCAGTAGAGCCAGGGCGGGTCGACGTACCCGTCCTCCAGGCTGTCGTCCTGGTGCTCGTCGTCGGTCTCGCGCAGCTCGGTGAACTCGGTGATCCCGTCGAAGAAGGCCCGCCGCTCCGGATAGTCCGGATGCGCGCCGACCGGAAAGCGGTAGGTGTGCCTCCGCCGGATCAGGATGTCCTCGACCCGCCCCTGCGTGTGGGAGCAGTCGAAGCCGCGCTGGAACTCGTACAGGGCCACGAGCCAGTCCCGGACCCGCCCGTCGCCGGCCGGATGATGCCGGTCCAGCGCCATCACCGAGAGGTGGACAAGGTCCTCGATCTCATGCATCGACATGCACACATTATCCGGGCCGTTGCGTCGGGACGGTTTCGTTCTATGATGTCGATCTTCACAACGGGGGAGAGGGTCCATGGTGGGCGTTCGTCGGTTGGTGGCATCGGCGGCGGTCAGCGCGCTGGCCTGCGGTACGGCGGTCGGCGTGGGGGCCGGGGCGGCCCAGGCGGCGCCGGGTGCGCCGACCGGGTTGCGGACCGCGGGGCAAAGCTGTGCCGCCGAAGCCCCCGGGCCCTACCTCAGCCCGGCGCGACTCAACGACGCCCAAGCGGTCGTGTTGACCGGGGCCGTGGCCGAGGCCGGCGAGAACGCACAGGCCGACTTCCAGGTGTGGGATGTCGCGAAGCCGGACGAGCGCCAGCAGTGGCTGCGCGGCGCGATCGCCGGCGACCAGGGCGCGTATGTGCAGCTCGAGGACGACGCGAAGCAACTCGACGGCGTCACGTACGCCTGGCGCGTGCGTCTCCTCGATGGTTCGGGCGCCTCGGGGTGGAGCGACACCTGCTACTTCACGCTCGACCGGGTGGGCGGCACCGAGCCGGTCGTCACCTCGCCGGAATATCTGGACGGTGACGCCACGCTGCGCGGCGCCATCGGTGTGCCCGGAACCTTCACCTTCACGCCGACCACCGGCGACGTCGTCGCCTATCGGTACCGGTTCTACGCCGGGGAAACGCCGGACGGCGGCCCCTGGATCGACGCGCCCGCCGAGCGGCTCGGAGCGCCCCTGACCGTCACCTGGGCGCCCAAGGTGGCCAGCTTCCACGAGATCACCGTCTACGCGGTGGACCGCGCGGGAAACCTGTCCCAGTTCGCCGACCGGACGTTCTGGGTCCGGGAGACCCGGCCCTCGATCTTCTCGGCCGACTATCCCGAGTCCTACCCGGATCTCGACTTCACCGTCGGCCGGCCGGGCGAGTTCCAGTTCAGCGGCACCGCGGGCGACACCGCCTCGTTCGAGTGGTCGATCGACAAGGGTGGGCCGTCGGGGACGGCCTCGGCCGACGCGTCCGGCAAGGCGACCGTGATGATCGCGCCCACTCGCTCGGGCGAGCAGACCCTGACCGTCCGGGGCGTGGGCCGCGACGGCGTGAGGTCGCCGTCGCGGGACTACACCTTCGTGGTCGACGACGGCCCGATCGTCACCGGCCCGTCCGGGGAGATGATCGTGGGGACGCCGGTCACGATCGAGGCGACGCCCCGGGCGGAGAACGTCGAGGCGTACCTCTATTGGCCCGAGGACGGCGGTCTCTTCCCCCGGCCCGTGCAGAAGGTCACCGTGCCGGCCCGCGCCGACGGAACCGCCGAGATCACCTGGATCCCCACCCTCGCCGACCGCAACGCCGACGGGCTGCGGATCCAGAGCCGTAGCGCCGACGGCACCCTGTCCGTGCCGCGGTACCAGTCCGTGCGCGTCGACACGGCGACCCCGACGAACACCCGCACCGGCGGCGACGCGCCGGGTGAGGTGGCCACCTTCACCGCCCGGACCCGGATGCCCGGCGTCGTGAACTGGGTCGTGCAGGTGAACGACGACGTCGCGCAGAACGTCGCCCCCGAGGCCGATGGCAGCCTCCGGTTCCAGTACACCCCGGCCAAGCGGGGCCACCACGGCATCTCGTTCGTCGCGCACAGCCGGACCAGCGCGACGGAGATGGGCGGGGACGGCTGGACGGTCACCGACGCGCCCCGCATCACCTCGGCCGAGTTCCCGGCGACCGGCTCGGCCCGGATCGCGCCCGGCACCTTCACCTTCGCCCCGCGCCTGCCGGGGACGGTGCGGTACGAGTACTCGATCGACAGCACCGGCTACGTCAAGCTGCCCGCCCTCGCCAACGGCACGGCGGTCACGCCGGTCTGGACGCCGCCCGCGGCGGGACGGCACCTCGTCAACGTCCGCGGCTATGACGCCACGGGCTACGCGTCGAGCATCGCCTCCTTCGTCTTCGACGTCGCCCCGGCCACCGTCACGGTCACCGCGGTGGCGCCCGCCTCGGTGGCCGCCGGCGCCGTGCGGACCCTGACCGTCACCGGCACCCAGCTGCGGGCCAAGGACGTCGTCGAGGTCACGCCGGCCGGCGGCAAGCCGATCACCGGCACGGTCCGGAGCACCTCGGCCGACGGCAGAACCACGACGGTCGACGTGAACCTGGCCGGCGCGGCGCTCGGCAAGGCGACATTGACGATCCGGCCGTACGGCTCCGGGCAGCAACCGGTGGTGCGAACCGCCGCCTTCACGATCACCGCACCGCCGGCCCTGCGCGCGACCAAGGCGCCCACGATCACCGGCACGGTCGCGGTCGGCGGGACGGTCCGGCTCACCACCGGCACGTGGACGCCGGCGCCGACCGCCTACGCGTACCAGTGGATGGCGAACGGCGTCGCGATCAAGGGGGCGACCGGGGCCTCGTACGTCATCCCGGCCTCGCTGCTCGGCAAGCGGCTCACCGTCGTCGTGGCCGCCGCCCGCCCCGGCTACACGCTGACCCGGGCCGGATCGGCCGCCACCGTCGCCGTGGCCAAGGGCCGCGCGCCCGCGCCGACGGTCCGGCTCCCGAAGATCACCGGTACCGCGAAGGTGGGCCGCACGCTGACCGCCGACCCCGGCGCCTGGAACCTCAAGCCCGACTCGTACCGCTACGAGTGGCGGCTGAACGGCAAGCTCATCCAGAACGGCTCCGTCCGCACGCTCAAGCTGACCGCCGGCATGCGCGGCAAGAAGGTCACCGTCACGGTGGTCGCCCGGAAGGCGGGCTACAACGACGGCCGGTCGACCACGAAAGCGGTCACCGTGGCGAAGTGACGTTCGACACGGCTCTCAGGTTGATCAATGCGCTGAGCTGGGACGTTTCCGCTGGTCCTCAGTCACCCGCCCCGGTGACTGGCAGAAGGCTGACAAGCTGAAAACCTGATGCGAGCGATCGGTGTGTAATGCAACTATCGCCGTCTGCTCAGCGCGCGCGGCCCTTCTGACCTGCGGGCGCGTCGATGCCGGAAGCCCTTTGGAGTTCCCGTGACAGAACAAGCCGCCGCGCCACCCAACAAACTCGACGCGAGCGTGCTGAAGATCGCCGGTGTGGTGGTCCTCGGCGCGATCATGTCGATCCTCGACATCACGGTGGTCAGCGTCGCGCTGCCCACCTTCCAGACCGAGTTCGACGCGACGTACGCCGAGGTCGCGTGGACCATGACGGGTTACACGCTGGCCCTGGCCACCGTGATCCCGCTCAGCGGCTGGGCCGCCGACCGGTTCGGCACCAAGCGGCTCTACATGATGGCACTGCTGCTCTTCACGCTCGGCTCGGCGCTCTGCGCCACCGCCGGGTCGATCGAGCAGTTGGTCGCCTACCGCGTGCTGCAGGGCCTCGGCGGCGGCATGCTGATGCCGATCGGCATGACGATCATGACCCGAGCGGCCGGTCCCGATCGGATCGGCCGGCTGATGGCCGTGCTGGGCGTTCCGATGCTGCTCGGCCCGATCGGCGGCCCGATCCTCGGCGGCTGGCTGATCGACATCGCGAGCTGGCACTGGGTCTTCCTGATCAACATCCCGATCGGCGCGGCCGCGCTGGTCTATGCGTTCGTCGTGCTGCCCAAGGACGAGCCGCACCCGTCGGAGTCCTTCGACTTCGTCGGCATGCTGATGCTCTCGCCGGGTCTGGCGCTTTTCCTGTACGGCGTCTCGTCGCTCCCGGAGACCGGCACCATCACCGCCACCAAGGTGTGGGTGACCATGCTGGTCGGCGCGCTCCTGGTGATCGGCTTCGTCTTCTACTCGTTCAAGCCGCGCCACCCGCTGCTCGACCTGAGGCTGTTCCGCAACCGCAGCCTGACGATCGCGACGCTGTCGCTGTTCGTCTTCGTCATCGCGTTCATGGGCGCCGGCCTGCTCTTCCCGAGCTACTTCCTCCAGGTGCGCGGTGAGTCGACGCTCAACGCCGGTCTGCTCATGGCACCGCAGGGCCTGGGTGCGATGCTGACCATGCCGATCGCCGGCATGCTGGCCGACAAGATCCCGGTGGGCCGCACGGTGCCGTTCGCGATGGCGCTGATCGCCGCCGGCTTCTTCACCTTCACCCAGGTCGGCACCGACACGTCGTACCTGCTGCTGTGCGGTTCGCTGTTCGTGATGGGCCTCGGCATGGGCGGCACGATGATGCCGATCATGACGTCGGCGCTGCGGACGCTGTCGCACTCCGAGGTGGCCCGCGGCTCCACGCTGGTGAACATCCTCCAGCAGATCGGCGGCTCGATCGGCACCGCGATCATGTCGGTGATCCTGACCAGCCAGCTCAACGGCTCGGCCGAGATCCCCGGCCTGACCAACCCGAACAACGGTGAGCCGATCACCGAGGCCGGCGCGGCCATCGCCGTGCAGCAGGGCGCGCAGATCCCGCTGCCGCCGGAGATCTTCCAGCGTGGCCTGCAGTGGGCGGCCGACTCGTTCGCCACCACGTTCTGGGTCGGCTTCCTACTGACGGTGGCGACGCTGATCCCGATCGCGTTCCTGCCGAAGAAGCGCATCACGAAGGACGAGAGCGGCGAAGGTGCCGTCGACGCGCCCGTTCTGATCCATTAAGGATCGTTAAGAAGAGCCGAGCCCCGTTTCGCCGCGTGCGAAGCGGGGCTCGGCTCTTACCTGCGAAAACGCCTATTCGTTACCTGAAAGAGAATCGGCCGTCATTCACGATCAATAATCTCCGGCGGATCACGTCCATCGGAGGATAATTCTCTATGCGTCGATATACACGCAAACCGGGGCTGGTGCTGCGCTCAACAGGCGCCGCCGCCCTGGCCGTCGCCCTCGGGCTCACCCTGGCCGGCCCGGCCGTCGCGGCCGACGCGACGCCGTACATCAGTGAGATCCACTACGACAACGTCGGCACCGACAGCGGTGAGGCGATCGAGATCCAGGCCCCGGCCGGATTCGACCTGAGCGGCTGGCAGATCGCCCTCTACAACGGCTCCAACAACGCCGTCTACAACACCGCCACGCTGAGCGGCGCCGTTCCGGCGGCCGGCGTGGTCGTGCGGGATTACCCCACCGACGGCCTCCAGAACGGCGCGCCCGACGGCGTCGCCCTGGTCAAGCCGGACGGCTCGGTCGCCGAGTTCCTCTCCTACGAGGGCACGATGACCGCCGCCAGCGGTCCCGCCGTCGGCCAGACCAGCGTCGACATCGGCGTCGCCGAGACCTCGAGCACCCCGGTCGGGCAGTCGCTGCAGAAGATCGACGGCAAGTGGCAGGCACCCGCGGTCAGCTCTTTCGGCACGGCCAACGGAAACACGCCCGAGGAGCCCGAAGAGCCGCAGCCGGGTTGCACCACCGACGTCACCAACAGCATCGCCGAGGTGCAGGGCTCCGGAGCGGCCACCCCGCTGCCCGGCGGCAAGGTCACCGTCGAGGGTGTCGTCACCGCCGACCACCGCACCGGCGGCTACAACGGCGTCTACATCCAGACGGCCGGCAGCGGCGGCGACCGTGAGGTCAAGGCGGGCGTCGCCTCGGACGCGATCTTCGCCTACTTCACCACCAACACCGCCCTCCACCCGAGCGTCGCCGTGGGTGACAAGGTGCGGGTGACCGGCACGGTCAGCGAGTTCAACGGCCTCACCGAGATCACCACCGCGGCCAAGGCGGATGTGCAGGTGTGCGCGAGCAACGCGCCCCTGCCGGCGCCGGTCGCGCTGAGCCTGCCGCTGGACGACGCGGCCCGCGAGTCGGTCGAGGGCATGCTGGTCGCCCCGGTCGGCACGTTCACGGTCTCCGACGTCTACAACACCAACCGCTACGGCGAGGTCATCCTGGCCGCCGGTGACAAGCCGGCCCGCGTGCCGACCGATGTCGCCCGGCCCGGCACCGACGCCAACGCCAAGGTGAAGGCCGACAACAAGGCCGCCCGCATTCTGCTCGACGACGGGAAGACCACCAACCTGTCGAGCGCCGCGCTCCCGCCGCCGTATCTGGCCAAGGACGACCCGGTCCGGGTCGGCGACACCGTGGAGAAGTTCGGCCCGGCGGTGCTGGGCTACAGCCTCAACGACTGGCGCCTCCAGCCGACCACCCCGGTCGACGCGGACACCCCGGCCGCCGCGCGGACGACGTTCAAGGACACCAACCCGCGTACGGCCGCCCCGGCCCCCGTGGGCGGCGACATCAAGGTCGCCAGCTTCAACGTGCTGAACTACTTCGTCCACTTCGGTGGCGAGGCCCGCGGCGCCACCGACGCGGCGGCGCTGGCCAAGCAGCAGGCCAAGATCGTCTCGGCCATCTCGGCGCTCGACGCCGACGTGGTCGCGCTCATGGAGATCGAGAACTCGGTCCGCTTCGAGCCGGACGACCCCCAGGTGGCGCTCAAGACCCTGGTCGGCGCGCTCAACGAGGTCGACGGCGCGGGCACGTGGGACTACGTCCGCTCGCCGGCCGAGCTGCCCAGCGCGGCCGAGCAGGACTTCATCACCACTGCCATCATCTTCAAGCCGGCCAAGGTGGCGACCAAGGGCGCGTCCCGGTCGCTGAGCGACGAGACGGTGTGGGCCAACGCCCGCGAGCCGATCGCGCAGACCTTCACGGCCGGCTCGGCGACCTTCACCGTGGTCGCCAACCACCTCAAGTCGAAGAGCACGTCGGTCGCGCCGACCGGCGACAACGTCGACACCGGTGACGGGCAGGGCGCGTACAACGGCGACCGGGTCCGGCAGGCGAAGGCGCTGGCCACCTTCGTCGACGGGCTGAAGACCTCCAGCGGCAGCGACGAGGTGCTGCTGCTGGGCGACTTCAACGCGTACACGCAGGAAGACCCGATGCAGGCGCTGTACGACGCCGGCTACAGCGACCTGCACACCACGCACGCCCCGGACAAGTCGTCGTACGTCTTCAGCGGCGAGTCCGGCTCGCTCGACCACGCTCTCGCGACGAGCGCGATGGCCAAGCGGGTCACCGGCGTCGACATCTGGAACATCAACTCGGGTGAGTCCTTCGCGTACGAGTACGACGGCTACGCGCCGTTCTACGCCCCGGACCCGTACCGGGCGAGCGACCACGACCCGGTCGTGATCGGCCTCAAGACCACGAGTGGCCCGGTCGACCTTCAGCTGCTCAGCGTCAACGACTTCCACGGCCGGCTCGAGCAGCCGACCGCCGGCAACGGCGGCGCGGCCCAGCTGGTCGGGATGATCAACCAGCTGCGCCAGCAGAACCCGAACACCGCGTGGGTCTCGGCCGGTGACAACATCGGTGCGTCGACCTTCATCTCGGCCATCGACGGCGACAACCCGACGATCGACGCGCTGAACGCGGGCGGCCTGGCCGTCTCGGCGGTCGGCAACCACGAGTTCGACAAGGGCCTGGCCGACCTCCAGGGCCGTGTCGAGGACCGGGCGAACTTCCCGTACCTGGCCGCGAACGTCTACAAGGACGGCCAGCGGGTCCTGCCCGGCTACAGCGTGCAGACGGTCGGCGGCGTCAAGGTCGGCTACATCGGCGTCGTCACCGAGCAGACCAGGTCGCTGGTCAGCCCGGACGGCATCGCCGGCGTCGAGTTCCACGACCCGGTGGCCGAGGCGAACACCCTCGCGACCCAGCTCTCCGACGGCGACGAGGCCAACGGCGAGGCCGACGTGCTCGTGCTGCTCGCCCACGAGGGCGCCGCGACCGAGAACATCGGTTCGGCCGAGGCCCTGCAGAACGACCCGGTGTTCGGCAACTTCACCAAGGTGAACGCGAACATCGACGTCATCTTCAGCGGCCACACCCACCAGCCGTACGCCTTCGAGGTCCCCGTTCCCGGCACCGACCGGACCCGTCCGGTCATCCAGGCCGAGGACTACGGCCTGAAGCTCGGCAAGGCCGTCCTGACCTACGACCCGGCCACCAAGTCGGTCACCAAGTCGACGGCCGAGCTGCTCAACGTCAACGGCTACCCGGCCGACACCGCCGTGGCCGACATCGTGACCAAGGCCAAGGCGACCGCGGAGGAGCTCGGCAAGCAGCCGCTCGGCAAGATCACGGCGGACATCAACCGGGCCTACAGCGCCGCCGGCGCCGAGGACCGGGGCGCCGAGTCGGTGCTGGGCAACTTCATCGCCGACGTCCAGCTCGACCAGACCAGCGCCCCCGGCCGGGGCGGCGCGCAGATCGCCTTCATGAACCCGGGCGGCCTGCGGGCGGACCTCAAGTACGGCACGGACGGCACGGTGACGTACGCGAACGCGTTCTCGGTCCAGCCGTTCGCCAACGACGTGGTCACCCAGACCCTCACCGGCGCCGAGATCAAGCAGGTGCTGGAGGAGCAGTGGCAGCCGGCCGGGGCGTCCCGCCCGGTGCTGCACCTGGGCTCGTCGAAGGGGCTCACCTACTCCTACGACGTGAACCGGCCGCAGAACTCGCGGATCATCGCGTCGAGCCTGAAGCTCAACGGCGTCACGCTCGACCCGAACGGCGAGTACCGGGTCACCAGCAACTCGTTCCTGGCCGCGGGCGGCGACAACTTCGCCACCCTGGGCAAGGGCGACAACAAGGTGACCACCGGCGACAACGACCTCACCATGCTGGTCAACTACTTCGCCAAGTACACGCCGATCACCGCCGACCCGAAGCCGCGCTCGACCGCGGGCGTGCTCGACAGCACCGCGCCCACGGGCCGGTTCGCCCTCAACGGTGCGGCCGTCGCCCTCTGGGCCGGTCAGTCGGCGACGCTGACCCAGATCGAGCTCAGCGACGACGTCAGCGCCGTGGCCGGGATCAAGCGGGTGGTCACCTGGGGCGACGGCAGCGCGCCGGAGACCCTGACCGCCGGCACTGCGACCCACACGTACGCCAAGGCCGGCACTTACACGGTGTCGGTGGAGCTGACGGACGAGGCGGGCAACAGCGCCGCGGCCACGTTCCTGGGCGCTCCCACGGTCAAGGTGTCGGCGCAGCCCTCGGTCCGCGCCGTGCTCACGCCGTCGTCGATCTGGGCCGGTCAGTCGGCCGCGCTCGCCGTCGGCCCGGTGTCCGGCGCGACCAAGCTCGTCGTCGCCTGGGGTGACGGGGCCACGGGCACCGTCGACGCCAAGGGCGCCGTCGTGAAGCACACCTACGCCAAGGGCGGCACTTTCAAGGTGACGGTCACGCCGTGGAACGCGTCGGGCGCCGGCACCGCGGCGGCGGTCGGCTCGGTCAAGGTCACTGTGGACACCATCGCCCCGGCGGCCTCGCTGATCGTGCCGTTCCGCGCCGACCGGGCGTCGTCCTGGGACAAGGTCTCCGGCCTGGCCGCCGACCGCGGCCTGGGCGTGGCCACGGTCCAGGCGAAGCTGATCCAGGAGCGCTCGGGCGGCTGGTACTTCTACGACGGCGCCAAGTGGGTCAAGGCGGCGTCGCAGGCCCAGGCCACCAGCAAGGCCAAGGTGCTCACCGACGGCACCCTGACCGCGGGCATCCTCTGGAGTGTCCCGGTCAAGGGCGTCGCCAAGGGCACGCTGAAGGTCACCTACTGGGCGACCGACAAGGCGGGCAACTCCTCCGCGCCGCGGACGTCCTCGGTGAAGGTCGTCAAGTAACGTCCCCTGTGTGGAGATAGCGCCGTTCCGTCCGGCCGCTCGCGTCGTCTGTGTCGACGCGGGCGGCCGGATCCTTTTGATGCACTGGCATGACCCGCACGACGGCTCGTACCTCTGGGAGCCGCCCGGCGGTGGCATCGAGCCCGGTGAGACACCGGCCGAGACGGCACGGCGCGAGCTGCTGGAGGAGACCGGTCTGACGGCCGCGGTCGAAGGCCCCGGACTCGACGTCCACCGCGACACTCAGTGGAAGGGCCGCCGCTACGTCGGCCCCGAGCAGTGGTTCCTGGCGACGTTCGAGACCGACGAGCCGGCCGTACGCCGTGACGGCCTCCTCGACTACGAACAGACCGACCTCGACCGGCACGCCTGGATCCCCTGGGCCGACCTGCTCACCACCACGGAAAGGATCGAGCCGCCGGAGCTCCTCGAGGTGCTCCGGCGGCTCGACCCTTCTGGCCCGTGGGCGGCTACTTCGTGAAGGTGAAGTAGTAGTACGACCCGATCGTCGTGTAGTTGACCGAGTCACCCGACGACGTGGTGACGTAGTCGGCGCGGGCCCGGTACTTGGCGCCCACCGGGTGGGTGCCGGTCAGCGTGAAGGCCGACTTGCCGGCCGAGCTGAGCGGCAGGTAGAGCACGCGCCAGGGCTTCCATGCGCCGCCCGAGTAGACGTCGAGGACCAGACGCTGCTTGCGGCCCGGGTACGGGGTCATGGTCGTCAGGAAGTACGGGTGCACGTTCGCGTGGTAGAAGCGGTACGGCACCGACCCGATCTTGGCGGCCTTGTACTGCCGTGAGGGCGTCAGGTTGAGGGCGACCCGGGTGTTGAGCACGGAACGGGCCGACGTCGCGGCGTACTGGCTGTCGCCGGTGAACTTGACCTGGACCGCCGTGGTGCGGGTCAGCTTCAGCGAGGTGGTGAGGTTGCCCTTGGCGTCCGCGTTGGCCCAGCGCAGGAGCCGCTGCGGCTCGGTGCCGTACGGGTCGGCCCAGATCTGCAGCGACCGGTTGCCGCCCGTCGTGCCGAGATGCGCGGTCAGGGTGACGGTCGAGCCGTAGTTGTTGACCGTGTTGTTGTGGCTCAGTGTGAGAACGGGGGTTCTCTCCACCGTGACGCTCGCCGAGGCCGAGGCCGGAGCGATCGAATCGGTACCGGCGTAGACGACGGTGTAGTCGTAGATGAACGGCTCGGGACGCTTGTCGACCAGCGTGAACTGCCCGGACGCATTGGCGGTGGCCGTGGTCACGAGCTGCTTGTCGCCTGGCGAGTTCGTGTCGACGTAGAGCTCGACCCGGGCGCCGGGCTGGCTGACCTTGCCGGTGAACTGGATGGCGCTTCCGGGCACGGCAGTGGCCGGCGCACTGAGAGTGATGGTGCTGCGGACCGGCGCGGAACCGTGGATCGCGTGGAACCGCCACTCCTCGCCGACATCGCCGATCGCGAAGAGCCGGTTGCCACCCGGTTCCCAGGCGTTCCACCAGATCGCCTGTCCGGCGCCGACCGTGAACTGCTCGGCCGCGGCCTCCGAGCCGGCCGGCGAGATCGTGATGTCGGCAGTGCCGTTCTGGTTGCCGTAACCGAACGCCACCCGGCCGTCGGTGTTGATGCCGACCGTCAGCGGGCGGCAGATGCCGTTGTCGTAGGCGGTGGTCTTGGCGGCCGGGTCGGTGATCGGCGCCTTCCAGATCGGGCACTCGTCGCCGAAGCCGATCAGGGTGGAGCCGTCCGGGGTGAGTGCGACGTCGCGGAGCGTGCCGTCGCCGAACCGGCTCTTGGTCTTCAGGACGGCTTCGCCGCTGGACACGTCGTAGACGTAGGTATCGCCGTTGCCCACGGAGAAGCGCCAGGCGTTGGCGACCACCAGGGTTCCCGGAGCGCCCGGAGCGGTGAGCAGCTGGGGCAACACATTGCCGTCGAAGTTGAGCTGGTGGAGCACCGTCGCACCGCTGACCGGGTCGACGGAGCCCATGCCGCCGTCGTAGATCATCCAGATCTTGCCACTGGCCACGGCGAGCTGACGCGGCCACACGGCCTCGCCCAGGTCGTACGTGCGCTTGGGGTTCAGCGTCGCCGCGTCGAAGGCGGTGATCTTGTGGTCGTCCGGGGAGGCGACGTAGACCGTCGAATAGTCGGGCGAGAGCGTCAGTCCGTACGCGCTCCACCCGGCCGGGACCCGCTTCTGCACCCCGCCGAAGTAGGACAGCGAGAGCAGCGAGTGGGTCGACGGGTCGGTGATCAGGACCCGCTTGTGCAGCGGGTCGACGGCCATCTCGCCCACACCGCTGATCGGCAGATAGGCGCCCTGTCCGAGTGCGACGGGGGCGGCCGCCGCGGCCGCGGGCCCGGCAGCACCAACGACGGTGGCGGTGACGGCGGCGCAGGTGACCGCGGCGGCGGTCAGAGCAGCTCGAATTCTCATCATCCTCATCACTTCGTGAAGGTGAAGTAGTAGTACGGGCTGTAGTTCGTGTAGTTGACCGAGTCACCCGAGGTGGTGGTCAGGTAGCCGGCCCGGGCGCGGTACTTGGCGCCCACGGGGTGGGTGCCGGTGAGCGTGAAGGCCGACTTTCCGGCCGTGTTGAGCGGGAGGTCGAGCACGCGCCAGACCTTCCACGTGCCGCCCGAGAAGACCTCGAGGGTCAACCGCTGCTTGCGACCGGCGTACGGGTTGATGGTCGTCAGGAAGTACGGGTGCACGTTCGCGTGGTAGTAGCGGTAGGGCACCGTGCCGATCTTCGCCGCCTTGTACTCACGTGAGGGCTGCAAGGCGACGGCGGCCCGCGTGTTGAGCACGGACCGGGCCGAGGCCGGCTTGTTCCGCTCGTCGCCGGTGAACGTGACCTGGACCGCGGTCGTGCGGGTCAGCTTCAGCGAGGTGGTGAGGTTGCCCTTGGCGTCCACGTTGGCCCAGCGCAGCAGCCGTTGCGGCTCGGTGCCGTACGGGTCGGCCCAGATCTGCACCGACCGGTTGGTGTAGGTGGCGCCGAGATGGGCCGTGACGGTGACCGTCGTGCCGTACGCGCTGACGGTGTTGGTGGGGCTCACGGTCAGGGCCGGGGTGGGCAGGCCCACCGTGGTGATCGCCGAGGTGGTCACCGGCCCGATCGTGTCGGTGCCGAGATAGGAGACCGTGTAGGTGACCGGGCCGTCCGACGGCGGATGGTCGAACAGGTAGAACTTGCCGGGCGCCTTGACGGTGACCCGGTCCACCTGCTGCTTCTCGGTCGGCGAGTTCGCGTAGTCACGGGTGAGGGTGACGACGCCCGGCTTGTCGAGCGTGCCGTTGATCTGCACGAGGCCGCCGGGCAGGACCGTGGCCGGGATGGTCGCCGTCATGACCGCGGGCTGCGGCGCGGAACCGTGTACCGGCCAGAACCGCCAGTCCTTGCCCGAGTTGCCGAAGGCGAAGAGCCGGTCGCCGCCGGGCTCCCAGGCGATCTGCCAGACGTGGTCGGGCCGGTTCAGCGTGAACTGTTCCCCGGCGGAGGTCGTGATGTCGGCCGTGCTGCTCTGGTTGCCGTAACCGAACGCCACCCGGCCGTCGGTGTTGACGTCGACCGCCTGCGGGCGGCAGATGCCGTTGTTGCCGGTCACGGTCTTGGCCGCCGGGTCGGTGATCGGCGCCTTCCAGATGGCGCAGCCGTCGCCGAAGCCGACCAGCTCGGAGCCGTCCGGGGTGAGCGCGACATCGCGCAGCGTGCCGTCGCCGAACCGGCTCTTGGTCTTCAGGACCGCCGCGCCGCTGGACACGTCGTAGACGGAGAGGTCGCCGTTGCCCACCGAGTAGCGCCACGCGTTGGCGATGACCAGGGTGTTCTGCGCGGTGACGAGCTTGGCGGCGACCCAGGACTCGTTGTCGAGGTCGTAGAGGGCCGACACTCCGGTGGCCGGGTCGAGCGAGCCCATGCCGCCCTTGTAGGCGAACCAGACCTTGCCGCCGGCCACCGCGAGCGCGCTCGGCTGCACCGTCTCGTCCAGGTCGTAGACGCGCGACTCGGTCAAGGTCACCGGGTCGAGGGCGCTGATCCGGTGCTTGCCGCCCATCGAGGCGTAGACGGTCTTGTAATCGGGCGAGAACGCCAGCCCGTCGGTGGTGCCGATCGTCGCCGACCGCTGCGCCCCGCCGAAGTAGGACAGCGAGTGCAGCGTTCCGCTGCTGGCGTCGGTGACCAGCACCCGCTTGTGCACCGGGTCGACGGCGACGTCGCTCACCGCGTTCACCGGCAGGAGGACGCCGTTGCTGAGCGTGATGGGTCCGGCGGCTGCGGCGGCCGGCCCGGCGACGGAGACGGCGGCGGTGCAGGCGACCGCCGCGGCCGTGAGGGTGGCTCTGATCTTGAGCATGCGCATCACTTCGATCACTTCGATCACTTCGTGAAGGTGAAGTAGTAGTACGGGCTGTAGTTCGTGGCGTTTACCGAGTCACCCGAGGTGGTGGTCAGGTAGCCGGCCCGGGCGCGGTACTTGGCGCCGACGGGGTGGGTGCCGGTGAGCGTGAAGGCCGACTGGCCGGCCGTGTTGAGGGGCAGGTCGAGGACGCGCCAGACCTTCCACGTGCCGCCGGTGAAGACCTCGAGGGTCAACCGCTGCTTGCGACCGGGGTACGGGTTGATGGTCGTCAGGAAGTACGGGTGCACGTTGGCGTGGTAGAAGCGGTACGGCACTGAGCCGATCTTGGCCGCCTTGTACTGCCGGGAGGGCTGCAGAGCTACGGAAGCCCGGGTGTTGACGACCGAGCGGGCCGAGGCCGGCGCGTTCCGGCCGTCGCCGAGGAACTTGACCTGGATCGCGGTGGTGCGGGTCAGCTTCAGCGAGGCGGTCAGGTTGCCCTTGGCGTCCACGTTGGTCCAGCGCAGCAGCCGCGCCGGTTCCGTGCCGTACGGGTCGGCCCAGAACTGCACCGACCGGTTGGAGTAGGTGGATCCGAGGTGGGCCAGCACGGTGACCGTCGTGCCGTACGCATAAGTGGTGTTGTTGTGGCTCAGCGCCAGCGACGTCGGGTTCCGGGAGATCTCGACAGTGGTCGTGGCCGAGACCGGCGCCTTGGTGTCGTCGCCCGGTGACGAGACGGTGTAGGTGACGGTGCCGCCGAAGTAGGGCCTGTGGGTGAGGGTGAACCGGCCATAGGCGTCCGCCGTGGCCCCGGCCACCGAATAGGGCTTCGGAGCGGCCGCGCTGGACTCGTAGAGCTCGACCCGGGCGCCGGGCGCGTCGATGGTGCCGGTGACCTTCAGGTCGGCGCCCAGAGCGCCGGTCGCCGGAGCGTCGACGGTGAGCGCCGGGCGGTCCGCCTTCGATCCGCGGATCGGCCAGAACGTGACGTCGGTGTAGCCCGTCCTGGCGCTGCGGCTCAGGGCGAAGAGCCGGTCGCCGCCCGGCTCCCACGCGAGGTGCGTCATCTCGTCGTTGTTCGGGGCGACGTACTGCTCGGCCGGAAGCTCGGAGCCGGCCGGCGAGATCGCGATGTCGGGGGTGCTGGTGGCGTTGCGGTAACCGAACGCGACCTGGCCGTCGGTGTTGACCGCCAGGGCCGACGGCGAGCAGATGCCGTGGTTGTATCCGGGGGTCCGCTGGGCCGGGTTGGTGATCGGTGCCTTCCAGGTCGGGCAGCCGTTGCCGAAGCCGATCAGGGTGGAGCCGTCGGGGCTGGCCGCGATGCCGCGGAGCAGGCCCTCGCTGAAACGGCCCTTGCTCTTGAGGACCCCGATGCCGCTCGACACGTCGTAGACGGCCACGTTTCCGCTGGTCTCGGCGACGTCGGAGCGGTCGGCCACGATCAGGGTGTCCGGGGCGCCGGCGGGCGTGATCAGCTGGGGCGCGTCATGGAACGTGATGCCGTCGACCGTCGAGTCGTGCAGCGTCACCTTTCCGGTCGTGGTGTCGATGGTGCCGAAGCCGCCGGCGGAGTTCTTGTCATAGGTGGTGTAGCCGAACCACAACTTGCCACCGGCCATCGCAAGCGTCTTCGGCCGTTGGCTCGAGGTCAGATCCCACTTGTCCTTCTGCGCCAGGGTCACCGGGTCGAAGGCGTAGATCTCGCTGTACGGGCCGGCCATCGCCATGTAGACCGTCGAGTGGCCGGGTGAGAACACCAGACCGCTCATGCCGGGTATGAGCGCGGAGACCTTGCGCTGGACGCCGCCGAAGTAGGACACCGAGTACAGGTCGCCGTTCACCGCGTCGGTGATCAGGACCCGCTTGTGCACCGGGTCGACGGCCATGTCGGTCGGGTTGTCGATGGGAATGGTGACGCCATCGCTGAGAGCGGGAGGGCCGGCCACGGCCGGGCCGGCGCTCGCGGTGACGGCGACGACGGTGCTGCAGGCGACCGCCACAGCGGTCAGGGCAGCTCGGACTTTGTTCATGGGCATCACTTCGTGAAGGTGAAGTAGTAGTACGGGCTGTAGTTCGTGTAGTTGACCGAGTCACCCGAGGTCGTGGTGAGATAGCCGGCCCGGGCGCGGTACTTGGCGCCGACGGGGTGGGTGCCGGTCAACGTGAAGGCCGACTTTCCGGCCGAGTTCAGGGGCAGGTCGAGGACGCGCCAGACCTTCCACGTGCCGCCGGTGAAGACCTCGAGGGTCAACCGCTGCTTGCGACCGGCGTACGGGTTGATGGTCGTCAGGAAGTACGGGTGCACGTTCGCGTGGTAGAAGCGGTACGGCACTGAGCCGATCTTGGCCGCCTTGTACTGGCGGGACGGCTGCAACGTGACGGAGGCCCGGGTGTTCAGCACCGTCCGGACGGCCGCCGGGGCGTACTGGGCGTCGCCCAGGAACTTGACCAGGACCGCAGTGGTGCGGGTCAACTTCAGTGCGGCCGTCAGGTTGCCCTTGGCGTCCACGTTCGTCCAGCGCACCAGCCGCAGCGGCTCGGTGCCGTACGGGTCGGCCCAGATCTGCACCGCGCGGTTGGAGTGGGTCGGGCCGAGGCGGGCCGTCACGGTGACCGTCGACCCGTACGCGTTGATGGTGTTGTTCGGGCTCAGCGCCAGTGACGTGGCGTTGCGGGAGACCTCGACCGACGCCGTGGCCGAGACCGGCGCGCGCGTGTCATCGCCCTGGTAGGAGACCTTGTACGTGACCGTGCCACCGGCCGGCGGGTGGTCGGTGAGGGTGAACCGGCCCTGCGCGTCGGCCACGGCCGAGTCGATCTGACCGGTGCCGTTCGGCGACGTCAGGTCGGAACGGCTGAGCGAGACCAGGGCGCCCGGCACGTTGATCGTGCCGGTGACGGCCAGGGCCGCGCCACGGTTGGCCACCACGGGCGCCTTGACCGTGAGGGCCGGGCGGACCGGCTCGGAACCGTGGATCGGGTAGAACTTCACCTGCTGCCCGCTGCGGCTCAACGCGAACAGCCGGTCGCCGCCCGGCTCCCAGGCGACGTGGGTGACCTCTTCGTTGCCGGGAGCGACGTACTGCTCGGCCGGAAGCTCGGAACCGGCGGGCGAGATGGCGACGTCCGGCGTGGCGTCGGTGTTGCCGTAGCCGAAGGCGACCCGGCCGTCGGCGTTGGCGTCGACCGACTGCGGCCGGCAGAGGCCGTTGTCGTACGCCGTCGTCGTCGTGGCCGGGGTGGTCAGCGGCGCCTTCCAGATCGGGCAGCCGAAGCCGAAGCCGATCAGCGAGGACCCGTACGCCTCGATGCCGTTCAGCAGGCCGGGGCCGAACTTGCCACTGCCCTTGAGGACCGGCTCGTCGCCGGACACGTCGTAGACGGCGACCTTGCCGCTCGTCGCGGTGTTGGTGGACCGGTCGGCCACCACCAGCGTGTTCGGGTCGCCGGGCGGGACGATCAGCTCGGGCGCGCCATGGATGCGGGCCGGCAGCGGGCCCCACTCGCTGTACTCGGTGTCGAGGTCGAGCGAGGCGAAGCCGCCGAGCTGGTCGCCCGCCTGATAGGAGTAGTCGGCGCTGCCGAACCAGACCTTGCCGCCGGCCAGCGCGATCGTGCCCGGACTCACACCACGCGGGAAGCTGCGCTTCTGCGTCGGATGCTCGGTGTCGTAGGCGAGGATCTCGTCGGTGCCCGAGGCGGCCAGCCACAGCGTCGAGTAATCGGGCGAGAGCGCCATGCCGTCGACACCCGGCAATTGGCTGATCTGGGTCTGGACGCCGCCGAAGTAGGACAGCCAGAGAACCTTCCCGGCCGCTTTGTCGGAGACGATGACCCGCTTGTGAACCGGGTCGACGACGACGCGGTCGGCGTGCGTGATCGGCAGGACGACACCGTCGGTGAGAGTGGGCGGGCCGGCCGCGGCGGGGCTCGCGCCCACGGCCACGACGCTGACGGTGGCAGCGCAGGCGACCGCCACGGCCGACATAGCGGCTCGAAGTTTGTACATATTGAGGACCCCCGTGGTCTCTGTAACGGGGACAGCGTAAGGCACCTGATCGTTATCCGTGGATCAACATTGGCCGAACCGGTCGGGCTCGTACCGGCACAGGTGGCCGGTGTGGACCGTTCGGTCGAGGTGCCGTCCGAAGGTGGGCAGAACCGCCTCGATCCTCTTGATCGCGTCCCGTATGCGGGCCGTCACCGCTTTGCGCGCCCGCTCGGCGTTGTCGGGCCCCAGCGGGCGCACCCCGCCACCGGGCCGGGTCGCCCGGCGCAGCTCGGCGACCAGATGCCGCCGCTCTTCCTCACCGACCGGTTCACCCAATCTTTTCCGGTACGCCTGAACGGCCGCCCGGTCGAGCACGGGCTCCTCGGCGACCCGGTCGTGCACCACGGGCCGCCCGGCCGCGGCCAGCTCGACCGCCGGCACGTCGGCACCCGGCCGGGACAGCAGCACGGCGAGATCATGCAGCCCCTTGGCGTCGCGCAGCACGGCGTCGCGACCCCGGTAGTGCAGCTCCCACAGATCACCCCGCCGGCGCAGCGCCGCGTCCGGCGGAAGCGCACGGCGGCTCTCCCGCGCCCACAGCCGGGCGCCGAGTCGCATGTGGACGTCGGACGCGGCCGACAGCGACCGTCGCGCCGCCTCGACGTCGCCGAGCGCGGCCTGGAGCAGCCCGATCCGGTGATCGTGGGCGCCCATGAAGCAGACCAGCGCCCCGTTCACCACGCAGCTGCCGGCCAGCGGCAGCAGGTCGGCCAGGAGCAGCTCGCACAGCGGCCGGTCGTTCAGCGCGATGGCGGCGACGGCCAGCTCACCGGCGAAGACGGACCAGAGATACGACCGGTCGGCCCGCCAGTCCGGCAGCGCCAGCACGATGTCGGCCTCACGCCGCGCCCCCGCGAGATCACCGGCCCGCGCCCGGAACCCGGCGGCCACGGCGTGCGCGTGCGCGGGCGCGCCGATCCACCAGCGCACGGCCTCGTCGGCGGTGCGCAGCAGCTCGGCCGGCTCACCCCGGGCCCGCACGACCTCGAGCCGCTGCGACATCCGGACGTTGCCGGTGTCGCTGTCGCCGACCGCCTCGCCGAGCGCGGCCGCCTCCTCGACCAGCCGCTCGCCGCGGTCGAGATCACCGTCGAGCAGGGCCAGCGCGGCCCGGCGGATCCGCAGGAAGTAGTCGTGCCGCGGTTGGCGGAGCCGCTCGGTCACATAGGCGTACTCGGCGAAGGCGGCCCGGAAGGCGGCCGACCCGTTCTCGAGGTGGGCGTTGGCCGAGAGCAGCAGCGCCTGAGCATGCCGTTCGTCGTCGCCGGCCCGCCGAGCGGCGTGCGCGATCTCGGCGGCGATGGCAGCGCGCTCGGCGCCGGTGCCCGGCGTCCAGAGGGTGTCGTGCCGGGCCAGCAGGCACCCGGCCAGCGTGGCCGGGTCACCGAGGCGGCGCGCGATCTGAACGGCCCGTTCCGCGTACGGCCCGGCCCGGGGCCGGTCATCCGGCACGGAATGCTGAAGTTGCCGCGCGAGGGCGGCGGTGACCTGGGCTTCCAGCGGCGTTCCGCGCCCGTCGAGCGCGGCGCGAGCGGTCTCGAGGGCGGCGATGAGCTCGGTGCGGGGCATGGCGAACCGGGCCCCGATCGCGTCGAGCCCCAGAGCCACCCGCCCCAGCAAGTCACTGGTGTCGTTGCCGCGACCGTTGGCAGTGGCCAGGCGCCAGGCGTCGGCCAGCAGCTCGCGGGCGATGTCGGTTTCCCCGGCCCGAAGCCGCAGGTCGGCCTCGCCGGTCAGCAGCCGCACCCGCTCACCCGGGCCCAGTCGGCAGCCCGCCCCGTCGACGGCGGCCCGGGCCCGCGCGAGGTGCCCGGCCGCCTCGGTGAAGGCATAACGCCCACCGTCCGCCTCGGCGGCCTGCAAGGCCCAGCCCACCACGGGCCCGGCCCCGACCCGCCCGGCCGCCGCGGCGAAGTGCCGGGCCAGCTCAGCCGGAAAGACAGGCCCACCCCGCTCGCGCCGGCGCAGCAAAGCCCACCCCGCCCGCTCATGGAGTTCGGCCCGCCACCCCACGTCCAGAGCCGAATAGATCGTCTCCCGATAGAGGTCATGCGCGAACCGGGCCGGCCACCCGACCAGAACCCCAGCCGCGACAGCCTGGGCAATCGCTTCACCAACCGCCTCCGAACCCGCGCCGGCTCCCTCACGGTCGGCGTTCTTCCCCGCCTCGGTGGAGAAGCGGGCGCTTCCGGGAAGCATGTCGGCCAGGACGTCCGGGCGTAGCTCGGGGCCCGCCACCGCCGCCGCGTCGAGTAGGCGGGTGCAGGATGTGGGCAGGCGGGACAGGCGGCGGCCTATCGCTTCACGGACGGCGGCCGGCACGTCGTCGGGTGAGCCGCCCGACTCCAGCAGGCGGCACAGCTCGCGGGCGAAGAACGGATGGCCGGCGGTGCGTTCGTGCACCATCGGTGACCAGCGCTCGGCCGCGGCGGGGCCGGACACGGTGTGCACCAGGTCGGCCACCTCGGCCGGGGCCAGGCCGGCCAAGCCGATCGGCTCGGCCGTGGTGGCCAGGTCGGACAGTTCGCCGGCGGTCGACGGCGGGATCTCGTCCGGGCGGTAGGCGCCGATCAGCAGCAGCGGGCCGGCGCGCGCCTGCCTGGCCAGAAATCGCAGCAGGCGCACCGACGACGAATCGGCCCACTGGAGGTCGTCCAGGACGACGACCACCGGCCCGGCCTGGGCCTCCCGATCAAGCAGTTCGCTGACCGCCGCGAAGACGGCCGCCCGCGATCGGTCCGCCGGCTGTGGGTTGGGATCTGGTGTCGGCGGGGTCCCCAGGATGGCCGCGAGGCGGGGATCGCTCGTGGTGGGCAAGGAGCTCAGGGCCTGGGTCCACGGCCACCACGCCGGGGCGCGTTCGTCGTCCCAGCACGTTCCCCAGAGGACCGGGCCCGCCTCGGCCGCGAAACGGCTCAGCAGAGCCGTCTTTCCGATTCCGGCCTCGCCGGTGACCAGCGCCAACTCCGCGCGGCGCGGATGCGGGCCGCGGCGGCAGGACCGGTGGGCGGCCAGCAACCGGGCCAGTGGCTCGCCGCGGCCGATGAACGGCGTCACCTGCGCATTCTGGCCCTTGCGGCAAGGTGCCAGACCGGTTCTGGCGTACATCCGACGAGATCTGGCGCAGAGAAGGGTGAGAAGACCAGGGAGGTCAGGAACATGTTCGATCCGCATCGCTACAAGAGCACCACCCGGCAACAGTGGGAAGAGGCCGCCGAGGCCTGGCACCGGTGGGGGCCGGTCATCGACGACTGGCTCGGCGCCGCCACCGACCGCATGCTCGACGCCGCCGTCATCGGCACCGGCGATCGCGTGCTGGACGTCGCGGCGGGAGCCGGTGGGCAGACCGCGGCCGCCGCGCGCCGGGCCGGGCCCACCGGGCACGTGCTCGCCACCGACATCTCGCCGGCGCTGCTGCGATACATCGGCAAACTGGGTCTGGCCACGGTCGAGACCCGCGAGATGGACGGCGAGCGTCTCGAGGTGGAGCCGGGGACGTACGACGCTGTGATCTCGCGCGTCGGCCTGATCTACTTCCCGGACCAGCGGGCCGCGCTGGCCGGCATGCACGCCGCCCTCCGGCCGGGCGGGCGGCTGGCCGCTGTCGTCTACTCCACCGCCGAGCGCAACGGGTTCTTCGCTGTTCCGGTCGGGATCATCCGGCGCCGGGCCCAGCTGCCGCCGCAGCAGCCGGGCCAGCCGGGCTCGTTCAGCCTGGGTGGTCCGGGCGTCGCCGAGAAGCTCTTCACCGACGCGGGCTTCAAGGACGTCCGGGTCGAGGCCGTGCCGTCGCCGCTGCGGATGTCGAGCGCGGCCGAGTGCGTCCGCTTCGAGCGTGAGTCGTTCGGCGCCCTGCACCAGATGCTCGCCGGCCTGACGGAGGCCGAACGGGACGAGGCCTGGGCCGAGATCGCGCGGGAGCTGGGCCGGTTCGAGGGGCCGGACGGTTTCACCGGCCCGTGCGAAATGGTGGTGGTGAGCGGCGTGAAGCAATCGTAATGATCTAGGCACCGCGCCTTAACCGGTTCAGAGTGGACTGTCGGCCACATCAACACCCTTCACTCTCCTGAGGAAGGAGACTCGTGGCCACGAGCCTTCGAGCGCTGTCGGCGCTCACTCTCTCGCTCACCCTGACCGTGACCGGTCTCGGTGGGCCCGCGCGGGCGGCCGGGTCGGGCACATCCCTGCCCGACCTGGCCCTGCTGCGCGACGGTCGGACACCGGCGGCGCTCACCGGCGGTGCCGCGTTCCGCCCGGGCACGGCGAAGACCGTTCTTACCGACGGGCAGTACGTCGTACGCCTTCGGGAGGCGCCCGTCACCTCGTACGCCGGAGGGGTCGACGGTCTGGCCCCGACCAGGCCGGCGGCCGGGCAGGACCTCGAGCCCCACTCGGCCGCGGCCGAGAGATATCGCCAACATCTCGGCGAGGCGCAGCGCGACGTGCTGGGCGACGCCGGGGTGACCGCGCGGCAGACCTACACGACAGCCTTCAACGGTTTCACCGCGAAGCTGACCGGAGCGCAGGCCACCGCACTGGCCAAGGATCCCCGCGTGGCCGCCGTCAGCCGGGCGCAGCTCGTCAAGGCCGACGCCGCGCCATCCGAGAAGACCGACAAATCGTCCAAGGTGGCGAGCGCCAAAGCAACGGGCGCGGCTGCGGCGGGCGGAAAAGCGGCGAGTGCGAAGCCGGCGCGGGGTGAGGGTGTCGTCGTCGGCGTGATCGACACCGGGATCTGGCCGGAGAGTGCGTCGTTTGCCGCGAAGCTGCCCATGCCGAAGGGCTGGCGTGGAACCTGCCAGACCGGTGAGGGATTTTCCGCGTCCGCGTGCAACGGGAAGATTGTCGGTGCGCGGTATTTCGCCGACGGCTGGCTTGCCATGGCCGGCTCGCTGCCTGACGGGGAGGTGCTGTCGGCCCGCGACATGCAGGGGCATGGCACGCACACCGCCTCCACCGCGGCCGGGCGGCCGGTCGAACACGCGATGGTGCTGGGCCGTGACCTGGGCCGGATCGAAGGGGTGGCGCCGGACGCCCGGATCGCCGTCTACAAGGCACTGTGGGGTGGCTCCGGCACCGACGCCGACATCATCGCCGCGATCGACGCCGCGGTGGCCGACGGCGTCGACGTCATCAACTACTCCATCGGCGCCGCGATGGGCGACTACCAGGCGAACAGCCCGATCGGGAACGCCTTTCTCAACGCCTATCTGGCCGGCGTCTTCGTCGCCGCCTCGGCCGGCAACGACGGCATGTCCGGCATGATCAGCAACGCCGAGCCCTGGGTGACCACCGTCGGCGCCGCCGTCGAGAGGACCAACGAGGCGACCGTACGCCTGGGCGACGGCACCAGGATCGTCGGCACCTCGATGGACGTGCTGCCGTCGCGGCAGCGGACCCCCATCGTCTTCGCCGACCGGGCCGGATCGGTCGAGGACGGTGCCCAGTTCTGCGCCGGCGGCAGCCTCGACGCGGCCAAGGTCGCCGGCAAGATCGTGGCCTGTGACTTCGACAGCTCGGCCGGGGCCGTGCAGGAGGTCAAGGACAAGGGCGGCGTGGGCGTCGTGCTCTTCCAGACCAACGGCAACTCGCGGCTCAACGTCATCTACGACTTCCCCACGGTCTATCTGTGGAGCGCCGAGCAGGCCGGGCAGATCTTCAACTACCTGTGGGCGCACCGCGACGACGGCACCGCGTCACTGGTGACCGGCGGCGACGGGTCGAGCCTGGCCGGCCTTCCGAGCGTGGCCGGGCTCTCCTCGTACGGACCCGACCAGGTGCACACCGGGCTCCAGAAGCCCGACCTCGTGGCCGACGGCGTCGACGTCGTGGCGGCGGTGTCGCCGATGGCCGGCGGCCGGCTGTTCGACGCGTACTCCGGCACCTCGATGGCCTCGCCCCACGTGGCCGGCATGGCCGCGATCCTGCGGGCTCAGCATCCTGGGTGGTCGCCGGGCGCGGTGGCGTCGGCGCTGCGCACGACCGCGGCCGACACCAAGGCGACCAGCAGCCCGCTCCAGCAGGGCTCGGGCCTGCCCACGCCGGCCCGGGCCACCGATCCCGGCCTGGTCGTCGAGCCGTCCGCGGACTCGCTGACCGCCTTCGCCGCGGCGGCCGCGCCCGACGGCAAGGAGCTCAACCTGCCGTCGATCGCGCTGCGCGAGTACGACGGGCTGCACCCCGTGCAGGTGGTGCGGAAGTTCACGAATGTCGGGAACCGCACCGAGACGTACCGGGCGAAGGTCGAAGGTCTGTCCGGCATGGACGTCTCGATCAACCCCAGGACCTTCACCGTACGGCCCGGAGCGACCGCGACCGTGACGATCAAGCTGGCCCGGGGCAGCGCCACCTGGGACCGGTACTCGACCGGCTCGCTGGTCCTGGCCGGCGACAAGCACCGCGTGCGGCTCACCGTCGCGGCCCGGCCCTGGGGCCTCACACCGCGGCCGTACGACGACACCGGCGCCGAGTTCGGCCGCACCGGCGGGCTCGGCCAGGGCTATCTCCAGCCCGGCTTCACCGGTCCGCTCACCGGCCGCACCACCGGATATACGCCGGTGAAGTGGGCCGGCAAGCAGCTCAGCACGACCGTCAGCGGCGGCGCCTTCGCACCCGGCGGGGTCGGGACGCAGGGCACGAGGATCGTCGTGCCGAGCGGCACGGCCGGCCTCATCGTGCAGACGGCGTCGGACGACCCGAACCTCAACCTCGACCTTTATCTCTACAAGGACGGCAAGCTGGTCGAGCGGAGCTGGGCCTTCTGGCACAGCAATGAGCGGGTGGCACGGTTCTTCCCGCCGCCCGGGGTCTACACCGCTTATGTGCACGCTCAGTCGACGTACACCCCGGATGTGCCTTATGAGATCGGCGTGACCGTGGTCCCGCAGCGCGCCGACCTGCACAACGCCACGATCAGCGTGCCGGCACAGGTCGAACGCGGCGGGTTCGGCCAGGTCACCCTGACCCCGGTCGGCCCACAGCCGGACGTCGAGCGATGGGCCTACACGGAGTTCCGCACCGGGCGCACCGTCGTGCCCGGCCTGCTGATCAGCGACCGCTAGAGGTTCGTCTTGCGTTCCGCGCTCTCGGTGTAGCGGTCACCCACGACCGCCACCTTCGCCAGGGCGGCCTCGATCTCCGCGAGGTCGCCCTGGGTGAGCTCGACGGTGGCGCCGCCGAGGTTCTCCTCGAGACGTTCCAGCCGCCGGGTGCCGGGGATCGGGACGATCCACGGCTTCTGGGCCAGCAGCCAGGCCAGGGCGATCTGCGCGGGCGTCGCTCCCTTGCCGGCGGCGATCGCGGCGACCTGGTCGACCAGCGCCTGGTTGGCCGCGCGGGCCTCGGCCGAGAAACGCGGCAGGGAGAGCCGCATGTCCGTTTCATCGAAGGCCGTAGCGGCGTCGATCTTGCCGGTCAGGAAGCCGCGGCCGAGCGGGCTGAACGGGACGAAGCCGATGCCCAGCTCCTCCAGCGTGCCGAAGACCTCGACCTCCGGGCGCCGCCACCACAGCGAATATTCGCTCTGGAGCGCGGTCACCGGCTGCACCGCGTGGGCGCGCCGGATCGTCGCGGCCGAGGCCTCGGACATGCCGAAATGCCGGACCTTGCCCTCCGCGATCAGCTCCCGCACGGCGCCCGCCACGTCCTCGATCGGCACCGACGGGTCGACGCGGTGCTGGTAGAACAGGTCGATCGTGTCGATCCGGAGCCGCCGCAGGGACGCCTCGGCCACCTCCCGGATGTGCGAAGGGCGGCTGTCCACGCCGTCACTGCCGATGGCGAACCCGAACTTGGTGGCGATCACCACCTGGTCGCGCACCGGTTCGAGCGCCTCGCCGACCAGCTCCTCGTTGACGTACGGCCCGTAGACCTCGGCGGTGTCGAACAGGGTGACGCCGCGCTCCACCGCCTGCCGGAGCAGGGCGATCATCTCCGGGCGGTCCGGGGACGAGCCGTAGCCCTGGCTCATCCCCATCGCGCCGAATCCGATCGCCGAGACCTCGAGGCCGTTGCCGAGAATTCGCTTCCGCATACGCTCGATCTCAGCGCAACCCGTTGCGGATCGCCACCTTGATCAGCAGATCCGGGTCGTCGCTGATGATGCCGTCCACGCCGAGGTCGATCACCCGCTGCATGACGGCGGGGTCATTGACGGTGTACGGCACGACCTTCAGGCCGTACCGCTTCTGAAGGACCGGGACCGTCGGGCCGTGGAAGTACGCCGGGTTCGTCCGCAGATACCAGTCTTCGTCGGCGTTGGTGAGCTGGTTCGGATCGTGCACCTGCCAGTTCGCCGAGACGGTCGAGGCGCCGGCGGCCCGGGTCAGCGCGCCCAGGTCGCGGTAGCGCCACCAGTCGAGACCGGCGGTCCACGGGCTCTTCACGGAGGGGTCGCCGTAGACGGCCCGCAGCGAGCACTCGTCGGCCAGGGTGGCGCACTCGGCCGGGCCGTACTGCCAGACCAGGGCGACCGTCTCGATCCGCCGGTCGAGCGTGCGGGCCAGGCGGATGGTCCGCCAGTCGAAGGACTGGATGGTCACGCGCTTGACGAAGCCGGCGTCCTGGATCGCCCGGACCAGCTTGCGGGTGAAGACCGGATAGGCCTCGGTGTCGTTCACCAGCGGGCTGATCTTGGTCTCGATGTTCATTCTGATGTCGTCCCGGCCGCTCGTCCTGACCAGGGCGAAGACCTCGCCGAGGGTGGGGATGCGGGCGCCGCAGTCGATCGTCGTGATCTGGGCCAGCGTGAGGTCGTGGACGAGCTTGCCGACATACGGGAACTCGGGGTCGCCCGGGAAGGCCGGCGCGGTGTCGGCGCAGTGCGAGCCGTTTATCGCCCGGTCGTGGAGCACCACCAGCTTCCCGTCCTGGGTGACACCGGTGTCGAGCTCCAACGTCGAGATCGCCGGATTGGCCAGCGAGTGCGCGAAGGCCGGCAGCGTGTTCTCCGGGTGGGTGGCCCGGCCGCCTCGATGCGCCTGGACGTCGAACGGCGAGACGTACCCCCGCGGCAGTTTGAAGCCCTTGTCAGCGAGGACGGTCCGCAGGCGGTCCGGATAGTCGGTGATCAGGCCGTCGACGCCGTCGTCGATGAGCTTGGTCATGGTGGGTACGTCGTCGACGGTCCACGGGATGACCTTGATGCCGTACGCGTGCGCGTGCCGCACCATCTCGCGGGTCACGTACGGCCGGTAGGCGGGGTCGGTGACCGTGCCGTTCTGCGGGAAGCCGTGCACCGGCGAGAAGGCGCTCGCGCCGAAGCTCCTGACGGCCCGGATCGGGTCGCCGCCGAAGTCGTCGATGTCGATCCCGCCCAGCCACGGCGACGCGCCGGGCTGACCGGTCTGCAGGAAGTCGTAGTTGGTCAGGGCGACCAGCGGCAGCCGCGGTTCGACCTGGCGCATCCGCATGAGCGCGCCCCAGTCGAAGCTCTGGATGGTGACCTGGCGCAGCAGGCCGGCCCGGCGGACCTCGGCCGCGGTGACCCGCACGAACTGCTCGCGCGGGGCGGTCTCGGTGGGCGCCCCGGCCTCGACCTTGGTCTCGACGTTGAGCTTTACGCCGTCCGCCCGGTAGCGCTTGACCAGCTCGAACACCTCGCGCAGGAGCGGCATCCGGGCGCCCGGCACGGCGAGCTGACCGGGCTTGTCGGCCAGCGTCCTCGCACCGCAGTCGAGGGTGCGGACCTGGGCAAGGGTGAGCGTGTTGACGTATTTGCCGACGTACGGGAACTCGGGGTCACCGGCCGTGACCGGCGCGGTGTCGGCGCACTTGGTGCCGGTGACCCGCCGGTCGTGGGTGACGACGGCCTGGCCGTCCTCGGTGATCTGCACGTCGAGCTCGAGGGTGCTGACGCCGAGCTGGAGCGCGTTGCCGAACGAGGCGAGGGTGTTCTCCACCCGCAGGCCCAGGCCGCCGCGGTGTGCTTGCAGGTCGAAGCTCCGGGAGTGGGCCGCCGCCGGTGTCACGCCGATCAAAGAGCCGCCGATCAGGGCGCCGGCCGCCAGAAGCGCTGTCGCTTTTCCGTGATGAGGCATGATGGCCAGCCTCAGCGGCCAACGAAACATTTAAGTAAAGCGATGGTTACGCCCGGACGCCAGAACGGCGAGCGCCGTGGTGATCGGCACCGCCGCGACCAGGCCGATCGTGCCGACGGCGCTGCGCAGGATCTCCTGGGCCAGGAGCTCGCCGGTGAGAAGGTCGCCCGCGGGCTGCGTACTGGTGGAGAAGAGCAGCAACAGCGGGAGCGACGCGCCGGCGTACGCCAGAACGATGGTGTTGACCGCCGACCCGACATGCGCCCGCCCGACCCGGATCGCCGCGCGGTAGAGCGGCCAGCCTGACGAGGCCGACGACATCTCGGCCACGGTCACGGCCTGGGTGACCGTCACGTCGTCGAGCACGCCGAGCGCGCCGATGACGATGCCGGCCAGCAGCAGGCCGCGCATGTCGATGCCGCCCAGGGTGGCCGACAGGAAGGCGTCGTCGTCGGTGGCGACGCCGGTCAGATGCAGGGCCGCGGTGAAGCCGGCGCCGAGCAGCCCGGTGAGCACCAGGCTGGCCAGCGTGCCGGCGACCGCGACCGACGTGTGGGTGTTGACGCCGTGTGTCAGATAGAGCGCCGCGAACATGATCGCCGACGCGCCGACCACCGCGACCAGCAGCGGCGGCGAGCCGTCGAGGATCGCCGGGATGATGAAGAGCAGCAGCACCGCGAAGCTGACGGCCAGGCCCACGAGCGAGGTCAGCCCGCGCCACCGCCCGAAGGCCAGGATCACCGCGGCCGTCAGGGCGAGCAGCCAGATCATCGGCGTGCTCCGCTGATGGTCGACGATCGCGTAGTCGGCGCCCGTGTGGAGCAGGACCACCTGGTCGCCGACGCGGACCTTCGTGCCGATTTCCGCGCTGATCTCGGTGCCGTCGTCGAGGCGTACGGCGGCCTGGCCGTTGATCGCCGTGACAGTGCCCTCGACGCGGTTGTTCTCCCCGGCGGGAGGCGCCGTGCGGGCCGGCCAGAGCACGATCATCGCGATCAGAGTGGCGATCGCGGCCGGTACGAGGATGGCGGCGATGATCCGCCGGGACGCCTCGGGAAGCTGATCGTGTGAATGCGTGTGTCGGCCGGCCACCGCGCAAGATTAGCGCCCCGATACATGCGCAATTGATTATATCAGTGCTCAATCAACGACAGAGGGATTGACAAATCTGTTTTATCCATGCGCAAACGAGAATGAGTGATTGACTCATCACTCCGGGTATAGAAAGTGTTCTGATCATCGGTTAGGTTGGGGAAACCGCCAAGCGGGAGGTCGCCATTGTGCCCGATCTGAATCCGCTCTATCTGACCCCCAGAATCGAACCGGTCGCCCGATCCGTTCTCGACGAGGGTGAGCTGCTGAGGCAGTTGGTGGACGGCCTCGGATCACCACTCAACATCGTTCTTCCCGACCTGCTCGAAGCGAATGTCGAGGCCTTTCGGGAGACCTATCACCACCACCGGTTACGCGGTCGTGTCTACTTCGCACACAAGGCGAACAGGTCGGCCGCGCTCCTGCGCCGGCTGGCCGCCACCGACGCCGGCGCCGACGTGGCCTCGCTGGCCGAATTGCAGCACGCGCTCGGCGCCGGATTCGGCCCCGAGCGGATCATGGCCACCGGCCCCAAGAACCGCGAGTTCCTCTGGCTGGCCGCCCGCACCGGCGTCATCGTGAACGCCGACTCACCCGGCGAGCTCACCGACCTGGCCGCGCTCGTGGCCGAGCACCGTCTCCCCCGGGTGCGGGTGATGGTCCGGCTCTCCGAGTTCGCGTCGCAGGGCGTCCAGGTGATCAGCCGGCGCAGCCGCTTCGGCGTGCCCGCCGGCGACCTGGCCGAGGTGCTCGACCTGCTGGAGAAGCACCACGAGGAGCTGGAGCCGGTCGGCGTCGCCTATCACCTCGACACCATCGGGTGGCCCGAGAAGGCGATCGCCCTGGAGGGCTGCCTGGCCGCCCTCGAGGAGTGCCGGGCCCGGGGGATCGAGGTGCGCTCGGTCGACATCGGCGGCGGGTTCGGCGTCAACTACCTGGCCGACGGCGAGCAGTGGGAGCGGTACACGTCCGAGCTGGCCCAGGCTGTGCTCGGCCGGCGCGAGCCGATGACCTGGAACGGGCACGGCTACGGGCTGCGCAACGAGGCCGGGACGCTGCGCGGGGTGCTGGGGCTCTACCCCTCCCATCGGCCGGTCTCCGGCGCCGGATATCTCGATCAGCTGCTGAGCGCGCAGGCGCCCGGACTGCGCCGGCCGCTCGGATCACTGCTGCTCGACACCATGTACGACCTGGACATCGAGCCCGGCCGGGCGCTGCTCGACCAGTGCGGGATCGTCCTGGCCCGGGTGCTCGAGGTGCGCGGCCCGCTGGTGCGGCTCGACTGCAACGCGCGCGATGTGAGCCTGGAGGAGCACGGCGTCCTGATGGATCCGCTGGTCATCACTGCCGACAAATCGGACACGCCCGGGGCCTTCTATCTGCTCGGCAACCTCTGCCTCGAAGCCGACCTGATCACGCGCCGCCAGGTGTTCCTCCCGGTCACCCCGCGACCCGGCGACCTGCTCGCCTTCGTGAACACCGCCGGCTACTTCATGGACTTCAGCGCCACACAGGCACTGCACCAGCCGATCGGCCGCAAAGTGGCGGTCTACCGCGAAGGCGGCGCCTGGCGCTGGTGCCTCGACGAGCAGTACTGGCCCGTCCACCCGCGCGCGGAGGAATCATGAGATACGACGACATGACCGAGGCCATCGGCAACACCCCGCTGGTGCGCATCGATCCGGCCGTCCACGGCCTTCGCAACATCGACCTGTACGCCAAGATGGAGCTCCTCAACCCGTTCGGCTCCCTGAAGGACCGGGCCGCCCTGGGCATGCTCCGCCCGCTGCTGGACGGTGCCGTCCGGCGCGGCGATACGGTGGTCGAGCTGTCCAGCGGCAACACCGCCAAGGCGCTCGCGATGCTGGCCGGCATGCACGGCCTGTCGTTCAAGAGCGTCACCAACCGGATGAAGGTGCCCGAGGTCAAAGACCTGTTGCTGCTGCTCGGGGCCGAGATCGAGGAGCTGCCCGGCCAGGCCGAGTGTCTCGACCCGACCGACACCGAGGACCCGCTGACCCGCATGCACCAGGCGCTGGCGGCCGACGGCAGCGGATATGTGCACACCGACCAGTACTTCAACGACGACAACGTCGAGGCCCACTTCAGCGGTACCGGCCCCGAGATCGTCAAGGACCTGGACGGCCGCGCCCCCGACTACTTCATCGCCTGCGTGGGCACGGCCGGCTCGTCGACCGGGGTGGCTCGCGCCCTACGGCAGCACGATCCCGACGTACGGGTGATCGGTCTGGTCGCTCAGAAGAGCGACTTCATCCCCGGCATCCGCACCATCGACGAGGTGCACGAGGTGGGCCTGTTCGACCCGGGCGTCTACGACGGGCTCGAGACGATCAGCGCCGACGAGGCCATCGACGGCATGCTCACGCTCATCCGGCGTTGCGGCACGCCGGCCGGGCCGACCGGCGGAGGAGCCTTTCAAGGAGCCGTACGCCATCTGAAAGCGCTGGACGCGACGCTCGACGAGCGGCGCACCGCGGTTTTCATAGTCTGCGACCGGATGGAGAGCTACCTCAGCTACCTCTGGGAACGGCGGCCCGCGCTGTTCGGCCGGCCGGCCCGCCGCAACGACCACCGCGCGCTGTCCGACGCCGAGGTGGCGGCCGCTCCGGCCATCGACGTGCCCGAGGCCCAGCGCTGGCCGGGCCTGATCGTCGACCTGCGCAGCCCGTACGCGTTCCAGGCCCAGCACATCGCCGGCTCGATCAACATCGTCGACGAGGTCTTCGACGAGCTGCTCCACGGCGGACTGCCGTTCAGCCGGCGGCAGCCGGTGCTGCTGGTCTGCCCGGTCGGCGAGAAGTCGGCCCGGTACGCGGCGCTGCTGACCCGGATGGGCCATCCGTACGTGCGATCGCTGGCCGGCGGCGTCATCGCCTGGCGCGACGCGGGCGCGACCCTGGTGCGTGACTGATGATCGGGGTGGGGGAACATACCGATGCCATTCGGGAGCTACTGCCCTGGCAGGCCGGGGTTCGGGCCCAGTTTCCGCAGCTCATGGCCCATCCGGGAGTGGCCTATCTGGACAGTGCGGCCACCACGCAGAAGCCGCAGGCGGTCCTCGACGCGGTGATGGACTATCTGACCACCGGCAACGCGAACGCCGCCCGCGGCACCTATCCCTGGGCCAACCGCACGACCGACCGGATCGCTCAGGCCGGTGATCAACTGCGAGCGTTCCTCGGTGACAGGTCGGAGAGATCCGATGTTCATTTCGTGAGCGGGACGACGGAAGGGCTGCGCGCGGTCGCCCGGGACTGGCTGACCCCTCAGCTGCGACCCGGTGACGAGATCATCGTGCCGTTCGCCGACCACAGCGCGAACATCGTGCCCTGGCTGGAGGCCGCCGACCAGGCCGGCGCCGTGGTCAGGGCCATGCCGTACGACGCCGCGTACGACTACGACACCGACCGGCTGCGGGCGCTTCTCACCCCGCGGACCCGGCTCGTCGCCGCAACCCATGTGCACCATGTGTACGGCAACGACATGAACATCCACCGCCTGCGCCGGGCGGTGGGGCCGTCCGTGGCGATCTGCCTCGACGCGGCACAGGGCTTCGGCCACATGCCGCTGTCGGTGGCGCCGCTCGACGTCGATTTCGTGGTCTTCTCCGGGCACAAGGCCATGGCCCTGCCCGGTATCGGCGCCATCTGGGCGGCCAACAAGCGCGGCCCCGCTTTCCAGCCCGCCGGGTGGCGGGGCTCGCCCAACACGAGCGGCATCGTGAGCCTGGCCGCCGCCATGGACTGGCTCGACCGGACCGGCCTCGATCGTGTGGCGCGCTGGAGCCGGGCTCTCGGCGCGAGGCTCACCGACGGCCTCGACCGGCTCGCCTCCTACGAGGTGCTCGGGTGCCAGGAGAGCCTTTCGGCGGCCTCGCCGGTGCAGCGCCGGCAGGGCATCGTGACGTTCCGGCACCGCGCGATCTCCTCCAACGACCTCGGCTTCATCCTCGAGAGCGAGGGGATTCTGGTCCGTGCCGACGGTCACTGCCAGGGCGACCAGGGCGAGAAGACCTCGTCCGTACGGGTGAGCCTGCACGCCTACACCGCGGTCGAGGAGGTGGATCGTCTCCTGGACGCGCTGGGGACGCTTGACCACTGATCGGGCGGCGGTTTGATAGAAATGGGTGTCGTTTCCGTTAGCAGGCGAGGATGGGCCCATGCCGTCGACCGCGCTCGACTCCGACCGTTGGCGCGCCACGTGGGACGAGGTGATGACCGGCTTCGTCCCCGGCCTGCCCGGCCTCGAAGCGGCCATCGCGGCCACGGTCGAGGCGGTCCGCGGCGGCTCTCCGCGGCGCTGCCTCGACCTCGGCGGCGGCCCGGGCGTGCTGGCCGAGCGCATGTCGGCCCGCTGGCCCGACTGCCGCGTGGCGTTGGTCGACCTCGACCCGGTCCTGCTCTCGCTGGCGCGCGCCGCCGGCGTCGCGGTGATCGACGCCGACCTGGACTCGGGCTCCTGGGCCGGCCGCGCCGGTGGCGGATACGACCTGGTGACCTCGGTCATGACCGTGCACTATCTGCCACCACCGGCGATCCGGGCCCTCTATCGGCGATGCCGCCGGGTGCTGGCCCCCGGCGGCCTGCTGGTGGTGGCCGACCTGATGCCCGACGACGGCCTCCCCTCGGTGATGCGCGCGATGGACCCGGCCCCCGGCGACGCCGCGGCCGAGATGGCCTGGGTCCAGTGGTGGAACGACCTTTCCGAGGCCGCCGAGTTCAGCGATCTGATGGCCGCCCGGGCCGACGTGTTCCGCGACCGGGCCCCGGCCAACTTCGCCGGCACGGTCTCGTGGCACCTGGCCGCGGCGCGGGAGGCCGGCTTCGCCGAGACCGGCCTCATCTGGCGCGACGGCCGTCACGCCGCCCTGGCTGCCCAAACTTGATCTTCTGCCGTAGCCACCCGTACCGGTACTTCACGTTCACCGCCGGATCGACGTGTGGCGACATCCGCATCTTGCCATTAGACGATAATTATTGAAAACGATTACCGTTTCGCAGCGTGAAAGCACTCGGTATTCTCGCCGTCTCGGCGGCGCTCATCTCGCTGGCCGGCTGCGGCTCCGACGACGGCGGCGCGGCGGCCGCTCCGAGCGGCGGCTCGGCCCTCTCGGTGGTCGCGACCACGCCGGAGGTCGCCGACTTCGTCCGCACCATTGGCGGGGACGACGTCACCGTCACCCAGATCATCAAGCCCAATGTGGACCCCCACGAGTACGAGCCCACGCCGGCCGACATCAAGGCGATCGGCGAGGCCAAGGTCGTCGTCAAGAACGGCGTCGGCCTGGAGTCGTGGCTCGACCAGACCATCGCCTCGGCCGGCTTCAAGGGCACCGTCGTCGACTCCAGCCAGGGCGTGACCCTCCGCGAGGGCGGTCACGAGGAGGAAGAGGGCGACGAGCACGCCGAAGGTGAGGAGCACGACCCGCACATCTGGCACGACCCCCGCAACGCCAAGATCATGGTGACCAACATCGAGAAGGCGCTCGCGGCGGCCGATCCGGAGGACGCGGGGACGTACGCCTCGAACCTCACCTCGTACTCCGCCAAGCTCGACAAACTGGACGCCGACAACGAGGCCGCGTTCGCCAAGCTGCCCGCCGGTGACCGCAAGCTCGTCACCAACCACGACGCGTTCGGCTACTACGTCGACCGCTACAAGTTGCAGTTCGTCGGCTCCGTGATCCCGAGCCTGGACACGTCGGCCGAGCTCTCCGCGCAGCAGCTCACCGACCTGGTCGCCAAGATCAAAGCGACCGGTACCAAGGCCATCTTCACCGAGAGCTCGCTGCCTCCGAAGAGCGCCGAGGCCATCGCCAAGCAGGCCGGCGTCAAGGTGATCGGCGGCGAGGACGCCCTCTACGGCGACAGCCTCGGCGAGCAGGGCACCCCCACGGGCACCTACCTCGGCGCCGAGGAGCACAACACCAAGGTCATCGTGGACGCGCTGGCCGGCTGACATGGTCCTCCGCTTCGCCGACACGAGCGTCGGATATCGCGGCACCCCGGTCCTCACCCACGTGAACGTTTCGCTGGAGGCCGGGCAGTGCCTTGCCCTGGCCGGGCCCAACGGGGCCGGCAAATCGACCCTGATCAAGGCGGTGCTGGGGCTCACCGAGGTGCTCGGCGGCACGGCCGAGGTGTTCGGCCGCGCCCCGGGCCGGGTGCGGGAGCTGTGCGGATATGTGCCGCAGGTCGGCGACCTCGATCCCGACTTCCCGGTCACTGCCGCCCAGGTCGTGCTGATGGGCCGCTACCGCCGGATCGGGTGGTGGCGGCCCACCCGGGCCGCCGACCGGCGGGCCGCGAAGGAGGCACTCGACCGGGTCGGCCTGGCCGGCGAGGCGGGGCGCCGGTTCGGGCTGCTCTCCGGCGGTCAGCGGCAGCGGGTGCTCCTCGCCCGCGCGCTGGCCGCCGAACCCGAGCTGCTGCTGCTCGACGAGCCGTTCAACGGCGTCGACGTGGTCAGCCAGGAGGCGATCCTGACGGTGCTGCGCGAGCTCACCGCGAGCGGCACGGCACTGCTGCTCAGCACGCACGATCTCGCCCTCGCCCGTGATGTGGCCGACCTGGTCTGCCTGATCAACGGACGGCAGTGGGCCTTCGGCCCTCCGGGCGAGGTGCTGACGGCGGATCAACTGCGTTCGGCGTACGGCGGTCACGCGATCGACCTGGCCGACGGCCGCACGGTTCTGGTGGAGCCGTGATCCTCACCGTGCCGTTCATGGCCCGGGCGATGGCCGAGCTGGCGCTGCTCGCGCTGATCTGCGGGCCGGTCGGCGTCTTCGTCTTCGCCCGGCGGCTCTCCTTCGTGTCGGACGCGCTCACCCACACCGTCTTCCCCGGCGTGGTGATCGGGTTTCTGGCCGGTGGGGTGGAGGGCCTGGTCGTCGGCGCGCTCGTGGCCGGGCTGCTCACCGCGGTCGTGCTGACCCTGCTGACCCGCACCGGGGCGCTCTCGGACGACGCGTCCACGGCCGTCGTGCTGACCGCGATGTTCTCGATCGGCGTCGTGCTCGTGTCGCGCGAATCCTCGTACACCTCAGATCTGACGTCCTTCCTCTTCGGACGTCTCCTGACCGTGACGCCGCGGCAGATCGCCGAGACCGCCGTGCTGGCGGCGGTGATCCTGGCGATGCTGGCCATCGCGGCCCGGCCGCTGCTGTTCCGCACGTTCGACCCGGCGGCGGCGGCCGCGGCCGGCTATCGCACCTTCTGGCTGGACCTGTGGCTGAACGTGATCGTCGCCCTGGTCGTGGTGGCCGCGGTCCGCGCGGTCGGCACGATCCTGGTCGTCGCCCTGCTGATCATCCCGGCCGCGGCGGCCCGTCTGATCACGGCGCGGCTGGCGGCGATGGCGGTGATCGGCACGGTCCTGATCCTGCTCGCCGGCTACGGCGGCCTGTGGATCAGCTGGACCGCGTCGGTCGACTACGGCATCGCTCTGACGTCGGCCTCCGCGGTCGTACTCCTGCTCGTGGTGGCCTATCTGCTCTTGCTGCCGCTGCGCCGACGGACGCCACCCGCGCGAAAGGGGTCCCCGCATGAACTGGTGGGATGACGCGCTGCACCGAGCGATCGCCGAGGTGATCCTGGCCGGCGCGCTGGCCGGCCTGATCGGCGTGCAGGTGGTGGTGCGCCGCCTGTCGTTCTTCACGATGGCGCTGACCCACGCCACCTTCCCCGGCGTGGTGGCCGCCTCGCTGATCGGCGTGAACGTCTTCGCGGGCGGCATCGTGGCCGGCGCGGTGGTGGCGCTGGGGGTGGCCGCCCTGAGCCGCAGGCAGGGCCAGAACGCGGCCGCCGCGACCGGCGTGGTGCTGTCGGCCGGGTTCGCGCTGGGCGCCGGCCTGATCGCCACCCAGAGCGGTTTCAGCCGCGACCTGTCGGCCCTGCTGGTCGGCTCGATCCTCACCGTGAACAACCAGGACCTGGTGTTCACGGCCGCGATGCTGGTCGCGGTGGCGGCCCTGCTGGCGGTCTGCGCCCGCCCGCTGACCTTCGCCGGCTTCGACCCGGGCGGCGCCCGAGCGGCGGGTCTGGCCGTCGGCCGCTGGGACGTCGTGCTGCTGCTCACGGTGGAGGCGGTGGTGGTGACGATCGTTCCGGCGGTGGGGACGATCCTGGCGGTGGCCCTGATCGTGGCGCCGGCCGCCGCGGCCCGCCTGTGGTCCACCCGGCTGCCGGTGATCACGGCCCTGGCGGTGGCGTTCGCGGTGGCGAGTGGCCTGGGCGGTCTTTACGCCTCGTACATCTGGAACGTCGCCGCCGGCGCGAGCATCGCGCTCACCGCAACCCTGCTCCTGGCCGTCTCTTCGGTCCTGGCCCGGCCGCTGCGAGGGGTGGCCGCGGCGTGAACGACGACGTCCTGGAACGGGCGGTGACCGTTTTGCGGGGAATGGCATACGAGCACCGGCTGCGCATCCTGGTGCTGCTGCGCAGCGGAGAACTCGGGCCGCCGGAAATCGCCGCCGCGGTGCCGGCTGATCCGACCGCTGTTGCTCACCACCTGCGGTTCCTGCTCGACGCCCGATTGATCCGACGACGCCGTGATGGTCGGCAGGTGTTCTACGCCCTGACCGACGACGAGACCGCTCATCTGGTCAGCGAGGTGGTCCGCTTCGCCGGTGGGGAGTAGGTGGGGTGTCGCGCTGATGCCCGCCCGGTTGTCCACAGAAGCGGGTTGTCCACAGGGTGCCGGCCGCCGTGCGCGGATTTTGGGAGGATGGCTGCCTAGGGTGGGGGTCCCCCTGGGCGGGCGGGGTCGATTCGCCGGGCGGCGCCGGTTCACGGGCGACGGCGGGTTCGCGGGCGACGGCGGGTTTGCGGGCGGCTCAGGGAAAGACGAAGGCGCTCGGCCGGTTGATCCCGGCCGAGCGCCTCACTTCACGCAGATGGTGTCAGCTACCGACCGGGCCGCCGTCGAGGCGCCACGACACCACGACGCCGGGCTTGGCGTAATCGCCGTCGGGCCACGTGGAAGCGGGCTTGTCCACCGTGGCGCCGCTGATCTCGCCCGGGTGCTGGACCGCCACGAAGACCGAGCGGTCGTCGCCCGTGATGAACGGGCCGCACGTCTCGGCGCCGCGCGGCACCGTCAGGAACTGCTTCAGGGCACCCCGCTCCGATCCCTCGATCGGCGTCGCGAACAGCCCGTCGTTCGTGCCCAGCGCGTTGCCGTCGGTCGAGATCCAGAGGTTCCCGGCGCTGTCGAAGGCCACGTTGTCGGGGCAGGAGATCGGCGACACCTTCGTCTTGTCGTAGCCGCCGAAGTACGTGTCGGCCGCCGTCGGGTCGCCGCAGACGATCGGCAGGGACCAGGTGAAGGTCAGGCCGGTATGGTCGCCGCGGTCCTCGACCAGTTCGAAGATGTGCCCGTGCTTGTTGGCGTTGCGCGGGTTCGCCTCGTCCACGCCCGGGTTCGATCCGACGCCCCGGTTGGTGTTGTTGGTCATCGCGGCGTAGATCTTGCCGGTCTTGAGGCTGGGCTGGACGTCCTCGGGACGGTCCATCTTGGTCGCGCCCACCTTGTCGCCCGCGAGACGGGTGAAGGTCAGCACCTCGGCCGCGGTCATTCCGGGCACGTACGACGTGGTCCCCGAGACCAGCTTGATCCAGGTGCCGGTGCCGTCGAAGGCGCCGTCAGTCGGCAGTTTGCCGGTGCCGTCGATCTCCGCGGCCGGGCTGTCACCCGTCACCTTGGCCACGTAGAGCGTGCCCGACTCGAGCAGGGTGAGGTTGTGCCGCCTGTCGTGCGGACGGTACTTGCCGGCCGACACGAACTTGTAGAGGTAGTCGAACCGCTCGTCGTCGCCCATGTACGCCACGACGTGGCCGGACTTGGCCACGATGACGTTGGCGCCCTCGTGCTTGAAGCGGCCCATCGCGGTGTGCTTGCGCGGCGGCGCGTCCGGGTCGAACGGGTCGACCTCGACGATCCAGCCGAAGCGGTTCGCCTCGTTCGGGTGCTTGGCCAGGTCGAAGCGCTCCTGGGCGCGGTCCCACTTGCGCGAGCCGCTGGGGTAGCGGGCGGTGGTCGTGATGCCGTACCGGTTGAGCTTGGCCTTGTCGGCCTCCGGCACGGCGTCGCCGCCGACGAAGTACTGGTTGAAGTTCTCCTCGCCGGACAGCACCGTGCCCCACGGGGTGACGCCGCCGGCGCAGTTGTTGAGCGTTCCGATGACCGTGGTGCCGCGAGGGTCGGCCTTCGTCCGCAGCGCCGGGGTGCCGGCGGCCGGGCCGGTGAGCCGGAACGCGGTCTCCAGCGCCGTGATGCGCCGGTTGTAGCGCAGCCGCTTGGAGCGCGCCGGCTTCCATTCGCCGCTGCGGCCGACCCGCTCGATCTCGACCACGGAGAGGCCGTGCGCCGCGATGGCGACCTTGACCTGCTCCACCGTGAGGGCGTCCAGGCTGGTGAAGCCCGGGAACATCAGCTCCTCGTTGGTGTACTCGTGGTTGACCACGAGCAGGGCACGGTCGTCGCTGATCGGGATGACGCCGACGAAGTCGTTGTTATATCCGAACTGCTTCGACTGGGCCTTGGCCGTCTGGTGCTCCAGGTCGAACGACGGCGCGCCGGGCACGACCTCGTCGCCCCAGCGGATGACGACCGACGAGTCGTAGCCGTTGGGCACGATCAGGGTGTCGAGCTGGTTGGGCGGGATGGCCTTGAAGGTCAACTTGCCGGAGGAAGGACGAGGCCGGGAAGCCGGGACAGGCGCGGCGCTTGCCGGGGTCGCCGCGATGGCCGGGGTGGAACTGAGGCCGAGCACGAGGGCGCCGGCGCCGCCGGCCGCGAGCAGTCCACGCCGGCTCAGGGCCGAGCTGACCACGTCGCCGAGGTACGGGTTGGCCGACTCGTTCGGGGCCGGGTGGTCACAGGCGTTGCCGCACCGGTAGAGGCACGTCATCGCGTCCCGGCTCCCGCCGCTGTGCCCCAGCAGGGGTAGCAACCGACGGCGAATATCAGGCATCTCATCTCCTCGATAGGTGAGCTGCCCGAAACGTAGGAGAGGGGGTTCACCCCGGACTACCGGTCCGGGGTGAACGCAGCGTAAACGTCTTAACTACCGATAGCTCTGTTATCGAGGTGCCAGGTGACCACGACGGCCGGCTTGGCGAAGTCGCCATCGGGCCAGGTCGATGCCGGGTTGTCGATGGTGGCGCCGGTGATCTCGCCGGGGTGCTGCACCGCGACGAAGACCGAGCGGTCGTCGCCGGTGATGAACGGGCCGCAGGTCTCGGCACCCGGCGGCACGGTCAGGAACTGCTTGAGGTGCCCGCGCGACGGGCCCTCGATCGGCGTCGCGAACAGCCCGTCGTTGCTGCCCAGCGCGTTGCCGTCGGTCGCGATCCACAGATTTCCGGTGCTGTCGAAGGCGACGTTGTCGGGGCACGAGATCGGCGAGACCTTCGTCTTGTCGAATCCGGCGAAGTACGTGGACGGGTCGGCCGGGTCGCCGCAGACGATCGGCAGTGACCAGGTGAAGGTGTCGCCGGTGTGGTCGCCGCCGTCCTCGGTGATCTCGAAGATCTGGCCGTGCCGGTTGGCCACGCGCGGATTGGCCTCGTCGACGCCTGGATACGTACCGACCCCGCGGTTGGTGTTGTTCGTCAGGGCGGCGTAGATCTTGCCGGTCTTCAGGCTCGGCTGGACGTCCTCGGGACGGTCCATCTTGGTCGCCTTGACCGCGTCGCCGGCGAGACGGGCAAAGGTCAAGACCTCGACGGCGGTCATTCCCGGTACGAAGGAAGTGGTGCCCGAAACCAGCTTGATCCACTTGCCCGTGCCGTCGAACGCCCCGTCCGAGGGCAGCTTCCCGGAGCCGTCGATCTCCGCGGCCGGGCTGTCCCCGCTGAGCTGCGCTACGTAGAGCGTCCCCGATGACAGCAAGGTCAGATTGTGCCGTCGATCATGCGGGCGATATGTCCCCGATGAGACGAACTTGTAGAGGTACTCGAACCTCTCGTCATCGCCCATGTACGCCACGACGTGCCCCGACCTGGCCACGATCACGTTCGCGCCCTCGTGCTTGAAGCGGCCCATGGCGGTGTGCTTGCGCGGGGGCTCGGCGGGCGAGAACGGGTCGACCTCGACGATCCACCCGAAACGGTTCGCCTCGTGCGGGTGCTTGGCCAGGTCGAAGCGCTCCTGCGCCCGTTCCCAGCGGCGTGACCCGGACGGGTAGCGCGCGGTGGTGAGAATGCCATAGCGATTGAGGTACGGCTTGTCGGCCGCCGGGACGGCGTCGCCGCCGACGAAGTACTGGTTGAAGTTCTCCTCGCCGGACAGCACGGTGCCCCACGGCGTGACCCCGCCGGCGCAGTTGTTGAGGGTGCCGATGATCGTGGTGCCCCGCGGGTCGGCCGCGGTCCGCAGCAGCGGCGAGCCGGCGGCCGGCCCGTCGGCCCGGAACTCGGTCGCCAGCATGGTGAAACGCCTGTTGTACGGCCTCCGCCCGGACCGGATCAGCCGCCACTGACCGGTGTCACCGACCCGTTCGAGCTCGACGACCGACATGCCGTGCGCGGCCATCGCGGCCCGGACCTGGTCGACGGTGAGCGCCTCCTGGCTGGTGAAGCCGGGGAACATCAGCTCTTCGTTGGTGTACTCGTGGTTCGACACCAGCAGAGCCCGGTCGCGGCGGCCGGGGAAGGGCAGCACGCCGAGGAAGTCGTTGTTGTAGCCGAACTGCTTCGACTGGGTCTCCCCGGTCTGGTGGTGGATGTCGAGTCCGGGCGCCCCGGGGAAGATCGGCTCTCCCCAGCGGACGACCACGGCGTGGTCGTATCCGTTCGGCACGATGAAGGTGTCGAGCTCGTTCGGCGGGATGGGCTTGAAGGTCAACCGGCCGGCAGCGGCTGGTCCCGCAGCGGCTGGTCCCGCGGCCTCAGCCGGCCCCGCGGCCGCTACCTCGCCGCCGCCGACGCCGAGCACCAAGGCGCCCGCACCACCGGCCACCAGCAACCCGCGGCGACTCACCGCGGCGTCGACGATATCGCCTAAATACGGATTGTCGGTTTGGTTGGGCACCGGATGGTCGCAGGCGTTCCCGCACCGGTAGAGGCAGGTCTTCGCGTCCCGGCCATGGCCCAACAGGGGTAGCAGCTCACGCATCTCGAGATCTCCTTTGATCGCGACGCAGATCGGAGTGCATCGATCCCAGGTGAACGCAGCGTAAACAACTCCACGTCAGAGAGCGACCCCTCGATTCTTTGTGTCCCCCGTCGCAGCCGCGTCAAAAACGCGTGAAGAAACCCCCGGCGGCCGTACGCAACGCGTCAACGCCGATGACGCGGACTCCCGGGCGCGCTTCGCTTCGTCCGTACCACCACACATCCCATGTCCAAGGAGTCACCCCGTGGCTGATCTCGGGTTCGTCGTTCTCACGGTCGTGCTGTTCGCGGCGCTCACCGTGCTGATCAAGGCGGTCGAACGCTCGTGAACGCCGTCAACGCCATCGGCGTCATCGTCGCCGTCGCCCTCGCCGGGTTCCTCGTGGCCGCCCTGTTGTTTCCGGAGAAGTTCTGATGGCCGGCTGGCTTTTCGTCATCACGCTGGTGCTCGCGGTCGCCGCGGTGTACCGGCCACTGGGTGATTACATCTACCGCGTCGTGAGCGGACGGCGCAGCAACGTCGTCGAACGCGGCATCTACCGCCTGGTCGGTGTCGACCCGAACGCCGAGCAGACCTGGGGCGTCTACGCCCGCAGCGTGCTCGCGTTCTCGGCCGTCTCGATCCTGTTCCTCTATCTGTTCCTGCGCGTGCAGGACAAGCTCTGGCTGTCGCTCGGCTTCGACGCCGTTCCCACGCACATCGCGTGGAACACCGCGGTCAGCTTCGTGACCAACACCAACTGGCAGGCGTACTCGGGTGAGTCGACGATGGGCCACCTGGCCCAGATGGCCGGCCTCTCGGTGCAGAACTTCGTCTCGGCCAGCGTCGGCATCGCCGTCGCGGTGGCGCTGATCCGCGGCTTCGCGGCCCGCAAGAGCCAGACGCTGGGCAACTTCTGGGTCGACCTGACCCGCATCACGCTGCGCGTGCTGCTGCCGATCGCCGTGCTGGCCACCCTGGTCTTCATGATCGCCGGCATGGTGCAGAACCTGTCCGGCGGCACCGACGTCAGCACGCTGACCGGCGCCACCCAGCACATCACCGGCGGCCCCGTCGCCTCCCAGGAGGCGATCAAGGAGCTCGGCACCAACGGCGGCGGCTTCTACAACACCAACTCGGCCCACCCGTTCGAGAACCCGACGACCTGGACCAACTGGATCCAGCTCTTCCTGATCCTGTGCATCCCGTTCGCCATGCCGCGGGTCTTCGGCCGGATGGTCGGCCAGAACCGGCAGGGCTACGCGATCGTCGCGGTCATGTCGGTGCTGGCGATCGCCTCGATCGCGCTCACGGTCGGCTTCGAGGTGCACGGCGCCGGCACGGTCCCGCAGGCGGTCGGCGCGGCCATGGAAGGCAAGGACGTCCGGTTCGGCGTCCCCAACTCGGCCACGTTCGGCGCGGTCACGACGCTGACCTCGACCGGCGCGGTGAACTCGTTCCTCGACTCCTACACGTCCTTCGGCGGCATGATGCCGATGGTCAACATGATGCTGGGCGAGGTGGCACCCGGTGGCGTCGGCGCCGGCCTCTACGGCCTGCTGATCCTGGCCACGATCACGGTCTTCGTGGCGGGCCTCATGGTCGGCCGGACGCCCGAGTACGTCGGCAAGAAGATCGGCGCCCGTGAGATGAAGCTGGCGTCGCTCTACTTCCTGGTCACACCGGCGGTGGTGCTGATCGGCACGGCGGCCGCGTTCGCCACCGGCAACAACTCCACGGCACTCAACGTCGGACCCCACGGGCTTTCCGAGGTCCTGTACGCCTTCACGAGCGCCGGCAACAACAACGGCTCCGCCTTCGGCGGCATCACGGTCAACACCCCCTGGTGGGACACCGCGCTCGGCCTGGCCATGCTGCTCGGCCGTTTCCTGCCGATCGTCCTCGTGCTGGCCCTGGCCGGCTCGCTGGCCCGGCAGAAGCCGGTTCCGGAGTCCGAGGGCACCCTGCCCACCCACCAACCCCTGTTCGTCGGTCTGGTCGTCGGCGTCACGATCGTGCTGGTCGCGCTGACCTTCCTGCCCGCTCTCGCTCTCGGTCCCATCGCGGAGGGCCTCTCATGACCTTGCTCGCCTCTCCTCCGGAGACCCCGGAGACCAAGACCCCTTCCTCTGTACGCGGTGGGCTGCTCGACCTCAACCAGTTGTGGCGCTCCTTGCCGCAGGCGCTGGCCAAGCTCGATCCGCGCGCGCTCTGGCGCAACCCGGTCATGTTCATCGTCGAGGTCGGCTCGGTCTTCACGACCGTCCTGGCCATCACCGATCCCAGCGTGCTGGCCTGGATCATCACGGTCTGGCTGTGGCTGACCGTCGTCTTCGCCAACCTGGCCGAGGCGGTCGCCGAGGGCCGGGGCAAGGCGCAGGCGGCCGCCCTGCGCGCGGCCAAGCAGGACACGGTCGCCCGGCTGAAGGACGGCCGCGAGATCCCGGCCACCGACCTCAAGCATGGCGACGTGGTGGTGGTCGAGGCCGGCCAGGTCATCCCCGGTGACGGCGACGTCATCGAGGGCATCGCCAGCGTCGACGAGTCGGCCATCACCGGTGAGTCGGCCCCGGTGATCCGCGAGTCGGGCGGCGACCGTTCGGCCGTCACCGGCGGCACCAAGGTGCTCTCCGACCGCATCGTCGTGCGGATCACCCAGAAGCCCGGCGAGAGCTTCGTCGACCGGATGATCGCCCTGGTCGAGGGGGCCAACCGGCAGAAGACGCCGAACGAGATCGCGCTCAACATCCTGCTGGCCGCGCTCACGATCATCTTCCTGCTGTCGGTGGTGACGCTCCAGCCGCTGGCCATCTTCTCGAAGGCCTATCAGGCGGCGGCGCCGGACACCATCGCCATCGACGCGCACGGCGTCACCGGCATCGTGCTGGTCTCGCTGATCGTCTGCCTGATCCCGACCACGATCGGCGCGCTGCTCTCGGCCATCGGCATCGCCGGCATGGACCGCCTGGTGCAGCGCAACGTACTGGCCATGTCGGGCCGCGCGGTCGAGGCCGCCGGCGACGTGAACACGCTGCTGCTCGACAAGACCGGCACGATCACCCTGGGCAACCGTCAGGCGTCCGAGTTCGTCCCGGTCGACGGCGTGACCGCGCAGGAGCTGGCCGACGCCGCCCAGCTTTCCAGCCTGGCCGACGAGACGCCGGAGGGCCGCTCGATCGTCGTGCTGGCCAAGAACGACTTCGGGCTTCGTGAGCGCGAGCCGGGCCTGATGACGGACGCGACGTTCGTGCCGTTCACCGCGCAGACCCGGATGAGCGGTGTGGACATCGGCGAGAGGCAGATCCGCAAGGGCGCCGCGGGTGCGGTGATCAAGTGGGTCGGCCACTCCTCCGACGAGGTGAGCGAGATCGTCGACGGGATCAGCGCCTCCGGCGGCACCCCTCTGGTGGTGGCCGAGAAGGACCGGATCCTGGGCGTCATCCACCTCAAGGACGTTGTGAAGTCGGGCATGCGCGCCCGCTTCGACGAGATGCGCAAGATGGGCATCCGGACCGTGATGATCACGGGTGACAACCCGCGGACCGCGGCCGCGATCGCCGCCGAGGCCGGTGTCGACGACTTCCTGGCCGAGGCGACGCCCGAGGACAAGCTCGCACTGATCAAGAAGGAGCAGGAGGGTGGCCGCCTGGTCGCGATGACCGGCGACGGCACCAACGACGCGCCCGCGCTGGCTCAGGCGGACGTCGGCGTGGCCATGAACACCGGCACGTCGGCCGCCAAGGAGGCCGGCAACATGGTCGACCTCGACTCCGACCCGACCAAGCTCATCGAGATCGTCGAGATCGGCAAGCAGCTGCTCATCACCCGCGGCGCGCTGACCACCTTCTCGATCGCCAACGACATCGCCAAGTACTTCGCCATCATCCCGGCGATCTTCGCGGCGGTGTACCCGGGCCTCGACGCGCTCAACGTCATGCGGCTGCACTCGCCGGGCTCGGCCATCTTGTCCGCTGTCATCTTCAACGCGCTGGTCATCGTCGCGCTGATCCCGCTCGCCCTGCGCGGCGTGCGCTATCGGCCGTCGAGCGCGAGCGCCCTGCTGCGCCGCAACCTGTGGATCTACGGCCTGGGCGGCGTCATCGTGCCGTTCCTCGGCATCAAGCTCATCGACCTCATCATCCAGTTCATCCCGGGGATCTGACATGCGTCTGCCCACCTGGCTTTCCCAACACATCGCCGCCTTCCGCGCGCTGCTGGTCATGACCGTCCTGCTCGGACTGGCGTACCCCCTGGCCTTTGTCGCGATCGGGCATGTGCCCGGTCTCGACGGCAAGGCCGAGGGCTCGCTGGTCAAGGTCGGTGACACCACGGTCGGCAGCAGCCTGATCGGCCAGTCGTTCACCGACTCCGACGGCAACCCCGTCCCGAAGTACTTCCAGAGCCGTCCCTCCGCGGCCGGTGACGGCTACGACCCGACCGCCACCGCGGCCAGCAACCTCGGCCCGGAGAGTGTGGTCGACACGGCTGATGCGAAGAGTCTCCTCACCCAGGTCTGTGAACGAAGCCTGGCCATCGGCAAGCTGGAGAACGTCGACGGCGGCCGGCCGTACTGCACCAGCGACGGCGTCGGCGCCGTGCTCGCCGTCTTCTACCGTGACGGCCTGACCGGCCCGGTCACCCGCGTCGTGTCGGTCAACCAGACCGGCACCCCGTTCGTGGCCACCTACGAGGGCGTCACCGTCGAGCCGGCGAAGAACGACACGGATTACGTGGCCGAGGGCGGCGTCATCACGCCCATCCGCGGCGACGCCCCGGCCCACCCGGCCGTCCCGTCGGACGCCGTCACGGCCAGCGGCAGCGGCCTCGACCCGGACATCAGCGTCGCGTACGCGAACCTCCAGGCGCCGCGGATCGCCCGCGAGCGCGGCTTGGAGCTGAGCCGGGTTCACCAGCTCATCGAGGAGCACACTGACGGTCGCGCCCTCGGTTTCATGGGCGAGCCCGCCGTCAACGTCCTGGAGCTGAACGTGGCCGTGGACGAAGGCAAGTAGGCGAAGGGAGGCGCGGCGTCATGGCACGTGGAGAACTGCGGATCTATCTCGGCGCCGCGCCCGGCGTCGGCAAGACGTACGCCATGCTCGAGGAGGCCCACCGCCGGGCCGAGCGCGGCACCGACGTCGTGGTCGCGCTGGTCGAGACGCACGAGCGCAAGCACACGGCGGCGATGATCGGCGACCTCGAGGTCATCCCGCGCAAGCGGATCACCTATCGGGGCGCCGAGTTCACCGAGATGGACCTCGACGCGATCCTGGCCCGCAAACCGGAGCTCGCCGTCGTCGACGAGTACGCACACACCAACGTGCCCGGCTCGGCCCACGCCAAGCGGTGGCAGGACGTGCGGGCCCTGCTCGACGCCGGCATCAGCGTGCTGACCACGGTCAACGTGCAGCATCTGGAATCGCTCAACGACGTGGTCGCCCAGATCACCGGCGTCGAGCAGCGGGAGACCGTGCCGGACGCGGTGGTGCGCGCGGCCGAGCAGGTCGAGCTGGTCGACATGACGCCCGAGGCGCTGCGCCGGCGGATGGCGCACGGCAACATCTATCAGCCCGAGAAGGTCGACGCGGCCCTCGGCAACTACTTCCGCACCGGCAACCTGACCGCGCTGCGCGAGCTGGCGCTGCTCTGGCTGGCCGACAAGGTCGACGACCAGCTCGGCAAATATCGCGCCGAGCACGGCATCGACAAGACCTGGGAGACCCGCGAGCGGGTGGTGGTCGCCCTGACCGGCGGTCCCGAGGGCGACACCCTGATCCGGCGGGCCGCCCGCATCGCCGCCCGCAACAAGGGCACCGACCTGCTCGCCGTGCACGTCACCCGCAACGACGGCCTGGTCGGGGCCGACCCGGCCCGGCTGGCCCGGCAGCGCCTGCTCGTGGAGACCCTGGGCGGCACGTATCACCAGGTCGCCGGCTCGGACGTACCGCAGGCGCTGCTCGAGTTCGCCGGGGCGGTCAACGCCACCCAGATCGTGCTGGGCGCCAGCAGCCGCGGGCGGTTCGCCCAGATCCTGTCGGCCGGCGTGGGCGCCACGACGATCGCCCAATCCGGCTCGATCGACGTGCACCTCGTGCCGCACGAGCGGGCCACGCAGGGCCGCCGGCGGGTGCGGGTGCCGGTCGCGCTGTCGCCGGCCCGGCAGATCGCCGGCTTCGTGGCGGTGGTGGCCGGTCTGCCCGCGCTGACCGTGCTGCTCTCGGTCGGCCCGTCGCTGACGCTGACCAACGACATCCTGCTCTTCCTGGCCGCCGTCATCGGCGTCTCGCTGATCGGCGGTCTCTGGCCCGCACTGCTGGCCGCGGTGGCCGGCTCGCTGATCCTCAACTGGTTCTTCACCCCGCCGCTGAAGAAGTTCACCATCGCCGAGCGGGACAACCTGCTCGCGCTCGGCATCTTCGTGGTGGTGGCGCTCGCGGTGAGCTGGGTGGTCGACACCGCGGCCCGCAAGACGCGGCAGGCCGCGGCCGCCTCGGCCGACGCGCAGATCCTGTCCACTGTGGCGGGCAGCGTGGTCCGGGGCGAGCGGCCGTTGATGGCGCTGCTGGAGCGGGTGCGCGAGACGTTCGGCTTCGACTCGGTGACCCTGCTCAACGACGGCGAGGCGGCGGCCGAGGTGGGCACGCCGGGGTGCACCCGGTCGGCCGAGGCCGACGTCGAGGTGCGGGCCGACGAGCACGTCACCATGCTGCTCAAGGGCCATCCGCTGGAGGCGTCCGACCGGCGCCTGGTCGAGGCGTTCGCCGCGCAGGCCGCGGTGGCGCTGCGCCAGGAACGGCTCAGTGCCGAGGCGGCCGCGGCCAAACCGCTGGCCGAGGCCGACCGCATGCGCACCGCGCTGCTGGCCGCGGTCAGCCACGACCTGCGCACGCCGCTGGCCTCGGCCAAGGCGTCGGTGGCGGGCCTGCTCAGCGACGAGGTGCACTTCGACGAGGAGGACCGGCACGAGCTGCTGGTCACCGCCGACGAGTCGCTCGACCGGCTCGACCGGCTCGTGGCCAACCTGCTCGACATGAGCCGCCTCCAGGCCGGCGCGCTCGGCGTCAGCACCGTCGACGTGGGCGCCGAGGAGGTCATCCCGCGCGCGCTCGACGACCTCGGCCCGGACGGTCGCAAGGTCACCCTGCACATCCCGGACGACGTCCCGCCCGTGCGGGCCGACCCCGGCCTGCTCGAACGCGTGCTGGTCAACGTGGTCGCCAACGCCCTGCGCTACAGCCCGCCCGAGCAGCCGCCGGTGATCACCGTGAGCCGGTACGGCGACACCCTCGAGCTGCGCGTCATCGACCACGGCCCGGGCATCCCGCGCGACCGCTGGGACGACGTCTTCCTGCCCTTCCAGCGCCTAGGCGACCGCGACAACCACACCGGCGTCGGTCTCGGCCTCGCCCTGTCCCGCGGCCTGACCGAGGCGATGGGCGGCGACCTCACCCCCGAAGAGACCCCTGGAGGTGGCCTCACCATGGTCCTTTCCCTGCCGGTCAGCTCCTCATGACCCGCGTGCTCGTCGTCGACGACGAACCGCAGATCGTCCGGGCCCTGCGGATCAACCTCAAGGCCCGGCGGTACGAGGTGGAGACCGCGCCCGACGGTGCCTCGGCCCTGCACGCGGCCGCCCACCACCGCCCCGACCTGGTCGTTCTCGACCTCGGCCTGCCCGACATGGAGGGCGTCGAGGTGATCCGTGGCCTGCGCGGCTGGACCGGCGTGCCGATCATCGTGCTCTCCGGCCGGGCCGGCAGCGCCGACAAGGTGGCCGCCCTCGACGCCGGGGCCGACGACTACATCACCAAACCGTTCGGCGTCGACGAGCTGCTGGCCCGGATGCGCGCGGTGACCCGGCGGGTCCAGCCCGGCGACGAGGCGGGCCCGGTCGTCACCATCGGCGGCCACACTGTCGACTTCTCCACCCGCAGCGTCTCCGGCGGCGACCACGACGTACGGCTGACCCCGCGCGAGTGGGAGCTGCTGGAACACCTGGCCCGCCACCCCGGCAAGCTGATCAGCCAATATCACCTCCTCCAGCAGGTGTGGGGCCCGCAGTACGGCACCGAGACCAACTATCTGCGCCAGTACATGGCCCGGCTGCGCCGCAAGCTCGAGACCGACCCGGCCCACCCGCGGCACCTGCTCACCGAGCCCGCCATGGGCTACCGATTCGTGCCGTGAACGGCCCGTCAACAAAGACCGGGCGCCTGTACGGAACGTGTTAACACCCCTGTCGACGGCCTTCCCGCCGACGTTGCATGGAACCGTGAACGGAACAACCGCCCTGGTCACCGGGGCATCGCACGGTATCGGTCACGAGCTGAGCCGCCGCTTGGCCGGTCGCGGCTTCCACGTTCTGGTGCACGGGCCCACCCCGAGGTCGGCCGAGAAAGCCGTCCGCCGGCTCGTGGCCGGGGGAACGAAGGCGGAACGGCTCACCCCGGTCTCGGCCGACTTCCGGCGCCTCGACGAGGTGTCCGACCTGGGCCACCGCTTCGAGCGGCTCGATCTGCTGGTCAACAACGCCGGGACGATGGGCATCGAGGACCCGGCCGCCCTCTTCCAGGTCAACTACACGGCTCACCAGGCGCTCACCCGGGCGCTCCTCCCGGCGCTGACCGCCAGTGGCGGCCGGGTCGTCACGGTTGCCTCCGCACGGCACCGGATGGCCCGGCTCGACCTTGACGTCGAGGGCCTGCGGCCGGCGCAGGCCTACGCCAACGCGCAGGCCGCCCGCATTCTGTTCACCCAGGCGCTGAGCGGCGAGGTCGAGGCGGTCGCGGTGCATCCGGGAGTGGTCGACACCGGCCGGTTCGTCGGGATCTACGGCATGGGCGGCCTGCCGGTGCGCGACGGCGCCGAGCAGATCCTCTGGGCCACCGAGCCGGGCGCCGTCTTCGAGAACGGCGCCTACTACGAGGGCCGGATGCTCGCCACCGCCGCTCTCCTTGATATTGGGCGGCCTGTTACCTGTGCCGGGTACACCGGGAGCATGACGGAGCTCCGCTGTGCCATCGAGAGAGACACCGACAAGGCCGGCAACACCACGTACCTGCACCTGAGCGGCTCTTTCGACAAGGCGGCCCACCGTGAGCTGCGGCGCCGGCTGTGGGACGCGTTCGCCCGCAAGCGCCGCGGCCGCGTCGTGGTCGACCTGGCCGGGGTCGACGAGATCGGCAGCGAGTGCATCGAGGTGCTGCTGATGGGTTACACCAAGGCGCTGCGCGGCGGGCACGGCTTCGAGGTCACCAACGCCCGAGGTGGCGTACGCCAGATGATCGAGGCCACCGGCCTCTGCGAGCGCCAGGACGACGACGTGCTCTACGCCCCGGCCTGGCCCGACATCTTCGAGTTCACGCCGCTGGGCGCGCCCGACCGTCTGGGCTGACCCCCACCTCGCGCAGGCGGTGATGGGCCACGCCGGCCGCGCTGAGCCGGTCGGCGATCGACGGGCTGGTGTGGTCGAGGAACACGGCGACCTGATGGTCGTCGCCGAGGAAGCAGGTGGCGACCAGCGTGCCGAGGTTGATCGGATCGATGTCGGGGACATCGTGCAGATCGAGCACGAGCCGCAGCGGCCGTAGGTGGCGCACGGCGTGGACCAGGGTGCGGCGCAGCTCGACCGCGTCCTCGGCGTCGAGAACGCCGTGCGGCTGGATGACGAGCGTGCCGTCGGGGCTGGTTTCGACGTCGACCGAAGTGGCGGTCATCGCGGACCCTTCGTTACCCGTTGTTCTCCGGAGGGAAAGGTTACTGCCCAGTGTGGATCGGCGATAGTCGAGAGTTCGGGTGAACCAGTCCGGCCGGTCCGGGCCGGTTCAGGTGATAGCCCTGGAGAAGGTCCACACCGGCCTCGGCCAGCGCGGCCGCCGTCGGTTCGTCCTCCACCCCCTCGGCCACGACGGTCAGGCTCAGCGACCGGGCGATGGCGATGACCGAGTCGATGATCACCGCGTGCGGCTTCGAGTCGTGCATGCGCATGACGAACGACCGGTCGATCTTCAATTCGTCGATGGGCAGCTCGGGCAGCAACCCGAGAGAGGTGTACCCGGTGCCGAAATCGTCGATCGCGACCCGGATGCCGGCCGCCCTGATCTCGGCCAGCCGCGCCGCCGCCTGATCGGGCCGGGTCAGCACCGCGGTCTCGGTGATCTCCACGGTGAGCAGGGACGCCGGCAGCCCCTCCAGGCGCAGGAGGGCCAGAATGGTCGGCACGGCCCGGTCCTGGGCCAGATAGGCGGCCGACAGGTTCACCGAGACCGGCAGGCCCCGGCCCTCGCGGTGCCAGACGCCGGCCTGGTGGATGGCCTCGGCCAGCACCCAGTCGGTCAGTTCGAGGATCACGTCCGAGCGCTCGGCGTCGGGCAGGAAGACGCCCGGCGGCAGCATGCCGCGCTGCGGATGCTGCCAGCGGACCAGCGCCTCGGCGCCACGGACGGTGCGGTCCCGGGCGTCGTGCAGCGGCTGGTACTGCAGCAGCAGGTGCCCGGCCCGGATGCCGGCCCGCAGCTCGGTGAGCTGGCGCAGGTCGGCCCGCTGGCCGAGGCCGAGGTCCTCGGTCCACCGGACCACGCCCGTACGGTCCTTCTTGGCGCTGTGCATGGCGGCCACGGCACGGCGGCCCACGACGGTGATGTCGCGGTGGTCGGCGTCGGCGACGCCGACGCTCGCCTCGAGGCTGACCGGAACGCCGCCGACGGTGTGCGGGCCGCGGATGGCGTCGGAGAGCCGCCGCCCGAGCCGGGCCGGGTCGTCCGCCGGCCCGGCCAGCAGCACCATGAACTGGTCGCCCTCGAACCGGGCGATCAGATCCTGCGGGCGGCAGGCGTCACGCAGCGTTCCGGCCACCCGGAGCAGCAGGTCGTCGGCGCCGTCCCGGCCCAGCATGTCGTTGACCTCCTGGAACCGGTCGAGTCCCAGGTGCACGACGGCGGCCAGCGTGCCGGCGGCCAGCCGCTGCCGTCCCTCGGCCAGCGCAGTGGCGCGGTTGGGCAGGCCGGTGAGGTGGTCGGCCCGCGACATGCGGGCGTACCGGCCGGCCATCGCGGTGAGCAGGCCGATCACCGGCGCGACGCCGTAGCGGTCGTCGGGCCAGCGGACCACGATCGGCTCGTCGCGCTCACCCTCGGCACGGGCCAGGGCGGCCTCGGCGGCCAGGTCGACCTCGGTGGCGGCGGGCAGCACGAGCGGGTCGTGCAGCGTCCGCGAGCTGCGGCTCAGCAGCCGAGGGCCGGTGGGGGAGTCGATCAGGACGCCCGGGCGGTCCGGATCGTCGCGCAGCAGGGCCACGATCTCGGCCAGCGGCGTGCCGGCGGGCACCGGCGTCATCGGCACCGCCGTCTCACCGAGCTTGCGGGGCAGGCGTACGCCGCTCACCGCGCGGCCAGCGGGAAGCACGTCCCGTCGATCAGCAGCCGGCCCTCGGCCACGCGGGGGCGCAGCCGTACCCAGAGCCCACGGCCGGGCAGCTCGGCGTCGGCCGGGAAGCCGCCCAGCGCGCCGGCCCAGGCCGCCTCCATCCCGTCGTACGACAAAGGGTCCTCTCCCGTCGATTCGACGACCAGCAACCGGCCGTCCTGGCCGGTCGTCACGGTGAAGCGGTGCACGGCCAGGCGCCGGGTCAATTCGTCGAGCTCCATCTCGGTGCGGCGGTCCCCGGTGCGGTCGACCACCATGCCGTCGCACACCGTGGTGCCGTCGGCCATCCGGTGCGGCCGGGCGTTGCCGTGCAGCCAGCGGCGCTCGCCGTCGTGCCTGATCACGGTGCCCTGCCAGCGCCACGGCTGAAGGGTCAGCACGGTCTCGGTGACGCTGCGGACGAACGACTCCCGGTCCTCCTCGGCGACGATCTCGGTGATCAGCGACGGATCGGTCATCACCGCGCGCGGGTCCAGGCCGTAGATCTCGCGGCAGCCCTCGGAGACGAAGGTGAACGACTCGCCGCCGTCGGGCGCGATCTGGAACTGGAACAGCATGCCGGGGGCGTTGTTGACGGTCGCCCGGAAGCGGCGCTCGCTCTCACCGAGGGCGGCCTCGCTGCGGCGGCGGTCGGTGTCGTCGATGGCGATGGCGCAGACGCCGTAGACCGAGCCGTCGGGGTCGGTCAGTGGGAACCGGGTCACGACGTACTGGCGTACCTCGTCGCCGAAAGGCACCTCCTCGAGGCCGGTGACCGCCTCGCCGGTGGCCACGACCTGCTGGTTGCTCCGGCGGCCGGTGAGCGCCACGGCGTCGGGCAGCACGTCGGCGTCGAGCCGGCCGACCAGGTCGCTCGCGGAGACGCCGAAGACGCGCTCGTACTCGCCGTTGACGAACAGGAAGCGGCCGTCCATGTCCTTGGCCGAGATCATGGCCGAGGTGTGCTCGAGGATCGAGCTGACCAGCGTGGTGGTGCGCTGCAGCTGCTGCTGGGCCCGGTGCCACTCGGTCCGGTCGGACAGAAAGGCGCAAAATCCGTCGTCGACCGCGTTGATCACCATGGAGACCAGCAGCTCGGAGCCGTCCCGGTGGCACGCCGGCACCTGCACCTGCGTGCCCGGCCAGGCGTCGTCGCCGGCAACCAGGCGCCGGGCGAAGCCGGCAGCGTGCGCGGCCCGCAGCGACGCCGGAACGATGGTGTCGGCCAGCGACCGGCCCCGCACCTCGTCCCGGGACCAGCCGAAGAGGCGTTCCGCGGCCGGGTTCCATTCGCGGATCACACCGGCCCGGTCGATCTCGACGAAGGCCAGCGAGGTCGCCCGCAGGGCGCCGGAGGCAGCGATCGAGGAGTCCGCAGCAAGCATGATGAGCTGATCGGCCGCCGGAGGGCCGGTCTGAGGATTGTTCAGCCGGGGCGGCCGGCCCGGACGATCCCCGACTCGTAGGCGAAGACGACGGCCTGGACACGGTCGCGCAGCCCCAGCTTCATCAGCACCCGGGCCACGTGGGTTTTCACGGTCGCCTCGCCCACCGCGAGCGCCGCGGCGATCTCCGCGTTCGAGTGGCCACGGGCCACCAGGCGCAGCACCTCGGCCTCCCGCGGGGTGAGCCCGTCGAGCACGGCCGGCGGCCGAGGCCCCGGCTGCGCGGCGAAGGCGGAGATGACCCGGGTGGTGATCGCCGGGTCGAGCAGGGCCTCACCGGCGGCGACGACCCGGATCGCGGTGATCAGGTGCTCCGGCGAGGAGACCTTGAGCAGGAAGCCGCTCGCGCCGACCCGCAGCGCGCGGTAGAGGTTCTCGTCGGTGTCGAACGTCGTGAGCATGATGACGCGGGGCGGATGCGGCGCCGAGAGCAAGGTGCTGGTGGCGGCCAGGCCATCCTGCCGGGGCATCGCGATGTCCATGAGTACGACATCGGGCCGCACCCGCCGCACCACAGCGACGGCGTCGGCGCCGTCACCGGCCTCACCCACCACTGTCATGTCCGGCTCGGTCTCGATGACCATGCGAAGCCCGGCCCGAACCATGCGCTGATCGTCAGCGATCACCACGGTGATGCTCATCGCAGAGCCACCACAGGCAGCGGAAGCCGACAAATCACCGCGAAGCCGCCACCGTCCCGAGGCCCAGCGGTCAGGTCGCCCCCGAAGAGAGCGGCCCGCTCCCGCATGCCGATCAGCCCATGCCCCGCTCCGTCGACCGCAGGCTGCCGTGTCGCGTTTTCCGTTCCGGTTGTAGGGCGCCGTGTCGCGTTTTCCGCTCCGGCTGTAGACCGCCGCGTCGCGCCTTCCGCTCTGGCCGCGGCCCGTTTTGTCGCTCCTTCCGCTCCGGCCGCTCCTTCCGCTCCGGCCGCTCCTTCCGCTCCGGCGGCCCCTTCCGCTCCTGCCGCGCCCTGCTTGGCCGTTCCCTTCATTTCGGCGGCCCCGGCGCGGCCGGCCTCGGCTGTGGCGGCCCGGCCGGTTTGCCGGTGACCGGCTCGTGGAGGCGCGGGCCGGCCGTCGTCGACGATTGCGAGGTGAAGTCCGTTCGGGCGGAAGGACACGGTCACCGTCACCGGGCACGGGCCCGCGTGGCGTAGCACGTTGGTCAGCGCCTCCTGCACTATCCGAAAAGCCGACACATCGATCGCCGGCGGCACGGGAACGGGCTCGCCCTCCCGCCTCACCGTCACCGTCAGCCCCGCCTCTCCCACCTGCGTGATCAGGTCGTCGAGCCGCTCGAGGCCGGCCGGCGGTTCCGCGCTCTGCGCCTCCTCGCCGCGCAGCAGACCCAGCGTCCGGCGCAGCTCGCCGACCGCGTCCCGGCCGGACGACTCGATCGTGTGCAACAGTTCCCGGTCCACCGGCAGGCCGGCGTCGAGGCGGCGCCGCACCACACCGGCCTGGATCACCATGACGGTCACGCTGTGGGCCACCATGTCATGGAGCTCGCGGGCGATCCGGACGCGCTCCTCCATGACCGCCTCACGGGCCAGCTGTTCGCGGACGGCCGCGCGAGCCGAGGCGGCGTCGGCCGTGCGGCGCGACTGCACGGCGAGAACGCCCCCCAGGGCGTACGGCGCCAAAGGAAAGAAAATCGCGGCCATCGGGTCGCCCGGATCGGAGATGAGATAGACGACGAAGGTCGTCGCCATGAGGCCGGCGCCGATCAGACCGCGCCGGTCGCGGCCCGTCGGCGGCACACAGCGCCCCACTGTGTACGCGGCGATCATCTCGGCGACAAGCTGCCAGAGCCGGAAGTTGACCGTCGCCTCCCCGGCGATGGTCGCCGGCTCGTAGAAGACCGGCAGCGGCCCGATCACATGCGGCAGCATCGTCAGAAGCGGAAACAGCCGCCGCACGAGGATCAGCACGCCGAACAGCGCCAGCAACCAGGGCCACCACCATCCGGGCATCCGGATGAAGTACTCCTCAGCCAGGGCGAAAGCCACGAAACCACCGGCCACCACGGCATCCATCGGCCGCAGCCGGCGCAGGATCATGCGTCGACGCTACGGCCGCCACCGCCGTCCCCGAACCCGCCGCGAGGATGACAAGCGGTCCGCCGCGCGGCGGACTCAGATTCCGTCCGAGTACGGGTTACCGCACGGCCCGTCGTTCGTAGCGTCCCCTTCCAGACCGACAGAGGGGGAGAAGGCGATGTGGCGTAAGGCGACGCCGGCGTGCCTGGTGCTGGCACCGGTCGCACTGGCGGTGGCGACGGGCGTGGATCCGGCGCTCGGCGAGGACCAGGGATACGGCATCTACCGCCAGCACCCGGACGCGACGTTGTGGCACGCGGTGCTGCTGCACTGGTCGTGGGTGCTGCTGGCGGTGGGTTTCATCGGGATGCTCCTAGAGATCAGGAACAGAAACTCGGGCAGCGGCACAAGCTGGGCCGGGGACGGAAGTCCGGGCGGAGGCAGAAGCCCGGATCGGGGCGGAAGCCGGGGCGGGGACGGAAGTCCGGGTGGGGACGGGAACTCGGGTCTGGGCGGAAGCTGGGGCGGGGACGGAAGCCCAGGTCGGGGCGGGGATGGAAGTCCGGGCGGGGACGGACGTCCGGGTCGGGGCGGAAGCGGAGGCGGGGACGGAAGTCCGGGTGGGAACAAGAGCCGGGGCCGGGGGTCGGTGCTGGCGGCGGTCGGCTGGGTGGCGACGTTGTTCGGCCTGGTTACTTTCTCCGGGCTGATGGCCTTCGACGTCGGACTGCTGGCTCTGGAGCAACAGCCGGGCCTGACCGACGCTCAGTTGGCCGCCTACGACGACCGGATCGGTTCCTACGCCTGGGCCCAGTGGGGTTGGCAGGTGCCGGGCATCCTGGGCTGGGCCGCAGCGCTGATCGTGGTGCCGCTGGCGGCAGCCCGGGCTCGAGTCATCAGCTGGTGGTCGGCCGGCCTGGCCCTGGCCGGGACGGCCCTCTACTTGCTCTTCGCGATCTCCCCGGTCCCCTTGTGCCTGACCGGCCCAGCGGTCCTGGTCGTCGCGTACTCCCTGGCTGCCCGCCAGCTGCTCGCACCATCTGAAACAGCGTCCAGGGGCGGATCGACGGTTGCGCCATCTGAAACGGGGTCATCCGGCTGGGAGGTGCCTGCACCATCTGAAATGGCGCTCCCTCGGCGGGTCGGTCTGGTGTGTCTGGTTGCCGCGCCGCTGTCGTTCGTGGTCGGTATGGCAACCGTGCCGCCGGGGTCCGGTGATTCGTCGGGCTATGACGATCATCCCGGTCTCGCCCAGGCCAGTGCGTTCTTTCTGCATCTGGCGTGGGTGCTGTTCGTGCCGGCGGTCATCGCGGTGGCTGAGCGAGGCGGGCGGTTCACCAGAGCGGTCGGCTTCGTGACCGTGCTTGCGCTGATCAACTTCAGTGCGCTGATGCTCGGCGACTACATCGATCTGGCCGCGCGGCAGGCCCTTGGTGACGCGGTCGCCGATCGGGCCATGGCGCTGACCGACGGATATGGGCTTTTCACCCTGGGATGGGCTCTTCCGGGAATGGTGCTGTCGCTGCTCGGGCTGATCGCGGTGGCGATCGGCGCGGCCCGCGACGGTCTGGTCCGATGGTGGGTTCCGGTGCTGGTCGTAGTTGGGTTTGTCGGTTTCTTCGCGCTTCCGTTCGGCCCGTTGGCGGTGCTCGGGCCGATGGTCCTGGTGGTGGGTTTCGGTCTGCTGGGTGCGGCGTTGCGGCGTACGCCGATGGCCGAACCGGTCTTGACCTGATCCGCCGCACTTGATCAGTGCACCTGATCTGCCGCGACTCCAGCGGAGGGTGGCGGCCCTGACCGGAGTGGCTGCCCTCGGCGATGGACCCGCCGCGGACCTGGCCGGGGTGGCGGCCCCGGCCAGTCGTCTCCGCTGCGGCGCTCGCCCAGGTGGCCGGCCTGGTTGTCGGCGTGCGTCGTGGGCCTGTCGGGGTGGCGGGTCTGGCTGGCGGTATGCGTCGTGGGCCTGTCGGGGTGGCGGGTCTGGCGCTGCAGACCTGGCTGACGTGGCGGCCCCCGGGCGGCCGGCTATATCCGCTGGGAGCCCTGCCCAGGTGGCGACTCCAGTGTGAAGTATGCGCTGTGGACCAGGCCGGATGGCGGCGCGGCTGGCTGTCCTTACTGGACAGGGCGGGATACTTTCGGCCGGTGGATGCGGGTCAGCTGTGGCTCTATCGCGAAAAGATCGATCCGGCCGGCGTGACCGACGTGTCGATCGGGCCCGACACGCCGCCCGCGGCGTTGCGCTATCTGGCGGGGGCGGGGCCTCTTCGACTGACCCGGCTGAGCGTTGGTGATGATCGTGGGCGCCGGGACAGCGAATGGCGCTATCTGCCCAATCTTGTTCGGCATCTGGACGACATCATCGGCGGCTCGCCGGAGCTTCGTGAGCTGACCATCGCGAAATGCCCGATCGCGCACATCCCGAATTCGGTGGCCGGCCTTCGGCAGCTCCGTACGCTCGCCGTCACCTGGACCGGCATCGGCCGCGTGCCCGAGTGGGTTTTCGAGCTGCCGGCGCTGACCGGGCTCAGCCTCGCCCACAACCAACTCACCGAGCTGCCGCCGGGCGTCGCCTCGGCGGCGGGGCTGATCGACCTTGACCTGGGATTCAACCGGTTCACCGAAGTTCCCTCGGGCATCTGGGCGCTCTCCGGCCTGGAGCGGCTCACCATGCAGGGCTGCCCGCTGGAGAAGATCCCGCCCGACATCCTGCGCCTTCCCGCGCTGACCGAGCTCGTGCTCGGCCGCCGGGGGCGGGCCGGCATCACCGTGCCGCCGCCCGAAGTTGTCGCCCGTGGACTCACCTCTATCAAGAGCTACTGGGCGCAGGAGCAGGCCTCCGGCCTCGACTTCCTGGCCGAGGCGAAGCTGCTGATCGTGGGTGAACCCGGAGCCGGCAAGACGACGCTGGCCAAGAAGATCCTCGACGCTCGCTACGCGCTCGACCCGAACGAAGGCTCGACGCAGGGCATCGGTGTCTTCTCCTGGCGGTTTCCCTCCGGCGTGCGGGTCGGTGACGGCCTCGTCGAGCGGGACTTCCGGGTCAACGTCTGGGACTTCGGTGGCCAGGAGATCTACCACGCCACCCATCAGTTCTTCCTGACCAAGCGCTCGGTGTACGTGCTGCTCTGCGACGAGCGCAAGGAGGACACCGACTTCCACTACTGGCTCGACGTGATCAATCTGCTCAGTGCGGGCAGCCCGCTGATCATCGTGCAGAACCGCAAGCAGGGGCGGGGCCGGCCGCTCGACCTCGGCACGCTGCGCCAGGAATACCCGAACCTGGTCGGCACCCTGGCCGTCGATCTCGCGAGCAACGAGGGTCTGGCGGAGCTGCTCACCCGCGTACGACGGGAACTGGAATTGCTGCCGCACGTCGGCAGCGCCTTGCCCAAGACCTGGCAGAACGTGCGCCTGGCGCTGGAGGCGGACGAGCGCAGCCACATCTCGGCCGAGAAGTTCTTCCAGATCTGCGCGGCCAACGGATTCACCCGCGAGGAGGACATGCGGCAGCTCGGCGGCTATCTGCACGATCTCGGCGTCTGCCTGTTCTTCCAGGACGATCCGCTGCTCGGCAAGACCGTCATCCTCAAGCCGGAGTGGGGCACCACGGCGGTCTACCGGGTGCTGGACGATCCGCTGATCATCGAGAGCCGTGGTGTCTTCGACCCGGACGACCTGCGCCGCATATGGCACGAACCGGCATATCAGTCGATGCGAGGCGAGCTGTTGCGCCTGATGGGACGCTTCTCGCTGTGCTTCACCGTGCCCGGCACCACCACCTATGTGGCGCCGCAACTGCTCTCCGGCCTGCGCCCCTCCTATCGCTGGGACGAGCCGGGCGACCTCACGCTGCGCTACGACTACGACGTCATGCCCAAGGGCATCGTCCGGCGCCTCATCGTCGAGCTGCACGATCTCATCGAGGGAAACGCGGTGTGGCGTACGGGCATGGTGTTGCGCTACGACACCGGCCGGGCCGAGGTAATCGAGGACTACCACCGGCGCCGGCTGCGGATCCGGCTGGCCGGGCGTGACCCGCGGGTGATGTTGTCGGTCATCGACCGGGCGCTGGCCACGATCCACCGGTCCTTTCCGGACATACGGTTCGAGCGGTTCCGGCAATGCGACTGTTCGGTGTGCGCGGGTGCGGACGAACCGACCATGTTCCCCGTGCGTGAATTGGAAGATTTCGCCACCACCGGCGATCTGATCCAGTGCCGGGCCAGCCGCCGCATGATGGACCCGGCCATGCTGTTGAGCGAGCTGTGGAAACGCGCGGACGCGGAGGCGGCCCAACCGGCCGGACCGGCCGAGGTGTACGTGTCGTACGAGCGCTCCGTACCGGCCGACGAGCTGGTCGAGGCCATCGGCGAGCTGGGTCTTGTCGTCCGCCACGACCGCGACGAGCTGCGCTATCGCGAAGCCGTCCAGCGGTTCCTGCGTTGGCTCGGCCCGGGCCGGGTCGTCGTGGTGGTGCTCGACGAGGCGTACCTCAAGAGCCGCACCTGCATGTTCGAACTGACCGAGATCGCCGAAAGGCCGGACTTCGCGAAGTACGTCTTCGTGCTCGCCGACGCCGCGCTCGATGAGCCGCTCGCCCGCGTGCGCTACGCGCGCCATTGGGAGGAGAGGCGGGCCGAGCTGCTGCGGGAGGCGGAAGCGGCGGGCCTGGTCGAGGCGGTCCGCGAGGACGTTCTCCTCTACGAGAGGTTCCGCGACACGATCGCGCGGATCACCGACCTCCTCGCGGGGATGAACACGCCGACCCGCGACGAGCTTCTCGAGACGCTCAGCGGTCTCTAGCGAAGGCCGTCTCTAGCGAAGCCGGTGCCGCCGCACGCGTCGCACATGGTGGACGGCGTGTGCTCGTCCCGGAAACCCTGGCCGTCGAAGTCGAGCGTCCGCTGGGTGCCGCCGCCGACCCAGCCGGTGCCGTGACATCGCACGCAGCGCCGTCGGGTGACCGGCGCCGTTCCGGCGTGTCTGAGCAGCATCCGCGCGACGACGGCGGCAACGATCAGGAGCAGGAGGAGAAGTAGTAGCCACTTCATGGGTACATCCTCTTCTCTGGTTGACTGATTCGAGCGACCACACGTCTGCGGATGGTGAGATGACGAACAGCGATCCGCTGCCCCGGCTGGCCACCGAGGGTGAGCGTCTCGGGTGGATCTTCAGCGACCGTAACCTCTACCGGCGCCGGTTCACCGAGCCACCGCCGCAGCCTCAGCCTGTCCCGCCCGAGCTGCGCGAGCGGCTGGAGCGCGCGGAGCGGACCACGACCAAGCGGATCCTGGTCTCGATCGGTGTGGGTGTGCTGCTCGCGGTGCTGATCGGCTGCTGCGGTGGCGTGGCCGCCCGCGGCGACGACGGCAGTGGCCGGGCCGTGGTCTTCCTGTTCGCCGGTCTGGCCTTCGTGGCCGGCATCGCCGGAGCCGTGATCGCCGCCCTGATGCCGGGCTGGGCCCGCAAGGCCGTCGAGAACGCCCAGCAAAAGGCCGAGGACGAGTACGCCCGTGACCACGCCGCCTGGGACAGCCGCCGGCAGTGGCACGACCAGCAGCAACAGCAGGCGGTCGACGCCCGTCCGGAGTGGTCGGCGGTCAGCCCGTCGCCGGGCACCCGCCGCGTCGACATCATCGGCGGCACGATGTACGGCTGGGAGGCGGTGCTCACCGTCTTCGGTGGATCGCTGCTGGCCACCCGCGGCCGCATGGTGCTGGCCGATTTCACCGGCGAGGCGCTCAGCGGTGAGCTGATCCGGCTCGCCGAGACCACGAACCGCTCGGTCCGCGAGCTGGTGCTGCCCGAGCAGCTGGCCGAGTTCGACCTGGTGGCCGGGCTGTCACCGGCGGAGCTGGTCGACGGCCTGGTCGAGGCCATGTACGGCGACGCGCCCGAGGGCAACCGGGCCGAGCGCTCGCAGGACGCGCTGCTGCTGACCGAGGTCAGCACCATCCTCGAACCCCGGCTGACCATGGCCCGGCTGCTCGCCGCGCTGCATGTGCTGGCCGAGCGGCCGGCCTCGTCGCAGCTGACGCCGTCGGAGCGGGAGCAGCTGCTCACCCTGCGGACCGAGGCGGCCCGGGTACGGCGGATCGAGGCCTTCCTGCACCCCATGGAGGCGATGGGCTCGGCCGTGTCGTCCACCGAGATGGCCGACCTCACCTGCCTGGTGGCCGGCGGCGAGGGCGGTCAGGCCCAGAACGAGCTGCTCAAAGACCTGACCGTGCAGTGGCTGGGCCGCCAGGTGCGCCGGGCCGAGCCGCCGATCGGCTCGCTGGTGCTGCTCGGCGCCGACGAGATCCACCATCGGGCGCTGGAACGGCTCAGCACCCTCTGCGAGCGGCGCGGCATCCGGCTCGTCCTGTTCTTCGCCCACCTGCGGGCCGACTCGCTGCGCACGATCGGCGGTGGCGAGGTCGCGCTGATGCGGCTCGGCAACCACCAGGAGGCGCAGCAGGCGGCCGAGTTCGTCGGGCGCGGCCACAAGTTCGTGCTGAGTCGGCTCACCCGGTCGCTGGGCGGGGAGGAGACCCACACGCTGGCCGACACGTACGGCGAGAGCGAGAGCAAGGGCGGCGAGCGGGGCTCCCGATTCGCCGGCCGTCACCTGCGCCGGTTCAGCAGCACGAACTGGAGCAAGAGCCGCAACTGGAGCCAGACCGAGTCGACCGCCCGGGGCACGAACTGGAGCGACGCCTCGTCGGCCGAGCGCGTCTACGAGTACACGGTCGAGCCGCGGGTGCTGCAGGACCTGCCCGAGTACGCGATGGTGCTGGTCAAGAACGAGGGTGCGAGCTCAGTCGTACAGGCGGTCGAGGTTGACCCGGCGATCGTGACCTTGCCCCGTGTGTCGATGACCCCGGTTGCCCTGGAACCGCCGCCCGACGCTGTCATTCCGGCTCCGCGGCCGTTGGAGGCGCCGGCACCGGCGCCGTCCTGGGGTGCGATCAGCGATCCGCCCAAGCAGCAGGAGCCGGGCCGGTCGAGTCACGAATGACGAGCTCGGTGGCCAGCTCGACGTGCAGCGCGTCGAGCCGGTGCCGGTCGAGAAGGCGTACGAGAAGACCGACCGCGATCCGGCCCATCTCGGCCAGCGGCTGGCGAACGGTGGTGAGCATCGGCCGGGTCGCCTGAGCCAGGTCGATGTCGTCGAAGCCGGCGATCGACAGGTCCTCGGGCACCCGTAGCCCACGCCCGGCCGCCGCGGCCAGCGCGCCCGAGGCGGCCTTGTCGTTGAAGCCGAGCAGCGCGGTCGGCCGTTCGGGCAGGTCGAGCAGGTGCCGCGCGGCCTCGTAGCCGAACTGGACGGTCGGCTCGCCGGGCAGCACGAGGGCCGGATCGGGCAGTACGCCGGCGTCGGCCAGCGCCGACACGTGCCCGGCCCGCCGCGCGCTGCTGGCCAGCCAGTTGGCCGGGCCGGCGAGCAGGCCGATCCGCCGGTGGCCGAGCCGGGTCAGATGTTCGGTGAGGCTGCGGGCGCCGGTGAAGTGGGCCGCGGACACGGCGGCGATGTCGCGCGGCACGGTCTCGCGCGGGTCGACCACGACGAACGGGAAGCCGGCGGCCTGGAGGGCGATCAGCTCCTCGCCGGGCTCGGGCGGCAGCACCACGATGGCGCCGCCGACCCCGGGCCGGCCGGCCAGCGACGGCAGGACCTCGCTCCGCTGGGCGGCCTCGCCGGCGTTGAGCACGAGCTGGCGGCCGTGCAGATCGAGGGTTTCGGCGATCGACGAGACGATCAGTCCGAAGTAGTCGGTGAGCAGGTAGGGGCAGCGCACGAAGACCGCCCCGGCGCGGGCCGGCCGCCGTCGCGGGCCGCGGCCGCCGAGCTGCTCGACGGCGCGATGGACCAGGTCGCGGGTCTCCGGTGCGACATGCTCCTGGTCGTTGAGCACCCGGGAGACGGTCGCGATGGAGACACCGGCGTGGGCCGCGATGTCCCGCACGGTCGGGCCCGCTCTCATACCGGAAGCATAAACATTGACATCCGTCACCGTTACCGGCTTGACTGCTTGTAACAGAAACGTTCCGTATTTGTTTCAGTTTGTTACATGGGAGAGACCCGTGGCTTACTTCGGAACCACCTTGGCTTTGGCGGCGTCCATCCTCTTCGCCCCGCATCCGGCCGCCGGCGGCAGCGCCCAGATCTGGGTGACCACGCCCGAGGGTGCCAACTACAGCGACTCGGTGTCCTTCGGCGCCTCGACGGCCGGGGTGCCGACGGTGGTGGTCGACCCGAATCGCCGCTTCCAGGTCATGGAGGGCTTCGGCGCTTCGATCACCGACTCGTCGGCGGCCCTGCTCCACCGCCTCCCGCCCGCGGTGATGGAGTCGGTGTTCCGCGAGAACAAGCTCAGCTATCTGCGCCAGCCGATCGGCGCCTCCGACTTCACCGACGAGCCGGCCTACACCTACGACGACATGCCGGCCGGGCAGACCGACTACGGCCTGCGGCATTTCAGCATCGCGCACGATCGGGCGCAGATCCTGCCGCTGCTGCGCCAGGCCCGCCGTCTGAACCCGTCGCTGAAGGTCATGGCCACGCCGTGGAGCCCGCCGGCGTGGATGAAGACAAATGGCTCACTGATCGGCGGCCGGCTCATCGACTCGCCGGCGATCTATCGGGCGTACGCCGCCTATCTGGTCAAGTTCGTCCAGGCGTACCGGGCCGAAGGCGTACGGGTCGACGCCCTGACCATTCAGAACGAGCCGCAGAACCGCAATCCGTCCGGCTATCCGGGCATGGATCTGCCGTCGTGGCAGGCGGCCGAGGTGATCACGAGACTCGGTCCGATGCTCCGGGCGGCCGGACTGTCCACAAAGATCCTCGGATACGACCACAACTGGTCCGAGCATCCGAACGACATCGCGTCGACGCCGCCGGACGCGGTGGCCGACATCGACCGCTACCCGCAGGAGCTGCTGTCCACGGCGGCGGCGAAGTGGATCTCGGGAACGGCCTACCACTGCTACTACGGCGACCCGAGCGCGATGAAGGCGGTCCGAACGGACGTCTACTTCACGGAATGCTCCGGAAGTCAGTCGAGCGATCCGGCGAACACCTTCGCGGACACGCTGAAATGGCACGCCCGCAACCTGATCATCGGGAGCACCCGTAACGGCGCCAAGACGGTGATCAACTGGAACCTGGCCCTGGACGAGAACAACGGCCCGCACACCGGTGGCTGCGGCACGTGCACGGGCGTGCTGACGGTGGCCGCGGACGGCACGGTGACGCGCAACGCCGAGTACTACACGCTCGGGCACCTGGCCCGTTTTGTCCGTCCGGGCGCGGTGCGCGTGGCGAGCACGTCGTTCGGCACGACGGGCTGGAACGGGCAGATCCAGGACGTGGCGTTCGCCAATCCGGACGGAAGCACCGTGCTCGTCGCCCATAACCAAAGCGACAATTCACAGGCTTTCGGTGTACGGGTGGGCAAGCGCTCTTTCGTCTACACGCTCCCGGGCGGCGCGCTGGCCACGTTCGTCTGGCGTGGACAGTCGGCGGACCGCCCGATCTCGCCGTCGGGTTGGACCGCTTCGTCTTCGGGGGTGGTCTCGTCTCCGGGGCTGGCTTCGTCTCCGGGGGCCGTGGATGACGACGCGACCACGCGCTTCACGACCGGAAGCCCGCAGCGGCCGGGGCAGGAGCTGCGGGTGGACTTCGGCCGGGTGCAGCCGGTCGGCCGTGTCGTCTTCGACACCGGCGCGTTTCTGGGTGACGCGCCGCGGGGCTGGACCATCGCCGGGTCCTCGGACGGCCGGCGCTGGGTAGCGGCGGCGACCGGCGCGGGCGGGCAGTTCGCCACGGCGGTCTTTTCGGGGCGGAAGATCAGATATGTCCGGATGACGCTGACGGCGGCCGACCCGGCGGCCTGGTGGTCGGTCGCCGACGTCCGGGCGTACCGCTGAACGCTGGCTACGCTAGAACCTGCCGTTGACGTCAGAGGCAAGAACGGAGTCACTGTGCGTATCGGTGAACTTGCACAAAGGGCGAGCGTGAGTGTGCGCGCGCTGCGCTACTACGAAGAGCAGGGTCTGCTGCTGTCCGACCGAAGCCCGAGTGGCCAGCGGCATTATGGCGAGCCCGCCGTCGATCGTGTGCAGCTGATTCAGCACCTTTACTCGGCCGGCCTGACCAGCAAGACCATCGCCGACCTGCTCCCATGCGTGGACGCCAAGGTCAGCACCCCGGAGTCGCGGGCCCGCTTGACGGCCGAGCGGGATCGCATAGACGCCCAGATCGCTGAATTGACCGTAGCCCGCAACAAGCTGGACGCGATGATCGCCTTCGCCGGCACGCCCGCCAGCGGCTGCGCCTACGTCTGATCGCTAGGCGATGTACAGCTTGCGCAGCGGGGACGTCACTTCCCAGACCGTTGCCGTGCCCGCGGTGAGTCGTACAAGGTCGCCGGGCTTGATGGCGATCGGGGAACTGCCCTCGACCGCGATCGTGGCCGCGCCCTCGAGCACCACGAAGACCTCGTCCACCTCGATGTCGCGGACCGAGCCCGTGCTCATCTCCCAGACGCCGATCTCCACGTCCGTGCTCCCGAGCGTCGTGATCGGCGTGGTGCCCAACGTCGGCGCACCCGCGACCACCTCGGCGGCGTCGGCCGCCGCATGCTCCACCGAGACCTGGGCCAGCGGAAACACCTCGATGTCAGCCATGATCGACACCCTAGTAGCAGCTCAGGCGCCGAGCCGGGGCCGGTTCGGAGAAAGCTCCGCTTAACGAGCTGTTTCGGCCTTAAAAGCGGCTTTTGCCCGTTTACGAGCCTTAGCCTCATCTCCGATGACGGAGACGAGAACCGGCGCGAGCCACCCGGCGGCCCCCGCGGCCGCCGGGCCAACGCCCGGCTCCCGCCCCAACTGCTCCCAGCTCGACGGGTCCCAGCCCGACGGCTCCCGACCTGACGGCTCCCGACCTGACGGCTCCCGTTCCGACGGCTCCCGGCCCCACGGCTTTCGGCCCGATATCGAAGGTCTTCGTGCCGTCGCCGTCATTCTCGTTGTCCTTTTTCATGCCAGGGTGCCCGGTGTCGGTGGCGGCTATATCGGCGTCGACGTCTTCTTCGTCATCTCCGGCTTCCTGATCACTTCGCTCATGCTGCGAGAAGTGGACGAAACCGGCCGCATCTCGCTGATCGGCTTCTACGCCCGGCGCTGCCGGCGTCTCCTGCCCGCCGCCGGGTTGGTGCTGGTCACCGTCATTCTCGCGAGCTACCACTGGCTCGGCTTCCTGCGCGGGGACGAGATCGCCGAGGACGCCGGCTGGGCTGCCCTCTTCGCCTCGAATTTCCGTTCTGCCACTCAGGGCGTCGACTACCTCGCGTCGCAGTCCGCGCCCTCGCCGGTGCAGCACTTCTGGTCGCTTGCCGTCGAAGAGCAGTTCTACCTGGTTTGGCCGGTTGCGCTCATCCTGCTGCTGTGGCTCGGCTTCCGCTGGGCCCTGCCGTACTGGCTCATCGGCGCGATCGTGCTCTCCCTCGCCTATGCGGTCGGGCAGACCGGCACCTGGTCGTTCTTCTCGCCGGTCACCCGCCTGTGGGAGCTCGGCGCCGGCTGCCTGCTCGGTCTGGCCGCGACCCGTTTGCGCCATCTTCCGTACCGGATCGCGGGCGCGATGGCCGCGACCGGTGTCGCGCTCATCGTCGTCACCGCTTTGACCTTCGACGAGCAAACCCCTTTCCCCGGGTACGCCGCCGCGCTGCCGGTCGGTGCGACGATGCTCGTTCTCGCGGGCCGTGCGGACGCGCTGCTCGGCGGCCGCCCGATGATGTTCCTGGGGCGGCTGTCGTATTCGCTCTATCTGTGGCACTGGCCCGTGCTGATCATCGCCGAGCAGGCCGCGGGCGGACCGCTGCCCGCGCTCACACGGGCCGTGCTGGTGCTGCTCAGCGTCGCTTTGTCCGTGGTGACGTACCTCTGTGTCGAAGACCCGATCCGGCGCAACCGGCGCCTCAAGCGCTCCCACCTGCTGACCTTGGCCCTGGCCGTCCTGCTGGTCGCGGCGCCGCTCGCGGTGGCGGGCTGGAAGACGTCCACTTCGCCGGCCGCCGACACCCAGCGCGGCGGCGAGTTTGAACCTCGACTGGGAGCGCCGGCTGCCGACACCGACCGTGCAGGCGAAGTTGAACCTCCGCTAGGAGCGCCAGCCGGTGACACCGGCCGTGGAGGCGAATTTGAACCTCCGCTGGGAGCGCTGGCCGCCGACACTCAGCGCGGCGGCGAATTCGAACCTCGACTAGGAGCCTCAGCCGCCGACACCGGGCGTGGCGGCGAACATCGACCTCGACTAGGAGCGGCGGCCGTACATGTCCAGGACTGACCGCCTGCCGATCCTCGCCCTGGCCCTGGTGCTGCTCGCCGGGTGTGCGGGCGCGCCCCCACCCCGGCCCCGCGCGGCCGAGGACACGCCCGCGCCGAAAATCGCGCTGTCGAGTGTGCTCGCCGCCGTGCGTGAGGCGCCGGCCATGCGGGCGCTGCCGGCCGATCTCACGCCGGCGCTGGCCACGACCGCGGCCGACCTGGGCTTTGACAACGAGAAGTGTGAGGTCGGGCCGGAGGCGTACCAGATCGTGCCGTGCGTCTTCGGTGACCGGGCGAGCGCCACCGACGTCGTGCTCTACGGCGACTCCCACGCCGGGATGTGGCTGCCGGCCCTGTCGGAGATCGCCGAGCGGCGGCACTGGCGGTTGCAGCTCTTCGGCAAGCCGGGCTGCCCGGCGCCGGCTTTCACCATCTGGAACCAGCGGGAGGGCCGCCCCTTCACCGAATGCGATCGGTTCCGGTCATTCGTGGCTTCTCAGGTCGCTTCGGTACGCCCGGAGCTCGTGATCGTGGCGAACGCCAGCTTCTCGCAGAAGCGGGGCCGGGGCGTGCTGATCACTCCGGGAGAGTGGCAGGAGGGACTGGCCACGACCCTGCGAACGTTGCGGAAGTCGGCCACCGAGGTGGTCGTGCTCGGCGATACGCCCGTACTGAATCTGAGCGCGCCCGAGTGCCTCAGCGTTCACCCTTCGGACATTTCGCCATGTGAAACGACCCGGACCGCGGCGACGGCCCGAGTGTGGAACGCGGCCGACGCGGCTGCGGCGCGGGAGACGGGCGCCGGCTATGTGTCGGTGCTGCCCTGGCTTTGTACGAGGGTGTGCACCTCGGTGATCGGCAATGTCACCGTCTATCGCAATCGGTTCCATCTGACCGGGACGTACGCCCGGATGATGAACGGCGTCCTGGAGGAGGCCCTGCTCGCGCACTTCCCCCAGGACGCGGTTCCCTAGTCGTTACTTGCGGCGGCGGGCCCGCAGGACCGTGCCCGCCGCCGCCGCGATCGCCAGGGCCACCCCGGCGATCACCGCGCGCGGGATCGGGCGGCTGCCCGGTTCGCGGGTGGTCAGTTGTTCCTTAGTCTCGGCGGCGGCCTCGGCGACACGGGCCGCGGTCTCCGCCGTGGTCTGTTTGATGTGCGCGACGCCGGTCGTGGGAGCGGCATGCTTCGGATGCTCCTCCCCGCCGGCGTCGCCACCGCGGATCTCCTGCGTCTTCTCGATCGCCGCGGCCTTGACCTGCTGCGTCTTGTCCGCAGCCGTCTCCTTGACCTGCTGGGTCTTCTCGACGGCGGTGTCTTTGACCTGCTGGGTCTTCTCAGCGGCGGTGTCTTTGACCTGCTGCGTCTTCTCAGCGGCGGCCTGCTTGACGTCGGCGGCCTTGGCCTTCGCCTCGTGTGCCTTCTCGGCGGCGACCTGCTTGACCTCGCCCGCCTTCTCGGCGGCGGTCTGCTTGACGTCGGCAGCGGTCTGCTTGACCTCGCCCGCCTTGGCCGCGGCGGCCTCCTTGGCGCGGACCGCGGCCTGCTTGACCTGCTCGGTCTTCTCGGCGGCGACCCGCTTGGCCTGCGCCTTCACGTCCGCCTTGGCGGCCAGGGCGGCCGCCGTCTCGGCCAGCTCCGCCCGCGTCTCGGCGATCTCCTGCTTCACCTCGTCACGTGACCTGGTGTCGCTCATGCGTGCCGTCCCTCCCGGATCGCGCCCTTGACCGCCTCGACGTCGCGCTTGCCGCTCTCCATGGCCGCCTTCGGCTCCGGCGGCAGCGCCTGCTTGACCTGGTTCTTCCCGATCAGCGCGGCCACACCGGCCGCCCCGAAGAGCACCACGGTCACGATCAGCGCCGCCACCCAGACCGGCATGACCAGCGCCAACAGTGCCCCGATGGTGACCAGCAGCGCCCCGACCCCGTACAGCGCGACGACCCCGGCGCCGCCGAGCAGCCCCGCGCCCGTGCCGGCCCGCTTGCCCTTCTCCACCATCTCCATCCGGGCGAGCGTCAACTCGTCCCGGACCAGCGTCGACACCTGTTCGCTCAGCTGGCTGACCAGCTGCGCGGTGGGCTGTTGCTCGGTATGCGTCGTCATCAGTGAGCTCCCTTCAGTCTCGGAGCCCACTTACCCCCACCACGATCAGGTAACCAACAAATGCCCTGCTAAGACCCGATTTCACTGACCTCGGCGAACGGGCGGTCGTCCCACCACGTGGCGTGGATGATGAAGCTGTGGTTGGTCTCGTTGAAGTAGACCGCCAGGTTGTCCGGTGAGTCCTGCACCTTCTGAACGGCCCAGCCGTCGGCCGGGGTCGCGGTCACCAACTGGACCACTCCCTTCGACGTCATCCGGATGACCGCCTGGCCACCCTCGACCTTGAAGGAGCGGACGTACGTCCGTACGCCGTCGGCGCCCGTGGTGACCGTCCAGCCGTCCTCGGTCGTGGTCGGCGGCGTCGTGGCGGTAGTGGCCGTCGGTGGGGTGGTCGTCGGTTTGGCCGGCTCCTTCGTCGGCGATTTCGTCGTTTTCGTGGGGCGCGGCCGCGTCGTCGTCGTGGTGGTGGTCGGAGCCGCCGTGGTCGGGGCGGCGGGCGTGGTCACGCTGGGCAGTGGGGCCGGGAAGCTGCTCGTGTCGGCCGCGGGCAGCGCGGCGAGCGCGCTGTCCTCGGGCGCCGAGGTCCGCAGAACCGGGAGCAGCGCCACCGAGGCCAGCACGATGCTCGTGGCGGTGGCGGCGAGCCAGCCCACGATCGGTGTCCACCGGGAAGATCGCACGGCGACCATAATCGCACCTGCCCCTATGGTGTACGCCATGGCGATGATCCTGCTGGTCGAGGACGACCGCATCATCACGGCCGCGCTGTCCCGGGCCCTGACCGATGCGGGGCACGTCGTGCGGCCGGTCGGACGGGCCACCGAGGCTCTCAAAATTGTCACCGATGAGCGTCCTGACCTGGTCATTCTCGATCTGGGGCTGCCCGACATCGACGGCACGGACGCGTTGCGGATGATGCGATCGGTCTCCGATGTCCCGGTGATCGTGGCGACCGCGCGGCGGTCCGAGGCCGACATCATCCAGCTGCTCAGTGCGGGCGCCGACGACTACGTGACCAAGCCTTTCTCGGGCGGGCACATCCTGGCCCGGATCGCCGCCGTGCTGCGCCGGGCACGGAGCCAGGCCGAGGAGCAGCCGACCGCGATCACCGTGGGCGACCTGGTGATCAACCCGCGGCAGCGCCGGGCCGAACTGGGCGGGCAGCCGTTGCAGCTGACCCGGCGGGAGTTCGACGTGCTGGCCTATCTGGCCGAGCGGGTCGGGCAGGTGATCAGCCGGCGGGAGCTGATGAACGAGGTCTGGAACCAGGCCCGGATCGGCGAGGAGCAGACGATCGACGTCCACATCTCCTGGCTGCGCCGCAAGCTCGGTGAGACCGCGGCCAAGCCGCGCTTCCTGCATACCGTGCGCGGGGTGGGCGTGATGATGGTCGACCCCCGATGAGGTGGGCGCTCAACCGGCTCGCGCTCGCGATCACGTCGATGGTCGCGCTGGCGTTCCTGGTGCCGCTGGCTGTGGCCGTACAGCAGATCGCTCATGATCGTGCCGTCAGTGACGCCCGTCAGCAGGCGACCTCGCTGGTCACCGTGCTCGGCGTGGATGCCGACCCGACCCTGTTGACCAACGCGGTGGCCAGCACGACGGCCGGTGGGGCGGGTCGTATGGCCGTACATCTGCCCGATGTCGCAGCAATTGGTTTCTCCCATTTGTCGGATGCGCAAATCTCGATCGTGGCTCAGGACCGAAAGTCCGTTCTGGCGCCGGCTCCGGACGGGGTGGCGTATCTCCAGCCGACCGTGCTGACCGACGGCCGCACGGTGGTGGTCGAGGTGTACGTGCCCGACTCGGAGATGCGGCGCGGGGTCTGGACGGCCTGGTTCGTGCTCGGCGGACTGGCGATCGCGCTGGTCGCGGGCTCGACGCTGCTGGCCGACCGGCTCGGCAGCCGGCTGGTGCGGGCGACCCGGGAGCTGGCCGGATCGGCCCGGCGGCTCGGTGGCGGCGAGCTCGGCACCCGGGTCAAGCCGGACGGGCCACGCGAGTTGCGGGAGGCGGCGACCGCCTTCAACGCGATGGCCGACGACCTGCGCAGCCTCATGGACAAGGAACGTGAGCTCGCGGCAGATCTTTCACACCGATTGCGTACGCCTCTGACGGCGCTCCGCCTCGACGCGGAGGCCATGCCGCCCGGCCCCATCGGGGAGCGCATGCGCCAGGCCTGCGACCTGCTCGACGAGGAGCTCGAGGCGATCATCAAGGGCGCCCGGCTCGGGGTGGAGGCCCGTGGCCGCGAGCAGACCGATCTGGTCGAGGTGCTGGCCGACCGGCTGGCGTTCTGGTCGGTGCTGGCCGAGGACCAGGAACGGCCGTGGGAGGTCGTCGGCGGTGACGAGCCGGTCATGGTGACCATCCCGCGCAGCGAGCTGATCGGCGTGGTCGACGCGATCCTGGGCAACGTCTTCTCGCACACCCCGGACGGCACGGCCTTCCGGGTCAGCGTCTCGGCGGCCGGGCTGCTGGTCGACGACGCCGGTCCCGGCATCGCTAACCCGTCGCGGTCGGTGCAGCGCGGGGTGAGCGGGGCCGGCTCGACCGGCCTGGGCCTGGACATCGTGCGCCGCGCGGCCGAGGAGGTCGGCGGTCAGCTCGTGGTGTCACGGAGCCCGCTCGGCGGGGCCCGGGTCGGCATCTTCCTGCAAGCACCCGATCGTGGTCGCCGTCTGGTTTCATGATCCTTTCCGGTGCCTTTAAGGCTCCGTTATGGCAGCTCCTCATAGCGTTCCCGCCGTAAATGCCGGGACGACATCGACGGAGAGAGCTGACATGCGCAGGAAGATCGCCTACCCACTGCTGGCCCTCGGTATGACGGCGGGTGCGACTCTGACGGTTGCCTCGCCCGCCCTGGCGCACGGATACGTGTCCTCACCGCCCAGCCGCCAGGCGCTGTGCGCGTCGGGGGCGGTGTCGGACTGCGGGCAGATCCAGTTCGAGCCCCAGTCCGTCGAGGGACCGAAGGGCTTGAAGTCGTGCGATGGCGGGGTATCCCAGTTCTCGGTGCTGTCCGACGAGTCGAGGAACTGGCCGGCCAAGGCCGTCGGCTCCTCGGTGAACTTCAGCTGGGTGCTGACCGCGCGGCACAAGACCTCGACCTGGGAATACTTCATCGGGGGTACGAAGGTCGCCACGTTCGACGACGGCGGCGCGCAGCCGGCGGCGGTCGTCAATCACACCGTCGACCTGTCGAAGTTCCCGGGCCGGCAGAAGGTTCTCGCCGTCTGGAACATCGCCGACACCGCGAACGCCTTCTACAACTGCGTCGACCTGAACATCGGCGGGTCGTCCTCATCGACGCCCACAACAGCACCGACGACCAGCGCCCCGACGACTGCGCCTACTGCAACCACGCCTACCAAGGCGCCCACGACAGCTCCCGGTACGACAGCTCCAACGAAGCCGACCGCGACCGCCACGACCGCTCCTCCGGCGGCCGGCGGAGCCGCGTGGGCCCCCGGCGTGTCCTACAAGATCGGTGACGTCGTGACCTACAACGGCGTGCGCTACCAGACCCGCCAGGCGCACACGTCGATCGTCAGCTGGGAGCCGTCGATCTACACCCTCGCGCTGTGGCTGCCGCTGTGAAGCGCCGTCTGATCGCCATCGCGTTGGTCGCGCCGTTCGTCCTCGGGGCGTGCGGCACGGCCAAGGAGACTCCCGCTCCGCAGGGCAAGACCGTGTCGGCCGAGGCCGTCGCCGAGATCAAGGCGGGCGACGAGCACAACGAGACCGACGTGATGTTCCTGCAGATGCTGGCCTACCACCAGAAGCAGGGGCTCGAGATGACCTCGACCGCGGTGAAACGGGCGCAGAACCCCGAGCTTCGCACGCTGGCCCAGGCCATCCAAGCGACCGAGAAGGACGAGCTCGCCATGATCCAGTCGTGGCTCGCCGGCTGGGGCGCCAAGACCACGGCCGACACCGCGGCCAGCCTGCACGCCGACCACGGCGGCCTGCCCGGCACCGGTGCGGCCGAGATCAAGGCGCTGAGCACGGTGAAGGCGTCCGAGTTCGATACCGCGTTCCTCAACCTCTTCCTGGCCCATCAGCACCAGGCCATGGAGATGTCGAAGATCGAGGCCACCGGCGGCCTGAACGCCGAGGCCAAGAAGTTCGGCGAGCGGGTCAAGCAGTCCCGGCAGGGCGAGATCCAGCAGATGCTGAAGTTGATGAACGGGTAGTAGCGTGAAACCGAAAGGCGGCCTGGCGGGGCCGCCTTTTCGGCATTCATGCCCGCAATGACCGAATCAAACGTACGTTATGTGGGTGTTAAGTCCACTTTGTTCATCTTTGCTGGTGGCGGTCTCGCTCGCGGCGCCCGGCCCCGGCGGCTGGGACCACGCCGGCTACGACGCCGAGGACAGCTACTACAACCCGGGCGAATCCGTCGTCAGCGCCGGCACCATCGGCGGCCTCACCCCGCGGTGGTCAGTAGCGCTGCGCGAGAAGCCGGGCGCGTGCGGCGGCCCGTCGGCACCCCTGTTCAGCAGCGGCAGCGGCCCGTCGGAGTTCCACGTCAGCTCCGGTACCGGAGGCCCGTCGGCATTCCCCGCCCGCGCGGACGGCGGTCCGTCAGCGTCACTCGCCCGTGCGGGCGGTGGTCCGACGGCGGCCCTCAGCAGTGCGGGCGGTGGTCCGTCAGCGGCCCTCACTAGTGCGGGCGGCGGTCCGTCGGCGGCCCTCACTAGCGCGGGCGGCGGTTCGTTGGCATTCCCCGCCAGCGCCGGCCGCGGCGGTCCGTCGGCGTCCCGTTTGGGTGGCGGGGATGGCTCGGTCATCGCCACGGACGAGCGGGGCATCTCGTCCTATCGGGCGATGACCGGGCGCCTCGCCTGGCGATTCGACTGGGAAGACCCGGACGATTCGACCACGCCCTCGATGGCCGTTTCAGATGGCGTACTCGTTGCCGCGAACAGCGACTGCAACTCGATGAGCGACCCCGACGGCCGGGTCGTCGGCCTCGACCTGGCGACCGGGCGCGTCCGGTGGCGGATCGCGTCGCCGGTGCCGGTGGCCTCGTTCGTCGTCGACAAGGGTGTGGTCGTGATCTCCGGCGGCTCGCCCTCGGACGAGCAGGTGACTGTCGCCTATCGCGCGACGGATGGCCGCGAGCTGTGGCGCAAGCCCCTGTGCGAGGCCTCCGGCGTCTCCGCGAACGGGCGGTTGTTGCTGGTCAAGGGCAAGACCACCACGGCCGTGACGATCACCTCAGGTATTGCTTCTTGGAGCAAAGAGCGCATTTGGTACGCCGAGAGCGCCACCCCGTCCGCCGACAGGTTCCTCGTTTCGGACGGTACGGCGCTGACGGCCGTCCGCGCCTCCGACGGCGCGCAACTCTGGACGGCCGAGGGCAAGCAAGGCTCGTTGATCGCGACCGACGGCCGCCGCGTGTACCGGTCGGCCGAGCGCACGGTTGAGGCCCTCGACCTTCGCAACGGCCGGCGCCTGTGGTGGCGGCAGCTGCCGGCGATCGCCGGGCAGCCGATGCGGGCCGGCGGGCTGCTCTACACGGGCGGTCCGGTGTTGAACGCGGCGACCGGCCGGACGGTGGCCACGATCGAGGGCTTTCAGATAGTGAAGAACGGGTGGATCTTCTCGGTGGCCGGGAACCGTCTGTCCGGTTTGCGGCCCGAGTGACGAACCGGCCGCAGGCCGGTGAGGAGCTTTCGTTGCAGCTACCTGGTCGCTGCGGCGGGTTCTAGCAAATGTGCTGGTGGCTGTGGCCGCGTACATCTGAAGCCCTGGGGTTTACAACTCCGCTGGTTGCGTGTTGGTAGTGCGGCTCGATTAGGCCGAAGCGGTTCGGGGTCGCTTCCCGAACAGGCAGGCGGCGCCGAGGGACGGCGTCGCTTTCCTGTGGGGGTGCCGCCGTTTTGGCTCCGATGTTCGCGCTGCTGCGAGTCCGCAACTACCGTCTCTGGGCCGCCGCCGACCTGGTCTCGGTGGGCGGCACGTGGATGCAGGTGCTCGGGCTGAACTGGCTCATCCTGACCGCGACCGGCTCGGCCGCCACGATGGGCCTGGTCGTCATGCTCCAGGCCCTGCCCGTGCTGCTGCTGGGCAGCTGGGGCGGCGCCCTGGCCGACCGCCTGCCGGCCCGCCCGTTCCTCATCGCGTTTCAGATGGTGCGAGCGCTGCTGGCCGTGGCCCTGCTCTTCGCCTCCTCCTCCCAGAACTGGATCATCTACGCCGTCGCCCTGCTGTCCGGCGTGATCAGCTCCTTCGAGGGCCCGATGCTGGGCCGCTTCGGCTCGGCCCTGGTCCCGTCCGACCAGCTCGGCTCGGCCCTGGCGCTGGGCTCGGTCCTGAGCTCGGCCGGCCGCATCGGCGGCATGGCGCTGGGCGGCGTCCTGGTCGGCATCACCGGCCCGTCGGCGCTGTTCGCCATCAACGCGGTGTCGTATCTCGCGGTGGTCGGCGCGCTGGCGCTCATGCGTACCGGAGAAATGCGCCATCTGAACAGCGCCCCGGCATCGTCGCGCGGCATCGTGGCCGGCTTCCGCTACGTCCTGTCCCAGCCGGCCGTGCTGATCGTCCTGGCCCTGTCGTTCGTGCTGGGCTCCCTGGGCCGCAACTACCAGGTGTCGATGGCCGCGATGGTCGCCGGCCCGCTGTCCGGTTCGTCGGGTTCCTACGGCCTCCTGTCCACGGTCTTCGCCGTAGGCGCCGTCGCCGGCGGCCTGCTGCTGGCCGGCAGCGGCCGCTCCACCCTGCGGGTCCTGCTGGCCACCGGCTTCTTCATCAGCGTGCTGCAGTTCTGCTCGGGCCTGGCCCCGAACGTCCTGGGCTTCGCGGCACTGATCCTCCCGATCGCGGCCGGCGCCGTCATCTTCGACACGGTCGTCTCGACCCGCATCCAGCTCGACACCCGGGAGGAGATGCGAGGCAGGGTCCTGGCCACCATGGGCTTGGTGTCGTCGCTGTCGGGAATGGTCGGCGCCCCGGCCGTGGGTTGGCTGTGCGACGTCATCGGCCCGCGTGAGGCGCTGCTGCTGGCCGGCGCGGTGACCACGATCGCGGCGGTGGCCGGCGCGCTGGCCCTGGCCCGCGTCAAGGGCTACGCCCTGACCCTGTCCCCGACCATCTTCCGCCGCCCGGCGGAGCAGCCCGCCTAAAGCAAACGCCGCCCGGTCAGGGTTACTGACCGGGCGGCGTTTGCTTTAGGCGACAGCGGCGGCGAATGCTGCGAAGAGGTCACCCGACAGCGGAATGTGCAGCTTCCAGGTGACCGCCATCGGACGCTCGCCTTCATGACTGACGTAGGTGGCTGGGCCCAGGAACCAAAATGCGCGCTCATCGGTGTTCTCGCGAGCGAAGAGCAGAATGTGCCGATCCATCGACGCATGCTCCTGGTAGCGACGGCCGGTCGGGCTGTTCGCCGACGTCAGCGATTGGCTCTCCCAGTGGATCAGCTCCGGGCTGATCGCGTAGTCGCGGTAGCGGGTCGTGGGCGAGAAGTCCCCGCTGGTCTTGTCGAGCGTGAAGGCCAGCAAATCCGCCCCGACCGTCGAGGCGTCATAGACCCCCTCGCGCCACTCCGGAGTCTTGGCGGTCACATCGTCCCGAACCGCTGCCAACATCTCGATCCGGGTGTAACGGCTGTGCACCTGGAGCGGGACTTCCGGCAAGGCGTCGTAAGCCAGGTGACTCGGCGCATCGTGCAGCGTGGCCATCAATTCGCGTGCCTCGACCAACACCTGCGGATGCGCCCAAACCAGGTCGACCGCCTCCTGCATCGACTGCTGCTTGCTCAACACCTGATTGCCGAGGTTCGCGACGAGCATGCGGAGTAGGCGACGTTCGGTCGTGCTCATCGTGCTGACGTCGGGTCGATCCGCTAGGAGGCGGACGTAGCCGTCCAGGCGCTTGCGGTCGTCGACATGCAGCATGCGGCCGACTGCTCGACGGAGTGACTGCTCATGCGGCCCGGCCGGCTGGACCGGAAGACCGGCGTTCTCCAGCATCTCGGACCACGTGTGGTTACTGGCATAGACGTCGGACAGCTCGAGACCCGTCTCGCGCAGGTAATCGCCCAGCGAAACCGCGCCACGAGCCTGGTGCAAGGCCCGAAGTTCGTGTACCTTCGCCGGCCACTTCGAGGGAACCGCCTCGCGGACGTTCCGCAGCACAATTTCCTGCGCAACCTTGTCGAGTTCCATGTGGCAGCCGGGTGGAAGGAACGGGAAGCCCTCCTCGATGGCGTTCTCCAGGTCGAGGCGAGTGCCGCCGAGCAGAGCCCGGTAGCGCCGGTCGAACCGGAACTCGCGTCGATGCTGCCCGACGAAGTCGAGCACCGTGCAGAAGGTCTTTCCCTGAGAAAGGCGAAGCCCACGGCCAAGCTGTTGCAGAAAGAGGGTGGCGCTGTCGGTGGGTCGCAGCATCAGCAGCGTGTCCACGGCGGGGATGTCCACACCTTCGTTGAACAGGTCCACCGAGAAAACGACCTGGATCTTGCCGGCTTCCAAGTCGGTGAGCGCCTGTACCCGTTCGGCCGTCGGTGTGTTTCCCGAAATGGCAACGGCCCGAAGGCCGATCTCCTCGAACTGCGCGGCCATGTGCCGGGCGTGCGCGACGCTGACGCAGAAACCCAGGCAGCGGATCGAGGTGACGTCATCAACGTGGTCGGTGAGCTGCTGGAAGACCAGACGAGCCCACGAGCCGTTGGCGATGTACTTCTCGGCGAGCGCCTCGGTGTCGTAGCCGTGCCCCCGCCGCCACGGAACGTCCGTCAGGTCGACGCCGTCATGGATGCCGTAATAGACGAAGGGCGCGAGCCGGTGCTGTTCGATGGCATCCCACAGGCGCAGTTCGGCCGCGATCCGGTCGCCGAACCAATGCAGGATCGGCAGACCGTCGGCCCGCTCCGGAGTGGCGGTCAAGCCGAGCAATTCGCGGGGCTTGAGCTTCTTGAGGAGGGCCTCGTACGAGGGCGCGGCGGCGTGGTGGAACTCGTCCACGATGACGACGTCGAAGTGGTCCTCGGCCAGCACCTCCAGCCGCTTCTCGGTGAGGTTCTGGATCGAGGCGAAGACGTGGTCGAACGCACTCGGTCGGTCATTGCCGACCCACAACTCGCCGAAGGCGTGGTTGCGCAAGGCATGCCGGAAGGTGGCGCGGCTCTTGCTCAAGATCTCTTGGCGGTGAGCGACGAACAGAAGTCGCGCCCTGGGCAGACGCTGACGGAGTCGCGCGTAGTCGATCGCGGCCATCACGGTCTTGCCGGTGCCGGTGGCCGAGACAAGGAGGTTGCGGTGATGGTCGTTGCTTCGTGAGAGCTCGATGAGCTCCAGAAGGCGTTCCTGAAATGGCTCAAGGCGGATCTCGACCGGGCTGAGGGTGAAGGTGTCACTCCTGTCGGATTGCCGCATCCGGTCGAGCGACTCCTGGAACTGCTCCTTGGTGTACGGGATGAAGTCTGCACTTGCCCAGTAGCTGTCGAAGACCGCCCTGATCTTGTCGATTACGTCGAGGTTGCGGGCCGCCGAGACGCGAACGTTCCACTCCATGCCGGCGTTCTGCGCCGAATGGGTCAGGTTGGAGGAGCCGACGTAGGCGGTGCTGAAGCTGCTATTGCGGTGAAACAGCCATGCCTTGGCGTGCAAGCGTGTGAAGGACGTGTCATACGAAACTCGAATGTCGGCGCCGAGGTTGGCGAGCTCATCCAGTGCGGCGGCCTCGGTCGACCCGGTGTACGTGGTGGTGAGGACTCGCAGCCGGCGACCGCGCTCGGTGTGTCGACGCAGCGCCGGCAACAGCCGTCGGATGCCACTCTTGCGGACGAACGCCATCACGACGTCGATGGCATCGGCCGACTCGATCTCGCGCTGTACCTGACTGCCGACCGTCGGCTCACCCCGCGAATTGGTCAGCAGGGTGGTGTCGAGAAGCGGGATGAGCGGTGACGCCGGTACGTGCTCCGAGCGATCCGGCAGCCATTCCGCGATGGCCGTGAGCACCTGGCCCGGCGCTGCTGCCCGATCGGCCGTGACGCCCGCCTTCGGTAGCCGTCCATTGAGCGCATCAGTGAGCAGTTGTGCCACTTCGATACCAACGGCCACGCGTTCGTCCTGACCCACCGAGTCGAGGGCGCGGAGGACCTGGCGGGCTATCAATTGCGCAATGCGATCGGAGGCATCGGCCGGTCGAAGACCCTTCGTTTTGACGAGTTGAGGGTCAAGGTCCCGAAGTGCGGTGAGAAGTGAATCGGTAACTACCGTCTCGTACAGTCCCGCGGAGAGCTCGTCTGGCACCGCGACAGTCTGCACGATCACGTACCGCTCCGAGGCGCCTCGCCGGGTCGGATAGCGTGAGCAGGGCACACCGACTTGGCTAAGGGGAGCACGTGGAGCTGTTGCACTCGGGGAAGATCCGGGAGATCTATGCCGACGGGGAGGACCTTCTTCTCGTCGCGTCGGACCGGATCTCGATCTATGACGTTGTGCTGCCTACGGCTATCCCGGACAAAGGGAAGATCCTCACCCAGCTGTCGCTGTGGTGGTTCGAGCAGCTGAGTGATGTCGTGCCCAACCACATCATCTCCAGCACTGACGTGCCCGCGGAGTGGGCCGGCCGTGCTGTGCGGTGTGAGCGGCTCGACATGGTCATGGTCGAGTGCATCGCTCGGGGCTATCTGGCCGGGTCGGGGCTCAAGGACTATCAGCGGGACGGCGCCGTCTCCGGTGTGGCGCTTCCGCCGGGGCTGATCGAGGGGTCTCAGCTTCCTGAGCCGATCTTCACGCCCAGCAGCAAGGTGCCGCCGGGGCAGGGGCACGACGAGCCCATGACCTACGAGGAGGTCGAGGCGAAGCTGGGGGCCGAGCGGGCCGCCGAGCTCAAGCGGATCACCCTCGAGGTCTATCGGCGGGGGTCGGAGATCGCCGCCGCCAAGGGGATCATCATCGCCGACACCAAGATTGAGCTTGGGGTGACCAAGGACGGGTCGCTGAAGTTGGCCGACGAGCTGCTCACCCCTGATGCCGCTCGGTTCTGGTCGGCCGACGAGTGGAAGCCGGGTGGGACGCAGCGCTACCTCGACAAGCAGTTCCTTCGCGACTGGGCCACCCACAACACCGACTGGGACCGCACCGCGCCGGGGCCGGTGATTCCGGACGAGGTGGTCGAAGCGACCCGTAACCGGTACGTCGAGGTCTATGAGCGGCTCACCGGGGAGAAGTGGCGCTAAGCGTGCTTCCGCGTCGCCGTCCACCACATCGGTGACGGTGCGGTGCCGTTGCGCTTGTTGTACAGGTACGTGCCGTAGCCGACGGCCAGCGTGGCCATCAGCACGCCCGTCCAGCCGCCGAAGACGATGCACAGCGGTGCGATCGTCCACAGCAGAACCGCCATCGCCGTGCGCAGCCGGCGCCTGGGCCGGCTCATCCGGTCCACGCGCCGGCAGAAGCGTGGGTCCTTCTCGCGCAGCTGGGTCACCAAGCCGTCGAAGGCGGCCTTGTCAGTGGGATCGAGCACGGCTGACCACCTCCGAGGGGGATGCCGGACGCCGGCATAGATACCCGCCACCCTGTGCCCAAAAACGTACGCTCCGTCACGTGGCACACCTACGATCGACGTGTGGATTACGGTCACCCGCTCGAATTCGGGACGTTCATCACTCCCGTCAACAATCCGCCCAGGGCCGCTGTCGCTCGTGCGCAGCTCAGTGAGCAGCTCGGCTTCGACCTGGTCACGTTCCAGGACCATCCGTACCAGCCGGCGTTCCTCGACACCTGGACGCTGCTGACCTGGGTGGCCGCACAGACCGAGACGATCCATCTGGCCGGCAACGTGTTCAACGTGCCGATGCGGCCCGCCCCCGTCCTGGCTCGAGCCGCCGCCAGCCTCGACCTGCTCTCCGGTGGGCGGCTCGCGCTCGGTCTCGGCGCCGGCGCCTTCTGGGACGCCATGGTGGCCATGGGCTTCCCGAGACGTACCGCCGGAGAGTCGGTGGAGCAGCTGGGCGAGGCCATCGATGTCATCCGGGAGCTGTGGAACGAAGCCGACACCAAACAGCTGCGGTACGACGGCACGTACTACCAGCTGGCCGGAGCCAAGCGCGGGCCGGCGCCGGAACACGAGGTGCCGATCTGGGTGGGCGCCTACAAGCCGCGGATGCTGCGCCTCGTGGGGGCCAAGGCCGACGGCTGGTTGCCGTCACTGTCGTACCTCAAATCGGGTGATCTGGCCCGTGGCAATGAGCTCATCGACGAGGCGGCCACGGCTGCCGGCCGCGATCCGCGGGAGATCCGGCGGCTGCTCAACATCGGTGGGCCGGGCAAGTCGCCGGAGGAGTGGATCGGTGAGCTCGTCCCGATGGCGCTGGAGAACGGCGTCGCGACCTTCATCCTCGGCACCGACGATCCGCAGGAGATGCAGCGCTTCGCGGCCGAGGTGATTCCGGCGGTGCGGGAGGCGGTCGGGCGGGAACGCGCCCGGGAAGGGGTGACGACCGGGCCGGTGCGCAGCGCCGCGGTGCTCGCCCAGCGGCGCGACGACATCGACTACGACGGTCTGCCGCCTTCGCTGTCGGCCGTCGAGCCCGGCGATTTCGGGTACGCCAAGGTGCGCTCCACCTACATGCGAGGAGGCTCACCGGGTCTCGTGATCCAGCCGCGCGACGCCGGGCAGGTGGCCGAGGCGCTCGCCTTCGCCCGCGACCAGGACGTTCCGCTGGCGGTCCGCAGCGGCGGGCACGGCATCAGCGGACGGTCCACCAACGACGGTGGCATCGTCATCGACCTGTCGTCGATGCGGGAGATCACCGTGCTGTCGGCCGAGCATCGCCTGGTGCGGGTCGAGGCCGGCGCCCGCTGGAAGGACGTGGCGGCCGTGCTGGCGCCGCACGGGTGGGCGCTGAGCAGCGGCGACTACGGCGGCGTGGGTGTGGGCGGACTGGCCACCGCCGGCGGCATCGGCTGGCTCGCCCGCGAGCGCGGGCTGACGATCGACCATGTCCGGGCGGCCGAGATGGTGCTCGCCGACGGGAGCCGCGTCCGGGTCAGCGACGAGGAGAATCAAGAGCTTTTCTGGGCCGTACGGGGTGCCGGCGCCAATTTCGGCATCGTGACGGCGTTCGAGTTCCAGGTGGACGAGATCGGCGATGTCGGCTTCGGCCAGTTCGTGTTCGAGGCGTCGGACCCGGCCGGGCTGCTGCGGCAGTGGGGCGAGGCGATGGAGGCGGCGCCGCGCGACGTCACCACCAACCTGATCATGGGTCCGCCGCGCCGGGGACAATCGCTGGCCCAGGTGTACGGGGTGGTCGACGCCGTGAAGCCGGAGACCATCATCGAGCGGTTCACGCCCATCGCGCAGATCGCGCCGCTGCTCGACCAGCAGGTGCAGCTGGTGCCGTACGCCGGGGTCATGAATGTTCCTGATGCCACCCACGAAGGGCAGGGTGAGCCGGTGGCCCGCTCCGGCCTGATCGACCACCTGACGCCGGACTTCTGCGAGGCGGTGGCCGACCTGCTGGCCTCCGGGATCGTCTACTTCTTCCAGGTGCGATCGGTTGGTGGAGCGGTGGCCGACGTGGCCGAGGACGCGACCGCCTATTCGCACCGATCGGCCAACTTCTCAGTCGTCGCTTTCGGCTCTTCAAAGGACAAATTGGATGAAAAGTGGGCAGCTATGGCGTCCCACTTCCGGGGTCTCTATCTCTCTTTCGAGACCGACCAGAGCCCCGAACGTGTGCACGAAGCGTGGCCGGAAAAGTCGCTGGCCCGGCTGCGGGCCCTGAAGAAGCGGTACGACCCGGCCAACGTCTTCCGCGACAACTTCAACATCGACCCGGTTGGATGACACACGAAAGAGCACTCGCCCGCGGGGGCGAGTGCTCGGGTGTGCCGGTGCTCAGGAGCGGCTGGACACGGTCGCGGCGTGGGAGACGCCGCATGTGGGGCACTGGTTGTTGGTCTGGCGGAGGCGCCAGCCCAGCCACACGCCCGACAGGAGGCTCAGCAGGCCGACGACGGCGGCGACCGTGACCGCGCCGGTCATGCGGCCGAGTGGCGCAGCGGAAGACCGGACTGGGTGTAGAGGCTGCCGCGGCCGGGGAACGGCTGGCGGCGGTCGACCGCCGGGTCTTCGGACGAGCGGGCCGTCACGTAGGGCGCGGTGAAGGTGTCGACGCCGGTGCCCAGGTGGGCGCCGGGGCGATAGGTGACGGTCACCGCGCGAGGCGAGGCCGCCTCGATCACGCCGGCGCGCCATCCGTCGCGGTAGACCCACACCCGGTCGGAAGGGTGGTAGCTGTCGGCGGGCGCGACGTCCGCCGGGTCTCGCTGAGGTGGGGCGATGGTGGGGGTAGCGGTCGGTGCCGTGGACATCGAGTGGACCCTCCCAGATCTCGCCGGACGCGGTGCCAAGCCCCCGCATCGGCCGAGAAGCCGAACTTTCAGCACGCTCTGTCAGCAATCGGTGCGTGTCTGTCAGCTATCATCCTCGCCGACAGGTGCGTTCGCAAGGCCGGATGCACGTGCATCCGGCGGGGGCGAATGCTCCGGGCGTTGCGCTCGGCGTGTTTCGCCATGGAGGATCTCCCCCTTAGGATGCTTGGGGACTGCGGCCGGCAGCCCACACACAGCTATGACGAGGAGTCAGGTGAGCGCGGGTACGCAGCAGGAGGAGGCGCCGGGAACCGGCCCTACAGTCCTGCGCATCCTGCTCGGCACGCAGCTGCGCAAGCTCCGCGAGGCCAAGGGGATCACCCGTGAGGACGCCGGGTGGGAGATCCGGGCCTCCGGCTCGAAGATCAGCCGCATGGAGCTCGGCCGGGTCAGCTTCAAGGAACGGGACGTCAACGACCTGCTGACCTTGTACGGGGTCAAGGACGCCAACGAGCGTGAATCGCTGCTCGTCCTGGCGCGGCAGGCCAACAACCCGGGCTGGTGGCAGCAGTTCAGCGACGTCATGCCGGGGTGGTTCCAGTCCTATCTGGGCCTCGAGGCGGCGGCCACGCTGATCCGGACGTACGAGATCCAGTTCGTGCCGGGTCTGCTCCAGACGGCCGACTACGCCCGCGCGGTGATCATGCTGGGGCACGCGGGCGTCACCCCGGAGGAGATGGACCGCCGGGTCGAGCTGCGCCGGCAGCGTCAGGCCATCCTCGACCGGCCCGGCGACGCGCCGCAGCTCTGGGCGGTGATCGACGAGGCCGTGCTGCGCCGGCCCATCGGCGGCATCGACGTGATGCGGGCCCAGATCGAGTTCCTCATCGAGGCGGCCAAGAAGCCGAACGTACGGCTTCAGATCATCCCGTTCCACGCCGGTGGCCACGCCGCCGCGGGCGGGCCGTTCGCGATCCTGCGCTTCCCCGAGCCGGAGCTGCCCGACGTCGTCTACGTCGAGCAGCTCACGAGTGCGATCTATCTGGACAAGCGCGAGGACGTCGACCAGTACGCGATGGCCATGGAGCGGGTCTGCATCGACGCCGAGCCGCCCAACCACACGCCGGAGATCCTCGGCAAGCTGCTGCACGAGATCGGCCGACCGGCCTGACGGGCTTTTTTCGGGTTTCACACTAGAGGCGTACGAGCTGCAGTCTCGTACGCCTCTAGTTTTTGGTCTTTTGACCGTTCGAGGTCTCAGGCGAGCAGGTTGTCGAAGTCGCCGTCGCGAACTCCGCCCAGGAACGCCTCGATCTCGGCCGGGGTGTAGATCAGGGCCGGGCCCTCGGGGTCCCGAGAGTTGCGCATGGCCACGTCACCGTTCGGGAGAACGGCAGCCTCGACGCAGTTGCCGCTGGGGTTGCTGCGCCGGCTCTTCTGCCAGGTGACACCCTCCAACTGCCCGGCGGGGATGCCGTTAACCGCGTGCGTCATGTGAAGCTCCCTTGGTTGGCTCCGGTCGGGGATCGTCCGGAGACAGATGCTCTCCTGTGTGCAATCAATGCCTCACACGTTGTGCAAATGCACGTGCATTTGGCCTTGCGTACTCACGGGATTGTGAGCATGATAACGCACGTACGCACACTCTTGGGGGTCACTAAGGGTGACATCTTTGAGTGACGGATCGGTCGCGGAAACGGCGTCTGCGGCCTCGGCGCGAGGCTCCTTGGCGGGGGCGTCCGAGCGAGAGGTACCACAATGTCCGTTCCCAACATCGGCCCTGAGCACTTCGACCAGGGCGACCCCGAAGGGGTCGAGGGATCACGCCGGGGCAACCCGGCTCCGCTCTATCGAGATGAGACGGTGACCGACGACGTGACCGCGGCGTCGACGCGGGCAAGCGCTGTCACGCACCGTTTTGGGGGGATCAGGTATGCCTTGTCCCGCCCCGGCGCGACAGCGGCCGACCCGCGGCCGTCTACTGAGGAGGATGGTTCCGACAGCCGTGAGTGATCGCGCCCGCCACCGTCGCGGTGACGCTCGAGACGCCGTTGAAGGGGCGCCTCACGAGAGCGATCACTCGCTGTCGGCAACGGCACGGCTCGATTACGCCCCGTGTGCGCCACTCGGTCGCCGGAGGCCGCTCGCCGAGGCTCGACACGGCGGCCACCACCCCCGCCGGTGAAGACGACCGACAGATTTCTCGTGGAAGCTGGCCAGTGGTTACCCACTATTGGCGAGATGTAAACAACTGAATTCGCGGGTGTGACGCCGTAACACCCGCTCCAGCGCCCCTGAGGGCGCCGCCAGGCTCCGGCCGGGCGGTCCGGTTCCCCCGTGCCGGATCGCTCGGCCGGTTTGGCGTCAGGACGCGCAGGAGACGCGCCGGCCCGGCCGCAGGTCGCGCTTCGCGCGAGACGGCGAGCGAGGAGAGGGCGGCCCGGACGCAGACCGGGCTTTGCGCGAGACGGCGAGCGAGGAGAGGGCGGCCCGGACGCAGACCGGGCTTTGCGCGAGGCGGCGAGCGAGGAGAGGCCGGCCCGGCCGCAGGGCGCGTGAGGGGAGGCCGGCCGCAGAGCGCGCGAGGAGAGGCTGGCCGCAGGGCGCGCGAGGAGACGCAACGTCCGGGCGGTTCGGCCCCGGCGAGGCGCGGCCGAGCACTAAGGGAGCGGTGACGTCGGCAAGGCGCGGCCGAGCACCACGGGAGCGGCGACGCCGACGAGGCCGGCCTTACGGATCGCGGGCGTCGCGCCTAGCGTCGGCGCCGTTCTATGGCTTGCGGGCGACGCCGGCCCAGTAGTAAGCCGCCTCAGGATTGTCGACCGGCTCGTCGGGGCGCCAACTCGAGACCGGCACCAAACCGGGCTCCAAGAGCTCCCAATCGCCGAACAGGCGCTCCACCGCCTCTTTCGTGCGGGCGACCAAGGTCATGCCCGCGCCGGTGGCCGCCGCGACCGCCTCGCCCACCTCTTCGGGGGCGAAGTCGGCCGTCGGGTGGGTGATGGCCATGCAGCTGCCCGACGGCATCGCGTCGCGCAGGGCCGCCACCTTGGACCACGGGTCGTCCTGGTCGGCGATCAGCATCAGGATGGCGATCAGGGTGAGGCCGATCGGCTCGTCGAATCTCAGCGTCTCGACCAGCGTCGGGTCTTTGAGGATCGAGTCGGGGTCGCGGATGTCGGCCGAGATGTATTCGCTGCGGCCCTGCTCCGTGCTGATCATCAGGGCCCGGGCGTGCACCAGCACGATCGGGTCGTTGTCCACATAGACCACCCGGGCCTCCGGGTCGATCTTCTGGGCCACCTCGTGGAGGTTGGGCCTGGTCGGAATGCCCGTGCCGATGTCGAGGAACTGGCGGATGCCTTCCTTCTCGACCAGGTTGCGCGCCGCCCGGTGGACGAACTTGCGGTTTTCACCGGCCATGTAACGCATGCCGGGGATCGCCTTGATCATGGCGTCGCCGACCGCGCGGTCGACCGCGAAGTTGTCCTTGCCGCCCAGCCAGTAGTCGTAGATGCGGGCGGAGTGCGGCACGTTGATGTTCACACCCGGGGGTGCGACTTCGTTCTCCACGGGGTACAGCGTAGCGGTCTTAATTGATCAAGTTGAGTCCCAGCTCAGGCCGCTGCCGCCCGGGTGCCCCGGTGAACCACCCGGTCGCGGCCGGCGTGCTTCGCGGCGTACAGATTGCGGTCGGCCAGGGACAGGAGATTGTCGCTCTCCGTCTCGGTGAGGCCGGCGACACCGATGCTGATCGTGACCGGCAGGCCCCGGGTCAGCGTGCCCCAGTCGTAGCGGCGCACCGCTCGCCGGATGGCGTCGAACTCGGCGGCGGCCTGGTCGACGGCGCGGCCCGGCATCACCATCACGAACTCTTCGCCGCCCAGCCGGGCCACGAACGCCTCCTTCGACACCGCCGCCAGCTCCGTCTCGAGCAGCTTCGCCACCTGGACGAGCACCTGGTCGCCGACGTCGTGCGAGAGCTGGTCGTTGATGCGCTTGAAGTGGTCGAGGTCGATGATCGCGACGACCAGGTCGGGGTCGGTGTCGATCAGGCCGGGCAGCTGTTCGTCGAGGTAGCGGCGGTTGCGCAGCCCGGTCAGCGGATCGCGGCGGGCCTGCTCGCGGAACCTCTCGGCCTCCTGCCGCGCCTCGGCCGTCTCGAACAGGGCCTGCCTCGTGCGGGCCTGCGCCTCACGCTGCCGCGAATGCAGGTTGGTGAAGGCCGAGAAGAAGAGCTTGTGGACCTCGTACGCCTGGGCGAACTCACCCCGGGCCGCGTGCAACTCGGCCTGCTCCTGGTGCACCCGCACCAGCACGTCGGCCAGCTCCCGTTCCACACACAGACTGCGGCAGGCGTCCAGGCTGGCCTGGGCCCGGTCGTACGCCTGAAGGCCGCGCTGGGCCCGGGTGAGCGTCAGCAGATATTCGGGCAGCGCGTCGGCGTCGTCCTCCCGGCCGGCCAGGTGGCGCTCGATGCAGACTTCGAGGGTGTGCTCGGCCTCGGCGTAGCGCCCCCGGCCGATCTCGATGAGCCCGATCGTGTCGAGCAGCGACGCGTCCAGCTCGAAGCCGTGCTCGGCCGCGTGCCGCTGGAGGCGCTGCGCGACCCGCTCGGCCAGCTCGTGGTTGCCGGCGGCGTATTCGGCGTACGCGAAGTTGTTGAGGACCGCGAGCCTCAGGTCCTGCCGTCCGTACTCGATGGCCAGGCGTTCGGCCTGCTCGAAGCGGTAGCGGGCGGCGTCGATGGAGTGGCTGAAGGCCAGCGCGTCGGCCAGCTTGACCCGGTGCCAGACGCGCATGTGGTCGGTGGCGGTCTCGTCGAGCAGCTCGACGCTGAGCACCGCGTGCTCCAGGCACTGGGCCGGGTCGCCGAGGTGGCGGTGGATGTTCGACCAGACCAGGTGGGTGCGGGCGGTGAGCTGGCGGGCGCCGTGGTCGACGGCCCACTGGTGCACCTTCCAGATGCGCTGGGCCGCGCCCGCGACGTCGCCAGCGCGCATCCGCAGGTTGGCCTGGCTGAGCCGGGCCCGGGTGGCGAGCAGCTCGTTGCCGAGCAGGCGGGCCTGGCGCTCGAGCCGGACGGCGCGGTCGAGCATCGCCTCGGCATCCCAGTTGATCTCGTCCTCGAGCTCGAGCAGGGCGGCGGAGAGACTCTCGGCGTCCAACCTGCCACCTCCCCTCCGGCTCCGGCACCATCATCGGCAGCGCGGGCTCGGGAATGAGGATGATCAGCGCTCCGCTTCCGAAGGTTAGCTCTGCGTTAGCCACGAGTTCCACGTCTGCGGACGTGACGATTGTCGCCACCGCTGTAACGAGCCGGATACACAGAGATGCGGCACCCTGCGGGGTGCCGCATCTCTGTCGAGGAGGATCAGCGGGTGAGCGCCTCTTCCTTCTCGGGGGCCGGGGTGGCCGGGGTGTCGACGTCGACCGTGGTCCGCAGCGCGATCGGCTTGAGGAAGGCCGCGGCCACCACGCCGACCACCGCCACCGCCGCCGAGATGAGGAAGATGTGGCCGGTGGCGTCGCCGTACGCGGCCCGGACGATGTGCTGCACCGCGTCCGGCAGGGCCGACAGGTTGAGCGTGCTCACGCTGCCGCCGGAGGAGCTGCCACCGGAGACGCCGGCGTTGGCCAGGTCGGTGGTGATCGTGTCGGTGACCCGGCGGGCCAGGACCGCGCCGAGGACCGAGACGCCGATCGTGCCGCCGAGCGAGCGGAAGAAGGCGACCGTCGAGCTGGCCGCGCCGATGTCCTTCAGCGAGACCGTGTTCTGCACGGTCAGCACCAGGTTCTGCATCGACATGCCGACGCCCGCGCCGACCAGGAACATCGAGGCGCCGACGTACCAGAGCGGGGTGTCGTGGTCGAGGAACGAGAGCCCGGCGAAGCCGATGACCAGGATGATCGTTCCGGCCAGGATGTACGGCTTGATCTTGCCGTACTTGGTGATGAGGCGGCCCGAGATGGTCGACGAGATCAGGATGCCGCCCATCATCGGGATGGTCAGCAGACCGGCCTCGGTCGGGCTGTATCCGCGGCCGACCTGGAAGTACTGGCCGAGGAAGACGGCGCCGCCGAACATCGCCATGCCGACCGCGAGGCTGGCCAGGATGGCCAGTGCGGTGTTGCGCTTGGTCACGATGTCGAGCGGGACGACCGGCTCGGCGACCCGCTTCTCGGTCCAGACCGCGGCGGCCAGCAGGATCAGGGCGCCACCGACCATCGCGGCGCTCTGCCACGAGACCCAGGCGAACGAGCCGTCGACGAACGAGACCCAGATGAGCAGGACGCTGACGCCGGCCGCGATCAGCGCCGCGCCCAGGTAGTCGATCTTCACGTTGGCCCGGCGGATGACCTCGAGGTTCAGGGTCTTCTGGAGGACGACCAGGGCGATGACGGCGATCGGAGCGCCGATGAAGAAGCACCAGCGCCAGCCGAGGCTGCTGTCGACGATCAGGCCGCCGATCAGCGGGCCGCCGACCGTGGCCAGGGCCATGACGCCACCGAGGTAACCGTTGTAGCGGCCGCGCTCCCGCGGCGGGATCATCGCGGCGATCGCGACCTGGACCAGCGCCTGGACGCCGCCCATGCCGAGGCCCTGGAACGCGCGGGCGGCGATGAGCTGCGGAGCGGTCTGCGCGAAGCCGGCGATGATCGAGCCGAGCACGAAGACCACGATGCTGATCTGCACAAGCAACTTCTTGCTGTACAGGTCGGCCAGCTTGCCCCAGATCGGGGTGGAGGCGGTGGCGGTCAGCAGGGTGGCCGTGACCACCCACGTGTACTGGGTCTGTGACCCGTCGAGCGCGCCGATGATCGTCGGCAGCGCGGTCGAGACGATGGTCGAGCTGGCCATCGCGACGAAAAGCACCAGCAGGAGGCCGGAGAGGGCCTCCATGATCTGGCGGTGTGACATGGCGCCCGGTCGGGCGCCGGTGATGCTCGGGGCGCTCATCGCGCAGCCTCCATCAGATCGTCGGTGAAGCGCTGAAGCATCGTCGAGAGGGCGCGTCGCTCCTCGGGTGTCCAGTCGCGCAGGGCATCGGCAAGCTGCCGATGGTGGTGGGTCATGACCTCGTCGAGAACCTCGCGGCCCCGCTCGGTGACGGCGAGGACCGCGGCCCGGCCGTCGGCGGGGTCGGCGGCTCGTTCGACGAGTCCGGCCTTGACCAGCGCCGCCACGGAGCGGCTGACCGTCGAGGGATCGAGGGCACACTCGGCGGCCAGCGACTTCACGTGAGTGCCGCGGCCGGTGGCGATCATCACAAGGGTGCCGAGCGTGCCGGGCGGCACGGCCGCGTCGTGCGGCGCCAGCCTGCTCTTGAACACGCGGATGGCCCTGAGCAATTCCTGCATCTGCGTCAGCAGCGCGTCATCGGTCACGGCCGGCCTCCCACGGATTTGATTGCCACATACAACTATCCGCCGAACCTGCCCAGTGCGCAAGTTTTCTCATTGAGAACCGAATCACACGCCGGTACTCTCATGTCATGAGCACCACGGCCGAGCCCGGACTGCGCGAACGCAAGAAGGCCGCGACCCGTCAGGCCCTCCATGACGCGGCGATGCGGCTGGCGATGGAGCACGGCGCCGACCGGATCACGGTCGAGGCGATCGCCGACGAGGCCGGCGTCTCCCGCCGCACCTTCTCGAACTACTTCAGCAGCAAGGAAGAAGCCTTGCTGTACGGCGACTATCAGCGCATCCACTCGATGATCGCGCTCGTGCGGGCACGTCCGGTGGACGAGCCGGCGTGGGCCGCGCTCACCGCGGCGGCCCATCAGTTCTATCTGGAGCTGGGCGACGTCGATCCGCAGTGGGTGGCGCGCAGCCGCCTCGTGCGCACGCAGGCCTCACTCGTGGGGGCGCAGGTGCAGACCTTCGCGGCGCTCGAGCGCGAGCTCTCGGCCGAGATCGCCGTGCGCCTGGGCGACGACCCCGCGGGCGTACGGGTGAAGATGACCTCGGCGGCTTTTCTCGCGGCCCTGCGGGTGGCGCTGCACATCTGGCTCGACCGGCCGCCGGGCACGAGCCTGTGGGAACTGGTGTCGGAGGCCCTGGCCGAGGCGGGACGCGGTTTCGCCTGATCACCAAAAGCGTGACTCCGGGTGGGGGCCCGGAGTCACGCTCTTTTCTGGGGATGGGACGAGGGTTGTCAGCCGGTGAAGCCGGCGAAGATCTTGCTGAAGTCGAACGGGGACTGCGCCACGTTGGTGCACTGGAAGAGGGCGCCGTTGCAGGCGTTCTTGTCGCGGTTGGCCTCCCACATCGAGACGAATCCGATGTGGTTGGTGTTGGCGAAGGCGACCAGGTCACGGGCGTCGGCCAGGCCGAAGACGCCGTTGTCGTCGTTGACCCCGATCATCGGGGTGACGCCGACCATCGAGAAGGCGGCCGCGTCGCTGGTGCCGTAGACCGACTTGATCTGGTCCTTGGTGGACTTCACGGCCTGGATGGCCAGGTCGCCGTAGTCTTGCCCGGCCCGCCCGTAGTCCATGGCCATGATGTTGACCAGGTTGAGGTCGACGCCGGCATTCTTGGCCGAGCGGACCACGTTGAGACCGTCAGCGGTCAGGCCCTCCGGCAGCACCGGCAGGGTCAGCGAGATCTTCAGGCCGGGGTTCGCCTTCTGGAGCGCGGCCAGCGCGGTCGAGCGGCGGGCGATGGTGGTCGGGTCGGCCACCGCGGCGCCCTCGATGTCGAGGTCGATGTACTTGAGGTTGTAGGCGCTCACCACGGCCTGATATTCGGCCTGGAGGGCGGTGACGCTGGTGCAGGCCTGGGCGAGCTCGATGCCGGTGGCGCCGCCGAACGAGACCTTGACGTCGCCGCCGGCCGCGCGGACGGCGGCGATCTGGTCGGCGAACTGCCTGGCCCGCGGGTCGAAGGCGTTGAACCAGCTCGCCTTGCAGCCGGCGCTGGTGACGAAGGCCAGGCTGAACGACTTGGTGTTGCCGCTCGTCCCCAGCTGGGCGAGCGTGGTGCTGCCGTTGGAGAGCAGACCCATGTCGACGTACGGCGCGAATCTCACCTTTCCGTTATTTCCGGCGGGAGGCGCGGTGGTGGCGGGCGGCGTGGTCGCGGTGGGCGAGGTGGCCGGCGGCTTGGTCGGAGCTGTCGTCGGGGCCGTGGTCGGCGGTTTGGTCGGGGCCGTCGTGGGTGTGGTGGCCGGCGGCTTGGTGGGTGCGGTCGTGGGAGCCGTGGTCGCGGAGCCGCCGCAGGACGCGCCGTTGATGGTGCAGCTCGTGGGTGCGCCGCTGCCGGTCACGATGAAGCCGAACTGCGCGGTCGCGCCGGCCGCGATCGTCGGCGCGTAACCCGGGTTCTTGGCGGTCGACACGCCGTTCGCGGTGGTGATCGTGGCGTCCCAGAAGCTGCCCAGCTTGGCGCTCGACGGCAGGCCGAAGGCGAGCTGCCAGCCGTTCACGGCGGCGCTCGTGCCGTTCTTGATCGTGTAGCGGGCCTGGTAGCCGGTGCCCCAGTCGCTGTCCTTGCTGAAGGTGGCGGTGAGGCCGCCGGTGGCGGCGGTGGTGCCGGCCGGGTTGGTGGCCGCGACCGCCGCGCCGACGCCGCCGGCCACGGCGAGGACCGCCGCCGAGGCGTAGATGGCCAGGCGCAGACGACTGCGTTGCATGGGGTGACTCCGATCGCAGGGGGTGACGACGGAAGTCGAGTCTCGTCCGCTGCGCGTTAAATGACCTTGCTGACTGCCTTAAAGATCCTTAAATGACAGGCCGTCAACGACCAGTGACAGGTGCCTTTTCCACACCGCCGGATCGTTCGAGCTGCGCAGCACCCCGGCGTTGGCCCGCATGAGCAGGCTGATGTCCTGCCGCGTGAAGTCGGCCCGCAGCCGGCCCGTCTCCTGGGCCCGGCGGATCACCTCGGCCGCGCCCCGCTGCGCTGTCGCCTTCAGCGTGGCCAGCCGTTCGTCGTCGTCGAAGCTGCTGGTCACCAGGATCTCGGAGAGGCCCCGGTCGGTCGCCTGGATCTCGAAGAGGCGGCCCACATATCCGACGAAGCCCTGCCACGGGTCGGGGTCGGCCAGCGCCGCCTCGGCCAGCTCGGCGTAACCGGCCATCTGGCCCGCGAAGACCGCCGCGATCAGGTCACGGCGGGTGGGGAAGCGCCGGTACAGGGTGGCGTTGCCGACGCCCGCACGCCGGGCGATCTCGTCGAGCGAGGCGTCCAGGCCCTGCTCGCCGAAGACCTCACGGGCAGCGGCGAGCAGAGCGGCGCGGTTACGCTGCGCGTCGGCCCGTAGTCGATCTGCCATGGTGCACAGGGTAACGGCGGCCTACTGCTCGTAGAGACCGGGGAAGAAGCGATCGGTGGCGGTCACGTCGTACACCTGGCGGACCTCGGTGATCCGGTTGCCCTCGATCCCGAGGAACTCGACCATCCGCACCGTCCCGAACGGCGCCACCAGGTCGTAGAGCAGCGCCGCGCCGTCCTCGGCGCGTGCGTGCTCGACCACGGTGACCGTGTCGGCGAAGACCGCGATCTTGTGGAGGATCCGCATCAGCTCCTCCTCGTCGACCGGAGCGTCGAGATTCCACTCGATCTCGGCGTCGGGCGCGAGCAACTGCCGCGTCGCGACCCGGTCGTCGCTGGTCCACGACTTCGTCCAGAAGTCGACGACGTCCATGGCGCTCTCCCTCATCGGGCCACTCCCGCCACCGGACGGGCGGGCATCGGATCGGGGAACTGGCCGTGGCCGAGCAGGGCGGCGGTCGCCTGGGCCACGCGGCAGGAGGCGAGGCCGTCGCCGTACGGGTTTCCGCCGGCCGCCATCGCGTCGCGGCGGACCCGGCTGTCGAGCAGCTCGGCCACCGCACTGGTGATGGCGGCCGGGTCGGCCGCGACGAGCCGCACGCTTCCGGCGTGCACGGCCTCGGAATATTCGGTGCTCTCGCTGATGGCCAGAACGGGCGTGCCGAAGGCCAGAGCCTCTTCCAGCAGGTCACCGTCGTCGGTCACCACGATGTACGCCTCGGCCAGCGTCCGCACCTGGTCGGGGCGGAGGACCTCGAGGTCGGGGTGGCGGGCGGCCAGATAGCGCAGGGCCGGCCCGATCGCCTGGGCCCGCTCGGGCGGGACGCCGAGCACGACGCGGCGCTGGTGGGGGCTGCGCCGCAGCAGCTTGGCGGCGGCGTCGGCCGCGGTGCCGCCGGTCAGCAGCAGGTCACCCTCGACGACGCGCTCGTCGAGCAGGTTCATGGCGGCCAGCGGGGTCGCCGCCAGGTGCACGGTGGCGACCTGGGCCAGCAGGCGCCGCTGGGCCTCCCGGGGCGAGGCCGCGACCAGGTCACCGTCGCGCCGCCCGGCGTCGAGCTGCATGATCGGGATCCGCCGCCAGAACGCCGCGAGCGCCGCCGGCAGGTCGTCGCGGACCACCACCGCGTCCGGCGTGCGGGCGGCCCAGAGCTCGTCGAAGCGGCGGACCGTCTCGGTGTGCCCGGCCGCGGACGGCAGCGTGATCTTCGGGGTGAGCCGGAACCGCGCCAGCGTCGCGTCGACCGCGGCCGGGTCGGCGCCGGTGGCCACCAGCACCGGGGTGAGCCGGGCCTGCTCGCGCATGGCGAGCGCGACCGGTGCGAGCCGGAACGCCTCGGCCGGCGTTCCGGCGACCAGGTGAACTTCGGGCAGCGACGACATCGAACTCTTCTCCGGAGCAGGCTGGGGGAGGGCCGCGTCGAACGCTATGCAGTTACGCAGCGTGAGGCAAGACCGTCACCCTGAGTGCCGGAGCAAAGTGGCCGAACGGCCTAACCCAGACATGTCAGACGTCGCCGATAGCGCTCAAATCGGGCACTTCCGGCCGGAGTCGGGTCGCGATGGCGACATTACTCTCCGCTATTGCTGTTCGAGCAGAGTGGGATCGTCACGCAGCATCGCGGCCAGCCGGCGCGCCGCCATCTCGGTCTCCTCGGGGCGCTCGACCTGCAGCGGCACCGGTTTCGGCAAGGGCGTCGGGTTGATCCGGCGGGTCGCCTCCTGCGACTGCTCCGGCACCGGTGGCGGCGGGGTCGCGGCGAACGGGTGCGGTGGGTATTCCTCGCGCGAGGAGGAGGCCATGCCGAGGTCGCGCAGGCGGGCGCCGAGATCGCGCGAGGACTCGCCCACGTCGTGGGCCGGTGAGCGCTGCTCGGGCGCCGGCGGCTGGTCGAAGCTGCCGTACTGCCGCTCGGCCGTGTCGGACTCGTCGTAATAGTGCGGGGGTGGCGGCGAGTAGCCGTACCTCTCCTGGTCGTCGTAGCTCGCCGGAGGCGGCGACGCGGGCGCGGCCGACCACGGGCGGTCGACCGGCTCGCCGACCTCGATGTCGACGTCGGCGTGCCGCGGAACGTCCCCGTCACCCGGCTGGAGGGCGGCCGCGTTCTCCGCGTTCACCTGCACCTGGCCGTCGGCCACGTAGAAATGCAGTAGGAGCGGCTCGCCGGCGCCCTCGACGCCGACACTGACGCCCAGCTCGGGGTGGCGCCCGATGACTCCCGCAACCGCCTCGACCAGCTCCGTCACGGCCGCTGGGGTGCTCGTGGCCTCCCCGGCGGCCCGGCGGCGCAACTCATCACGGCGCGCCAGCTTGTCGAGCGCGTCGTCCAGTCCGCCTCGCACCTGATCGTCCTTCCGTAGCGGGTCGCCTTCCACTGTGCCCGCTGTGAGGCCGATTTGGGAACCTCGATCTGAGCGACCCGCCGCACACCCTACGTCGCCTTCTGACGAATGGCCTTGTCGAGGGCTTGATCCAGGACGACCAGGAGGGCGTCCCGCACGGAAGCTTTGAAGCGCGCGTCATAGGCGAGCACCGGAACGTCCTCGCGCACGGCCAGGGCCCAGCGCACTTCGTCCAGGCTGTACTGCATTTGCCCGTTGAAGGTGTTGACGCCGACGACGAACGGAAGGCCGGCCTTCTCGAAGTAGTCGACCGCCGGATAGCAGTCGTCGATCCGGTTGGTGTCGACCACCACGAGCGCGCCCAGCGCGCCCTTGATCAGGTCGTCCCACATGAACGCGAACCGCGTCTGACCCGGCGTGCCGAAGATGTAGAGCTTCAGCGTCTGGTCGATGGTGAGCACGCCGAAGTCCATGGCGATGGTCGTCGTCGTCTTCGTCGACCCCAGGCCGGGGTTGTCGATGCCGACCGAGGCCGAGGTCATCTCGGCCTCGGTGGTCAGCGGGGCGATCTCCGAGATGGCCCCGACCGTCGTCGTCTTGCCCACGCCGAAGCCACCGGCAACGATGATCTTGACCGGGACCGGGGCCTTCTTCGGCCGTCCCTCGTTGCCCACGGCGGCCGCGCCGTAGGCGCGGTTAGGTGATTGCTCGTAGTCCACGGATCACTCGCATGATGGTCTCAGGGTCGGGGGTGTCGTTGTCCAGCACGTGCACGTCGAGCTGGCCGGCGGCGCGCAGGTCGCCGACGAGGATGCGGGTGACGCCGAGGTGCAGGCGCAACCGTGCCGAGATCTCCGCCACGGAGACGGGCTCGACACACAGTCCCACGATGGCGCGCATCTCGGGTGAGAGACGCACGCGGCTCGCGGCCGGGTTGACGGTCACCTGGGTTTCCATCCCGATCTCGGGATCGGCGCCGTCGGTGCGCCCGGACGTGATGACGAACGGGCGCAGGGTCGCGGTCGGGTCAGTGGCCGGAGGTACCTCTTCGCGCGGGGCGGGTCGGTAACCACCGGCCGACTGCGGACCGGACTGCAGGAAGGGCCGGACACTCGGCCGAGCCGGGTGTGCCGGGTCGTCGGGGTCCGGATAGGTCATTGCTGAACGGCGTTCTTCAACTCGGCGATCAGGCGCGGGCTGAGCGCGCCGCCGGCCCTCGTCGCGAAGAGCGTCATCTCGTAGGCCAGGGTGCCGAGGTTCGCCGACCGGTCGGCGATGACCCCCAGCACCGAGCCGGCGCTGATCGCGGTGACCAGCAGATATCCCTCGGCCATGTCGATGATGACGCGGTTCAGAGAGCCCAGCCGGTACCAGCTCGCGGCGCCGCCGGCGAGGCTCGTGAGGCCCGAGACGACAGCGGCCAGGCGCTCCGCGTTCGGCCGGTCCTTGATCGCGGACATCGCCATCAGCAGACCGTCGGAGGACACCGCGATCGCCTCGATGACGCCCGCTGTGCCGGACGTGAACGAGTCCAGCAGCCAGTTGAAGGTCTTGGCCTCCGCGCTCAGCTGGGGCTGGGCATAGCCGTGGCCGGTATCGGTCGAGTAGGGGGAAGTCATCGCGGTTGTCCCTCGGGTTGTGGCTGAGTTTCGTTCAGTGCGAGTGCGACGCCGTACTCGAACTGTTCCATCAGGGCCCGGGCCTGATCCGGATCCAGCGGCAGGCTCGGACTTGCCGGCGGCGGGTAGTTGGGTTCGTCCCGCGGCAGGGTGGCGCCCGGTACGCGCCGGGCGAGCGGTGCATGGCCGGCCGACGGCGGCGCGGTCATCTGTGTCTCGGCCGCGTCGAACTGGGCGCGGCTCACCCCCGCCTCGAAGTCGTCGAACGCCGAGCGGGCGGCCATCGCGTCGTCCTGGGACGGCAACCGGGAGGGCAGCGTGGGCGCGGCGGCCTCTTCGGGAAGCTGGCTGCCCGGCACACGGCGTCGCAGCGGGGTCCCGTTCCCGTTTCCGTTCCCGTTGCCGGGGGCGGAGGGCTGCGGCCGCGGCGCCTCGTAGGCCGTGGGGGTCGTGTACCGGTAGTCCTCCTCAGGGGTGCGCTGCTGCGGGATCACCGGGGCGGCCGGGATGGCCGGCATGGCCGGTGGCGCCTCCACGGCCGGGGCCGTGTTCCAGACGGGCGGGGCTTCCACGGCCGGCGGCGTGTTCCAGACCGGCGGAGCCTCCACGGCCGGCGGGGTGCTCCACGTCGGCTGCGGGGCCGGGGCCGGCTGCTGGTGCCACGCGGACGGACCGGCGGCCGGCAGTTCCGGCATCGCCGCCGGCACGCGGCCGGCGACCGGAGCGTTCAGCTCGTACGCCGGGTCGACGGCCGGCTGCGCGATCGGCTGGGCGATCGGCTGCTGGTACGCCGGGCCCGGCGAGTAGACCGGCTCGGCCTCGTAGACCGGCTCCTCGATGGCCGGGGCGACCCGGGCCGGCGAGAACGCGTTCCACGACTGCCCGGTCTCGAGGGTCCGTGTCGCCCGCTCCAGCACGTTCGCGTCGAACGGCTGCTGGCTGCCGGGCACCGAGGCCCGGGCCGCCGAGCCGGCGATGACCTGGGCGAACTCGGCGGTGTGGTAGCCCTGCGGCGCGGCCGGGGCCGACGGCGCGGCGACCGACGGGAACGGGGCCATCTCGGGGGCGACCATGCTGGGCACCCGGGCGATCAGATGGGACGGGTTGAGGTCGACCCACGCGGTGACGCCGCCGCCGGGCGTCTCGGTGAGCGTCACCTCGATGCCGTGCCGGCGGGCGAGCCGGCCGACCACGAACAGGCCCAGCACCTCGGAGGGGGCCAGGTCGAGCCGCTCGCGGCGGGTCAGCCGGGCGTTCTCCTCGGCCATCCGCTCGGGCGGCATGCCGAGGCCGTTGTCGACGATGGCCAGGCGGGCACCGCCACGCAGCTCGGTCGCGCTGACCACGACCCGGGTGTGCGGCGGGGAGAACGCGGTGGCGTTCTCCATCAGCTCGGCCATGAGCAGCGTGAGGTCGGCCAGGACGGCCGGCACGACCACGATCTCCTCGGGGATGTCGACGTCCACGCGGGTGTAGTCCTCGATCTCACCGAGGGCGAGACGGACGACGTCGACCAGCGGCAGCGGCGCCATGTGCTCGTTGGCGCCGGCGCCACCGGAGAGCACGACGAGGCTGGACGCGTTCCGGCGCAGACGGCTGGACATGTGGTCGAGCCGGTACAGCTCGCCCAGGCGGTCGCTGTCGGTCTCCCGGCGCTCCAGGTTGTCGATCAGGGCCAGCTGGCGGCCGACCAGGTTCTGCGTACGGCGGCCGACGTGCGCGAACATCTGCGCGACGTTGCGCCGGCCGAGGACCTGGCGCTCCACCAGCCGTACGGCCGTGGTCTGCACCCGGTCGAACGCGCGGGCCAGGTCGCCGATCTCGTCCTGGGACTCGACGTCGACCGGGTCGAGGCGGATCGGGCGTACGGACTCGGACTCGTCGTCGGCCACCCTCTCGAGCTCGGCCTCGGCGGCGCGGGCGATCCGGTCGGCCGAGACCGTGAGGCGGCGCAGCGGCCGGGCGACCGCGCGGGCCATGAACAGGCTCAGGCCGATCACCAGGAGCAGCAGCAGGAACGAGCCGCCACCGATGAGGAAGGCGTCACGGATGGCCGCGTCGCGGTTGCTCGTCACGATGGCCTGCACGTCGGCGGCGACCCGCTTCTCCACGAAGCCACCGAGCACGAGCACGGAGCGCAGCGACGGGAAGAGGGTCTCGATCTTCAGCAGCGCCACGGCGTTGCTCGGGTCGGTCGCCGCCAGCTGGAAGAAGTCGGCGCCGACGCGGGAGGTGAACGCGTCCTGCGCACCCAGGTAGAGCTTGTACTGGGTGTCGGTGAAGAACGCCTGCGAGTTGGCGATGACCTGCTGGATCTGCACCAGCGTGGAGGAGAACAGGCCGACCAGGCCGGAGTTCTTGGTGATCGTCGCGGCGGTGAGATATCCGGACGCCTGACTGATCAGGTCGTCGGTGCGCAGCGCCTGCTCGAGGGCGAACAGCTGCCGGCCCACACCGGTCTTCAGGTCGGCGGTGGACGAGAGCGCCACGCCGTTGATGACCGGGGTGATCCAGGTGGTGAACTCGGTGACCACCACGTCGGGGTTGATCGCCCGGTTCAGCACGTTCTGCCGGGTGTTGTCGAGCTTGGACGTGTTGCGCAGGGCCCGCGCGAGCTCCTTGGAGACGGTCACGCCGTCGTCGACCCGGGCGACCGCGTCCTTGGCCCGTGCGCTCTGCACGGACAGGGTGGGCTGGTCGACCAGGTTGAACAGGTAGCCGACGGCGAGCAGGCGCTCCTCCTGGAGCTCCTGCACGGCCGTGCCGACGCGACCGGCCAGCTCGACAGTGTCCGACGTGGACTGTGCCTCGGTCGCCGCGTCGGCGCGGTTGACGATGATCGGCACGCTCAGCGCCACGACGCCGAGCAGGGGTACGAGCACCAGCAGGGCGAGTTTGCCCAGGATGCGGAATTTACCGAAGAGCACCGGACCGCTCCCGCTGTGTCGGGTCGAGCTCGCCGTAGGCCGGGATCTGGCCGTACGGGTTGGTTCCGTAACCGGGGTTGCCACCCGGCTGGCTCAGTGCGACGTCACGGGTCGACTCACCGGGCTGGCGCGGCGCCGGCGGCGGCTCGGCGGCGGCCTCGCGGCGGCGGCTGACCACCGGCCAGGCGACGGCGCCGAGGACCAGCAGGACCGCCAGCACGCCCATGATGACCGCTTCGGTGCGCCGGTAGTTCAGCGAGCCGAGCCGGTCGTCGAGCAGGCGCTCCATCTCCTTGAGGGTGATGCCGGAGAGGGTGCTCAGCGCGGTCTGCAGCGTGCTCTGCGCGGTCGACATGGTGGCGACGTTGACGTTGGTGAGCGAGGCGCCACGGGTCATCGACTCGACGCCGCGGCGGAACGAGTCGAGCGAGCTGACCAGGCTGCCGCTCAGCGTCGGGCTGCTGGTGTTGTCGACGGCGGCCTGGAGGTTGTTGGTGAGCTTGTTCACCGACTCCTGCACGGCCAGGACCTCCTGGCCGAACTGCACCCGCAGGTTGGCCTGGGCGGGACCCTTCGCGGCCTGGAGCAGGTTGGCCTGGTCGCCCATGCGGTTGACCCGCACGACAGTGGTCGGCATGTCGACCGCCGTGGCTTCCTGGAGGTTCGAGATGTCGCTGTCCGGGTCGCGGTTGAGCTCGGCGTTGCGGCGGACCGTGACGTAGAGCTCGAGGATCAGGTCGGTGACCTCGACGTGGGCGGCGTAGACGTTGGTCGGGCCCTTGACCGCCGCGAGCTTGCCGATCTTCTGCTGGAGGTCGGCCCAGCGCTCCTTGGTCTTCAGATCGTCGCCGAGGCGGTTGTCCACGTCGGAGACCTTGGCCACCGCGACCTTGAGCGAGTCCGGCGGCTCGGCGACACCCTGGATGGCTGTCGACTCCGACTCGGCCAGCGAGCTGACCAGCGGGGACAGGGCGGTGAGGTACTCGACGCCCTTCTTCTCCAGCTCGGTCTGGTCGCGGTGGTCCGCGTTGTCCGTCCAGACCCGGCCGAAGAGCACCGCCGTCGGCACAAGCACCAAAACAGTCAAAATCACCGCGAGCGCGGAGCCTAAACGGGTTCGCCGGCTGTTCATTGCTTTTCGTCCTCCGCCATGCACACGCGATGAGCCGTTGTGACGGCTACTTTCCGTAGCCGGTTGGGCGCACGGATCCGGGCCAATCTATCCGAGAAAACCTCAAGAAACGCCTTTCCAAGGGACAGATCTCTCTCGGCTGATCGGGGGATACAGAGCCCGGTCGCTGTAGTTGTAACGAGCGTTCAGTTTCCGCCCCCGGGGTCATGAAGCCCCAGCCCACACCGGTTCCGGAGGGAAGGAAAGTCACCGCGGCGATGGTAACGGCAGACCGGCGGTACGAAAAGCCACAAGATCCATAATGCGTACCCGATAAGACTGGCGTCTATTAAACGCTGCGTAGTGGATCGAGTGCGCTGAGCAGAAAAGTAGCGCTGAGTCGTGGTGCGGATACGGCAGAAACGGGCTTTTCCTCAGACGCCCGCTGAGGAAAAGCCCGAATCAGGTCAAAGCCGTGCAAGTGCCTTTCGCAACGGGTCCAGGCCCAGGCCACCGAGGTTCAGCGCGTCGCGGTGGAATGTCTTCAAATCGAAATCCGCGCCCTTGCGCTGCCGGGTCTCGTCACGGGCCTGGAGCCAGATCCGCTCGCCGATCTTGTACGACGGCGCCTGCCCCGGCCATCCGAGGTACCGCTTCCACTCGAACCGGAGCGTCTTCTCCTCCATGCGCGTGTGCGCGCGCAGGAAATCCCAGCCGAGCTCCGGCGTCCACCGCTCGCCCGGGTGGAAGCCGAACGGGTTGTCCCGCGGGATCTCCAGCTCCAGGTGCATGCCGATGTCGACGATCACCCGGGTCGCGCGCAGCGCCTGCGCGTCGAGCATGCCCAGGCGGTCACCGGGATCGGCGAGATAGCCCAGATCGTCCATCAGCCGCTCGGCGTACAGCGCCCAGCCCTCGCCGTGCCCCGAACACCAGCAGAGCAGGCGCTGCCAGCGGTTGAGCGTGTCCGCCCGCAGCAGCGTCTGGCTCACCTGAAGGTGATGGCCGGGAACGCCCTCGTGATAGACGGTCGTGACCTCGCGCCAGGTCGAGAACTCGGTGACGCCCTCGGGCACCGCCCACCACATGCGGCCGGGACGCGTGAAGTCCTCGCTCGGGCCGGTGTAGTAGATGCCGCCGTCGCTGGTCGGCGTCAGGCAGCACTCGATGCGCCGGACCGGCGGCTCGATGTCGAAGTGGGTGCCGTTGAGGTCGGTGATCGCCTTGTCGGCCAGCGCCTGCATCCAGTCGCGGAACGCCTCCTTGCCGGCGATGTTGCGGGCCGGGTCGGCGTCGAGCGCGGCCACCGCCTCGTCGATCGAGGCGCCGGAGCCGGCGATGGCGGCCGCCGTCCGGCGCATCTCCTCCTCGATGCGGAAGAGCTCGGCGAAGCCCCACTCGTACGTCTCCTGGAGGTCGACCTTCGCACCCAGGAAGTACTGCGAGGCCAGCTCGTAGCGCTCGAGACCGGCCGCCTCCTTGTCGCGCCCCCGCGGCGCCAGGTCGCGGCGCAGGAACTCGGCGAAGTCGGCCGTGGCCGCGGTGGCGGCGTCGGCGCCCCGCACCAGCTCGGCGGCGAGGGCCCCGCCGGCCTCGAGCCGGCCGGCCAGCCCGCGGTAGAAGTCGTCGCGGTCGGGATCGGTCCAGGCGTCGCACTGCTCGGCCACGGCCAGCATCTGCGCCCGCGGGCTGACGTTGCCCTTGTCGGCCTCGTCGAGCAGCGTGCGCTTGTACTGCTCGAGGGCGGCCGGAAGGTCGCCGAGCCGGGTCGCGATGTTGGCCACCGCCTCCTCGCCCTCGGTCGGCATCACGTCGAAGACGCCGCGCAGGGCATGGATGCCGCTGGAGATCACGCTGATCGCGCTCGCCGTCTGGCCGGCGTCGGCCTGAGCCAGCTCGAGACCGAGCCGCTCCATCATGGCGTCCTTGGCGACCTGCTCGGACTCGTGTTCCGGCTCGATCACGTCAAGGTCGTTCAACGTACGCCGTACGAGCTCGGTCTGAGCCTCGAAGCCCTCCGGCGAGAAATCGTCGGTCTTGCCGTCGTGTCCGGCGATGCCGGCGTAGGTGGCGCCGATCGGGGTGAGCTCGGCCCACTCGTCGACATAGCGGTCGGCCAGGTCATCAATTCGTCCCACGGGGCGACCCTACGGGAATTCAGGCATGGCTCGTGGTCCACTCCAGGAGGCGTTCCATCTCCCAGGTGTTCACCACCCGGTCCTCCGGCACGCCGCAGAGCGCGGCCCGCTCGCAGCCGAAACGCAGCCAGTCGAGCTGGCCCGGCGCGTGGGCGTCGGTGTCGATGCTGAACAGGCAGCCGGCCTCGACCGCGACGGTCAGCATGCGTTTCGGTGGATCGAGCCGATCGGGTCTCGAATTGATCTCAATCGCTTTGTCGTGCTCGACGCAGGCCTCGATGACCTTGTCCAGGTCGAAGGTGCTGGGCGGCCGGGTGTGCCCGGCCCGGTGCCCCTTGTCGCCGCCGCCGGCCGCGGCGACCTTGCGACCGGTCATGTGACCGAGGATGTCCAGGTGAGGGTTGGCCAGCGCCTTGACCATGCGCTTGGTCATCCGCGGCGACTCGTCGCGCAGCTTGCTGTGCACCGATCCGACCACCACGTCGAGCCGGGCCAGCAGCGCGTCCTCCTGATCGAGGGAGCCGTCGTCGAGGATGTCGACCTCGATGCCGGTGAGGATGCGGAAGCCCTCGGGCAGCGCGTCGTTGAGCTTGGCGACGTGGTCGAGCTGGCGGCGCAGCCGGGCCGGCGGCAGGCCCCGGGCCACGGTCAGCCGGGGCGAATGGTCGGTCAGCACCAGATATTCGTGGCCCAGCTCGACCGCGGCCAGCGCCATCTCCTCGATCGGCGAGCCGCCGTCCGACCAGTCCGAGTGTGAATGGCAGTCGCCGCGCAGCGCCTCGCGCAGGGTGCGGGCGGCGCCCTGCAGATCCGTGCCCTCCGTGGTCTGGAGCCGGCGCAGATAGACCGGCTCCTCACCGGCCAGGGACTCGGCGATGCAGCGGGCGGTGACGTCGCCGACCCCGGAGAGCTTGGCCAGCGTGCCGGCGGCGGCCCGCTCGGCCAGCTCGCCGTCGGGCAGCGCGGCCACGGTGGCGGCGGCCGAACGGAACGCCTTGACCCGGTAGGTCGCCTCGTTCGCCCGCTCCAACAGGAAGGCGATGCGCCGCAGGTCGGCAACCGGATCACGAGATGGCATGCCGACCAGCGTAGAGGCCCGGTGGCTAGCATCGCCGTCATGCGGACGATCGACTGGGTTGACGGGGCCATCGAGATCATCGATCAGACGGCGTTGCCGGGGGAGCTGCGGATCCTCCGCCTGCACACGGTCGGTGAGCTGGTGGCGGCCATCCAGTCGCTGGCCGTGCGCGGGGCGCCGGCCCTCGGCGTGGCCGGCGCCTTCGGGGTGGCGCTGGCGGCCAAGGTGCACGCCGACGACCCGGCGGCGCTGGCGCTCGCGGTCGAGCGGGTGTCGGCGGCCCGGCCGACCGCCGTGAACCTGGCCCGCGGGGCCCGGCGGGCGGCGCGACGGCTGCCCTCGTTCGACGCGGTCCTGGCCGAGGCGTGTGCCGTGCGCGACGAGGAGATCGCGGCCTCGACAGCCATGGCCGCCCGCGGCGCCGACCTGCTCGTCGAGCTCTGCGGCGGGCGACCCCGGCTGCTCACCCACTGCAACACCGGCGGCCTGGCCGCGGTCACCCTGGGCACGGCGCTCGGCGTGGTGCACGAGCTGCACCAGCGCGGCCACCTGGCCGGTGTCATCGCCAGCGAGACCCGGCCGCTTCTCCAGGGCGCCCGGCTGACCTCGTGGGAGCTGTCGCAATGGGGCATCGAGCACCGGGTGGCGGTCGACTCGGCCGGCCCGTTCCTGATGGCCCGGGGCGAGGTCGACGCGGTGATCGTCGGAGCCGACCGGATCTGCGCCAACGGTGACGTGATCAACAAGGTGGGCACCTATGCCCACGCGCTCGGCGCCCGCCGCGCCGGCCTGCCGTTCGTGGTGGTCGCGCCCGAGTCGACGGTCGACCCCGACACCGCGACCGGACTCGACGTGCCGATCGAGGACCGGGGATCGGCCGAGGTCACGCCGTGGGCCGCCGCGGTGAACCCGGCGTTCGACGTGACCCCGTACGACCTGGTCACCGCGATCGTGACCGATCAGCGGGTGATCAGGCCGGCCGCCACGGCTTGAGCCAGTCGGTCTCGGGCCATCCCTCGGCCGCCGCCATCAGCGGATAGGCCGTGGCGCCGTCCACCGACTCGCGGACGATGTCGGCGTGGCCGGTGTGCCGCGCGGTCTCCTGGATGAGGTGCAGCAGCACCCAGCGCAGCGTCCAGTGGCTCAGGTCCTTGGGGTTCCACGGCACCGAATGGTCGACCGGGACCGGGTGGTCGAGGTCGGCGAGCTCGGTCACGGTCTTCTCGGTGCGGTCGGCGATCCGGTCGTACCGGGCGAGGACGTCGTCGATGGACTCGTCGTCGCGAAGGCGGAAGTTCTCGGCGTACGCCTGATAATCAAGCTCCTGCGGTTCGCCGCGCACGGTGCTGATCCAGCTCTCCTCGGTGGAGGCGCAGTGCTTGATGAGGCCGCCGACGCTGAGCTGGCTGGCGGACGGGGTCGCGCGCAGCTGCTCGGCGGTGAGTCCGTACGCGGTCAGCCGCAGCACGTACCGCATCTGGGTGAGATAGGCGAGAAGGCCCTGCTGCTCGTTCTCGATGGCGCCGACCTGACCTGGCATGACGTGCTCCTCTCGGGGTCCTGGGAAGAACCTATGAGGAATTGCGGTCAGATTCCGGCCGGATGGCCTCGACTGTCGTGTCATTGACCGCGGCGATCCAGCCGCCGGCCCGACCGAGCTCGAGCAGTGGACCGAACTCGATGGGCAGCTCGATCACGTCGCCGGCCTCGGCGGGCCAGGCGCGGCGCAAATCGACGGCTGGGCGGAGCGCGGGAACGAGGGCCGCGACCGGATCGGCGGTGTCGAGCAGGAGGCGTACCTCCTGAAGCTCGGAAATGAGCCGGTCGAGCTCGGCGCCGACCGCCGACGCGTTGCCGCCGCACATGGCGGCGATCAGCTCGGCCCGGGTGGCGGCGACCCGGGTGCCGTCGCGGAAGGAGCCGGCGGCGAGCGTGCCGGCCAGGGGATTGTCCCGCAGCTGACCGGCCAGGGCGGTGGCGAACAGATGCGGGACGTGGCTGACCTGGGCGACCGCGCGATCGTGCTCCCCGGCCGTGACCGGGACGACGCGGGCCGCGAGCTCGGTGAAGAGCGCGGCCAGGGTGTGCCAGTCGTCGAGGGAGGTCTCGCCCGGCTCCAGGCAGAGCACCCAGGAGCAGCCGGTGAACAGGGTCGCCTCGGAGGCGGCGAAGCCGGAGGTCTCCCGGCCGGCCATGGGGTGGCCGCCGACGAAGCGGGGGAGCTGGGCGGCCAGGTCGCGCACGGGGCCCTTGACCGAGGTGACGTCGGTGACCAGGCCGGGGAAGTCCTTCAGAGCGTCGATGATCGGCGGCAGGGCCGGCAGCGGTACGGCCAGGACGACGAGATCGCTGCCCTCGACGGCCGAGCCGATCGAGTCGGCCGTGGTGAAGCTTTCGGCGGCGGCCGCCTCGCGCGTGCCGGGGTCGGCGTCGTAGCCGGTCACCTGATGGCCGGAGGCCTGCAGCGCCTTGAGCACCGATCCACCGATGAGCCCGAGCCCGACGACAGTCACGTTCACGCTCAGAACCTTCGCACACCTCCCTTGATCATCCTTTTGGCCAGGTGGAGTTTCGTCCGTTTCGCGTGGTGGTGTCACCGAGCCTTCCTCATACGGTGATCTCGTGACTTACCGGGGTAAAACGCTCACGACGGTCTTCATCGCCGTCCTCCTGTCCCTGGCGGCGCCGGCCTTCGCCCAGGGCTCCGACGCCATGCCCAGCTTCAACGGCACGGTCCTGGCCGTCGCCTACTCCGGCAACATCGTGTACGTCGGCGGCGACTTCACCGCCGCGATCGTGAACGGCAAACCGGTCGCCCGGGGCCGGCTGGCCGCGATCGACGCCCGCAAGGGAACGCTGCTGCCGTGGTCGCCGGCCGCCGACGGCCGGGTGAAGGCGCTGGTCGTCAGCGGTCAGTCGATCTACGTGGCGGGCGACTTCGCAGCGGTCAACGGCGTCAAACGCGACAGCCTGGCCCGGCTCGACATCGCGACCGGCGAGACGCACAACACGTTCAAGCACACGATCAGCGGACGGCCCATGGCCGCGTACGCCGCACACGGCCGCCTCTACGTAGGCGGAACGATCACGGCGGTGGACGGGCAGGCGCGAGGCCGGCTCGCCGCCTTCAACCTGAACACCGGCGCCCTCGACAAGCGCTGGCTGCCCACGGCCGACGATCAGGTGGAGACGATCGCGGCGGGCGGCGGCCGGGTGTACGTCGGAGGAAAGTTCCACCGGGTCAACAGCGTTCCCGGGTACGACCGGCTGGCCGCGCTCGATCCGGCGTCGGCCGCGCTGGTCACGACGTTCAAACCGAAACCGCCGGTCATCACGTACGCCTTGGCGGTCACGGCCGACACGGTCTACTCGGCGCACGGCGGGCAGGGCGGCCGGATCAGCTCGTACACGCACGCCGGGGCGTTGCGCTGGTCGGCGACATTCGACGGCGACGCCCAGGCGGTGACGGTGCTGGGCGACACGGTCTACGCCGGCGGCCACTTCGACCGGGCGTGCAGCACGGCCCGCACCGGAGCCCAGGGCACTTGCGTCGACGGCGCCGACAACCGCGTCAAGCTGGCCGCCCTCTCCGCCGCCGACGGTCACTTGCTCGACTGGACGGCCGACGCCAACGGGGTCGAGGGCGTGCTGGCCCTGGCGGCGAACCCGCGCCTCAAGGCGATCGCCATGGGAGGCGCCTTCACCACCGTGGAGGGCCGCCAGCAGAAGCGGTTCGCCCAGTTCAGTTAGGTCCGCGCAGCTCTGCTTCGCGCAGCTCTGCTCCGCGCGGCTCTGCTCAGCGCAGCTCTGCTCCGCGCGGCTTTCTTCCGCAGCTTTTCTCCCGGCAGCACGGGGCCGCACCTATCGGGCGAGGGTGCGGCCCCGTGCTTCACTTCCCGCCGGGTCAGGCGTCGCAGCGCGATTCGCCGGGTCTGGCCGCGCGGTCCTGGTTCGCGGCTCAGGCCGCGCGGTCGTGTTTCGCGGGTCAGGCTTTGCAGTTGTGCGAGCGGTTCCAGGCGCCGACGGTCGCGACCGGGCTCTTCTGGCCCTTCTCGCGCCAGGAGTCGAGGAAGGTGGCCGGCCAGATCACGCCGCGGCGGACCTTCCAGTCGCCGACCTTGGCGCACGGCGGCGAGATGCCGTAGTGCAGATGGCAGACGCCGTTGGCGTTACCGGTGTGGCCGACCTTGCCGAGCAGCTGGCCGGCGGTGACCCGGACGCCCTTGGTGATGCCGCTCTGGACCTTGCTCAGGTGCGACCCGTAATAGCGGACACCGTCGTCGCCGAGCAGCGACACCGACAGGCCGCCGTTGTTGGGCCCGTCCGGCGCCCCCTTGACGTACACGTCCTTGAGACTGATCTCCAGAACGACGCCGCTGGTCGTGGCCACCACCGGCTCGCCGCAGTCGGCGAAGATGTCGGTCGCCGGATATTTCGAGTGGGTCGGGTGGTAGTCGACATTTGACGCCTTGACCGGAAAGACGTATTTCACCGTCTTGGGGGCCGTGGTGGTCGGCGCTTTCGTCGCCGGTGTCGTGGCCGGGGCCGCGTCGGTGGGCGCGGGCCCCGAACTGGGCGCGGCCGCCACGGAAGGAACGGCCGCGTCGGCGCCCCCACTCGCGCTTGCCGTCACCTCGGGCTCGATGAACTGCGGCGTCGCGGACACCGGCGGCGAGCCGGAGACGCCGCCGCAACCGGCCAGGCAGACGGCCAGGACGGTCAAACCGGAGAGGGCACGGAACAAAGGCACCGAGCCATCCTGGCAGAAGTGCCCCCATCCTGCCGACCAGCCTGTGGACGACGGCGTCGCCTGTGGATAACCCGCTCGGCCCCGGTGAGGGTGGATAGGCTGGCATTCACCGGACGGCGCACCCCTCGCCGCCGGCGGCGAAGCGCCATGCTGGAGGTGAGCGGTGACCGACCCGAACGACCCGAACCCTCGTCCCGCCGAGCCGTCGCTTTCCGCGCCGCCACCGGCCGTGTACCAGCCGGCCGAGCCTTCGCCCGCTTATGCGGCGTCACCAGGGCCCTTCGGCTCCGCGCTGTCCGGCATTTCACCATCTGGCCCCGCGCCGTCCGGTCCCGGGCCGTCTGGTCCTGCGTCGTCCGCTCCCGGGCCGTCTGGTTCCGCGCCGTCTGGCCCTGCGCCGTTCGGTCCTTCGCCAGCTGGGCCTTATGCCGCGGGTCCCTACGGCGCGCCATCGCCGCCGCCTGGTTCGCTGGCCGCGCGTCCGCAGGCGCCTGGTGTGCCGGTCGGGCATCCGCAGGCGCCTGGTTCGCCGGTCGGGCATCTGCAGGCGTCTGGTTCGCCGGTCGGACATCCGCAGGCGCCTGGTTCGCTGGCGGCGCATCCGCAGGCGCACGTTCGCGGGTCCGGGCTCTTTCCGGGGCCGTCCCGGCCTACCTATCGCGAGCCTCATCCCGTCAATGCCGGGCCGCTGTTGGCCGGCATCGGGGCGGCCGCGCTGTGGATGGTGCTCTTCGGCACACTCGGCCGCGATCTCGCCAGTTATGCCTGGTGGACCATCGCGGCCGCGGTCAGTGCCTGGGCCGTCGCCTTCGTGTTGACGTACCTGGGTGACCGGGGTGTCGCCGTCGGAGTGGCCCTTGCCTCCGGGCTGGGGCTGTCGATTGCCGTGGCCTTCGTTGGCGGGCGGTGGATCACCACCCAGGACTGGCCCCTGTGGTGACCGCTTTTGCCCGATCTTGACCGGCTTGTCGGCGACCAAATGTGCCTTCGTGGTTGCGGTGCGCACTTGGCCTTGACGAACGGTTTGTGGTCGGCGAATCTCGGCTTCATGGCCCCCTCACCGCCCCGGCTCGACCCCGATCGGCGCCGCCGTCGTCTCGAGTTGCTGGCCGCCCTCGCGAGCGCGAAATCGGCCCGGGAGAGCACCCAGCCGCAAAGGCTCCGCCGGGCGCGCCTGAGGGAGCTCATCGCCATGCGTCGTCGCCTGGTGAACTGACGTTTGACCCGACTTCGCCCGCCGTCAAGGCGTGGCGCGCCGCACCTGCCGTTCTTCCCGCTACCGTCACTCGCTGAAGACATAAGTCGCGTGGGGGGAAACTTGTCGACATTCGCTGCCGCCGTCGCTCGGGGCAAGAACGGGTGGACGGCGTCCGAGCTGGACCTGACCGGTCTGGCCGACATCGACGAGGTCGTCGACGCGCTGCGGGACGTGGAGCCGGACGCCGACCTGACGTTGCTGTTCGTCGAGAGCGACGACCAGTACCTTGCCGTCCTGCGCCTCGACGAGGGTGAGGACCTGCGGGTCTTCGGCTCCGACTCGGCGTTCGTGGACGAGTCGCGGATCGGCTCGGTGCTCCTCGGCGAGATCGAGACGCCGCCGGCCCTGGAGATCGACGATCTCGCCGCCGGTGATGACGACGACGAGGACGACAAGCCGGCCGCCGATCCCGACGCCGACCCGGTCGGTGACGCCGACCTGCTCAACGACCTCGGCGTCAGCTCGCACCGGCTGCTCGCGCTCTGCGGCAAAGAGGGCATGCTGCCCTCCGACGTGACCGCCGAGATCTGCCAGCGGATCGGCTGCGGCGACGAGATGGAAGAGCTGCGCGAGGCGTGAGCCTGGCCATCTCGCCCCGGCACGTGTCGTGGATGCGGCGCGCGCTCGAGGTGGCCTCCGCCGCCGGCGACGACATTCCGGTGGGCGCGGTGGTCTACGACGCCGACGGCACGGAACTGGCCGTCGGCGTCAACGAGCGCGAAGCCAGTGGTGACCCGACCGCGCACGCCGAGATCCTGGCCCTGCGCCGGGCGGCCGAGCGGACGGGCAGTTGGCGGCTCAGCGGCTGCACGCTCGTGGTGACGTTGGAGCCGTGCACCATGTGCGCCGGAGCGCTCGTCCTGGCTCGGGTGTCCACGCTGGTGTTCGGGGCCTGGGAGCCGAAGACGGGTGCGGTCGGCTCGCTCTGGGACGTGGTGCGCGACCGCCGCCTCAACCACCGGCCCGAGGTGTACGCGGGGGTGCTCGAAAACGAGTGCTCCGCCCTGCTGCGAGGCTTCTTCGGCCGCGCCGGCGTTGAGGGCCGCGCGGGTGTTGAGGGCCGCGCCGGCGTTGAGGGCGGCGCGGGTGTTGAAGGCCGCGAGGACCGCGCTGGGCGTTGAGGGCGGCGAGGGCGTCGAAGGCCGCGCTCGGCGTTGAACGCGGCACGGGCGCTCGAAGATGCCGCGGAGGCTCCTCGCGCCGGCTCGGGTCTGCGCTTGGGTGGTGCTCACCGACGTACAGCTGGGAGCCGCGGCATCGCCGATGCCGCGGCAACCAGATCAGGCGGCGCCGGTGATCGCGGTCTCGAGACCGATTTTCACCATGTCGCCGAAGCCCTGCTCGCGCTGGGCCGAGTCCATCTTCGCGCCGGTCTTGATGTGATCGCTGACGGTCAGGATGGTCAGGGCCTTCGCCCCGTAGCGGGCGGCGATGGTGTAGATCGCGGCCGATTCCATCTCGACGGCGAGCACCCCGTAGTCGGCGAGCGCGTCGTAGAGGTCCGGACGGTCGGTGTAGAACGCGTCGGCGGCCAGGATCGGGCCGACGCGGATCGGGGTCCCCTGACGCTCGGCGACCTCGACCGCTGTGCGCAGCAGGCCGAAATCGGCCACCGGCGCGTAGTCGATGAGGCCGTCGAAGCGGGACCTGTTCATGTTGGAGTCGGTCGCCGAGCCGATGGCCGCGATCACGTCGCCCAGCTGGAGGTCCGGCGCCAGCGCGCCGCAGGAGCCGATGCGGATGACGGACTTCACGCCGTACTCGTTGATCAGCTCGTGTGTGTAGATCGACGCCGACGGCATGCCCATGCCGGAGCCCTGCACGGACACGCGGACGCCCTGATAGGTGCCGGTGAAACCGAGCATGCCGCGGACCTGGGTGTAGCACTTGGCGTCCTGCAGGAACGTCTCGGCGATCCACTTCGCTCGCATCGGGTCGCCGGGGAGCAGGACCCGCTCGGCGATGTCGCCCGGCTGCCCGCCGATGTGCACGCTCATCGGCGCGTCTCTTCTCGCTCGTTCATACCTCGGATACTGCCAGGTCGGGCCGGGTCTGCCCGGCAAAGGGGAACCCGATTTCGGGCCTCGATCGGCGTCGGGTAACGTACTTCCCGGTGGTGTGTCCGAGCGGCCTAAGGAGCACGCCTCGAAAGCGTGTGAGGGTGCAAGCCCTCCAAGGGTTCAAATCCCTTCACCACCGCCACTGACCCGGCGGCTCCCTGTGGAGCCGCCGGGTTTTTTGCGTCCCCGGGCTCCCGGCGTTGGTCACGCTGCGTGCTGATGAATCAGTTTCATGTACGGCGAGTGAGGGCCCCCGGGAGAGGCTTTTCCAAGATCAGGTATCGTGCACGTAACGACGCCGTTTCGGCCCTGGAGGGTCTTCGCCACGACCAGTGGCGATGACAGACCGTGATGACGGGGGAACGGCGCAAATACGGTGCCTGTTGCGCAAGTCACTAAGCCGAAAACTACCGGATCAGACAATGCGCTTTTAACCACCTGGTGAGAAAGTTTCACAAGATTGCCCAGCGCCGATACCTGTGAACTGTCCTAGATTTGACTCGTGAGAGTTGAGCATCACTGGTGGAATGGTGACGTCCGGCTCGCCCGCCGAGACGTCTACGTGCGCACCGACGGCGAGTTCTGGGAAGTCGAAGCTCAGATGGGCGGCCCGGACGGCAAGTCGAAGGTGCAGCAGTGCCCGGGTCGGGCTTCGGCCATGATCCTGGCCGACGCGTGGCGTGGCCCACGCTGGCAGTGGCGCAAGCTGTAAGGCGCCAGGAGCCGAGGCTGCGCCGCACCCGCTTGACATCACACGGCCAGCCGATCTTTTGAAATCGAGCCGGGCCCCTTTTTCGGGGTCCGGCTCGATTGCTTTCGTACGCACGCACTGCTTGTCCGACGACAATTAGTTGATCGCTTCTAGCCTGGGTTGCCCATCACCGCCAGAAAGCGATCCCCATGCAGGCCACAGTCACCGATCACCGCCCGGACGTCGCCGTTCTCCACATCAAGGGCGAGCTCGACGCGGATACCGCCGGCCAGCTCCACGGGATCCTCGCGGATCTGCTGGAGCGTCCCGTACCGAAGATTGTCGTCGACCTCTCCGACCTGAAGTTCTGCGACTCGGTCGGCCTGAGTGCCTTCATCACCAGCAAGCAGGTCATCTCCGCCCGCGGCGGGTGGCTGAGCTTCGCCGGCGCCAACCCGTTCCTCGTCCAGCTGCTCGAGACCGTCGGCCTCAGCCGCTACTTCGCCATCTTTCCCGAGGTCGACGACGCCATCGCGGCCGCGCAGCTCTGAGAGACGCCGAAGGGGCTGGACTCGATGAGTCCAGCCCCTTCGGCGTCTGCTGGCGGAGGATACGAGATTCGAACTCGTGAGGGGTTTCCCCCAACACGCTTTCCAAGCGTGCGCCCTAGGCCACTAGGCGAATCCTCCGTGGGCCAGAATACAGATGCCCCACGCGGGCGTCGCACGGGTCCCCGGCGCATCGCCCGGCGGGGTTGGGTAAGCTAGGGGCCAGCCTCTCGTGCGGCGTGCATCTCGTGAACCTCCCCAGGGCCGGAAGGCAGCAAGGATAAGCGGGCTCTGACGGGTGCACGGGAGGCCCTTTACGTTCTCGGGGCGCGACCCCGGCCACCCCAGCGGTACAGAGTTGGTTCTTGTCATACCCCCGACGGACAATGGCGCGGTCGTTGAGGAGGGGCTGGAGTGGCACTCGCGCTATACCGCAAGTACCGGCCGCGTACGTTCGCCGAGGTCATCGGGCAGGAGCATGTCACCGAGCCGTTGTCGCAGGCGCTGCGCAGCGGGCGGTTGCATCACGCCTACCTGTTCTCCGGGCCGCGTGGCTGTGGCAAGACGTCCAGCGCGCGCATCCTGGCCCGCTCGCTCAACTGTGAGCAGGGGCCCACGCCCGAGCCGTGCGGGGTCTGCGCGTCGTGCCGTTCGCTGGCCAACGACGGCGCCGGGTCGATCGACGTCATCGAGATCGACGCGGCCAGCCACGGTGGTGTCGACGACGCCCGTGAGCTGAGGGAAAAGGCGTTCTTCGCCCCGGCCAACAGCCGCTACAAGATCTACGTGATCGACGAGGCCCACATGGTCTCGTCGGCCGGCTTCAACGCGCTGCTCAAGCTCGTCGAGGAGCCGCCGGAGTACGTGAAGTTCATCTTCGCGACCACCGAGCCGGAAAAGGTGCTCGGCACGATCCGCTCCCGCACCCACCACTACCCGTTCCGGCTCATCCCGCCGGCGACGCTGAGGCCGTACCTCCAGCAGCTCACCGACGCCGAGGGCATCACTGTCGAGCCGGCGGTCTTCCCGCTCGTGGTGAGGGCCGGCGGCGGCAGCGCGCGCGACACCCTGTCGGTGCTCGACCAGCTGATCGCCGGCGCGGGCCCCGACGGAGTGTCCTACTCGCGGGCGGTCTCGCTGCTCGGCGTCACCGACGTCACGCTGCTCGACGAGATGTGCGACGCGATCGCGGCCGGCGACGGCGCGGCGGCGTACGCGACGATCGACCGGGTGGCCGAGGCCGGCCACGACCCGCGCCGGTTCGCGTCCGACCTGCTCGAGCGCTTCCGCGACCTGATCATCCTGCAACAGGTGCCCGACGCGGTGTCCAAGGGGCTGATCGACGGCCCGTCCGACCAGCTCGAGTCGATGAGCGCCCAGGCGGCCCGGCTCGGTCAGGCGACGTTGTCCCGCTGTGCCGACATCGTGCACAACGGCCTGGTCGAGATGCGGGGCACGACGGCGCCCCGGCTCCTCCTCGAGCTGATCACGGCCCGCATGCTGCTGCCCGGCGCCGACGACTCGACGGGCGCGCTGCTCCAGCGTCTGGAGCGCATGGAGCAGCGGGTTTCGCAGGGCGGTTTTTCGGCTGTACGTCCGGAGGACGCCCCCATAGCGGCCATCGCGGGCGCCCCGGCGGCCGCCGCGGAGCCGGACGCGGGTGTGGCCCCGAGCCTCGCCCCCACCGCCGGGGCCGGTGGAGGAGTCGGCGGCGGGTTGTCGGCGGCCCGCGCCGCCGCGAAGGCCGCCGCTCGGCGTTCGACCTCGCCCGGCCGGCCGGCCGCGCCCGCAGCGGCTCCTCCTTCTGCGGCTCCGGCTGCTGCCGCTCCTTCTTCTGGGGCCCCGACTCCGGCAGCCCCGGTTTCTGCGGCTCCGGTTTCTGCGGCCGCTGCCGCTCCGGCGGCGGTCCCTGTGCCGCCTGCCGGCCTGACATCGACGGGCTCGGGTGCCGCCTCAGGCTCTGAGGTCGTTACTCCTGCCGCTGGTGTGTCGGCGGCGGCTCCTTCCGCGCCTGTTTCGGCCGGGTCCGTCCCGGCTTCCCCGGGGCAGGCGCCGGGCGGCTCTTCGGCTGCCGAGCCCGACTGGAACGAGGTGGCAGGCGGCGGGTCCGGCGCGAAGGCGGAGCACTACGACGACGAGCCGCCGTGGGACGACGAGTCCGATATGCCTGAGCCGGCCTCGGCCCCGGCCGCTCCGGCGCCGGCCCGGCCGCAGCCAGGCGACACCGCTCGTCCGCAGCCAGGCGACGCCGCTCGTCCGCAGGTAGGCGACGTCGCTCGTCCGCAGCGGGTGGAGCCGGCCTCCGAGCAGCGGGGTGAACCCGCGGTCGAGCTGCCGCCCGCTCCTGAGCGCCGGAGTGAACCGGCGGGAGTGTTGCCGGACGCGCCCGAAGAGCCGGGGGCCGCGGCGGTCGAGGCTGTGGCGGCCGGGCCGGGGCAGCCGACGGCCGAGGAGATTCGGCAGGCGTGGCACGACATTCTCGAAGAGGTGAAGAAGCAGCCGGGCGGCAAGGTGCTCCGGGCGGCGGCGATCAATGCCACGGTTCGGTCGGTGGACGGGCAGAGCGTCCTTCTCACGGTTGCCGCCGGGTCGCTTCAGCAGCGGATCGCCCAGGGGGCGCCGCTGATCGCCAACGCGCTGTACGAGGTCTTCGGCAGCCGCTGGGAAGTGCGCTGCGAGATCGCCGGCGAGGGCGGCGCGACCCAGGTCGCTCCGCCGCGCGGCGGACGGCCGCCGGCTCGCAACGACGGTGGTGGACAGGCACAGCGTCCGGCTGTCGCCGCTCAGCGGTCCGCGCCGGCGGCTCAGCCGGCGGCGGCCGCTCGCGAGCCGCAGAACAGGCGTCAGGCCGCGGCCGCTCCCGCCCCGTCCGACGACGATTGGCCAGAGCCGGTCAAACCGGGCGGCTTAGCGCCCCCGCCGCCGTCCACGGAGGTGGCGGACGACAACGACTGGCCCGAGGTCAGCCCGATCGGCCTGCAAGCGGCGAACACTCCGCCGGAACACGCTGGCCTCGCCACTGAGATGAGTGCTGTCCCCGGTCCGTCCGCCGTGACGGCGAGCCCGCCGCCAAGCCTTTCGGGGGCAGGTGCGAGCCCGGCTACTGGGCTTTCTTCGGCGGGTGCGAGCCCTGCTGCCGGGGTTTCGGAGGCGGGTCTGAGCCCGTCTGCCGGCCCTTCGGTCGTTGCGGCGAGCCCGACATCCGGTTCCTCTGTGGCGGGGGCGAGCCCGGCGTCTGGCTCTTCTGTCGCGGCCGACAGTTCAAGTGATTGGCCTGGCGTTGCGGCGGTGGGCTCGGCCGAGTCATCGGTGGCGCCATCAGCGCCGGCTCCCGAGGTGGGGCAGCCGGCCGTCCGGTCGCTGGGGAGCGGCGTAGACGACGCCAACGGCTGGGGCGATGACGACAGCGGCAGCCGCCGAGCAGCGGACACAGCCGCTTCCAGCTCGACCGGCGAAGGGCCCAGCGCCGTGGGGGCCGCCGGGCCGAGTGCGGCTTCGGCCGTTTCGGACGGAGCGGCCATCAGTGCGGCTCAAGGCGCTGTGGCGGGGTCGGCCGCTTCTGGTGAGGCTGGTGGTGCGGCGATCAGTGCGGCGCAAGGTGCTGTGGCGGGGTCGGCCGCTTCCGGTGAGGCTGGGGGCGGGGGGATCAGTGCGGCTCGGGCGGCCGCGGCGGCCGCTCGGGCTGGGGGATCCAGTGCGGCCCCGGCCGATGTGCCGGTGGGTGGTGGGTCCGGTGCGGGTGGGCCGGGGGCTGCCACCGTGGCCCGGAGCTCGGGCGCGGGGGCCGGACTTGCGGCGGCTCGGGCCGCTGCGGCGGGGGCCGGGCGGGCGGCGGCCGGTGGGGCTCGGGGCGGAGCCGCTCGTACGGCGCCGGCCAAGCAGGCCTGGTCTGATGGGTCGCCCACCGAGGAGGCTCCCTACGACCCGGAGTTCGACGGGCCGCCCAAGGGCGGTGGTGGGGGCGCGCCCAGCTTCGAGGGTTTCGATCCTGGTGACGAGCCGCTCGACGAGGTGCTCGACGAGAAGACCGCTCGGGAGAGTGGTGAGCAGATGGCCTTCCGTCTCCTCAAGGAGGCGCTGGGGGCCGAGAAGATCGGCGAGAGCTGACACCGCTGTGGCGCGTGGGGCCGGCGGTACGGGGCGGCTACGCTGGGCGGCGGTTACCCGGCGGTCCTGTCGGTTATTGACGGGTGTCGGGTTTTGACAGGTAGTGCGACGGGACTTTGAGGAGCGGTGCGATGCGCCCCGGTGGACAGCCGAACATGCAGCAGATCATGAAGCAGGCGCAGAAGATGCAGCAGCAGGTCGCTCAGGCGCAGGCCGAGCTGGCCGCGGCCGAGCTGACCGGCACGGCCGGCGGTGGGCTGGTCTCCGTCGTCATCACGGGGCTGGGCGAGTTCAAGTCGGTGAAGATCGACCCCAAGGCCGTGGACCCGGAGGACGTGGAGACGCTGGAGGACCTGATCCTCGCCGCCATCCACAACGCCGCCGAGGCGCAGCGGGAGCTCACCGAGGAAAAGATGGGCCCGGCCACCGGTGGCCTGAGCCTGCCCGGGTTCTGATCGCGTGTACGAGGGTGCCATCCAGGACCTGATCGACGAGCTGGGGCGCCTGCCGGGCGTCGGCCCGAAAAGCGCCCAGCGGATCGCCTTCCACGTCCTCTCCGCCGACCCGGCCGACGTCAACCGGCTCTCCACCGCCCTGCGCAAGGTGAAAGAGCTGGTGCGCTTCTGCACGACCTGTTTCAACGTGGCCGAGTCCGAGCAGTGCCGGGTCTGCCGGGACCCTCGCCGCACCAACGAGGTCCTCTGCGTCGTCGAGGAACCCAAGGACGTCGTGGCCATCGAGCGGACCGGCGAGTTCCGGGGTCGCTACCACGTGCTCGGCGGGGCCATCAACCCGCTCGAGGGCATCGGGCCGGACAACCTGCGCATCCGCGAGCTGCTGATGAGGCTGGGTACGGGCGAGGTGAAGGAGTTGATCCTCGCCACAGACCCGAACACCGAGGGTGAGGCCACCGCCACCTATCTGGCACTGATGGTCAAGCCGATGGGGATTACTGTCACACGATTGGCAAGCGGTTTGCCGGTTGGTGGTGACCTGGAGTATGCGGACGAGATCACTCTCGGTCGCGCTTTTGAGGGCCGTAGAGCCGTATGACCACACATAACGTGATCGTATGATCACGGGCCGATAGCATTTTGGTCCGGAATCGCTCCTTGTTGCCCTTCTACACGGTAGTTTCCGATTGGTCGGCGCCGCAGGTCACGGTCACATCACGACGGGGACACGGAACTATTCGTGTGCGGTCAGTGAACTTGACCTGAAGCACCGCATTAGGTGAGTGTTCCTATCCGATGGCGGCACACCCGCCGTCGAGTGCCTTCGTGGCCGGAGTCTGATCTGACCCGGGCGACGAGGGTAGGCACTCGAGGCATGCGATAACCGATCGGTTGCCGTTCGCTGCGTGGGCCATCGTCCTCCGGTCTCACGGGTCCTCGCCGGACCCTGTGCCGGGTGGCCGTGGACTCATGCACGTCCGGCCGCCGGGGAAGGACCGGCGCTTAGATGTCGCTTGGCCCAGAGGCGTCGGTCACCGACGAAACGACCCCGCCTACCGCCGACGCGGCCGACCGCCCTGGCGAGAAGGCGATCGCCGGACGATCGCTGAAGCAGATCGCCTGGCGTCGCCTGAAGAAGGACAAGGTGGCGATCGCCGGCGCGTGCGTCGTCATCTTCCTGATCGTCGTGGCGATCCTGGCCCCGCTCCTGATCAAGTGGATCGGTCATCCGACCGATGAGTACCACAACGACTTGATCGATCCGACGCTGGGAACACCGAAGGGCGCGCTCGGCGGCATCAGCTGGGACTACCTGCTCGGTGTCGAGCCGGAGAGTGGCCGGGACATCTTCAGCCGCATCATCTACGGCGCGCAGACCACCCTCACGGTGGCGTTCCTGTCGGCCTTCGTCTCCACCATCATCGGCACCATCTTCGGCCTGGCCGCGGGCTTCCTCGGTGGCTGGGTCGACTCGGTGATCAGCCGCATCATGGACTTCCTGCTGGCCTTCCCCCAGCTGCTCTTCGCGATCGCCCTTCTCTCCGTGCTCCCGGACGAGTTCGCCGGGCTCGGGCCGCGATGGTCGCGGGTGGTGGTGCTGATCGGCGTCATCGGCTTCTTCGGCTGGCCGTACATCGGCCGCATCGTCCGGGGCCAGACGCTGTCCCTGCGTGAGCGCGAGTTCGTCGAGGCGTCCCGCAGCCTGGGCGCCCGCTCGGGCCGCATCCTCTTCCGCGAGCTTCTGCCCAACCTGGCCGCGCCGATCCTCGTCTACACGACGCTGATCATCCCGACCAACATCCTGACCGAGGCCGCGTTGAGCTTCCTCGGCGTCGGTATCCCGCCGCCCAACCCGTCCTGGGGCGGCATGCTGTCGGCCGCGGTCCGGTGGTACTCGATCGACCCGATGTTCATGATCGTTCCGGGTTCCGTCATCTTCATCACCGTGCTCGCCTTCAACCTGTTCGGTGACGGCCTGCGCGACGCACTCGACCCGAAGGCTCGCTGAGTCTTCCGGACGAAGTACCACCGCGGACCGGCCGGGTTCGCATTCGAGAAGGTAGGAGATCAGGTGGCACGCAAGACAAGGGCGCTGGCGGCGTCAGGCGTCGCCCTCGCGCTCGGGCTGACCACCGCCGCGTGCGGTGGCGGCTCGGACAGCAATAGCAGCAGCAGCACGGACGGCAAGTCGGAGTTCAACGCTGCGACCACCAGCGTGGTCAACGCCGGCGACAAAAAGGGCGGCACGCTGAACCTGTGGTCGTCGCAGGACGCCGACAGCTGGGACCCGGCGCGTGGCTACTACGCATTCGTCTGGAACCTCAACCGTCTCTACACCCGCAAGCTGGTGGACTACTCCGCCAAGCCGGGCAAGGACGGCCTGAAGCTCCAGCCCGACCTGGCCGAGTCCGAGCCGACGATCAGCGCCGACAAGCTGAAGTACACCTTCAAGCTGCGCAGCGGCCTGAAGTGGGACGACGGCACCCCGATCACGTCGAAGGACGTGAAGTACGGCATCGAGCGCGTCTGGGCGACCGACGTGATCTCCGGTGGCCCGTACTACCTGCCGAACATCCTCGACCAGGGCCAGAAGTACCCCGGCCCGTACAAGGACACCGACCCCAACAAGCTGGGTCTGAAGTCGGTCACCACGCCGGACGACCAGACGATCGAGTTCAAGCTCGAGAAGCCGTACTCGGACTTCCTCTACCTGCTGGCCATGCCGGGCTCGGGCCCGGTGCCGCAGAAGCGGGACACCGGTGCGCAGTACGGCTCGAAGCCGGCCGCCTCCGGTCCGTACATGTTCAAGGAGATCAAGCCGGGCAAGAGCATCTCCTGGGTCCGTAACCCCAACTGGGACCAGGCGACCGACCCGATCCGCAAGGCTCTGCCGGACGCGATCAACCTGACGATCACCACGAACGCCGATGACCTCGACAGCCGCCTGCTCTCGGGCACGGCTGACCTCGACGTCGGCCAGACCGGTGTCCAGGCGGCGGCCCGTACCAAGCTGCTGACCGACGCCAACCTGAAGAAGAACGCGGACGCCCCGAACACCGGCTTCCTCCGCTTCGCCGACTTCACGCCGGTCGCCCCGCTGAACAACCCCGACTGCCGCAAGGCCGTCATCTACGCGGCCGACCCGACGTCGATCCAGACCGCTCGCGGTGGCGAGTTCGCCGGTGGCGACATCGGCACCAGCATCCTGCCGCCGAACATCGCCGGCTCGGACGCGAACTACGACCCGTACAACCGCAAGCAGGGCAAGCCGCAGCTCGACAAGGCCAAGGAGGCCCTCGCCGCCTGTGGTCAGCCGAACGGCTTCAACGTGACGATCGCCGCCCGTAACAACCGGGCCGCCGAGGTCAAGACCGCCGAGGCGCTGCAGGCCGCGCTCAAGGAAGCCGGCATCACCGCCAAGATCGATCAGTACGACGGTGCGCAGGACTCCTCGATCGGCGGTTCGCCGGAGATCGTGAAGAAGCGCGGCTACGGCATCATCATCACCGGTTGGGGTGCTGACTACCCGACCGGCGCCGGTTACATGCAGCCGCTGGCCGACAGCCGGTTCATCACGAAGAACGGTAACTTCAACCGTTCCGAGATCAAGGACCCGGCGATCGACAAGCTGTTCGACGACGCCGCTGCCGAGACAGACCCGGACAAGGCCGCCGCGATCTACAGCCAGATCAACCAGAAAGTCATGGAGGGCGCGTACGTGCTGCCCTTCGTGGTCGACAAGGCGCTCAACTACCGCAACCCGCGGCTGACCAACGCCTATGTTCACGAGGCCTTCGGCATGCTCGACTTCCAGGCCCTCGGCACCAGCGACGGCAAGTGACTGAGGGTTATTCAGGACATACCTTGAGTTGCAGGTCGCCGCAGGTCAGTGGTCAGATCTCCACCGTCCTGAATAATCCTCACTGCTCCACCCCAGTAACAACGGGTAATTCGAAGGGTTGGTGAAGGCCGCCCCCGGTGGGTGGGTATCAGAGTCCGCGAGGACTTCGGTGCCCACCCACTCCTCGGCCGAATGTCGTGCTGGCATACATCGTTCGTCGCGTGATCAACGCGATCATCACGCTGCTCGTGGTGACCGCGGTCACCTTCGGCATCTTCTTCGCGATTCCGAAGGCCACCGGTAGTGACCCGGCGCTGCTCTATATCGGTAAGCAGTCGGACCCGGCGGCGATCGAGGGCATTCGGCAGAAGATGGGGTTCGACGACCCCATCTACGTGCAATACGGCAAGTTCCTCAAGGGCATCGTGGCCGGCCGGGACTACGCCAACGGCCCCGACGTCACCCACTGCCCGGCGCCGTGCCTCGGCTACTCGTTCGCGACCGACCAGGAAGTCACTCCGCTGCTGCTGGAGGACATCCCGGTCACCCTGTCGCTGGCTCTCGGCGCCGCGGTCCTCTGGCTCGCCATCGGCATCTCCTTCGGCGTGATCTCAGCACTCCGAAGAGGTTCGTTCGTCGATCGGGCCGCTATGACCACCGCGTTAGCGGGTGTTTCGCTACCGGTCTACTTCACCGGTCTGCTGTCTTCGGCGATCTTCGTCTACTGGCTGGGCTGGCTCCCACAGGGCCAATACGTGCCGTTCACGGAGAATCCCGGCGACTGGTTCGTCAACCTGATCCTGCCGTGGATCACGCTCGCCTTCCTGTTCGCGGCGACGTATGCGCGACTCACCAGGGCCAACATGTTGGAGACCCTGGGTGAGGACTACGTGCGTACGGCCCGGGCCAAGGGTTTGACCGAGCGTGTCGTCATCGGCAAGCACGCCCTCCGGTCGGGTCTGACCCCGATCGTCACCGTCTTCGGCCTCGACCTCGGCGCGCTGCTCGGCGGCGCCGTCCTGACCGAGACGGTCTTCAACCTCCGCGGCCTCGGTTACCAGGCTCTGCAGGCCATCAACCAGAACGACCTGCCGATCATCCTCGGTGTAACGTTGATCGCCGCGTTCTTCATCGTCTTCGCGAACCTGATCGTGGACCTGGTCTACGGCTGGATCGACCCGCGCGTCCGGCTGGCCTGAGGGAGAGTCACGTGTCCATCGGCGCCACCAACGCCCGCCCGTTCCTCGAGATCAAAGATCTCAACGTCCGGTTCGAGACCGACGACGGCATCGTGCAGGCCGTCACCGGTTCGACGTTCAGCTTGGAGAAGGGACAGACCCTCGGCATCGTGGGTGAGTCCGGCTCCGGCAAGAGCGTGACCTCGCTGGCCGTGCTCGGTCTGCACCGCACCCGGAGCAACGCGAAGGTGTCCGGCGAGATCTGGCTCGACGACAAGGAACTCGTCACCGCCACCGACGAGGAGGTCCGCAAGCTCCGCGGCGGCAAGATGTCGATGATCTTCCAGGACCCGCTGAGCGCGATGCACCCGTACTTCACGGTCGGCTCGCAGATCGTCGAGGCCTACCGGGTGCACCACCCCGGCGTGAACAAGAAGGTCGCCCGCGAGCGGGCCATCGACATGCTGGCCCGGGTCGGCATCCCGCAGCCGGAGCGGCGCTTCAACGACTACGCGCACCAGTTCTCGGGCGGCATGCGGCAGCGCGCCATGATCGCGATGGCGCTGGTCAACGACCCGGCCCTGCTGATCGCCGACGAGCCGACCACCGCGCTCGACGTGACAGTTCAGGCGCAGATCCTCGACCTGATCCGTGACCTGCAGGAGGAGTTCGGCTCCGCGGTCATCATGATCACCCACGACCTCGGCGTGGTGGCCGAGCTCGCCGACGAGGTGCTGGTCATGTACGGCGGCAAGGTGATCGAGAAGGGGCCGGCGGTCGACGTCTTCCAGCAGCCCCAGCACCCGTACACCTGGGGTCTTCTCGGCTCCATGCCGCGCCTCGACCGCGAGGTCCGCGACCGGCTCAACCCGGTCAAGGGCACGCCCCCCAGCCTGATCAACCTGCCGGACGGCTGCGCCTTCAACCCGCGCTGCCCGTACGCGGGACGCAACGGCAACCGGTCCTTCACCGAGGTGCCGGAGCTTCGCGGCGACATCCACAAGGTCGCCTGTCACCTGCCGGCGGAAGAGCGCACCAAGATCTTCCAGCAGGAAGTGCTACCCAATCTCTGAGCATGGAGTGATTTAGATGAGCGAGAACCTGCTCGAGGTGAAGGGGCTGGAGAAGCACTTCCCGATCACAAAGGGCCTGTTCAAGCGCCAGGTCGGCGCCGTGCGAGCGGTCGACGGCATCGATCTCGAGGTCCGCTCGGGCGAGACGCTGGGCCTGGTCGGCGAGTCCGGCTGCGGCAAGTCGACCACCGGCCGGCTCTTCACCCGCATCCTGGAACCGACCGGTGGCACGATCACCTTCGAGGGTGAGGACATCAGCCACAAGTCGGTGACCCAGCTGCGGCCGCTGCGCCGCGACGTACAGATGATCTTCCAGGACCCGTACTCGTCGCTGAACCCGCGGCACACGGTCGGTTCGATCGTCTCGGCGCCGCTGCAGATCCAGAACATCCCCACCCCGCAGGGCCTCAAGAAGGCCGTGCAGGAGCTGCTGGAGCTGGTCGGCCTCAACCCGGAGCACTACAACCGCTATCCGCACGAGTTCTCCGGCGGTCAGCGCCAGCGCATCGGCATCGCCCGGGCGCTCGCCCTGCGGCCCAAGCTGATCATCGCGGACGAGCCGGTCTCGGCCCTCGACGTGTCGATCCAGGCCCAGGTGGTCAACCTGCTGGACGACCTTCAGCGCGAGTTCGACCTGACGTACGTCTTCATCGCGCACGACCTGTCCGTGGTGCGCCACATCTCGGACCGCGTCGCCGTGATGTACCTCGGCAAGGTCGTCGAGGTGGCGGAGCGGGACGACCTCTACAAGAACCCGCGTCACCCGTACACCGTGGCCCTGATGTCGGCCGTTCCGGTGCCCGACCCGGTCCGCCGTGACCGCGCCCAGCGCGACCGCGTGCTGCTCACCGGCGACGTGCCGAGCCCGATCAACCCGCCGTCGGGTTGCCGCTTCCGCACGCGCTGCTGGAAGGCGCAGGACATCTGCGCCACCGAGGAGCCGCCGCTGGTCACGCGGCTCGACGACCCGGCCAGCCACCTCACCGCCTGCCACTTCCCGGTGGTCGACGACGAGGCCGTCGCGGGTCGCCGTCCGGCGGCTTCCAACGCCTGATTCAGACGTACGGCAAAGGGCCGCCCCCGGCGAGGGAGCGGCCCTTTCCCGTTGCCGCTAGTAGCGGTCGACCTTCTCGCAGTTGCCGATCGCGTCGCCGAGATCCGCGATGCAGTGGTCGCCCACTCCGTCGCCCGCGTTGACGTGGTCGTCCTTGTCGTAGTCGTTCGTATTGATCCGGTCGTTGCCGGCGTCGCCGTAGAAGTAGTTCAGACCGTCGCCGGCGGTGAGGTTGTCGTTGCCGCCGCTGCCGCGGATGACGTTGTTGCCGCCGTCGCCGTCCAGGTTGTTGGCGGCCGCGTTGCCGGTGATCCGGTCGTTGCCGTAGCCCCCGTGGACATCTTCCACATCGGCGCCGACAGTGTCGCGCTCCCCGGCCTGCCCGTCGTCGCCGGCGGAGCCGTCCAGGTCGATGGTGAGCGGCCGCGTGTAGCCGCCGTAGTTCACGGTGTCGCGGCCCGGGCCGCCGAGCAAGGTGTCCGGGGACACCGGGTACATGTCGATCTGATCGTCGCCGTAGAGCATGTCGTTGCCGGCGGCGCCGCTGACGTAGTCACGTCCCGCACCGCCGCCGAGGACGTCGTCGCCCGCGCCACCCGCGACCACATCGTTGCCCTGGCCGCCACTGAGCCAGTCCCGCCGGGGCGTGCCGATCAGCCGGTCGTTGCCGGACCCGCCGCTGATGCCCTCGACCGACGCGCTGATCGAGTCACGCTCGCCGGCCCGGCCGTCGTCACCGCGTACGCCGTCGGCGTCGGCGACGATCGGCTTGCTGAGCATCTCGTAGCTCAGGAAGTCGAGCCCGGGACCCCCGGTGTAGGAGTCCGCGTCCGGTGCTCCCGACTCGTCCTCCTGGCGGATGTGGTCGTCACCGGCGCCGGCGTCGTAGATGTCGTTGCCCAGGTCGGCGTAGAGCATGTCACCGCCCGTGCCGCCGTACACCCGGTCGGTCCCGTGACCGTCGTCCAGGACATCACGGCCGTTGCCGCCGTACAGGGTGTCGTTTCCCTCGTCGCCACGGACGACATCGTCGCCGTCGCCACCCGAGAGGGCGTCGTTACCGGCTCTGCCCTCAATGGTGTCGTGACCGCCCAGGCCCCAGATCGCGTCGTTGCCGGCGCCCCCTTCCAGCAGGTCGGCCCGCGAGCCGCCGGTGAGCCGGTCGGCGCCCGCACCACCCCGAGCGGTGATGGCGATATCGGTCCGGTTGACCAGTGTGTCGTTCTTGGGGCCGAACTGGACCCGGATCCGGGACGGGTTGACCTTGAGGGCGCAGCGGACCTTCGTGCCGTCGACCTTGGCGCAGCCGGCGCCGGCCGTGATCCCCACGACGTCGTCCACGGTGATCGTGCGGCCCGAGCGGGTGATCGACACGTTGTGGGCCCGGCCCGAGTTGTCGACCATGGCCACGACCGACTTGTCCACGACGTACACGGTGCCCTTGGCGGCCGCGTCGGCCGGGAGGGCGACCACCACCGTCGCCGCCACAGCGGCGCCGCCGAGGACGGTGGCCGCGACCCGCTTCGTCAGCTTCACGACGCCTCGCAGTACAGGACGGTGTCGCCGCTGCCGCGCTCGCACTGGTCGGTGCCGACGCCGCCGTTGACCGAGTCGCGGCCCGTGCCGCCGATCAGGAGGTCGTTGCCGGCGTAGCCGTTGATGACGTCGTTGCCGGCCTCGCCGTAGAGGTAGTCGGCGCGCGCCGTGCCGATCAGCCGGTCGTTGCCGGAGCCGCCCATGATGGCCTCGACCGAGGTGCCGATCGTGTCGCGCTCGCCCGGCACGCCGTCGTCGCCGCGCACCGCGTCGGCGTCCGCCGTCACCGGCTTGCTGCGGAAGACGTACGAGACCGTGTCGAAGCCGGCACCACCCACGAAGGCGTCGGCGTCGGCCCGGTCCGGGTTGTCGTTCTGGGAGAAGTGGTCGTTGCCGGCGCCGCCGTCCTCGATGTCGTTGCCGAGGAAGCCGTTGAGCTCGTCGTTGCCGTTGCCGCCGTACAGCCGGTCGTTGCCCCAGCCACCGATGAGCACGTCGTTGCCGTCACCGCCGGACAGGGCGTTGGCGCCGTCCGGGTCGCTGATGTCGTCGTTGCCGCCCAGGCCCCAGATCGCGTCCGACCCGGCGTTGCCGTCGATGATGTCGCGCTTGGGCCCGCCGGTGATCCGGTCGTTGCCGGCCCCGCCGTTCGCGGTCATCGACAGGTCGGTCCGGTTGACCAGGATGTCGTTGTAGCCGCCCAGGACCACGCGGAGCCAGGTCGGATTGACCTTGAGGGTGCAGCGGGCCTTCGTACGGTCACCGCTGACCGCGGCGCAGCCCTTGCCGGCCTTGACCGGCACGGAGTCGTCGACCGTCACCGTGCGGCCGGAGCGAGTGATGCTGACGTTGTGGCGGGCCGTGCCGAGCTCGGCCACGTAGGCCACGATGCTGGACCGCTCGACGGAGACGGTGCCGATGTAGGTGGCGGCCTGGGCCGGCACCGCGATGGCGCCGACGGAGAGGACGGCCGCCGCGGGGACAAGGATGCGGGCCGGCCGGGGGAAGCGACGCATGTGCACCTCTGGATGCGAAGAGGGGAAAGGAGGGCGGCCCCGTGTGGGACCGCCCTCCTCAGTGAGAAAACTCAGCGTCAGCCGAGCACGTCTTCCTTGGCGCGGATCGCGTCCACGTCGAGGGACGGCCGGTTCTTGTTGCCCTTGGCGGACAGGTCGCTGGAGATCTGCTCGCAGCTGATGAACTTGTCGCCGTCGTAGTCCTGCGAGCAGAAGTCGGTGCCCGCGGCGCCGTTCAGGGTGTCGACACCCGACTCGCCGGCCAGGTAGTCGTTACCGGCGCCGGCGCCGATCACGTCGTTGCCGGGACCACCGAGCAGGAAGTCGGTGCGGGCCGTGCCGACCAGCACGTCGTTGCCGGCGCCGCCGAGGATGGCCTCGATCGTGCCGCTGATGGTGTCCTTCTCGCCGGCCGCGCCGTCGTCACCCTTGACGCCGTCGGCGTCGGCCCGGATGCCCTTGGTGCGGTAGTCGATGCTGTAGTCGACCGCGTCCTCGCCGGCCCCACCGATGAGGACGTCGGCGTCGGTGCCCGGCGCGTACTGCAGGAGCTGCAGGAAGATGTCGTCGCCGTTGCCACCGTCCTCGACGTCGCCGCCGGCCTGGCCGCCCAGGACGTCGTCGCCGTTCGAGCCGTAGAGGCGGTCGGCGCCGGCCGCACCGTCGAGGATGTCGTCGCCGTTGCCGCCCGAGAGGGCGTCGTTGCCGTTGCCGCCGACGATCGTGTCGTTGCCGTCCTGGCCCCAGATGGCGTCGACGCCGTCGTTGCCCTGAAGGCTGTCGGCCTTCGGGCCACCGTAGATCTTGTCGTTCCCGGCGCCCCCCGCGACCGTCGAGCTGAGATCGGTCTTGTTCAGGAAACTGTCGTTCCCGTCGAGCAGGCTCGCGATGATCCAGGTCGGCTTGACCTTGAGGGTGCAGCGGATCTTCGTCTTGTCGCCCTTGACCGCGCCACAGCCGGCGCCGGCCTTGATGGCGGTGGTGGTGTCGTCGACCGTGATGGTGTTGCCGGAGCGGGTGACGATCACCTGGTTGGTGCGGCCGGCGGCGGCGACGTACTGCACGCGGCTGCCGTTGACGACCTTGACGACGCCGGCGGCGGTCGCCGCGTCGGCCGGGATGGCCAGCCAGCCGACGGCCGCGACGCCGATGGCGCCGACCGTGACGACCGCGGCGCGCGCGGGCTTCTTGCCGATCTTCATGGGGTCTCCTTGGAGCATCCGCGTTGCGAGGCTCCGAGAGCATAGGACGGTACGGACCCGTTCTGCTGCCCCGTACCGGCCGTGAAGATCAGCCTTCCGGACGATTTAGGATGCCCGATACGACGATGTGGATCGCTTCGGCGTCGGCCGGGTCCTTGAGCGTGGCCTTGGCCCCGGTCACCGTGTACCACTCATCGGCGTCCTTGTACTGGACCCGGACCACCGCATCGGCGCCGGTCAGCTCGGTGTGCAGGGTCAGGTCGCCGGTCACGACGCCGACCTCGTCGGTCATCACCCCACCGGGGCCGGCGACGATATCGGTAGTGAGCTCGGGCATCAGCACTTCCTCAACATGTCGTCGAGCGCGGACTTCTCCTTGTCGGTGACCGTGAGTTTCCACTTGGTCTTCACGGCGATCCAGTCTTGCGCATATTCGCACCAACTGCTGGTTTCGGACGGTTTCCAGGTCGACGGGTCCTGGTCGCCCTTGGACCGGTTCGAGCTGGCCGACACCGCGATCAGCTGCGGGTCGTCCAGGTCGTTGGCGAAGTCGCCGCGCTGGGCGGTCGTCCACTTCGAGGCGCCCGACCGCCAGGCGTTGGCCAGCGGCACCATGTGGTCGATGTCGACCTTGGTCGGCGAGTTGAGGACCTGACCGTCGTAGAAGCTGGTCCACGTGCCGGCGACGACGTTGCATCCGGAGAACTTGACGTTCTTGCCGTCCCGCTTGAGCACCGAGTCGCGCACGTCGCAGTTCGAGCCGGTGTCACGCCAGTGCGGGAACTTCTCGCGGCTGTAGCCGGCCATCGAGCCCGCCTTGGCCACGGTCAGCTTGTCGAGCTGGGCCGAGGCGGTCTTGCTGGAACCGGGCTTCGACGTCGGCCCGGAATCGGAGCCGGGGGAGACGGAGACGGGCTCGCAGGCGGTCAGGGCGAGAAGGGCGGTGGCCAGAATGAGTGGAATGCGAGTCGACACATGTCCCACAGTAGAAGCCGGGGCGCCACGGCACACGGCCGCGGCACCCCGGAAGTGATCAGCGGGCGCGGTTGACGGCGCTGTTCACGGCCTTGATCGAGGCGCTCACGATGTTCTCGTCGATGCCGACGCCCCACACCGTGCGGTCACCGACCTCGACCTCGACGTACGCCGCGGCCTGGGCGTCGCCGCCGGAGGTCAGCGCGTGCTCCTGATAGTCGAGGACCCGGGCCTTGACGCCCAGCGGCTCGATCGCCTGCACGAAGGCGTCGATCGGCCCGTTGCCGACGCCGACCAGCGGTCGCCGCTGGCCGCGGTGGAAGACCTCGACGTCGACCTCGACCTTGCCGTCCACTGTCGAGGTGCGGAAGTCGACGACCTTGAAGGCGGAGCCGAGCTGGTGCTCGACCAGATATTCGGCGGCGAAGATGTCCCACATCTCCTGCGCGCTGACCTCGCCGCCCTCTTCGTCGGTGTGGTGCTGCACGACGCCGGAGAACTCGATCTGCAGCCGCCGCGGCATGTCGAGCTTGTGCTCTTCCTTCATGATGTACGCCACGCCGCCCTTGCCGGACTGCGAGTTGACCCGGATGACGGCCTCGTAGCTGCGGCCCACGTCCTTGGGGTCGATCGGCAGGTAGGGCACGCCCCAGGTGAACTTGTCGATCTCGACACCGGCCTGGTCGGCGTCGGCCTGCAGCGCCGCGAAGCCCTTCTTGATCGCATCCTGGTGCGAGCCCGAGAAGGCCGTGTAGACCAGATCGCCCACGTACGGGTGACGCTCGTGCACGGGCAGCTGGTTGCAATATTCGACGGCGCGCTTGACCTCGTCGATGTCCGAGAAATTGATCATCGGGTCGATGCCCTGCGAGAACAGGTTGAGGCCCAGCGTGACCAGGTCGACGTTGCCGGTGCGCTCGCCGTTGCCGAACAGGCAGCCCTCGATGCGGTCGGCCCCGGCCAGCAGGCCCAGCTCGGCCGCGGCGACCGCGGTGCCGCGGTCGTTGTGCGGGTGCAGCGACAGCACCACCGACTCGCGGCGGGGCAGGTTGCGGTGCATCCACTCGATCGAGTCGGCGTAGACGTTCGGGGTGGCCATCTCGACGGTGGCGGGCAGGTTGATGATCAGCGGGCGGGCCGGCGTGGGGTCGATCACGTCGATCACGGCCGAGCAGATCTCCAGCGCGTACTCCAGCTCGGTGCCCGTGTAGGACTCCGGCGAGTACTCGTAGAAGATCTCGGTGTCCGGGGTGTGGATCTCGGCGTACTTCTGGCAGAGCCGCGCGCCGGTGGTGGCGATGTCGGTGATGCCGTCCTTGTCCAGGCCGAAGACGACGCGGCGCTGGAGCGTAGAGGTCGAGTTGTAGAAGTGCACGATCGCGCGCTTGGCGCCGCGGATCGACTCGAAGGTGCGGTCGATCAGGTGCTCACGGCACTGCACCAGCACCTGGATGGTGACGTCGTCGGGGATCAGGTCCTGCTCGATGAGCTGGCGGACGAAGTCGTAGTCGGTCTGGCTGGCGGCCGGGAAGCCGACCTCGATCTCCTTGTAGCCCATCTGGACCAGCAGCATGAACATGCGCCGCTTGCGCTCGGGGGACATCGGGTCGATCAGGGCCTGGTTGCCGTCGCGCAGGTCGACCGCGCACCAGCGCGGAGCGGCCTCGACGTGCTTGGCCGGCCATTGCCGGTCGGTCAGATCAACGGCGAATTGCTTCTGGTACGGCACGTAGCGCTCGAACGGCATCGTGCTGGCACGCTGCGACGCGAAGGGACTGGACTCGGACATGTGGAACTGCTCCTAAGAGGGCGAGGCGAGGAAGGCGGCGCGCGTCAACTCCGCGACGAGGTGCCGGCCTGGGATGGGGCCTCGTCGCGGCAGCGAAGAAGAAGGAACGCCTGCCACATGTCGATTGCGACGTTACGCGCTCGGCAACAGCGTGGCCAGCAAGACGCCCGGATCGTGGGAAGTCACGCCGAGGGCGCGAGCGAGGGCTGGGTCACCTGCGGGTTCACCGGCGGCGGCGCGTCCTGGCCCAGCGGCGGCCCGGCGGTGACGGCTCCCGGCAGCTGCACGGTGGCCGGTCCGGTCGACTCGCTGACCATCTTGAGCACGCCGAAGCCGACCCGGGCCGCCGTCAGCACGCCGTCGGGCGTGTAGCAGTAGATGCCGATGTCGACCGGGTCGGCCAGCGACGCGGCGGTCGAGTCGACCGAGAAGCAGTCGCCCTTGGCGCCGGCCAGCGGCTGCACCTCGGTCACCGCGATCGCCGCCTGCCGGTCGGTGAACACGCTCAGCCACTGCCGGAACAGGCGCTGCACCTCGAGGTCGTAGTCCTCGGGGACCCGCTTGCCCGGCGCGGCCAGCTTGACGCAGGTCGGGGTGATCGGGTTGGTGGCCGACGAGATGGTGCACTGATAGACGCCGGTGGAGATCGAGACCAGCGACACGTCGGCCGTGCCACCGAGCGCCCCGCCGCCGACGTCCACCTTCCACGTGCCGTCGGCGCCGACCGTGGCGACCACGTTGCGCACCTTTCCGCCGCCCTGGTCCAGCGTGTAGAGCGCCGCATAGGCCTTGTCCATGGCGGCGGCGGCCCGGCCGGCCAGCGCGACCCGGGCGTCCGGCGCGCCGGTGGCCGGTGGCGCCGAGGCCGGCGTCGTGGGTGTGGTGGTGCCGCCCGCGGCGTCACTGCACGCGCCGATGGCCGTCACGAGGAGGACGGCGGCGGACAGAGGCATCAAGCGAGGGCGCACCGAGACATTCTCGCCTCCAACGGCCGTATCGCTCGGTCCGCACGTCGGCGTGTCGTGCGTGTCCCCGGTCGCGGCGCGCCGGATTCTGGGATCGCCTGTCGGCGTCCGAGGCGGTCACGGCTAGTGTGGTGGCGATTGTTTGTACGCCAAGGATTGGATCGCCGTGGCACTGGTGGTGCAGAAATACGGGGGCTCGTCCGTCGCGACCGCCGAGCGGATCAAGCGGGTCGCCGAGCGGATCGTCGCCGCCCGCAAGGCCGGTGACGACGTCGTCGTCGTGGTCTCCGCGATGGGTGACACCACCGACGAGCTCATGGACCTGGCCAACCAGGTGAGCCCGCTTCCGCCCGGCCGCGAGCTCGACATGCTGCTCACCTCGGGCGAGCGCATCTCGATGGCGCTGCTGGCGATGGCCATCCACAACCTCGGGTACGAAGCGAGGTCGTACACGGGGTCGCAGGCCGGCGTGCTGACCACCTCGACACACGGCAAGGCCCGGATCATCGACGTGACCCCCGGCCGTCTGCGCAGCGCGCTCGACGAGGGCGCGATCGCGATCGTGGCCGGTTTCCAGGGTGTCTCGCAGGACACCAAGGACATCACCACCCTGGGCCGCGGCGGCTCCGACACCACAGCGGTGGCGCTCGCGGCCGCTCTGCACGCCGACGTGTGCGAGATCTACACCGACGTGGACGGCGTCTTCACGGCCGACCCGCGCATCGTCCCCGACGCCAAGCACATCAAGCAGATCACGTACGAGGAGATGCTCGAGCTGGCCGCCGGTGGGGCGAAGGTGCTGATGTTGCGATGCGTGGAGTACGCACGCCGCTTCAAGGTGCCCATCCACGTACGCTCTTCGTATTCCCACAAGCCCGGCACCCTGGTCACCGGATCGATGGAGGACCCTTCCGTGGAACAAGCGCTCATCACCGGGGTCGCACACGAGCGAAGCGAAGCCAAGATCACGATCGTGGGTGTGCCGGACGAGCCCGGCGCGGCCGGCCGCATCTTCGAGACCGTGGCCTCCGCCGAGATCAACATCGACATGATCGTGCAGAACGTGTCGACCGAGGGCACCGGGCGCACCGACATCTCGTTCACCCTGCCCAAGGCCGACGGCTCCACGGCGATGACCGCCCTCGACAAGATCAAGGACCAGGTGAAGTTCAAGAGCCTGCTCTTCGACGACCACGTCGGCAAGGTCTCGCTCATCGGCGCCGGCATGCGCTCGCACCCGGGCGTCGCCGCCTCCTTCTTCGCCTGCATCGGCGAGGCCGGCGTCAACATCGAGATGATCTCCACCTCGGAGATCCGGGTCTCCGTGGTCTGCCGTGACAGCGACCTCGACACCGCGGTCCGCGCCGTGCACGACCAGTTCGAGCTGGGCGGCGGCGAGCAGGCGGTGGTCTACGCGGGCACCGGCCGGTAAGAACGCCTGCCATGGCGCAGCCCACGCTCGCCGTCGTCGGAGCCACCGGCTCCGTCGGTACGGTCATGCTCGAGCTGCTCTCCTCCCGGCGCAACGTCTGGGGTGAGATCCGGCTGATCGCCTCGGCGCGGTCGGCCGGAAAGCAGCTGAGCTGCCGCGGGGAGCAGCTCACGGTCGCCGAGCTCACCCCGGAGGCGTTCGACGGGGTCGACGTCGCGATGTTCGACGTGCCCGACGACGTGTCGCGCGAGTGGGCGCCGATCGTGGCCGACCGCGGCGTGATCGTGGTGGACAACTCGGCCGCGTTCCGCATGGAGCCCGACGTCCCGCTCGTGGTGCCCGAGGTCAACCCCGACGCGTTGCGCCACCGCCCGCGCAACATCGTGGCCAACGCCAACTGCACGGTGATGGCGATGATCATGGCGATCGCCCCGCTGCACCGCGAGTACGGCCTGCGCGAGCTCGTCCTGGCCTCCTACCAGGCGGCCTCGGGCGCCGGTCAGTTCGGTGTGGACACCCTGCACGACCAGCTCAGCAAGGTCGCCGGCGACCGGCTGCTCGGCTCCCGGCCGGGCAACGTGCGCCAGGCCGTGGGCGACGATCTCGGCCCGTTCTCGGCGCCCCTGGCGCTCAACGTGGTGCCCTGGTCGGGCGCGTTCGAGGCGCTGGGCTGGTCCTCCGAGGAGCTCAAGCTCCGTAACGAGTCCCGCAAGATCCTGGAGCTGCCGGCGCTCAAGGTCTCGGCCACCTGCGTCCGCGTCCCGGTGGTGACCGGCCACTCGATAGCGGTCCACGCCGTCTTCGGCTCCGAGGTCGACGCCGAGGGTGCCCGCCAGGCCCTGCGCAACGCGCCCGGCGTGATCCTGGTCGACGATCCCGAGGCGGGTGAGTTCCCGATGCCGATCGACGCGGTCGGCACCGACCCGTCCTGGGTGGGCCGCATCCGCCGGGCCATGGACGACCCGCGGGCCCTCGACCTCTTCGTCACCGGCGACAACATGCGCAAGGGCGCCGCCCTCAACACCGTGCAGATCGCCGAGATGCTCGCCGCCGAGCTCTCGAAATAGCCCGGCGGCGGGTCGACAGGTCAGGCCGCGGCTTCCAGGTCGGCCCGGGTCAGCAGCGCGCGCAGCGTGATGCCCTCGGCGGCCAGCGCCTCGGTGCCGCCCTCCTGCCGGTCGATCACGCAGAGCGCGTGGTCGACGTGGGCGCCCAGCTTGCGCAGGTCGTTCGTCGAGATGACGACCTGGCCGCCCGAGGTCACCACGTCCTCGACCACCAGCACCCGGCGGCCGGCCACTTCGGCGCCCTCGGCCAGCCGCGCGGTGCCGTACTGCTTGGCCTGCTTGCGAACGAAGGCCGTGGGCAGGCCGGCGTGCCGGGCCACCGCGGTCACCACGGCGATGCCGCCCATCTCGAGACCGGCCAGCACCTCGGTGCCCTCGGGGATCAGCACGGCCATCTGCTCGGCCAGCTTGTCGAGCAGCACCGGGTCGGCCTCGAACTGGTACTTGTCGAAGTACTCGGTCGCGGTCCGGCCCGAGCGCAGGACGAACTCGCCGGTCAGCCGGCTCACGGCGCGGACCTGCCGCGCAAGGTCAGAGTCACTCACAAGGGACTAGCCTGTCAGGCCCTCCGGGGACGGACGACAGCACCCCACAAGCAACCACTCAGCAACCGACAAATGGTGCCGATCAGAGGATCATGCAAATCAACCCGCACCGCTGGTTCGGCGTGGGCCAGAGTGGTGCCCCCGACTCCGCCAAGGCGGGCGCCGAGGCCGCACACGCGGCCGTGGGCGGGCGTACGGCCAAGGCAGTCTTCGTCTTCGCCTCCGCGAGCCACGATCTGCCGGCGCTGCTGGCCGCCGTGCGGGCCGAGGCCGGACCGGCGGCCGAGATCGTCGGCTGCACCACGATGGGCGAGCTGGGCAGCGGCGGGGTGACCGACGGCGGGGTGTCGGTCGCGGCCCTCGGCGGCGACGGCTTCACCGTGCGGGTGAAGGTCGCCCCGATCAACCCGTCCGACCCGCGGGCGGCCGGCGCCGCGGCGGCCGACGCCGTCCACGGCCTGCACGACGAGCACCAGGTGCTGATCCTGCTCTGCGAGGGCCTGTCCGGGCGCCCGCACGAGATCGTCCGGGGTGCCTACTCGGCCCTCGGCGCCACGATCCCGCTGGTCGGCGGCTTCTCGGCCGACGACCGGCGCTTCCAGCAGACCTTCCAGTTCTACGGCGACGAGGTGCTCAGCGGCGCCGTCATCGGTCTCGCGCTCGGCTCGGACGGCCCGATCGGCGTCGGCGTGGCCCACGGCTGGCGGCGCACCGAACCGCCCATGGTCGTCACCAGGAGCCACGGCCCGCACATCTACCAGCTCGACGGCCAGCCGGCGCTGGACGTGCTGCTGCGGCGCAACGACTTCGACGGCTCGGCCGAGGAGTTCTTCGACCGGGGACGGCAGTTGCAACCGCTCGGGCTCTCCCGGCGCAGCGGCGAGGACATCCGGGTGATCCACGCCGGGGACGACGCCGAGCGCTCGGTCTGGGGCACGGCCGACGTGCCGCAGGGCGCGCTGGTCTGGCTCATGGAGGGTGACCGGCAGGCGCTGCTGGACGGGACCACCCAGTCCTGCGCCGAGGCGGTGGCCCAGCTCGAGCCGCTGCCGCCGCTCGGTGTGCTCGCCTTCGACTGCGGCGGGCGCCGGGCCGGCCTGATCGACGGCGGTCTCGACGCCGAGATGCGGGCCATGCACGCGGCCCTGGGCGACGCCCCGTACGCCGGCCTCTACACGCTCGGGGAGATCGCCCGGGTGCGTGGCGCGCTCGGCATGCACCATCTGACCCTCGTCACCCTCGCCCTGGCCTGACCCATGCTGGCCTGGTCGACTCATCAGCTCACCGAGTACTTCACCGCGGTCAACGCGGCCGAGGACGAGGAGTCGGCCATCGCCAACGCAGTCGAGCGGGCCGCCGAGATGGTCGACGCCGAGGTCGGCGCGGTCGTGCGCGACGGTGGCGTGCACGGGGCGTACGGCTTCGGAAGGGTCGTGCCGGAAGCGGGCGTCCTGGAGGTCGCCGCCGGCCAGCCGATGCTGATCGTGCCGAACGTGGGTGAGCTGCACGCGGTCGCCAACCCGCTGGGCGACCAGGCGGGCGAGGCGCTGGTGGTGGCCCGGCTGGCCGAGCCGTTCGCGCCCGAGGAGCGGCAGATGCTCCAGGGCATGGGCCAGGTGCTGGGCCTGGCCCTGCGCAGCATCCGGGTGCTGGCCGCGGAGCGCCATCTGCGGGCCGAGAAGGAGCGCCAGGCGACCTCCGCGCAGACCCGTCAGCGGCTCGTGGAGACGCTGCTGACCATCCAGCGGGGGATCTCGGCCCGGCGGCCGCTCCCGGAGATCCTGGACGCGGTGACCGGCGGCGCGGCCGGCCTGCTGGGCGGGGCCACGGTGACGCTGCTGCTGGCCGAGGGCGGTCAGGAGCGGCGGCTCACGGTCGCCTCGACCTCGGGCGGCGGAGTGACGCCGCCGGAGGGCCTGGCCCGGGCGGCGATGGCGGGAGGATCGGCTCTCGTACGGATCGACGCGCGCGGCCAGATGATCGCGGCCCCGGTGCGGGTCACCGGCGAGATGGCCGGCTGCCTGGTGGCCCTGCTCTGCGGGGTGACCGGCGAGGACACCGAGCGCAGCGACCAGCTGGCCGCCTTCGCCCAGCAGGTGAGCCTGGCCCTGACCGACGCCCGCACGGTCGAGGCGGTCCGCGAGGCGCACCACGATCCGGTCACCGGACTGCCCAACCGGGCGCTGTTCCTGACCATCCTCAACCGGGTGCTGGCCTCGCGCGCGACGGTGGAGGACCCGACCAGCGTGCTCTTCGTCGACCTGGACCGGTTCAAGGCGGTGAACGACAGCCTCGGCCACGAGGCCGGCGACCAGCTGCTGGCGCTGGTGGCCCGGCGCCTGCGCGGATGCGTGCGGGCGAGCGACACCATCGCCCGGCTCGGCGGAGACGAGTTCGCGGCGCTGCTGCACGACTCGCCGGTGGAGGCGGCGACGCTGATCGGCGAGCGGATCGTGGCCGCCGTGAAGGAGCCGTTCCGGGTGGCCGGCCGGGAGATCTTCATCGGGGCCAGCGTCGGGGTGGCGGTCTCCCGCGAGGCGGAGCTGAAGCCGGAGGAGCTGCTGCACAACGCGGACGTGGCGATGTACCGGGCGAAGAAGGACGGCCCGGGCCGGGTGCTGGCCTATCAGCCGTACATGCACGCCGAGGCGCTCGACCACCTGAGCCTGCGCGGCGATCTGCAGCGGGCGCTGCGCGACGGCGAGTTCCGCCTGCAATATCAGCCGCTGATCCGGCTGGCCGACGGCAAGCCGGTCGGCGCCGAGGCGCTGATCCGCTGGTACAGCCCGACCCGCGGGTTCGTCTCGCCGGTCGACTTCATCCCGATCGCCGAGGAGTTCGGGCTGATCGTCGACATCGGCCAGTGGGCGCTGGAGACGAGCGCGATGCAGGTCGCCAAGTGGCGGCGCGACTTCCCCGACCTGGGGCTCAACGTCAACGTGTCGGGCCATCAGCTCGTCCATCCGCGCTTCGCCGACAACGTGATGAAGGCGCTGGCCATCGCCGGGCTGCCGTCGAGCGCGGTGACGCTGGAGCTGACCGAGTCGGTGCTGATGAGCGAGCCCGACCTGGGCAAGGCGGCGCTGCATCAGCTGCGCGGGCTCGGCGTGCAGCTGTCCATCGACGATTTCGGTACGGGCTACTCGTCGCTGGCCTATCTCCGCGAGCTGCCGGTCGACGAACTGAAGATCGATCGGGCCTTCATCGCGCGGGCCGAGCTCACCGGCGAGGATCTGGCCCTGGTGCGCACGATCGTGGAGCTTGCGCAGATCCTGGGCCTCCGGGTGGTGGCCGAGGGCATCGAGAACGTCGCTCAGCTGGCCGCTCTGAGGCGGCTGGGCTGCGGATATGGACAGGGATATCACCTGTGCCGCCCGACCGACCCGGCCGAGGTGCCGGCCAAACTGCTGCGAGCATCGATCGCCGTGCTGGGTTGATCTTCACCCGTTGGCGTACTTGATCACCGCTCTACCGCATGCGGGATCCTTGAGGGGTACTTTTCGGCTAATTGGTACATAAGCCCCGGAAGGAAAATAACGGTGACACCCTTCGCGTTGCTCTTCCTGCTCGCCCTGGCCGGCTCCACGTGCTTCGCCCTCGGCCGAGCCCTCGGCCGCGGCGAGCGCTACGAGAAGGGCTACCGCGAGGGCTTCCGCGACGGCGAGACCGGCTCGCTGGCCCGCGCCGCACGGCTCATCCAGCTCAACGACCGCCCCGCCATCGCACCCGCCATCGAGTCGATGCTCGGCCCGTACGCGGTTCCCCAGCAGCAGCTGCCGGGCCGCAGCGTGGGCCCGGCGGTCACCGCGGTGCCGGTGAGGCCGCAGCTCGCTCTCTGAGGTCACATTCCTTCGGGGGTACGGCGTCACGCCGTACCCCCATTAGTTTGTTCAGAGAAGGTTGAGGGCGGCGCTGGCCACGAAACCGAGCACGGTGCCCGCGATGGCGAGGATGAGGCCCAGTTTGCCGAGCCGCTCACCGCGGCGCAGGGCGACGGCGCCGAAGACGATGCCGAGGATGCCGAGCAGCGGAATGAGGAGAAGACCGACCCCCGCCAGCACGAACGCGGCGATGCTGAAGTTGTTGCCGGCCGCCCGGGGCGGCATGGGCGGGTAGGGGTGGTAGGGCGGCGGCGAGGCCCCGTAGGGCACGTTCTGAGGCATCCCATAGGGCGGCTGCGCGGCGTTGACATAGGGCTGCCCACCTGGCGGCGGATATCCACCCCCAGCCGGCGCCCCGGCCGGATAGTGCCCCGCGGGCGGTTGATCGGCGGCGGGCGGCGCGTACTGCGGCGGCTGACCTGCCGTGGGCGGCCCGTAGTGCGGTGGCTGACCCTCTACGGGCGGCGCGTACTGCGGTGGCTGACCCGCTGCAGGTGGCGCGTAATGCGGTGGCTGACCCGCTGCGTGCGGAGCGTAGTGCGGCGGCTGGCCCACGGGTGGCGGCGGATATGGCGGTGGCAGCTCACCGGCGGGTGGAGCGCTCGTGGGCGCCGGCCCCTCCGGCGGCGCGTAGTTGTATCCCGCGGTCGGGTCGGGCGCGACCCACCCCGCCTGCGGTGCGGCGGCGGGTCGGCCGCAGGTGGCGCAGTAGCCGTTCGGCTGAATGGCCGTCGAGCCACAGTTGGAGCAGGTCATCGACTTCGTCTCCCGGGTGTCGGTGTCATCCAGGAGCGATCGGCCCTTCACACGCCGACTTGAGCCCCGTCAACCCTCGACATGCCGAACAGCATCAGTCGGTGACCGTGGGGTGGGTCTCCGTCTCGCCGCCGCCCGCGCTGGCGGCAGGCAAGGTGCCCGGGTCGTGTGTGGGGTGGTCTCGGGCTCGCCGCAGCCTGCGCCGGCGGCCGGCCAGGCGGCCGGGCGCGGACTCACGGCAGCGCCCGCGCCTGCTCATCACCCTGAAACGCGACGCCCCGTCCCGGCGCGGCCTGGCCGCCGGGCGCGGCCGGGGCCGTCGATCCTCGTGATCGGGTCGGCGAGTGCCGGGCGGTTTGCCGAGATCCAGGCCTCGATGTCGGCGATTCTCCAGACTCGGCCCTGGACGAGTTCGTCGTAGGGCTCCGGCCAGTCGGGGCGGAGGGCCAATTGGTACACGCGCTGACGGGTGATCCCGCCCATTCGGGCCCGGATCTCGGCTATCCCCATCAAATGCCTAGTCATGGAGCTACTTTACAAGCGACTATCATGAATGTCGCGCCTGCTCCGTGCCAACATCGCTGGAGGGGCCCCGTGCGGGAGCCCCTCCAGACGTACATCTCAATTAGCCGAGCTGGCGGCGGACCTCAGCCGCCACACGGCCGCCCTCGGCGCGGCCCGCCACGGCGGACTGCGCGGCCTTCATTGCCGGGCCCATCTGGGCCTTTCCGCTGAAGCCGCCGGCCGACAGGGCCTCGCGGACCAGGTCGGCGATCTCGTCGTCGGTGAGCTGTTTCGGCAGGTAGCGCTCGAGCACCTCGCCCTCGGACCGCTCCTTGGACGCCTGCTCGGCGCGGCCCGCGTCGGCGAACGCCGTGGCGGCCTCGCGACGCTTCTTGGTCTCCCGGGTCAGGACCGCGAGAACCTCGTCGTCGGTGAGGGCACGGGCCTCGGAGCCGGCGACCTCGGCGTTGCGGACGGCGGCGAGCGCCATGCGCAGCGTGGAGGTGGTCAGCTCGTCGCGGCCCTTCATCGCGGCGTGCAGGTCATCGTTCAGGCGGTCCTTCAGCGTTCCCATGGACGGAGAAACTACTCTTTCGGTCATGCGTAAGCGCTCCTTTATCGCCCTGGGTGCGGGGGTGGCCGCCGCGGGCGCCGCGACCTTCGCCTACGCCTCGCTGGTCGAACGCAACATGTTCACGCTGCGGCGCTTCGACGTGCCGGTGCTCGAACCGGATGCCGAGCCGCTGCGGATCCTGCACCTCTCGGACCTGCACATGATGCCCGACCAGCGACGCAAGCAGGCGTGGGTGGCCGCGCTGGGCGGCACCGACCCCGACTTGGTGATCGTCACCGGCGACAACATGGCGGACCCCGCCGCTGTTCCCGGCGTGCTGCGAGCGCTCGACCCGCTGCTGGAGGTGCCGGGCGCGTTCGTGTTCGGCTCCAACGACTACCGGGGGCCGCGCTGGAAGAACCCGCTGGAATATCTGATGCCCGAGCGCGAGTACGTGCAGGGCGTCGACCTGCCCACCGAGGACCTGCGGGCGGCCCTGACCGACGCGGGCTGGGCCGACCTGAACAACGCCCGCACGGTGCTGAAGGCGGGCGGCCGCTCGATCGAGCTGGCCGGCGTCGACGACCCGCACGTCGACCGCGACGACTACCCGTCGGTCGCGGGCCCGGTCTCCACCGGTGCCGACCTCCACCTGGGCGTGACGCACACCCCCGCCTCCCGCGTCCTCGACGCGATGGCCGCCGACGGCTTCGAGCTGCTGCTGGCCGGCCACACCCACGGCGGTCAGGTGTGTGTGCCGTTCTACGGAGCGCTGACCACGAACTGCGACCTGCCAACGTCGATGGCGAAGGGTCTGCACCGCTGGCCCGGCTCCGACTCGTGGCTCCACGTCTCGGCCGGCCTGGGCACCCACCCGACCGCCCCGATCCGCTTCGCGTGCCGCCCCGAGGCTTCGGTGCTCACTCTCATACCGCGCTGACCTGCGGTTTTACGCTTCAGGGGATACCGATTTCGCGTCCGGCGAGGCGTCGGATAGTATTTCCTGGCAGCTCGGGGTGTGGCGCAGCTTGGTAGCGCGCTTCGTTCGGGACGAAGAGGCCGTCGGTTCAAATCCGGCCACCCCGACCAAGAGCAGTGCAGGTCAGGCCCGGTCTTCCGCTCAGGGAGGCCGGGCCTGACTTCTTTCCGAAGTGTGTTTGGAGAAGTTCTTGGAGATGATCTACTCAAAGCACTGCTCCATGCTTGTGAAGGCTGTCTTGCGCCCCTCGCCATGGATGGACTCCCGACCGCCTCCGGTGGCGCCCTGGGGCTGAGAGCGGTCACGATAGCGATCACTCTTGGGGCCGCTCGTTCTCTGGTAGATCGGGCATCCGAAGGTGAGATCGCGTAGCCTCATTCGGTGTTGACTTGGAATGCTCTACTTGAGCCGTTCAGATCTGACTATCAGATGAAACTGATCGGCGCTCTAAGATCTTGAGAGGACGCGGCGCGGTGTCTATGTTCGTTATCGAAGGTCCAGAATATGACGCTGAAATGCTGCGCCGGGAGCTCCTTGTCGAGCTTCCGGCCGATGACGCAAACGTGGGTCCAATTGAGCGCCAGACTTCAGATTTCTTCGACAACGGCGAGTTCGGTGATTCCGCGCTTGTTGAGTTCGCCGTAAGTGTTGGAGAGAATCTGACCGCAGATGCACTTGTCGCTATCACTGCAGTTATCTTTGCAAAGGTACGAGCTCGGATAAACCTCAGGGTTCGAGAAGAGAAGAAGCCGGAGAACGGCAATGGATCTGAATGACTGGGGTGCGCTCGGTGGATGCAAAGGCCTCGGGAAGCTCGATCTAAACACGCAACTGCTCCGGGTTCCCACAGAATGGAACGACCTCGACCCGGACGTAGAAGCCTATCATCTCTTATTTGCACACGAGAGCAGCCACTGGGTTAGGTACCATTCCTCAACCATTGGTATCTCGCTGAGCCTTATGAAGTACGCCTCCGAGAGACTGATTCGCGATTTCGTCTTCGCGCTCGACGAAAAAGAGCGGCGTGCCTTAATGCGGGCCAAGAAAGAAAAATCTAACTTCTTTGGCTTCCAGGCTTCGTTCCCTTCGGCTTCAGAAGAACTCTCCAAAACTCGCCAGTTTTGGCTGGACCTGCGATATGCATACAAGGCCCTACTCGATTCTGAAGGGATTGAAGATCAGGAGTGGGACACTGTCCCGGCGATCGCCTCCGCCTTTACCGATGTGAATTTTTGGGCCCGGCAGATATTTGCCGAGACTAGAGGTATCGATCACATTCAGTTGGACGGCAGCCGGGGCATACCGCTAATCACCGTCGACGACGACAGGATTACTACTCGGCTACTGTTCGAGTGCGCCGCGACCATCGACCAGTACACGTCCTGGCTGGGCGGCATCCCAGCGACGCCTAAGGACGACTACGGCCGTCGACTCCTTAGCGAGGCTGAGCGAGCACTTGGCGGGTCGTATGGTGCGCCTCTCCGAGCTTACGAAGGCATTACCGGTGTAGGGAGAGATCGCCTTTCCGAGTCTGCATTTAATGTTTCATTGTTGATAGACTTAGCGCTAAACCCCAAGATTCCACCATTCATGGATGCGGGCGACGTTGGACCACTCCACTGGGAGCAGATATACCCACCATTTCGGTATGTAGTGTCGCGTGTCTGAAGTGATTTGACGGGTGTGGTGCGGGAGAATGCGGTATGCCTGCTGTTGCTGCGCCGTTGGTCCTGCGTCCTGGTGATGGTGCCCGCCTGCGGGAGTTGACGCGGTCGTCGTCGGCGCCGGCCGGGATTGTGCAGCGGGCGCGGATGCTGCTGTTGGCGGCCGACGGACTGGCGAACACGGAGATCGGCCGGCAGGTCGGGATGACCCGTCAGACGGTGATCGCCTGGCGGGCCCGATACGAGACCGGCGGGATCGACGCTCTGGCCGATCTGCCTCGTTCCGGACGGCCGCCGGTCATCGACGAGTCCGCGGTGATCACCTCCACCTTGAACCCGCCACCAGAACAGCTGGGGGTGACGCACTGGTCGGCGCGGCTGCTCTCCGATCACCTGACCCGCGAAGGGATACCGGTCAGCTTCGCCGAGGTGGCCCGTATCTGGCGGGCCTGGGGTTTGCAACCGCACCGGGCCGAGACGTTCAAGTTCTCCACCGACCCGCAACTGGAAGCCAAGATCCGCGACGTCGTCGGCCTCTACCTCGACCCGCCGGCCAACGCCGTGGTCGTTTGCGTGGACGAGAAATCGCAGATCCAGGCTCTGGACCGGACCGCGCCGCTACTGCCGATGCGCTTCGCCCAGGCCGAGAAACGCACCCACGACTACAAGCGGCACGGCACCACCACCTTGTTCGCCGCGCTTGAAGTCGCGACCGGGAAGATCACCGCCGATGCCTGCTACCAGCGGCACCGCAACAGCGAGTTCCTGGCCTTCCTCAAGCAGGTCGCCAAAGCCCACCCGAGAGTGAAACTGCACGTGATCGCGGACAACTACGCCACCCACAACCATCCGAACGTCAAAGCCTGGCTGGCCCGCAACCCGCGGATCACCATGCACTTCACCCCGACCAGCGCGTCCTGGATGAACATGGTCGAGATCTTCTTCGGCATCATCACCCGCCAAGCCATCCGCCGCGGAACCTTCACCTCGGTCCCCGACCTGATCGGCGCCATCCGCACCTTCATCGACGCCTACAACCAGTGCTGCGAACCCTTCCGCTGGACTAAGACCGCCGACCAGATCCTCACCAAAGCCACCCGTCAAAAGACCTCAGACACGCGACAGTAGCTGCATGTGAAGCGGTGCGGGAAGTCGGCCCTCTAACGACGTTCCCTGATCCTAGCGATTCCAGGGAATTCATAGATAAAATCTGCGCTAGGATGAGGCTTCCGAATCCACAAAACTTTTCCGGAATATTCGGGCAACCCAGCCGGACGCTTGATACCGATGGAATCTTCTATTTCCGTGAGGCAGGCACAGATTCTCAGTACAACATCGGGGACCTCGACCTTGACTACATAACTTTCCTGGCGTGGGTGCAAAGGCGCTTTTGGCGCCTGCGCAGGAAGAGTCCGGAACTGATATCGCTGTACGGGTATGACTGTAACGAGCAGTCGCGAAGCGCGGTATCCCTTCTCTTCGGCGACGAGGGAGCGGGTTGGTTTCAGCCACCCTTCCACTGGTCTGATAAAGATACGTTTGCCTACGGGACGGCCGTAGGCTCCAATACGGCAATGCAATACATCTCTTCAGTAGCTGCGTTCACGGCAATGCATGACGCTATATCGAATGCCCGTGGCATACGAAAAGGGATTTTCCCGCCCGATCTTCATGAGCTTCCATTTTGGACTGAGATAGAGACGATGCTCCGCGAGCGTTTGTCTCCTGATATTTGGTGAAGCGCCGGCGTTATGCGGCCGCAGCCAATTCATGGGCGAAGCGATAGATTCGCTGCAGCAGATCATCCAGAGTCTGGACGGGTGAGTTATGCATTGCCGCTTTACGTATCCCTAGCGCAGATTCCCATTGCTGATTTCAGCTTATCGGTCAAACGTTTCCTCATTGGGATTGTTATGTGTAAGTAGCGGCCCCGCACTGACCCATCGAAACCGTGGGGCGTCAGGCCGTTGGCAATCGGTAGCCAGCATGCATTGGCGCGAGTCGCCGCGCCGCGCCCGCGTACGGGAATTCCAGGCAAGGTTTCCCCGAGGATGGGTACCGGGCGCGACGGGTACGGGGCCGCCGCGGATACCAGCCGGTCGCTGCGGGGTGAAACAGCCAAGTGGCGAAGCCGCTGCGGCGCCAGTGGGGCGCGAGAACCTCTGAATCTACGGCATTCCGGGTATAGCCAAGCTGTGCTGCAGCTCGGTCAACCTTTTCGCGCGTCGCGAACGGACTACGCCGTCGTGGAAGTGCTCCGGTAGCGGAACACCGCCCACCGACGTCTTGGTTGAAACGACGTCGTCGAGCGTGTTCGCCGGCAGCCGCTCAGCCAGCTCAAGATGAGCCGGGACCGGCCTACCTGATCTGTGAAGCCCCAGCGTCGATAGAACGCGGTCAGGTCGGGCTGACAGATCAACTCCACGCTCTTGACCCCGGCGATCCATGGGTGCGCGAGCACGGCGTCCATGATTGTCGAGCCGACGCCGGCGCCGCGGACGTCGGAAGCCACGATGACGTCGAGGATGACGGCCAGGTAGGTCCGGTCCGTGAGTGCGCGGGCGAAGCCCACGAGCCGGCCGGACGGGCGGTCCAAGACCGCCACCACGACATCGGAACCGGCGAGAATGCCGTGGACCTCGGTCTCCGTTCGCTGTGCGGCCCACCATACCGAGGCGAACAGCTCCATCAGGTGTGGCACGTGGACGGCCTTGGCGTCATACGAGACCTCGTGCGAGAAAGGGATCACCGCACCAGCCTTCCCCGTCGCGCTCGTGTGGGATTGACACGTTCGTGGTAGTCGTTTGTAAGCTGGCTCCATGACTAGGCATTTGATGGGTGTGGCCGAGATACGGATTCGGCTGGGTGGGGTCAATCGTCAGCGGGTGGACCAGTTGGCCTGTCGTCCTGACTGGCCGGAGCCCTACGACGAGCTCGCCCGGGGGCGGGTGTGGAGGATCGCCGACATCGAGGCCTGGATCAGGGTGCACCGTCCCGCGCTGGCCCGGCCTCGCCGCCGGGACTGAGGGCGGTCAAGGCTTCCAGGCGGCGGGCGACCTCGGTGGCCGGCAGGGTGGCGTCGATCTCGGTTGTGGCTGTGGCTCTGAGGAGGGGCTCGACGGCGGCCAGGTTGGCCAGGATCTCGGCGCGGTCGGCGGGTGTCTTGCCGTACGGGTTGGTGGTTCTCGCCTCTACACGGGCCAGCAGGACGGCCGCGGGGGCGCTCAGCAACACGATGTGGTCGAAGAGCGGGTAGAAGGGGCCCTGATTCGACTTGCAGCCGGCCACGAAGACGTCCGGCGTGGTGGTCAGCAGTTCCGTGATGGGGCCGGGACGCCAGACCCAGTCGTCGCCCGCCCACTCGCTCCACTCGTCGGTGTCCGTGTCTACCGTGTGGTGGCCTCGGGCGGCCAGCAATGTCAGGGCCGTCGACTTGCCGGTGCCGGACATTCCGGTGATCAGGGTGCGGGGCATCCGCAAAAAGTACGGGCGGGACCTCCCGAAGGAAATCCCGCCCGCGATGTCGGAGCGTCAGCGGCCCGGAGGCTTTGGCTTGTTGCCGCCCGGCGGGGCGCCGCTCGGCGGGGTCTGTACGGCCTTGCCCTTGCTCACCTCGATGACGACCACGCCGCCCTTGATGGTCTTGCCGCCGGGGTCGGTGCCGGCCGCCGTTCCCTTCGGGCAGTCGGACTCGACCTCGTTGCCCACCACCGCGTCGAAGCCGGCCGACTCGATCTCGTCCTTGGCGTCGCCGATGGACTGGCAGGCCACGCGGGGGATGGAGCGCTGGTCACCCTCGGCGATCTTCTTGCTGCCGGGGACCTTGAACTGCTCCTTCGGCTTGCCCTTCATGTAGTCGGCCAGCGTCTCGTAGACGGCCGGGTTCACCACGTCGTGGCTCATCCGGTCGGTGTGCTGGGGCCAGTCCGGGTTGACCAGATATCCCGCCACGACCAGCTTCGTCGTGCCGGCGATCAGGGCCGCCGTCTTGTCGGCGTCGGTCGTTCCGGTCTTGCCGAACACCGGGTGCTTCACCGTCGACTTGACCGCGCGGGCCGTGGCGCCGTTGCAGTTGCCCAGCTGGGCCGAGTCGCCGACCGGGCAGCGGGTCGCGTCGAGCGTGGCCCGGGCCACGTCGGGGCTGGTGGCCCGGATGCAGCGCGGCTTGCCGATGTCGAGTTTCTCGCCGGACTGCGTGGTGATCTGCTCGATCGGGGTGGGCTCGCAGTGCATGCCGTCGCCGGGCAGCACCGCGAAGGCGTTCGCCATGTCGAGCGGCGTCGACGCCGACACGCCCAGGGTGAAGGCGCCCCACTGGTTGGCCGAGACCGCGTTGTTGGCGAAGTCGGCGTCCTGCTTCACGCGGAACTGCACGCCGAACCGCTTGGCCACGGCGACCACGTTCTCGGCGCCGACCCGCTCCTCCAGCGGCACGAAGTACGTGTTGATCGACTTACCGAAGGCGGTCCACATGTTGTAGACGCCCTCGCCGCCGCCACCGGAGTTGCTCGGGCACCAGAAGTGGGTGCCGGGGCAGGCCGAGTCGTTGCCGGAGTCGATGATGTAGCCCGACTTGTAGCGTTTCTCCGCCTTGATCGGGTACGCCAGCGGGTAGCCCTTCTCCAGCGCCGCGACCATCGTGAACATCTTGAACACCGAGCCGGCCTGGTAGCCGCTGATGTCGCCACCGCCGGAGAGCAGCGGGTTGGTCGTGTTCGGGTACGTGGCCCGTACGCCCGCCTTGGCCTTCTTCTTGTCGGAGGACAGCGGGTTCTGCGGCTTCGCCGGGTCGTCGAGCTTGTAGCGCCGGTTGGCCGACAGGATGCGGACCTTGCCGTTGCCGGGCTCGATGCCGGAGATCAGGAGCGCGTTCTTGTTGTTCAGCGAGATGTGGTCGGAGATGCGCTTGCGGGCGTCGGAGGTGCCCTTGACGTCCATCGTCGTGACGATGCGGTAGCCGCCGCTCTTCAGCCGGCGCTCACGGTCGTACCTCGTCGCTCCGAACGACTCCTGGTCCATCCACCACCGGTAGAAGTAGTCGCAGAAGAAGCCCCAGTTGTTGTTGGCCACCGAGACGCAGCCGTTGCTGATCGGCTTGACCTTGCGCGGGATGGCTTCCTTGACCGCCTTGTCGGCCTGGGCCTGCGTGATCATGCCGGCCTCGACCATGCCGGGGATGATGTAGTTGTTGCGGCGGTCGCGGATCTGCGGGTAGCCCTCGGAGCTGGTGGGGTTGAAGCTGGTCGGCGCCTTGACCATGCCGGCCAGCATGGCCGCCTGGCCGATCGTCAGGTCCTTGGGCTTCTTGTTGAAGTAGACCTGGCTGGCCGCGTAGACGCCGTACGCCTGGTTGCCGAAGGGGGCAATGTTCAGGTAGCGCTCGAGGATCTGGTCCTTCGACAGCTCCTTCTCCACCTGGAGCGCGTACTTCATCTCGTTGACCTTGCGCTTCGGCGTGTCCTTGGTGGCGTCGACGACCTCCTGCGGGTTGGTCGCCGAGTAGGCCAGCGAGAGGCGCACGTACTGCATCGTGATGGTCGACGCGCCCTGCTTGGACTCGGACTTGCCGCTGTTGCTGACGAACGCGCGGGCGACGCCCTTGAGGTCGACGCCGTTGTGGTTGTAGAACTCCCGGTCCTCGGCGGCCACGATCGCGTCGCGCATGAACTTCGAGATGTCCTTGATCGGGACATCGCTGCGGAACTCGTCGTAGAACTGCGAGATCTGCGTCCGGCCGTCGCGGGCGTAGATGCGGGTGATCTGCGGGGAGCTGAAGTCTTTGAGCTCACTGGGCAGTTGCGCGAAGGTCTCGCCACCGGCCTTGGCGGCCAGTCCGGACATGGCGGCCGCGGGGAAAGCGGCGGCCGCGACGACGACGCCGGCGAGTAAACCGCAGATCAACAGCGAGGTCGCATTGGCGAAGATGTTGTGATCGCGTCTGCGCATCCAGGAGGTCACCCGAGCAGGGTACGCGAGGAGCGCACGGAACCGCGCGTCCAGAGAGCCCACTTTCAGTCTGCCCTAACGGGGGATCTTTCGTGGGGATTTGTGAAGTAGGCTTCGCGGCCTTTGCCCGGAAGAGCCGGGCTGTACGTATTTGAGGGACAACGTTGCGTAATCGCCCAACTACAGAGCATGATGGTCCGAGCACGACGTCCGCGTGGCTCAGGGGGACACACATACGCCCCGCGGACGTCAGGGGGTAACGCTAGGGGGGACGTTTACAGATGGGGATGATCAGCGACTGGCCCAGCATGGCCGCGTGTCAGAGTGGCGACCCTGACGCGCTTTTCGTGCAGGGCGCCGAGCAGAACGTGGCGAAGAGGATCTGCCGCAGCTGCCCGGTTCGCTACGAATGCCTCGCCGATGCCCTGGACAACCGGATCGAGTTCGGCGTCTGGGGAGGAATGACCGAACGGGAGAGGCGCGCGCTGCTGCGCCGCCACCCGCACGTGGCGAGCTGGCGAAAGATGTTCGAGGCCGCGATGAAGGACAAGGGCGCCGACAAGGTGCTCGTCCCGACCCGCTGACCCGCTAGGCGAGAAGCGCGCCGATCGTCCGCAGCCCGTCGACGTCATGAACGTCGGCGGGCTGCGCCGTGACGGAGACGGCCGGAACGGCCGGAAAGGCGTCGGTGAAGGTGGCGGCCACGCGCTGCTCGCGCTCGGTTTGCCGTACGAGGTTGGCGTGGATCCGCAGAGCGCCGGCGGTCAGCTGGTTCTCGCCCGCGGCGTCGAGCTCGGCCGCGGCGGCCTCGCTCCGGTCGGCCGGCAGGTCGGCCACCTCGGAACGGTGCATCCGGTTGAGCACCAGGCCGGCCAGCGGCATCCGCTCGGCCACCAGGCGCTCGGCGAAGTACGCGGCCTCGCGCACGGCGTCGCGCTCCGGGGCCGCGACCAGCAGGAACGCGGTCTGCGGATCTTGCAGGATGCGGTACGTCTCGTCGGCCCGCTGCCGGAAGCCACCGAACATGGAGTCGAGCGCGGCCACGAACCCCGACAGATCAGTGAGCAACTGGGCGCCGAGGACCTTCTGCACCGTACGGGAGAAAAGCCCGAAGGACGCGGTGACCAGGCTGAACATGCTGCGGCCGCCGGAGCGGGCCGGAGCCAGCAACATGCGCAGCATGCGGCCGTCGAGGAACCGGGACAGGCGGGCCGGAGCGTCCAGGAAGTCGAGCGCCGACCGTGAGGGCGGTGTGTCGACGACGATGAGGTCCCACTCGTCGGTGGAGCGCAGCTGGCCCAGCTTCTCCATCGCCATGTATTCCTGCGTGCCGGCGAAGGTCGAGCTCATGGCCTGGTAGAACGGGTTCGCGAAGATCTCGGCGGCGCGCTGCGGCGTGGTGTGCTGCTGCACCACCTCGTCGAAGGTGCGCTTCATGTCGAGCATCATGGCGTGCAGCTCGCCGCCGTTCTCGCCGTCGATGCCCTTGACCTGGCGGGGCGTGTTGTCGAGCTCGCTGAGGCCCATCGACTGGGCCAGCCGCCGGGCCGGGTCGATGGTGAGCACGACGGTGCGACGGCCGTGCACCTCGGCCGCCCGCAGGCCGATGGCGGCGGCGGTGGTCGTCTTGCCCACCCCGCCGGCGCCGCAGCAGACCACGATCCGGATGGCCGGATCGGCGAGCAGACCGTCGACGTCCAGCACCTCACCCACTACTCCAGAGTAGTCCGTACTTGATCCCACGGACGGTGACTGTGTCCCGGCCCGCATCACGCGCGCATCAGGGCCGCGGCCAGCTCGTCGAGCCCGGCCTGATCGACTCCGCGCGGCAGCAGGGGCAGCTCGACCAGGGGCAATCCGGTCTCGGTGAGCTCCTGGCGCAGCGTCTCCTCCAGCTCCTGCCGGGTGAGGTAGTCCTTCACCTCGGTGGCCAGGCCGGTCACGGTGCCGGCGTCGGTGGGCAGGCCGGCCTCGGCCAGGCCGCGCTTGAGCTCGGCCTTCGTCACCCGTCCGGCGGTCACCAGCGCGGGGCGGGTGGCGTTGAGGATGATCCGGCCGACCGGGATGCGCAGCGCGTTCAGCTCGGCGATGGCGTCGAGCGTCTCCTGCACCGGCATCTCCTCGAGCAGCGTCACGACGTGCACCGACGAGATGGGCGAGCGCAGCAGCGCGGCCACGCTGTCGCTCTGTGTCTTGATCGGGCCGACCTTGGCCAGCTTGGCCGTCTCGGCCGTGACGTTGAGGAAGCGGCCGATGCGGCCGGTCGGAGGAGCGTCGAGGACCACGGCGTCGTACGCCCGCTTGCCGTCCTGGGACCGGGTGGTGGCCTCTTTCACCTTGCCGGTGAGCAGCACGTCACGCAGGCCCGGCGCGATGGTGGTGGCGAAGTCGATGGCGCCCACCTTGCGCAGCGCCCGCCCGGCTGCGCCCAGGTGGTAGAACATGTCGAGATATTCGAGCAGCGCCTCTTCGGGGTCGACGGCCAGCGCCCGCACCTCGCCGCCGCCCGCGACCTTGGCGATCCGCAGCTCCTTGTAGGGCAGCGGCTCGGTCTCGAAGAGCTGGGCGATGCCCTGCCGGCCCTCCACCTCGACCAGCAGCGTGCGCTTGCCGCCGGCGGCCAGACCCAGGGCCAGCGCCGCGGCCACGCTCGTCTTGCCCGTGCCGCCCTTGCCGGTCACCACGTGCAGCCGCGCCGGCCACCTGCTCACTCGCTCGCCCATGGAATCAAAGGTAACGGGACACCCTCAGCCGCTGACCTCGCAGACCAGCCAGCCGGTCTTGCGGATCACCGTGAACCGCAGGTCCTGGGCGGCGGTCTTCTCGTCGGCGGTGGACATGGTGACCTGCACCGCCACCGTGGCCCGGTCGTCGCCGTCGCCGGCCACCGTCGGCTCGGCCCAGCGGAACACCGGCTCCTGATACCCGGCGGCGTACGCCTTGATCTCGTCGACCCGCTCGGCGATCTTCTGCTTGTCGCGGGCCTCGCGGCAGACCAGGTCGTCGGCGGCGGCCGCGTCCTGCTGGCTGTAGACGGCGGTGAGGAAGCGGTCGACAGCGGTCGCGGCGTCGGGCGAGCCCGGGTTGTCGGCGTTGCGGAGAAGGAAATAGGCCGAGACGGCGCCACCACCGCAGAGCAGGAGCGTGCCGGCCAGCGCCACCGAGACCCAGAGGGCGCCCCGGCGCGATTTCGGCTGCTGGGGAGGACCGGCCCAGATCGGCTCGGGCTGGGGCAGCGGAACGGCCGGCGGGATCGAGTGTTGATAGGCCAGATGCTCCGGCGGGGTGGTCTGCCACTGACCGGGCGCCTCGTGCTGGGCGTGCCACGGCGAGGTGGGCGGCGGCGCCTGCCAGCCGGCGTCGGCCGGGATGACCTGGGTCTCCTCGTGGGAGGCGGCCTCACCCGAATAGGCGCCGGGCGGCGGCCACTCCAGCTCGCCGGGGTCGGGGGGCGCATCGATGAAAGAAAGGTGCGGCGGCTCCGGCGCCGGGATCGGCTCCTGGGGAGGAATGGGTTGCGGAGGCTCCGGCTCGGGCACCGGCGCGGGCTCCGGGTGCCCCGGTTGGCCGCCCTGCGGGTGCGTCATGTCGCCCTCCGTGATGTGACGTGTCCGGCTTGCTCAGCCTAGTCAAAACGGCACGATCGTGGGCCCTAAGCTGGGCGCGTTACCGACGATCAGGGGAGTAGCAGCGATGCCGAAGTGGGAGTACGTGACCGTGCCTCTGCTGGTCCACGCGACCAAGCAGATCCTCGACAACTGGGGCGAGGACGGCTGGGAGCTGGTTCAGGTCGTTCCGGGGCCCAACCCGGATCAGCTCGTGGCCTACATGAAGCGGGAGAAGTCGTGACGCTGCCGATCGCCGGCGAGGGCGGCGTCGACGCGTACGCCAAGCTCGCCGAACTGGGTCTGACCCTGCCGACCGTGGTGCCGCCGCTGGCGTCCTACGTCCCGGCCGTGCAAACGGGCAATTACGTGTACGTCTCCGGGCAGCTTCCGCTGGTCGAGGGCAAGCTGCCGTACGAGGGCAAGGTCGGCGCCGACGTCACGCCCGAGCAGGGCACCGAGCTGGCCCGCCTCTGCGCCCTGAACGCGCTCGCCGCCATCGAGTCGCTGGTCGGCCTGGGCCGCGTCGGCAAGGTCGTGAAGCTGACCGGCTTCGTGGCGTCGGCCCCCGGTTTCACTGGTCAGCCCGCCGTCATCAACGGCGCGTCGAACCTGTTCGGCGACGTCTTCGGCGAGCAGGGCCGGCACGCCCGCAGCGCGGTCGGCGTGGCCGAGCTCCCGCTGAACGCGCCGGTCGAGGTCGAGGTCATCGTCGAACTGGCCGAGTAGCTGTACCGGTTAACAAAACTGGATCTCTCAGCCTTTTTGGTTGCTATCCGTAACCTGAGCGGGCACTGAGATCGCACATCCGGTCCTCTCCGTTCACCCCATGCGCGACGTAGGATTTCGCGCATGGGGGGTGCTGCGCCGAACGGCCTGCCGGGGTGGGTGACGCTGTTACGCGCGCCCAACCCGGGTCCGATGACGCTGGACGGCACCAATACGTGGATCTTGCGGGCGCCGGGCGAGACCCGTGGCGTCGTCATCGACCCCGGTCCGCTCGATGAGGGACACCTGTCCCGCATCGCCGGTCACGGTCCGTTTCAGGCGATTCTGATTACTCACGGTCACCACGACCATGTCGAGGGTGCGGCCCGGCTCTCCGAGCTGCTCGGCGGCACGCCCGTGCTGGCGGCCGACCCGGTCCACGCGATACCGGCCGAGCCCATGGTCCGGGACGGTCGGATCGCCGTCGACGGGCTCGACATCGAGGTGCTGGCCACCCCGGGCCACACGGCCGACTCGGTCAGCTTCGTGGTCAACGGCGAGGCGGTCTTCACCGGCGACACCATCCTGGGCCGGGGCACGACGGTGGTGGCGCACCCCGACGGCGACCTCGGTAGATATCTGTCGAGTCTCCGACGCCTCATGGCGTACGAGAAAGTGCTGATGCTGCCCGGCCACGGGCCGGCCCGAGACGACGTCGCGCTGCTGGCCCGGGAATATCTGGCCCATCGCGAGGAGCGGTTGGCGCAGGTCACGGCGGCGATGCGGGCCGGCGCCGAGACGGCCGAGCAGGTGGTCGACATCGTCTATCCCGACATCGACCCGGCCGTGCGGTTCGCGGCGATCTGGTCGGCCGCGGCCCAACTCGATTACCTCAATCACAAAAACCGGGAATCAGGAACACTCGCAGGCGGGTTGGATCGGCTGTGACCTGTCCTGTGTGTGGAACCGTCGCCATCCCGGGCGCCCGTTTCTGCCACAACTGCGGCGCCGCTCTGCCGGCCGCGGCGACCCTGCCCGCGGCCGAGCGGCGCATCGTGACCGTGCTCTTCGGCGACCTGTCCGACTTCACCTCCTGGTCGGAGGACCTCGACCCGGAACGGGTCGGCGCGGTGACCGACCGGGTGCTGGCCGCCCTGGCCGGCGCGGTGAAGACGTTCGGCGGCCACGTCGACAAGCTCACCGGCGACGGCATCATGGCCGTCTTCGGCGCCCCGGTGGCGCACGAGGACGACGCCGAGCGCGCGGTGCGCGCCGCCCTGAGCATGCAGCGGGCCGTCCGGCGGGTGCTGGACGACGAGCGCGGTGGTGGCGCCCCCCTCGGCCTGCGGGTCGGTCTCAACACCGGCGAGGTCGTCGCCGGCATGCAGGCCGGCATCGAATACACCGTCATCGGCGACACCGTGAACACGGCGGCCCGGCTGGCCGACGCGGCCGCGGTCGGCGCCGTCTACGCCGGCTCGCGGACCAGCGGCGGCACCCGGCACATCGCCTCCTGGCGGCAGCTGCGCCCGCTGCGCCTCAAGGGCAAGCGCGAGCCGGTGCCCGCCTTCGAGCTGCTCGGCCTGCACGACGCGCCCGGCACCCGGTCGGGCCTGGGCGACGAGGCGCCGTTCGTCGGCCGCGAGACCGAGCTCGGCCGGGTGGCCGGCCGGCTGGCCGAGGCGATCGACGCCGGCACCCCGCGGGTCATGGTGATGACGGCCGAGGCCGGCATCGGCAAGTCCCGCTTCGCGGGCGAGGTCAAGCGGCTCGCGGCCGGCTACGACGTCGGCAACGGGCGCTACGCGGCGCACGCCGGGGCCCGGGTGCTGCGGGTGCGGTGCCGCGCGTTCGGTGAGCGCCGCCGGTTCGCGCCCCTGGCCGACCTGGTGCGCAAGTCGGTCGGCCTGCCCAAGGACGTGGTGTCCACGGTCGGCCGCACGGTCGTCGAGGAGCGCCTGCGCAAGCTGGCCAACCGGCTCGGCCGCGACGGCGACCCGGTCCAGCTCGACATCGACCGGCTGCTGGCGCTGCTGGGCTACGGCGAGGCGCCGGCCAACCCGGTCGGCCCCGCGGCCAGCGCCGACTGGCAGCCCACCAAGCGGCTCGACGCCGACGCCATCTCCACCGCGGTGGCCGAGCTGCTCTCCGCCCTGGCCGCCGAGACCCCGCTGGTGGTCATCGTCGACGACCTGCACGACGCGACGGCGTCGACCGTGGACGCGCTCGGGCGCACCCTGTCGATGCTCGACGGCCCGGTCGTGGTGCTGCTGCTCGGCCGGCCCGAGCTGGTGCGCACGGCCGGCGCGCTGACCCGGATGGCCGACGCCGAGGTGCACACGCTGCCACCGCTGCGTGGCGCCGACGCGTCCCGGCTGCTCACCTCCTATCTGAACGGTGGCAAGCTGCCGCAGCCCGACACCGACCGGCTGCTCGCCACGGCCCAGGGCAACCCGTTCTATCTGGCCGAGATGGTCACGCTGCTCATGGAGCGGGGCGCGCTCACGCCGGCCGTCGGCGCCAACGCGGCCGGCAAGTGGATGCTGGCCGACGGCTCGCTGGGCCGGCAGCTGCTCTCCCGCGACCTGGCCGCGGTGCTGGCGGCCCGCATCGACGCGCTGCCACCGGAGCCCCGGTCGGTGCTGCGCGATGCGGCCGTCGTCGGCGACACCGTGCCCTCGGGCGTGGTCGAGGCGCTGCGCGAGCGCCGGGCGGCCAGCGACGCCCGGCCCGGCGCGGTGGCCGCGGTCGAGCTCGAGCGCTCGGTCGACGAGCTGCTCCAGCGCCGCATGCTGCACCGGGTCCGCGGCGGCTACGCCTTCACGACCCCGCTCATGCGCGAGGCCGCCTACTCCGGCATCGGCAAGGCCGATCTGGCCGACCGGCACGCGTACCTGGCCAACTGGGCGGCGCCCGAGGCGATCGACCGGCTCGGCTACGACAGCGCGAGCCGGCTGAGCCTGAGCGAGAACGAGCGGGACGCGTTCGTGGCCACCCACGCCGAGTGCGCGGTCGACCTGGCCGACGCCGTACGCCTGCGACCGGACGCCGCCGTGCGTGACGTGGCGCCGCTGGGCGTGGCCGCGCTGGGCCGGATGGCCCGGCGGGCGCTGGCCAACATCGAGCCCGGCGCCTCGATCGAATACGCGGAACGCGCCGCCCACCTCGAGCCGGACGGCGTGCTGCCCCTGCCCGATCAGCTCGTCTACGCCCGGGCCCTGCTGCGGCTGGGCCGGGCCGAGGAGGCGCTGGAGTACGGCGAGAAGATCGCCGTGAGCGCCGGCGACGAGCCGGTCAGCAAGGCCGAGGCGCTGCTGGTGGTCGGCCGCGCCCACGAGGCGCTGGGCGACACGAACAAGGCGGTGGCCGTCTGGCAGGAGGCGCTCGAGGTCGCCACCGAGGCTGAGCTGCTGCCGGAGCGGGCGAACGCGATGCGCCGGCTCGGCATGGCCGACTTCCTGGCCGGCCGGCTCAGCCAGGCCAGCAGCCGGTTCGCCGCGGCCTATCAGGTCACGCTGGCCGCCGGTGACCGGCACGGACAGGCCTGGGCGCTGCAAAATCTGGCCTGGGTGACCACGACCCGGGGTGACTTCGCGGGCACCGACGCCGTGCTCGGCCGGGCGGCGCGGCTCTTCGCCGAGCTGGGCGACCCGGTGGGCCGGTCCTGGCTGCGCGGCACCACGGCGTTCGCCCGGCTGCTGGCCGGCCGGCTCCAGGAGTCACGGCGGCTGGCCCGGGTCTTCCTGCCGTTCGGCGACCGGGTCGGCGAGGGCTGGGCGGTGGGCACGCTGCGGGCCGTGGAGGCGTACGCGGCGGCCGAGCTCGGCGAGCTGGCCGAGGCCGACGGCGAGGCCCGCCGGGCCTACCGCGACTTCAACGCGGTGGCCGACGACTGGGGCCGGGGTCTCGCGCTGGTCGTCCGGGGTGCCATCGCGCGCGGGCTCGGCGAGTTCGACCACGCCTTCGACCTGCTGACCGACGCCCTGGGCTACGCCGACAAGACCGGTCATCCGCTGCTGCTCGGCATGGCCGGCACGCTGCGGGGCTTCGTGGCCATCCAGCGCGGCGACCTGGCGCAGGCCGAGGCCGACGCGCGCCGGGTGATGACCGCCGTCGAGCCGCACAACCCGCTCGCCCCGGCCCAGGTCGGCCCGCGGGTGCTGCTGGCCGAGGCGCGGCTGCGGGCCGGCGACGCGGCGACCGCGATCGGGCTGCTGGCGCCGATCGCCACCGACACCGGCACGCCGTCGCTGCTCTTCTCGCGGCGGCACGCCCTGGCGTCGTACGCGGGCGCTCTGCTGGCCGACGGCCGGGTCGACACGGCGATGACCTGGATCGGCCGGGCCCGCGAGGTGCCGGCCGAGGACGTGCGCAGTGGCGTGCTGGCCGCGATGGTCCACGCCCGGGTGCTGGCGGCGGCCCAGCGGTACGACGAGGCGCGGGAGGCGGCGGAGGAAGCGGTCCGGCTGGCGTCGGCGACCGAGCAGACGAGCGAGCGCTGCGCGGCCGAGGACCTGCGGGACGCGCTCGCGTCGGCGGGCTCGGAGCCGCCTCCGCCGGAAACTGTCGCGTACGCGTCCGACGTGCCCGGATGATCTCCGGGACCTCTGGGATATTTTCAGACTCATGACCGAGACACCTCGCGGAGCACTGCCGGTCCCGTATGTGCCCGGCATGTCTGGTTTGTCGGTCATGGCGCGCGGCGGCTACGCGACCGTCTACCGGGCGATGCAGGACTCGGTCGGCCGCGAGGTCGCCATCAAGGTCGAGAACCGCCGTCTCGAGAACAACCGCGACCAGGCGCGCTTCCTGCGCGAGGCGCGCGCCGCGGGCAAGATGTCGTCCCATCCGCACGTGGTCGACCTCTTCGACGTCGGCGTCACCGTCGACCAGCACCCCTACCTGATCATGGAGCTGTGCGACGGGTCGTACCTCGACCGGATGCGCCGGGCCCCGCTCGGGGCCGAGGAGGGTCGCGACCTCGGCATCAAGATCTCCGACGCGCTGATCCACTCGCACGCCAACGGGGTGCTGCACCGCGACGTGAAGCCGGCCAACATCCTCTACTCCGAGTTCAACTCGGCCGTGCTGGCCGACTTCGGCCTGGCCGTGCTGGGCGAGATGCGCGACTCGTCGGTCACCCTCGAGGTGCTCACCCCGGCCTACGCGCCACCGGAGATGTTCCGGCACGACGACCCGTCCGACGCGGTCGACGTCTACGCGCTCTGTGCCACCCTCTACGCGGTGATGCGCGGCCGCCCGCCCCGCTGGGACGGCGACCGCAGCCCCAGCCTGATCACCCTGATGGACCTGTTCAACCAGCCCATCCCCGATCTGCCCGGCGTGCCGCCGCAGCTCACCCAGGTGCTGCGCTACGGCATGGCCAACGACCCCAACTCGCGGCCGACCGCCCGGCAGCTGCGCGACCTGCTCACCGCCGTGCAGCTCGACGGCCCCTCGCAGCACATCCCGCCGCCGCGGTCCGCACACGGCGACGAGACGCCGACCGTGCGCACGGTGAAGCAGACCAAGCGGAAGTGGCTGTTCGGCCTACTCGGGATCGAGGACCGCTAGCAGCTCGCCGGTGTCCACCTCGGTGCCCGGGTGGACCGGCAGCGAGGCGACCACTCCGGCGCTGGGCGCGTGCACCGGGTGCTCCAGCTTCATCGCCTCCAGCGTGAGCAGCAGCTCCCCGGCGCGCACCCGCTGACCGGGCACGACCAGCACCCGGCGGACGGCGCCGGGCAGCGGGGCGATCAGCGAGCCCTCGACCGCCTCCGGCGCCGGCAGCGGGAAGCGCGACAGCTCCCGTAGCGCCACCGAGCCCTCGGGGCTGTCCACGTACGAGACCTCGCCCACCCGGTGCACGTTGAAGGTCAGCCGGATGCCGTTGACGTCGAGGACGACCTGCTCGTCGCCGGCCCGCACGACCACGGTCTCGGGATAGTCGGCAACCACCGGCGCCTGGCCCAGCCCGGCCAGGTCGAGCTCCTCCGGGTCCACCGTGCGCACCCACCAGCCGGCCAGCTCGCCGTGCCGGTTCATCCGATATCCGACCTCGACCGGGCCGGCCGGGCCGTCGTAGACGGCGGTCTGCGAGCCCGAGGGCACGTTGCGCCAGCCCGACGGCACGGCCGGGAGCACGGCGGCCTCGGCGCGGCGGGCGGCGGCGCCGGCCAGGGCCGAGGCCAGGCACGACAGGCGTACGGCGTCGACCGCCGACAGCAGCGGGGCGAACACCTCCGGGCGCCGGTCGAGGAAGCCGGTGTCCACGTCGCCCGTGCGGAAGGCGTGGTGCCGCAGAGCCCGTACGAGAAGGTCGCGGTTGGTGGCCACGCCGTGGATCTGCGAGCGGGTCAGCGCCGAGGCCAGCATCCGCGCCGCCTCCTGCCGGGTCGGCGCCCAGGCGACCAGCTTGGCCAGTGTGGAGTCCTGGTGGGCGGCGATCACCGAGCCGTCCTCGACCCCGGCGTCCAGCCGCAGGCCGGGCGCCGGCAGCGGGCGGAACCGGCTGGCCACGTCCGGCACGGCGAATCGGTGCAGCGTGCCGGTGGCCGGCAGCCAGGCGTACGCCGGGTCCTCGGCGCACACCCGCACCTCGATGGCGTGCCCGCGGATCGGCGGCGGGCCCGGCATGGGCAGGCTGCCGCCCTCGGAGACCAACAGCTGGAGGCGGACGAGGTCGTAGCCGGAGACGCACTCGGTGACCGCGTGGTCGGCCTGGAGCGTGGGGGTGAGCTCCATGAACCAGAAGTCGCCGCGCGCGTCGAGCAGGAACTCGACCGCGCCCGCGCCGACGTAGCCCAAGGCGCGCACGGCCACGATCGCGGCCCGGCACAGCTCCTCGCGCAGCCCGGGGTCGACGGCCGGTGACGGCGTCTCCTCGACGATCTTCTGGTAGCGGCGCTGGATCGAGCACTCGCGCTCGCCGAACGGCACCACCGCGCCGTGCTCGTCGGCCAGGATGGGCACCTCGATGTGGCGTACGTCCTCGACGTAGGGCTCGCAGTAGACCTCGCTGCCCACCTCCCGGCGGGTCGAGGCGATCGCCTCGATCAGCGTCGCCGCGTCCCGCACCACGCGCAGGCCGGTGCCGCCGTTCCCGGTGTCCGGCTTGATCAGCACCGGGAAGCCGGGCACCTGGTCGGGGTCGGTGTAGCTCGGCAGCACCGGCACCCGGGCCTCGGCCACCAGCGCCTTCGTCTCGGTCTTGCTGCGCAGGATGCCGAGCGTCTTGGCCGGCGCGCCGACCCAGATCATGCCGGCGTCGGCCACGGCCGAGGCGAAGTCCGGATCCTCGGCCAGCTCGCCGTTGCCGGGGTGGATGGCGTTCGCCCCCGAGCGCTGGGCGGCCGTGATGATCAGGTCGCCGCGCAGGTACGACGACCGGGGCGTGCCGCCGTCGAGGCGTACGGCGTAGTCCGCCTCCCCGACGTGCGGCGCGTCGGAATCGGCGTCGGAGTAGACGGCGACCGTCTCGATGCCGACCAGGCGGCAGGTGGCGAACACCCGGCGGGCGATCTCGCCACGGTCGGCCACCAGAAGACGTCGGATCACTGGTCTACCTTTCCGGGTCGGAACACGCCGATGTGCCCGGCGCCCTCGACGGTCGCGCTGTGCGCGGCGGAGAGGCAGAGTCCGAGGACGGTCCGCGTGTCGCGGGGGTCGATGGTGCCGTCGTCGTCGCCGTTCGCCACCGGGCCGTCGGCCGGCCAGCTGAACGCGAAGCGGGGGTCACCGGTGCGGCCGCTGTTGAGGGCGAACAGCGGCACTGTGGAGTGCGCGAGCGCGTCGATCTCGCCCGGGCCGAACGACTCGGCGGTCTCGTCACGCTGGATGAGCAGCAGCGACGTGTCGGTGGCGTTGGCGAGCTGGATGAAGTGCACGGCCTTCTGGGTCTCGGCCGGTGTGTGCGGGGCACCCGAGGCGGCCAGCACGCCGACCGGATAGCCGTGCAGCTCACCCCAGCCGGCCAGCAGGGCGGTGCCGACCGCGGGCTTGAACTCGTCGAAGTCGCTGCCGTCCAGGACGCGGGCGAGCAGTTCCCGGGGGTCGTAGAGGGTGGTCAGCGCGAGCAGGTCCTCGGCGTCGTACTTGGGCTCGACCGGCGGGAAGCTGCGCGGGCGCGGGCCCCGCTTGCGCCAGTTGAGCCTCCGCACGCACTGCCGGGCCAGGCGCAGCCCGTCCCGCTCGTCCTCGGCCAGCTGGTCGGCGACGTCCTTGGTGGCCCGGGCCGGCTGCGGCTTGACCGTGATCGTGTAGTCGGAGAGCGCGGGCAGATAGGCGGCGATCCCCTCGGCCGGCCCGAAGACGACGCAGATCGCGGGCACCCGGTCGGCGGCGAGGCGGCTCAGGTCACGCGCGATGCCGCCGCGCGGCTGCGGCCCGCCAGGTGCGGTCTCGGCGGCCGATTCGACGAGATTGACCAGCGGCAGCCGATTGCACGAGGCGATCCGGGCGGCCCGGCGGATCTTTTCCACGGCGTACGGGTTCACGGGCCCACCGTCCACGGTGGGATCGGTGGCGATGATCATGCATTCGACGCCCTCGACCGCGCCGATGCCGGTGACCACGCCGGCGCCCACCGGGAACTCGGTGCCCCAGCCGGCCACCGGCGAGAGCTCGAGGAACGGGCCGTCCTGGTCGAGCAGCATCTCGATGCGCTCGCGGGGCAGCAGCTTGCCGCGGGCGTGGTGCCGGGTGACCGCCCGTTCGCCGCCGCCGGCCCGGGCCTCCTCCAGCGCGGCCTCGAGCCGGGCCAGCCGGTCGGTGGCGGTGCCGCAACCCTCGAGGTAGCCAGGGGTGCGCGGATCGAGGGCAGTGTCCAGCACGGTCACGATGGAACCCCTGCCATGTTCAAAGCCGCGCCTCTCGTATCCGCCGGTGCCTCTCGACCACCTCCACAACGAGTGGTCGAGCGGGTGCGACACGGATGCGAATGGCGCGGCTTTATAGCCTTTTCAGGGGTTATACACGCGTTTGAGGGGCTGCCCGTCCGGGCAGCCCCTCAATGTCACGCCGTGGTCAGACCCGGGCCCGCCGAGCGAGGCGCTCGGGGTCGAGAATGATGACGCTCTTGCCGTCGAGCCGCAGCCATGCGCGGGAGGCGAAGTCGGCCAGGGCCTTGTTCACCGTCTCGCGGGACGCGCCGACGAGCTGGGCCAGCTCCTCCTGGGTGAGGTCGTGGGTGACACGCAGCACACCGCCGTCGCGGGTGCCGAAACGACCGGCCATCTGGAGCAGGTTTTTCGCCACGCGGCCCGGCACGTCCGTGAAGATCAGGTCGGCCAGCGCGTCGTTCGTGCGCCGCAGGCGACGGGCCAGCACCCGGAGGAGCTGCTCGGCGATCTCCGGGCGGTTGTTGAGCCACGGGCGGAGCGACGTCTTCTTGAGCCGGGCCAGCCGAGCGTCGGTCACCGCGGTCGCGGTGGCCGTGCGGGGACCGGGGTCGAACAGGGACAGCTCGCCGACCATGTCGGAGGGGCCCATGATCGAAACCAGGTTCTGCCGGCCGTCGGCGGCACGGCGTCCCAGTTTGATCTTGCCGGACAGCACGATGTACAGGCTGTCACCGGCCTCGCCCTCGTTGAACAGGACGTCGCCCTTACGGACTTCGACCGTGTCCATCTCCTTGGCGAGCGCCTCGGCCGCCTCCGGGTCAACACCCTGGAAGATTCCGCTGCGCGCCAGTACCTCATCCATCTGCGCACCTCCGAACACGCGCAACGCCTGCGCTCGATCAGTCTAGGCGCACGCGGGCGGGAATCGGGCGGGCACCCCTTGATCTGAATACCGCAGGGTAACCGTTCCGACCGTGACGGGCTGTGCATTTCGTCGCTTCAGGTGGGCGACGACGAGCCATTCGACGGGTCGTCCGCGTAGCAACCCGAAGGTATCGTCGCGGTCGATGAATTCCCACCCCCCGCATCGAAGGCAGGGTCTTTTCGGCCGCCCTGTCCTGACAATCACGATTGTCCTGGCGGCTTTGGCCGGTATAGCCGCCGGAAGTGTCGCCTTCGCGAATCGCGACGACGGTTCCGGCGACTCGCAATGGCAGCCGCCCGGAGCCGCCGCGGCGCCCGCTTCCAAGCCGGCCTCGGGCAAGCCGGCGCCCACCACCGAGTCGGGTCAGGTGGTGGCGGACGACACCATCACACTCTCCGCGACCGGCGACATCATGATGAGCAACGCCCCGAGCAAGATGCCGCCGAACAACGGCGAGGGCTTCTTCGACTCGGTGAAGGCGAGCCTCGCCTCCGATCTGGTGATGGGAAACCTCGAGCAGCCGCTCACCGAGGACACCGGCACGTCCAAGTGCGGGCCCGGCTCGGGCAACTGCTTCGCGTTCCGCTCCCCGCCGTCGTACGTCCAGCACCTCAAGGACGCCGGCTTCGACCTCGTCAACACGGCGAACAACCACGCCAAGGACTTCGGGACCAAGGGCGCGGCGAACACGCGGGCCGCCCTCGACGAGGCCGGCATCAAGGCGACCGGCAACTCCGAGGAGATCACCGTCGTCGACGTCAAGGGCGTCAAGGTCGCGGTCGTCGGCTTCGCGCCGTACACCGGCCTGAACAACCTGAACGACGTCGACGCGGCGGCGGCCCTGGTCGAGAAGGCCAAGAGCGAGGCCGACCTGGTCGTCGTGCAGGCCCACCTGGGCGCCGAGGGCGCCGAGAAGCAGCACGTGAAGCCGGGCACCGAGATCTTCTTCGGCGAGAGCCGGGGTGACCCGATCAAGTTCAGCCACGCGGTGATCGACGCCGGGGCCGACCTGGTCGTCGGGCACGGACCGCACGTGGCCCGGGGCATGGAGTTCTACAAGGGCAAGCTGATCGCCTACAGCCTGGGCAACTTCGCCGGCGGCGGGAAGACGCTGAGCCGTACGGGCGTGCTCAAGTACGGCGGCATCCTGCAGGTCACGCTGGGCAAGGACGGGTCGTACGCCGGTGGCAAGCTCTTCTCCACCTATATGAACGACATCGGCCTGCCGACCCGCGACACCAAGAACGAGCAGAGCCGGAAGATCATGGCCCAGCTCAGCAAGGCCGACTTCCCGTCGACCGGCGCGCGGATCGGCGCGGATGGTGCGATCAAGCCCGCCGCGTGACGGGCGACGTACTCTTTAGCGGTGGATCTGGTGGTGCGGTCGGTCAAGCGGTTCGCGGGGGAGACACCCATCGGGCGTAAGCGACGGGCGCGCAAGATGGCCCGCGTCCTCGCCGAGACCCACCCCGACGCGCACTGCGAGCTCGACTTCACCAACCCGCTCGAGCTCGCGGTGGCGACCATCCTCTCCGCGCAGACCACCGACGTCCGGGTCAACCAGGTGACGCCCGGGCTGTTCCAGCAGTACCGGACGCCGGCCGACTACGCGTCGGCCGACCGGGCCCGGCTCGAGGAGACGCTGCGCCCGACCGGTTTCTTCCGGGCCAAGACCGACTCGCTGATCAAGCTGGGCAACGCGCTCGTCGAGCGCTACGACGGCGTGCTGCCCAACAAGCTCGACGACCTGGTGTCGCTGCCCGGCATCGGGCGCAAGACGGCCAACGTGATCCTGGGCAACGCGTTCGGCGTGCCCGGCATCACGGTCGACACCCACTTCCGGCGGCTCACCAACCGCTTCGGCTGGGTGCAGGAGGACGACCCGGTCAAGATCGAGTTTCAGGTGGCCGACCTGATCGAGAAGCGCGACTGGACCATGCTGTCGCACCGGGTGATCTTCCACGGCCGCCGCGTCTGCCACTCGCGCAAGCCCGCCTGCGGTGCCTGCACGCTGGCCACCATGTGCCCGTCCTACGGCACCGGCCCGACCGAGGCCGCACCCGCGGCCAAGCTGCTCAAGGGCCCGCGCGCCCGGGAGCTGGCGGTCGCCGCCGGTGTCGACCCCGACCTCGTGCCGGCCGCCGCGGTGACCGCGCCGGAGGCCCCGTGAGACTCCCGCGCCTGCTGGCGGCGCCCCTGGTCGTGCTGCTGCTGGCCGTGACCGCCGCCTGCGGCGGCGACGAGCCGGCCTCTCCCTTCGACGACTGTTCTCAACTGACCGGCGCGACGTCCCCCAACGACCTGCCCGATCTGAGCCTGCCCTGCTTCACCGGGGACTCCTCGATCTCGCTGCGCTCCCTGAAAGGCCCCGCGGTGATCAACATGTGGGCCTCCTGGTGCGGTCCCTGCCGGGCCGAGCTGCCGGTCATGCAGAAGCTGTCCGACACTCGAAAGGTGACGGTGATCGGCGTCGACACCGGCGACAGCCGCTCCAACGGCGCCGACTTCGCCTCCGGCAAGGGCGTCACGATGCCGACCCTCTTCGACGCCGACCAGAAACTGGTGCACGAGCTGGAGCGGATCAACCTGCCGGTCACGGTCTTCCTCGACGCGGACGGCAAGTCGACCGTGCACATCCTGCCCCTGACCGCGGCGACCCTGACCCAGCAGGTCGACAAGCTCTTCGGCGTGAAGGTGGCCCTGTGATCCCCGCCGATCTCCCGTCCTGGCTCGAGCCACTGCTGTCCCGCGTCTCCGGCATGCGCAGCGAAGACTTCACCCCGCTGCGCGCGCCCGCGGGCGTCGGCCGGCCCAGCGCGGTCCTCGTCCTGTTCGCCGACGGGCCCGACGGGCCCGACCTGCTGGTGCTCCAGCGGGCGGCCACCATGCGCAACCACGCCGGGCAGGTCGCCTTCCCGGGCGGCGGCACCGACCCCGAGGACGCCGACGCCGCGGCCACCGCGCTGCGCGAGGCCAACGAGGAGGTCGGGCTCGACCCGTCCACGGCCGAGGTGCTGGGTCTGCTGCCCGAGCTCTACATCCCGGTCAGCGGCTTCGTGGTGACCCCGGTGCTGGCCTGGTGGCGCCACCCCCACCAGGTCTGCCCACGGGAGCCGGCCGAGGTCGCCCATGTGGCGAGGTTGCCCATCGGTGAACTGGTCGACCCCGCGAACCGTATCCGGGTGCGGCATCCCAGCGGCTGGGTCGGCCCGGCCTTCCAGGTCAGGGGGATGCTGGTCTGGGGCTTCACGGCAGGGGTGATCTCGACGTTGCTCGACATGGGTGGCTGGACGAAACCGTGGGAGCCGGGCGCTCTGGTCGATCTGCCGGACGCGGCGGCGCCGGTGCCGGCCACCCGGGCCGGCGGGCCGGACGAGGTTCTGCCGTGAGCCGGCACTGGCCCAGCACTTCTACCCTGAGTGAGTGCCCGTGGTCGATGTCCTCCTGATCGTGCTCATGCTGGTCTTCGCGATCAGCGGTTACCGCCAGGGTTTCGTCATCGGCGCGCTCTCGCTCGGCGGTTTCTTCAGCGGCATGCTGATCGGCCTCCAGTTGGGGCCGCTGATCGCCGAACGGTTCACCGACGACTGGGCCCGCCTGGTCGTCTCCCTGGTGGTCATCTTCGCGCTGGCGGTGCTCGGCCTGACCCTGGCCGGCTGGGTCGGCATCAGGCTGCGCCAGGCCATCACCAACAAGCCGCTCCAGATGGTCGACGACGCCGGTGGCGCGGTCATCTCGCTGCTGTCGGTGCTGGTCGTGGCCTGGCTGATCGCGGTGCCGCTGAGCACGACCCCGTTCGAGGGTCTCAACCGCGAGGTGCGCAACAGCGCGATCCTGCGCGGCGTCAACGACCTGATGCCCGAGCAGGTGCAGGACCTCTCCTCGGCGCTGAGCGAGACCCTGAACACCAACGGCTTCCCCGACGTGTTCGGCGGCCTGGCCCGCACCCAGGCCCGGCAGGTGGCGGCGCCCGACCCGGCGCTGAAGAACTCGGCAGTGGTGCAGAAGAGCAAAAGATCGGTGATCAAGGTTCTGGGTACGGCGCCGAGCTGCTCCCGGCGCATCGAGGGCTCAGGCTTCGTCTACTCCAACGAGCGCGTGATGACTAACGCGCACGTGGTGGCCGGCACGCGCGACGTCACGGTCGAGGTGAACGGCCGGCGCGAGGACGCGACGGTCGTCGTCTACGACCCGGAGCGCGACCTGGCGGTGCTCTACGTGCCGGGCCTGAGCGCCCCGGTGATGCCGTTCGTCAAGAAGCAGGCGGCCACCGGAGCCAGCGCGATCGTCCTCGGCTATCCGCAGGACGGCCCGTACGACGCCCAGTCGGCCCGGGTGCGCGACGTCGGCGACATCACCGGCCCCGACATCTACGAGTCCCGCGACGTGACCCGCGAGATCTACACGATCCGTTCCCTGGTCCGCAGCGGCAACTCCGGCGGCCCCCTGATCAACCCCAGCGGCCAGGTCGTCGGCGTCATCTTCGCGGCCGCCGCCGACGACAAGAACACGGGCTTCGCCCTCACCGCGGCCGAGGCCGCCCCGGTCGCCTCGGCCGGCGTCACCCGCACCCGAGGCGTGAAGACCGGCGACTGCGCCTAGGACGAACTGCTCCCGCACCTCGGCCATCGCCAGACCGCACCCTCGGCGATGGCCGGCGGCTGGGCTGAGTCCTCATCGGACGGTTTCGAGGCGGTCGTGTGCCGGGCTCAGTGCCCCGTGCAGCCCGGCGAAGAATGACACGTGCACGAGGGCGGTGTGTCGCGGCGACCAGCTCGAAGCGCTTGCGCAGCCGCTCGGAACCCGGACGAGACGAAGGTCGGTCATTGCCGCCGTCGGCCCGTCGCAGGGCGGCCCTATCGCAGGGCGGCCCATCGCGGGGCGGCCCATCGCGGGGCGGCTTCTCGGCGAGCCTGCGGTAGGCGCCGTCGAGGGGAGGAGCTGAGCGGGCTCAGGTGGTGCCGGAGAAGCGGCGGACCGTCAAGAGGGCCGCGACGGCCGAGACGAGGAACAGGGCGGCGGCGGCCCACCAGTTGCGGTGGGAGGAGACCGGGGTGGCGATGATCGGGGCGGCGCCCCCGCCGGACTCGTGGCCCTCGGTGCGCGGGGTCAGCGGGGTCAGGGCGTCGGGGGCCGACTGGGCCTGGCCGGGGACCGGGGCGCTGCCGAAACGGGCGACGCCGGGGGACGGGTTGGTGTCCAGCGGGTTGTCGAGCACGGCCGGCACCGAGGCGGTCAGCGCGGCCACCGGGTTGACCATGCCGTAGCCGAAGGTGGCGTCGCGACCGGGGACGCCCAGGTCCTTCGCCGTGCGGATGATGCGGTTGATGACCTCGCCGGCCGGCATCTCGGGCCAGCGGGAGCGGATCAGGGCGGCCGTCGCCGACACCATCGGCGCGGCGAAGCTCGTGCCCTGGACCTTCCAGTACGTGCCGCCGGAGCGGGCGCCGACCAGCTGGGTGGCGGGAGCCGTGACCACCGTTTCCTTGCCGGTGATCGAGCCCGACCACAGCGACGTGCCGTCGCGCTCCGTGCCGGCCACCGCGAGCACGCCGGGCTCGCGAGCCGGGTACCACACATCTGTCCCCGACGAAGCGCTCGTGTTGCCCGTGCAGGCGATCACGACGACGTCCTTGGCGAACGCGTAGTCGAGGGCCGCGGCCAGGGCGGCGCTGCTGCCGTTGCCGCCGAGGGAGAGGTTGATGACCCGGGCGCCGTGGTCGACCGCCCAGCGCACACCCCGCGCGACGATCAGGGCGTCGTCGTAGCGGTTTTCCTCGTCCAGGACCCGTACCGGAAGAATTCTGGCCTTGGGCGCTATGCCGACGACGCCGTTCTGGTCGTCGCCGCGGCCGGCGATGATGGCCGAGACCGTGGTGCCGTGGCCGACCAGATCGGTGTCGCCGTCGCCCTGGGGATCGACGAAGTCGTGGCCGGGCAGCACCTGACCTTGAAGGTCGGGGTGGGTGGCGTCGACGCCGGAGTCGATGACCGCGACCGTGACGCCGGCGCCGTCGGCGTAGGTCCACGCGTCGGGGACGTCGAGCGTCTCCAGATGCCACTCGTCGTCGCGCACGGAGTCGGACACGAGCGGAGCCGGCTCGGCCAGCGCCGGCGCGGCCGGGAGGCCCGCGGCGAAGATGCCGGCGACGGCGGCGGCCAGCAGCCGGCGGGCACCGGTGGGTGCACGCCATGACTTCCTGCTCGCAACGCTCACGGTCGCATCGCCATTCTCGGTCCGGACGGTCGATGCAGATTACTCCGAAACCGCGCCCGTTTGTCGTGATCGGTCGATGTCAGTCGCACCGGCAGTCTGCTAATTCCTTGGTCGGCTCAGAACGGGGGCAGGTGCGCCAGCTGAATCAGGCGCACTCCCTCACGCCGCGTGAGCAGGCGCCCACGCCCCGGTGGCATCAGCGTCGGGCGGAGCGGGCCGATCAGCGGGCCCTCGTCGGACGGGCCGGACATCACCAGGCCGGGCGCCGACAGCTCGCGCAGTCGCTGGATGATCGGCTCGTAGAGCGAGCGGCCGGCGCCGCCGGCCCGCCGGGTGAGGATCAGGTGCAGGCCGATGTCGCGCGCCTGCGGCAGATATTCGAGCAGCGGCGTGAGCGGGTTGGTCGGGCCGGCCACGACCAGGTCGTAGTCGTCGACCAGCACGAACAGCTCGGGCCCGGTCCACCAGGAGCGGTCGCGCAGCTGCTGGGCGGTCACGTCCGGGCCGGGCAGCCGGCGTTCCATGTAGCCCGCCACCGACTGCATCAGCTCCAGGGTCTTGGGCGCCTGGATGCCGTAGCCGATGCGGTGTTCCGTCTCGGGCAGGTCCATCAGGCTGCGCCGGTAGTCGACCAGGATGATCCGGGCCTCCTCGGGCGCGAACCGCTGGGTGATGGTGGTGGAGAGGGTGCGCAGGAATGTCGACTTGCCGCACTCGGCGTCACCGAAGAGCAGGAAGTGCGGATCGGACGCGAAGTCGATCTCGACGGGCCGCAGATCGGCCTCGGCCAGGCCGATCGGCATGCGCAGGCCGGTGCCGGCGTCGGCTTCGAGGTCGGCGTACGGCACCAGGGCGGGCAGCAGGCGCACCTTGGGCGCGCTCGCGCCGTGCCAGTTGGCGGCGATCTCCTTCACCAGGTCGCTCGTGTCCGCCATCGTCGAGAGCTCGGGCCGCACGGTGAGAAGGTGCAGCGCCTTGTTCTTGTCGTTCGGGTGCTCCTTGATGCCGCGGCCGGGCTTCTCGGGCACGGTCATCGCGGCCCGCCGGTTGATCGACGAGTCGCTCGGGTCGCCGAGGCGCAGCTCGAGCCGCGAGCCGAACAGGTCGCGGATGCCGGGACGGAAGTCCATCCACCGCGAGCTGGACGCGACCACGTGAATGCCGTACGAAAGGCCGCGGGTGGCGATGTCGGTGATGACCGGATCGAGCTCCTCGAACTCCTTGCGGACGGTCGACCAGCCGTCGACGACCAGGAAGACGTCGCCGAAGGGGTCGTCGTCGGCGCTCGGGTTGGCCGGGTTGGCCCGGCGGCGCCGGTAGGACGCCATCGAGTCGATGCCCAGGCTCGCGAAGCGCGCCTCCCGCTCGGACAACAGGGTCGAGATCTCACCGACCGTACGCCGGACGCCCACCGTGTCGAGACGGCCCGCCACCCCGCCGACGTGCGGGAGATCGCGCAGCGTGCCCAGCGAACCGCCGCCGAAGTCGAGGCAGTAGACCTGCACCTCGGCCGGGGTGTGGGTCAGGGCCAGCCCGCAGATCATCGAGCGCAGCGCCGTCGACTTGCCGCTCAGCGTCGAGCCGACCACGGCCACGTGACCGGCCGCGCCCGCCAGCTGGAGCCACATCACCTCGCGGATCTGCTCGCGGGGCCGGTCGACCAGGGCGATCGGCACCTGGAGGGCGCCGTGCAGCTCGGGGTTGGCGAACGCGAGGCCGCGGGCCGGGTCGGCGACGACCGGGCCGAGCAGCTCGTCGAGCGCGGCCGACTGGGTCAGCGGCGGCAGCCAGACCTGATGGGCCGGCGGTCCCTGCCCGCCGAGCCGGTCGACCATCACGTCGAGCACGCTCTCGCCGGCCGGGGTCAGCTCGGGTTGCGGCTCGACCGGCTTCACCGGCTTCGGCGCGGGGATGTAGCGGGTCGTGTACGCCAGCACCTGTGGATCGGCGCCGGCACCGCCGGCGGCGGCGCGGGCGCCGGCTTTGGGCAACGGTCCGGAGACGTACGCCGCCTTGAAGCGCAAGAGAGGCTCGGTGCCGAACTTCAGATAGCCGTGACCGGGCGAGCGCGGCAGCTCGTACGCGTCCGGGACGCCGAGGACCGCGCGCGACTCGAGCGCCGAGAACGTCCGCAGACCCACCCGATAGGACAGGTGGGTGTCGAGCCCGCGCAGCCGGCCCTCCTCGAGCCGCTGGCTGGCCAGCAGCAGATGGACGCCGAGCGACCGGCCCAGCCGTCCGATCTGGACGAACAGGTCGATGAAGTCGGGCTTGGCCGACAACAACTCGGAGAACTCGTCACAGATGACGAGCAGCGACGGCAGCGGCGGCAGCGCGGCGCCCCCGGCCCGGGCCTTCTCGTAGTCGCGCAGGCTCGCGTAGTTGCCGGCCTTGCGCAGCACCTCCTGCCGCCGGACCATCTCGCCGTCGATCGCGTCCACCATGCGGTCGACCAGCGGCAGCTCGTCGGCCAGGTTGGTGATCACGGCGGCGGTGTGCGGCAGCCGGTCGAGCGAGGCGAAGGTGGCGCCGCCCTTGAAGTCGATCAGGACGAAGTTCAGCGTCTCCGACGAATGCGTGGTGGCCAGGGCCAGCACCAGGGTGCGCAGCAGCTCCGACTTGCCCGATCCGGTGGCGCCGATGAGCAGGCCGTGCGGGCCCATGCCGTCCTGAGCGGACTCCTTGAGGTCGAGCTCGATGGGGCTGCCGTCCGCACCCACGCCGATCGGCACGCGCAGCTTGTCCCGGTTGGGCCGGGGCATCCAGGCCTGCGCCACGCTGAACGTCTCGGGATCGCCGATGCCGAGCAGGTCGGCCAGGCCCATCTCGGCCGCGAGCGGGGTGTCCGACGATTTCGACATGGCGGCCAGCCGCAGCGGCGACAACCGCCGGGCGACCGCCTCGGCCTGCTCGACGCTGAGCCGGTCGGGCGTGCCGACCTCGGCCTCGTGCTCCATCGAGTAGGTGTTGAGCACCCGCCGGCCGCCCGCGTGGGCGACCTCGAGCACCAGCAGCGACCGGTCGAGCAGGCGCGGCGGCTGCTCGTCGAGGTCGAGCACGGTCACGCCGTCGATGCCGTCGTCGAGCTGCGTGGCGCCGCGCAGGTCGGCGCCGTCAAGCACGATCACCACATGTGGGGAACTCGTGCTGGCGGCCATCGGGTTGAACCGCGGCCGGTTGCCGATCACGTCCTCGAGCAGCTTCTCCAGGTCGTGCCCGGAGCTGGCGACCAGCCGCACGTGGCCGAGCGCGTCGGTGCGCGCCGGGTGCAGGTTGTGCGGAAGCCACTTGATCCACTCCCACTCGGCCCGGCGCTCGGGGCCGGCGCAGACCGCGACGATCAGGTCGTCGGGCGCGTGGAACGTGGCGAGCTGGCAGACCACGGCCCGGGTGAGATCGTGCACGCCGCGGTCGCCGCGCAGGAAGACCCGCGCGAAGCCGCGCAGCGAGGCCGCGACGGGCAGATCGGGGACCACCGAGTACGCGTCGAGGAAGCGCCGCAGCGCGCCCGCGGTCATCGGCTCGAGCTCGTCGAGCGGCCGCGTGACCGGCGGAATGAGGGGCGTGGCCAGCGTCTGGGGGCCGATCGCCAGACGTACGACGCCGAAATCGGGATCGCTGGTGCGCCGCTCCCAGACCCGGTGGCTGCTCGCGGTCGACCAGAGCTTGGACGGGTCGGGATGGCGGTAGAGCAGGCCGACCCGCTGCATGTCGGCGGTCTCGCGGACGCGGCGGCGCAGCCCGGCCAGATGACGCAGATATTCGCGGCGGGCCGCCATCATCTCGGCCTTCTTGGGCGAGCCGCTGGCGCCGAAGCTGGTGGTGAGCATGGCGATCGAGGAGATGCCGAACAGGCCACCGATCACATAGGAGTACGCGCCGCCGCGGCCCTGGCCCATCATCATCGCCATGGCGACCGAGCCGCCGAGCATCGGCAACGCCATCATGGCCTGCTGCCAGCGGCCGCCGGTCTGCTGCGGAATCTCGGGTGGCGGCTCGACAGCGATCTCCCCGGTCGGGATCTCCGGCGCCGGGCGCCGTGCCGACCGCTTGATCACCACCGTACTCATGCCGGTTTATGTCCTTTTCGTCCACATTGGTGTACGCCCCCGTGTGGCCCATCGTAGGTAAAGTCAGCTAGCCGGCGCATTCATCTCTTTTCGCGGGAGTCGACGATCATGAGTATCGGGTTGGCTCGCGTCACCATCAGCGCTCCCCAGCGCCGCATCGACGTGGCGCTGCCCGAGCACGTGGCGCTCGCCGAGCTGCTGCCCGAGGTGCTGCGGCACGCCGGCGAGGGCCTGGCCGACGACGGCGAGAAACACGGCGGGTGGGTGCTGCGGCGCACCGACGGGGTCGCGCTGGCCACGACCCAGGGTCTTTTCCCCCAGGGTGTCCGCGACGGCGAGGTGCTCCATCTCGTACCGGCCCACGACGAGTGGCCCGAGCTCGAATACGACGACGTGGTCGAGGCGATCGCCGAGGGCGCCCGCCGCCGCGGCAGCTCCTGGACGCCGGCCTCCACCCGCACCGCCACGCTGATCGCGGCCGGGGTGCTGCTGGCGATCGGGCTGGTCGCGGTGCTGGCCACCGGTCCGGGTTGGACGGGCGCGGCCTTCGCGGGGCTCGGGCTCGCGGTGATCCTCGCGCTGGCGGGGGTGACGGCCTCCCGGGCGTACGGCGACGCGCGCGCCGGCGCGGCCCTAGGGGCTTATGCGATGCCGTACGCCTTCGCGGGCGGCGCGGTGCTCGTCGCCACCGACGACCGGGTCGGTGTGTTCGGGCTGCTGCCCTGGCTCGGCGGCTCCGAACTGCTGGCCGGCTCGGTGGCGCTGCTGCTGATCGCGGCGCTCGGCGGGGTGGGCGTGGCGGCGTCGCTGCGCCTGTTCACGGCGGGCGGGGTGGTCGGGCTGTTCGGCGCGCTGACCGCCCTGGTCGCGATGGTCACCGACGCCTCGGGCGCGGCCGCGGTGCTGATCTCGGCCCTGGTCTGCGGCATCGGCGCGCTGCCGCTGCTGGCCATCCGCTTCGGCAAGATGCCCACGCCGCCGGTCACCCTGCCCACCGGCGCCGACGCGTCGGAGGGCTTCACCGGCGCCGTCTCGCTCGACGCCTCCCGCGACCGCCCCGACCGGCAGACCGTCTTCGCGGCCGTGACCCGAACGGAAGAGCTGCTGGCGGGCATGCTGCTCGGGCACGCGGTGCTGGCGGTGGCGGCGTTCGGGGTGCTGGCGGTGGCGGGCACGCTCTCGGCGCGCATCCTGATCGCGGTGTCGGCGGCGGCGCTGCTGCTGCGCTCACGCCTGTTCGTGACCCTGCGCCAGCGGGTGCCGCTGGTCGTGGGCGGCCTGGCCGGCGTGGCCGCGCTCGGCGCCGACCTGCTGCGCGGGGCCGGCCCGGCGATGGTGCTCGGTCTGACCGCGGCCGCGCTGGCCCTCGCGCTGATCACGGTGGTGGCCGGGGCGACGTACTCCCGCAAGCCCCCGTCGCCCTATCTGGGCCGCGCCGCCGATCTGCTGGACACCCTGGTCGTGGTGTCGGTGATCCCGGTGGCGTGCGCGGTCGTGGGCCTGTACGACGCCGTCGGCAACATCAGCCTCTGACGGAGAACGGCCGCATCGACGACGCGGCCGTTCCCCTCGGTCTTCTCAGTGCTCGTGGCCCTCGGCCTCGGCGGCCTCGGCGCGCTTGAAGGAGGCCAGGATCTCCTCCTCGGCCTCGACACGGCCGGTCCAGGTGGCGCCCTCGACCGACTTGCCGGGCTCCAGGTCCTTGTAGACCGTGAAGAAGTGCTGGATCTCCATCCGGTCGAACTCGCCCAGGTGGTGGATGTCGCGCAGGTGCTCCTGGCGCGGGTCCTCGAACGGCACGCAGAGGACCTTGTCGTCGCGGCCCTTCTCGTCGGTCATGCGGTACATGCCGATCGCCCGGGCCCGGATGAGGCAGCCGGGGAAGGTCGGCTCCTGCACCAGCACGAGCGCGTCCAGGGGGTCACCGTCCTGGCCCAGGGTGCCCTCGATGAAGCCGTAGTCGGCCGGGTACTGCGTCGCGGTGAAGAGCGTCCGGTCCAGCCGGATGCGACCCGTCTTGTGGTCGACTTCGTACTTGTTGCGCTGGCCCTTGGGGATCTCAACCAATACGTCGAAATCCATTTATCTGCTCCCTTGTTCGCCCGCTGAAGAGAAGACCGGTCCGGCGGGCGGTGAGATCCGCGCGCGACGGTGTGCCGGATGTCGCTAGTCTCCCCTAAGTCCGACGCCGCGTACTAGGAGGGGCTCGTGGGGAGGCAAGATTCACACGACGGTCCCCGGCATGACGGCGTGTCCGGGTCGCATGACGACCCCAAAAACGGTAACCCGTCGACCGAGGGCGGCAAGGTTACTTCGCCCACTCCCAAGGACAATGCCGATCACGGTGACCTCAATGTCATGGGTGATGCGCATTTGTCCCGCCAGACCCATTCACCGGTACGGGCGGAGACGGCGCCCGATATACGACAAGAACCCCACACCACGCGCACCGAGTCGGAAGATCGACAGGTGCACCCGCATGAGCAGCCCGCACCGGCCACCGCCCCCGAAGCGCCATCGGCCAGGACAGACAGCGCCCCCGTAGCCGACTCGGCGCCTGTTGACCATGCGTCGGGTTCGGCGTCTGTCGACCGCGCTCCGGGTTCGGCGTCTGTCGACCGCGCTCCGGGTACGGGGCCTGTCGATCGTGCGTCAGGTTCGGCGTCTCTCGACCGTGCGTCGGGTTCGGCGCCTGTCGATCGTGCGCCGGGCTTGGTGCCTGTCGATCGTGCGCCCGTTTCGGCGCCCGACGACCATTCGCCCGTTTCGGCACCCGTTGACCGTGTGCCCGGCTCCACGCCTGTCGGCGGCCCGCCCCGCGCTGGGGCGCCCTCTCACGCTGGGTCGCCCTCTCACGCCGGAGCGCCCTCTCACGCCGGAGCGCCCACTCACGCCGTGGCGCCCACTCATGCTGGGGCGCCCACCCCTGTCGGCGCGCCCGATCGGCAGGCCGCCTCGTCCGAGCCGGCTCATGGTTCTGTGCCAGGGCCGCAGTCTGCGGGCGGCTCTGGACAGCCTGGCGGCTCCGCGGACCGCGGCTGGTTCGAGCAGCCGGCGAGCGCTGGTGAGCGAGGTCAGTCCGAGCGGCCGAGCGGTTTGGCGAATGCGGAGCAGTCGGGCGCCGGTCCAGTTGAGCGGGCTCAAGGCCCTTGGTCCACGGCGCCGGGCAACCCGCCACCGGCTGGCGGATCTTCGGGGCCGGCCGCAGCTCCGCCTCCGGCTGGGAACGTCTATGGGCAAGCTTCACCGGGTGTCTCAGGGCAAGCAGGGCCGGCGAACGCCTCCCGGCCGCCCGCTTTGTCGGGTGAGCGAGCTTCCGCGCATGGTGAATCGCCCGCTAGGCCCGCGCCGGGTGGTCATCCGAATTCGACTGACCAGCTCGGTCGGCCCGGCAGCCCGCAACAAGGCGGGCCTCAGGGCGGCGGTCAGGCGGCCGGAGCCGGGGTTTATGGCAGGCCGGCCGCCGGCGGTGCGAGCTCTGGCCCGACCCCGAACGATCAGCAGTCTTCCGGCGGCCGAAGCCCGGCCGGGACTCCCGCCGGCGGAGGTATCTACGGAGGGTCGGCTCGGCCTGAAGGTCATGGTGGGCCGGCGGCTTCGGGTGGCGGCGTTTATGGCAGTTCGGGCCAAGGGGCGGCAGGGTCGCGGCCCGGTGGTGCTGAGCAGCGGCCGGGTGCCAGTGGGGCGGGATCGGCCGGGGATCAGGGGCGGCCTACTTCCGGGCAGCGACCGAACTCAGGTCTCTACGGCGCGCCGGGTCAGGCGGGCGGGGCTCAGGTCCACGGGGCTCAGGTTGGCGGGGTTCAAGCGGGCGGGGCTCAGGTCCACGGGGCTCAGGTCCACGGGGCTCAGGTCCACGGGGCTCAAGCGGGCGGGGGCCAGGCGGGTGGGGTTCAGCCTTTGGGGGCGATGGCGGATGCTGGTGTCTTTGGTAGTGCGGCGCAGGCGCTTGGTGATCTGATCTCGCGTGATGACGCTCGTGGGGGTCCTTCTCTGGCTGGTGGGCAAGGGCTGGAACCTTCCAGTGGCGTTTATGGCGGACCAGTGCGTGCTGAAGGGCGGCCTGGCCAACAGCTCGATTCGGAGCGGTCGTCGGGTTCGGGTGGGAACGGCGGGGCTGCCTCGGCCGAAGGTGATCGCGGGCCTGATGGTGGTGGTCAAACGGCTCGGCCGGCCGGCGGCGTCTATGGCGGGCCATCCGGTCAACAGCGGTCCTCGGAGACGGGGCTTTACGGCAGCGCTGCCCAGGCAGCCGGAGGTGCGCGGGCCGGAAACTCTGGGCCGGCGGGCGCTGGCCGGTCGGCTGAGGCTGGGCACGTGAGTGGTGCAGGTCAGGCCGGTCAGCTTGGCGTTGGGTCGGGTGAGAAGGCAGTCGGCGGAGGCGTTCACGGAGGGCAGAAGGCAGCCGGCGGAGGCGTTCACGGAGGGCAGAAGGCAGCCGGCGGAGGCGTTTACGGAGAGCCGAACGCGGGCGGCGCCGGGCCCGCGGAAGGAACTGCCTCGGGTGGGAACGTCTATGGCGGAAAGCCGTCTGGGGCGGGGGCTGCTGGGGGTGCTCCTGCTTCCGGTGCTGATGTGACGCAGGTGGTCAATGCTGCGGGGGCTGTCCGGGAAGGCGGGCCCGGCGGGGAAACGGTTGACCTCGCGGCGCATGTGGCTCGGGGTGGGGAGCTCGGGGGCGGTGTGAAGGCTTTTGTGCGTGAGCCCGCACTTCAGCCCGCAGCCGGCGCTACGGCCGTGACCAACGACGGACCTCGCCTCGAAGAGCCCGGTAGTGGTCGGAGGACGCGTACAAAATGGGTCTTCGCTCTTGCGGTTTTAGTGGTTTTGGCGGGAGCTGCCGGAGTTGTCGGGATCGTGCGGCCGGGGCCCGTCGATGGGTGGCTGGGAGCTGAGCCGAGTGCGGCGCCTACGACGGCGGCGCCTACGCCCGAAGCTGCTCCTACGCCCGTGCTGGCGGCGGCCAATGGTGGGGGTACGGCTCTGACGGCGGCCGGGGTGAAGAAGGCGCTCGATCCGCTGGTGGGGTCGGCCGCGCTGGGTGACAAGGTGCATGTGCGGGTGCTGGATGTGGCCTCCGATCAGGTGCTCTACGCCCGGAACGCGGACACCATGACCACGCCGGCGTCCACCACCAAGCTGCTCACCGCGGCGGCTGTGCTGTCGGCCCGGGGAGCTGCCTATCGGCTGAGCACCCGGGCTGTGGCGGGGAGCGCGCCGGGTGAGGTCGTGCTGGTCGGTGGTGGGGATCCGTCGCTGTCGGTGGATGCCAAGGGGCAGTTCCCGGGGGCGGCTCGGCTCGATCTGCTGGCGGGTCAGGTCAAGAAGGCGCTGGGTGGGGTGAAGCCGACCAAGGTCACCATCGACACTTCGCTGTTCAGCGGGCCCGAGACGGCGGTCGGGTGGGACTCCTCCGACATCTCGCCCGGTGGGCAGGTGTCGCGGATCCAGGCGCTGATGACCAACGCGGGGCGGATCAAACCGGTGCACAACGAGTTCGGTGGGGATCCGCGCTATCCGGATCCGGCGATCGCGGCCGGTAAGGCGTTCGCCAAGCAGCTCGGGGTGTCCACCGCGACCGTCAAGCGCGGGAAGGCGCCCGCGGCCCCGGCCTCGTCCGCGTCGGCGGCGCCGGACGGGGCGGGGCGTCAGCTCGGTGTGGTCCAGTCGCCGCCGATGGTGCAGCTCACCGATTGGATGCTGGAGCAGAGCGACAACACCATGGCCGACGTGCTCGGGCGGCAGGTGGCGCTCGCGGCGGGGCAACCGGCGACCTTCGACGGCGCCACCGACGCCATCGTGAAGAAGATGGACGATCTGGGGCTTCCGGGGGAGGAGGCCGATCTGTACGACGCGAGCGGGCTCTCCCGGAACAACGGGATCAGCCCGACGATGCTGACCCAGCTGCTGTCGCTGGCCGCCGGCGGGCAGGAGCCGGCGCTGAGCAGCGTCTTCGGTGGGCTGCCGGTGGCCGGATGGTCGGGGACCATGACCAAGCGCTTCGTGGCGCCGCAGGCCAATCAGATCGGGCAAGGGGTCGTGCGGGCCAAGACGGGCACGCTGAGCGGGGTCAACACGATGGCGGGGGTGGTGACCACCGAGGACGGGCGGCTGCTGGTCTTCGCGATCATGGCCAGCGGCTCGGGGAACGCGGTGACGGCACGGGCCGCGCTCGACCGGGTGCCGGCGCGCCTCGTCAGTTGTGGGTGCTGATCTCGGGGTTTTTCCTGAGGTGGGGGCTGGAAATCCGCGGGTACGGTGGGGTGCATGGCGCAGTTCGTTGATTGGGATCTGGCCGCCGCGACCGCTGGCGCGCTGTCGAAATCCGGGCCCGCGGTCTCCTACGACGATGCGATGGCGGTGGTCTCCGAGCTGCGGGCGCTCACCGATGAGGCGGCCGGCCACGTGGCCACCTACACGGGGCTGACTTCGCAGGTCGAGGTTCCTCCGGTACGGGTCGTCGACCGCAAGGACTGGGCGGCGACCAACATCGAGGGCCTCAAACAGGTGATCATTCCGCTGGTCACCCGGCTCTCCGGCGACAAGCAGCCGGGCGGGCTGGCCGACGCGATCGGCTCGCGGGTCACCGGTGTGCAGGCCGGCACGATCCTGGCCTATCTCTCCGGCCGCGTGCTGGGGCAGTACGAGGTGTTCTCCGGCAACCCGGGTCAGCTGCTGCTGAACGCGCCGAACATCGTCGAGGTCGAGCGCAAGCTCGGCGCCGACCCGCGCGACTTCCGGCTCTGGGTGTGCCTGCACGAGGTCACCCACCGCACGCAGTTCACGGCGGTGCCGTGGATGCGGGGCTACTTCCTGGGCGAGGTGCAGGCGTTCGTCGACGCGTCGCAGAGCACCGAGCACATCCTCGAGCGCATGCGCCGTGGTGTGGCCACCCTCTCCGACGCGCTGCGCGACCCCGAGTCGCGCTCCTCGGTGCTCGACATCGTGCAGACCCCGGGGCAGAAAGCGGTGCTCGACCGGCTGACCGCGCTGATGACGCTGCTCGAGGGGCACGCCGAGTTCGTGATGGACGGCGTCGGTCCCGACGTCATCCCGAGCGTCGAGTCGATCCGGGCCAAGTTCAACCGCCGCCGCGAGAGTGGCAACCCGCTGGAAAAGGCGATCCGCCGCCTGCTCGGCATCGAGGTGAAGATGCGGCAGTACGCGGAGGGCCGCAAGTTCGTGCACGGCGTGGTCGAGCGGGTCGGCATGGAGGGCTTCAACAAGATCTTCGACTCGCCGCTGACCCTGCCCCGGCTCGACGAGCTGGGCGACCCGGACGCGTGGGTGACCCGGGTGCACGGCCCGCAGCCGGCGATCGGGGGGTAGATGGCGCGGATCCCACCCTCGGTGGCCGCGGTGCGGCTCGCCGTGCGGCGGGCTCTGCCCGCTTCCGGCCTGGTCCTGGTGGCCTGTTCGGGGGGAGCCGATTCGCTGGCCCTGGCGGCCGCCGCCCGATTTGTCGGGCGCGACGTGGGGCTCGTGACTGTTGATCACGGGCTCCAAGAGGGGTCGGCGGCTCGGGCGGCCGACGTCGCCCGGTGGGCAGAAAAATCCGGATTTATCCCTTTTGAGGTGGCCACCGTGTCGGTGGACGGGCGGCCGGGTGGGCCGGAGGCGGCGGCGCGTACGGCTCGATATGAGGCCCTGACCGCGGCGGCGCGACGGCATGGGGCGGTGGGAGTGCTGCTCGGGCATACCCGGGACGACCAGGCTGAGACTGTCCTATTGGCGCTGGCTCGCGGGGCCGGGCCGCGCGGGCTGTCGGGGATGCCGGCCGTGAAGGGGATCTTCCTGCGGCCGCTGCTGGATGTGGCGCGGGCCGATACGCGGAAGGCGTGTGCGGTCCTGGGGCTGGTGCCGTGGGAGGACCCGCACAATTCGGACCCGTCCTTTGCTCGTTCGCGGGTGCGCGGATCGGCTCTTCCGGCGCTGGTCGAGGCTCTCGGGCCTGCCGTGGTGGCCAATTTGGCGCGTTCTGCCGGACAAATCGGGCAGGACAACGAGGCGCTCGACGCTATTGCTGCTGATTTTTCGGATGTGTCGGTCGAGGCGCTGTCCGGGCTGATGCCGGCCATCCGGAAGCGGGTGCTGCATTCCTGGGCGCTGCGGCTCGGTGCGCCCGGTGGTGCGCTGTCGCACCGGCACGTGGAGGCCCTCGACGCGCTCGTCACCGCCTGGCGCGGTCAGGGGCCGGTGCACCTCCCTGGTGGCATTCAGGTGGCCCGCGACCGGGGAGCACTCGTTCGAGTGCCCTGACCGCCTGTGAGAGTCGTCACTCGCGATGTCCGATTCGCCGGTACTACCGACCCGAACTGGGTGTTTTCCAGGGGTTCCGTCCGAGTTGATCGCCGCCCCGTGCGGCGGGCGGCAACCTTCATGCGGCACGCTGGTGCCATGGCTGATGGCTCCTGGTACGACGCCGACATCGACCACGTGATCATCTCTGAGGAGCAGATCCGGGAAAAGATCGCCGAACTGGCGAAACAGGTCTCCGCGGACCACGCGGACGCGGACGGCGGCATCCTGCTCGTCTGCGTGCTCAAGGGCGCGGTCATGTTCATGGCCGACTTCGCGCGGGCGCTCGGCCACCACGGGCCCTCCACCGAGATGGAGTTCATGGCGGTCTCCTCCTACGGGCAGGGCACCACGACCTCCGGGGTGGTGCGCATCCTGAAGGACCTCGACCGGGACATCACCGGCCGGCACGTGGTCGTGGTCGAGGACATCGTCGACTCCGGTCTCACGCTGTCGTGGCTGATGAAATATCTCCAGTCGCGCTCGGCGGCGAGCGTCGAGGTGGTCGCCCTGTTCCGCAAGCCGGACGCGGTCAAGGTCCAGGTTCCGGTGAAGTACGTGGGCTTCGACATCCCGAACGAGTTCGTGGTCGGCTACGGCCTGGACTTCGCCGAGCGCTACCGCGAGTTGCCGTACGTCGGTGTGCTGCGGCCCGAGGTCTACGCCCGTAGCTGAACCGTTTCTCAGCGTCTTCTCAGAAATCCGTCTTTATGGGCGGTTTTGCTGCGATACCTCGCTGAACGGGCGAGGACCGGGAGGTGTCCGGCCAGCGGGCTCACGGGTTCGCAACCGGCACCCACGGTGTACCGTCGAGTGACCGATGGCGCAGTGTCACAAGCGCCGGAGGGCCGGGATGATTCACCGTCATCAGGCGGGGTAACGCTCCCGGCAGCCGCCGTGGGCGGCACCGTTGAGGTGACCAGGACGCCGATCAGGAGGGTCCGGGCGCTTGGCGCCCGACAACAGTATGGAACGTACGCGTTTCTTCCGCCGCCCGGTGGTCTGGATCATTCTGGTGATCATCGGCGTGATTGCGCTGAGCTCGTTCTTCACCAGTGGTCCGAGCTACCAGCGCGTAGATACCTCGGTGGCGCTCGAGCGCCTCAATCAGCCCGGCATCAAGAAGGTCGTCCAGAAGGACAAGGAGCAGACGCTCCAGATCGACCTCGCCTCGCCGGAGCGATTCGACGGCAAGACCACTGACAAGATCGAGACCCAGTACCCGTACGAGGTCACGCAGACGATCTGGAACGAGGTCCAGGAGGCCAAGACCGCGGGCCGGATCACCGGCACCATCAATGCCACGGTCTCGGGCGACAACATCCTCTTCAGCCTGCTGATCAACCTGCTGCCGATCGCCATTCTGGTGATCCTGCTGCTGCTGTTCATGTCGCAGATGCAGGGTGGCGGCTCGCGGGTGCTCAACTTCGGCAAGTCCAAGGCGAAGATGATCACCAAGGACACGCCGAAGACCACCTTCGCCGACGTCGCCGGCGCCGAGGAAGCGGTCCAGGAGCTCCACGAGATCAAGGACTTCCTCCAGAACCCGGCGAAATACCAGGCTCTCGGCGCCAAGATCCCGAAGGGCGTGCTGCTGTTCGGCCCGCCCGGAACGGGTAAGACGCTGCTGGCCCGGGCGGTCGCCGGCGAGGCCGGAGTGCCGTTCTACTCCATCTCCGGCTCCGACTTCGTCGAGATGTTCGTCGGTGTCGGCGCCAGCCGGGTCCGCGACCTGTTCGAGCAGGCCAAGTCGAACGCTCCGGCGATCGTCTTCGTCGACGAGATCGACGCCGTCGGCCGTCACCGCGGCGCCGGCATGGGCGGCGGTCACGACGAGCGGGAGCAGACGCTCAACCAGCTGCTCGTCGAGATGGACGGCTTCGACACCAAGGGCGGGGTCATCCTGATCGCGGCCACCAACCGGCCCGACATCCTCGACCCGGCGCTGCTGCGTCCCGGCCGTTTCGACCGGCAGATCGCGGTCGACAACCCGGACATGGAGGGTCGCAAGCAGATCCTCCGCGTGCACGCCAAGGGCAAGCCGTTCACGCCCGACGTCGACCTCGACTCGGTGGCCCGCCGCACGCCCGGCTTCTCCGGCGCCGACCTGGCCAACGTCATCAACGAGGCCGCGCTGCTGACCGCCCGTAACGAGAAGCGGGCGATCTCCAACGAGTTCCTCGAGGAGTCGATCGACCGGGTCATCGCCGGTCCGGAGCGGCGCACCCGGGCCATGAGCGACAACGAGAAGAAGATCACCGCCTACCACGAGGGTGGCCACGCGCTGGTGGCGTACGCGCTGCCGCACTCCGCCCCGGTGCACAAGGTGACGATCCTTCCGCGTGGCCGCTCGCTCGGTCACACGCTCGTGCTGCCGACCGAGGACAAGTACACGCAGACCCGCGCCGAGATGATCGACACCCTGGCCTACGCGCTGGGTGGCCGGGCCGCCGAGGAGCTCGTCTTCCACGAGCCCACCACCGGCGCCGGCAACGACATCGAGAAGGCGTCCGGTCTGGCCCGGGCCATGGTCACGCAGTACGGCATGAGCTCCAAGCTGGGCGCGGTCAAGTACGGCACCAGCGGCGACGAGCCGTTCATGGGCCGCAACATGGGCCACGAGCGGGACTACTCCGACTCGGTCGCGGCCGACATCGACGCCGAGGTGCGCGCGCTCATCGAGCTGGCGCACGACGAGGCGTGGGAGATCCTGGTCGAGTACCGCGACGTGCTCGACAGCATGGTCCTCGAGCTGATGGAGAAGGAGACCATCACCCGCGAGGACATGGACCGCATCTGTGCCCGGGTCGTCAAGCGCCCGCCGATGTCGCCGTTCAACGGCTTCGGCAAGCGCATGCCGTCCGAGGCGCCGCCGGTGCTCACCCCCGCCGAGCGCGAGAAGCTCAAGGCTCAGGCCGTGGCCGACGGCCAGGCTGCCATCGGGTCCAACCCGAACGGCAGCGCACCGGAAGGCTCCAACTGATCAGCGACGACGACGCCCTCGACTATCTCGCCGCCCGCCTGGTCGACGGAAAGCTCACCGGCACGCCGGTCGAGCAGTCCGTCGACCTCGGGCGGATCGAGAAGGCGGTCCGGGAGATCCTCATCGCGATCGGTGAGGACCCGGACCGGGACGGGCTGGAGCGCACCCCGGCCCGGGTCGCCCGCGCCTACGCCGAGCTCTTCGCCGGCCTGCGCGTCGACCCGGCCCAGGTTCTCTCCACCACCTTCGAGGCCGACCACGAAGAGCTGGTGCTCGTCCGCGACATCGAAGTGATGAGCATGTGCGAGCACCACCTGCTGCCCTTCAAGGGCGTGGCCCACATCGGCTACGTGCCCGGCACGCACGGCCGGATCACCGGCCTCTCCAAGCTGGCCCGCCTGGTCGAGGTCTACGCCCGGCGCCCGCAGGTGCAGGAGCGCCTCACGTCGCAGATAGCCGATCTGCTGATGGCGAAGCTCGACGCCCGTGGCGCGATAGTCGTCCTCGAGTGTGAGCACCTCTGCATGGAGATGCGCGGCATCCGCAAGGTCGGCGCCCGCACGGTCACCTCGGCCGTCCGCGGCGCGTTCCAGACCGACGCCAAGATCCGGGCCGAGGCCATGGCCCTGATCAACGCACGCTGATCAACGCACGCTGACCATCCGGTTGGCCAGGGTCGACATCGTGTACGTCCCGATGCCCAGCACCACCTCGAGCGCGTTGCGCCGGGTGTAACCGGCCGCGAGGAACCCGTCGACCGGGGTGTCCCCGGCCGTGGCAAGCACCTCCAGCGTGAAGACCCGCAGGGCCTCGAGCCGCGGGTCGGCCAGGGCGCGCTGCTCCCGCAGCGCCGTGATGAGCTCCGAGCCGGCGCCCAGACTTCGCAGGCGGCCGGTGTGCATGGTGAGGCAGACACGGCAGTCGTTGCGCGCCGCGATGGTCATGACCACCACCTCCCGCGCGAGCGGGTCGAGCGTGCTCGCCTCGAAGAGGCCGCTGACGTGCAGGAACCCGCCGAGCATCTCGGGTGACTCGGCGAGCCGCCCCACCACGGCCGGCAGCGGGCCCGGAAGGGACTCCATCAAGGGCCGGGACGCGGCGGGAGCGGACTCGAGGGTGTGTTGAGCGAACATTGCGGCTCCCTCTAGGATCGACAACGTGGTTGTCGAAACCGTAAACCAGGTTGTCGAGTTTGCCAATGGCTGAGGGCTACGAGCTGCCGCTGCTGCTGTTCGCCGGCTTCCGCACGCTCATCGACGATCTGCACGCCGAGCTCGCCCGGCGCGGGCACCCCGACGTGCGCCCCGCCTACGGCTTCGCGATGCAGGCCATCGGGGTGCGGGGCGCCTCGGCCAGCGAGGTCGGGCGCCGCCTCGGCGTGTCCAAACAGGCCGCCGGCAAGACCGTCGACCGGCTGGAGGCCCTCGGCTACGTCGAGCGGGTCGACGACCCGGCCGACGCCCGGCGCAAGCTCATCCGGCTCACCCCGCGCGGCGTCGACTCGCTGGCCCAGTCGGCCGAGATCTTCGACGAGCTGCGCGCCCGCTGGGTGTCCGAGCTGGGCCCGGACCGGGTCGAGCTGATCGAGTCGTCACTGCGCACGGTCGCGCGCGGGCCGGTCTTCCCGGTCGACGTGCCGGGCTGGCTCAGTTGAAGCTCAGTTGAAGAAGGACGCGAGCCCGACACCCATGCAGGTCAGCAGCACCGGGGTCAGGCAGGCGATCGCGCCGACGATGGGGGTGCGGTCGACGCGGTCCGGTCCACCGCCCCACACGAAGCCGATCGTCGCCCAGCCCAGCCCGAACGCCACCAGAGGCATGCTCAGGCCGCACAGCAGCGCGTACGTCGGCACGGAGCCCGGCGAGGCCACCAGGTACAGCGCGATCTGCACGATCAGCACCACCACCGCGAACGGCCCGTACACCAGCAGGTTGCGGGCCCACGGGCGCCACGGCCGGCTCGGCGCCGGGCCGGTCAGCAACGCCTCGGCGGTGTCGGCCGTCCGCCGGGCCTGCTGGAGCGCGGCCAGGGTGGCGGCCGGACCGCCGGCCACGGCCTGGGCGGCCACGTCGAGGTCGGCCTGGGTCGGCCGGAGCTCGGTCAGGGGAATGCCGAGCTCCCCGCCCAGACGCGCCTGTTGGTGAGCGAGCTGGGTTCGTACAACCGAAAGCTCTTGACCTGCGGCCGCAGCCGCGGCCTGATGCTCGCCCGAGGCCGAGCTGGCGGCCCGGCGGACCGCGTCGAGCCGTTGCGCGGCGGCCAGATAGTCGGCCCACGGGCCCGGCGCGGGCGGGGTGGCCTGGGCCGGGATCGCGTTGGTCTGCTGATCGGTCACGACTCGTCACCGTCCGGCTCGAGGAACGGCACGAGCGTCACCGTCCGGTCGGCGTGGCGATCGTGCAGCAGCGCCCGGTTGGGCCGCGGCTGCCACTCCAGCGGCCGCCCCACCATGGCCGCCACCTCGGCCGCGGGCACATTCAAGAAGAGCAGACCGGCGATTTCGTACGCCTCCTCGGCCAGCCGGCGCGGATCACGCCACCACGAGAGCAGGTGCGCGCCCTGGCCCGGACCGTCCCGCAGCAGACCCCGCAGACCCGGCAGGCCGTTGAGCGGCGTCGCGTCCATGCCGAAGACCACCCGATAGCCGGGCCGGGTGGGGTCGAGCTCGGCGGCCAGACCGGCCGCGTCCACCATCACGACCTCCTGCCGGTGGCCGATCTCGGCGGCCAGGGCCTCGGCGAGCCGGTCACCCTCGGCGACCAGCGAGGCGATGACGAACCGGGTGGTACGAGGCTGGTGGCAGGCCGCCACACTGCGGGCCGCCGCGTCGAGGACCTCGGAGCCGGCCGCCTGCGTGCCGAAGATGGCCAGATGACGCCCCGGCGAGGCGTCGAGCGGGAAGGCGGCGGTGGAGAGGTTGACGTCGAGCGCCCGGCCGACCAGGGCCGCCGGGCGCAGCGCCCGGCCGGCCAGGGCGGCCCGATAGGTGGGGTCGTCGGCGAGATGCTGCGACGCGTAGCCGGCGAAGACACGCGGCGGCTGCGCCTCGGGATCGCGGGCGCCCCACAGCTTGTGCCGCAGGTCGCTGAGCAGCTCCTCGTCGGCGTGCGGATCGGGGAACCGGACCACCCGCTCGTGACCACGGGTCGCGCCCCGCGGACCGCCGAGCCCGCCGGCCGTGTTGACGACGGCGGTGCCCAGCGGCAGGCCGGCCGCGGAATCGTTGGCCGGCTCGAGAACGTCGCCACCACCCGGCAGCGCGATGCGCACCGGGAACTGGCCGAAGAAGTCGCGGGGGCCGTGCACCTGCACGTTCTGGCTGGCCAGGATCAGGTGGATGCCGTACGACCGGCCCCGGCGGGTCAACGAGTCGAGCAGGGCGGCGGCCTCGATCGCGACCGGGTCGGCGCCGGCCAGCAGCACCGGGAACTCGTCGATGACACAGAGGATGCGCGGTGCTCGGCCGGACGCTTTGTACTCGGTGAACCGGGACACACCGGCCTGTTCGAAGGCGGCCGAGCGCCGTGTCATCTCGGCGTCCAGCTCGCGGAGCACGGCCAGGCCGTACTCCCGGTCGGCCTCCACACCGACGGCCCGGGCATGCGGCAGCCAGGTGCGGTCGCGCCGGGTCGGCACGAACTCGGCGAAGGTCACGCCCTCCTTGAAGTCGAGGAGGTAGAGCGACAGCTCGGAGGGGCTGTAGCGGGCGCCGAGCCCGTAGAGGACGTTGACGAGGAAGGCGGTCTTGCCGGCGCCGGAGCGGCCACCGACCATCCAGTGCGGAGTGAGGTCGTTGAACCGCAGGGCCAGCGGGGTCTCCCCGTCGTGGCCGACCACGGTGCTGAGCCCCTCGGCGGCGTCACCCGTCCACAACTCCTCACCCGGCTCGGGCAGAAGATCGGACAGGGTCACCCGCGAGGCGGCGGCGGAGTGGGCGGCCAGCTCCCGGCAGACGGCCTCGACCAGATGGGGCGGAGGGTCGTCGTCGAGGAAGACGGGGGCGTTCAGCCAGGACACGCTGGGAATCGACCCGTAGGTGGCGCCGGGCGGATCACCGATGACCGCATAGGGATTACGGACGGAGACCATTGTCGTACGGGGCAGTGGCGCCTGAGTGGTCTCGGCGGTGAGCGGGGGAGGCGGCCACCCGCCGACGATCAGATGGAGCCCGGAATCGGGGCCCTGCTGAGCGAGGGCGGCGATGCGGCGCAGCTCCTCACCCTCGGTCAGCTCGGGCAGGCTGGCGATGACGACGAGCATCATCCGGTCGCGGCGGCTGCGCCGGGGAGCGACTCCACGCCCCGGGCGAAGCCATTTCTCGGCCTCGGCGAGAACATCACGCAGACCCTGCCGATCGGTGGCCGGGGGAGACATCAGGCCGGCGTCACACAGAACGGCGAAGGGCGCGAAAACCTCGCCGGCGCCGACACCGTCGACGGCCCGGACGAGAAGAGACCCGGCCGGGGCGGCGGCGAGAAGACGTACAAGCAAAGATCGAAGAAGCCCGAAGACCCGGGAATCGGTGGCGGTGGCGTCGATAGTGAGATGCCCGGTCCCCAGAAGGGGCACGAGGGCCGGGAACTGGGCGTCGTCGAGCGGTTGAGCGGCACCGAGACGCACGAACTGCGGTGGGTAGACCCCGCCGAGGGGGGTGTTCAAAGACTGCGCTTCCAGGGGCGCTCCGAGCCAGCCCGGCGCGAGGGCGGCGGCGGCGATCCGAAGCTCCTCGACAAGCCGATGCTGCTCGAGAGGATCAGGCATGGCCACGCCGTCACCATCGAGCACGGCGGTGGCGGCATCGGCGACGGCGGCCGCCTGCCGGTGCAGAGCGGCAGCCTGATGGGCCCGCGAAGCCGGATCAGACACCGCTCTCACCTCCTGTGTGTGCGGATAAAACTTATCCCAGAGCGAGCCGGGCATCGCGTTCCCGGTGCACGGTGGCCGCCCGAGTCGCGAGGCTTGTGCCACTCGGTAGCCGAGAAGGCGGTTACGGGTGACGAGGCACTACTGTCGTATGTGTGCAGCCGCAGGAGCCCGTGACCGGACCGATGCCGCCGCCCGAGCCGCCCCAGCAGCCGGACGGGGGAGTCACACCAGGGTCCCCGGAGCCCTCACAGAGGCCCCGAAACCCACGGCGCCGTTTGTGGTTGGCGGTAGCAGCGGGGGTTTTCGCCTTGTTGTGCTTGGGAGGAGTGGGCGTCTTCGTCCTCCTGTACGACAAGGAAACCAAGATCGAACGCGCGGAACCCGATGCCGTAGTCGACAACTTTCTCCGTGCCTATCTCGTCAATCGGGACGACGACAGAGCGAAGCTCTATCAGTGTAAGAGCGGCGGAGAGTTCCAACAGATCACCGACTACCGCTCCGACATTCTCGCCCGCGAGAAGCAGTTCTCAGTGGGAATCAATGTCGGTTGGTCAACCTTCATCGTTCAGGTAAATGGCTCCGTCGGCGAAGTGACCACTGACCTGGTGAAGACCGCATCAGACTCATCAGGTCGTGTCAGCGAGCCCTGGAACTTCCGCGTGGTGGACGAAGATGGCTGGCGCGTCTGTGGCGCCAGCAAAGTGAGCTGAATCTATTCCAGCCAGAGTAGATGCACTGGGACCTCGAGGGTCCGTGGTGTTCGTCCACTCCAAGCCCAGCGATACCATTCGAGTTCAGGAGCCACTCTTACGCAGATGTCGCCGTCGTTGTTGGTGTGCATTTCGGTGACGGCTCGTAGGTTCCGTTCTTCATCGCCGGAGTCGAGCATGCGCACGACGCGCAGGCCCGCGAGCCGTGCGGCATCGAGGGCCTTGACCGGCGTGCGTCGCGATGGCTCGTCGAGTGACACCAGTTTTGATGTCACGTCGGTGGTGGCGGGCATCAGCCCACTGAGGCCGTAATCTTCGACCCAGACGCGCTCGACCGGGATAAGCGGGGCGAAAACCTCGGTCTGCTCGGCTTCGGCCCGGTACCACTCGCCTTCCTGCATGACCGGGACGTAGGTGCGACTGCCCTGTACGACCTTCTCGTCCGACCGGAGGTCGCCTCTCCAGCCGTGGCCGGGCAAACCGATCAGGACGCGCTTGCCCCGCAGCGATCCGCTCATGGCCGCGGGAGTGGGCACTATCGGTCGCGGCGCTTCCAGTGCGCCGTCGGGCCCGGCAAAGGGATCGGGCATCGGTCCGCCGATCATCCCGCACCTCCCAGCGGTGCTCCCTGCGTTAGCATGAACGTTACGGGGTCGATGGCGCCGGCGCTCGAGCGGTCGTTGTTGAGGTGCACCTCGAAGTGCAGGTGAGGGCCGGAGGAGTTGCCGCTCGTGCCGACGCGGCCGATGATCTCTCCTGCCGTCACTTCCTGTCCTTCCCTGACGAAGGGGCGCTGCACCATGTGGCAGTACCTCGTCATGACGTTGCCGGCGTGCTGGATCTCCACCATCCAGCCGCATCCGCCCTTACCCGGATAGCCGTCCGAGTTGCAGGTCCGGCGTCCACTGTGGTCCTCGTCGCATTTCACCATGGAGACGATCCCGCTCGCGACGGCGGCGATCGGCGTGTACCGCCCGATGATCAGGTCCACGCCCTGGTGGTTGGGGCGTGAGGCGCTGCGGAAGCCGGAGCCGACGACCGCGCTGACGGGCAGCGTCCAACCGGAGGCGGCGATCTGGCCGGCCGAGGCGCAGACCATGGCGAGTGAGCCGCCCACCGCGTTGGCGGCGCCGTCGGCCAACTGGTTCACGATCTGGGTCGCGAGCGGCTCGTGCTTCGCGTAGGCGTCGGGGTAGGCGCTGATCTGCACCTTCTGCGCGGCCTCGGTGAGCGCCATCTGCTCCCAGCCGGGGATCGTCTTGAGCTTCTGATAGAACTTGGTCGCCGCGTAGACCGGGTCCATGACCTGGGTCGGCGTCCCCCAGCCGGTGCTCGGCCGCTGCTGGAAGAGACCCAGCGAGTCGTGGTCGTTGCGTGCGCCGAGGTTGCCGAGGTTGGTGAGCCGCGACTCCTGCATGGCAGTGGCGATGGCGATGACCCACGCCCGGGGCGGCATCTTCAGGTCGGCGCCCACGTTGATGATGACCGCCGCATTGCGCATCTGCGTGGCGCCGTACGGACGTACTCGCGGAAGCTTTGAATCGGGGTCGACCGGCCCGCCCTTGCCGCAGCCCATCGCGACGTTCAGTTTGCTGCCCTGGTCGGTGAGACCACCGACCAGCAGAGCGGTGATGCTGCCTCCGCAGCACAGTAAAACAAGCGTCGCCCCGAGGGCGACGAGAAGGACGATCTTTCGGCGCCGCGGAACGCTCACGCCGAGTCCCAGTCGATGCCGTCGACCAGCCAATGGCCGTCCGGCGAGATCAGGCGAAGGCTGAGCTTGCCGGAGTCCATCGTGACGACCGCGTTGACCACCGTGGCGCTGACCGGCACGAGGCTCGGCCTTCCGACGACCCGGTCGGCCGGCACGCCCGCCGGGTCCACGCCCGTGAGCTCGTTCGCCAGCTTCTTGGTGGAGTTCGGCAGCAGCTGGTCGCGCCAGGCCTTCGGGGTGATGTTCTGGTGGTCGGCCCAGGCCGATGCGAAGGCGTAGGCGACGGCCTCGGGCTGGGCCCGGCCGGGACTGGTGGACGGGCGCGGCGGCGGCGCCGTGTCGACGATGCTGTCGTCCTCGGACGGGTCGGCGCTGACCGCCGGCGCGGGCGAGCCCGCACCTAATGGTGGCTGCGAGGAGTTGTCGTCCCCGGCGAACAGGCGGCCGAGACCGACGATCGCCAGGACGATGACCGCGAGAACGATGGCGACGCCCCACCGCGACCGGAAGATCCGGTTGAGGCCGAGTTCGAGAGACCGGGGCATGAGATCACTTCGCCTCGGTACGCACCCGCGGGGTAGCCGGTGCTGCCGGCTCCGGCGCGGTGGTGCCGGTCTCCGGCCGGTAGATCGCGAAGGACGCCGGTCGCTCGGCCTCGTCGGGCTCGGTCCAGGTGGACCCCGCCCGGGATCGCGAGGTGCTGGTGGCCCTTTCCTTCTTGCCGGTGGAGTCCTTCTCCGGCGCCGTCGTCTCAGCGGTGTCGCGGACCGACTCGTTACCGTCCGGGCGGGTTGGGCCGCCGCTGCGCCGCCCGGATCCAGCGGTGACCGGAGCCAGGTCGCCACGGCTCGCGGCAGCATGTGCGGGGTCCTCGAGCCGGGCTTCGGGGCGGAGGTTGGTCTGATCGACGTACACGGTGCGGCCGTCCTTGCCGACGACCTGACGATTGTCGCCGTCGGCGGACTCGGTCTTCGCCGCTTCACGCATGTCGCGGAAGAAGTTCCGGGTCCAGGAGCCGGTGGCGATCGTACGGGCACCGTCCTTGCCGCCGAGCTGAGTGATCCGGCGGTAGGGCCGGAGAAGCAGCCATCCCGCGACACCACAGAGCCAGACCAGCACGACCTGGAGCCAGCCCGGCAAGCTGACAGTGCTCATGATCATGTCGACGGCGAAGAGGTAAATGGCGGCGCCGGTGCCGAAGATGATGATGTTGAAGATCGCCGCTACGACGGCGTTGCCGAGCCTCTTGATGCCCGCGCTCGCCGGCCGGAGAAGACCGATGGTGCCCAGAATCGGAGCGGCAATCACCGCCCAGCGGAAAACCAGGAAGCCCAGGAGGACCAACACCGACGCCGTGAGGTCGAACATTGCGAACAGAATTGCCGCCAGCACGGCTATGAATCCAGCACCGATGCGATCCATCCCGTTGACGCCCTGCAGATACTCGTAGGCTTCGGGGTCTTCTTGCTTGATCTGCTCGGCGACCCGCTCCCACTGTTCCTTTTTGCCGTCCAAGACGCCGTCACGCGTCGCGGGATTCTCGCGGATCCGCTGAGCCTCATCCCACGTCAGTGATCGTGCGTCGTAGAGAGCCATGCCGTACTTCTTGGCCGTCTCGCTGTCTGCCGACCCGAGAAGCCCGCGTAGCCAGTTGCGGTAGAGCATGCTCTCGGTAACGGTGTCGCTGGCCCGCACTGCCGGCGGACGGTTGTCCTCGCAGGCGCTGCCTCCAAGAGCGCAGTCGGCCGGCGCCGAGTCCGGCCGAGGACCAACGGCGTCGTGTACCACCCCGAGTGTGGTAATCAACGTTCCGTCGGCGATATTCGCCGAGCGAACCGGCCACGCCGCGATCGCGGTCACGGCGACCATGATGAGAATTGCCCAGCCAGCGGTGGTCGTGGCCGCGCCCATCTCGGCTTGCCTCGACCTCCAAAGAAGGTAGATCCCCACGACGCCCAGGGTGATAACGCCGAAGACGCTGAAGACCTTTTCGTAGACACCCTTAGTGGCCTGGTCAACGAGGGGATCGGCCCAACCCCACAGCGCTTGCGGATCCCAAGCTCTTTCCCGTAGGGCGTTAGACGCGCCGATGACGGCGGTAGCGATCATGAATTCGCCGTTGGCGATGGTCGTTTCGAACTTGTAGTCCGGGTCGACCACTGTCGAGGCGCAGCCGCTATCCAGGTCGTAGGTCGTATAGCTGTACCCGGCGTACCCGTAGTCGCTGTAGAGACCGGGGAAGCTGGTCTTCGCGTCCTTGGTCTCGGGTCGTTCGGCGAACCAGCCAGCAAGGCCGGAGTCCGGCGTGCTTGGCGTTGGCGGGTTCAAACACTGAGCGCGAGCGCTTCCTACTTCCGTGAGCCGGTCGACGCAGCCGGGGATGTCCTGTTGCCACTCCTCGACGCTGCAGGCGCCGCCTGGGGCCTTTGACGGCAAGCCGGCCGGCGCGGCCGATGCCGCCGGCGGGGCGACCGCCCACACGATCGACGCCACGACGACCACGAACATCGTCAGCAGCAGCGCCAATCCCCGCCGCACCATCTCAAGCCTCCAGGTCGGACGGCGACATCGGAATGGCCGTCGGTGGCGCCTTGGCGGCCGTCGGCGTTGTGTCGAGGTGTTCGAGCAATCCCTCGACGTACGACACGTCCACCCGGACCTTTTGCACCCGGCCGTCCACGTCACGCATCACGAACTCGCGGAAGCCGAGCCTCGTCGACGACGAAGTGTCCACTTGCGACAGAGAGGCTAGCGTCGCCTCGTACCCGTCGTGCACCGGCACCCTCAGCAGGCGCAGCGCCTCCGACGCGATCTCCTGGTCCTCCGCGATGCGGCCCACGAAGACCGTCGACACCAGGTTCTGCACGTCCAGCCCCAGGATGTCGCGCGGGTTCTGCGAAGCCACCAGCGCCGCCAGGTTCCACTTCCGGGAGTCACGCGCCAGGCGTACGAGGAACGAACGGCCCGAGCGCCACCCCTCCATGAAGTGCGCCTCGTCCAGCCCCACCATCTTCCGCGACGACATCGACCCGCCGTAGCAGCGCCGGACCGCCAAGCGGTGTGCCGTGTGCAGCATCGGCAGCGCCAGTGATTCCTCGGCCGACCAGTACTCGCGTTCGATCTTCAGGTCGGGCAGGCGCAGACCGGCCATCGTGATGACCGTCAGCGCCGCGTCCGCGCCCAGCAGGTGTTGCGGCGGCGACCCGAAGAACAGCAGCGCCAGCGGCATCTCCGCCGTGTCCAGGAGCAGGTTGGCCAGCTCCTTGCCCTCGTCGTCGTCCAGGCCCTGGAGGGTCCGGACCACGTCGTCCAGCGTGGACGACTCCTCGGCCGGCACCTGGCGCACCGCGTGCCTGAGCAGGGTCGCCGTCGACGCTTCCTTCGCCACCTGCGGCGGCACCAGCATCGAGCAGATGTCCTGCACCAGCATGCGGCGCTCGGCCCGGGCGTTGGAGACCGCGATCTCGAACTCGCGGTCGCCGCCGGGCCCGGTCGCGAACTCGGAGCGGACCGGCGTCGGGATCAGCGCGTACGGAGCCAGCGTGCCCTGTTCAGAACCGGTCAGGTTGAGCACCCGCGAGTACGGGCGCAGCTCCGGCATCTGGCACAGCCGGGCCAGCGGCCCGGACGGGTCGAGCAGGGTCACCTGTACGCCTCGACGGGCGTTCAGATAGCCGAGCGCGCCCATCAGCGTCGACTTTCCACCGCCGGGCTCGGCCACGAACACGCCCAGGCCGGAGCGCTCCCGCACCTCCATCGGGAAGTGCAGGTCGAGGAAGACCGGCCGCCGGCAGGTTCCGGCCGTACGCCCGATCAGGTCACCGCGCCGGTCACCGACCGTCGAGGCCGCCTGTGGCAGCGCCGCCGCCAGCAGTTTGACCGGCATCCGCCGGACGTAGCCGGTGTTGGCGATCGGCTCGCCCGGGATGAACTCGCGGGCCAGCTGGTCCTGGTTCTTCGGGTGTTGCAGCGAGATCCGCATCTCGCGCGAGTAGAGCTGGATGAGCCGCCGGGCCCTTTCCAGGCATTCCTCGCGGGTGGCGCCGCCGACCGCGATGCGGTGCCAGCCGTGGGCGCGGGCCGACTCGACGGGCAGGCCGGTGGTCATCTCGTCGCCGATCACCAGCGCCCGCTTGGCCAGGCGCTCCAGCTCGGGCGGGGCGTCGATGCCGTGCTCGGCGTAGTCGAGCTGCTGCGACCGGATCATGCGGAGCCGGTGCTCGAGGTTCTTGAACGAGCTGCCGGAGCCGAGGATGTCGATGCGCGAGGAGATCTCCATGGGCCACGGCAGCCGCTCGTGGAAGTGCAGCCACGGCTCGTGCTTCTCGGGGATCTCCAGCGGTTCCATGCGGCCGACGGAGAGCACGGCTACGTGCCGCTCCTCGCCGGTCATGCGGTTGACCAGCTTGACCGTGGAGCCGTACGGCGTGCGGTAGCGCTCGACCTGCTCGGTCAGCGCGAGCAGGTCACCGGTGTCCCACTGCCCGTTGGTGACCGGCGAGAGCGGCCCGGGCGGCGACATGCACAGCGCGACCGAGCGGAACAGGAGCCATTCCAGCTCCTGCGGGGTGACGCGCCGCCCGCGCATGCCGAATGCATTGAGAACTTCGTCGAACTGCTCGACCGTACGACCGAGCTTGCGCCTTTCGCTGTCGGACGTTCCCCGCCCGAAGATGCGCAGAATGCGCTCGGAGAAGGTGTCGCCCAGCGATCGCCGCGCGAAGGTCACGCCCAGATACGTCTGCCCCTCGGCGTGGTTGACCGAGAGCAGGTGCCGCTGGGCCGCGACCAGGTGATCCGACCAGCTGGTGCCGCCCCGCACGTCGGGCAGCGGCTTCGCGGTGAACGAGTCGACCGTGCGAGCCCACTCGTCGGCCGGGAAGGGCCGGTTGGTGCGGCGCAGGTGCAGCCGGAATCCGGCCAGGCCCGCGTACTGCTCGGAGATGGCGCTGAGCAGCGCCTCGCGCTCGGCGTCGGGCCGGAAGGCCCACCGCACCTCGGGCAGCGAGTACCACGCGGTGACTGTGCTCTGCGTGAAGGTCAGGTGCCCGGCGATCTCGCTGATCTCCAGCTCCATGGCCGGGTCACGGTCGTTGAACTTCAGCTTGTGCGGCCGCAGCGGCGCCGGGCGGGCCTTCTTCTCCTGCCGGACGGGCAGGTTCCTGGGCTCCTTCTTCCGCTTGGCCGGTGCCTTTTCCTTGCGCTTGGCCGGGGCTTTCTCCTGCGCGGGCACGGGGAGGGAGGCTTCTTGCGCTTCTTGGGTGTACGCGTCAGCGAGCGGCTCCGGGCCGGCCGCGCTCCGGCGGTCGCGCACCGGCGGAAGACCGGAGCTGCCCACGGTCTGCCACAGCGGCGGCGTCGACACGGGCGGAGCCGGGACCGGCTCGGTGGCGGGCGGGGCGGCCGCGCCGACCTGCGGCGAGGCCGGCCAGTTGTCGAAGTCGGGCCAGTCGTCGACGCTCAGCTCACCTGAGGACTCGAAGAAATCGGCTTGCGGACCAACGGGCGCCCGGCTGTACGGCGACACCGGCTCCGGCACACCCCAAGCACCGGCCTCCCCCTGATCGAAATCGGACGGCACCGACACGGGCGGCCCGTCCAGAGGCACGACGCCAGGCTCGACCGGCACCGGCGCGTACGCCGACGGCGTGGAGTCAGGCCGTGAGTAGTCCGAGGGCGAGGTGCCGGCCCGCGGGTAGTCCGAGGACAGGGTGCCGGCCCGCGGGTGGTCCGACGGCGTGGTGTCGGGCCCGGGGTGGTCCGAGGGCGAGGTGTCGGGCGGCGAAATGTCGGTTCCGGGGTGGGCCGACTGCGAGGTGTCCGGCCGCGAGGCCGGAGGCGAGGAGACGGGAGCCGCCGACGCGGGGGGCCCCGAAACAGGAGGCGCGGAAACGGGAGGTCCGGAAACGGGAGGGCCGGAAACAGGAGGCGCGGAAACGGGAGGCCCGGAAACAGGCGGCCCCGACACGGGAGGACCCGACACGGGAGGCGACGAAACCGCCGGCGCGGCGGCGATCCGTGGCGGCGCCGAGTCGGCGGCCGGTGGCATGGGACGAGGGGCCGGGTCAGCGGCCGGTGGCGCGGACCGGGCGGCCGGTGGCGCGGGCCGGGCCGACGGTGGCGCGGACCGGGCCGACGGAGCGGCCGGGTCGGTGACCGGGGGTGGGCCGAAGCCGTTCGCTGTGGTGGGGCGGTCGTCGAAGTCGAAACCGAAGTCGAAGTCGGCGCCGTCGTCCGGAATCGCTCGGGATTCACTCGCCGGAGTGCCCTGGACGGGTGGTGGCGCGGCCACCCCGCCGAACAGATCGAGGAACGGCGAATCGATGTCGAGCGTGGTGTCGACCGCCGCGCCGCGTGGGCGTACCGGCTGAGGTGGCTGGAAGACGCCCACCCCGCCGTGCCCCGGCGCGGCGACGAGGTCCTCGGCGCCGTCGTCGGGGGAATCTGGCGAAGCGTAGTTGTCCGAACGCACACCGTTACTCTGCATGCCCGGCCGCTGCGCAGCCGCGCGGGGATGCCCGGGCGGAATCGGTCCGGTCATGCGCCGACCCCGTGGAAGAGCGCGATGGAACTGGTCATACCAACTCCTCCCGAACCCGGATGCGAGTGGCGACAAGACGCGGATCGCGCCGCTCGTCGGCCGGCTCGCGGGTGCGGCGCCAGTCGGTGAGCGCGGTGCGGATGACGACCCGAGCGGGACGGTCGGGGTCGACGTGCCGGAACACGTACGACGTCGTGACCATCGCCAGCGCGATCTCCCAGGCGGGGAACGCGTCGAACTTGAACGTCATCAGGTAGTGCAGGAGCATGAACAAGGGCACCAGCGCCACGAACATGCCGTACTGGGCGTAGGGCAGATGGACGGGCAGGGTGTATCCCGGGGGGCCGAGGTAGAGCAGCCGCGCCCGGTAGATGTCGTCGTCGGTGCGAAGCCGCATCTCAGCTGAAGATCAGATCGATGAGGAAGTCGCCGACGAAGAACAACGTGGCCGCGCCGGCGATGAACGCCAGGCCCACGATGGCGATGGCCGAACTTGTCAGCACCTTGGAGATCTCACCGCGGCTGGCCCGTCCAATGAAGATCACGCCGAGCACCGCGAGCAGGATCGGCGCGATGTTGCTGGCGAAAAATTTGACGACGCCATTGGTGTCGATGCCCTTGGGTTCGGGCGCGGCGAGCGTAACCTGCTGGAGCACGGACGCGGCCTGCGTGGCGAGCTCAGTGGCGATCATCGGTAAACCTCCCCGTGCCCGGCTAGGGGGTTCCGGACACGCTGCAGTTGTGAAGCCTCACGGCAACGCCCCATATCGTGCTACTTCCCACTCTGCGCGTCGAGTGAGCCGTTCGGGCAGTGCCATGTTCGTCTGCTCTCTCCGGTTCCTTCAATGATGCCCAGTTCCGAAGAGTACGGCTCGCACTTCTTGGCTACAAGCGTCTGAAACGTTACGCAAGGTGATGGCGTGCGTGAAAATGAGTCACGGACCATCGTACGCACGTGCGACAACGCCACCCGCCGTACCCTCGTCCTGTGACGACTCAGCCGACAGAATCGCAGGTCGCGGGCCACCACCTGATGTATGTGGATCATCCGGTGGTGATGGGCGTCCTCAACGTCACGCCCGACTCGTTCTCGGACGGTGGGAAATACACGGACGAGGAGTTCGCAGTTGCGCACGGGTTGGCGCTCCGGAAAGCGGGCGCGGACATCGTGGACATCGGCGGCGAGTCGACACGCCCGGGAGCGGAGCGGGTGGACGCGCCGACCGAGATCGCCCGGGTGGTTCCGGTGATCAAGGAGCTGGCCGCGGCCGGGGTGCTGATCAGCATCGACACCACGCGGGCGGCCGTGGCGGCGGCCGCGCTGGAGGCCGGCGCCGCCGTGATCAACGACGTGTCGGGCGGGCTGGCCGACCCCGACATGACCCGGGTGGCGGCCGAGGCCGGCTGCCCGCTGATCCTCATGCACTGGCGTGGCCACTCGCGGCACATGAATGAATTGGCCGTCTACTCCGACGTGGTGGCCGAGGTGCGCGACGAGTTGCTCCAGCGGGTGGACGAGGCGCTGGCGGCCGGAGTCGCGCCGGGACAGATCATTCTCGACCCCGGCATCGGCTTCGCGAAGACGGCCGAGCACAACTGGGCCCTCAGCGCCCACCTCGACGTCCTCGTCGGCCTCGGCTATCCGGTGCTGTTCGCGGCCAGCCGCAAGACGTATCTAGGCCGCCTGCTCGCCGGTCCCAGCGGCGCGCCGCGCCCGGTCGAGGAGCGCGAGGCGGCCACGCTCGCCACCTCCCTGCTGGCGGTGGCCGCCGGGGCCTGGGGCGTCCGGGTGCACGATGTGCGATCCACGGCGGACGCCCTCGCGGTCTGGCGCGCCACCGGCTCTCCGCGCCTGCGTACGGCAAGCTAGGGATCATGAACGAGGAGCAGGGGCGGATCTCGCTCAGCGGACTGCGCGTCCGGGGCCGGCACGGCGTGTTCGACTTCGAGCGCGAGCAGGGCCAGGACTTCGTCGTCGACGTGCGGCTCGACCTCGACCTGCGCCCGGCCGCGGCCAGCGACGACGTCACCGACACGGTGCACTACGGCGAGCTGGCCGAGCGCCTGGCCGCGATCGTCGGCGGCGAGCCGGTGAACCTGATCGAGACGTTGGCCGACCGGCTGGTCACCGCCTGCCTCCAGGACCGGCGGGTGGTCACGGCCGAGGTCACCGTCCACAAGCCGCAGGCGCCGATCCCGCTCGACTTCACCGATGTCGCGGTCACCGTCCGCCGGAGCCGGTCATGACGCGCGCCGTTCTTTCCCTGGGCAGCAACCTGGGCGACCGCCACAAGCATTTACAGCAGGCGGTACGCCTGTTCGGCGACAGCGTCGTGGCGATGTCCGGTGTCTACGAGACACCGCCGTGGGGTGACCCCGACCAGCCTTCGTACCTCAACGCGGTGGTTCTGGCCGTCGATCCCCGGGCCGCGCCGCACGACTGGCTGGAGCGGGCCCGGGCCGCCGAGGCCGCCGCCGGCCGCGTCCGCGACCCGGAGCGCCGCTTCGGGCCGCGCACCCTCGACGTCGACGTCATCGCCGTCCAGGACGCCGACGACCAGCCCGTGACCAGCGACGATCCCGAGCTCACGCTGCCGCACCCGCGAGCCCACCTGCGGGCCTTCGTGCTGCGGCCGTGGATCGACATCGAGCCGTACGGGCGGCTGCCCGGGCACGGCTGGCTCACCGATCTGCTGAACGACCCCGCCCTCGCGGACGACCTCGCCGGGCTGACCCCGAGGCCCGACCTCCCACTAGAGTCGAACGCGTGAGCAGCAACCCGCAGGCGCCCAAGTCGGACCCGTCGATGCGCCCGACCAGCATCTCGGTGCTGATCGTCGCCGGGCTGGCCGCGGCCGCCGTGGGCTGGCTGCTGCTCAGCTTCTCCTATTCGTCGCTGCCCGAGCTGCCCTGGTCGCCGGTGATCGTGCTGGCCGTGCTGGCGGTGGCCGAGGGCCTGCTGGCGCAGAACACCAGCGCCCGCATCCAGCGCAAACCCGGCACGATGCCGGTCGACCCGCTGGCGGTCGCGCGATATGTCGCTCTTGCCAAGGCGTCCTCGCTGGTCGGCGCCATCTCGGCCGGGTTCTCGGCCGGCCTGCTGGCCTGGCTCGCGATGGAGCCGACCCAGGCCGCGCACGACGACATCCCCAAGGCGGTCGGCGGTGTCGTGGGCGCGCTCGCCCTGGTCGGGGCCGCTCTCTGGCTCGAGCGCTCGTGCCGGGTCCCGGAGCGTCCCGACTCCAAGGACGAGGAAGATTCCGGCCTGCGCTGACACCCCGTGTTTTCGGCCTTGAACTGAGACCGACTCCTATCCGTATGCTCTGGGCGCGGGGCTTGCGACCCGGCGGATCTCGGCGTGCCGACGCGCGGGGACGCAGAGGAGGGAGGCACGGCTATGGCGTACGACGAGGCGACCTACCGCCGGCCGGCCGATGAGCAGCCGACCGACCCCGCCGCCTACCGCGCGAACACTCTGGCCGCGGCCGAGCAGCGCCGCCGCGCCGAGCAGCTCGACGATCCGGGCGAGACCACCACGACCGACGTGATGCGCCGGGTCGACGCCGACGAGGACGGCCGTGACCGCCTCGGCATCCACCTCGGCTGGGAGGTCGTGCTGCTGGTCGCCGCGGTGGCGATCGGCTACATGCTCTGGCGCGCCGACTCGGAGGCGCTCCAGCGCCCCGGCCTCGACAACCTTCTCGTCACCGGCGCCGCCATCGGCCTGCTCACGCTCGGCGCCGGGCTGACCCTACGGGCCGGCGTGCCCAACCTGGCGCTCGGCCCGATCGCGCTGGCGGCCGCCCTGCAGTACGCCGAGCAGGGCGACCAGGGCCTGGTCAAGGCGGTCGTCCCGGCCCTGATCATCGCCGCCGCGGGCGCCGTGGTGATCGCCCTGCTGATCCTCGTGCTGCACGTGCCGGGCTGGGCGGCCACCCTCGCGGCCGGTCTCGGCGTGATCGTCTACGACCAGCTGCGGATCGCGCCGGTCGCCGTGCAGGGCGACTACGACCCGACCGACCAGGCCTTCTTCCTCTTCGGCGGTTTCGCGCTGCTGGCCGTGCTCGGCGGCGCCCTCGGCACGGTCGGCCCGGTCCGGCGCTGGCTGGGCCGCCTGCGACCGGCCGGTGACCCGGCCACCCGCCGGGGCGCGGCGGTCGCGGTGCCGGTGATCGGCACGCTCGTGCTCTCCTCGGTCTTCGCGGTGGCGGCCGGTGTGCTGTTCGCCGCCCAGTCGAGCACCCCGATCGCGCCCGGCACCGGCCTGGAGTGGACGGGCATCGCGCTCGGCCTGGCCATGCTGGCCGGCACCAGCGCCTACGGCCGGCGCGGTGGCATCTTCGGGACGCTCTTCGCGGTCAGCGCGCTGACGTTGTTCCTCGACTACCAGACGCGGGAGCGGTTCGACATCGCGCTGTTCGCGATCGCAGCCGCCGTCTTCGCCGGCGGATTGATCGTCACACGGCTCGTGGAGACGTACGGGAAACCGCTGCCGGCCGGTGGTGAGCCGGAGTGGAACGCGGCGCCGGCCACGACCGGGGCCAACTGGTCGCCCGACCTGCCCGAGACCTGGTCGACGACGAGCACGACGACCGGGCGCACCGACCGCTGGGACGCGGGTCCGTGGGGGACCACCCGTTGATCGCTTTATGCTTGCTCCCATGACCTCTGGAAGCTTCGCCGAGCTGGACGCCCTGCCCACCGAGGAGCTGCGCGAGCGCGCCTTCGCCCTGGCCCGGGAGCGGCACGACATCAAGTTCTTCTGGACGGTCTTCCGCAACCTGCCGGACGCCGACGAGGCGGCCGAGCTGGACGGCGCGCCCAACTCGATCGGCCCGATCATCGACGAGGCGGTCGCGCTGTGGCGCGAGTTCGAGGGCCACATCGCGTACGGAGAGCAGGAGCCCCTGCTGCGCGCGGCGTTCATCGATTACCTGTCGAAAAAGGGCTGACCAGGGCATTTATGCCCGTCGTTTGAAACGTGAGCCGCGCTGGGAATTAGCCGCGCATGGCTCTCGGTAACCGATACAAGTCTGTGCCTGGTGCGGGCACCCTTGCCGCGCTCATACTCGTGCTCGTCTTCGGCAGCCCCTGGTATGCCGACTGGGCGAGCAAGAACGCCGACAACGAGACCGCCGGCGGGTGGTTCCTCAACCTGCTGGCCTGGCCGCGCTGGTCGTTCGACACCAGCGACTCGCTGCGCGACATCCTGGTCACCGACCTCAAGGCGATCCTGCTGGTCGTGCTGACCGCGCTCTTCCTCTACCTGCTGCCCGGCTCGCAGCTGGCCCGGGCCCGCGGCACGATCAGCCAGTTCTTCTCGGGCTGGTCGGCGTACATCTTCGCCGGCGGTTTCGCCGCCCTGTTCACCACCCTGTTCCTGGCCAACCCGTCGCTGATCAACGCCTTCCGGGCCGCGGGCAACGGCGCCTCGTACGGCCTGTTCGTGGGCTGGATCATCGGTCTGGCCACGCTCGGCGGCTATCGCGGCACCCGCTAGCCCGGCGGCGCGTGCTGCCGGGCCGCAGGGTGCGGCGGCCGCCGGTCAGGCGGGCGCCTCGAGCCGCGCCTTCGTGTCGAAGATGGCCGACCGGGAGACCACACCGACCGGTCGGCCATCGTCGACGACGACCACCTCGGCCGCGTCGACGGTGAGCATGGCGGCCAGCGCGTCGTGCAGCGTGCCGGTGATGTCCACGGTGGGCCGGTCGCCCGCCTGAACGCCCTCGGCCGGCTGAAGCGCGTCGCGCACCGGGGTGACCGCCAGCCGGCGGATGCCCCGGTCGGCGCCGACGAAGCTCGCCACCGCGGCCGAGTTCGGCCGGCTGAGCAGCTCGGCCGGCGGGGCGAACTGCTGGAGCTTGCCGCCCTCGGCCAGCACCGCGATCCGGTCGCCGAGCCGTACCGCCTCGTCGATGTCGTGGGTGACCATGACGATCGTCTTGCGGACCTCGGCCTGGAGCTTGAGGAACTCCTCCTGGAGGCGGCCGCGGGCGATCGGGTCGACCGCCGAGAACGGCTCGTCCATCAGCAGCACCAGCGGGTCGGCGGCGAGCGCCCGGGCCACGCCCACCCGCTGCCGCTGACCGCCGGAGAGCTCGTGCGGGTAGCGGTCGCGATATTTCGCCGGGTCGAGGCCGACCAGCTCGAGCAGCTCGTCGGCGCGGGCCTTGACCCGGGCCCGGTCCCAGCCGAGCAGCTTGGGCACGGTGCCGATGTTCGCGCCGATCTTCTGGTGCGGGAAGAGGCCCACGTTCTGGATCACGTAGCCGATGTGGCGGCGCAGCTCGACCGGGTTGCGCTTCAGGATGTCCTGGCCGTCGAGCAGGATCGTGCCCCGGGTCGGCTCGATGAGCCGGTTGATCATGCGAAGGATCGTCGACTTGCCGCACCCCGACGGCCCGATCAGCACGGTCAGCTCACCGGCGCGGACCTCGAGACTGAAGTCGCCGACCGCCACCGTGCCGTCCGGATAGGTCTTGCCGACGTCCTGCAGGGTGATCGAGGCAGCGCTCCGGGAGGGTCCGCCCTCGGTGATCGCGGTAGCGTCCACGTATGTCCTTCCTGTCGTGGGCCCCGGCGGGCGCCCCGCCGCTGGCCGCACCCGCCGACGACGGGCCGGGGAATCCGTGGTTCTCCTGGCAGTACGTCCGAGACAACTCCGACATCATCCTCGACAAGCTAGGATTTCACGTCGGCATCACGATCGAGACTGTGATCATCGCCCTGCTGGTGGCCGTCCCGCTCGCCGTCCTCGCGTACTGGATCAAACCGCTGACCGGGCCGATTCTCGCACTGTCGGGCATCCTCTACACGATTCCGTCCCTGGCGCTGCTGGCCCTGCTGGCCCCGCTGCTGGGCGCCACCAGCCGAGTGCCGGTGCTGATCGCGCTGGTGCTCTACGCGCTGCTCATCGTGGTGCGGAACGCGCTGACCGGGCTCACCCAGGTGCCCGACGAGGTCAGGGACGCGGCGGCCGGCATGGGCTACGGCCGCTACGGCCGGCTCTGGCGGGTCGAGTTGCCCCTGGCGCTGCCCGGCATCGTCACCGGCCTGCGGCTGGCGACCGTCTCCACCGTGGCGTTGGTCACCATCGGCTCGATCATCGGCAACGGGGGCCTCGGTGATCTGATCCTGGGTGGCTTCGCGAACAACTTCTACAAGGCCGAGATCCTGACCGGCACGGTGCTGTGCGTCGCCCTGGCCCTGGTCCTCGACCTGGCGCTGGCCGGTTTCGGCCGGCTGCTGACGCCGTGGAGCCGCCGGAGGGCCTCGTGAGCTACTTCTCCGACGGCATCAAATGGCTGAACGACCCGCTCAACTGGACGAATCCCGGCGGGCTGATCGATCGGCTCCAGGAGCACCTGGTGATCAGCTTCTGGGCCGTGTTCATCGGCTGCGTGGTCGCCCTGCCGATCGGCATCTGGCTGGGCCACCGGGGCCGGGGCGGCGGCGTGGTGATCACGGTGGCCAACCTGACCCGGGCCATCCCGACGCTCGCCCTGCTGACGATCCTGCCGCTGACCGCCCTCGGCTTCGGCAAGCTGCCGGTCATCGTCGCCCTGGCCGTGTTCGCGGTGCCACCGCTGCTGGCCAACGCCTACACCGGCCTCCAGTCGGTCGACCCCGAGACCAAGGACGCGGCCAAGGGCATGGGGCTCTCCGGCGGGCAATTGTTGCGCCGGGTGGAGTTGCCGCTCTCGGTTCCCTACCTGGCCGCAGGCCTGCGTACGGCCGCGGTGCAGGTGGTGGCGACGGCCACGCTCGCAACATTTGTGAACGGCGGCGGGCTCGGGCAGATCATCACGGCCGGATTCGGGCTCGGCATCAGCGTCGGCGGGGGTCAGATTGTGGCCGGCGGCATAGCTGTGGTGGTCCTCGCACTTCTCGTCGAAGGAATCTTCGCTCTCGTGGAACGCCTGGTCACACCCCGTCCATTGAGGTCCGTGCGCCGCCGGAAGGTGGCCGCGGCCGACCCGGCCGGGTAACGGACCCGCAACTTTGCCGAAAGTTGTCACACCCACCGGGTAGACCTTCTAGGGCAGGGAAACTCCGGACACGCGGCGCGGCCACCTGGTCGCGCCGGGACACAGAAGGCGGCAGTAATGCGTCGAAACATCTTCCTGGCGGCCGCCGCGGCAACGGTGGCCGTCGTCTCGCTCGCCGCCTGCGGCGACGCGGGCTCCTCGGGCACCGAGGCGCCGCCGTCCGCCGCCGCGGGCGCCGGGTGCGCCCCCGTGGCCGGCGACGCGCTCGTCGTCCTCGAGGACGACAAGAAGCTCCAGAACACCGACAACGTGATCCCGGCGATCAACAAGAAGGCGTCGTCGCCCCAGATGATCGCGGCCCTCGACAAGGTCTCGGCGGCGCTCGACACGACCAAGCTGATCGCGCTCAACAAGGCGGTCGACATCGACCGCAAGTCGTCCAAGGCGGCCGCGCAGGAGTTCGTGACGGCCAACAACATCACGGCCGGCCTGGCCAAGGGCCCCGGCGGCAAGATCACCGTCGGCGCCGGCAACTTCACCGAGAGCGCCACCCTCGGTGAGATCTACGCCCTGGCGCTGACCGGTGCCGGCTACACGGTCACCGTCCAGCAGATCGGCAACCGTGAGCTCTACGAGCCGGCCCTCGAAAAGGGCAGCGTCGCGGTCGTGCCGGAGTATGCGGCCACCCTGGCCACGTTCCTGCAGGGCAAGGTCGACAAGAGCGGGGCCGACCCGTCCTCCAACGACCTCGACACCACCGTGAAAAACCTGACCGCGCTCGGCGAGAAGGTGGGCCTGGTCTTCGGCAAGCCCGCCGCGGCCCAGGACCAGAACGCGTTCGCGGTGACCACCGCGTTCGCCGACAAGAACGGTCTCAAGACGCTGTCCGACCTGGCCAGCAAGTGCTCGGGCGCGGCCACCGTGCTCGGCGGCCCGGCCGAGTGCCCGCAGCGGCCCAAGTGCCAGCTCGGCCTCTCCGAGGTCTACAACTTCCAGGCCGGCAAGTTCTCCAGCCTCGACGCGGGCGGCCCGCTCACCAAGAGCGCGCTCAAGCAGGGTCAGATCAGCGTGGGCCTGGTCTTCAGCTCGGACGGATCGCTGGCCGCGGGCTGACCGTTTTCACTGTTTAGACACCGTTTAGAAGGTGAGCGCCGGGTTTCGGTAATCTGAAGCCCGGCGCTCAACATTTGCCCTCCCGCGAGCCCTGGGTAATATCGGCGCCCATGCCGGAAGAGGAACCTGTCGCGGGTCACAGCGCGCGCCTGCTCCGTGGCCTTGTCTGGGCGGGCGTCCTGCTCGCCCCGCTGGCCGCGGTGATCGTGCTGCTCGGCGACAATTCGGGCTCCGTGCGCTTCGCGGTGCTGCTCATCGCGGCCAGCGTCGCCCTGATCGGCGCCTCGGTTCTGATTCGCGGCGACACAGTGCTCCAGCGCGCCCACGTCGAGGACCGCGTCGCCGACGAGGTGGCCGTCCTCCGCCGCGAGTTGCGGGCCGAGTTCAGCCGGCCCAGCGCCCCGGTGCGGGCCGCGCCGCCCCCGATGGCTGCCTCCTACGACGACGCTCCGTACGAGCAGTCCTACGACGAGGCCCCGTACGACCCGGCGCCGTACGAGGCGACGTCGTTCGACACCTCGCCCTACGACGACTCGCCCTTCTTCGCGGACGACCAGGGCGACCCGATGGCACCGGCCGACGAGCCCTATCCCGCGCCTTCACCGGCGCCCGGCCGCGCGGGTGTCGCGTCCGCGTCCGGAGCGGTGCGGCCACCGGCCCGCACCGGCCCCGGCATGAGCACGGGCGGCCGCAACCCGGCGCCGCCCGCCGCCCGCCCGATGCCCGCCCCGGCCGCCGCGGCGGCGGCCGCCCGGGTCCCCGCCGCCTCCGCCCAGGTCCCATCCGGCGCCGCCTCGATCCCGTCCGGCGCGGCTTCAGTCCCGTCGGGCGCGGCTTCAGTCCCGTCAGGCGCGGCTTCAGTCCCGTCGGGCGCGGCCTCGGTCCCGTCGGGCGCGGCGTCAGTCCCGTCGGGCGCGGCGTCGGTTCCGTCAGGTGGGGCCTCGATCCCGTCGGGCGCGGCCTCGGTTCGGTCAGGCGCGGCCTCGGTTCCATCAGGCGCGGCGTCAGTCCCGTCGGGCTCGGCCTACGGCTCGTCCGGCGCGGCGCAGGTTGCGCCTGGCGCGGCCCACTCGGCCGGTTCGGCCTACGGCTCGTCCGGCGCGGCGCAGGTTGCGCCTGGCGTGGCCCACTCGACTGGTTCGGCCTACGGCCCTTCTGGCGCGGCGCAGGTTGCGCCTGGCGCGGCCCACTCGGCCGGCTCGGCCTACGGTTCGTCCGGCGCGGCGCAGGTTCCGGCCGGCTCGGCCTCCGTGCCATCCGGCGCCGCCCACGTTCCGCCAGGTGCGGGTCACGGGTCGCCCGCGAGCCACGATCCGTCCGGTGCGGCTCAAGTTCCCGGTAGCGGCCCGCTGCCGCGTCAGCGGGGAGCGGCCTCGGTGCCCGGGCCCGCCGGCACGCAGTACGGCGGGGCGGCCACGCCCGACTTCATCGAGGACGACTTCGGCGCGAGCAACGGCTACCTCGACACCCCCGAGGCGCCGGCCCCCGCGGTCTACGGCTCGCAGGCCGCCGCCACCTATGGCTCGCCGGCCTCACCCGGCGACGGGTACGGCGCCCCGAACGACTACGGCTACCAGGGCGACCAGGGCTACTACGACGACTACCCCGAGGCCACCGGCTACGGCCGCCCCACCCAGTACGGCCGCCCGGCCGACTACGAGGACTACGACCACAGCGGCGAGTACGGCACCTCGAACACGTACGGCCAGCCGGCCACCTACGGGCAGCCCGCCACCTACGGCCAGCCCGCCGACTACGGGCTCGACGGCGGTTACGACGAGCCCCCGAGCGACCCCGCCTACAAGGCCAAGCGCCACCGCCCGTCGGCCAACGACACGAACATCGGCACTCTCGCCGACTTCGCCTCTTACCCGGCCGGCGGGGACGAAAGTTACGGCCCGCGTTACTGAGCCGGCTATTTGTCGATGTCGCCGACCACGAAGAACATCGAGCCCAGGATGGCGATCAGGTCCGGCACCAGGCAGCCGGGGATCAGCGTGGCCAGTGCCTGCACGTTCGCGTAGGAGGCCGTGCGCAGCTTCATCCGCCACGGCGTCTTCTCGCCGCGGGACACCAGGTAGTAGCCGTTGATGCCGAGCGGGTTCTCGGTCCAGGCGTACGTGTGCCCCTCCGGCGCCTTGACCACCTTCGGCAGGCGCACGTTGACCGGCCCCGAGATCCGGTCGACACGGTCCAGGCATTCCTCGGCCAGGTCGAGCGAGACGTACACCTGGTCGAGAAGCACCTCGAAGCGTGAGTGGCAGTCACCCGCCGTCCGGGTCACCACCGGGACCTCGAGCTGGTCGTACGCCAGGTAGGGCTCGTCGCGCCGCAGGTCGAGGTCGAGCCCGCTGGCCCGGGCCACCGGACCGGACGCGCCGTAGGCGGCCGCCTGCTCGGCGCTCAGCACCCCCACGCCGACCGTGCGGGCCAGGAAGATGTCGTTGCGCCGGATGATGTTGTCCAGGTCGGGCAGGCGCTTGCGGACCGTGCGGATCGCCTCGCGGGCCCGTACGGTCCAGCCCGCCGGCACCTCCTCCTTGAGGCCGCCGACCCGGTTGAACATGTAGTGCATGCGGCCGCCGGAGACCTCCTCCATCACCGCCTGGAGGGTCTCGCGCTCGCGGAACGCGTAGAACATCGGCGTGATGGCGCCGATCTCCAGCGGGTAGGAGCCGAGGAACATCAGGTGGTTGAGCACCCGGTTGAGCTCGGCCAGGGCCATCCGCAGCCAGGTCGCGCGCTCGGGCACCTCGATGCCCATGAGCCGCTCGACGGCCAGCGCCACGCCGAGCTCGTTGGAGAACGCCGACAGCCAGTCGTGCCGGTTGGCCAGCACGAGGATCTGCCGGTAGTCGCGTACCTCGAAGAGCTTCTCGGCGCCGCGGTGCATATATCCGACGATCGGCTCGCAGGCGACCACGCGCTCGCCGTCGAGGGTGAGCTTGAGCCGGAGCACGCCGTGGGTCGAGGGATGCTGCGGCCCGATGTTGAGCACCATGTCGGCGGTCTCGAGGCCGGCCCCGGTCCCTACGATCATCTCGGTCACCACAGCATGCTCCCACGCGCTTCGGCCCCGATGCTGTGCAGCAGCCACCAGTGACTCCCGAGCCCCGCCGGCTCGATCAGCTCGGCCGCGGCGCCGGCGGCGGCGAGGCCGCGGACGTAGGCCGCCGGGTCGGTGCGGGCCAGGTCCATCGGTGGTCGCGCGCCGTCGACTCCCAACGCTTTCAGCGCCTCACGCTGGCGGACCATTCTGTACGGGGTACCGGCGGCCAAGGCCACGGCGTCCATCGCCACGTGCGCGGTCACGTCGCAGGTGCCGTCCGGCACGGGCGTCACCTGCCGTCCGTGCCGAAATCCGGTCAGCGTCCCGAACGCCGGCCGCTCGTCGCGCTGGTGGCCGTAGTCGACGGCGAGCGCCCATCCGCTGCGCACCCGCTCCACGGCCGAGGCCCAGGCCGCGTCGCGGGTCCAGCCGATCTCGGCCCGCCCCGGGCCGGGCCACCAGCGCCGCAGCCAGAACAGGTCGGCCGCGTCCACCGCCCCGCCCAGCGACTCGGCCCCGGTGGCCGGATCGACCAGCACCTTGCGCATCCGTCCGGCGTCGTCGAGGTCGGCCACGTCGAGCGGCACGTTGTCGAGCCACTCGGTCGCGATCAGCAGCCCCACGATCCCGTCCGGCACGTCCTGCCGCCAGGCGATCCGCTCCGGGAGCTCCGGCGGCCGGGGCGCGAGCTCGACCCCGGTCAGCCGTACGCGCCGGGCCAGCTCGGCCGGCAGCATCGCCGCCAACGTGGTGAGCAGCTCGCCCCGCCCGGCCCCCACGTCGACCAGGTCCAGCGCCTTCGGCCGGCCGAGCGCCTCGTCGGCCCGCTCGACCAGCCGCAGCAGCGCCCCCGCGAACAGCGGCGAGGCGTGCACGCTGGTCCGGAAGTGCCCGGCCGGCCCGTCGTCGCCGCGCACGAAGAACCCGGCCGGCCCATAGAGCCCGGTCGTCATCGCCTCGCGCCATCCGGTCATGAGGGCCAGCGTAGGGCGGTCGATGGTGTTCTTCACATGGTCTTGTCACGTGCGTGTTACGGCGGCGCATACTGGCGCCACGACCGGTACCCGCACGAGTGGACTGGATCTTGCACATGAACGCATATCGATTGACCGTCGGCGTGGTCGGCGCGGGACGGGTGGGTGCCGTCCTCGGCGCCGCGCTCATCGCCGCCGGACATCACGTCGTCGCCGCGGCGGCCGTCTCCGCCGCCTCCCGCGAGCGGGCCGCCCGCCTTCTGCCCGGCGCCGCGATCCTCCCGGCCGACGAGGTCGCCCGCGCCGCCGCCGACCTTCTCCTGCTCGCCGTCCCCGACGACGCCCTGGCCGGGGTCGTCTCCGGCCTGGCCGCGACCGGCGCGCTGCGCCCGGGCCAGATCGTGGCGCACACCTCCGGTGCTCATGGCGTGGCCGTTCTGGGCGATGTACAGGGCATGGCTCTTCACCCGGCGATGACCTTCACCGGCGCTGACACCGACCTCGACCGCCTCCCCGGCATCGCCTGGGGCGTCACGACGGCCGACCGGGCGTTCGCGACCCGGCTCGTGGCCGACCTCGGCGGCGTGCCCGAGTGGATCGCCGAGGACGCCCGCCCGGCCTATCACGCGGCCCTCGCGCACGGGGCGAACCACCTGGTCACGCTCGTCAACGAGGCCTCCGACGTGCTGCGCGCGGCCGGCGTCGAGCGGCCGGACCGGATCCTCTCGCCGCTGCTGCACGCGGCCCTCGACAACGCCCTGCGCCTCGGCGACGCCGCCCTCACCGGGCCGGTCTCGCGCGGGGACGCGGGGACCGTGGCCAAGCATCTCGACCGGCTGCCGGCGGAGGCCGTACCGGCGTACCTGGCCCTGGCCCGAAGGACCGCCGACCGTGCCATCGCCGCAGGCCGCCTGAGGCCGCAGGACGCCGCGGCTCTTCTTGATGTTCTTTCTCGCGTTCGAGTGGGGAGTCCGGCATGACCTACGTGATCCACACCCGGGCCGAGCTGGCCGAGGACGTCTCGCACGCCAACGGCGAGGTCGCGGTCGTGATGACCATGGGCGCGCTGCACGACGGGCACCGGCAGCTCATGCGCGAAGCGCGCAAGCGGGCGAAGTTCGTCATCGTCACGATCTTCGTGAACCCGCTGCAATTCGGGCCGAACGAGGACTTCGACAAATATCCGCGCACGCTGGAGGCCGACGTCGAGGCCTGCCGGGCCGAGGGCGTCGACGTCGTCTTCGCGCCGGACCGCGACGAGATGTACCCGGGCGGCGCGCCGTCGATCACCATGAACGCCGGTCCGCTCGGCGGGATCCTCGAGGGGGCCAGCCGTCCCGGCCACTTCTCCGGCATGCTCACCGTCGTCCAGAAGCTGCTCATGCTCACCCGGGCCGACGTGGCGTACTTCGGTGAGAAGGACTTCCAGCAGCTCGCCCTGATCCGCCGCATGGTCCGCGACCTCGAGCTGGGCGTCGAGATCGTCGGCGTGCCGACCGTGCGCGAGCCGGACGGCCTGGCCATGTCGAGCCGCAACCGCTACCTCTCGCCGGCGGAGCGCCGGGCCGCGCTCGTGCTCTCCCAGGCGTTGCGCGAGGGCGCCGCCCACGCCGACGCCGAGTCTGCCCTGGCCGCCGCGACCAAAATTCTCGAGGACGAGCCGGGTGTACGCCTCGACTACCTGTCCCTGACCGGCGCCGACCTGGGCCCCGCGCCCGCCGACGGGCCGGCCCGGCTGCTCGTGGCCGCCCGGGTCGGCGCGACCCGCCTGATCGACAACGTTCCGCTGACCCTGGGAAGGGCCGCCTGATGTACCGCACCATGCTCAAATCCAAGATCCACCGGGCCACGGTGACCCAGGCCGACCTGCACTACGTCGGCTCGGTGACGGTCGACCTCGACCTGCTCGAGGCGGCCGACCTGCTCCCCGGCGAGCAGGTCGCGATCGTCGACGTCACCAACGGCGCCCGCCTCGAGACGTACGTCATCCCGGGCGAGCGGGGCAGCGGCGTGATCGGCATCAACGGGGCCGCGGCCCACCTCGTGCACCCCGGCGACCTGGTCATTCTCATCTCGTACGGCCAGATGGACGACGCCGAGGCCCGTGCCTACCGTCCCCGTGTGGTCCACGTCGACGCCGACAACAAGATCATCGAGCTGGGCGCCGATCCGGCCGAGGCCGTGCCCGGCATGGCCGACGATCTCGTACGGGGAGACCTGACGCTCCTCGCCTGAACTGCCCCCCATGCCCGGTTGATCACCTTATGATCGGGTCCGGGCATGGGGAGGCTTTCGGAAGGCGGAGGTAGATGCGACACCGGCTGGGCATCGGGCTCGCCGTCGTCGCCACGATCCTGCTGACCGCGGGCTGTGGGCGTCCCAGCGGCACCGACGGCGACCTGACCAACGGCTGGGGCGCGATGGCGCCGGCCACCGGCTTCGAGCCGACCGCCGGCGCCTGTCACGGCGCCAACTTCACCGCCGTGGGCGCCCGGGGGACGTACGAGGAGATCGACTGCTCGCTGCGGCACCGCACCGAGACCGTCTACGTGGGCACGTACGAGTCGCCGGCCGCGGACGCCGACGAACCGCCGGCCGACGGGTCGGCCGGCGCGCGCACCGCCTATCAGGTCTGCGACCAGAAGACGACCACCTACGTCGGCGGGCCGTGGCGCAGCGCCCGCCTCTGGATCGGCGTCACCCGCCCCACCGCCGCCGCCTGGTCCGGTGGCGCCCGCTGGTACCGCTGCGAGGTGCTCGAACTCAGCTCGGTCGAGGACGACGGCAGCCTCGTGCAGCGCGACACCAGCCTGCGCGACGAGCTCGCCGACGGCACCTCCAGCCTGCTGCTCGGCTGCTATGCGATCCAGCTCGACGGCAACGGCGCCATCGCCACCATGCCCGGCGTCGACTGCACGGCCAAGCACAACGGCGAGTTCGCCGGCCTGTGGATCGCCAAGGACCTCGAATATCCGAAGGACACCAGGAGCTGGGCGAAGTTCCACGAGGGCTGCCGGCAGACCATCGCCGACTACGCCGGCGTTCCCAACGACGACGACCTTCAATACCGTACGGGCGTGGTCTCGCTGCCCGGCGGCGCCGACGTCTGGGCGCTCGGCGACCGTGGGGTGCGCTGCTACCTCTGGCTCGAGGGATCCGAGCTCACCACGTCGCTGCGCGGCAAGGGTGTCAAGAGCCTGCCGATCCAGTACAAGTAATCGTTGCCACTGATGCCGCCCCCGCCGCGAGACTGTCGTACCGGCGGGGTGTACTGAGCAGATGTCACCTCTCGCGGACCTCCCGGAGCTGCCGCGCCGGCTCGCCGCCGCCGACCCAGGATGGAGCGAGACCACCGACGTGCTGGTCGTCGGCTCCGGCGTCGCCGGCCTGACCGCCGCCCTCCACCTGCGCGAGCAGGGCCTGCACGTCACCGTCGTCACCAAGGTCAACATCGATGACGGCTCCACCCGCTGGGCCCAGGGCGGCATCGCCGCGGTCCTCGACCCGCTCGACACCCCGGCCGCGCACGCCAACGACACCGAGATCGCCGGCGTCGGCCTCTGCGACCCGGCCGCCGTGCGGGTGCTGGTCGAGGAGGGCCCGGTCCGGGTCCGCGAGCTGATCCGCCTGGGCGCCGCCTTCGACCGCAACGCCGACGGCTCGCTCATGCTGACCCGCGAGGGCGGCCACCGCGCCGACCGCATCGTGCACGCCGGCGGCGACGCCACCGGCGCCGAGGTGCAGCGGGCCCTGCACGAGGCCGTGCACCGCGACCCGTGGATCCGGCTGGTCGAGCACGCGCTCGTCCTCGACCTGCTGCGCGCGGCCGACGGCCGCGCCTGTGGCATCACCCTGCACGTGCTCGGCGAGGGCAGCGAGGACGGCGTCGGCGCCATCCTGGCCCGCGCGGTGGTGCTGGCCACCGGCGGCATGGGCCAGATCTACTCGTCCACCACCAACCCGTCGGTCTCCACCGGCGACGGCGTGGCCCTGGCGCTGCGCGCGGGCGCGGTCGTGACCGACGTCGAGTTCGTCCAGTTCCACCCGACGTCGTTCGTCACGGCCGACCTCAGCTCGGTGCAGCGCCCGCTGATCTCCGAGGCGCTGCGCGGCGAGGGCGCCCACCTGGTCGACGAGTCCGGCAAGCGCTTCATGGTCGGTCAGCACGAGCTGGCCGAGCTGGCCCCGCGCGACGTGGTGGCCAAGGGCATCCACCGGGTCCTGCGGGCCACCGGCGCCGATCACGTCTATCTGGACGCCCGCCACCTCGGCGACGACTTCCTGGAACACCGGTTCCCGACCATCGTGGCCTCGACCCGGGCCGCCGGGGTCGACCCGGCGACCGAGCTGATCCCGGTCGCGCCGGCCGCACACTACGCCTCGGGCGGCGTCCGGACCGACCTGGCCGGCCGCACCAGCATCCCGGGCCTCTACGCGTGCGGCGAGGTTGCTTGCACCGGCGTGCACGGCGCCAACCGGCTGGCCAGCAACTCGCTGCTGGAGGGCCTGGTCTTCGCCCGCCGCATCGCCGACGACATCGCCCGCGACCTGCCCGAGCAGGCCGAGCCGGTCACCGCCCCGGCCGCCGCCGCGGGCTGGGTGGCCGATCCGGCGATCCGCTCCGAGCTGCAGCGGGCCATGACCCGCGGCGCCGGTGTGCTGCGCTCGGCCGACTCGCTCACGGCCACCGCCAAGGAGCTGTCCCGCCTGGCCGAGCAGCGCGCCACCCCGCACAACGCCGCCTGGGAGGCCACCAACCTCCTGACGGTGGCGACGGTGCTGGTCGCCGCCGCCCGCACCCGCCGCGAGACGCGGGGCTGCCACTGGCGCGAGGACCACCCGGTGGCCGAGGACGAGTGGCGCGGCCACCTGCTGCACACTCTCGACGGCAAGGCTCACCTCACCCAGGACTTCGAGGAGATGGCATGACGGGGCTCGATCTGGCCGACGTGGAGCGGGTCGTCTACACCGCGCTGGCCGAGGACCTCGGCGATCCGCCGCGCGACGTGACCAGCGAGGCCACCATCCCCGGCGGCCAGGTGGACACCGCCGAGCTGGTCGCCCGGGCCGACGGCGTCGTCGCCGGCCTGCCGGTGGCGGCCCAGGTCTTCGCCGTCACCTCGGGCGGCACGGCCACCTTCGAGCAGCGCGTCGAGGAGGGCGCCCGGGTCACCCGCGGCGACGTCCTGGCCGTGATCACCGGCCCCACCCGGTCCCTGCTGACCGCCGAGCGCACCGCCCTCAACCTGATCAGCCGCATGTCCGGCGTGGCCACACACACCCGCCGCTGGGCCGACCTCCTCGAGGGCACCAAGGCCACCGTGCTCGACACCCGCAAGACCACGCCGGGGCTGCGGGCCCTGGAGAAGTACGCCGTCCGAGTCGGCGGGGGCACCAACAAGCGCATGGGCCTGTACGACGTCGCGATGATCAAGGACAACCACAAGCTCGCGGCCGGCAGCATCACCGCCGCCTACGACGCGGTCCGGGCGACGTTCCCCGACGTGGCGGTCCAGGTCGAGGTCACCACATTGGCCGAGGCCCTGGAGGCGGTCGAGGCCGGCGCCACCTTCCTGCTCTGCGACAACATGACGCCCGAGCTGCTGCGATCGGTCGTCGAAGCGGTCGGCGACCGGGCCGAGCTCGAGGCCACCGGCAACCTGACGCTGGAGACCGCCGGGGCGTACGCGGCCACGGGTGTCGACTATCTCTCGGTGGGTGGCCTGACCCACTCGTCGCCCATCCTCGACATCGCCATGGACCTGCGACCATGAAGGCCGACAGCCGACTTCGGAAGGGACCGCGCCGTGCTGCTCTGCATTGACATCGGTAATACGAACACGGTGCTGGCGACCTTCGACGGCGACAAGCTCGTGCACAACTGGCGGATCAAGACCGACGCCCGCTCCACCGCGGACGAGCTCGGCCTGATGTTCCGCGGGCTGCTGGCCGGCGACGCCGTGGAGATCACCGGGGTGGCGGCCTGCTCGACCGTGCCGGCCGCCCTGCGCAGCCTGCGCACGATGCTCGCCCGCTACTACGGCGACCTGCCCAACGTGATCGTCGAGCCGGGGGTCAAGACCGGCGTCCAGCTGGCCATCGACAACCCCAAAGAGGTCGGCGCCGACCGGGTGGTGAACACGCTGGCCGCGCACGCGCTCTACGGCGGACCGTCGATCGTGGTCGACTTCGGCACCACCACCAACTTCGACGTGATCAGCGCCAAGGGTGAATTCCTGGGTGGCGCCTTCGCCCCCGGCATCGAGATCTCGTTCGACGCCCTGGCCGCGCGGGCCGCCCAGCTGCGCAAGGTCGAGCCGGCCAAACCCAAGTCGGTGATCGGCAAGAACACGGTCGAGTGCCTCCAGTCCGGCATGTACTTCGGCTTCGCCGGTCAGGTCGACGGCATCGTGTCCAAGATGATCGAGGAGATCGGCCCGGTCTCGGCCGTCATCGCCACCGGTGGCCTGGCCGGACTGGTCAAGGACGAGTGCCGGACGATCACCGCGTATGAGCCGATGATCACGCTGATCGGGCTGCGGATGGTATATGAGAGGAACGTCTGATCGCGGCTGAGTAGGCTTTCAGGGCCCATGTCAGCCCGTACAGAGAGTCGTGCCGTGACCGAGCAGAATGTGCCCGCAACTGACCCCGCCGAGGACCTACCCGAGCAGATGCGGGTCCGCCGGTCGAAGCGGGACCGCCTGCTCGCCGAGGGGATCGCGCCCTACCCGGTGACCGTGCCGCGCACGGCGACGCTCAAGGAACTCCGCGAGAAGTACACCGACCTGCCGATCGACCACGCCACCGGCGACCAGGTCTCGATCACCGGCCGGGTCATCTTCATCCGCAACGGCGGCAAGCTCTGCTTCGTCACCCTGCGCGACGGCGACGGGACCGAGCTCCAGGCCATGCTCTCCCTCGACAAGGTCGGCGAGGCCGCCCTGACCAGCTGGAAGCAGCTGGTCGACCTGGGCGACCTGGTCGGCGTCACCGGCGAGGTGATCACCAGCCGGCGCGGCGAGCTGTCCGTGCTCGCCGACACCTGGCAGATGAACGCCAAGGCGCTGCGCCCGCTCCCGGTCGCGCACAAGCCGCTCTCCGAGGAGACGCGGGTCCGCCAGCGCTATGTCGACCTGATCGTGCGGCCGCAGGCGCGCGAGACCGTGCGCACCCGCGCCACTGTCGTTCGCAGCCTTCGCGAGTCGCTGTTCCGCCGCGATTTCCTCGAGGTGGAAACGCCGATGTTGCAGTTGCTGCACGGCGGCGCCGCGGCCCGCCCATTTGTGACGCACAGCAACGCTCTGGACACTGATCTCTATCTGCGGATCGCGCCGGAACTGTTTTTGAAGCGGGCCGTCGTGGGCGGCATCGACCGTGTCTTCGAGATCAACCGGAACTTCCGCAATGAGGGTATGGACTCCACCCACTCGCCGGAGTTCGCGATGCTCGAGGCGTACCAGGCCTACGCCGACTACAACGTCATGCAGGCGCAGGTGCGCGAGTGGATTCAGGAAGCCGCGACTGCGGTCTCCGGATCGCATGTCGTGACCCACTTCGACGGCCGTGAGTTGGATCTCGGTGGCGAGTGGGCGACGGTCACCCTCTACGGTTCCCTCTCGGCCGCGCTCGGCGAAGAAGTCACGCCGGAGACCGATCTCGCGCAACTCCAGCGGTACGCCGAAAAGCACGACCTTTCCGTCGACCCGAAGTGGGGCCCGGGCAAGCTCGTCGAGGAGCTGTTCGAGCACCTGGTGCAGCACACGCTCCAGGAGCCGACATTTGTGCGGGATTATCCCGAAGAGACCGCTCCGCTCACCCGTGCACACCGGGAAACGCCGGGCCTCACGGAGAAGTGGGACCTCTACGTGATGGGCTTCGAGTTGGCCACCGCCTATTCCGAGCTGGTCGACCCGGTCGTCCAGCGTGATCGTCTGGTCGCGCAGTCGTTGCTCGCGGCCGGCGGCGATCCTGAGGCCATGCAGCTCGACGAGGATTTCCTCCGTGCCATGGAGTACGGAATGCCGCCGTCGGGCGGGATGGGAATGGGAATCGACCGGCTGTTGATGGCGCTCACCGGGCTGGGCATTCGGGAAACGATCCTCTTCCCGCTCGTGCGTCCTGAGTAAGACCGTCACCGAAATGTTCTGACCGCCATTGACGCGCCGCGCCGCCCTGGCGTTATTGTCTGTGCGTTGCTTTAAGGGGAGAACCTGTGCTCGGGAGGATAGCGGCGCGTGGCCAAGCAGATCATTCACAAGCTGGTCGATGACCTCAGCGGAGGTGACGCCGACGAGACCGTGAAGTTCGCGCTCGACGGCATTCAGTACGAGATCGATCTCTCGGAGAAGAACGCCGCCAAATTGCGGGAGGTCTTCGAGCCGTACGTGACGGCCGGTTCCAAGGTCGCCCGTGGCGGCGTGGTCGTCGGCGGCCGGGCCGCTCGCGGCCGTGGCGGCGCGACGGCCGACCGGGAGCAGAACAAGGCGATCCGGGACTGGGCCAAGAAGGCCGGCAAGGACATCTCCGACCGGGGCCGGATCCCCCAGGAGATCGTCGACGAGTTCCACTCGAAGGGCCCCGGGAGGGCCTGAGGGATCTTTGAAGAAGGCCCGCCGCGCAGCGCGGCGGGCCTTCTCGCACCCTCCACCCCACCCCGCGATCGCCGCCGGTGAGATGGCCCTCGGCTCTCCGGCGTCCGCCGGGCTTGCGGACGCCGGAGAGGCGCGGGCCATCTCACCGGTTACAAGGCGATCGCCCGCGGAGCGAAGCGGAGCCAGCCAGTTCAGTTTTTCGGTCGTTCTTCGGTGTGGGTGCGTAGGGTTATCCACAGGGAGGCGGGCGTTGTCCACAGGCTGTGGACAGAGGTTTTCCGGGGATTTCGCTGTCCGCGTAGACGTTCGGCTGGGGGAACAGCCGCTGAGCGTGCGAAGTTGGCTAAATCAACGTTGCGGACGGTTTCAAGGGACCGCGAGGACCCAGCAAGACCACCCGGCGGCGATAGAGTAGTAACAGCACGGGCATCACCGATGCCGGTGCGCTGGCCCCGCCAGCTGTTGAGACCAGTTCAGCATTGGCGCACGGCACGTGAGGAGCACGAGGGCATGTTCGAGCGGTTCACCGACCGAGCGCGACGGGTTGTCGTCCTGGCCCAAGAAGAGGCCCGGATGCTCAACCACAACTACATCGGGACCGAGCACATCCTGCTCGGCCTGATCCACGAGGGCGAGGGCGTCGCCGCCAAGGCTCTGGAGAGCCTGGGCATCTCCCTGGAGGGAGTGCGGCAGCAGGTCGAGGAGATCATCGGCCAGGGTCAGCAGGCGCCGAGCGGGCACATCCCGTTCACGCCCCGCGCCAAGAAGGTTCTCGAGCTGTCGCTGCGTGAGGCGCTCCAGCTCGGCCACAACTACATCGGCACCGAGCACATCCTGCTCGGCCTGATCCGCGAGGGTGAGGGCGTCGCCGCCCAGGTGCTGGTCAAGCTCGGCGCCGACCTCAACCGGGTCCGCCAGCAGGTCATCCAGCTGCTCTCGGGATATCAGGGCAAGGAGCCGGCCGCGGCCGGCGCGGCGGCGGGCGAGGCCGCGCCGTCGACCAGCCTGGTGCTCGACCAGTTCGGGCGCAACCTGACCCAGGCCGCCCGCGAGGGCAAGCTCGACCCGGTCATCGGGCGCGAGAAAGAGATCGAGCGGGTCATGCAGGTGCTGTCCCGCCGCACCAAGAACAACCCGGTGCTGATCGGCGAGCCCGGCGTCGGCAAGACCGCCGTCGTCGAGGGGCTGTCGCAGTCCATCGTCAAGGGTGAGGTGCCCGAGACGCTGAAGGACAAGCAGCTCTACACGCTCGACCTCGGCGCGCTGGTCGCCGGTTCCCGCTACCGCGGTGACTTCGAGGAGCGCCTCAAGAAGGTGCTCAAGGAGATCCGCACCCGCGGCGACATCATCCTGTTCATCGACGAGATCCACACCCTGGTGGGTGCGGGTGCCGCCGAGGGCGCGATCGACGCGGCGAGCATCCTCAAGCCGATGCTGGCCCGTGGCGAGCTCCAGACCATCGGCGCCACCACCCTGGACGAGTACCGCAAGCACCTGGAGAAGGACGCCGCTCTCGAGCGCCGCTTCCAGCCCATCCAGGTCGGTGAGCCGTCCCTGGCCCACACCATCGAGATCCTCAAGGGCCTCCGCGACCGGTACGAGGCGCACCACCGGATCAGCATCACCGACGCCGCCCTCGTGGCCGCCGCGACGCTGGCCGACCGGTACATCTCGGACCGCTTCCTGCCGGACAAGGCGATCGACCTGATCGACGAGGCCGGTGCCCGCATGCGCATCCGCCGGATGACCGCGCCGCCGGACCTCCGTGACTTCGACGAGCGCATCGCCCAGGTGCGGCGCGACAAGGAGTCCGCGATCGACGCGCAGGACTTCGAGCGGGCCGCCCAGCTGCGCGACAAGGAGAAGCAGCTGCTGGGCCAGAAGGCGCAGCGGGAGAAGGAGTGGAAGGCCGGCGACCTCGACGTCGTGTCCGAGGTCGACGACGAGCAGATCGCCGAGGTCCTGGGCAACTGGACCGGCATCCCGGTCTACAAGCTCACCGAGGAGGAGACCTCCCGGCTGCTGCGCATGGAGGACGAGCTCCACAAGCGCGTCATCGGCCAGGAGGACGCGGTCAAGGCCGTCTCCAAGGCGATCCGCCGCACCCGTGCCGGCCTGAAGGACCCGAAGCGCCCGTCCGGCTCGTTCATCTTCGCCGGCCCGTCCGGTGTCGGTAAGACCGAGCTGTCCAAGGCGCTGGCCGAGTTCCTGTTCGGCTCCGAGGACGCGCTGATCCAGCTCGACATGTCGGAGTTCCACGACCGGTACACGGTGTCCCGCCTCGTCGGTGCCCCTCCCGGCTACGTCGGTTACGACGAGGGTGGCCAGCTGACCGAGAAGGTGCGGCGCAAGCCGTTCTCGGTGGTCCTGTTCGACGAGATCGAAAAGGCTCACCCGGACGTCTTCAACACGCTCCTGCAGATCCTGGAGGACGGTCGCCTGACCGACGGTCAGGGCCGCATCGTCGACTTCAAGAACACGGTCATCATCCTGACCACCAACCTGGGCACGCGTGACGTGGCCAAGGCGGTGTCGCTGGGCTTCCAGGCCTCCGAGGCCGAGGAGTCCAACTACGAGCGGATGAAGGTCAAGGTCAACGACGAGCTGAAGCAGCACTTCCGCCCGGAGTTCCTCAACCGTATCGACGACACGATCGTGTTCCACCAGCTGCGCCAGAACGAGATCCTCGAGATCGTCGACATCTTCACCTCGCGCATCGAGACCCAGCTCAAGAACAAGGACATGGGTCTCGAGCTGACCGACAACGCGAAGAAGTACCTGGCGAAGAAGGGCTTCGACCCGGTGCTGGGCGCCCGGCCGCTGCGCCGCACGATCCAGCGCGACCTGGAGGACACGCTCTCCGAGCAGATCCTGTTCAACGAGCTGCGCCCCGGCCAGATCGTCGTGGTCGACTGCGAGGGCGACCCGGAGAACGTCGAGCAGTCCAAGCTGGTCTTCCGTGGCGCCGACCGTGGCGTCTCGGTCCCCGACGCGGTGCCCGCCGACCTCGGCGCCACCGCCACCGAGGAGTAGGAACCGGCTGACACTCACAACGGCCCGGCTGCGAACAGCAGCCGGGCCGTTGCGTATATCGGTCGCCTTCCGGTCCGGTGGCGATCACCATGACGATCGTGAGGTACCGAGAAGTCAGGGCGGTCTACGACGACACCGCCATCACGGTCTACCAGGCGTACGGGGCACCGATCGCCGCCGCCGCGCTCGGCGCCGGGCGGTTCGTGCCGCCGTTCAAGCGCGAGCGGATGACCTGGATCAAGCCGTCGTTCCTGTGGATGATGTACCGCTGCGGCTGGGCCGCGAAGCCGGGCCAGGAGCGGGTGCTCGCCGTATCGATCCGGCGGGACGGCTTCGAGTGGGCGCTGCGCCGGGCCGTGCTGAGCCACTACGACCGCGACCTGCACACCGACCGTGCGCAGTGGAGCCAGGACCTCCAGCGCAGCCCGGTGCGGGTGCAGTGGGATCCGGAGCGCTCGCTGCGGTTGGGGGAGCTGCCGTACCGCTCGTTGCAGGTCGGTCTCTCCGGTGAGGCCGTGGACCGATATGTGGACGAGTGGACCGTCGCGATCACCGAGGTGACCGATCGGGCCCGGGAGATCCGGCGGCGGCTGAACGACGGCGATGAGGCGGGTGCCATCGCGCTGCTACCGGAGGAGCGGATCTATCCGCTACCCGCGGACGTCGCCGAGCGGGTCGGGGCGGGGTAGCGCACGCCGGGCCGGTTGGGGGGCCTTCCCGGCCCGGCGCGCGCGGGATCAGGTGATCGGGCCGGCCCCGCCCGACGGGACGCCGAACGCGGGTGTGCCGTCGGCGTTCCAGTTCAGGCGCTGGATGCGGGTGTGGCGGTTGGGGTCGTACAGCGGATCGCCCGTGATGTCGCGGTAGTCGCGGGCGTGGTAGACCAGCACGTCGGTCACGCCGTCCTCGGCGACCGTGAACGAGTTGTGGCCCGGCCCGTACTGCGAGGTCGCCGGGTTCGAGACGAAGACCGGGTCCGGTGTCTTCACCCACGACGCCCGGTTGAGCAGGTCGGCGTTGGCCGGCGCCGTGAGCAGGCCCATGCAGTAGCGGGCGTCGGTGGCGCTGGCCGAGAAGCTCAGGAAGACGCGGCCGTTGCGGATGATCACGGCCGGGCCCTCGTTGACCCGGTAGCCCTGAATCTCCCAGGGACGGGTCGGCGTGGTGATGCGGGTCGGCTTCGTCGCGAGCGTCCACGGGTTGCTCATCCGGGCGATGTAGAGGCTCGTGTTGACCGCGATCTCCGGTTCGCTCTGCGCCCACACCAGATAGCGGCTCCCCCGATGGGTGAAGGTCGTCGCGTCGAGCGTGAACCCGTCCCACTCGGTGCGCAGCTTCGTCTTGAGCTGCCAGCCGCTCGCATCCAGCGGGTCGGCCAGCGGCGACTCCAGAACGTAGGTGCGGATCCGGAACACGTCGTCGGAGTCACCGGCCGCGAAGTAGATGTACCAGCGGCCGTTGATCCGGTGCAGCTCCGGCGCCCAGATGTGCCCGGCCATGGTGCCGCTGGCCGGCCGGCGCCAGACCACGGTCTCGGCCGCTGTCGACAAACCGGTCAAAGTGGATGCGCCGCGCAGGGCGATCCGGTCGTACTCCGGCACCGAGCCGGTGAAGTAGTACTTCCCGTTCGTCCGCGGGGTGATGAACGGATCGGCCCGCTGCGTGATCAGCGGTGCGGCCGGCGCGGCGGCCGACGCCGCCGAGGCCGACGACAGCCCGGCCAGGGTGGCCAGCCCGAGCGATCCGGTGAGCAGTGCTCGTCGGGACGTCATGCGGTCCTCCTCAGGCGCAGGAACGTGATCGAGTTGGCCGGGAACTCCCGGGTGAAGGTGGAGCCGAGCCCGCGGACCGTCGAGGTCACCGGCTGGATCGGCTCGGCGCTGCGGGTGTTCTGCTCACCCGGGTCGCCGGCCAGCACGGTCATCCGCCCGGTCGGGGCGACGCGGATGCCGTCCAGGTCGACCTTCGTCAGCGCCGGCTTGTCCTGCGCGTTCACCACCTTGACGATCAGATCGCGTCCGTCCTCGGTGATGACCTGAGCGAACGGCTCGGTGACCTTGTTGTCGTCGAAGGTGCCCCACACCTCGCCGTCGCGGATCAGTGTCACCTTCGTACCGCGTACCTGGATAGTCAGGTCGTAGGTCTGTCCCGTGACCACCGTGTCCGGCCTGGTCAGCAGCTGCTCCTTGGCGTCGGCGCTGCCGGACGCCTTCTCGATCGCGCCCTGCGTGTTGTTCCAGCCGCCCAGGTTCCACCAGTACCAGTTGTCGGAGTCCTTGATCCCGAACGGGATGAGGAAGCCCTCGGCGCCGGCGGTCTTCGTCGCCTTCAGCGTGATGTCGTAGTCGGTGGCCGTGATGTCGGTGGCCGCGGCCACCATCGTGTTGGTGGCGGCGGTGTCCGACTGGACGTACGCGCCGTCCTGCACCGCCCACGTGCCCCGGTTGCTCAGTGACGTCCAGCCGTCCGCGTTCCCGTCGGCGAAGTCGTCGCTGAACAGCACCGTGCCGTCGGTGCCGGTGACCTTGACGTCGTCGTAACGGGCGGCGGTGGCCCAGGTGGACAGTCCGACCCGCCCGGCGATCGGCTTGGGCTGTACGACGGCGCCCGTGACCGACGAGGGCACCACCCGGTCGCCGACGTTGTTCATGAACAGCTTCTGGGTCTGGTAACTCGTGGTGCCCCACGACTCATCGGCGTCGAACCAGATGAGGTCGGGTCGCCACTGCGTGTGGTCGATGTTGGCCAGTAGCGGCGCGTACGACGCCATTTTGACCACGTCGGCGTTGCGCTCGAGACCGGTCATGTACGCGGCCTCGGCCAGCGAGTTGGCGAACTTGGCGTCTTGCGACGCGTACTCACCGAGGAAGACCTTCGGCCCGGTGCGGTCGTAGGCGTCGTAGCGGGCGTTGTTCTGGAGGAACCAGGACGGGCTGTTGTAGTAGTGCTCGTCGACCATGTCGGACTTCGCCTCGCGGTTGAGCTGCCACAACCGGTCGAAGGTGGCTCCCTGGTCGTCGGGCCCCGAGTTTCCGATGATCATGATCCGGGGGTACGCAGCCTTGATCGCGTCCCGGAATTTCAGATAGTTGGCGAAGTACGCGTCCGGCAGGTTCTCCTCGTTGCCGACCGCGATCATGCTGAGCCCGAACGGCTTCGGGTGGCCCATCTGCGCTCGGAGCTTGCCCCACGTCGAGGTGACCGGCCCGTTGGCGAACTCGATCAGGTCGAGGGTGTCCTGGATGTGCCGCTGGAGCAGGGCCGGGTCGTCGGTGGCGCGGTTCTGCCCGCAACCGGTGACCAGCGCCGGCACGACCGGCAGGGGAGCGGCGCCGATGTCCTCGGCGAACTGGAAGTACTCGTAGTAGCCCAGGCCGTAGCTCTGGTTGTAGCCCCAGAAGTTGGCGTTGGTGGCGCGGGTCTCGACCGGGCCGACCGTGTCCTTCCACTGATAGGAGCGGGCGCGCGGATATCCGGAGGCGGCGTCGTAGCCGTACATGCTGCCGGTGTTGACCAGGCATCCGCCTGGGAAGCGGACGAAGCCCGGGTTCAGCGCGTCGATCTTGGTGGCCAGGTCGGTGCGCAGGCCGTGGTTCTTGAACGTCTTGCGCGGGAAGAGCGAGACCATGTCCAGTTTGACCGGTCCGGCGCTGTGCACCTTCAGCGTTGCCGCGTCGGTGGTCGTTGTCGCCCTGATGGCCCCGCTGTATTTGGTCCAACCACCACTTCGGACATTTACGATTTGCCGTGCGTCGCCCACGGTTATGGTCAAGCGCGTAGCGCCTTCCGACCGTGCCCAAACGGAGAAATCGTAATAGTCGCCCTTGGTGCTGGCGAATGGCGTACTCGCCACGGCGCCATTTAAATCGAGATATGTCCGGTTGCGCTCATTGAGTCTGGCCGCGTCATCGACCGCGGCGGCGGTTCCGCTGACGGTCCATCCGGTCAGCCCGTTGTAGGCCGCGTTGTCGGCGGGGGAGAACTCGAACGACCGGTTCCGGATGAGCTCGGCGTAGAGGCCGCCGTCCGCGGCCCAGTTGATGTCCTCGAAGAAGACCCCGTACATCGAGTCGCTGATCTCGGCGCCCCGGGCCGAGGAGTCGACGGTGATCGTGTAGTCGGGGGAGACGGCCGGCGGCGCCCCCACGAGCGGCAGTGCCGCCAGCGCGACGAGCGCGCCGGCGAACAGGCGTGGCATAGACGGTCCTCTCTGTTCACGTAAACAGCGTGGCACCCGAAAGACCTTGACGAGTATCTATGTGAACGTTAACCCTAGCGGTAACACAACCGAAATGTCAGGAGCCCCGGAGCATGAGATTCAAGAGCCTGATCGCCCTCGCCGCGGTGACCGCGGTACTGGTCGCGGCCGAGCCCGCCCTCGCCTATCCCGGGCCCGGTGTCGTCACCGGCAGCGTCAACGTCCACGACCCGGGCATGATCAAGAAGCCGGACGGGACCTATCTGATAGCCCACACCGGCAACAACATCTCGCTCAAGACCTCGACTGACCGCACCGCGTTCCGCGACGCCGGGGTCGCCTTTCCCAACGGCGCGTCGTGGACCACCACGTACACCGGCGGCAGCGCCAACCTGTGGGCGCCCGACGTGTCGTACCGCAACGGCCGTTATTACATGTACTACTCGGCCTCGACCTTCGGCTCGAACCGCTCGGCGATCTTCCTGGCCACCAGCACGACCGGCGCCGCCGGCTCCTGGACCAACCAGGGCCTGGTGATCGAGTCACGCACCACCGACAACTACAACGCGATCGACCCCAACCTCTACGTCGACCCGTCCGGACGCTGGTGGCTGTCGTTCGGCTCGTTCTGGAGCGGCATCAAGCAGGTGCAGCTGAACGCCTCCACCGGCAAGCGGCTCGACAGCACCATCCGCTCCCTGGCCGGGCGGGGCGGCGGCGCGATCGAGGCCCCGTTCCTCTACCGGCACGGCTCGTACTACTACCTGGTCGTCTCGTTCGACATCTGCTGCCGGGGCGCCGCCAGCACCTATCGCATCATGGTCGGCCGCTCCACCAGCCCGACCGGTCCGTTCGTCGACCGCAACGGCACCGCCATGACCAGCGGCGGCGGCACCGAGATCCTGGCCGGGCAGGGCAGCATCCACGGACCCGGCGGCCAGTCCGTCTTCACCGACACCGACGCCGACGTCCTGGCCTACCACTACTACGCCGACAACGGCGCCGCCCGCCTGGGGATCAACCTGCTGGCGTACGACTCCGCGGGCTGGCCTTACGTCTACTAGATCCGGCGGTCAGGCCACCCGGCGTCCGGTTGGACGACCAGAAGCGCCATCACGAGATGCCAAGCCGTCACCGCGCACAGCACCGCGACGTCGCCGGACGAGAGGAGCCAGGCCAGCGACGCGGCCGGCAGCACGAAGACGGCCAGGGCCGACAGCCGGAACCGGAACCACCGCTGCTCCTGACAGATCCGGAGGACCATCAGCGCGGCGGCCGCGAGCGCCAGAAGGGCGACATGCAACGGCAGTCCCCACGCGATGCTCACCGCGACCGCCGCGACGATGTCCGGCTGCCCGCCGGACGCCGCGACGATGTCCGGCAGGCCGCCGGACGCCGCGAGGGCGGCCATCGCTCCCACGTCCAGCGCGGCGTAGAGCGCGAGGTGCAGCGTCACCCAGACCCAGGGCGGCGCCTCCGCCACCAGCCGCCGGGGAGGACACCGGTGAATCAGGGCGAGCGACGTCATGGCCTCACCGTAGGCCAGCGGCGCCGCATGCGCAGACCCCTTTCGCCGGGCCTGCGGCGCGCTTCACAGGGGAACGTGCGGCGTGCTTCGGAGGGGCTTGCGGCGGGCTCGCAGGGCTTGCGGCGTGCTTCGCAGGGCTTGCGGCGCGCGTCACAGGGCCTGCGGCGCGGGCGAAGGCGCGTCTCCGGCCAGCACGAACGACCCGGTGCCGAAAGGCTCGACCAAGCCGTCGTCGACCAGGCCGGACAGCGCCCGCGCCCGCTGCACCTCGTCGGTCCAGACCAGATCGAGGCGCTGCCTCGGCACCGGGCCGGTCGCGTGGCGCAGGACCTCGAGGAGCAGGCCGCGCACCTGGCGGTCCGTGCCGGCGTACGTCTGCCGTTTGCGGCTCGGCCCCTCCAGCGCGGGAGAGCCGTCGAGCCGCCATGCGCAAATCTTCTCGAACGGGCACGACGGGCAGCGCGGGGAACGGGCCGTGCAGACGATCGCGCCCAGCTCCATGAAGGCGATGCTCGCCCGGGCCGCCTTGGCGACATCCGAAGGCAGCAACTCCTCCATCGCGGCCAGATCGGCCGCCGTCGTGGCCGGGCCGGCGTCCGGCTTGCCCTCGACCGCGCGGGAGACGACCCGGCGGACGTTGGTGTCGACCACCGGGTGGCGCTGGCCGTAGGCGAAGGTCGCGACCGCCCGGCCGGTGTAGGTGCCGACCCCGGGCAGGGCCAGCAGCTGATCGAGATCGGACGGCACGTCACCGCCATGTCGTTCGACCATCGCCACCGCGCACGCGTGCAACCGCATGGCCCGGCGGGGATAGCCGAGCCGGCCCCACATGCGGATCGCCTCCGACGGCGGATCGGCGGCGAGCGCGGCCGGTGTGGGCCAGCGGTTCATCCAGGCGTGCCAGGCCGGCTCGACCCGGACCACGGGGGTCTGCTGGAGCATCACTTCGCTGACCAGCACCCCCCACGGGGTCGTGTCGGGCTGCCGCCAGGGCAGATCGCGGGCATGGGCGTCGTACCAGGCGATGGCGTCTTCGGCGAGAGTCATGGCAGGTCTTACTGTAGGTGAGTGCATGAGCTGGCCATCACCGTGATCGGGCCGGACCGTCCCGGCATCGTCGCCGACGTGTCCGAGGCGCTCGCCGCGGTCGGCGCCAACCTGACCGACTCCACCATGACCCGCCTGCGCGGGCACTTCACGATGACGCTGATCTGCACCGGCCCGGCCCCGGCCGAGGCCGAGGCGGCGCTCGGCGGGCTTTCCGGTCTGGTCACCCAGGTGCGTTCGGTCTCCCCGGAGTCGTACGGGGTGAAGGACGGCGAACCGTGGGTGGTGAGCGTCCACGGCGCCGACCGGCTCGGCATCGTCGCCGCCGTGACGCGGGTCGTGGCCGCGGCCGGCGGGAACATCACCGACCTGTCGACCCGCCTCCTCGGCGCCCTGTACGTGCTGGTGGCCGAGGTCGACCTGCCGCGCGCGGCCGGCGACGAGCTGGCCGAGCAGCTGGCCGTGGCCGCCGCCGAGCTGGGCGTCGACGTGACATTGCGCCAGGCCGAGCCGGAGATCCTGTGATCTCTTGGGACGGCCCCGAGGGCCGCGTGCTGCCCGTCGTCACGGCGCCCGCGCCCGTGCTGAGCGCGGTCGGCGAGGAGGTCGATCCGCTGAGCCCGGCGACCGTGCGGCTGGCCGCCGACCTCGTCGCCACCATGCGGGTGTCGCCCGGCTGTGTCGGGCTGGCCGCGCCCCAGGTCGGCGTCGGCGCCCAGATCTTCTGCGTCGACGTGACCGGCCATCCGAAGGCGTCCACCGTCCACGGCACGTTCGTCCTCTGCAATGCCAAGGTCATCGAGGCCAGCCGCTGGAAGGCCGGCCGTGAGGGCTGCATGTCGGTGCCCGACCTGACCGGTGACGTGAAGCGGGCGGGCCGGGTCGTCGTCTCGGCGGTGCTGCCCGGCAGCGGCGAGCCGGTGACCGTCACCACCGACGCGTTCGAGGCGCGGGCGCTGCAACACGAGATCGACCATTGCGACGGGAAGCTTTTTCTCGATCGGGTCGCCGGGGCGCACGCCATCTACCAGCGCAAGGTCTATCTCTAACGACAAAGTGGTGAGTCGGTGTCGCATAACCCGGCGCGTCGTGGCCTTCGTCGGTGCCGTCCGGGTTTACGGTGACCCCACTATGCGATCGACGGTTGGTCCCCTTCCTTCCGCCGTCTACTGGCGGCGTCGTGCGGTCGTGCTGGGCGCTGTCCTGCTCGGCATCATCGTGCTGTTCGTTTCCTGCTCCGGCAACGACGACAAGGACAACCCGAAGGGCAGCTCGTCGTCGCAGCTTCCGACGCCGGCGCCGGCGTCCTCGCCGACCACCGAGCCGTCGTTCCTCGACGGCGCCACGGGCGGCGGCCCGTCCCTGCCGGACCCGGGTGACGTCGAGTCGCAGCAGCCGGGGCAGCAGCCCACCGCCACCGCCACCGGCCCGACGCTGCCGGCGAACACGGCGGCCACCAATGGCGCCAACGGCGGCCAGAACGCGAACGTCAACGCCCCGGCCGGCGGAGGCTGCACGGACGCCGAGATGCAGGTGACCCCGGTGCCGGCGCAGACGCAGCTGAAGCGGGGCAACGCCGTTCAGATAGAGCTCAAGATAAAGAACATCGGCACCCGCACCTGCTCGCGCGACGTCGGCGCCGACCCGCAGGAGCTCTACATCGACTCGGGCGCGCAGAAGTACTGGTCGTCGGACACGTGCAGCAGCGCCAAGGGCAGCGATGTCCGTCAGCTGACCGCGGGCCAGGAGCTCAACTACAAGGTGACCTGGAACGGCCGCCAGTCGAGCAGCTGCACCAACGGCGCCGCCTCGGGCCCGAACCCGCCGCCCGGCACGTTCGAGCTCCGCGGCCGTCTCGGCACCCTGGTCAGCCAGCCGGTGACGTTGACCATCGTGTCCTAAGTGGTAGCTGCCTTAGAGCTTTATCTGGACGTCGACGCGACCAGACGGGTACGGACTTTGTGGCGCGCCCTCGAGGAAGAGGGCGTGCCCACTATGGCGTCGCTGCTGAACGACAAGCACCGCCCACACGTCTCGCTGGCCGCCGCGCGGACGCTGCCGCCGTCGGCCGTGGTCGCGGCCCTGTCGGACATGACGGTGGCCCGCCCGCTGACCTTGCACCTCGATTTCGTCGGCCAGTTCGTGGGCCGGGTGCTGTGGTTGGGCGTGACACCGACCGCCGAGCTGCTGGACCACCATCGCGAGGTCCACGATCGTCTGGCCGCGGCCGGCGTGGAGACGTGGGACCTTTACCGTCCCGGCAAGTGGGTCCCCCACTGCACGGTCTCGATGCGCGTCCCCAACCCGGTGATGGCTCCCGCCATCCGCCGCTGCCTGGAGATGCTGCCCGTGACCGCCACGGTCACCGGCGCTTCGGTCACCGACCACGCGAACGGCATCGCCGAGCCACTGCCCTGACCCGATCGCTGCCCGCGAGGCCGCGCGCGGCGGGGGTTGGCGCGGGGGTGGGGCCGGCGAGGGTGGCGTGGCTGCCGCGAGGAGGACGCGGGGATCAGGTGGGCGCGGGTCAGACGTAGCGTTCGAGGATCGACGCCTCGGCCAGGCGGGACAGGCCCTCGCGGACGCCCCGGGCCCGGGCGTCGCCGACCCCGTCGACGGCCTGGAGGTCTTCGACCGTGGCGCCCAGGAGGCGCTGGAGGCTGCCGAAGTGGTCGACCAGGCGGTCGACGATCTGGGTGGGCAGGCGGGGGACCTTGGCCAGCAGGCGGAAGCCCCGGGGGGAGACCGCCGCGTCCAGCGCGTCGGAGGCGCCCGGATAGCCGATCGCCTTGGCCACCGCGACCAGGTCGATCATCTCGGTGGCCGTGAGGAGGTCGAGCTCGACCAGCGCCTCGTCCAGCGTGCGGGCCTTGCGGCCGCTCGGCAGGTAGTCGCGGATGACCAGGGTGCGGTCGGAGTCGACGCCGGCCATCAGCTCGTCGAGCTGGAGGGCCAGGAGGCGGCCGTCGGTGCCGAGCTCGACCACGTAGCCCGAGATCTCGTCGGCGATGCGGCGGACCATCTCGAGGCGCTGCACGACCGCCACCGCGTCACGCACCGTGACCAGGTCTTCGATCTCCAGCGCGGACAGCGTGCCCGAGACCTCGTCGAGGCGGAGCTTGTAGCGCTCCAGGGTCGCCAGGGCCTGGTTGGCCCGCGACAGGATGGCCGCCGAGTCGTCGAGGACGTGGCGCTGGCCGTTCACATACAGCCCGATGATGCGCATCGACTGGCTCACCGAGATGACCGGGAAGCCGGACTGCTTGGCCACACGCTCGGCCGTCCGGTGCCTCGTGCCGGACTCCTCGGACGGGATGGACGGGTCGGGCATCAGGTGGACGGCGGCCCGCACGATGCGGGTGCCGTCGCTGGAGAGCACGACCGCGCCGTCCATCTTGCACAGCTCGCGCAGGCGGGTGGCCGAGAACTCGACGTCGAGCGGGAAGCCGCCGGTGCAGATCGTCTCGACGACGGCGTCGTAGCCGAGGACGATCAGCGCGCCGGTGCGGCCGCGCAGGATGCGCTCGAGGCCGTCGCGCAGGGCCGTGCCGGGCGCCATCAGCGCCAGATTGGCGCGGAGCGGATCGGCGGTCACGCCGCCGCCGGTGAGGCCGGTGCTGGGAGTGGTCGCCGCACGATGGGCCGAACCGTTCACGCCTGGTCGTGGCGACGGAGAGGCGGCGGCGGGCTTGGAACCATCGCGGTCGAGCGGCACCTGTACATTCTACGGACCCTCTTCCACGTCAACGAGGCGTGGTTCGATGAATCACCGACGGTCACCACCGTGGGCGGCCGAGGCCCGGGCCGCGGACTGCAGCGCGGAGCGCAGGTCGGCCACCTCGATGACCTCCATGCCCTTCAGCGAGCCGCTGCTCTCGGGGGCGCAGCCGGGCGGCACGAGCGCCACCTTGAAGCCGAGCCGGGACGCCTCGGCCAGGCGCCGGCCGACCGCGCCGACCCGCCTGATCTCGCCGGTCAGGCCCACCTCGCCGATCGCCACCAGGTGGGGCGCCATGGCCAGGTCGAGCCCGCCGGAGGCGACGGCCAGGGCCATGGCCAGGTCGGCCGACGGCTCGGTGAGCCGGATGCCGCCCACTGTCGCGGCGAAGACCTCGCGGTTGTAGAGCTTGAGCTGCTTGGTGCGGCGCTCGAGCACGGCCAGCACCATGGCCAGCCGGGCGCTGTCGAGGCCCGACACCGTACGCCTCGGCGAGCCCTGCACCTCGGCCCCGATCAGCGCCTGCACCTCGGTGACCAGGGCACGGCGGCCCTCCATGGCCACTGTCACGCAGGTGCCGGGCACGGGCTCGGCATAGCGCGTGAGGAACAGGCCGGACGGGTCGGGGAGGCTGGCGATGCCGCCCTCGTGCATCTCGAAGCAGCCGACCTCGTCGGCGGCGCCGAAGCGGTTCTTGACGCCGCGCACCAGGCGCAGCGACGAATGCTTGTCGCCCTCGAAGTGGAGCACCACGTCGACCAGGTGCTCCAGCACGCGGGGGCCGGCCACCTGGCCGTCCTTGGTGACGTGGCCGACCAGGACGGTGGCGATGCCGCGCTCCTTGGCCACGCCGACCAGGGCGGCGGTGACCGCGCGGACCTGGGTGACACCGCCGGGGACGCCCTCGGTGCCGGGGGCGGAGATGGTCTGCACCGAGTCGAGCACGAGCAGGCCGGGCTTGACCGCGTCGAGGTGGCCCATGACCGCGGACAGGTCGCTCTCGGAGGCCAGGTAGAGCTTCTCGTGCAGGGCGCCGAGCCGCTCGGCCCGCAGGCGGACCTGGCTGACCGATTCCTCGCCACTGACCACGAGGGACGCGGAGCCCGAGTGGGCGGCCCACTGCTGGGCCACGTCGAGCAGCAGTGTGGACTTGCCCACACCGGGCTCGCCGGCCAGCAGCACCACCGCGCCCGGGACCAGGCCGCCGCCGAGCACCCGGTCGAGCTCGCCGACATTGGTCGGCACGGCCTTGGCCGGCGCGGCGCTGATCTGGGCGATGGGACGGGCCGGCTCGGCCGGCATGCGCGAGCTGACCACCCGGCCGGCGCCGAGCGGCGTGGTCACCGTGGACTCGATGACCGAGCCCCACTCGCCGCACTCGGGGCACCGGCCGAGCCATTTCGGTGGCTGGTGCCCACAGGCGTCACAGACGAAGGCCGGGCGAGCGGCCTTGGCCGAGCGGGTCGAAGAAGAAGTCACCCCGACAAGTTAGCCGCCGGGTATGACATTTACTCCTCGGTGTTCTCGTGCTCGTCGACCGCCGGGCCCCGCGAGGCCGGCGACAGCGGCACCTGGAACGGGGCCTCGACCTGAAGCGGCTGCGAGACGCCGCTGACCTCGAAGGTCAGGGCCAGCGAGGTGCCCGGGGCGAGCTTGCCGGACAGGCCGAGGGCCAGCACCTTCTGCTCGTCCTCGGGGAGGAAGGTGGCGCTGCTCAGCGCGGGGATGGTGATCTGGGCCGGCTCGACCTGCGGCTGCGCGGGCTCGCTGGGCGCGCTCGGCACGGTGCCGGACGCGGGCGACGGGGCGCTGGCGTCGGCCGAGGGGACACCACCGGGCTGCTCGTCCTGCGACGCGCGGCTGCCCGAGGGCTCCGGGTTGGGCGCGGGCGAGGCCGCGGCGGCGCCGCCGGTCAGGCCGATCTGCTGCGCCGACACGACGTTGTTGGTCGAGCCCTGCTGCTGCGGCGCGCTGCTGATCGAGACCTGGATCGACGAGGTGGTGGTGTTGTAGAGACTCAGCTCGAGCTGAGCGCTCTCACCGGCCGCGTAACCCTCGGGGCTGTTGTAGACCACCTGGAGATTGCGGATCTCGAGGCGCCCGTCGGGGCTCTGCGTGTTGAGGCCCGAGATGGGCGTCTTCAGAATGGCGGTCTCGGCGACCTGGCCGGCCGAGCAGCCGGTCAGCGCCATCACGGCGACCGTGGCGACACCCGCGGCCAGTGCGACGCGGCGGGTTCCCAGCGAGCGCATCACGATCCTCCAAGAAAAGAACACCAAAGGGCGTAAGCCCCAGCCTAGAGGTCGGCGATCGGCCACGTGCGCCGACCCGTCCATTCACACCACCCGGCCGCTGAAGATCAGCAGCAGGACGTCGATCAGGGCGACCACGATGACCGCCCGGAACATCGCCACCGCCCGTCCCGAGGCGCGCGTCATGGCGTACCACCCAAGCGGCAGGACCACGACGGAAGCGCAGGCCGCCGCCCAGCCCGCCCACGACGGAGGCCCGGCGGGCCCGAAGACCAGCGTGAGGGTCGCGGCGAGAAGAAGCACCGCGGCCGCGACCGCCGATCCGGTGGCGCCTAGCACATGTGGCAGTCCTCGCACCCCGGTTTCCGCGTCGTCGGCGAGATCGGGCAGCACATTGGCGAAATGCGCGCCGCCGCCGAGCAGCGCCCCCGCCGCCACGAGCCAGGCCGGCGGCGCCGGATGGCCCGGCAGCGCGACCACCACGAAGGCCGGCAGCAGCCCGAACGCCACCAGATAGGGCACCACCGAGAACACCGTGGACTTCAGCGGCCAGTCGTAGAGCAGCGCGAACACGCCGACCAGCGAGATGAGGACCGTCGGCCACAGCCCGAACGGCAGGCCCAGGAGAGGGATGGCCAGAGAGGCGATCAAACCCGCGGTTCCGACCGTACGGCGACTCACCGCCCCCGACGCCACGGGTTTGTCCCCGCGGCCGGCGCGGCGGTCACGGTCGGCGTCGAGCCAGTCGTTGACCCAGCCGACGGAGAGCTGGGTGGCGCCGACCGCGAGGAAGACGCCGAGGATGGCCCACCCCCGATGACCGGCCCCGATCGCCAGCAGGGTCATGGCCACGGTGACCGCCCCGCCCGGTTCCGGATGGGACGACTTGATCAACGCGAGGGCGCGGGACATGAAAGCAGTGTGGTGGTTGTGCCCGATGCGTGCCACGCTCGATCACATGCCGTCGATGCCGCGTAACGATCCGCGTCAGTACGACGACCTCGCCGGCGAGTGGTGGCGCCCCGGCGGAGGCTTCGAACTCCTGCACTGGCTGGCGGCGGCCCGGGCCGATCTGATCCCGCCCGCCGTCTCGCCCGGCGCCGTCCTGGTCGACGCGGGCTGCGGTGGCGGACTGCTCGCGCCCCACCTGGCCGGCAAGGGATATCGCCACGTCGGCGTCGACCTGCGCGGCTCCGGCCTGGCCCACGCGGCCCAGCGCGGGGTGACGCCGGTGCGCGGCGACGTGCTGGCCCTGCCCCTGGCCACCGGCTCGGCCGACGTGGTGGCCGCCGGCGAGATCCTCGAGCACGTCACCGACCTGCCGGCCGCCGTGGCCGAGCTGTCGAGGGTGCTGCGGCCGGGCGGCCTGCTGGTGCTGGACACGGTCAACTCCGGGGCGCTCAGCCGCTTCGTGACGGTCACCCTGGGCGAGTGGATCGGGGTGGCCCCGGTCGGGCTGCACGATCCCGCCCTCTTCGTCGATCCGGGCCGGCTCACCGCCGAGTTCGCCCTTCATGGCGTACGCCTCGAGGTGCGCGGCCTGCGCCCCAGCGCGGCCGGGCTGTTCCGCTGGCTGGCCCTGGGCCAGGGCGCGGGCGGCCGGATCGTTCCCACCCGCTCGACCGCCGTGCTCTATCAGGGGCGCGGCCGCAAGGAGGCCACCCGATGATCGAAGAGGCCCGGCGGCTGGCGCCCCGGTTCGCGGCCCGCGCGGCCGAGCACGACCGCGACGGCTCCTTCCCCGCCGACGACTTCGCCGACCTGCGCGACGCCGGGTTCTTCGGCCTGATGACGCCGAAGCGGCTGGGCGGCGCCGGGGCGAGCTTCGCCGACTACGCGGCGGTCGCCTACGAGCTGGCCCGCGGCAACGGCGCGACCGCCCTGATCTTCAACATGCACGCCTCGGTCACCGGCGCCCTGGCCGGGGTGAGCGACGAGCTGGCCGAGGCCCTGGGGCTGGCCGACGAGGCGCTGCGGGCCCGCGACGAGCATCTGCGGGCGGCCGCCGACGGCTCCTGGTACGCGGTGGCCATGAGCGAGCGCGGCGCCGGCTCCCGCCTCTCCAAGATCACCACGTCGTACGAGCACGTGGACGGCGGCTTCCACATCAAGGGCGCCAAGACCTTCTGCTCCGGCGCCGGGCACGCCGACGCCTATCTGGTCGCCGCCCGCAGCGCCGACGACCCCGACCAGGTCTCGCAGTTCCTGGTGCCGGCCGGCGACGGCCTGCGCGTCGAGCCGACGTGGGACGCCCTCGGCATGCGCGCGACCGGCTCCCACGACCTGCACGTCGACGTGACCGTCCCGTCCGGTGCGCTGCTCGGCGGCGTCGAGGGCCTGGCGCTGGTGATCGCCCAGCTCGCCCCGCACTGGATGGTGGCCAGCTACGCCGCCGTCTACGTGGGCGTGGCCCGGGCCGCCGTCGACGCCGCGGTCGAGCACGTCAACCAGCGCAAGCTCGGCCACCTGCCGGCCGTGCGGGCGCGGATCGGCCGGGCCGACGCCGCGGTCGCCGCGGCCCACCTGGCCGTGATGGAGGCCGCCCGCCGGGTCGACGAGCAGCCCGGCGAGGCCGAGACCACCCGCTGGGTGTGGCGGGCCAAGCTGCTGGCCGGCACGACCGCGGCCGAGGTGGCGGCGTCGATGCTCGAGGCGGCCGGCACGTCGGCCATGCGCCGCGGTCATCCGCTGGAGCGCCTCTACCGCGACGCCCGGGCCGGCTCGCTGCAACCGGCCACCAGCGACGTGTGCGCCGACTGGCTCGGCGTCGACGCGCTCGGCGGTGATCCCGACTCGGACGGATCCGCGCCACGTTGGTAGCGGCTTCTGCGGGGTAAGAGTGGCCTGGGGAGGCGTAAGTGAATAACGACGCGACCATCGCCGGGGTAGGAGTCGCTCTACCGCCGTCCGTGGTGCAGAACGATCTGTGGGACGGCTACTTCGCACGGCACTACCCACCCGAGCGGCGGGCGCTGGTCCGGCGGATCTTCGAGAACTCCGGGGTGCGTACCCGGCAGGCCGCGGTGAGCCCGCTGCTCGAGGATGTCTCCGACTGGTCCACCGAGCGGCGGATGCGCCGCTATCAGGTCGAGGCGATACCGCTCGGCAAGGAGGCGGTGGGCCGGGCCCTGACCGACGCCGGGATCGTCGCCGACGAGCTCGGGCTCTTCGCGGTGTGCTCGTGCACCGGATACGCGACGCCCGGGCTGGACATCCTGCTCGCCCGCGATCTCGGCATGTCGCCGAGCGTGCGACGGCTCTTCGTCGGGCACATGGGCTGCTACGCGGCGCTGCCCGGGCTGGGCTCGGTGGCCGACTACGTGGTCGCCCAGGGCAAGCCGGCCCTGCTGCTCTGCGCGGAGCTGACCAGCCTTCACCTCCAACCGGCGGCGGCGCGGGTGGACATGCAGCAGATCGTGTCGCACGCGCTTTTCGCGGATGCGGCGGCCGCCGTCGTGGTCACTCCGGGTTCCCAGGGGTACGCCGTACGGGAGGTCGCCGCCGTCACGGACTCCACGACGGCCGATCACATGACGTGGGAGGTGACCGATCTCGGGTTCCGGATGGGGCTGTCCCCGCGCGTGCCGGCGGTCCTGAAGCTGCACGTCCGCGAGCTGGTCGACAGCATGCTGGCCCGGCACGGGCTGAGGGTGGCCGACGTGGACGGCTGGGCGGTCCACCCCGGCGGCCCCAAGATCCTGAACGTGGTGCAGGAACAGCTGGGGCTCGCCGACGAGGCCATGGCGCCGTCGCGGGAGGTGCTGGCGACGTACGGAAACTGCTCCTCACCGACGGTCCTGCTCGTGCTGGACGCCCTGCGGCGCCGTCCGGCGCCGCCGCGACGGGTCGTGATGCTGGCCTTCGGGCCGGGTCTCACGCTCTACGGAACGCTGCTGGAGGCCTCTACAGTCACAGGGTGACGACCGATCGGCAGCGGGGCGTGGTGCTGTACTCGATGGCGGCGGTGCTGCTGGCCGGCGGCGCCGCGTGGTGGCTGGTGACCGCGCCGGACGACACACGGCCGACCAGCCAGGCCGAGCAGTGGCGGCGAACGGCCGAGCGGCTGCTGCCGGACGTCGGCACCCAGGAGGACGGCGCCACCATGACCCTCACCCCCGGGGCCGAGCAGCAGGTCTCCACGGAGGTGCCGTCGGGGCAGTACTCGGTGGCGATGGTCTGCGTGGGCGGGGTGGGCAGCACGGTGCGGGTGTCGCTCGACAACTCCGAGGGCGGTTTCGGCGATTTCAGCGGCATCGGCGGCGACTCGGGCCTCGGGATGAGCTGTGAGCAGGAGCGCTCGCCGGAGACCTTTCCGGTCCAGCTCTCGGACGCCCTGCGCATGACCGTGGCCGCCGGCCAGGACAGCGAGGTCGTCTTCCGCTACTCCCTGGTCCGCATCGGCTGACCCGCGACCGTCAGAGGCGGGCAAGATCGGGGCGGATGTCCTCGATCGAGGCGGTGCGGGGGAACAGGCGCACGATCTTGGAGTTGCCGTCGACCAGCAGGGCGGCGGCGACGCCGTCGGGCGACGGGAGCCGCAGATGGGTGCGCAGGGTGCTCGTGGGGTCGTACAGCGCCCGCAAGATCTTGCCCTGGGCCTGGGGCGTGGTGTTCGTGGGCGGGGTGACGGCGGTGCTCGCCCTGGCCGCCGACGTCACCGTGAGCACGGCGATCTCGGGTCGGACGGCGACGACAGTGTCGGAAATGAGCTTCGCGCAGGCGCAGCCGTCGATGAGCAGGATGACAGCGGGTAGCTGCCGGTTGATCGGGACCGTGCGGCCGTCGGAGCCGAACAGCTCGAGCGCGGGCAGCTCGGTGGCGGGCTCGCTGGTGGTGGCGGCCGTGCGCTGAGCGGTGGGCTGGCGTGGTGGCCCGGGCCAGGCCGAGGCGAAGAGGCTGGCCACGGTGACCAGCACGGCCATCGAGATGATCAGGACCGGGGCCCGCATGGCCTTGCCGGCGAGCCGGCGCACCCGGCGGACCGCGGGGCGGCGGGCGAAGCGCTGCCATCGCGTGGGCGGCCCGGTGAGCCGCAGCTCCTCGCGGACCGCGTCGACCTCGTCGGACAGCTCGGAGAGATCGTCGGGGATGACGATGACGCCCCACTCCTCGGGCAGGTCGGGCAGGTCGTCCGGCGAACCGCCATCCGACGACCATCCGCCGTTGTCGCTCGCACCAGCCATGACTCACCCTCCCCCCAAGCCGACCAGCCCACTCCTACTTCGGCATTTCTTCGGTCGGGGACCTTGCCACCCAGCCTTCCTCACCCGGCGCTCCACCGCCAGTAGTGCGTGCTTCCGGACCTTAGCGATAAGCTTGACCTCACAAACGCCCTAGGTACGAAATATCCGACCCAGGGGTCAAAGCGGTCACCCTTTCGTCACTTTGCGTTACGAAGGCAGCTCGCGGCGCTTCTGTCAAGCCGTAGAAAGGCCCGTCACAGGGCCTCTGAGCTGCACTAACAGTCACCGGCAGGGTGGGACATCGCTGCCTGAGCGTGTTACCCTAGACACAGCGAAAGGGGCTTCGAACCTATGGTTTTCAGTGTCGGCGAGACCGTTGTTTACCCCCACCACGGGGCCGCACTCATCGAGGCAATCGAGACTAGGGTCATCAAGGGCGAGGAAAAGCAGTATCTGGTCCTGCGCGTCGCCCAGGGCGACCTGACTGTTCGGGTGCCCGCTGAGAACGCCGAGATCGTCGGCGTGCGCGAAGTGGTTGGCGAGGAAGGCCTGGGTAAGGTCTTCGACGTCCTCCGCGCTCCGCACACCGAGGAGCCGACCAACTGGTCGCGGCGTTACAAGGCCAATCTCGAGAAGCTTGCCTCCGGTAACCCCCTGAAGGTTGCCGAGGTCGTTCGCGACCTCTGGCGTCGTGAGCGTGAGCGCGGCCTCTCGGCCGGCGAGAAGCGCATGCTCGCGAAGGCTCGTGACATTCTGGTCGGTGAGGTCGCTCTTGCGGAGAAGAGCACCAAGGACGAGGCCGAGGTTCTCCTCGACAAGGTCCTCACCGAGGCCTGATCTACCCACAGACACAACATCAAAACTTGTGTTCTCAGGACCGCGACGTGACCGCGCAGCTTAGTGCTCGGGGTGACGTCGCGGTCCTGGTTCCGGCAGCGGGTGCCGGCCTGCGGCTCGGCCCGGGCGGGCCCAAGGCTCTGCGCCTGCTCGCCGGCGAGCCGCTGCTCGTGCACGCGGTCCGCCGCGTCGCGGCGGCGCCGTCGGTGCGCCTCATCGTGGTCGCCGCTCCAGCGGCCGAGGTCGAGGCGGTTCAGGAGTTGCTGGCGCCGGTCGCGCCGGTCACCGTGGTGGCCGGCGGGGCCGAGCGGCAGGAATCGGTCGCCCGGGCGCTGGCCCAGGTCCCACCCGACATCCCCATCGTGCTCGTGCACGACGCGGCCCGCGCCCTCACCCCACCCGACCTGATCGAGTCGGTGGCGGCCGCCGTCCGCGACGGCCATCCCGCGGTGATCCCGGCCCTGCCCGTGGTCGACACGATCAAGGAAGTGGCCCCCGGCGAGACCGTCCTCGGCACGGTCGACCGCTCGGTGCTCCGCAGCGTCCAGACCCCGCAGGGCTTCCGCCACGACATCCTGGCCGCCGCCCACGAGACCGCCGCCGACCAGTTGACCGACGACGCCGGCCTGGTCGAGAAGGCCGGCCTCCCGGTGCTCTGTGTTCCCGGCTCCGAGCTGGCCATGAAGATCACCCGCCCCCTCGACCTGATTCTGGCCGAGGCGCTCATCAGCCTTTCGCCGGACCGTCGGTAGCCTGGGCCGGTGATCAATCAGCGGGTCGGTATCGGGACGGATGTGCACGCCTTCGAGCCGGGGCGGCCCTGCTGGGTGGCCGGTCTGTACTGGCCGGACGTGGTCGGGCTGGCCGGGCACTCCGACGCCGATGTGGCCGCCCACGCCGCCTGCGACGCTCTCTTCGGCGCGGCCGGGCTGGGCGATCTGGGCAGCAACTTCGGCACGTCGCGGCCGGAGTGGGCCGGCGCGTCCGGTTCGGCCCTGCTCACCGAGACGGCCCGGCTGGTGCGGGCGGCGTCGTTCGAGGTGGTGAACGTCTCGATCCAGGTGATCGGCAACCACCCGAAGATCGGCAAGCGGCGCGCCGAGGCCCAGGAGGCCCTCTCGGCCGCGGTGGGTGCCCCCGTGACCGTCTCCGGCACCACCACCGACGGTCTGGGCCTGACCGGCCGCGGCGAGGGCCTGGCCGCCATGGCCGTCGCTCTGATCGCCTCGGTCTGAGCGCCGGCGGGGAGGGCGGCGTGCACCCCCACAGGTGACGTTGGGCGGGAGCGCCTACCCTCGACTCGTGGCCGCGCCTCTGGATCCCGAGACCACGCCCGAAGAGTACCGGCAGCGGGCTCTGCTCCTGGCTGACCTCGGCCGCTATGACGAAGCGGCCGGGGAGATCGCGGCTGGGCTCACCGTCGCGCCCGACGAGGCCAGCCTTCTGGCCACCCTGGCGCGCATCCATCTGGCCGCGGAGCAGCCCGCCGAGGCTCTGGTCGCCGCCGAGCGGGCCGCCGCGGCGGCGCCGGCCGAGATCACCGCCCTCGTCGTGCGGGCCATGGCCCTGGCCGACAGCCGGAAGTTCGGGGAGGCGGCCCGGGTCGCGGGGGACATTCTGCGGCAGTGGCCCGCCGATGCCTACGCGCAGCGGACCGGGGCGGCGCTCCTCAGCGAGTCCCGCAACGGGCAGGAGGCGCTGAACGCCGCCTGGAATGCCGTTCGGGTGGCTCCGGCCGAGGCGGAAGCCCATCTGGTCCTGGCCGTGGTGGCGGCGCGGTTGCGGCTTTTCGATCTGGCCCAGCGGGCGTACGCCCAGGCCTTGGACCTTGATCCGGCCATCGGTGACGCCCAGCGTGACATGGGCATCGTGCGGTTCGAGCGGCGGCGCTGGGCCCGGGCCCTCGAGGAGCTGGCCGACGAGGCGACGCTGCCGGTGGCGCCGGACGCCGACGGGGACTATCCGTCGCCGTTCCCACGGGCCTATCCGGCGCCGGACCGGCCCGAGGAAGCGGAGCCGGTGACCGCGCACTGGACCGAGGTGCCCGCGGTGAGCCGGCCGTCGGGGCCCGTGCTCGACGTGTCGGGGAGCTCGGCCGAGCAGGTGCGGCGGTTCGCCCTCTACGGTGCGAACGCCACCCAGGTCGCGGCGGTCCTCGCGGGGCTGATGACGCTGGCCAGCGACGGCATCTCGCGGATGTGGGCGGGGCTGATCGGCCTGCTGATCTTCGTGGGTGTGATCGTGGCGCTGAACCGGAACGTTCCGGAGCCGCTCGCGGCCGCGCTGACCCGGCTGCGGGCCCACGATCGGCGGTTGGCCGCGGCGGCGTACGTCGGCTTTGTCGCTCCTCTGCTTTTGTTCGTCTATGCCCTGGCCGGTGGCATCGTGGCGCTGGTGTCGGCGATGGTGCTGGCGGCGGTGGCCGAACTTTTGATCTTGACCAGGCGTTAACCCGCGCGAGGCCGGGCGGCTACCTCTGCCGCAGATTCTTTCGCGGTGCGCAACTTCAACGACGAGCAGCAGACACGCCGCCGGTTCCTGACGACCGCCGGCGCCGGCATCCTCGCGATCGGCGGCGGCATCGCGGCGGGCGCGGCCCCGGCCCAGGCGAAGGCGCCCGGCATTCCGTTCCTGGCCGCCACGGTCGAGCAGACCGCCGCCGGTGAGTTCACCATCAGCTGGAAGGCCACCGGCGTACGGCGGGTCGAGGTCTACGCGAGCAGGGACCAGCACCGGGTCGTACGCCACCGCGCCGTCGCCCATGGGGGCGGAACCGCCACCGTCACCGTGCGCGGACTGGGTGAGGCCGACCGCTGGTGGTTCGAGCTCGTGCCCGACCGTGGCCGGTCGCTGACCCTGGCCGACCGGTCGCTGCACCTCGCGGCCGCGCCCAACTTCCGCGACGGCGGCGGCTACCGCACGTCCGACGGCCGGTGGGTCCGGATGGGCGTCTTCTACCGCTCGAACAGCCTCGCCACCCTGGCCGACGCCGACGTGGCCAAGCTGAAGCGGCTCGGCATCCGCACCGACGTCGACTTCCGCACCGACTCCGAGGTCGCCGCCGCCCCCGACCGGCTCCCGGACGGCGTCAAGTACGTCTTCGCCAACGTGGCCGGGACGACGAGCCCGGGCACCGGCGGCTACTCGCTGGACACCGAGGCCAACGGCGTCGCGATGATGGTGGCCGGCGAGAAGGGCATGGTGTCGTCGGACTCCGGCCGCAAGGCCTATCGCACCTTCCTCACCGCGGTGGCCGACCCCCGGGCCGCCAACGTGCTCTACCACTGCACGGCCGGCAAGGACCGCACCGGCTGGGCCAGCGCCGCGCTGCTCACCGCCCTCGGCGTGCCCCGCGCGACAGTCTTCGAGGACTACCTGCTCAGCAACACCTGTCTGGCCGCCTCCAACGCCGCCGCGCTGGCCGCCGTCCCGGAGTCGATCCGCGCCGGATACAAGGCCGTGCTGGACGTGCGCCCGGAATATCTGCGGTCCGGCTTCGACGAGGTCACCGCGAAGTTCGGGACGTTCGACCGCTACCTGCGCGACGGCCTCGGGGTGAGCGCCCGGCAGCTGCGGGCCCGGCTACTGGTGGGCTGACCGGATCGAGGAGATCAATCCCTCTCGTACGGCGGTGAGCCCGGCATCGAGGGCGCCCAGCAGCACGGCGTCGTCGTCGATGGCGGTCAGCGCGATGGGGCTCTCCAGCGGCGCGGCCCGGCGCATCGCCCCGGACACCGCGGACAGCAGGACGCCGCCGCCGGCCTGGGCGATCGGGCCGGCCAGCACCACCAGGTAGGGATCGAGGACGGCGACGACCGCGGCCAGGCCGACCGCGATGCGGTCGGCCAGCCCGGTGAGGAACTCGCCGGCGCCGGCCGGGTCGCTCGCCGCCGCGGTCACCACCTCGGCCGGCGTGCGGCCGGGAACGCCGTTGTCCCGGGCCAGCTCCAGGATGGCGGCGCCGCCGAATAGGTGTTGCAGGTCGAGCTTGCGGTCGGCCGAGTCGGGGGAGTAGAGCGGCATGTAGCCGATCTCGCCGGCCCCGCCCCGGGCGCCGCGCATCAGCGTGCCGGCCATGTCGATGGCCAGGCCCAGGCCCTCCTGGCCGAGCCAGAGCAGGGCGAAGCCCTCGGCGTCGCGGCCGACCCCGCGCCGCCGCTCGGCCACGGCGGCCAGGTTGACGTCGTTGTCGACGCCGACCTCGGTGCCGAGCGCCGCCGCGATGCGCGGCACCAACCCCGTACGGCCGAAGCCCGGCAGGTGCACGTGCCGGATCGTGGCCGCCCGGGCGTCGTAGGAGCCGGCCACCCCGATGCGCACGTGGCGCACCCGCTCGGCCGGGACGCCGACCTCGTCGCGCAGGCGGGCCACCACGTCGACCAGCGCCTGCATGGGGTCGCTGGTGAGAAAGTCCACACGCGACTCGACGCGGCCGCGGATCTCGCCGGTGAGGTCGCACAGGGCGGCCACCACCGAGGGCGCGCCGCTGGGGCCGATGTCGCGGACCGACACGGCCGCCGCGTACGCCGCGCCGGGGTTGGCCGCGTAGATCTCGGCGTTCGGCCCGGGGCGCCCGCTGTTGTGACCGACCACGGTGACCAGCCCGGCCTCGGTCAGCCGGCGCAGCACCTCGGAGATGGTCGGTGTCGACAGCGCGGTGAGTTTGCGGAGGTCGGAGCGCGTCAGCCGGCCCGGGTCGAGCAGGTGGGCCAGGGCCGCGCTCTCGTTCATGGCGCGGAGCAGCTTCGAGGAGCCGGCCAGACGGGTCACCAGCCGGACGTTAAGCGGGGGCGTCTACGCATGTCAAGGTTCATCGAGGCTTATTGATAAAGTTGGTTAACTGTTCTAACGTCTCTGCGGCGCGCGCCAACCCCTCATCCCCCGTCTCGAGGAGCGCCATGATCCGCGCAAGAAGAGTCGTTTACGCCGGTGTCGCCGTGGCCGTCCCCGCCGCGGCCGTGATCTACGGACTGCTGCCGGCCAGCGCCGCGACCGCCGGCCCCATCACCGGCATCGGCGGCAAATGCGTCGATGTCGCCAACGCGAGCTCGGCCAACGGCGCCGCCGTCCAGCTCTACGACTGCAACGGCACCGGCGCACAGAGCTGGACCGTCGGCAACAGTGACGGCAGCATCCGCGCCCTCGGCAAGTGCCTCGACGTGACCAGTGCGTCGACCACCAACGGTGCCAAGATCCAGCTTTGGGACTGCAACGCCAGCGGCGCCCAGAAGTGGTCCGTCAGCGGCGGTTCGCTGGTCAACACCGGCTCGGGCAAGTGCCTGGACGCCACCGGGCAGAGCTCGGCCAACGGCACGCGGCTGCAGATCTGGACGTGCACCGGCACCGCCAACCAGACTTGGGTGACGCCCGGCGGCTCGACGACGCCGCCGACCACGCCACCAGCCACTGGGGTCAATTTGGACAACCCGGCCAAGAAGGACGTCGCGATGCAGCTCGTCTCGGCGGCCGAGAACTCGTCGCTCGACTGGCGGGCCCAGTTCTCCTACATCGAGGACATCAACGACGGCCGCGGTTACACCGCCGGCATCATCGGGTTCTGCTCCGGCACCGGCGACATGCTGGAGCTGGTCCAGGCGTACACGAACGCCGTGCCCGGCAATGTGCTGGCCAAATATCTGCCCGCCCTGCGGTCGGTGAACGGCACCGCCTCGCACGCCGGCCTCGATCCCAACTTCACCCGCGACTGGCGTACGGCCGCGGCCGACCCGGCCTTCCAGGCCGCACAGGAAGCCGAGCGCGACCGGGTCTACTTCAACCCCTCGGTGCGCGACGGCAAGTCCGACGGCGTCCGGGCCCTGGGGCAGTTCGCCTACTACGACGCGGCCGTCATGCACGGTTACGAGGGCATGCGCCAGATCCGCAGCGCCGCCCTGAAGCGGGCCAAGCCGCCGGCGCAGGGCGGTGACGAGCGCACCTGGCTCAACGTCTTCCTCGACGAGCGCGTCATCGAGATGAAGAAGGAGGCCGCGCACGACGACACCACCCGTGTCGACACCGCGCAGCGGCGCTTCCTCAACAACAGCAACTTCGACCTGAACACGCCGCTGGACTTCGCCGTCTACGGCCAGAGCTTCCACATCGGCTGACGTCGAAGCGGGGCCGGGGCTGATCAACAGCGCCGGCCCCACTAGTTTGTCGGCATGGTCGATCTCGTCATCGCCGGTGTGGCGGTCCTGCTGCTGATCGCGGTCACCGTCGCGGTGGCGCGCGGCGAGCGGCTCACCCGCGGGCGGCTGGCCATCGCCCTGGCCGTGGCGGTGCTGGCCGCGGGCACGTTCGCGGTGACCCTCTATCGCAGCCAGACGGGTCCGGCCGAGTCGAGCGCGCCGGTCGTGGTCGCCTCGACCCCGCCCCGGCAGGCCTTCGGCACGGCGGTGCTGTCGGTCAGCGTGCCGATGGGCTCGGGCGACAAATATCCGCAGGGCGCGCTCTGGCTGTCGCCGCCGCGGGCCGGGACGAACGCCTACACCGGCGACGTCTCCCTGCTCTGCTCGACGCCCGGCAAGGACGACAAGGTGCAGAACTGCACCGGCGCCGACCAGCGGGTCTGGAGCGCCGAGCCGCTGGAGAAGCGGGCGACGATCGGGCCGGCGACCGGTGATCCGTTCACCGACCCGGACGCCTGCGACGAGGACAACGGCGTGACCTACGGCCCCGGCTACGTCGAGCTCGCCGCGGGCAAGGGCTATTGCCTGCACCGCGGCGGCAACGTCATGGCGATGCGGGTGCCGGCCTTCCCCTCTTCTCAGCCGCTCCCGTCGTCAATCACGGTCGAGGTCTCGGTTCTTCACTGAGGGCGGTTCCAGGTCCAGGCGTACGCCGTGTCCTCCACCGCCAGACCGGCGTCGCACAGATCGAGCGGGCGGAACGTGTCGACCATGACGGCGAGCTCGTCGAACGCCTCGGCGCCCAGCGCGCGCTCGACCGCGCCCGGCTGTGGCCCGTGGGTGAAGCCCGAGGGGTGCAGCGAGATCGACCCCTGCTCGATGCCGGAGCCGCGGCGGGCCTCGTAGTTGCCGCCGGTGTAGAACATCATCTCGTCCGAGTCGACGTTGTGGTGGTTGTACGGCACCGGGATGGCCAGCGGGTGATAGTCGACCTTGCGCGGCACGAACGAGCAGACCACGAAGTTCGGCCCCTCGAACGTCTGGTGCACCGGCGGCGGCTGGTGGATCCGCCCGGTGATCGGCTCGAAGTCGTGGATCGAGAACGCCCACGGATAGAGGCAGCCGTCCCAGCCGACCACGTCGAACGGGTGGTGGGCGTAGACGTGCCGGGTCCAGCCGGCCCGGTGCTTCACGTAGACCTCGACGTCGGTGCCCTCGGCCTGCAACGGCTCGCCGGGCCCGCGCTGGTCGCGCTCGCAGTACGGCGCGTGCTCGAGGAACTGGCCGCGCACCGAGAGGTAGCGCTTCGGTGGTCCGATGTGGCCGGTCGCCTCGATGGTGAGCAGCCGGACGGGCCCGTCCTGCGGCACGATCCGGTGCACCACCGAGGTCGGGATGATCACGTAGTCGCCGGTGCCGACCTCCAGCGCGCCGAAGGTGGTCTCGACGACCGCGCGGCCGTCCTCGACGTAGAGGCACTCGTCGCCGACCGCGTCGCGGTAGAGCGGCGACGGGCGGTCGGCCACCACGTATCCGATCCGGACGTCGCCGTTGGCCAGCAGCGGGCGGCGACCCAGGACGGCGTCGGCCGGGCCGGCGTCGAGCTTGTGGGTTCGCAGATGGCGCGGTTTCAGGGGCAGGTTGGGCGACTGCGTGCTCGCCGGTGGTTCGTACGTCTCCGCGGAGACGATCGCGGTGGGCGCGTGCCGGTGATAGAGCAGCGACGAGTCGGAGGAGAAGCCCTCCTGGCCCATCAGCTCCTCGGCGTAGAGCCCGCCGTCGGGGCGCCGGAACTGAGTGTGCCTCTTGTGCGGCACCTCGCCGACGCTGCGGTAGTACGGCATCGTTGCCTCCCCCGGCGTTCGCCTGTTTGGCAAAACCGACATAGCGGACGTGGTTGTCCGCTTCTCGAAGCGTCTATTAGGTTCGGATTCGTGTCAACGCTGGTGCCTCCGCTCTTCGCCGGGCTGGTGGACGACGCGTCCCTGATGCCGCCGAGCCCGGTCAGCGTGACCGACGCTGTCGCCAAGCACGCCGAACATCGCGACGGCTGGTTCGCCGGTCTGCTCGGGCCGCTGCTCGTCCCCGCCTCGCTGATCGGCGCCGACCTGAGCGCCGGGAAGCTCCCGGTCGCCCTGGTCGGCGACGTCCCGTTCAGCGCCGTGCCCGTCGCCGTCGAGAAACTGCGCGCGGCCGGCGCCGTGGTCCTCCATCTCGAGGCCGCGGTGGCCCGGCGCGGCGAGGATCCACAGCCGGGCCTGGCCAAACTGCGGGCCCTCGCCGGCGACGATCAGAACATCGAGGTGTACGCCGAGATCCCGCTCAGCTGGGGCCTGCTGGCCGCCCTCGACGCCGTCGCCGAGGCGCGCGCCGGCGGATTGCGGATGGCGCCGAAGTTCCGGGTCGGCGGGCTGGCCGCCGAGCTCTTCCCGACGCCGGTCGAGCTGGCCGCGGTGCTCTGCGCCTGCCGCGACCGCCGGCTCCCGTTCCGCCTCGCGGCCGGGCTGCGGCACGCCATCCGGCACACCGATCCCGAGACCGGATTCACCCACCACGGCTTCCTGAACGTGCTGACCGCCTCGATCACCGCCGACCGGGGCGCCGAGGTGGCCGAGGTGGCCGAGGTGCTGGCCGCGACCCACCCGGTGCCGCTGGTCGAGGCGTGCCGGGCCCAGCGCGACGGTCCGCGGCCGCTGTTCACCGGATTCGGGGTGGCCAATGTGGTCGAGCCACTCACCGAGCTGGTCCGGCTCGGCCTGATCAACGGGGGTTATTCATGACGGGCTACGGCCTCGACAATCTGCCGTACGGAGTGTTCAGCGTTCCCCAGGGGCAGCGGCGTCTCGGCGTACGGCTGGGAAACGACGTCGTTGATCTGTCGGGTCTCGGCGGGTTCTTCGCGGCGTCGTCGCTCAATCCGCTGATGGCGGCCGGGCGTCCGGAGTGGACGGCGGCGCGGGAGGCCGTCCTCGACTACGTAGCGTCGGGGCCGCCGACGATCCCGTTGCACGCGGTGACGCTGCATCTGCCGTTCGAGGTGGCCGACTACACCGACTTCTACTCGTCCGAGGCGCACGCCCGGAACGTGGCGCGGATCCTGCGCCCCGCGTCGCCCGAGTTGCCGCCGCAGTGGCGTCACCTGCCGATCGGCTATCACGGCCGGTCGTCGACGGTCGTGGTGTCGGGCACGCCGATCCGCCGGCCCTACGGTCAGCTCGGCGCCGGCTCCTATGGCGCGACGCAACGCCTGGACGTCGAGGCCGAGGTCGGTTTCGTGGTCGGCACGCCGGGGCGCCGTCTTTCCACCGGCGCCTTCGAAGACCACGTATTCGGCGTCGTGCTCGTGAACGACTGGTCGGCGCGCGATCTGCAAGCCTGGGAATATCGCCCACTCGGCCCGTTCCTGGCCAAATCGTTTGCCACGTCCGTCTCGCCGTGGGTCGTGCCGCTCTCCGTGCTGGCCCCGGTGCCGGCGCCCGCTCAAGATCCCGAGCCGCTCGGCTACCTGCGGCCGGCCGGACCGGCGTACGACCTCAAGCTCTCGATCTCCTGGAACGGCACCGTGGTGAGCTCACCGCCGTTCGCCTCGATGTACTGGACGGCCGCCCAGCAGCTGGCCCATCTGACCAGCAACGGAGCGTCGGTGCGGACCGGCGATCTGTACGCCTCCGGCACCGTCTCGGGACCGGCGCCGGACCAGGTCGGCTCGTTCCTCGAGCTGACCGCCGGCGGCGCCTCCCCGGTGACGCTGGCCGACGGCTCGCGGCGCGGTTTTCTGCTCGACGGCGACGAGGTCGTGATCAGCGGATCCTCGGCCGACGGCAAGATCGGTCTCGGATCGGTCAGCGGGATCGTGGTCGGATAGTTACTGTCTGATTGCGTGGGAGGTGACGCTATGTCGACGGTTGTGGTGACCCGTCCGATCGACGCGCCCGTCGCGGTGGTCTGGCAGGTCTTCACCGATCTGAGCCGCCGCCGCGAGTGGCTCTCCGCGGTGACCCGGGTCGAGGTCCGCAGCCACGGCGATTTCGGGGCCGGCACCGTATGGCGCGAAACCCGGCAAATGGCCGACGGGGGCGAGGTCACCGAGGAGTTCCGGGTGCTCGAGTGCGTGGTGCCGGACAGGTTCGTCGTCACGTCGCCCGGCATCGGCGCCGACTATCGGATGACCTACTCGTTCCAGCCGGTGGTCTCCGGGCGGCACCGCGGCGGCACGATGGTGACAGTGGTGCAGGACGGCAGCCCGACCGCCCCGGCCGGGCGGATCCTCGCGCTGATCTTCGGTGGCCTGGCCGCCGAGACGGCCGAGGGCGCCCTCCGGCGCGACCTGGACGACCTGGCGGCGGCCGCCTGACATAACCTCTTCTGGTGCTCCGAGTGCTGATCCGTACGTCGTTGGCGCTCGTCATAGCCCTGCTGGCGGCCGTGATCGGCTGGCGTGTGCTGGCGCCGGCCGAGGTGTCGTCGGCCGCGGCCGCGCCGCTCCCGGTCGCCGTGACCCGGTCGCCGCAGGTCACCGGCCGGACGAACCAGGCGCCGCTGATCGTCGGCGACGCCGTCCGGGCGTATGCCTCGAAACGCCAGATCAGGGCCGACGCGCCGGTCGACGCCAAGAGCGTGATGACCGCGATCTGGTCGCTGCGGCGCTGGCCGGCACAGCTCTCCGGCGTCGTGGCGGTCGGCGACACGGTGATCAGCCGCTGGTCCGACGGTGCTCTGGTCGCGTTGTCGGCCTCGACCGGCAAAATCATCTGGCGCGTTTCGACAGGCATGGCGGCACCCGCCTTCGACGGGCACCGGACCGGCGCGGCGACGGTGTGGGCCCCGGCCCGGATATATACCGGGGGCGGGTCGGTGTTCGTCAGTAGCGGCAGCCAGGTGAACGCCTATGACGCCGCCACCGGCACCCAGCGCTGGTCCTCACCGATCTCGTGCGGGGACGCGTTCACCACCGAGGGCGGCCAGTTCGTCTGCACTTCGCAAGTCTTCTCGCTGGCCACGGGGCAGGCGGTCGCCGGGTGGCCGGCCGGGCCGTACACGCCACTGGGCTGCGGTGTCGCCTCCTCCGGCTGCGGCGGCCTGCGCGACGCGGCCGGCCAGGGCTGGTTGGTGACGGGCGCCCGTCCGAAACGCACGGTGGTGCTCGATGAGCAGGGCAGCACGGTGGCCGGCGGCCGCGCCATCCCGCCGCAGCCCGGCGCACAGGTGCTGGGCGCCTCACAGGGCCGCCTGGTGCTGCTCACCGACGACCGCCACCTCAAGGTCGGCGACGTGGACCTCACCCTGGCCGTCGGCACCGAGAAGCTGACCTGGAAGCCCGGGCTGTGGCAGGTCACCGACCACTGGGTGGCCATCGAGCGCCTGGCCGGCGACGGACCCGCCGACCCCGACAAACCCGGCCACTACTTCACCGTCGACACGGTCATCATCGCCGCCATCTGACCGCTACCGTTGGCCGGCCGCCGCCGTTGAACCACAGATGCGCATCGTGGTCCTGGACGGCCTCCGGCTGTCCGCCGCCGTCATGGTGGCCTTCTACCACTTCGCCGGCCGCAACGACGTCACCGGCGCGTGGGGCGCCCCACCGGCGGTGGCGGTCTCCCGCGTCCACGAGGCCGCGCAGTACGGCTGGCTCGGCGTCGAGCTCTTCTTCATGATCAGCGGCTTCGTGATCTGCATGAGCGCCTGGGGCCGCGACACCGGCGCCTTCATCCGATCCCGCTTCCTCCGCCTCTTCCCCGCGTACTGGCCGGCCGTGCTCATCACGGCCACGGTGGTGGCCCTGTGGCCGGTCGTGGCCCAGCCGCTGCGCGTCAGCGACGTGCTCCTCAACCTGACGATGCTCCAGTGGCCGCTCGGCGTGCACGGGGTGGAGGGCGTCTACTGGACGCTCTGGGCCGAGGCGAGGTTCTACCTGCTCTTCGCCCTGCTGCTGTGGCGAGGCCTGAACCGGCGGAGCGCTATGTGGTTCGGCTACGGCTGGCTGCTGGCGGCGGTGATCGCCCACACGAGCCGGGAGAAGCTGCTGATCGTGGCGCTCCAGCCGGACTACGCGCCGCTGTTCGTGGCGGGCATGGCGTGCTATCTGATCCACCGCTTCGGAAGCGACCTGAAACTGTGGGGCCTGGTCGCGGCGTCCTATCTGATGGCACAGCACAACGTGATCGCCCGAGTGGCCCAGACGGAGAAGGCGAACATCAAGGCGCCGCTCTCGGACACGACGGCCATCCTGATCGTCACGGCGTTCTTCGCGGTGATGGTGGTGATCGCCCTGGGCTGGACGGCGCGGGTGAGGTGGCGCTTCCTGACCACGGCGGGCCTGCTGACCTACCCGTTCTACCTGCTGCACCAGAACATCGGCTGGCTGATCATCCGGGCCACCCACGACCACGCCCCGCACTGGCTGGTCCTGATCGGCACGATCGCCGTCATGCTGCTGGGCGCCTGGGTGGTGCACCGCTGGATCGAACGGCCGCTGGCCGCCTATCTCCGCCGCCGCCTCCAGCCACCGAGGCCCGCCGAGGTGACGCAGGAACTCCCGATCCTCACGAACGCGCGGCCCGCGCCCCGCCGCCGGTGGGCCGAGGAGGACCGCATCCGTACCGCTGGCCGGCGTTGACACTCGGCGCACTACCGATGTGCCGTGCCCAGCGAGACCGCGCTCAGGCAGGAGTTCGGCATCGCCCGGGGTACTGCTCGCCACGCGGTAGAGCTTCTCCGCGAGCGGGCTGACCGCCGGTGACAGAACGGCCCGCTGGGTGCGCCGATCGGCGGTCGGCTTTCGGGCTGCGGCGCGGTCGCACCGATGATAGGTACAACCGGGCAGCCAGCCACTGCCGATGCGGCGGGTAGTCGTTCTGGCTAAGGCGTTACGAAGGCCCCGAGCCGATGCGGAGGAGCGGGTTGGGGCGGGTGACGTCGGCGAAGAAGTCGTTGCCCTTGTCGTCGACGACGATGAAGGCCGGGAAGTCCTCGACCTCGATGCGCCAGACGGCCTCCATGCCCAGCTCGGGATATTCGAGGACCTCGACGTGGCGGATGCAGTCCTGGGCCAGGCGGGCGGCCGGGCCGCCGATCGAGCCCAGGTAGAAGCCGCCGTACGACTGGCAGGCCTTCGTCACCTGGCCCGAGCGGTTGCCCTTGGCCAGCATGACCAGGGAGCCGCCGGCGGCCTGGAACTTCTCGACGTACGAGTCCATCCGGCCGGCCGTCGTCGGGCCGAACGAGCCCGAGGCGTACCCCTCGGGGGTCTTGGCCGGTCCGGCGTAGTAGACCGCGTGGTCGCGCAGATATTGCGGCATGGGCTCGCCGGCGTCGAGGCGTTCGGCGATCTTGGCGTGGGCGATGTCGCGGGCCACGACCAGCGGGCCGGTCAGGGAGAGGCGGGTCTTCACCGGATAGCGGGACAGCTCGGCCCGGATCTCGGCCATCGGGCGGTTCAGGTCGACCTTGACCACCGGCTCGTTGCTGACGTCGACGTCGGGCAGGAAGCGGGCCGGGTCGGTCTCGAGGCGCTCGAGCCAGACGCCGGAGGGGGTGATCTTCGCCAGGGCCTGGCGGTCGGCCGAGCAGGAGACCGCGATCGCCACCGGGCAGGACGCGCCGTGGCGGGGCAGGCGGATCACCCGTACGTCATGACAGAAGTAGCGGCCGCCGAACTGGGCGCCGATGCCGAAGTCGCGGGTCAGCTCGAGGACCGCCGCCTCCAGCTCGACGTCGCGGAATCCGTGGCCGGCCATCGTGCCGTGCCGGGGGAGGTTGTCGAGATATTTGGCGCTGGCCAGCTTGGCCGTCTTCAGCGCGTGCTCGGCGCTGGTGCCGCCGATGACCACGGCCAGGTGGTAGGGCGGGCAGGCCGACGTGCCGATGAGGCGGAGTTTCTCGTCGAGGAACTCCATCATGCGCGCCGGGTTCAGCAGCGCCTTCGTCTCCTGGTAGAGGTACGACTTGTTGGCCGAGCCGCCGCCCTTGGCCATGAAGAGGAACTTGTACGCGTCGGGCTGGCCGCCCGGGTCCTCCGCGTAGAGCTCGATCTGGGCCGGAAGGTTCGACCCCGTGTTGCGCTCGTCCCACATGGTGAGCGGGGCCAGCTGCGAATAGCGGAGATTGAGCCGGGTGTACGCCTGATAGACGCCCTGGGCGATGGCTTCCTCATCGGTGCCGTCGGTGAGCACGTGACGCCCGCGCTTGCCCATCACGATCGCGGTGCCGGTGTCCTGGCACATCGGCAGCACGCCGCCGGCCGCGATGTTGGCGTTGCGCAGCAGGTCGAGCGCCACGAACCGGTCGTTGGCCGAGGCCCGCGGGTCGTCGATGATCGACCGGAGCTGCGACAGGTGGGCCGGGCGCAGGTAGTGGGCGATGTCGTGCATGGCCTCGGCGGTCAGCTGCGTGATGGCCGACTGCTCGACGGTCAGGAACTGTCGCCCGCCCGGACCCGCGACGACATCCACACCCTCGTCGGTGACCAGTCGGTACTCGGTCAGGTCGTCGCCGGTGGGCAACAGCGGCGAGTACGTGAATGCGGCGCCTCTGCTCATGAGCGGCAAGCCTAGGACAGCCGCCGGGGCGTTTGCGAACCGCTCCGCCCTTGCTCGCATACCAGTTGGGTCAAGCCCACGGGATGTACGCCATGTCGCGCCCGGCCACGGCGATCATTCCCCCTGGTCCGACGGCGAAGACCTCGGCGCCGGTGCGCACGTCGGCCAGCAGCCGTCCCGATCCGGGTGCGATGGCGACGACCCTGTCCGGTTTCCGGCTGACAACCAGAGCCGCGTACGGAGTGAGGGCCGCCGACGGGTTCGCGCCCACCTGACGGGACCACACGGTGTGATTGCGGCCGAACGTATAGCCACGGAACGTGTTCTTGGCGGCGTTACGGATCACGGCGTAGTTGTCGTTCACCGCGAGCACGTTCTCGCCCTTGGCCCCGTGCCACAGCACCCGGCCGTCGTGCCCCGCGAGCAGTTCCTCGCGACCGACCGGGTCGACGCCGAGCAGCACGTCCTCGCCGCCGGCGGGGTCGCGTTCCTGTTTGCAGTTGGAGCCGTTCTCGGCCGTACGCAGATTGAGACCGTCTTTTTTCCAGACCGGCGACGTCGAGGGCGGATCGGTCGCCACGACGCTGTAATAGCAGGTCCCGTCGCCGGGCGTGCCCGTGATGGTGAGGACCCGGCCGCCCGCGATGGCCACCCGCTGATCCTGTGCGGGCTCGACGGTCTGCGCGACCCGGCCGGTCGCGGTGTCGACCACCCGGATCTTCCCGTCGTCCGGCAGCCCGATCAGGCTCGGCATCTGCCGGGGCCGGGCCACGTCGTCGTCGACCCGGTCGGCGGTGAGCTGCCGCGTGTCGGGCAGATCCGGGTTGGCGGCGTTGAGGACGAACCCGATACCGCCCGTGTCGACGGTCCACAACGGGTTGCTGCCGCGTGGCGCCCAAGCCGTCAACTGACAGTCACTGCCCTTCGAGCAATGCAGATCCAGAAGCGCGTTCCTGTACGTCCACACGGCGGTGGCCGCGGTGTCCGACCGGAGCACTGTCCCATTGTGCGGATCGAGCACCTGGTAGCCCTTGGTGAGCAGCCGGCCGGTGGCGACCACGGCGTCGTCGCCGTCTCCGGCGATCGAGGCCCAGTCGGCGTCGCTGTCCCAGAGCTTCACCCCGGCGGTGATGCCGTACGCCTCGACGGACGTCCGATATTCGACGACCACCGCGTCGCCGGCGATCGCGACGCTCTGCGGGCTGCCGCCGATCCGTTGCTGCCAGCGGGCCGCGTCGCCGGCGATCGGCTTGCTGGTGTTTACCCAGTTCCACACGTTCGGCCATGGGTTCCACACCCCGGTGGTGGCGAGCACGACCACGATCACGATCGCGACCAGCGCGTACCCCTTCCAGGGGCTGCCACCCGACGCCATGCGCGACACGCTAGCCAGGTCAATCACCCGGACGATGGATCTCGATCCGCCCGTGTCGATCGCTTATGTCCTGAAGATCACCTATGGCGGACCGTGGACTGTGCAAGTTGCACTGTGAGGATGACGTCACACCGAGTGGATCGCGCAGACTGCCCAACCCGGGAAGCAACTGTTGCCCCAACGCTGTGACCTGCGACAACCTCGGCCAATGACGCAGACGATGGAACACGGGACCCGCACCGCCGACGTCTTTCCGGTCAAGGGCGTCGATCATCTTCAGTTTCTCGTGGGGAACGCCAAGCAGGCCGCCCACTATTACTCCACAGCCTTCGGCATGAAGCTCGTGGCCTACCGCGGCCCCGAGCAGGGATATCGCGACCACGCCGAGTACGTCCTGGTCAGTGGCTCGGCCCGGTTCGTGCTGACCGGCTCGGTGCACGCCGGGGCGCCCGGCGCCGACCACGTCACCAAGCACGGCGACGGCATCCGCGACATCGCGCTCGAGGTGCCCGACGTCGACGCCGCCTACAGGCACGCCACCCGGGCCGGCGCCCGGGGCGTCACCGAGCCGTACGACCTGAAGGACGAACACGGCACCGTCCGGATCGCCGTGATCGCCACCTACGGCGACACCGTGCACTCGCTGATCGACCGCTCCGGCTACGACGGCCCGTTCCTGCCCGGCTTCGTGGCCCGCGAGCCGATCGTGGACCGCCAGCCCGCCATCGACGCCGGCCTGGCGCCCAAGCGCTTCTTCCAGGCCGTCGACCACGTGGTCGGCAACGTCGAGCTGGGCCGCATGGACGAGTGGGTCGAGTTCTACCGCCGGGTCATGGGCTTCACCAACATGGCCGAGTTCATCGGCGACGACATCGCCACCGACTACTCGGCCCTGATGTCGAAGGTCGTGGCCGACGGCACCCGCAAGGTCAAGTTCCCGCTCAACGAGCCGGCCGTCTCGCAGCGCAAGTCGCAGATCGACGAATACCTCGAGTTCTACGGCGGCCCCGGCGCCCAGCACGTCGCGGTGGCCACCAACGACATCATCGGCGCGGTCGACGCGATGCGGCAGGCCGGCGTCGAGTTCCTGAAGACCCCGGACTCGTACTACGACGACCCTGAGCTGCGGGCCCGGATCGGCGAGGTGCGGGCGCCCATCGAGGAGCTCAAGAAGCGCGGCATCCTGGTCGACCGGGACGAGGACGGCTACCTGCTCCAGATCTTCACGGCACCCGTGCAGGACCGGCCCACGGTGTTCTTCGAGCTCATCGAGCGCCACGGCTCGCTCGGCTTCGGCAAGGGCAACTTCAAGGCGCTCTTCGAGGCCATCGAGCGGGAGCAGGAACTGCGGGGCAATCTGTAAAACTGACCTGGTCGCCGCACACAGAAATCGCCCAGGCCCAGGTCGCTAAGGTTCTTCCATGAGTTCGCTGCCCGCCGGTTGGTACAAGGACCCGGCCGACCCCGACACCCAGCGCTACTGGGACGGTGAAGGCTGGCTCGGCAAGGCCATCCCGGCCGACGCGACGCCGCCCGACGGCCCGCCGCCGGTCGAGGAGGAGCCTCCGCCGGCGGCAGCCGCTCCCACTTCCACTCCCGCTTCCGTGCCGCCGGCGCCGGGCCCCCAGCCCGGTCCGCCGGTGGGCTGGCAGCAGCCTTCGGGTCCGCCGCCGGGTTGGCAGCAGCCCGGTCCGCCACCGCAGGGTTGGCAGCAGCCGCCGCCGCAGGGTTGGCAGCAGCCGCCACCTCAGGGCTGGCAGCAGCCGCCGGCCGGTGGCTGGCCGCAGCAGCCCGGTCCGCCGCCGCCCGGGTGGCAGCCCCCGCCGGGGTGGCAGCCGCCGCCCGGGTGGGAGCGGATGCCGCCCGGCATGCGCGCGGCCATGTATCCCGTGCAGGCCCGCCCGCACGGCTACGCGCTGGCCGGGCTCGGACCGCGCCTGGTGGCCCGGCTCCTCGACATCCTGGCCGTGCTGCTGCTGAACGTCGTGGTCAACGGCTGGTTCGCGTACCAGTGGGCCAAGGAGTTCGTGCCGATCTACCGCGCCACCCTCGACGAGATGGCCAACGGCGGCAGCGCCTTCGACGTGCAGGCCAACGGGCGGATGGACGGCCTGCTCTGGGCGATGCTGATCGTCGCGACACTGCTGTGGCTGGCCTACGAGGCGCCCGCCATCGCCGGCAGCGGGCAGACCCTCGGCAAAAAGATCATGCGCATCAAGGTGGTCGCGGTCGAGAACACCGAGCCGCTCGGCTTCGGTCGCGCGTTCGGGCGCTGGGCCCGGCTCGGCCTCTGGACGCCGGCCTGGGGCTGTGCCGGCATCGGCTTCGTGCTCCAGCTGATCGACTGCATCTCGCCGGTCTTCGACCAGCAGCTGAGGCAGGCGTTCCACGACAAGACGGCTCGTACGGTCGTGATCGCCCTGCCGCCGGACAACCACCAACCGGTCGACGCCAACACGAAAGGCTCTTCTCATGACTCGCCTCACGCGCGCTGACCTGGACGGCCTTCCCGCCTACGTGCCCGGCCGCAACCTGGCCGACCTCACCCGTGAGCTCGGCATCGCCGAGGCGGTGAAGCTGGCCAGCAACGAGGTGCCCTACGGCCCGCTGCCGGGCGTGGCCGAGGCGGTCTCCGAGGCCATGCTCTCCTCGCACCGCTACCCCGACATGGGCTCGGTGGCGCTGCGCGACGCGCTGGCCGAGCGCCTGGGCGTCGCGGCCGACCGCATCGTCACCGGCTGCGGTTCGGTGGCGCTGGCCGAGATCCTGGTCAAGGCGACCGCCCTGCCCGGCGACGAGGTGGTCTACTCGTGGCGCTCGTTCGAGGCGTACCCGATCATCTCGGCCGGAGTGGGCGCGACCAGCGTCCGCGTCCCGAACACCCCCGGGCACGGGCACGACCTCGACGCCATGGCCGAGGCGATCACCGACCGGACCCGGCTGGTCTTCGTCTGCAACCCGAACAACCCGACCGGCAGCGCCGTCCGTAAGGCCGAGCTCGACCGGTTCCTGGCCGCGGTGCCGTCCGACGTGCTGGTGGTGCTCGACGAGGCGTACCGCGAACTGGTCACCGACCCGGACGTTCCGGACGGCATCGAGACGTACGCCGATCGGCCCAACGTCGTCATCCTGCGCACGATGTCGAAAGCGTGGGGCCTGGCCGGTCTGCGGATGGGCTATCTGGTCGCGCAGCCGGACGAGGCGACGGCGATCCGCAAGGTCCTGACGCCGTTCTCCACCAGCATCGTGGCCCAGGCGGCGGCGCTGGCGGCGCTCGAGCAGGAGGACGAGGTGCGGCGGCGGTGCGCGCTCGTCGTCGCCGAGCGCGAGCGGGTCACCGAGGCGCTGCGCAAGCTCGCGGTCGACGTGCCGGCGAGCCAGGCCAACTTCGTCTGGCTGCCGCTCGGCGACCGCTCGGCCGCGTTCGGCCAGGCCTGCGAGAGCCGGGGCGTCATCGTGCGCCCGTTCCAGACCGACGGCGTCCGCGTCACGATCGGCACCCCGGAGGAGAACGACCTCTTCCTGGCCGCCGCGGAAGCCGCCCTCGAAGGCTAAGCCGCCAGCTGTGCCTCGATCCGGTGGTGGTCCTCCTCGCTCAGCTGGGCGGGGAAGACCCGCCGGCCGAGGGTGACCACGAGCAGCACGGCGACGACGGCCAGGGCGGCGGTCACCAGCGGCAGCGTGCCGAGGTGGCCGGCGCGGACCAGGCGTTCGCCGAGGAAGGCGCCGCCGCCGATGCCGACCTGGAAGGCGACCACGTAGAGGGCGGAGGCGGCGTCGCGGGCGCGGGGCGCGATCCGCAGCACGGAGCTGGCCAGGAAGACCGGGATGGCGGTGAACGCGCCACCCCACAGCAGCGCCGCGACCACTGTCGGCACGACCCCGAGCACCGGCGCCAGCGCGGCCGCGGCGACCGCCAGCGCGATCAGGAGACCGACCACGATCTGGCCCGGCCGCCGGTCCGAGTGGCGGCCCAGCACGTAGTTCGTGACCAGCCCGACCGCCCCGTACCCCAGAAGGAGAGCGCTCAGCGCGACGCCCTCGAGGCCGGCGTCACGGCGCACCAGCGGGGCGATGTACGTGTAGGCGGCGAAATGCCCGATGACGAGCACTGTGGTGATGAGGCACAGCGCGGCCACCTGCCGATCGCGGATGATCCCGACGGCCGCGCGGAGCTGGGCGCCGGCCCGCACGTTCAGATCGTGCGGAAGTGGCGGCAGGGACGGAAGAACGCGCAGGAGCAGCAGTACGCAGATGGCGCCACCGGCCGCCATCGCGCCCACCGCGACCCGCCAGCCCAGCCACTGCCCGAGGGCCGTGCCCAGCGGCACGCCGAGCACGATGGCCAGCGAGTTGCCCACGAAGACCAGAGCCGTGGCCCGTCCGGCCTGGCCGGGAGGGGCGAGCCGCGCGGTGACGGGCCCGATGACCGACCAGAACACCCCGTGCGCCAGCGCGCAGACGAGCCGCGCCAGCGTCAGCACGAGAAAGGTCGGCGCGAACGCGGCCGCCGCCTGCGACACCACGAAGATCCCCATGGTGATGGCGATCAGCGTGTGCCGCGGCACCCGCATGGTCAGCGCCGTCAACGGGATCGTGCTGACCGCCGCGACCACGGCGTAGCTGGTCAGCAGAAGACCGACGTGCGCCTCGTCCACCGACAGCCCGTCGGCGATCTGCGGCAGAAGCCCGACCGGCAGGGTCTCCGCGGTCACGTAGAAGAAGGTGGAGGCGCCGAGAACGGCGAGCCCTGGACGGTTCATGGTCACCGTCGAAGAATAAACTCTTGGAACGAGTAAAAGGAGTGGTTGCCCTGTGACGACGCGCTCAAACCAGTTGCTCCGGGTCGTACACACCCACCCCGGCGTGACCAGGGCCGACGCCGCACGCCGGCTGGGCATAGGCACCGGCGCCACGACGGAGCTGGTAGCCCGCCTGTCACAGGCCCACCTGCTGGCCGAGGCCCCCGCGGCCCCGAGCGGCACGCGGGGCCGCCCCACGACAGTGCTGGTCCCGCACCCCGAGGGCCCTCTGGTCGTGGCCGCCGAGATCACCCACGAGGGCTGGCGCCTCCAGGTGACCGAACTGGGCGGAGCTGTCCTCACCACGATCGCCGCCGACCACGCGCCGGCTTCCGACGGGGCCGGCCCGGCTGAGGAGCGCGCTCCCGCCTGGCCGGCGGTGGTCGCCGCGATTCACGCGGCGATCGGGCGGCTGCGCACGCAGTACCCGGGCCGGCTGCGCGCCCTGGGCGTCTCGGTGCCCGGCACGGTCTCCCGCGACCTGCGCCTCGACGCCACAAATGTCGGATGGCACGACGTCGACCTGACCGCCCTCTGGCCGCCGGCCGGGGACGATCCTTCGCCCGTCTTCGTCGCCGGCAACGACGCCAGCCTGGCCGCGGCCGCCGAGTCGGCCCGGGGTGCCGCCCACGGCGCCCGCGTAGCCCTCCACCTGCTCATCGCCGGTGGCCTCGGCGGCGCGGTGGTCGACCAGGGCCGCCTCTTGATCGGCGCGTCGGGCTTCTCCGGCGAGTTCGGCCACATGCCCTTCGGTGACCCGGCCGTTCCGTGCCCGTGCGGGGCGCGAGGTTGCTGGGGCACCGCCGTGGACGGCACCGCCCTGGCCCGCCACCTGGGCCATCGCCCTCCGCGCGACCCGGTCACCTACGCGCGCCGCATCATCGCCGCCACCTCAGCCGCGCTGATTCCGGCGGCGCCATCGGGTTCGGTCGACGTCGACGCCGAGCGCGCTGCCGTTCGCATGGTCGCCGCCGCGCTTGGTCGTGGCATCGCCGGGCTGGTCAATGCCCTCGACGCCGACCTGGTCACCCTCGGCGGGGTCGGCGCTGATCTTCTGGCGGTGGCCGAGGACGAGATCCTGGCGTCCTATCGAGCCGGTCTGATGGCCATCCGCCGCGGCAGTCCGCCACCGATCCTTCCGGCCGCGCTGGGCTCGGACGGCCCGATCGCCGGCGCGGCTGAGGAAGCCTGGTCGAGCCTTGTCCCGCGCCTGGCCTGAGTCGCTGCAAGAGAACAGTGAGCAGAGGGGAGCGCACCGCAGGCCAGGGTGGCTGCGGTGCGCGGGTGGCGGCTAGCTGGGGGCGCAGTAGCCGGCCACGGGGCTCAGCCACTCGGTGAACTGGGCCTCGATGGTGCCGTTCAGGTCCTTCATCGTCTTGATCTTGGTGATGTATTTGCGGTCGACGACGCTGGCGTCGACCTTCGCGGCCGATGTCTGGCCGGCGGCCATGAACTCCGGGTTCTCGGCGGTGGCCGTGTCGGTGCGGATCTTTGTGGCGACGGCCTTCAACTTGGCGGTGGCGGCGTCCTCGGCCTTCTTGGCCTCGGCGGCCTGCTTCGCCTCCTTGTAGGTGATCATCTTGCCCAGGGCGGCGCCGAAGTCCTTGAGCTCGGCCGAGTACAGCTTCTGCAAGTTGCCGCAGACCAGCGTGGTGTTCGCCGAGTAGTCGGGCTCGGGGGTGGCGCTCGGTGAGGCGCTCGGCGCGGGGGCGGCGGCCTCGTCGGAGCCTTTCGCGTCGCTGTCGCAGGCGGCGCCGGTCAGCAGGGTGCCGACGGCGATCACGGCCAGGAGGGCGCGTCGCATGAGAGGGGATCCTGTTCGTCGGGGGCGTAGGCCCCGCCGACGTTACGTTCCGGTCGGCGCATCGTCCAACCGACAGTGATCACCGAGATACCGCAAACGGGGGTAAAGACAGCCCGTCCGCGGCCGCCGTCGCGGACGGGCTGTCGGTCCCCCGTCAGAACCGCGCCGCCACATCGGGCTGGGGCGATGGGTTACATCCCCGATGTGACGGCGAACCTCAGACTGCCGAACGTCGCTGTCGTTCCGCTGTCGTTCCGCTCTCACCGCTCAACTAAGCTCGATGTCTCGACCGGAGGGCTGAGGGGACGGGCATGCGGTACCGCATTCTCGGGCCACTGTCCGTCACCGTGGATGGACACGAGGTCACCATTACGGCGGGCCGTGATCGCATCGTGCTGGCCATGCTGGTGCTTCACCCTGGTCGCGTGCTCGGCGTCGGTGTGCTGGCCGAGGCGGTGTGGGGCGCCGATCCGCCGGCCACGGCCCGCGGTCAGCTCCAGACGTGTGTCTCCCGTCTGCGCCGGATCCTGCCGCCGGGGGCGATCCGTACCGATCCGGCCGGCTATCGGATCGACGCCGGGCCGGACGACCTCGACGTGGCCGCCTTCGAGCGCCTGGTCGCCGAGGCCCGGGCGCTTGGGGATCCGGGGGCCGCTCGTCGTGCGTACGCGCAAGCGCTTGATCTTTGGCGTGGACCCTCGCTCGCCGAAACCGAGAGCGAGGCCGTCCGCGGGGCCGGCGCGATGCTCGACGAGCGCTGTGTCGCCGCGACCGAGGAATGGGCCGAGCTCGAGCTCGACGCCGGGAACGGGCGGGAGATGGCCGGGGTGCTGGCCGAGCTGGTCGAGCGCTATCCGCTGCGGGAGAGGCTGCGCGGGCTGCTCATGACCGCGCTCCACCGGTCCGGGCGGCAGGCCGACGCCCTGGCCGAGTTCCGGCGTGCGCGTCAGGTGCTGCACGACGACCTGGGCATCGAGCCCGGTCCCGAGCTCCAGCGGCTGCACCGGGCGATGCTGGCCGGAGAGACGACGACCTCGGGGAAGAAGGTCAGGTGCCTGCCCCGGACGGTCGGCGACTTCACCGGCCGTGAGGCGACGGTGCGCCGCCTGGTGAGCGCGATCGAGGCCGCCGACGCCGGGCGGCCGGTGGTCGCGGTGATCGACGGCATGGCCGGCAGCGGCAAGACCACGCTCGCCCTGCACGTGGCGGCCCTGCTCGGCGAGCGCTATCCGGACGCCCATCTCTTCGTCGACCTGCACGGGCACAGCGCCGAACGGCCGCTCGACCCGGCCGCGGCGCTGCTCGTGCTGCTGCGGCAGCTCGGTGTCGACGCCGAGCGGATCCCGCCCGAGCTGGTCGACCGGGTCGGCCTGTGGCGCACCGAGCTGGCCCGGCGCCGGGTGCTGGTGCTGTTCGACAACGCCGCCTCCAGCACCCAGCTGGCCGATCTGTTGCCGACCGGGTCCGGCAGCCTGGCCCTGGTCACCGGCCGGCGGCGGCTGATCGGGCTGGACGGCGTGCACCCCGAGTCGCTGGCCGTCCTCCCGCACGACGAGGCGGTGGCGCTGCTGGCCCGGATCGTCGGCGACCGGGTGGCCGCCGAGCCGGAGGCGGCGGCCGAGGTGGCGCGGCGCTGCGGCGGGCTGCCCCTGGCCGTGCGGCTGGCCGGGTCGCGGCTGGCCCACCGCCCGCGCTGGCGGGTGGCCGACCTGGTCCGCCGGCTCGGCGAGTCGGCGCTGCCCGAGCTGGCGGCGGAGGACCGGTCGGTGGCCAGTGCCTTCGCGGTGTCGTACGGCCAGTTGCCCGATCCCGTCCGCCGGGTGTTCCGGCTGCTCGGGCTCTGCCCGGGCAACGGATTCGACGCGCTCGCGGTGGCCGCCCTCGGCGGGCTGGAGCTGGACGCGGCCCGGGACGTCCTCGACGATCTGGTCGACGTCAACCTGGTCGACGAACCCGAGCCCGGCGTCTACCGGATGCACGACCTGCTGCGCGAGTTCGCGGCGGCGCTCGCGGCCGAGATCGCGCCGACCGAGCGCGCCGAGGCCCTGCGCGGGGTGCTCGACCAGCAGCTCCAGGCGGTGGCGGCGACGAACCTCTCGGTCTATCGCGAGGTGCTGGAACGGGACATCGGCGTGCTCGTCCCGCTGCGGCCCGACCTGCTCGAGGCGATGGGCGACCCGGTCGCCCGGCTCGAACGGGAACGGCCCCACCTGGGGGCCTATGTCGAGGCTGCGGCGGCCGTGCCCGAGCTGGCCGGATATGCCTGGCGGCTGCCGCGGGCGGCCTGGCGGCACCTCTATCACCGGGCCTATCTGGACGACGTCCACAGCCTGCACGAGCAGGCCCTGACGACGCTGGAGCGCCTCGGCGACAAGGCCGCCACCGCGACCATGCTCAACTATCTGGCCTCGGTGCACTGCCGCCGGTCCCGCAACGACGAGGCGGTTCCGCTGCTGGAGCGGTGCATCGACATCTGCCGCGAGCTGGGCGACCGGGACGGGCTCGGCCGGGCCATGGCCAACCTGGCCATGGTGCACCACGAGGCGGGACGGTGGGCCAAGAGCATCGAGGTCGCGCTCGGCGTGCGCCGGCTGGGCCGGGCCCGGCACAACCACAACGAGCTCAACGCGCTGGCCAACGGCTATCAGCGGATCGGCGACGACCGGGAGGCGCTGCGCTATCACCGGCTGCGCCTGATGGCGCAGTGGGAGATCCGCGACCTGGCCCGCATCGGCGACAGCATGGTCAACATCGCGGTGCTCAAACACCGTCTCGGCGAGGTCGGCGTGGCCGCGGCCATCCGGCAGCTGCGGGTGTCGATACGGCTGATCGACCGGTCCGGCTATCCGCATGGCCGGGCCGAGGCCGAGCACGAGCTGGCGGTGCTGACGGCCGTCGCCGGCCAACCGGCCGAGGCGATCGCCGGGCACTGGCGGGCCGTCGAGTTCGCCGAGCAGGCGCACAACCGCGAGCAGGAGTCCCGGTTCTGTCTCGGCCTCGGCCGGACCTTCCGCCTGAGCGGTGACCACGTGTCGGCCCGGTCCATGTTCGAGCGGTCGTTGCGGCTCGGCCGGCAGGCCCGGATGCCCTATCGGATCGCCCTGGCCCAGGCCGCGCTCGGCGACTGCGTGGCCACCGAGGACCCGGCCGAGGCCCGGCGGCTGCTGGTCCTGGCCCGCGCCGGGCTGGCCGCCCTCCAGGCGCCCGAGCTGCGCGACGTCGAGAAATCGCTGGCCGAGCTCGGATGAGCGGCGTGCGGTACGGCCTGCTCGGCCCGCTCTCCGTCACCGTGGACGGCCGGGAGGTCACGATCACCGCGAGCCGTGACCGCGCCGTCCTGGCCATGTTGTTGCTGCACCCGGGGCGGGTGCTCGGGGTCGGCGTCCTGGCCGACGCGGTGTGGGGCGCCGATCCACCGGCCACCGCGCGCGGTCAGCTCCAGACGTGCGTCTCCCGCCTGCGCCGGGCGCTGCCGGCCGGCGTCATCCGCAGCGATCCGGCCGGCTATCGGCTCGATCCGGGGCCGGGGGAGCTGGACGCGGCCGAGTTCGGCCGGCTGACAGCGGCCGGCCGGGAGGACCGCGACCCGGCGAAGCTGCGGCAAGGCCTCGACCTGTGGCGGGGCGACGCGCTGGCGGGCATCGAGAGCCACGCCGTCCAGCTCGCCGCGGCCGTCCTGGACCAGCAGCACGTCGACGCCGTGGTGGACTGGGCCGAGCTGGAGCTCGAGGCCGGCCGTGAACGGGATCTGCTCGGCGAACTGGCCGTCGCGGTGGATCGCTGGCCGCTGCAGGAGAGGCTGAGCGGTCAGCTGATGCTGGCCCTGCATCGAGCGGGCCGGACGGCCGAGGCCCTCGCCGAATATCAGCGCGTCCGCCTCGCGCTGCGCGACGAGCTCGGTCTCGACCCCGGCCCGGAGCTGCGAGACCTGCACGCGGAGATCCTCAAGGGCGCTCCCCGCCGCGCCGCCACTCTGGTGCGCTGCCTGCCCCGCACGGTCGGCGACTTCGTCGGGCGTGCGGCCGTGGTGGATCGGCTCGTCGCGACCATCGAGGCGGCGCCCCCGGGCCCGGTCGTCGCGGTCGTCGACGGCATGGCCGGCAGCGGCAAGACCACCCTGGCGCTGCACGTGGCCGCCCTGGTCGGCGACCGCTATCCCGACGCGCATCTCTTCGTCGACCTGCACGGGCACAGCGCCGAGCGGCCCCTCGAAACGGCGGCCGCGGTGCTGGTGCTGCTGCGCCAGCTCGGCGTCGAGGCCGAGCGGATCCCCGCCGCGCTGGTCGACCGGATCGGCCTGTGGCGCACCGAGCTGGCCCGGCGCCGGGTGCTGGTGCTCTTCGACAACGCGGCCTCCAGCGCACAGGTGGCCGACCTTCTGCCGACCGGCTCGGGGAGCCTGGCGCTGGTCACGGGGCGGCGGCGGCTGTTCGGCCTGGACGGTGTGCACACGGAGTCGTTGCCCGTGCTGGCCCCCGGCGAAGGGATCGCTCTCCTGGCCCGGATGGCGGGCGATCGTGTCGGCGCCGAACCGGAGGCGGCCGCCGAGGTGGTGCGCCGCTGCGGCGGGTTGCCGCTGGCCATCCGGCTGGCCGGGGCCCGTCTGGCCCACCGGCCGCGCTGGCGGGTGGCCGACCTCGCGCGGCGGTTGCGGGAGTCGGCCCTGCCCGAGCTCGCGGCCGAGGAGAGATCGGTGGTGAGCGCCTTCGCCCTCTCCTTCGATCACCTCACCGCGCCCGCTCGGCAGGTCTTCCGTCTTCTCGGTGTCTGCCCGGGCACCGACGTCGACGTTCTCACCGTGGCCGCGCTCAGCGGGCTGCCGCTGGACGCCGCGCAGGAGACCGTCGACGATCTGATCGACGTCCACCTGCTGGAGGAGCGTGAGCCGGAGGTCTACCGGCTGCACGATCTGCTGCGCGAGTTCGCGGCCGTGCTCGCGGCCGAGTTGGCGCCGGCCGAGCGCACCGAAGCGCTGCGCGGCGCCCTCGACCTGCAGTTGCACGCCGCGGCGGCGACCAACGCGGCGGCGTTCCGGGAGCGGCTCGACCGCGACATCGGCCGCCCGGTGCCGCTGCGGCCCGACCTCCTCGCCGCCGTGACCGATCCGGGCGCCCGGCTCGAGCGGGAACGGCCCGGGTTGCTCAGCTATATCGACGCGGCGGCCGGCGAGCCGGAACTCGCCCCCTACGCGTGGCGACTGGCCCGGGCGTCATGGCTGCATCTCTTCCGCGGCGGACATCCCGACGACATCCGCGCCACCCACCAGCGGGCGCTCGAGGTGGCTGAGCGGGCCGGCGACCGGGCGGCCGCCGCGACCATGCTGAACTACATGGCGTCGGCCCATTTCCGGCGGGCCGAGATCGACGAGGCGACCCGGCTGCTGGAGCGGTGCCTCGCCATCTACCGGGAGCTCGGCGACCAGGAGGCGGTCCGGCGTTCGCTGGTCAACCTCGCGAACGTGCATCACAACGCCGGCCGGTGGACCAAGAGCATCGAGCTCGCCCTCGAGGTACGGCGGATGCCGTCGCCGCGCGTGGGCCGGGGCACGGACACGGACGAGCTGAACGCGATCGCGCTCGGCTATCAGCGCCTCGGGCGCTACGCCGAGGCGCTGCGGTACGAGCGGCTGCGGTTGCTGATGCTGGTCGAGAAGGGTGATCCGGTGCGGACCGGCGACTGCCTGGCCAGCATCGCCGTCCTCAAACACCGGCTCGGAGCGGTCGGCGGCGCCGCCGCGCGCCGGCAGCTGATGGCCGGTCTGCGGCAGATCCAGCGGGGCCACTCGCCGTACGCGGAAGCCGAGGCGTACCACGATCTGGCCCTGCTCATGGCCCGTGAGGGCGATCTGGAGGAGGCCCTCGCGATCCACCGGCACGCGCTCGAGATCGCCACGCCCTTGGACGACCCCCGGCAGACATCGCGTCTGCGGCACGGCCTGGGCACGACGCTGCTGCTGGCCGGTGACCGCGTGAACGCGCGGGCCGCGTTCGAGGAGGCGTTGCGGCTCGGCCGCCGGTTCCGGCTGGCGCACGCGACAGCCGTGGCCGAGGCGGGCCTGGCCGAATGCCTGGCCGGCGACGATCCGGCCGAGGCGCGGCGGCTGCTCGACCGGGCCGCGGCGGCGCTGGCGGCCCTCGAGGCGCCCGAGCTGGCGGACGTCGAGAAGTTTCTGGCCGGACTCGGTGGCGAGGATCATCGGCGTACCGGGGCCGGTGGAGAGACGATAAGGGCGTGACGACTACTGACGAGAGCGGTTACCGGGTCGAGAAAGACACGATGGGCGAGGTCCGGGTGCCGGCCGACGCCCTGTGGCGGGCGCAGACGCAGCGGGCGGTGGAGAACTTCCCCCTCTCCGGGCGCGGGCTGGAACCGGCCCACATCAAGGCGCTGGCCCAGATCAAGGGCGCGGCCGCGCAGGTGAACGCGTCGCTCGGCGTGCTCGACGACGATCTGGCCCAGGCCATTGCGACGGCCGCGGCCCACGTGGCCGACGGCGGCTACGACGACCAGTTCCCGATCGACGTCTTCCAGACCGGGTCGGGCACCTCGTCCAACATGAACGCCAACGAGGTCATCGCCACCCTGGCCTCGCGCGAGCTGGGCCGCCCGGTGCACCCCAACGACCACGTCAACGCCTCGCAGTCCAGCAACGACGTCTTCCCGTCCTCGATCCACCTGGCCGCCACCGAGGCCGTGACCTCGACGCTCATCCCGGCCCTGGAGCATCTGCACTCGGCCCTGCGGGCCAAGGCCGAGGACTGGGACGACGTGGTCAAGAGCGGCCGCACGCATCTCATGGACGCCACGCCGGTCACCCTGGGGCAGGAGTTCTCGGGGTACGCCCGGCAGGTCGCCAACGGCGTCGAGAGGCTCCAGGCCACCCTGCCGCGCCTGGCCGAGCTGCCGCTGGGCGGCACCGCGGTCGGCACCGGCGTCAACACCCCGCCCGGCTTCGCCCCGAAGGTGATCGACCGGCTGCGCGAGGTCACCGGGCTGCCGCTGAGCGAGGCCCGCGACCACTTCGAGGCGCAGGGCGCGCGCGACGGCCTGGTCGAGGCGTCCGGGCAGCTGCGGACGATCGCCGTCGGGCTCTACAAGATCGTCAACGACATCCGCTGGATGGGCTCCGGGCCGCGGGCCGGCCTGCGCGAGCTGCGCCTGCCCGACCTCCAGCCGGGCTCGTCGATCATGCCGGGCAAGGTGAACCCGGTCGTTCCCGAAGCCGTACGCCAGGTCGCGGCCCAGGTCATCGGCAACGACGCCACGGTCGCCTTCGCCGGCACGCAGGGCGACTTCGAGCTCAACGTGATGCTGCCGGTGATGGCCCGCAACATCCTCGAGTCGATCCGCCTGCTGGCCAACGCGGCCCGCCTGCTCGCCGACCGCTGCGTCGACGGCCTTCAGCCCAACGTCGAGATCGCTCTGGCGTACGCCGAGGGGTCGCCCTCGATCGTCACCCCGCTCAACCGCTACCTCGGCTACGACGAGGCGGCCGCGATCGCGAAGACCGCCCTCGCGACGAACCAGTCGATCCGCGACGTGGTGATCGAGCGCGGCCACCTCAAATCGGGCAAACTGACCGAGAAGCAGCTCGACGAGGCGCTCGACGTGCTGAGGATGACACGCCCCTAGGGCCTGTGGATAACGTGTGGAAAACCGCCCCGCCCGGTCCCTCGGGCGGGGCGGTTACCCGCTTGGCAAGGCCGGTACCCTTGTCAGGTGAGTTTGCGCTTGTATGACACCGCGACCCGATCCGTCCGGGATTTCGTCCCGCTGACGCCCGGTCAGGTCGGTATCTACCTGTGTGGTCTCACCGTGCAGTCAGTGCCGCACATCGGTCACCTCCGCTCGGCGGTGAACTACGACGTGCTGCGCCGCTGGCTGTTGCACACCAACTACGAGGTCACCTTCGTCCGCAACGTCACCGACGTCGACGACAAGATCCTCGACAAGGCGCACGCGCAGGGTCGCCCGTTCTGGTCGATCGCGTACGCCAACAAGCTCGTGCTCGACGCGAACTACCGCGACCTCAACGTGCTGCCGCCGACCTACGAGCCGCTGGCCACCGCGCACATCCCCGAGATGCACGAGCTCATCACCACGCTGATCGAGCGCGACCGGGCCTACCCGGCGGCCGGCGGCAACGGCGACGTCTACTTCGACGTGCCCTCGTACGCCGAGTACGGCGCCCTCTCCGGCCAGAACCCGGACGACATGCGGCCGCCGTCCGACGGCGGCGAGCCCGACAAGCGCGACTACCGCGACTTCGCCCTCTGGAAGGGCGTCAAGGCCGACGAGCCGGCCGACGCCTCGTGGCCGTCGCCGTGGGGCCGCGGCCGACCCGGCTGGCACATCGAGTGCTCGGCCATGGCCCGGCGCTACCTGGGCGACGAGTTCGACATCCACGGCGGCGGCGTCGACCTGACCTTCCCCCACCACGAGAACGAGATCGCCCAGTCCCGGTCGGCCGGGCTGCCGTTCGCGCGCTACTGGGTGCACCACGCGCTGCTCAACCTCGGCGAGGCCAAGATGAGCAAGTCGCTGGGCAACGTCATCGACCTCGAGGCCGTACGGGCGATGGGCATTCGCGAGGTCGAGGTGCGCTACTACCTGGCCACGCCGCATTACCGCTCGCGCATCGACTACTCCGATGACGCGCTGCGGGAGGCCGCGACGGCGTACCGCCGCATCGAAGGTTTTGTGCAGCGCGCGGCCGAGATCGTCGGCCCCGGCCGTCCGAAGGACGTGCCACCACCGTTCGCCGCGGCCATGAACGACGACCTCAACACGTCGGCCGCGCTGGCGATCGTGCACGACACCATCCGCGAGGGCAACACCGCCCTCTCGGCCAACGACGAAGCCGGCATCCGCGGGGCGCTCACCGCCGTCCGCGCGATGCTGGGTGTGCTCGGCCTCGACCCGCTCGACGAGAAATGGACCGGTGGCTCCACCCAGAGCGACCTCAAGCCGGTCGTCGACGCGCTGGTCAAGCTCGCGCTGGAGCAGCGCGCGCAGGCACGGGCACGGAAGGACTGGGCGGCCGCCGACTCGGTGCGCGACCAGCTCAAGAACGCGGGAATTCAGGTGGAGGACACTCCGGCCGGGCCGCGATGGACGGTAGGAGAGCACTGATGCCGGGCAATTCACAGAACGCGAGCAAGCGGGCCACCAGCAAGAAGGGCGCCTCGATGGGCTCGGGCGGCAAGAACCGCTCGGGCCTCAAGGGCAAGGGCCGCACCCTGCCCGCCGACGAGCGCCCCTGGCACAAGGGATATTCGGGCACCGAGAAACTGCCCGAGAAAACCGCTCGTAAGCAGGACAAGGAGCGCCGCGCGGCGGCCGCCGAGGGCCGCGCGCCCAAGGTCGGCGTCCCCGGCAGCAAGGACACCACGTGGGGCCGTGGCGGTGGCCGCGGCGTCCCGCAGCGGGGCCGGTTCGCCACGCGCGGTGGCCCGCGGGTCGCCCCCGGCCGGCGCTCCAACCCCACCAAGGAAGGCCCCGAGCTGCTGCTCGGCCGCAACCCGGTGGTCGAGGCGCTGCGCGCCGCGGTGCCGGCCACGGCGCTCTACGTCGCTCAGGGCATCGACATCGACGAGCGGGTCACCGAGATCGTCCGCACCGCCGGCGACCGGGGCATCCCGATCCTCGAGATTGGCCGCAACGAGCTCGACCGGATGACCGGCGGCGTCCTCCACCAGGGCATCGGCCTCCAGGTGCCGCCGTTCGCCTACGAGGACTTCGACGACCTCATCGCGGCCGCCCTCGAACAGCCGACGCCGCTGCTGGTGGCGCTCGACGGCATCACCGACCCGCGCAACGTGGGCGCGGTCATCCGCTCGGTGGCGGCGTTCGGCGGCCATGGCGTCTTCATGACCGAGCGCCGCGCCGCCGGCATCACCGCGACGGCGTGGCGCACCAGCGCCGGCGCCGCCGCCCGCGTGCCCGTCTCCCAGGTGGTGAACCTGACCCGTGCCGTCAAGGCGGCCCAGAAGGCCGGCTTCACCGCGATCGGCCTCGACGCCGACGGCGAAACCGACCTCTACCAGCTCGAAGCCGCCGTCGGCCCGCTGCTGGTGGTCGTCGGCTCCGAGGGCCGCGGCCTCTCCCGCCTCGTCGGCGAGACCTGCGACCTGCGCGTCAGCATTCCGATGGCCTCCGACGTCGAGTCGCTGAACGCCAGCGTCGCCGCCGCGGTCACCCTGGCCGAGGTCACCCGCCGCCGCGCGCACGGTCAGTGATAGGCCCGTAGAAAGCCGTTCTCGGTCACATAGAGCCACCCGCCCGCGATCACGGGCGGGTGGTCGCGGTTTGCGGCGATCTTCGGCTGCTTGAGGGGTACGCCCGTAGCGGCGCTCGCGATGACGAGGCCGTCATCGGTCGGCGTGTAGAGCAGGCCCCCGGCGCGGGAGGTGCGGCCGGCGGCGCTCGGGGTGTGCACGGAGTAGAGCTTGCGGCCGGTCCTGGCGTCCAGGGCGGTGGCGCTGCGATATTGGTTGGAGAAGACGTGCGTCTTGTCGCTGGTCACGTCGCTGACCTGCAGCTTCGTCGACCAGATCTTCTTGCCGGTGGCCGCGTCGACGGCGGTCAGCCCTTCCGTGCTGCCCACGTAGAAGCGGGTGCCGGCCGGGTCGGTCCCACCGGCGTACCAATTGTTCGTGGTCTCCCAGAGGGTCTTGCCGGTGGTCACGGCGACCGCGACGGCGCCGCCACTCGCTTTGCGCAGCAGGAGGCGGCCGCCGGCGGAGACGAGGCCGTCGCCGCGGTCACCCCGGCGAAGCCAGCGCTGCTTGCCGTCGCTCACGCCGAAGGCGATGGTCGAGGCCAGGCCGTCCTGGTTGCTGTCGAGGACGACGGTGCCCTGGTCGATCCGCATGTCGTAGCTGAACTTCTTGAGACCGGTGGTCCAGAGCTTCTTGCCGTTGGCGGGGTCGAAGGCGGTCAGGTGGCTCTCGAAGGCGGCGGGGACGCGGCATTCGGAGGACAGCATGAGCAGCTTGCCGTCGGCCGACGCGAGGCGGGAGACGGTGGTCTGGGGCAGATCGACGTGCCAGCGGCGCTTGCCGGTGGCGGGGTCGTAGGCGCCGATGCCGCCGGGGTCGTTGGAGAAAAGGCTTCCCCGGTCGATGACGGGGCGTACGCCGGTGTCACAGTTCGAGGTCCTGGTCGCCAGGGTCCACCGCTGCTTGATCTGGGCGATCGTGCCGGCGTTGAGCCTTGACTCGGCCGGGTTGTAGTGGGTGTTTCCTGGACCGTAGCCGGATTGCGGCCAGCTGCTGGATGGGGCTGCGGCGGCTGGGGTCGGGACCATGACCAGGGCGAATACCGCCGCGTACAACTTGATCTTCACTTTTTGATCAACGAGGGGAAGACCCTGGGGCTCCGCCCCAGACCCCGGTCATCGCTGCTGGGATCAGGTTTCGGGGCGGGGGTTGGGCTTGGGTGATCCCGTTGCAACGCCGAGCGAGGCAATCACGATGCGCTGGGGTGCGCAACCAAACCCCGGTTGCACACCCCACCCCATCGCGATCGAACCCCACACGTCGTCGCAACGGGATCACCCAAGCCAGGGCGAGTGGTGGTCAAAGCGCAACCACCGCACCGTGGGGGTCTGGGGGCTCGGCCCCCAGGTAGATACGCGAGCTGGATCGGCTTGCGCTTTTTGCAAGCAGACTCCACCTCCAGGGAGCCCCCGGTCGGGATCGAACCGACGACCTCCCGTTTACAAGACGGGTGCTCTGGCCATCTGAGCTACAGGGGCGTGTGTTGTGCGGGGCCAAGCATATCTGCTGTGGGCTTATGGGCTGCCCTTGGCATGACGTGTAAAAAGCTTTACGTTTACGGGGCTGTTTCCACTCGGATCGTCCGGCACGTTCCTGCCGGTGGAAAGGAAGTCGCTGCACCATGGCTACGGTTACCTATGACAAGGCCTCTCGCATCTACCCGGGGTCCGAGCGCCCCGCGGTGAACGAGCTGAACCTCGAGATCGGTGACGGGGAGTTCCTCGTTCTGGTCGGTCCCTCCGGTTGTGGCAAGTCCACCTCGCTGCGCATGCTCGCGGGGCTCGAGGATGTCGACCGGGGTCGCATTCTCATCGAGGGCAAGGACGTCACCAACCTTCCTCCGAAGTCGCGCGACATCGCGATGGTCTTCCAGAACTACGCTCTGTACCCGCACATGTCGGTGTACGAGAACATGGCCTTCGCTCTGAAGCTGCGCAAGACCTCGAAGGCGGAGATCGACCGCCGGGTCAAGGAGGCCGCGGCTCTCCTCCAGCTCGACGAGTACCTGTCGCGTAAGCCGAAGGCGCTCTCCGGTGGTCAGCGTCAGCGTGTCGCCATGGGCCGCGCCATCGTGCGTGAGCCGCAGGTGTTCCTCATGGACGAGCCGCTGTCGAACCTCGACGCGAAGCTCCGGGTCCAGACCCGTTCGCAGATCGCGACGCTGCAGGCCAAGCTCGGTGTCACCACCGTCTACGTGACGCACGACCAGGTCGAGGCCATGACGATGGGCCACCGCGTGGCCGTCATGCTCGACGGTGTGCTCCAGCAGGTGGACACCCCGCGCGCGCTGTACGACACCCCCGGCAACGTCTTCGTCGCCGGCTTCATGGGCTCGCCCGCCATGAACATCAAGACCGTTCCGCTGACCGAGGCCGGTGGCCACTTCGGCTCCCTGGCCGTGCCGCTGACCCGCGAGCAGGTCTCGGCCGCGCAGAGCGGTGGCGGCAAGGTCACCATCGGTTTCCGCCCCGAGGCGGCCGACCTGGTGTCGGAGAACGAGGGTGGCTTCCCGATCGTCGTCGACCTGGTCGAGGACCTCGGCTCGGACGCGAACGTGTACGGCCACGCCGAGCTCGAGGGTGGTTCGGAGCGCTTCACGGTCCGCACCGACCGGCGTCACATGCCCAACATGGGCGAGACGGTCTACGTCAAGCCGCAGGCGAACGCTCTCCACGTGTTCAACGCGGAGACCGGCGTCCGTATCTGACGTCCTGATCCAGTAGGAAGCGGCCTCCCGTTCGGGGGGCCGCTTCTTTTATGCCGCTTTTATGTCGCTTTTAGGCCGCGAACCTTGTCACCACGAAGTCCTTGTCGGCCACGCAGGCCAGCAGCGACGTGTTCCAGGCGCAGGAGCTGGTGCGGACGCCCTGGAGCGGGCCGAGCTGCACCGGGTCGTCGCCCAGGTGCCGGCCGGCGACGGCGGGGTCGTCGACGTAGCCGACGAGCGGCTTGCTGAATTCGAGGACGTTGGCGGCGTCCAGGCGTACGGCGTCGGCCTTGCCTGTCCAGATCTGCTTGCCGGTGGCGTCGACGAGGGTGGTCTCGGGCGCGGTGGAACGGGCCAGGACGGCCTCGCCGACCGGGACCAGCGTCTCGGCCTTGGGCACCTTGCGCTCCCAGAGCTTTCCGCCCTCGGCCAGGTCGAGGGCGACGACGGTGGCGTTCTCGTCGCCGTATCCGGTGCCCTCGATCGCGCAGGCCCGGTCGTCGCCGCAGGGGATGAGGCCGCTCAGCCGGGCGGTGGTGCCGCCGGCCGTGTACGTGACGTCGGGCTCGCCCAGCTTGTCGAGCTGATAGGTGACGATGCGGTCGGCGTCCTCGTCCTCGCGGACGATCAACCGGCCGTTGTGGGCGACCACCTCGTCGTCGGGGTCGGCCACGCTCTGCCGGGAGGCGATCACGGCGCCGGTCGCGGTGTCGATGAGCCGGACCTCACGGGCGGGCGTGATCTGGACCAGTTGAGGGTCGTCGCCGAGGTCGGCGTCGAACGGGCGGCCGGTCAGCCCGGCCGGGCCGTCGAGGTCGCCGGGGGTGGTGACCATGTGGACGGCGGTGGCCGAGGTGGACTCGCCGGGGTCGGGGCGGGTCCAGTCCTCGGTGCCGTCGCCGAGCTTCAGGCCGACGAGGCGATGGCCCTCACGGTCGGCGACGATGGCGTGGTCGCCGGCGAAATAGACGAGATCGTCGCGGCCGACGGTGCGCTGCCAGCGTTTGGTGCCCTTGTCGACGTCGAGCACGACGACCTCGCGGGTGTTCTGGGCGGGGTCGGTGTCGCTGAAAAGGGCGACGCCGCCGGGCAGGGCGACCATCTGGCGCCAGCGCTTGGCGAGGCCGGTCAGCTTCTGGCTCCAGGCCGCGGATTTTGCCCCGTCGTCGAATGCAACGACACCGAGGTCCCCGTTGTCATAGTCAGTGCTGGCGAAATAAACGCGGTCGCCGATCACGGCGGCGTCCGACCAGGAGGAGTCGATGGGCACGGCGGCCGGCACGTGCTGAAGGTCGGCGAGGGGGTGGTAATCGAGCGCGGGATAGCGCGGCCAGAGGGTCCAGGCCAGGGCCGTGCCGGCGGCGAGGACGACGGCCAAGGTCGCGGCGCCGGCGATGATCCACGTGCGGCGTTTGGCGTTCGTGGCGCCGGGCCGCGCTTCGGGGGAGTGCGTGGGCGGCGGCGCCGGGGGTTGCCAGGGCGCGGCCGACATCGGGGCGCCTGACATCGGCGCGCCTGACATCGGGGTGCCTGCCATTGGAGCGCCTGACATCGGGGCGCCTGACATTGGGGCGGCTGACATCGGATCGGCCGGCGACGGGATGGGCGATGGCGTGGCCGATGTGGGCGTGACGTGGCCGGCGGCGATCGCGGCGGCCTCGGCGGTGGCCCACGGGTCTACGGCCTCGACGTATTCGCGTTCGTCCGTTATGTCCGATGAAGGGGGTGGGCTGGGATCCGGGTTGAAGGGGCGCGCGGCAGGTTCGCGGTCGTCCGTTTTGTCCGGCGGAGGGGGCGGGCTGGGCTCTGTGCTGAATTGGTGCGCGGCTGGTGAGGCCGCGTGGCCAGGGGACGGAGCGGCGGCGGAGGCCGGATGGCCGGGCGAAGACGCGGCGGCGGAGCCTGGCTGGCCGGAGGCAGCCGCGGCGGGGCCGGGGTGGCTGGAGGCGGGGGCGGCGGCTGGGGAGATCGGGTCTACGGGTGTGGAGGCGGCCTGGGTGTCGGTGATCGGGGGTGGCACCTCGTGGGCCGTTGGGGGCGTGGGAGTCGGGGTGGCCGCGGTGGAGACGCCAGGGGTGTAGCGCAGGGCGGCGGCCAGGGTGGCGCCTTCGGCTACGGCTAGTTCGGGCTGTTCCAGGACTGTGGGAGCTATGCCCAACTCGCTGTGCAGCAGGCGGGCCACCAAAGGGACCCGGGAGGAGCCGCCGACCAGGAACAGGCCGGCCAGGTCGGTGGGGGACAGGCCGGCGGCGGCGATCACGGCGGCGGCCTCGGCCACGCCTCGGCGGATCAAGGGGTCGGCTGCGGCTTCCAGCTCGTCGCGGGTCAGGTGGACTGCCTGTTCCACGCCGGGGATCGGGACCGGGGCGAAGGAGCTGCGGGAGAGCATCTCCTTCGCGCCGCGGACGTCTTCCCAGAACTGGCGGCGGGCGCGCCACTGGGCCAGGGTGACGGGCTCGGTCAGGGCCTGCCAGGCGGCGGGCTCGGCGCCGCTCAGCGACTTGCCCAGGTGGTCGACCAGGGCCGCGTCGATGTCGAGGCCGCCCAGGTCGTCGGCGCCGCCGGAGGCCGTCACGGCGAACGGGCCGTCGGCGCCGGTTGCGCGGCGAGCCCGTCCGTCGGCGCCGGTCGCGCCGCGAGCCCCTCCGTCGGCGCCGGTCGCGCCGTGAACCCGTCCGTCGGCGGCGGTCGCGCCGCGCGTCTGTCCGTCGGCGGTGCCGAAGGTGGTCACGGTGTAGGAGGGGCCCTCGCGGCGGACCACTGCCACGTCCAGCGTGCCGCCGCCGAAGTCGAAGACGGCCAAGGATGATCTGTCGGGTAGGGGGCGGCGCAGGACCTCGGCGAAGTAGCGCGCGGCCGCCACCGGCTCGGTGACCAGTGTGGTCTCGGCGGGGGCGCCCAGGGTGTCGGACGGCCAGCCGGCCCGGCTCAGGGCCTGGGTCAGCACCGCGCGGCGGCGGGCGCCCCAGGACGCTGGACAGGTGACCACCGCCGGCGGCAGGAAGCCGGCCGTGGCGACCGCCTCGCGGGCCACCGCCTCCAGCAGGGCGGCCAGCAGGGCGGCGACCGGGACCGTGGCGCCGTCGCCGAGCATGACCGTCTCGTCGTCCACGTGACGTTTCGGGTGGGGCTCCAGACGGCCGGGGTCGGCCTGGCCCAGGCGCAGGGCGTCGGCGCCCACGGTCAGGCGGCCGGACGGGTCGAGGAAGACCGCCGAGGGCAGCAGCGGGCGGCCGTCGAACAGCAGCGGACGGGTTCGTCCGTCGGGCCGGCGGAGCATTGCCACCGTGTGCGAAGTGCCGAGGTCGACACCGAGCACGAAGCCGTCGGTCATGCGCGTCATGCTACGACCTGGGTACGACGCGACCCGCCACCTATGGTGGTCGCCATGCGCATCGAACGGATCGAAAAAGCGGAAGCGGTCCATGCCGCCGCCGATCTCTTCGACTCGCCGCCGTTGCCGGAGGTGACCGAGCGTTTCCTCGCGTCGCCGGGGCATCATCTGCTGCTGGCCTACGACGACGCCGGCGTACCCGTGGGAATGATCTCGGGGGTGGAGTTGACCCACCCGGACAAGGGCACCGAGATGTTCATCTACGAGCTGGGTGTGACCGAGGGCTCCCGCCGTCACGGAGTGGGCACCCGCCTGGTCGAAGAGTTGGCGGGAGTCGCCCGGCGTAACGGCTGCTACGGCATGTGGGTCGGCACTGAGCCCGAGAACGTCGCGGCGCGCGCCACCTATCGGCGGGCGGGCGCTTCCGAGGAGGCGCCGTTCACCTTGCTCAACTGGGATTTCATAGACGGAGTGCGCGAATGACGAGTCCGGCCCGCAACTTCCTGGCGCCCATGCGGGCGCGCTCGGCCGACGAGCCGCATCGGGTCTCGACGCCGCTGGAGCTTTTCTTCGACCTCTGTTTCGTGGTGGCGGTGGCCCAGGCCGCCCTGCCGCTGCACCACAGCATCGCCGAGCACCACGTCGGGCACGGCCTCTACGGCTATCTGACCGTGTTCTTCGCGATCTGGTGGGCGTGGATGAACTTCACCTGGTTCGCCTCGGCCTACGACACCGACGACGACGTCTACCGGATCACCACTTTGGTGCAGATCGCCGGCGCGCTGGTGCTGGCGGCCGGTGTCGAGGCCGCCTTCGAGCGCACCGACTTCCTGGTCATCACCATCGGCTACGTCATCATGCGGCTCGCCCTGGTGTCGCAGTGGCTGCGCGCGGCCCGCTCGGACCCGCAGCGCCGGGTGACCGCCTATCGCTACGCGGCCGGGGTGACCGCCGTGCAGGTGTTCTGGCTGCTGCGCCTGCTGATCCCGCACGACTCGCCGTGGATCACGCCCGCCTTCGTGGCGCTGGCCCTGCTGGAGCTGGCCGTGCCGGTGTGGGCCGAGGCCGCGCCGGGCGGGCCGACGACCTATCACCCGCACCACATCACCGAGCGGTACGGGCTTTTCACGATCATCGTGCTGGGTGAGGCCGTCCTGTCGGCCACTGTCGCTTTTCAGAGCGCGTTCGACGAGGGCGAGTACGAGTCGCCGCTGATCAGCCTGGCCGTCTCCGGGATCGTCATCGTCTTCGCGCTGTGGTGGACCTATTTCGACCGGTCGGCGCACAACCTGATCACGCGGTTGCGGACGTCGCTGATGTGGGGCTACGGCCACTACTTCATCTTCGCGGCCGCGGCCGCGGTCGGTGCCGGCATCGGCGTGAACGTCGACTACGTGACCCACCATGCGGAGATCTCGAAGACCGCGGCCGCGTACGCGATAGCCGTGCCGGTGGCCGTCTTCCTGTTCTTCGTCTGGCTGCTGCACATCCGCCCGCACCAGCGGGGCCCCCTGCTCGCGACGTACCCGGTCGGTGTGGTCCTCTGCCTGCTGACGCCGCTGGTGCCGGCGTCGGTCGAAGTGCTCGCGGTGCTGCTGGTCGTGCTGGTCGCGGTCAATTCGATGGGGGCCCGCCGGGTTCCCGATCCGATCGGCTGAGGCCGCGCAGCACGATGTCGAGGCCGCCCGTGAACTCCTGTTCGGCGGTGACCCGGCGGGCGGCGCGGGCCGTCTCGCGCATGATCGGGAAGTCGGTCTGCGCGGCGATGGCCTCGGTGCCGGGGCCGCCCAGCGCGCCCAGCTGTTCCTGCAGCAGGGCGCCGTTGAGATAGCCGACCAGGGCGCGCAGCGCGATCACCCGGTCGGTGCCGGTGAAGCCGGCTTCGGCCAGCACCGTGACGACCGATTCGGCCCAGCGCAGCAACGGCCGGCTGCGCTGGCGGTTGGCGATCAGGAGCGGCACCGCTTGCGGGTGTGTGCCGACCTGGTGACGTACGCGCAGGGCAAGGGTCTTGATCTGCTCTGTCCACTGCGGATCGGCGGGCGGTGACGTGTCGAGATCGCGCAGGCACCAGTCGGCCACGAGCAGCTCGAGCTCCGCCCGGTCGGTCACGTAGCGGTAGAGCGCCATCGTGCTCATCCCGAGCTCGGTGGCGACGGCGCGCATGGTGAGCCCGGGCAGGCCGTCGCGGTCGATGACGGCGAGCGCGGCCTCGGCCAGGCGGTCGGGGTGAAGGGATCGGGCACGGGGCACGGGTTGACAGCGTACGCGGTACGCTTACACCCTTAGGTGTACGACGTACGCCTACGAGGGGAAGCGTCATGCGCGAGCTGATCGCCGTCGATGGTGCGGTGGTTCCGATTCCCGATCCCGAGCGTCCCGTTCATCTCCAGTTCCGCCGGTTCGCCGGTTGTCCCATCTGCAATCTGCATCTCCAGTCGATCGTCCGGCGGCACGCCGAGATCGAGGCGGCCGGCATTCGCGAGGTCGTCGTCTTTCATTCGCCGGCCGAGGAGCTCCGGGAGTACGACCTGCCGTTCGCGGTGATCCCGGATCCGGAGAAGAAGCTCTACCGGGAGTACGGGGTCCAGGCGTCGCCGCGATCTCTGCTGAACCCGCGGGTGTGGGGGCCTCTGGTGCGGGCCATCGTGCGCAGCACGGTGTTGCTCCTGCGGGGGAGGGAGTCGACGCCGGCTAAGACACAGGAGCACGGGCGGCTCGGGCTGCCGGCCGACTTCCTGATCGCGCCGGGCGGGCGGATCGTGGCGAGCAAGTTCGGGCGCCACGCGTACGACCAATGGTCGGTCGACGAGATTCTGGCGGCGGGCAATTTGCTTCGCATGGGTTGATATCGATGGCCTCATAGTGGGCGTTATCGCTGGTAACCCGCCGGAAATCCGCTGGATCCCATGCGTCGAACGGAATGTCACGGCCTAGTCACGACGTCATCGACCGTAGTGACTTCTATTCCGATCGATCGGAAGATTCGGGAGATGCGCTCTGTGAACCCCCGCTGAGCGCCTTCCTTCCGGAGGACCCGTACGTGAGACAACAATCCACTTGGGGCCGTCGAACGTTCATCTCGGTGCTGGCGGCCGGCCTGGCCACCGGCGCGGCGACGATGACCGGCTCGCTCCCGGCCGCGGCCGATCCCGGCTCGGGCGCGCTGCCCGCCACCCAGCAGAAGGCGTCCGACACCCCCAAGGAGTCGCCGGCCGACACCCTCGGCTCGCACGACGCCGAACTGCTCGCCCAGGCCGAAGCGGCCAAGAAGAAGAACGTCACGGTCATCATCGCGGCCGAGGACGGCAAGTCGGCCGACGTCGCCGCCAAGATCGAGGCGCTGGGCGGCGTGGTCGCCCGTCGCTTCGACCAGATCGGCTACGTGCTCGCCTCGGTGCCGACCGGTCAGGTCATCGCCGCCGCCAAGCTCGCCGGCATCCAGGCCGTCGACCTCGACGAGACGATCAAGCTGCCCGAGACCGACCTGGCCGGCACCCAGTCGTCCAAGCCGGCCGCGCCGCTCGCGCCTCCGGGACCGCAGACGCCGGCCGCGAACCCGTACATGCCGACCGACGAGACCGGCTCGGTGGACTTCAAGAAGAAGAACCCGAAGTACGACGGTCGCGGCATCACCATCGGCATCATGGACTCCGGTGTCGACCTGGCCCACCCGGCCCTCCAGAAGACCACCACCGGCGAGCGCAAGATCGTCGACTGGGTCACCTCGACCGACCCGCTGCTCGAGGGCGACGGCTCGTGGCGGGCCATGCTGACCTCGGTCGCCGGGCCGACGTTCTCGTACGCGAACACCACCTGGAAGGCGCCGGCCGGCAACTACCGGGTCAACCGCTTCAGCGAGTCGATCACGGCGGCCAGCGACGCCGCGGGTGACGTCAACCGCGACGGCGACACCAACGACACGTGGGGCATCCTCTACGACCCGGAGACGCACGACATCCGGGTCGACGTGAACCAGAACTTCGACTTCACCGACGACGCCGTGATGCGGCCGTACAAGGAGAAGTACGACGTCGGTTACTTCGGCACCGACAACCCGGCCACCGCGGTGGCCGAGCGGATGCCGTTCGTGGTCGAGTACCGCGAGGACGTCGACATCGAGCCGGCCGGATATCCGGCGGGCACGGTCGCCGACTTCGTCAACATCGGCATCCCGGAGAGCCTGCACGCCTCGCACGTGGCCGGCATCGCCGCGGGCAACGACCTGCTCGGCAACGCCAACTTCGACGGTCAGGCGCCCGGCGCCAAGATCGTGTCGTCGCGTGCCTGCTCGTGGGGCGGTGGCTGCACCGCCGCCGCGCTCACCACCGGCATGTCCGACCTGGTCATCAACCGGCACGTCGACGTGATCAACATGTCGATCGGCGGCCTGCCCGCGCTCAACGACGGCAACAACGCGCGGGCCGACCTCTACAACGACCTGATCCGCAAGTACGGCGTGCAGATGTTCATCTCGGCCGGCAACAGCGGCCCGGGCGTGAACACCATCGGCGACCCGTCGGTGGCCTCCGACGTGGTCAGCGTCGCCGCCAGCATCACCAAGGAGACCTGGCTCTCCAACTACGGCGCGGTGACCCGCAAGGACCAGCAGCTCATCCCGTTCTCGTCGCGCGGACCGCGTGAGGACGGCGGCTTCAAGCCGAACATCGCCGCGCCGGGTTCGGCCGTCTCGCTGAGCCCGACCTGGGAGGTCGTGCCCGGCCTGGCCACCGTGCCGTACACGCTGCCGCCCGGCTACTCGATGCAGAACGGCACCTCGATGGCCTCCCCGCAGGCCGCCGGTGGCGCCGCGCTGCTGCTCTCGGCGGCCAAGCAGAACGGCATCAAGGTCTCGCCGGCGTCGCTGCGCCGCGCGATCTACACGACGGCCGACACGATCCCGGGCGAGCAGGTCAACGAGCAGGGCTACGGCCAGCTCGACGTGCCCAGCGCGTGGACGACGCTGAAGAAGAAGTCGCCGACGCGCGACTACACCTCGTCGGCGCCGGTCTGCACCCCGCTCGACGACCTGCTGGCGAAGGACGGTCAGGGCGTCGGCATCTACAACCGGTGCGCGGCCTCGGCCGGCGGCTTCAAGCCCGGGCAGACCAAGGTCGTCACCATCAAGCTCACCCGTACGTCCGGACCGAGCTACCCGGTGATCCACAAGCTCAGCTGGAAGGGTGACCGCGGCAACTTCCTGTCCTCGCCGCTGGTCGTGCTGCCGCTGAAGAAGACGGTCTCCGTGCCGGTCGTGGTCCGCGCCAACAACGGCGTGACCGCGGGCCTGCTCGAGGTCGACGACCCGACCACCCCGGTGATCGACTTCGAGGTGCTGAACACGGTCGTGGCCGGTGTCGAGTCGCCGAAGCCGGCGTACTCCAACACCTTCAAGGGCGCTGTCGACCGCAGCTCGACGACGTCGTTCTACGTCAACGTGCCGGTCGGCACCAAGGCGCTCCAGGTCGACCTGTCCGGTCTCGCGGCCGGCTCGCAGACCCGGTGGATCGGCGTCAACCCGTACGGTGTGCCGGTCGAGGACACCGCGTCGACGGCCTGCTACAGCAACTACAGCGACGAGGTGGCCTGCAAGCCGAGCGAGCGGGCCTACGAGAACCCGATCCCCGGCATCTGGGAGCTCGAGGTCGAGTCGCGGCGCACCACGCCGGTGCTGAGCAACCCGTTCACGCTGACCGCCAAGGTGCAGGGCGTCTCGGTGACGCCGGAGACCACGACGCTGTCGAACGTGACGGTCGGCGCGGCCAACCCGGTCACCTGGACCGTGAAGAACAACTTCGGCCCGGTGAAGGTCACCCCGCAGGGTGGCCCGCTCGGCAGCGCCAACCGGCAGCGGCCGACGATCGCCGACGGGGAGAGCCAGGAGTTCACGTTCACGCTGCCGGCCGGCTCGGCCTCGCTGAACGTGGCGATCGGCAACCCGGCCGACGCGGCGGCCGACCTCGACCTGAGCCTCTACCTGGGTGACACCCTGGTCGGCCAGGACGCGGACGGCGACTCGGAGGAGTCGATCTCGCTGACCAACCCGGCGGCGGGCGACTACACGGTCGTGGTCGACGGCTACTCGGTGCCCGCGGGCACGACGGCCTACGACTACCTGGACGTCTACTACAGCAGCGCGCTGGGCGCGGTCACCGTGCCGAGCACGGCGACCACCCTGGCCAACGGGGCGAGCACCACGGTGACCGGCGCGGTCACGGTGGCCTCGACGCCGCCGGCCGACCGGGAGCTCTTCGGTGACCTGGCCATCGTGACGGACGAGGGCGCGGTCGTCGGCCGGGCCACGGTCGTCGTGGCGTCGATCGCCGGCTAGCAGCCGAACGAGAAGGCCCGCTCCCGATCGGGGAGCGGGCCTTCTTGCTGAACGGGACTACTTGTACTGCTGGTCGATCCCGGCGACGGGGCGGCCGTTCGGGGAGAACTGGCGGTGCTCGTCGATCGGCTCCTCGTGCAGGCGCGGGTCCTCGGGCGTGACCGAGGCGGCAGCGGGGGCGGCCGCGGCAGCGGGCTTCGGCCGCTTGTTCGGCTTCGCCTGCGAGAAACCAGGGTCGGCGGCCGGGATGATGGCCATGCCGCCGGCCGGAAGGCCGCTGGTGTCGGCGGGGTCGCCGGTCGCCTTGCGCGCGATCGGCCGGTTCAGGCCGGCCGACGGGCGGGTCAGGCCGGCCGACGGCTGGCCGTCGGGCATGAGCAGGCCGCCGACCACCGGCAGACCGCCGGAGTTGCCGAGCAGCGGCAGGTTGCGCAGGGGCAGCTGCTGGAGCGGAAGCTGCTGCAGCGGCGAGCCCTGGAGCGGGAGCTGTTGCAGCGGCGAGCCCTGGAGCGGCAGCTCCTGCAGCGGGACGTCGCGCAGCGGCCGGTCGAGGGCCTGGCCGTTGCGGGTGCGCTGGAGCGTTCCGCCGACCACGTCGGCCGCCGGGAGCTGCGGCTTGGGCTCGTTGGCGGCGTTGCCGGGCAGCAGCGGGTTCAGGTCGGGGGTGCCGGTCGGTGCCCGGAAGCCCACGACGGGGTTCTGCGCGAGCGGGCTGTCGTTGAGCGAGCTGTAGCGCAGTGGATTGTCCACATTGACGCCGTTGCTCTGGCCGAGCACGTCGGCGAGACGCTGGTCGAGCTGCTGCTCGGCGGTGTCGGTGCCCACGCCCGGCAGCAGATCGGCCTGCGCGGGGGTGGCCCCGAACAGGAAGATCCCTCCGGCGAGCACCGCTCCGGCGACGATCGTTTTGCGCACTGAACTCCTCCTGGCGACTGGGGGATGCTGACCTTTAACCCAATTCGGACTTAAGGCTCGGATGGGGCAACGAGCGGCCCCGGCGGCGGGTTCCGGCTGGTTACGATCGCGGCGTGGCAACCGATCAAGGCAGATCCCTCATGGCCCGGCTGCGCGAGCGCACGAACGACGCCCGCCCGCACATGGTGATCTGCGGATCGGACGCCCTGGTCTACACGTTGGCCGAGGAGCTGGCCCGCTCCGGCCACCGGGTCCGGCTCACCCTGATCACCCCGCCCGAGCTGAAGACGGCCGTCCCCGATCTGGGTGACCTGCGGGCCCGCGGGGTTCGGGTGATCACCGCGACCCGGCTCGACGAGCGCACGTTCCGCGACGCCGGCCTGGCCGGAGCCGACGCGCTGGCCCTGGTGATGCCGGACGACATGGTCAACCTCCACGCCGCTCTCTGCGCCCGCGCGGTCGAGGGCGACCTGCGGCTCGTCATCCGGATGTTCAACACCGGTCTGGCGTACGGCGTCAGGCGGCTCTTCGCGGACTGCGCGGTGCTCTCGGACGCCGCGATGGCCGCGCCCGCCTTCGTCGCGGCCGCGCTCGGCGAGGTGGCGCCGACCCACTTCCGCTACGCGGCCCGCACCATGAACGTGGCCCGGCGGGCCGACGTGCCGGACGACGCGGTCCTGCTCACGCTGGCCACATCGGATGGCAACGGCACGACCACGGTGCTGCCGCCGGACTCGGAGGCCAAGCCGGCCGACCTCGTGCTGGCCGAGGCCGGGCGACGGCCGGCCGCGCAGGCGGTGACCGCCCGCCGGCTCTCCCGCGAGGGCCGGCGCCGCCGGCCGTGGCTGTCGGTCGGCCGGGCCATCCGGGTCGGCCTGAGCCGCAAACTGGGCATCGCGGTGCTGGTCGCGCTCGGCCTCACCCTGGTCTCCGGGGTGCTGCTGAGTCACTTCACGGGCGTACAGGGATTCTGGAAGTCGATCTACATCACGCTGCTGACCGTTGTCGGGTCGTCCGATGTGGAGGAGAACAACAAGCCGGCCGCCCAGGCCGCCCAGCTCGTGCTGACCCTGGCCGGGGTGGCGCTGCTGCCGCTGGTCACCGCGGCCGTGGTCGACGGCGTGGTCAAGACCCGGCTGGCCCTCGACCGGGGCGAGATCCTCAAGGTCTACTCGGGCCACATCGTGCTGGTCGGGCTGGGCAACGTCGGCACCCGGGTGCTGCGCCAGCTGACCGATCTCGGCCTCGACGTGGTGGCGATCGACCGCAATCCGGAGGCCCGCGGCGTGAAGGTCGCCGAGAGCCTGGACGTGCCGGTGATCATCGGGGACGCGGCCCTGGAGGAGACGCTGCGCTCGGCGTCGATCGCGAACTGCCAGGCCCTGGTCGTGGTCTCCACCGACGACGCGGTCAACCTCCAGGCCGCCCTGCACGCAAGGCAGGCCCGCGACGGCATCCGGGTCGTGCTGCGGCTGTTCGACGACGACTTCGCGCGGCGGGTGCAGGACGCGTTCAACATCGACATCTCCCGCAGCGTCTCGCGGCTGTGCGCGCCGGCCTTCGCGGCCGCCATGCTGGAACGCGAGGTGCTGGCCACCATCCCGGTCGAGCGGCACGCGCTGCTGGTGGCCGCGGTCAAGGTGACGCCGGGCTCGGCCTTGGACGGGGCGGCCGTGCAGAGTGCCGACCGCCCGGAGAGCGCCCGGGTGATCGGGATGACCGCGGCCGGCTCCGAATGGGTCGACTGGCTGCCCGACGCCCGGCGCGTGCTGGCGCCGGGCGACGAGATCGTGGTGGTGGCCCGCCGGGCCGGCCTGCGGGTGCTGCTGGAGCAGGCGGCGCGGCCGCTAGAGACCGCCGGCGAGTGAACCCACCTCGACGCCGAGGACGGCCTGCTCGTCGGGCTTCTTGGCCAGGATGTCCTTGAGGTACGACTGCACGGCCGCGGCCATGCCCACGTCGCGGCCGGCCTGCTCGGAGAGCAGCCACTTGTGCTGGATGACCTGGGTGAAGATCTCCTGCGGCTCCAGCTTGCGGCGCAGGTCGGGCGGCACGGCCCGGACCACCGGCTCGAAGACCTCGGTGAGCCAGCGGTGCGCGGCCTGCTGTTCGTCGGTGAGCAGGCTCTCGGCGCGGTAGGTGTCGAGGTCGTTCAGGAGCTGGCGGGCCTGGTTCTCCTCGGCGTCGAGGCCGGTCAGGCGCAGCAGGCGGCGGGTGTGGTAGCCGGCGTCGACGACCTTCGGGCGTACCCGATATCCGCCGTCGGTCGTGGACATGGCCACCTCGGCCACGTCGAAGCCGAGCTCGTTGAGGCGGCGGATGCGGCCCTCGATGTCGTGCCGGGCGTCGTCACGGGGCACTTTCTGCTCGTACGTCACCTCGTGCCACAGCCGCTCGTACCGCGCCACGATGTCGTCGACCACGGCCTCGGGGTCGATCGACTCGTGCAGCAGCTCGGCCGCCTCGAGGTCGAGCAGCTCGCCGAAGATGTTGAGCCGCAGGATCTCGACGTCCTCGCTGCGCTGGCCCTCGGAGAGCTTGGGGTAGAGGTTGCCGGTCTCGGCGTCGACCAGGTAGGCCGCGAAGGCGCCGGCGTCACGGCGGAACAGCGTGTTCGACAGTGAGCAGTCGCCCCACGAGAAGCCGGTGAGGTGCATGCGCACCACCAGGGCGGCCAGCGCGTCGAGCAGGCGGTTGAGCGTGTTCGGCCGCAGCACGTGCGAGAACAGCGCGCGGTAGGGCAGCGAGAACTGGAGGTGCCGCGTGATCAGCACGCTCTCCAGCGGCTCGCCGTTCGCGTCCTCGCGGTCGGTGACGATGCCGACCGCCTCGACGGCCGGGAAGTCGATGCGCTCGAGGGCGCGCAAGAGGTCGTACTCCTTCTCGGCGATCCGTTCCCGGGTCTCCTTGAGGGCGTACACGACGTTGTTGAGCTTCACGAACCGCACGATGTGGCGGGAGATGCCCTGGGGCAGGGCGACCAGGTGATCCGCGGGCCATTCCTCCAGCGGAATGCCCCACGGCAGTTCCAGCAGCGCTGGGTCGACGACGGCGGAAGTGATTCGCACCGAACCAGTGTGCACGGTCTCCCCGGCGCGTCGCTGCCGCAGGTGGCTCGTTACACACAAGCGAGAACGCCTGATTAGCACATATGTCCCTGATATGACGTGAATGGCGGGTTGAACTAAATGCGACGTAAGGCAGGCATAGCAGTCGCGGCCTGCGCGGCTCTGGCCCTGACCGGCACGGCCGGCGCGACCGCGTGGAGGGCCGCGGACGAACCCCGGCCCGTCGGCACCTGGCAGCAGGCACCGGTGGAGCGCACGCCCGTCGCAGCGGAACAAGCGGAACTCGCGGAACAGGCGGCCCAGGCCGAGGCGGCCCCGATGGCCGGCCTGCCCGGCGCGCCGGCCGCGGGAGTGACCCCGGCGCCGGGCGCCTCATCGGTCACAGTGGCCCCTTCCGGGGAACCGGAGCTCCTCGACCAGGAGGGCCGGCACGAGTCGGCGTCCGTGCAGGGCGACGGCCGGCAGAAGGTCGGCGAGCTGCTCAATGTGCGCCGGCTGCTCGGCTATCTGGGCGGCCAGCCGAAGAAGGAGACGTTCCGCTATCCGGGCGCGTCCTATGTGAAGCTGCACTTCTCCCGCATGGCGATGCTGCCCGGCGACTACGTGACCGTCTCCAACGCCGACGGCACCGAGTCCTACCGCTACGACGCTCCCGAGCTGAGCGAGCACGACAGCGACCGCTGGGCCATGTCGGTCACCGGCGACACCGCGGTGCTCGAGATGCACCGGGGCCCGGCCGATCCGCTGCGGCTCGGCGAGCTGCTGGGCACGCTCGGCGTCGACGTCGACCGGGTGGCCAAGGGCTTCAGCCGCTCCGAGCAGCGCAAGCAGCCCGAGAAGCAGCTGACGGCGCCCGGGCGTACGGGCAAAGAGGAATCGGTCTGTGGCAGCGACACCTCGGCCGACGCGGTCTGCTACCGCTCGTCCGACCCGGTCGCCTACACGAAGTCGAAGGCCATCGCCCGGCTCCTGATCAACGGAACCGAGCTGTGCACCGGCTGGCGGATCGGCACCCAGAACCGCATGCTCACCAACAACCACTGCTTCACCAGCACGGCCGAGGCCCACGACACCGAGGTCTGGTTCAACTATCAGTGCGCGCAGTGCGGCGGCTACGACGTCTACAAGCCGACCAAGGTGTGGGGCGCCAGTGTCCTGACGACCGACCGGGTCTACGACTACACGCTCTTCTCGGTCTCCAACTTCGCGGCCGTACGGAAATTCGGCTACCTGACCCTGGACACCGCCCGCCCGGCGAAGAACCAGGAGCTCTACGTCCCGCAGCACCCGGCCGGCGAGCCGACCCGGATCGCCGGCTCGCTCGGCGAGAAGGCCGGCAACTGCTCGGTGGTCGACCCCGGCTACAACGGGTACGCCACCCAGTCGGACGTCGCGTACTACTGCGACACCGAGGGCGGCTCGTCCGGTTCGCCGGTGCTGTCCCGCAAGACCGACAAGGTGGTGGCCCTGCACCACTTCGGCGGCTGCCCCAACTCGGGCGTCCGCGGTGACCTGCTGGCCGCGAAGCTGGGCAAGTACATCTAACTTTGAGGGCGTGCGTAAACCGAAGAGCTGGTGGCCCGACGTCGCGTTCCTCGCGGCGTTCGTCGCGCTCACCGTCGCCCTGATCAACGGCCACCTGCTGACGCTCGATCAGCGGGTGGCCGACTGGGCGTTCGCGCACCAGCCCGACCCGGTCTACTGGACGGCCCGGGTGCTGAACTACTTCGGGCAGGGCGGCCAGGTGCTGATGCCGGTCGCGCTGATCCTGACCGGGGTGCTCACGTGGCGGACCCGGTCGGTGCGGGCGGTGATGCCGTTCGTGGCGGGCTTCGTTCTGACGTACGTCACCATCGGGCCCCTGAAGATCTGGGCCGACCGCGCGGCGCCGCGGTTCGACGGGCCGGACAAGACGGTCATGCACAATCCGTACGCGTCCGGGGCCGAGGCGATGAGCTATCCGTCGGGGCACCTGGGCAACTCGCTGGTCTGGTACGCGGTGCTGGCTCTCTTGATCGCGGCGCTGCTGCGGCGGTCGCTGACGGTCCGCGAGACGATTTTGATACGGGTCGTACCGGTGGCGATCGTCTTCTGCACAACCGTCTATACCGGCTTCCACTGGCTGACCGACTCGGTGGCCGGGCTGCTGCTGGGGTTGGTTCTGGCCCGGTTGATCTCCTGCGTGAGCTGGGACGCTGTTCCGCTGCCACGACTGGGAGGCTGGGAGCGGCCGCTATACCCAGACGCCACGCCGCATGACGCGCTTCACCGTTAAGTCCGGATTTAGTACGACCAGGTCGGCGCTCAGGCCGGCCTCCAGCGCGCCGGTCTGATCGGCGAGGCCGAGGACGCGGGCCGGGGTGGTGCTGGCCATGGCGACCGCGTCCGGCAGGGAGACGCCGGCGGCGACCGTGTTGCGCAGGGCCACGTCCATGGTCAGGGTGCTGCCGGCGATCGAGCCGTTGCGGGCCAGCCGGGCCACCCCGTCGGCCACGGTGACCTCCTGGCCGCCCAGATCGTAGGTGCCGTCGGCCATGCCGGTGGCGTCCATGGCGTCGGTGATCAGCGCGGCCTTGTCCGGGCCGGCGGTCCGGGCGGCGAAGGACAGCATGCCCGGGTGCAGGTGGGTGTTGTCGGCGATCAGCTCGCACACGACCGGCGACGAGAGCAGGCCGATCACCGGGCCGGGCTCGCGGTGGTGCGGCGGGCGCATGCCGTTGAACAGGTGGGTGCCGACGGCGGCGCCGGCCCGGACGCCGGCCAGGGTCTGCTCGTACGTGGCGTCGGTGTGCCCGACGGCGGCCGCCACACCGTTCTCGCGCAGGAACGCGATCGCCTCCAGGGCGCCCGGCAGCTCGGGGGCGATCGTCACGAGGCGTACGGCCGCGGTCTTGATCAGCTCTTGCAGCTCGTCGATCGAGGGATCGCGCAGATAGGCCGGGTTCTGGGCACCGCAGCGGGCCTCGGAGAGGTACGGGCCCTCGTAGTGCACGCCGGCGATGACGCCCTCCTCGATCAGCGGCAGATAGGCCGCCGTCGCGTCGCGCATCAGCTCGAAGGGGGAGCTGACCAGGCTGGCCAGCATGGTCGTGGTGCCGTGACCGAGGTGGAAGGCGGCCGCGGCCCGGGCCGACCCGGCGTCGCCGGTGGTGAAGGTGTGCCCGCCGCCGCCGTGGCAGTGGATGTCGACGAAGCCGGGCACGATCACGTCGTCGCCGGCGTTGTTTCCCGCGGTGACCTCGAGGATCGCCGGGCCGTCGACCTCGACGTAGCCCTCGACGACGGCGCCGGGACGGACGATGCGGCCGCCGATGCGGGTCACAGTGACTCCAGGTGGTCGAGGGCGAGCAGGGCGGCGCCGACGCATCCGGCCTCGTCGCCGAGCTCGGCCCGGACGATCTCGGGGATGCGGTGGAAGGTGACCTGGGCGGCGAACGCCTCGCGCAGCGGGCCGAGCAGCGCCTCGCCCGCCTCGGCCAGACCGCCGCCCAGCACCAGCACGTCGACGTCGTACAGGGCCTGGGCGATGACCAGGCCGTCGGCCAGCACGTCGACGGTCTCGTGCCACACCGTACGGGCCAGGTCGTCCGTCTCCAGGTGGCTGACCACGTCGAACGCTGTCGCACCGGGCCGGCCGGACAGCTCCGCGTAGCGGCGGCCGACCGCCTTGGCCGAGGTGTGCGCCTCCAGGCAGCCGCGCTGGCCGCAGCCGCAGGGGTTGCCGCCGGGGCGGACCACGATGTGGCCGAGCTCGCCGGCGGCGCCGTGCGCGCCCGCATAGCCGGCGCCGCCGACCACCAGGGCGGCCGCGATGCCGGTGCCGATCGCCACAAAGAGCACGTGACCGCGCCCGCGGCCGGCCCCCAGCCGCGCCTCGGCGATGCCGCCGACGCGGACGTCATGACCCAGGGCGGCGGGAAGGCCGAGCCTCTTCTCCAGGGGCTCGCGCACCGGGACGTCACGGAAGCCGATGTTGGACGACCAGACGGCGACGCCGTTCGCCTCGTCGACCACGCCCGGCACGGCGATGCCGGTGGCGATCGGGGTCAGGCTCTTCTCCCGTGCGGTCGCGGCGAGCCCGTCGGCGATGTCGACGATGGTGCCGAGGACCGCCTCGGGGCCGCGCTCGGCCAGGGTGGGATGGCGTTCGGAGTGGTGGACCGTGCCGTCGGTGCCGACCAGGGCGCACTTCATGCCCGTGCCGCCGACGTCCAGCGCGACGACGACGTTCGTCATCCCAGGATCGACTTTCGTCATCCCAGGATCACGGAGCGGGTCAGGTTGCGGGGGTGGTCGGGGTCGAGGCCCTGGCTGGTGGCGAGCAGCACGGCCACGCGCTGGGCCACGACCAGGTCGGCCATCGGGTCGAGCGGGGCCCGGCCCCCGCACCAGCTGCCCAGCGCGGCGTAACCGCCGTGGTGGCGGCTGTGCACGAACGAGGCGCCGGTGGCCTCGACGTCGTCGGCCAGGCCGGCCGGGACGTCGCCGAACGCCCAGACGACGCGGCGCGGGGCGGCGATCGCGATGGGGCCGTGCCGGTAATCCATGGCCGGGTACGCCTCGGCCCAATATCCGGCGGCCTCCCGGCACTTCAGGGCGGCCTCCTCGGCCAGGCCGACGGTCCAGCCCCGGCCCAGGAAGGTGATCTGCTCGGCCAGCGCCGGGTGCACCGGCAACGGCAGGCGGACGGCGACCTCGGCGTCGGCCGCGACCGGGTCCATGTCCTCGCCGAGGTGGGAGCGCAGCAGCGCGAGGGCGCTGGTGGCGAAGCGGGTCTGCACGACCGACCGCTCGTCGGCGAAGTCGAGGACGATGGCGCTCTCGGCCATCTTCGCGGCCGGCTGGTCGGCGACGGCCGTGATGACGGTGGTGTTCCGCTGGGCCTTGATCAGATCGAGGACCTCGGTGGTCGTGCCCGAGCGGGTGATGGCGACAATCCGGTCATACTTCCGGCCCTGCGGGAACTCGGAGGCCTGGAACGCGTCGGTCTCGCCGTGACCCGCGCGCTCGCGCAGGGAGGCGTACGCCTTGGCCATGAACCACGACGTGCCGCAACCGACGACGGCGACCCTCTCGCCCGTGGCGGGCAGGCCCGGGGAGTCGGCCAGCTCGGCGGCCTTGCGCCAGCACTCGGGCTGGCTGGCGATCTCCACCTTGACGTAGCTCATGGGTCACCCTTCACACCGTGCGTCGCTGCGCATATGCGCTCGGTTTTAGGCACTTTCGAGCGCCATTCTGCGTGGAAGGCCGCCGTAGACGCAAGCACTGATTGACGTACCGCGCAGCGCCGAGGTTTGCTTCCCGGGCTTTCGCTCACTAATGTGCACACTCTTATCATGGAACGCTCATCGGGGAGTCTCGGTGGACCGGTACGCGCGGTGGAATGCCCTGCTCGAGTTACTCGCGGAGAGTGGCCGGGTCAGCGTGGAGGACGCGGCTGAGCGCCTGGACGTCTCGCAGGCCACCATCCGCCGCGACTTCGACCAGCTCGCCCAGCAACAGATGATCACCCGCACCCGGGGCGGCGCCGTCGCCAACGGGGTGTCGTACGACCTGCCGCTGCGCTACAAGAGCGCCAAGCACTCGGCCGAGAAGCAGCGGATCGGGGAGGCCGCGGCCCGGCTGGTCACCCCCGGAACGGTCGTCGGCCTCAACGGCGGCACGACGATGACCGAGGTGGCGCGGGCCCTGGCCGTACGCCCCGACCTGAACGCCGGCGGCGAAGGTGCCCAGCTCACCGTGGTGACGAACGCGCTGAACATCGCGAACGAGCTGCTGGTCCGCTCCCGCATGAAGATCGTGGTGGCCGGCGGCGTGGTCCGGCCGCAGTCGTTCGAGCTGGTCGGCCCGCTCGGCGGCGCGCTGCTGAAGGAAGTCACCCTCGACATCGTGCTGCTGGGGGTGGACGCGCTCGACGTGGAGCTGGGCGCGGCGGCCCACCACGAGGGCGAGGCGGCCATGAACAGCCTGATGGTGGCCCGCGCGAAAAGGGTCGTGGTGATCGCCGACTCGTCGAAGCTGGGCGGGCACGCGTTCGCCCGCATCTGCCCGATCAGCAAGGTCGAGACCCTGGTGACCGACTCCGGCGCCCCGGCCGAGGTGGTGGCCGCGCTCAGGGACGCCGGAGTGCAGGTCATCTGCGCCTAGAGCTGGGCCTTGATGGCCTTGACGAGGGTCTCGTCCTCGGGGGTGGTCCGCGGCGAGAAGCGGCCGACGACCTCACCGGTGCGCGAGATCAGGAACTTCTCGAAGTTCCACTGCACGTCGACGCTGCCGTCCTCGTGCTGGCGGGCCGCGGTCAGGGCGGCGTACAGCGGGTGTTGCCCCTCGCCCTTGACCGAGATCTTCGAGAACATCGGGAACTGAACGTCGAAGGTGCTCCGGCAGAACTCGGCGATCTCCTCGTCGGTCCCCGGCTCCTGCCCCATGAAATCGTTGGCCGGGAAGCCGAGCACACTGAAGCCGCTGTCGCGGAACCGCTCGTGCAGCTTCTCCAGCCCGTCGTACTGAGGCGTGAGCCCACACTTCGAGGCCACATTGACCACGAGCAGAACCTGCCCGTCATAGGCGGCGAGCGACGAGGTCTCCCCATCGATCGTCCGCAGCGGAATGTCCTGAACAGCAGTCATCTAGCCAGCCTCCGGCCTCGCATTTATCGCATCCGCCCGCAAGTCTCCCTCAGCGCGCCGCCCGGCGTCCCGCTCCCGGACCCATTCACCGCATGAATTTGATCAACGTCGATATTGCGTGTGAGGTCTAGCCTCGCGGGAGCGACGTTCGACGGACCGCCGACATGGGGTGAAGGCAGGCGAGAGACGATGGACGGTCTCGGGTTTCACGTGGAGGTCGAGGTCCTGGAGTCGGCCTCGGCGGGCATCAGGCAAAGCGTGGCTGACCAGCGCGACTCCGCTCTGGAAAATCTGGACGGGGCGGCCGGTGCCTACGGGCACGCGGGATTGCACCGGGCGATGGAGAACTTCTGCGACCGGTGGAACGAGGGTCTCGACATCCTCGTGGAGGACGCCGAGGCGATCGGGAAGATCCTGGACGAGGCGGCGAGGGCCTACCGGTCGGCGGACGCCGCCTCGGCGGGACGCCTGACCACCGACCCCGCCGCGGGAGTCGTCGATGACTGAACTCGGGCAGACCCACGATCCGCTGGTGTTGGTGCCGGGTGATCCGGCGGCGGTGGAGAGCAACGTACGGGCGTTGCGGAACAGGGCGGCGAACGCGGAAAAGGCCGGCGACGGCCTGGTTGACATCGACACCGGCGCGTGGACGGGTGCGGCCGGCGACGCGTTTCGGGAGAAGTTCAGTTACGAGCCCAACAAGTGGTACGAGGCGTCCAACTCGCTTGCCACCGCCGCCGACGGTCTGGCCGTCTACGCGGGCACGCTGCGATGGGCGCAGGGCCAGGCGGCCGAGGCAATCCGGCTGTGGGACGAGGGTGAGGCCGCGTCGGCGCGCGCCCGGCAGGCGTATGACCAGCAGGTGGCACAGGCGGTGCCGGGGCAGGTCGTCGCGCCCTTCGTGGACAGTGGTGAGGCCGGGCGGCAGGCGGCGCGGGACACCCTGCGGAACGCGCGTGACCAGGTCGTTCAGGAGGGTGACACTGCGGCGCGGTTCCTCGATGCGGAAGCGGACGCGGCGCCGGAGGAGTCGAGTTGGCTGGATGCTGTGGGCGACTTCGCGCTCGATGTGGGCGCGGACGTCGTCAACGGGCTGGCCTCGTTCGGCAACGCGATGATCCAGCATCCGGGCGAGACCGCTGCCCTGGCCGGCGGGCTGCTGCTCCCGTATTTAGGAGACAGACGTGCAGCAGTCGCTGGAAGAGATCGAGGGGAAGGCGTGGGGCGAGCCGCCGGCGGATGCCTCACGGCTGATGGCGACGGTCTATACGTTGCGGAGGCAGCCGGTGGGGACGCTGGGCGTGGAAGGGCTGCGCGTGCTCATCGGGCAGAAGGAGGGGCTCGAGACGCTCGTGCCGCTGGCCTTGGACGAGCTGGAGCGCGATCCGCTGGCCGAGGGCGACTTCTACCCCGGCGACCTGCTGGCCGCGGTGGTGCGGGCGCCACACAGCTATTGGGAGCGGCACACCGATCAGGCGGCACGGCTTCGGGCGGTGGCCAGAGCTGTGGACCTCGAAGAACTTGACGAGGCGACCAGGAACGCAATTGGCGCCTTCAGGGCGTGACGGCCGGCGGTCGCCGCTACGAGCCGAGGGTGAGGAGGTCGTCGCGCCACTGAGCGAAACGCTTGGACGGCGAAGCCGCCAGCCAAGGCGAAGCCATACTGGGCCGCCACCCGGAGGCCGAAGTCCGCCAGTTTGAGGAGGCCCGGCTCCATCCCTCAGCCGGCCAATTCGGGGAAATGGGACTGCCACAGCATTCGCAGACGCACGGGAAGCCACAGGCTCGGCCAGATTTGGCGCAAAATGTCGCCGCTGAGCCATCGGCTCAGATCGTCAGTGGTTGACGCCTGGTTCAGCACGGTCTGGTACATCACTTGGAGGTCGCCGGCATCTTCCAGGTCGTAGGTGCCGTCACCGGACCAGTCCAGCCCTCGGTCGAGGGTGACGATGCCCCTCATCGGGCCGCGCAGGCTGTCCAGGCTCGCCGCGACCACATAGTGCCGCTGGTCGGCGTACCGGGAACCGGGCGGTGCGCTGTTCGACGTCGCCATCTGCTTACCTCCCCGCTCTGATCGTACGACCGGGGCTGTCGGTGCTCAGGAAGTGACGTCCTTGCGGGTGAAGCGCCAGAACGCCAACGACCAGCACACCGTGGCGTAGCAGACGGCGGCGATGGCGCCCTTCACCAAGTCGTCTATCTGGGCCGGGGTGGAGAGCAAGCCCATCCAGGCGTCGCTGTAATGCGTGGGCAGGATGTTGCGGATGCCGCCCAGGGCGGTGATCTGGTCGAGGATGCTGGACAGGATCCAGAGCATCACCGCGCCGCCCACCGCGGCCAGCGGAGCGTCCGTCAGGACCGTCAGCAGGAACGCTATGCCGGCCACGATCAGCATCGAGACCGCCAGATAACCCGCCACGCCCAGGATGCGGAGCAGGCCCTGGCCCGGTGGGATCTCGGCCGCCACCGAGCTGCCCAACGGGTGCCAGCCGTATCGGATCGTGCCGGCGATCAGCGCCGTCACCGTCAGGGTCAGCAGGGCGGCCAGGGAGTAGAGCAGGGCCACGATCAGCTTCACCGCCAGCAGGCGGGCCCGGGGGACCGGAATGGCCAGCAGATATCTGAGGCTGCCCCAGCCGGCCTCGCTGGCCACCGGGTCGCCGCAGAACAGGGCCACCACCACGACCAGCAGGAAGCCGGCCGAGACGGCCAGGCAGAACAGGGCGAAGTTGAGGCCGCCCGACGTGGCCAGGTCGACCAGGCTGCCGAAGGCGCTGCCCTCGGACTCGTCGTCGCCGTTGCCGCCGAAGGCGAACGCGACCAGGACGATCAGCGGCAGCAGGACCATGAAGCCGAGGGCACCCTGCGTGCGGCGGCGGGACGCCTGGCGGCGCACCTCGGCCCAGATGGGCAGCGTGCGGGACGGCCGGTAGCCGGTCGCGCCGGCTGTGGAAACACTCATCGGTCACCGCTTCCCGCCGAGCTTTCCCCGACCAGGGCCAGGAAAGCGTCCTCGAGCCGCCTGCGCGGCACCACCCTGTCCACGTCCACCCCGGCCCGCACCAGCGAGGCGATCACCTCGGAGCGCGGGGTGCCGTTCACGTCCACGATCAGGCCGCTCGGGCCGTCCGGTGTCACCGAGCGCACGCCCAGGTCGCTGAGGACCCGGGACGCGGCCGGCACGTCCGAGACCTCGATCTGCACCGACGGGGACTCGCCGACGATGTCCTCGACCGGGCCTGACGCGACGATCCGGCCCTTGTTGACCACCACCGCGTGGGTGCACGTCTGCTCCACCTCGGCCAGCAGGTGGCTGGAGACCAGCACCGCGCGGCCGTCGGTGGCGTAGCGCTTGAGCACGCGGCGCATCTCGGCGATCTGCGGCGGGTCGAGGCCGTCCGTCGGCTCGTCGAGCACGAGCAGCTCGGGCAGGCCGAGCATGGCCTGGGCGATGGCCAGGCGCTGGCGCATGCCGTGGCTGTACTTGCGGGTGCGGCGGTGCACCGAGTCGCCCAGGCCGGCGATGGCCAGGGCCTCCTCGAAGTGCGCGTCCTCGGCCGGGCGGCCGGTGGCCTTCCAGTACGCCTGGAGGTTCTCCCAGCCGGTCATGTGCGGCATGAAGCCGGGGCCCTCGACGAGCGCGCCGACCCGGGACAGCACCGGCGAGCCGGGGACCAGCCGGTGGCCGAAGACCAGGGCCTCGCCGGCGGTCGGCATGGTCAGGCCCATGAGCACGCGCAGCGTGGTCGTCTTGCCGGCGCCGTTGGGGCCGAGCAGGCCCACCACCTGGCCCCGGGAGACGGTGAAGCTGATCTCCTCGACGGCCACGAACCCGTCCCCGTACGCCTTGCGCAGGCCCTTGACCACGAGCGGCGTGTCGGCGTACTCCTGCGATGTCGGGGTGTGCTGCCGGCGGAGCCGGCGGCGGCGGACGAGAAGGACCACCGCGAGGCCGAGCGCGATCGCCACCAGGAGCCCGGCCAGGACGTAGCGCCACACGGTCTGCGGGTTGGCGATCGGCTCGCCCACGACGGTCGGCAGGGTCAGTGCCGGCTCGACCGCGACGGTGTACGTGACGGGCTCGGTGGGCGAGAGGAACGCCTGGTCGGTGGTGGCGACCACGACCCGTACGGAATGGCCCTTGTCGATCTGCCGGACGATCGCGGGAAGCGTCACCGTCACCGGTTGCGCGGCGTCGATGGTCGTGGGCAGGCCGGTGAGGCGGACGGGGGCGATCAGGCCGGCGCTCAGCGTCTCGGCGCCCTGCTGATCCACGTCGTAGAGCTTGACGAAGAGCGTGGCCTCGCCGGTCGGCGAAGCGGCCCGCAGCCGGATCGTGGGCGCGCCCGCGACGTCGACGGCCGTGCCGACCGGCGCTGACTGGAAGGTCGCGAACTGGCCGGGGATGTCGGCCGCGACACCGGCCAGCAGCGTGCTGAGCCGGCCGCCGGTGCCGGGCAGCGACGACAGCGCGCCCGGGTTGCCGTTCGGCGGGTTGGCGATCGGCTGCGCCGGGCCTTCCAGGGAAATCTGGGTGCTTCCGGTTCCGCCGAGGCCGGGGTACGACTCCGTGGAGTACCCATTCGTCACCAGGCCCCGGTCGAGCGCGCTGAAGCCGGCCACCCGCGAGTACGTGAAGCTGTCGGACGGCTTGTCGCCCTCGCCCTTCACGTAGTGGTCGAGCCACTGCACGCTCAGGAACTTCACCCTGTCCTGGTCGGTCTGCGGGCCGGCGCCGCCGTCGTGGCCGCCGGTGAACCAGGCGACACGCACCGGGGTGCCGGCGGCGGCGATGCCCTTGGCGTTGGCGTCGGCCTCGGAGAGCGGGAAGAGCGTGTCGACCTCGCCCTGCACGAGCAGCGTGGGCGCCTTGATCTTGCCGAGGACGGGCGCCGGGCTCGACTTGCGAAGAAGATCGAGGGTCTTCTGATCGGGTACGCCGGTGGTGGCGACCTGTAGGTAAGCGGCGCAGACGTCGGCCGCGAAGCGCCCGCAGGCGGGGTTGGCGGTCGCGGCCGGCGGCGGGCCGTCGGCGGTCTCCACGGATCCGCCGTTGCCGAAGAAGACGCCGGCCCAGCCCTTCTTGAAGACGCCGGTGGTCTCCGTGGCGGCGGACTGCTGGAGGAAGACGTTGCTCAGGTCGTTCCAGGTGATCGACGGGACGATCGCGTCGACCCGGGAGTCCTGCGCGGCCAGCATCAGCGCGAGGGCGCCGCCGTACGAGCCGCCGACCACACCGACCCGGGGGTCGCCGGCCGCGTCGGTGCGGATCTCCTTCCGCGCGGCCAGCCAGTCGAGCAGGCCCTGGGCGTCGCGCACCTCGTAGTCGGGGCTGTCCAGGTGGATCTGGCCGCCGCTGCGGCCGAAGCCCTGCGCGGTCCAGGTCAGCACGGCGTAGCCGCGGTCGGCCAGGGACTCGGCGTCGTCGCTCACCGAGTCTTTGGTGCCGCCGAAGCCGTGCGCCAGCAGCACCGCCGGGACCTTGTCGTCGTGGTCTTTCGGCAGGTAGAGCCGGGTGTCGAGGGCGACCGAGGCGCTGCCGCCGGGCCCGGTCGGCACGGTGATCATCTGGTCCGTCGAGGTCCAGTCCCTGCTCTCCGGCCACGCGGCCCACCCGACCAGCCCCGCGACGAGCACGAGGACCACAGCGCCGGCGATGACGCGGCTGCGGGTGAGCCGGGGCAGCCGTGATGACCAAGACATGCCGAAACGCTATCCGGCCGCGTCTGAGCGGCGGCTGTGAAACCTCTCAGGAGCAGACGGACGATAGCGTTGTCCCGGTGGACGAAGAACTCACGCTGACGGCGACCCTTCGGCTGGCCGGTCTCGACAACCGCCGCGGTGTGGTCCGGCTGCATCCGGCGGTCATGACGGCCCTGACGATCAACCCCGGTGATCCCGTACGCCTGAGCGGCAGCCGGACGACGGCGGCGCTGGCCGCCAAGGCCGAGGCGTCCGCGAGCCGCGAGTTCCTGTACGCCGACGATCTCACCCTGGGCAACCTCGGCATCCGCGACGGGGCCCGGGTCACCGTGGCCAAGCTGCCGGCGGTGGCCGCCCGCCGGGTCACGCTGGCCGGCCCGGCCGACGTGGTCGCCCTGGTCTCGCCCGAGATTTTGCGCCTGGCCCTGCTCGGCAAGGTGCTCAGCGAGGGCGACAACGTCTCGCTCTATCCGCAGGACGTGCCGCTGCGCGAGGGGCAGCGCGCCCCGGTGCCGGACATCGGGCGCAACCTGCGCAACCGCCTCGGCTACCAGTGGACGACGGCGCTGCTGACGGTCGTCGCGGTCGAGGGTGCCGCGTCCGCCGTCGTCACCATGGACACGGTGGTCGGCTGGCAGGACGGTCAGACGTCTTCCCCGGTGCCGGGCCCGGCCGCGCAGCCGCAGGCGCCCGCCTCGACCGACCCCGACGTGCCGCCGCCGAGCATCGACGACCTACCCGGGCTGCGTGCTCAGGCCAAGGAGCTGGAGGAGCTGCTCGACCTCGGCTTCCACCACGGTGAGGTGCTGGCCCGGCTGAACACCAAGGTCTCGCTGGGCGTTCTGGTGTCGGGTCCGGCCGGGTCGGGCAAGTCCGCTCTCGTCCGGGCGGTGGCCGCGCAGGTCGGCGCGCGGGTGGTGCAGGTGTGGGCGCCGGAGTTGGCCGCGCTGGCCGCCGACTCGGCCGCCGCGCGCCTGCGGGAGTTGGCCCGTGAAGCCTGTACGGGAAAGCACACGGTCCTGCTCTTCTCCGACGTCGAAGCGCTGGCACCGCGCGATGAGCCCAAGCCGATCGCCACGGTCTTCCGGCAGGTGCTGGAGGAGGTCGTGCGGTCCGGGGCGGCCGTGGTCGCCACCACCAGCCGGCCCGAGTCGGTCGACCCGTCGCTGCGCTCGCCCGACCTGCTAGCCGTGCAGTTGGCCGTGCCCCTGCCGGATGCGGCCCTGCGCCGCGAGCAACTCGGTGTGCTCACCCGCGGCGTTCCTCTGGCCGAGGACGTACGTCTCGACGAGATCGCCGGGCGTACTCCGGGCTTCGTCGCCGCCGACCTGGGTGCGCTGGCCCGCGAGGCCGGTGTGCGGGCCGCGCTGCGCCAGAAGGAGGCCGAGTCGCCGACCGTGACCATGGCCGACTTCGAGGGCGCGCTCGACGTCGTGCGGCCCACCTCGATGGCCGACTCGACGCTCGAGGTGGCCGCCGTGACCCTCGACGACGTGGGCGACCTGGCCGACGTCAAGCAGGTGCTCACCGAGTCGGTGCTGTGGCCGCTGACCTATCCCGACACGTTCGCCCGGCTCGGCGTCTCGCCGCCGCGCGGCGTCCTGCTCTACGGGCCGCCCGGCTGCGGAAAGACCTATCTGGTGAAGGCGATCGCCGGCACCGGCAAGGCCAACGTGCTGTCGGTCAAGGGCGCCGAGCTGCTGAGCAAGTGGGTCGGCGACAGCGAGCGGGCGGTCCGCGAGCTGTTCCGCCGGGCCCGGGAGGCGGCGCCCACGCTGGTCTTCCTGGACGAGGTGGACGCGCTGGCCCCGACCCGCGGGCAGGCCACCGACGGCGGCACGGCCGACCGGGTGGTGGCGGCGCTGCTGACCGAGCTCGACGGGGTGGAGGACCTGCGCAACGTGGTGGTGGTCGGGGCGACCAACCGGCCCGACCTGATCGACCCGGCCCTGCTGCGCCCGGGGCGGCTGGAGCGGCTGGTCTACGTGCCGCCGCCGGACGCTGCGGCCCGTGCCGCGATCCTGGAGGCGTCGGCCAAGGCGGTGCCCCTGGACGACGAGGTCGACCTGCGGAAACTGGGAACCGAGCTGGAGGGCTTCTCGGCGGCCGACTGCGCGGCACTCATCCGCGAGGCGGCGCTGGCGGCGATGCGGGACTCGCTGGAGGCGACGACCGTGACCGCTTCCAACGTGGCGACCGCGCGGGAACGCGTACGAGCGTCGCTCGATCCGACTCAGGTGGCGTGGCTGGAGGCGTACGCCGAAACGCACTAACGCCTTCTCGTCCGGGCCCTCGTCGAGCGGAGACGCCGGAGGCGGCCCACGAGCACGGGATCGTGCTCGAGGGCCGCCGGGTTGTCCAGCAGGGCGTTCAGCAGCTGGTAGTAGCGCGTCGAGGAAAGCTCGAACGTGTCGCGGATCGCCTGCTCCTTGGAGCCCGCGTGTTTCCACCAGCGGGCCTCGAAGGAGAGGATCTCACGATCCCGATCGGACAATTCCGACCTCTCCGGCTCGCGGGGCGCCGGAATGGGCGTCTGCTCGTCGGACATGGTCGTCAGCATAAGCTCTTACGTCACGTGATGTCTCGACTACGCATCGTCCACATTGCGGCGCCCGCGATGACGACGAAGAGTCCGCCGAGCAGAGCGGCCGCCATCGGCCAGGTCAGGGTCAGTTGGGCCGGCTGGCAGCCGTTGACCGAGGAGAAGTCGCAGGAGTTGTAGTCCTCGAGCGTGATCTCCTTGTTCATCCAGGCCGAGATCCAGGCCGGGATCAGATAGGCCTGCACGAACTTCACCTTGGCCAGCTCCAGCACCACACCCAGTCCGAACTGGAACACGATCACGGCGCCGATCGTCACGCCCAGCGCCATCGCCGTGTGCCGGCCCAGCGAGGCCAGCCCGAAACCGACCGCCCCGGCCACCAGCACCAGGGCCAGACCGCGGACCTCCATGATCGCGAAGGACTGCCAGGCGCCCGACGTCATGCTGTCGGTGCTGCCGCGGGCCTCCGCGATCAGATAGAAGACGCCGGTCCAGATGGCCGAGGCCACCACCGTGATCACGGTGAAGGACAGCAGGACGGTGAGGAGTTTCGTGCCCAGCACCTTGAGCCGCTGGGGCCGCCACAGCAGCAGGTTCATCATGCCGCCGCTGCTCCACTCGGCCCCCACGAAGGACGCGCCGATGATGAAGGCGGCCAGCGCCAGCAGCGCGGCCAGAGTGGTCGCCATGTCCGGGAAGCTCTCCCGGAAGATGAACGTCGGCGGCATGTACCACTCGTAGTTGTAGTTCTCCTGGCTCGGCGGGGTCAGCTGCTCGCAGTCCGGCGGCCAGTTGCTCGCCTGCGCGGTGCCCTTGGCCGCCTCGCAGGAGGCCTTGTCCTTCTCGGTCTGCTGGGTGTCCCGCTCGAACTGGGCCTGCGCGTCGGCCTTGGCCGCGGCGATCTGCGACGGGCCGACCGCCTCGTTCGAGAAGAAGATGCCGATGGCCACGGCGGCCAGCACGGCCACGGCGCCGAGCAGGAAAAGCTTGGTGAAGCGGCGCTTGAACAGCCGCCGGGTCTCCGCCTTGTAGAGGCTCACTGTCCCCACCCTCCGACGCTCGCGGTCTGATCCACCTGGCGGTTCTGGCCCTCGACCGGCGCGGTGCCGGTCAGCTGGAGGAAGACGCTCTCCAGGTCGGCCGAGACCGGGGTCAGCTCGCTCACGTAGATCTGCCGCTCGGCCAGGATCCGGGTGATCTGCGCCGGATTGCCGGCGTTGCCGACCGTGAAGTGGTCGACCTCGACGGTGACCTGGGCCCCGTTGGCCCGCAGCAGCTCGACCGCGGCGCGCGCGTCGACACCCGGTTCGAGCCGCACCTTGACGGTCGAGCTGGTGTGGCTCGCGAGCACGCTGGCGACCGAGCCGTACGCGACCCGCCGCCCGGCCGAGATGATGGTGACCTCGTCGCAGATCAGCTGGATCTCACCGAGGATGTGGCTGGACAGCACGACGGTCATGCCCGACTCGGCCAGGTTGCGCATCAGCGACCGCATCTCCCGGATGCCGCCCGGGTCGAGGCCGTTGGCGGGCTCGTCCAGGATGAGCAGCTTCGGCTCTTTGAGCAGGGCGGAGGCGACGGCGAGGCGCTGCTTCATGCCGAGCGAATAGGTCTTGACCCGGTCCTTGCCCCGATCGCGGAGCCCGACCAGCTCCAGCACCTCGGTCACCCGCTGCCGTCTCACATCACCGGCGTCGGCCAGCAGCGACAGCGTGTCCTGGGCGCTGAAATTGCCGAAGAACTGCGGGCTCTCGACGATCGCACCGACCAGCCCGGCCGTCTCCGGCAGATGGCGCGGAACCTCCCGGCCGAGAATCGCCATGCGGCCGCCATTGGGCTTGATCAGCCCCAGGAGCGTTCGCAACGTGGTGGTCTTCCCCGACCCGTTGGGCCCGAGAAAGCCATGCACCTGACCCGCCTCGACGACCATGTCGAACCCGTCGAGCGCCTTTCGCGTCCCTTTGCGGCTGCGATAGGTCTTCTGCAGCCCGGCAATCTCCAAAACGGCAGTCACCCGCGAGACTCTAAACACTCTCGTCAATATCCACCGCCAATGTCCCTCGGCGCCGCTGTGCTTTCCTTTCCGCTTTCCACCGATCCGGTGACCCTTCGCAATCCGCGAACCACAGCGGGTGGTCGCTTTCGTCAGAGGGGCCCCGCGTCTTCGCTGTCGCTCGTCAGCTCGGCCTCCGAAGGCCGTCGGCGATCGCCGCCCGGAGCTGATCGCCGTAGTCGCCGGCGGGCAACGCCGCGACGTGGTCGGCCGCCCGCTCGTAAGCGCCACGGGCCGCGGCCGGATCACCCAGTTGCTCATGGGCCATGGCCGCGCTGACGTGAAGCGAGGGATAGAAGGCCGCGACCCTCTCGTCGCCCACGGCGTCGGCGTGCCGCAGGGCCTCGGTGTTCCACCGGAGAGCCGCCGAGGGGCTGTCCTGCTGCCGGGCCAGATAGTGCGCCACCACGCAGGCGTCGTAGTCATCGGCTCGGGCCGCCCAGGCTTTTTCGTACAAGGCGCGCGCCTCGGCCGGCCGGCCTTGCGCCTCGGCCCGCATCCCGTCCTGGCAGAGTTGAAGCACCCGATTTTCGAGATCCATTCTCGCTCCCTTCGACGAGGAGAGCCTGCGGCCTCGACCAGGTCGAGAGTCAACCGGACGTGGTTCGAAGGTGGCTTCCGCCTATAAATGGTGGCGTGGAGTGAAGGCGGTCGTCAGGATCGGGGTGTGATCGCTGACCTTTGGCCCCCGTTCGGGCTCCGTCTTGCCGGGGAACGGGTGGAGTTGCGGCTGCCCGATGAGGGTGAGCTCGCGGAGCTGGCCCGGCTGGCCGGCAAAGGGGTCCATCGGGCCGGGGAGCGGCCATTCCTGACGCCCTGGACCGAGGGGAGCGCCGAGGACCGGGCGCGGGCCGTTCTCCAGGGGCACTGGGGTGCCCTGGCGTCGTGGCGGCCGGACGACTGGGAGCTCGGGTTCGGGGTCTTCCGGGGCGCGGAGCCGATCGGGTTGGTGGGGCTCCGGGCGGTGGACTTCGCGGTCGTCCGGGAAGTCAAGACCTGGTCGTGGCTGGGGCTCGACCATCAGGGGCAGGGGTACGGCACGGAGGCCCGGGTCGCGATGCTGACGCTCGCCTTCGATCATCTGGGGGCGCGGGCCGCGCTGACCGAGGTGTTCCAGGACAACCACGCGTCGCAGGGGGTGTCGCGCAAGCTCGGCTACGTGCCGGACGGCATCTCCGTGGACGCGCGGGACGGGGAGGCTCTCGTCTCCGATCGGCTGCGGCTGACCCGGGACGGTTGGAGCGGGCGGGCGCGGCCCCGGGTCGCGGTCGACGGGGTGCCGGCCTGCCGGGAGATGCTGGGACTCGGCGACGACTAAGGGTGTGGCTCACACCTCGGGATCCCACGAGCCTGATCACACGGTTTCGTCGTAAGGTGTGGGAACAACTGAATACCTCATCCAGAGGGGCAGAGGGAACGGCCCGATGAAGCCCCGGCAACCACCACGCAGTCTCGACGACGAGGCCGAGCGCGGCAGGTGCTAATTCCGTCCCCGGCCGGCAGGTCGCCGCGGGGAAAGATGAGAGGGAAGGCCTCGATGACGTCTGCCGTCAGTGCACCCAGTGCTACCACCACCTCGCCCGCCAAGGGCCTCGTGTGCCGCGCCTGTGGCGCCGAATATCCGCTGGTCGCCCAGCACGCCTGTTACGAGTGTTTCGGCCCGCTCGAGGTCGCCTACGACCAGGCGGCGCTCGCGCGGGTGACCCGGGCCGACATCGAGTCGGGCCCGCAGAACATCTGGCGCTACGCGGCGCTGCTGCCCGCCGGGCAGGACCCGGCCACCCGGGTGACCCTCGACCCCGGCCTGACGCCGCTGGTCAGCGCCCCGGCCCTGGCCGCCGCGGTCGGCCTGCGGGCGCCGCTGTACGTCAAGGACGACTCGGCCAACCCGACCCACTCGTTCAAGGACCGGGTCGTCTCGGTCGCGCTCACCGCGGCCCGCGGGCTCGGCTTCACCCGCTTCGCCTGCGCCTCGACCGGCAACCTGGCCAACTCGGTGGCCGCCCACGCGGCCCGGGCCGGCGCCCCCAGCATCGTCTTCATCCCGCACGACCTGGAGCAGGGCAAGATCATCACCACCGCCGTGTACGGCGGCGAGCTGGTGGCCATCGAGGGCTCCTACGACGACGTGAACCGGCTCTGCGGCGAGCTCGTGGAGACCGACGAGTTCGAGGACACGGCCTTCGTCAACGTCAACGTGCGCCCGTTCTACGCCGAGGGCTCCAAGACGCTGGGCTACGAGGTGGCCGAGCAGCTCGGCTGGCGCATCCCGGCCCAGGTGGTCATCCCGATGGCCTCGGGCGAGCTGCTGACCAAGGTCGACAAGGCGTTCAGCGAGCTGGTCGAGATCGGCCTGGCCGAGGCGCCCGAGGGTGGCTGGACGGTCTTCGGCGCGCAGTCGGCCGGCTGCAACCCGATCGCCACCGCGCTCCAGAAGGGCACCGACGAGATCATCCCGGTCAAGCCGACCGGCATCGCGAAGTCGCTGAACATCGGCGACCCGGCGGCCGGCGCCTACGCCATCGAGGCCGTCAAGCGCACCGGCGGCTGGATGGACTACGCCGACGACGACGAGATCCGCGCCGGCATCCGGCTGCTGGCCGAGACGACCGGCATCTTCGCCGAGACCGCCGGCGGCACCACTGTCGCCGTACTGAAGAAGCTCGTGGAAAGCGGAAAGCTCGACCCGGAGAAGGAGACCGTCGTCTACAACACGGGCGAGGGACTCAAGACCCTGGACGCCGTCGCCGGACAGGTCGGGCCGACTCACACGATCAAGCCGTCGCTGAAGGGCGCGCGCGAGGCCGGCCTGCTCGGATAACGCTGTGTAGTCGGCAATCTGCCAGCAAGTGAGAATTCCATCCCGCGAGGACTTGCGAACAGATCTCCGGGTCGGCAGGATGCTCTCTGCGGGAGGGCGCGACGCCGTACGCGGACCCTCACTCTCGAGCTTGGCGACAATCTCTCGAGGGACCCAACGACCCACTGCCGGAGGCGGTGTGCGTCCGTTCTCCCGACCAAAATCGTTCGCGTTCATGGCCGTCACCCGGAAGGGTGGCGGCCATGCGTGTATCTATCGAGACTTCTGACTCTCCGGACATCGCGTACAGGATCCGCCGGGCCGTGCAGGCGTACGAGGTTCCCGACATTCCCTTCATGACCGAAAAAGCCTTCAAAGCGGGGATTCTCCATCCACCGCCGGGTCTGGTCATCGAGCGCTATCTCGGCCTGCTCGACGGCGAGCCCGTCGGCTACCTCGAGTTGGAGCTGTTCCAGCTCGACAACCTCACCAACGCGCACATCGAGATCGAGGTGCTGCCCGAGCACCGGCGGCGCGGAGTGGGCCGGGCCCTCTACGAACTCATGCTCGAACGGGCCGCCGCGCACGATCGCAAGCACATCATCGGCTCGACAGTGGACACCCGCCCCGACGGCGCCGCCTTCGCCCGCGCGATGGGCGCTGTGGCCGGCCTCGAGGACACCCGCAGCCGCCTCGACCTGACCAGCCTCGACGAGGCCCACCTGGCCGAGCTGCGGGCCGACGCGCTGGCCTACGCCGAGGGATACCGCACGATCGAGTGGCTGGGCGTGCCGGCCGACGACATCATCGACGACGTGGCCTATCTGGAGGGCCGGCTGCTGGCCGACGCGCCGACCGGCGACATCGCCTGGGAGCCGGAGAAGATCGACGCCGACCGGCTCCGCGAGGACGAGAAGGCCCGGCAGAAACGGGGCCGGCTCAGCTACTGCGCGGGCGCGCTTCAGGGCGGCAAGCTGGTCGCCTGGACGGCCATCGCCGGTGAGCTGGCCCAGCCCGCGCACGCCTGGCAGCAGACCACCCTGGTCGATCCCGACCACCGCGGGCACCGCCTCGGCATGCTGGTGAAACTCGCCAACCTCGACAACGTCCGCCGCAACCGGCCCGGCATCCAGGCGATCGACACCTTCAACGCCTCGCAGAACGAGTACATGCTGCGGATCAACCGGGCGATCGGTTTCCGGGCGGCCGGCACCGAGACCGAATGGCAGCACGACCTGTGAGCGTCCGGGTCGAGCCGCTCGGTGACGCGGTGGAGAAGGCGTACGAGATCGCTCGTGCCGGCCAGGAGCATGACCAGCCGGACGTGCCGTTCTCCTCGTTCGAGGGCTATCGGGCGGTCCTGGCCAACGGGTGGCCCGGATATGCGTACGAACGCTATCTGGGCCTTCTCGACGGTGTGCCGGTCGGCCTGCTGTACCTCGCCATGTCGCAGCAGGACAACCTGCAGTCGGTCAACGTCGAGCTCAAGGTGCTGCCCCCGGCCCGGCGGCAGGGCGTCGGCCGGGCGCTGTGGGACCTGGCCGTCGAGCGGGCCCGGGGGCTCGGCCGCCGCCACCTCATCGCGACGACCGTGCAGAAACATCCGGACGGGGCCGCCTTCGCCACCGCCATGGGCGCGGCGGCCGGACTGGAGGAGATCCGCAACCGGCTCGACCTGAGCGCCCTCGACCAGCCGCGCCTCGACGGGCTGCTGGCCGAAGCCCGGGCCCACGCGGGCGACTATCGGCTGGTCCAGTGGACCGGGGTGCCGCCGGACGACGTCATCGACGGCGTGGCCTATCTGAACGGCCGCTTCAACGACGACGCCCCCACCGGCGACCTGGCCCTGGAAGCGGAGAAGTTCGACGCCGACCGGGTCCGCGAGGACGAGGAGTCGCGGATCCGGCGCGGGCGGACCAGCTACAACACCGGGGTGGTGCGCGACGGCCGGCTGGTGGCGATCACCGGCATCGTGGTCGAGAACGAGAAGCCCGCCCAGACATGGCAGAACATCACACTGGTCGACCCGGAGCATCGCGGCCACCGGCTCGGCCTGCTGGTCAAACTGGAGAACCTGCGGTACGTCCGGGAGAACGAGCCGAAGGTCGAAGTGATCGACACGTTCAACGCGACCGCCAACGAGCACATGCTGCGGATCAACCGGGAGGTCGGCTTCCGTCAGGTGGACTCGGTCGTCGAGTGGCAGGTGACCCTCGCCTGACGTGCCGCTTGTATCCGCCCGCCTCCAGGCCCGCCATCCGCTCGAAGACGTTGCGCGACCCCCAGTTGCGCGAGGTCGCGTACGAATAACCGCACGCCACCCAGTAGGCCGGCCAGAACAGCGGGCCGAGCACCGCGTACTGGGTGGCGTGATTGGCCTCGTGCCCGAACAGGGCCTCCTTCTCAGGCGAGAGAAGCCATTCGGCCGTACGCCTAGTCATGATCACTGAGCCGACGGTGAAACAGGAGGCGGGCGGGATCCGCAGCCGGTATCCCTCGGCGATCAGCACGCCGTCGCGGCCGCGGCGCAGCTTGGCGCCACCCAGCTTGGCCACGATCAGGCCGACCGCTGTCGTCCCGTTCACCGCGGTGATCAGGCTGCGCGCCACATGCCGCCGAGCCATCAGATCCGCCGGCGCATGCGCAGCTCGGTGAGGGCGGGCAGCACCGGATGGGGCACACGCTCGCCGGTGTCTTCAAAACCGAGTTTCTCGTACGCCCGGACGGCCCGGTCATTGCCGACGACCACTTCGAGCATCGTGCGGCGTCGCCCGGCCCGGCGCGACCAGTCGAAGACGGCCTCCATCAGCTCCGGGAGAACCTTGCCGCTCCGATAGGCGGGGGTGACATAGACGGCGAAGACCACGGTCTCGGGCGAGGAGTCGTGGGCGACGGTGCCGCCGGCGTGCCCGATGAGCCGCTGACCGGGCCCGGGATCGGCCACGAACTGGGCGAGCTCATCCCCGGAGGCGGCCTGGGCGATGCGCTGCCGGTAGCCCTCATGCGACCGGGCGGCGGCCTGGGCCAGGGTCTCGAGAAAGGCGAGCGGGCTGTCGGCCAGCATCTCCAGTCGCAGAGCCCGCATCCGAGCCGCGTCGCCGGCGGTGACCCGGTGCACGCTCCAGCTGTCCATGCCGTCCTGACTACCCGTTGACCTTCCTTGGGGCAAGCCGGTTGGCGCTAATCGGACGAGCAGGGCCGCCTTGCTTGCTGCTCTTCCCGTCCGCCTTGCTTGCTCCTCCTCCCGCCCGCCTTGCCTGCTGCTCCTCCCGCCCGCCTTGCCTGCTGCTCCTCCCGCCCGCCTTGCCTGCTGCTCCTCCCGCCCGCCTTTGCTTGCTGCTCCGTCCTGTCCTCCCGCCCGCGCTGCCTGCCGCTCCTCCCGCCCGTCTTGCCGGCCGCTCCTCCCGTCCGTCGTCCGCTGGCCCGGCCGTCCGTCGTCCGTTGGCCCGGCCGTCCGCCGGCCGCAGCTCCGGCCGCTCGTCGTCTGCTGCCCGCAGTCTTGCAGCTCACGAACTGTCGGCGGGCGTTGTCCACAGGGCGTCTGGTTGTCCACAGGCCGGTCCTAGCGATCTTGCATTTCCCTCACACTGGTGCCAGGAAGGAGGCCCCCAAGGGAGGGCGGGCTCCGTCGGTGGGCGTGTGGGCGCGTGGCCGGGCCGGGTGGCGAGGGGGGTGGGTGCTGGGGCAAGGTGTTTCGATGGATCAGGTCGAGGGCGCTCTGCACATGGTCGAAGCGCCGGTGGTGGTGGCCGCGGACCCCTTCGATCCGGAGTCGCGGACGGCCGAGCTGCCGCGTGGGGGCTTACCCGAAACGGTGAATCCGGGGGTGCGGGACGCGCTCGTGCCGGCGCCGGGGTCTGGGCTGCGCGGGTGGGCCGGGCGGGTTGTGGCTGTGCTCGGGCGCGATGGGGTTCGGTTGCTGCCGGGGATGGCTCTGGCGGCGCTTCCCATGCATTTCTTCGTGGGGCGGCTTGACGACACCGTCATCGCGGCGCCGGCGCTCTTCGATCTGGCCGGTGGGTTCGGGCTGCTGTTGTTGCCGACGATGTGGCTGGCTTACCTGACCGTGTCGGCGCTTCCGCTGGTGATCTGCCTGGCGGGGGCGGTGGGGGTGGCCGTGCCTTCGGCCGCCGACGGGGTGCGGCCCCGGCTGCGGGTGGTGTGGGGGCTGGTGGCGAACCGGCTGCGCGGGCTCTGGCTGTGGTTCGCGGGGGTGGGGCTGGTGACGGGCGGGCTGTCGCTGGTGGCTCACGAGGCCGTCGCCGTGGTGGCCTCGACGGGGCTGCTGGCCGTGGCGGGGGTGTTCGGGTGTGTGGTGCTGATCGAACGCGGTCATGGGGTTCGGCGGGCGGCGCACCTGCTGGGGCGTGGGCCGGTGCTGGGGATGGTGGCCGTGTCGGCGGCGGCGTCGGGGCTGCCGCTGGTGGCCGACGAGATGTGGGGCGGGCTGGCGGCGACCGTGGTGGGAGTGGTCACGGTCCAGGTGTGGGCCGTGGGGGCGCTGGTGGCGTACGGCCAAGGTCGTCGCTCCGAGGGAGTGGTCACGGCGGCGTCTTTGCGCGCTGAGCTGAACGTGCCTGAAGACTGACTTAGGGCGGCAGGAGGTCTTCAGTCCGGTCAAGGGCGGTGGCGGGGAGGTTGGACCGGGGTTTCCTTGCACTCGCCACCTGAGAGTGCTAAACAAGTCATTGGCACTCGCTAGCGGTGAGTGCCAGCAGGTCGGGACGGTGGGGTCTCGGTCACGGTGTCGCCATCGGCGCCGGGGCACGGGGCCGGTCGTCGCGGGCTATCCGGCTCGGCCTGAGGACGTCACGACGCCAGGTGGTGACGTCCGCAGAGTTCGCAACGGGCGGGGCCGACGAGGCCCGGCACCGCGTATGTCCAGGAGGACAAAGCCGTATGGCCAAGATCATCGCATTCGACGAGGAAGCTCGTCGCGGCCTCGAGCGGGGCATGAACCAGCTCGCCGACGCCGTAAAGGTGACGCTCGGCCCCAAGGGCCGCAACGTCGTGCTCGAGAAGAAGTGGGGCGCTCCCACCATCACCAACGATGGTGTGTCGATCGCCAAGGAGATCGAGCTCGAGGACACCTTCGAGAAGATCGGCGCCGAGCTGGTCAAGGAGGTCGCCAAGAAGACCGACGACGTTGCCGGTGACGGCACGACGACGGCGACCGTCCTCGCCCAGGCGCTGGTCCGTGAGGGTCTGCGCAACGTTGCCGCGGGCGCCAACCCGATGGCCCTCAAGCGGGGCATCGAGGCCGCCGTGGCCAGCGTGTCCGAGGGCCTGCAGCAGCTGGCCAAGGACGTGGAGACCAAGGAGCAGATCGCCTCCACCGCCTCCATCTCCGCCGGTGACTCCACGGTCGGCGAGATCATCGCCGAGGCCATGGACAAGGTCGGCAAGGAAGGCGTCATCACCGTCGAGGAGAGCAACACCTTCGGTCTCGAGCTCGAGCTCACCGAGGGCATGCGCTTCGACAAGGGCTACATCTCGGCGTACTTCATGACCGACGCCGAGCGTATGGAGGCCGTCTTCGACGACCCGTACATCCTGATCGCCAACAGCAAGATCTCCGCGGTGAAGGACCTGCTCCCGATCCTCGAGAAGGTCATGCAGGGCGGCAAGCCGCTGGTCATCATCGCCGAGGACGTCGAGGGCGAGGCCCTGGCCACCCTGGTCGTCAACAAGGTGCGCGGCACCTTCAAGTCCGTCGCCGTCAAGGCCCCGGGCTTCGGTGACCGCCGCAAGGCCATGCTCGAGGACATCGCCATCCTCACCGGTGGCGCGGTCATCAGCGAGGAGGTCGGCCTCAAGCTCGACGGCGCCGACCTGAGCCTGCTGGGCACCGCCCGCAAGATCGTCATCACCAAGGACGAGACCACCGTCGTCGACGGCGGCGGCAACGCCGAGCAGATCCAGGGCCGGGTCAACCAGATCCGCGCCGAGATCGAGAAGTCGGACTCCGACTACGACCGTGAGAAGCTGCAGGAGCGCCTGGCCAAGCTGGCCGGCGGTGTTGCGGTCATCAAGGTCGGCGCGGCCACCGAGGTCGAGCTCAAGGAGCGCAAGCACCGCATCGAGGACGCCGTTCGCAACGCGAAGGCGGCCGTCGAGGAGGGCATCGTGCCCGGTGGTGGCGTTGCCCTGGTGCAGGCCGGCAAGACCGCGTTCGACAAGCTCGACCTGGTCGGCGACGAGGCGACCGGCGCGCAGATCGTCAAGCTCGCGCTCGACGCCCCGCTGCGTCAGATCGCCGTGAACGCCGGCCTCGAGGGCGGCGTCGTGGTGGAGAAGGTGCGCAACCTCGACGCTGGTCACGGCCTCAACGCCGCGTCCGGCGAGTACGTCGACCTGCTGGCCGCGGGCATCATCGACCCGGCCAAGGTCACCCGCTCGGCGCTGCAGAACGCCGCGTCGATCGCCGCGCTGTTCCTCACCACCGAGGCCGTCGTGGCCGACAAGCCCGAGAAGAACCCGGCTCCGGCCGGCGCCCCGGGCGGCGGTGACATGGACTTCTGAGTCCAGTCTTAGATCGGCGGGTCCGCTTCGGCGGGCCCGCCTTTCTGCTTTTCCGGGGCCGGGCGCGGCGGGTGGCCACCGGGGCAAGCTCGGGCGTGTGTCAGGGGCGGCGCTTTCCGGGGCGCGGGGTGCCTGAAGCGCCTATCCAATAGAGGGCGGCGCCGATCGCCAGGGTCACGCTGCCGGCGGCTATCACGGCCAGCACGTTGTCGCCTGTGGCGGGGAGCGGCAGGATGTTGGGGCCGGGGTATTTGTCGGGTTTGCCGACGGTGACGGTGATTGTTGCGGTGGCTATGTTGCCGTTGGCGTCGATCACCTCGTAGGTGAACGAGTCCACTCCGGCGAAGCCCGGGGGTGGGGTGTAGGTGACTGTGCCGTCGGCGTTGAGGACGGCTGTGCCGTGTGCGGGCTTGCCTACCGATTGGACGGTGACCGGGCGGCCGTTGGCGTCGGTGGCGGGCAAGGGGATGCCGATGGGGCGGCCCGGCTGGGCCGCGGCCACCTTGTCGGGGACCAACGGCTTGTACGGGCTCGGCGAGGGCGACGAGGTCGCGGTGGGACTCGTGGGACCGGCGGTCGCGGTGGGGCCGGCGGTGGCGCTGGGGCTCGCAGTGGCGGTTGGGCTAAGGGTCGCGGTCGGGCTGACGGTCGCGGTGGGGCCGACGGTCGCGGTGGGGCTGGTGGTTGCGGTGGGGCCGGTGGGGGTGGTCGGAGCGGGCGCCGGGATCACGGCCTGGTCGACGTGGACGGTGATCTGGGCGCTTGCGGTGTTGCCGGCCTCGTCCCGTACGTCGTAGGAGAAGGTCTCGATCTGGGCCGCGGCCCCCCGGGGCACATAACGCACCGCGCCCGACGGGAGCAGCGTGGCGGTGCCCCGCGGCGGCGTCCCGATCGCGGTCACGGTCAACGGCCGGCCCTCGGGGTCGGTGTCGTTGTCCAGCACGGCGATCTCGATCGGGGTGCGCGACGGCGTCGTCACCTCGTCGTCGACGGCCAGCGGGGGCCAGTCGACAGTGATGTGCACTGTTGCGGTGTCGGTGCGGCCCCAGTCGTCGCTGAGCACGTACGTGAACGTGTCGGTGCCCGGTGAGTCGGCGTCCGCTCGATAGGACACCGTGCCGTCCGCGGCCAGCGCCGCCGTGCCCTCGGCCGCCGCGCCGACCGACGACACCTCCAGCGGCTGGCCGGTGTTGGGATCGTGGTCGTTGAGCATGACGTCCACCGGCGTGACGATCTCGGGGCGGACCACGAACGCGTCGTCCTCGGCGATCGGGGCCGCGTTGCGGACGGTGATCGTGACCGTGGCCGAGACGGCCAGCCGGTCGGTGTCCTCGATCGTGTAGGTGAAGGCGTCGATGCCGTAGAAGCCGCTGTCCGGCGTGTAGACGACCGTGTCGTCGGAGTCCCGGGTGACCGTGCCGTGGGCCGCCACCGTGAAGCCGACCAGGCTCAGGGTGTCGCCGTTCGGGTCCTCGTCGTTGGCCAGCGCGTCGATGGGCAGCGCCGTGTCCGTGTCGGTGGCGACCGAGTCGGGGCGGGCGATCGGCGGCGAGTTGACCACGCCGACCGTCACGGTCGCGGTCGAGGTGTCCAGGCCGTCGCTGAGCGTGTAGGCGAAGGCGTCGGTGCCGTGGAAGCCCGGATGAGGCGTGTAGGTGATCCTGTTGTCGGTGCCGACCGTCGCCGTGCCGTGGGCCGGGGCCGCGCTCACCGTGATGGTCAGTGGGGTGCCGTTCGGGTCCTCGTCGTCGTTGGCGAGCACGTCGATGGCGCCGGGCAGGTTGGTCCGCACGGTGACCGAGTCGTTGCGGGCCACCGGCACGCCGTTCTCGACCGTGACCGTGACCCGGGCCGTGGCCGCGCCGCCGTGGCCGTCGCCGACCGTGTAGTCGAAGACGTCGGTGCCCGAGAACCGGGTGTCCGGGGTGTACGTGAGGGTGCCGTTGAGGTTGCGCGCGACCGAGCCGTGCGCCGGGTCGGTGGTGCCGGTGACGGTCAGCGTGTCGGTGGGGTTGGGGTCGGTGGCCGAGGAGAGGACGTTGATCACTGTGGCGGTGCCGTACGGCGTGGTGGCCGTCCGGTTCACGGCGGCCGGCGCCGCGTTGCCCACGGTGACGGTGACCGTGGCGTACGAGGTCAAGCCGCCGTTGTCCTCGATGTCGTAGCGGAACGTCGCCACCCCGGAGAAGCCCACCGGCGGCTGGTAGCGGATGCCGCCCGGCTCGGCCGTCGCCATGCCCGTGCTGGGCGGGCCGACCGCCGAGACGTGGATGGTGTCGCCGACGTTGGGGTCGCGGTCGTTGCCGAGCACCGGGATCAGGATGCCGGTGAGATACGGCGTCGTGGCGTGGTCGTCGGCGGCGGTCGGGGCGGCGTTCTCCACGTCGACGTAGACCTGGCCGGTCGCCTGGCCGCCGTGGCCGTCGTCGGCGACATACGTGAACGAGGCCCGGCCCGAGAAGCCGGTGGCGGGCTGGAAGCTGACCAGGTCGCCGGCCCGGCTCGCCGTGCCCGCCGAGGGCGGCGACACCGTGCCGACACCCGTGACGTGCAGCGTGTCGCCCGGATTGGGGTCGGTGTCGTTGGCCAGCACGAGCAGGGTCACCACGGTGTCGGTGGGGGTGCTGGTGACGTCGACGTTCGCCGTCGGCGGGGCGTTGGCCGTGGTCACGGTGGCCGTGCCGGTCGCGGTGCCGCCGTGGCCGTCGGCGATCGCGTACTGGAACGGGTCGGGGCCGGCCCAGCCGGTGGCCGGGGTGTAGCGCACCGTGTTGTCGGCCAGCACCACCGCGCTGCCGTGCGCCGGCGGGGTGACGATCGTGACGGTGAAGCCGGTGTTCGGGTCCTCGGGGTCGGTGTCGTTGTCGCGGACCGGGAAGGTGACCGGGGTGGCGTGGCTGGTGGTGGCCGAGTCGGGCACGGCCACCGGCGGCGAGTTCACCCGCAGCGAGGCCGTGGCGGTGTCGTTGCCCGCGGCGGTGTCCCGCCCGGCGCCGGACACGCGCAGGGTGGCGAGCGCGGCCGTGGCGGCGCCGGCCGAGGCGGTGGCCGGGATGGTCACGGTGGCCCGGCTGCCGCCGACCAGTTGCCCGGCCGGGCAGGTGACGACCGGGGCGCCGGCGGTGCAGCCGGCCGGGAGGGTGCCGGGGGTGACGCCGGTGGGAAGGGTGAGCTCGATCCGGGCCGCGGGCTCGGGGTCCGGGCCCAGGTTGGTGACCGTGGCGGTGTAGGTGATCGGGTTCGGGGCGCCCGCGCGTTGCACGTCGGCCGGGCTGACGGTCAGGCCGGCCGACAGGTCGTCGCGGGGCTGCTGGACCGTCGTGGCCAGGGTGCCGCCGACGGCGGCGACGTTCACGTTGGTGGTCCGGCCGGTGTAGGTGACGTTGACCATGTTGGCGATCGCGTAGAGGGCCGGGGTGTCGAGCGCGACCTTCACCCGGAACGTCACGGTGGTGGTGCCGAGATAGGGGATGCTGCCGAGGTCCCAGGTGACGGCGCCGGCGGAGTACTGACCGCCGCTGACATAGGTCGTGTACGTCGGGATCGCGTCGGACAGACGCACACCGTCGGCCGTGTCGCTGCCCTCGTTGCGGACGACGATCCGATATTCGATCTCGTCGCCCGGCACGAGGTCGCCGCCGTTGACGTCGGTGCCGGTCATGGTGGTGGTGATCTTGGGGGCGTAGAGGTCGATGGCGACCGTGAGGACGCCCGGGTAGTACACGTCGCCGGTCGTGGACATGGTCAGCTCGGCCTGGGTGACGCCGTGCCCGAGTTTGCCGCTGGCGTCGAACTGGTCGATGTCGACGCCGAGCAGGTTGCGGTAGCTGGGATCCCGGCCGCCGACGATCGCGCCGTTCTCGCTGACCGTGCTGTTGAAGATGTTGACCGGACTGGGCGGGTTGGCCGCGTCGCTCAACGGCTGCCCGTCGATCTTCAAGCTGTCGCCGGTGGTGCCCAGGTCGCCCTCGAACGCGACAGCTCCCACCGCGGTGTGCACCGTCCCCGAGTGCGGCGTCTCGAAGCCGGACAGCGGGATGTCCACGTCGTCGTCGGTGATCGAGCCGAAGCCGTCGTAGACGCGCAGGCTGCGCAGGGGTTCGGCGGGATTTCCGTACGCGATGACCAGCGCCCACCCCGCGTACTGCCCGGTGCCGGTGCCGGCCTGGATGTTGGCCACCGAATAGACGCCGTTGCCGGCCGCCGCGACCTGGGCGGTCACCTCGGCGAAGCCCTCGTACGCGCTGTTGGTGGTCGACGAGTACACCTCGTCGGCGGTGATCGGATTCCAGGTGGCGCTCGCCGGCGTACGAAAGCGGACCTTGTCTTTGTCGGTGGGGGAGGGCGCGGGCAGGCCACCGACGCCGAGGGCGGTGAGAGCCCCCCAGTAGAGGCCGGCGAAGAGCACGGTGCTGCCCGGCGGCAGGGTGACCGTCGAACTGCTGTCGTTGAAGGTCGTCAGCAGGTCGCCGTCGGTGTCGGTGTAGACCATCGAGTAGCCGTTGTTGTTCAGCGCGTTGCCCGTGACGCCGCTGCCGGCGCGGGCCGCGGCGCAGGTGAGGATGAGCGACGAGCAGGTCAGGTTCGTGTTGCCGCGCAACATGATGGCGCCGTTGGCGTTGACGTCGAACCGGCTGGTGAACTGGTCCGAGATCGCCGCGTCGGCCCGCCCGGTGACCAGTGTGGCCAGAGTGACCGCGATGGCGAGGAGAAGAGCCGGTCCGCGCACGAGATCACGCTAGGCGCGCTCGGCGCCTAGCGTGATCTGAATGGGCTACGACATCCGGTGACGTCCGGGGCGGTGCCGGCCCGGGCCGTTGGTCTGGCCGGCCATCAGCAGGAATCCGCCGACCAGGACGATGACGCCGCCCGCGGTGACCATCGAGACGATGTCCAGGCCGGTCTTGGCCAGCTTGCCGTCGCCGCTGCTGGAGGCGGGCGCGTTGACCGTGACCGTGACGATCGCGGTGGCGACGCCGCCGTGCCCGTCGCTGATCGTGTAGGTGAACGAGTCCACCCCGCCGGCGTAGCTCTCGTACGGCGCGTAGGTGACCGAGCCGTCCTTGTTGAGCACCGGCGTGCCGTGCCGCGCGCGGCCGATCTTGGTGATGGTGAGCTTGTCCTGGTTGGCGTCCTTGTCGTTGACGAGCGGGTGGATCACCACGGAGTCGCCCGCGTTCACCGCGACCGCGTCGTTCCTGGCCGCCGGCTTGGTGTTGACCCCGGCCACCGTGATGCTGATGGTGCCCGCGGCCTGGTTGCCGGCGGCGTCGGCGGCCTGATAGGTGAAGGTGTCGGTGCCCGACCAGCCGGCCGCCGCCGTGTAGGTGACGGTGCCGTCCTTGTTCAGCTTGGCCGTGCCGTGCTTGGGCTTGCCGATCGACAGCACGGTGATCGGGTCACCGGCCTCGTCGGTGGCCGGCATGACGATCCGCACCGGGGCGCCCGCCTTCGCGGTGAGCTGCCGGTTGGGGACGACCGGCGGCGCGCCGACGGTGATCGTCACGGTCGTGCTGGTCGTGTCGCCGTTGCCGTCGGTGGCCGTGTAGCCGAAGGTGGCGACGCCCGAGAAGCCGGACGGCGGGGTGTAGACGACCTTGCCGCCGTTGATCTTCACGGTGCCGTGGTCGGGCGTGGTCACCGCGGTCAGGGCGAGCGAGCCGGCCGGGTCGAGGTCGTTGGCCAGCACCGCGACGGTCACGGTCTGCTGATAGGCGGTGGTGCGCCTGTCGGCCACCGCGACGGGTGAGCCGTCGCTGACGGTGATGGTGACACTGGCCTGGGCGGTGCCGCCGTTGCCGTCGCTGATCGTGTACTTGAAGGTGTCCTTCCCGGTGTATCCGGCGGCCGGGGTGTAGCGGATCTTGCCGTCGACGACGGTCGCGGTGCCGTGGGCCGGCGTGCCGGCGGCGGTGACGGTCAGCTTCTGACCCGGGTTGGCGTCGGTGTCGTTGGCCAGCACGTCCACGTCGACGTGCTGGCCGGCCAGCACGGCGGCCGCGTCGTCGGCGGCGACCGGGGCGGCGTTGCCGACCGAGACGGTCACGGTGCCGGTCGCCATGCTGCCGGCGGCGTCCTTCACGACGTACGTGAAGGTGTCGGTGCCGGTATATCCGGCGGCCGGGGTGTAGCGGATCTTGCCGCCCACGACGGTCGCCGTGCCGTGGGCCGGGGCCCCGGCCGAGACCAGCGTCAGCGCCGAGGAGTTGGGGTCGGTGTCGTTGGCGGTCACCGCGATGTCCACGGCCTTGCCCGTGGTGGTCGTGGCCGTGTCGGCCACCGCGGTCGGCGCGGCGTCGATGGTGACCGTGACCTTGGCCGTGTCGGTGCGGCCCAGGTCGTCGGTGACCACGTAGTCGAACGTGTCGGTGCCGCTGGTCATCGGGTTCGGCCGATAGGTGACCCGGCCGTCGGCGGTGATCGTGACGACGCCCTTGGCCGGCTGCGTCACCGAGGAGACGCTGAGCTTCTGACCGGTGTTCGGGTCGACGTCGTTGGCGAGCACGTCGAGCGTGGTGGTGGCGCCGGGGTGCACGACGAACTGGTCGGCCACGGCGATCGGCGCCGCGTTGCGCACGGTGATGGTGACCAGGGCCGAGGCCGTCTTGCCGAAGGCGTCGGTGATCGAGTACGTGAAGGTGTCGGTGCCGTGGAAGCCGGCCGCCGGGGTGTAGGCGACCGTGCCGTCGGCGGCCAGCACGGCGGTGCCGTGGGCCGGCGTGGTGATCGCGGTGAGCTGGATGTCGTCGCCGTTCTCGTCGGAGTCGTTGGCCAGCGGGTGCACGGTCACGGCGGTGTCGGTGTCGGTGGTGGCCGCGTCGTCGAGGGCCGTCGGCGCGGTGTTTACCACGCCGAGGGTGACGGTGGCGCCGGCCGTGCCGCCCTTGCCGTCGGTGACGGTGTAGTGGAACGAGTCGGTGCCGCGGTAGCCGTCGGCCGGCGTGTAGGTGATCGTGCCGTCGCTGTTGACGGTGGCCGTGCCGTGCCCCGGGGCGACGTCGACCGTGACGGTCAGCGGGTCGCCGTTGGGGTCGGAGTCGTTGGCCAGGACGTCGATCGTGGCCACGGTGCCGGCCGGGACGGTGACCGCGTCGGGCTTGGCCACGGGCACGCCGTTGGCCACCGTGACCTTGACGGTCGCGGTGTCGAAGCCACCCTTGTCGTCGGTGATCGTGTAGTCGAAGGTGTCGTCGCCGGAGAAGCCGGCCTTCGGGGTGTACGTGATCTTGCCGTTGGCGCCGAGCACGGCCGTGCCGTTGGCGGGCGTGGTCAGCCCGCTGACACGCAGCGCGTCGGAGACGTTCGGGTCGCGGGCGTCGGCCAGCACGTCGACCACCACGGCGGTGCCGTACGGGGTGGTCACGGACTCGTCGGCGGCCACCGGCAGGGCGTTGGCCACGGTCACGGTGACCGTGCCGGTCGCGGTGTCGGTGCCGTCACCGACCTTGTACGTGAAGGTGGCGTCGCCCGAGAAGCCGCCCGGCGCCTTGTAGACGACCTTGCCACCGCTGATCGTGACGGTGCCGTGGTCGGGCGTGCCGACCGAGTCGAGGCTCAGGGCGTCCTTGTTGCCGTCGGTGTCGTTGGCGAGCACGTCGATGGTCACGGTGCCGGCGTACGGGGCGTCGGCGTGGTCGGGTGCGGCGACCGGCGCGGCGTTGCCCACGGTGACGCGGATCTGCCCGACGGTCTGCTTGCCGGCGCTGTCCTCGACCGTGTAGGTGAAGGTCGCGGTGCCCTTGTAGGTGGCCGGCGGCACGAAGGTGACGACGTCGCCGTTGAGCGTGGCCGTGCCCGCGCCGGACTGCGGCTGCGTGATCGAGTCGACGTGGATGGGGTTGCCGTTGGGGTCGGAGTCGTTGGCCAGCGGCGAGATGTCGATCTTGGTGCCGGGCGCGGTGGCGACCACGTCGTCGGTGGCCACCGGGGCCGCGTTGGCGGTCGTCACGGTGACGGTGGCCGTGGCGGTGCCGCCGTCGGAGTCGGTCACGACATAGCCGATGGTGTCGGCGCCGGCCCAGCCCAGGGTCGGGGTGTAGGTGATACGGCCGTCGGACTCGACGACCGCCGAACCGTGCGCGGGCCCGGTGCCGATTGTGACCTTCAGGGCCGACGCGGGGTCCTCGGTGTCGCCGTCGTTGGCCAGCACGTCGATCTTCACCGGGACGCCGTTGCTGGTGGTCGCGGTGTCGGCGGCGGCCGTGGGGGCGGTGTTGACGGTGAGGACGGCGGTGGCGCTGTTGTTGGTGGAGACGGAGTCGAGGCCGGTGCCCGAGACGTCCAGTGTGGCCGAGGCGGAGCGGGCGGAGCCCGCGGCGACGGTGGCCGGAATGGTCAGGGTGGCCTGGCTGGACGCGACCAGCGCGCCGACCGGGCAGGTCACGACCTGGCCCGAGGCCGAGCAGCCGGACGGGAGCGTGCCGGCGGTGACGCCGGCCGGCAGGGTCAGCTTCGCGGTGGCCGACGGCTCGAGGTCGGAGCCCTTGTTGGTGACCACGGCGGTGTAGGTGACCGCGTTCGGCGCGGCGGACCGCTGCACGGTCGCGGGCGAGACCGTCAGCGTGGCGGCCAGGTCGGCGTGCGGCTGCTGCACGGTCATGCTGTCGGTGGCGGGCACGCCGTCGACGTCCATGCCGGTGAAGTGGGCCTTGAACGACGAGCTGGCCACGTCGGTCACCGCGTAACCGGCCGGGGTGTCGGTGTCGACCTTGACGCGGAAGGTCACCCAGGTCGGGCTGCCGTTGGTGATCGAGCCGAGGTTCCAGGTGGGCGTGGCGCCGGTGTCCGCCACCGGGCTGCCCTTGACCGTCATCGAGCCCGGGATGTAGGTGGTGTGCGTCGGGATCGCGTTGCTGATCACGGTGTTGTCGGCCGGGTCGCTGCCGTTGTTCTTCACGTCGATCCGGTACTCGATCTCGTCGCCGGGCAGCAGGTCGCCGCCGTCGACGTCGGTGCCCTTGGCCGTCGTGACGAGCTCGGGGGCGAACAGGTCGGTGGTGAAGGTGACCACGCCCGGGTAGAACGTCTCGCCGCCGGTGGTCAAGGTCAGCTTGGCGGTGGTCGCCTTGTTGGCCAGCCGGCCCGAGGCGTCGAACTGGTCGACGTCGACGCCCATCAGGTTGCGGTTGCCCGGCGAGCGGCCGCTGTTGAGCAGCGTGCCGTTCTCGCTCACGGTGCTGTTGAAGAAGTTGGTGGCCGGGTTGGCGGCGTCGCTGACCGCCACGTCGTCGAGCTTGAGGTTGTCGCCGTCGAGGCCCAGGTCGCCCTCGTAGACGACCGTGCCGATCTTGGCGTTGACGGTGTTGAGGTCAGGGGTCTGGAAACCCGAGACCGGGATGTTCACGCTGGTGTCGTTGCTGGTCACGACGCCGAAGCCGTCGAAGACGCGCAGGCTGTGCATGGCTTCGTTCGGATTCTGGTACGCCAGCACGAGCGCCCATCCGGCGTAGCGGTCCTTGCCGGTGCCGGCCTGGATGTTGGCCACCGAGAAGTCGCCGTCGCCGGCGCCCGAGACCAGCGGCGTCACGTCGGCGAATCCCTGATAGGCCGAGTTCGACGGATTGGTGAAGACCGTGGTCGCGGTCACCGTCTGCCAGGCCGCGTTCGACGGCGTACGGAAAAGGACCTTGCCGTTGTCCCCGGCCGCCTTGGCCGGGCTGCCGCTGTTGCCGGCGCTGGTGTCGGCGCCCCAGTACAGGCCGGCGAAGAGCACCTTGCTGCCGCCGGTGGGCAGCGTCACCCTGGCCGTGCTGACGTTGAAGGTCGCCGGGTCGTTGTCCGTGTCGGCGTACTCCATGACGTAGTTGTTGTTGTTCAGCTCGCCCTTGGAGCCCGTTCCGGCCTGCGCGGCCGTGCAGGTGGCGGACGCCGGGCAGAGCATGTTGGTGTTGCCGCGCAGGATGATCGAGCCGTTCACGTTGGCCGAGAAACGGGCCTTGAACTCGGTGGTGATCGCCGCGTCGGCCTTGCCGCCGACCAGCGTCACGGCGACCGTGAGGGCCACGGCGACCACTACCACCAGGACAAGTGCCCGGTACGGGCTGGAACGCAGAACAGCTCGGTGCATGCGGGTCCCCGTCGTCTTCCGGCGGCGGCGGACTCCTGCGGTCCGGGCCTCTCATGACGCTAGGAATTGCCAAGTGCGGATCGGGTGCAGCGGGGAGCTACTTCGGTAGCGAGCGCTACCGTGGGGGACGTGCGCGATCCCTCCGTCTCCCGCTACACGGCCGGCCGGCTCTCACCGATCCGCCGGGTCGCCGATCTCCGGCGCCTCCGCGACGAGCAGTTCGACGTCCTGGTCATCGGTGGCGGGGTCACCGGCGCCGGCGCCGCCCTCGACGCCGCCTCCCGCGGGCTCAAGGTCGCCCTGGTCGAGGCCCGTGACCTCGCGGCCGGCACGTCCAGCCGCTCCAGCAAGCTGATCCACGGCGGTCTGCGCTATCTCGAACAGCTCGAGCTGCACCTGGTGCACGAGGCGCTGACCGAGCGCGGGCTGCTCTCCACCCGGCTCGCGCCCCACCTGGTCCGCCCGGTGCCGATCATGGTGCCGCTGCCGGCCGGCAACCCGGCCGCGAGGGTCGGCCGTCGCGCCTACTACGGGCTCGGCGTGGCCGCGTACGACGTCTTCGCCGGCCTCTTCGGCACCGGCCGGGGCATGCCGCTGCACCGCCACCTGAGCCGCGACGGCGCCCGCCACCTGTTCCCGAGCCTGCGGGCCGACACGATCAGCGGGGCCATCCGCTACTACGACGGCCAGGTCGACGACGCCCGCCTGGTGGTCACCCTCGCCCGCACCGCGGCCAGCATGGGCGCGGCCGTCGTGACCAGCGCCCGCGTGGTCGGCTTCCTGCGCGAGGCCCGCGAGGTGGTGGGCGTCCGCGTCCGCGACCTGGAGGCGCCCGACGAGCCCGAATTCGAGGTCCGCGCCCGCACGGTGGTCGCCGCCACCGGCGTGTGGAGCGACGACATGTCGCAGATGCTCAGCGACGTCGGCGTCCGCCCCGGCCTGAGGGTCCGCGCCTCCAAGGGCGTCCACCTGGTGGTGCCGCGCTCGGCCATCACCGGCGAGGTCGGCCTGATCCTGCGCACGCCCACCTCGGTGCTCTTCGTCATCCCGTGGGGCGGCCACTGGATCATCGGCACCACCGACACCGACTGGAAGCTCGACCGGTCGCACCCGGCCGCCTCGGCCCGCGACATCCGGTACATCCTCGACCAGGTGAACACGGTTCTCGACCGGCCGCTGACCACCGACGACATCGAGGGGGTGTACGCCGGGTTGCGCCCCCTGCTCTCCGGCGAAGCCGAGTCGACGTCGAAACTGTCCCGCGAGCACGCGGTGATCGAGCCGATGCTCGGGCTGATGCTGGTGGCCGGCGGCAAATACACGACGTACCGGGTGATGGCGGCCGACGTGATCGACCGGGCCGTCCGCCGCCTGGGCGGCTCGGCCCGCGCGTCCTCCACCGCCGACCTGCCGCTGCTGGGGGCCGACGGCTACGCGGCGGCGTGGCGCGACCGGCACGACATCGCCCGGCGGCACGGTGTGCCGGCCGGGGTGGTCGAGCACCTGCTCGAACGGTACGGGTCGATGACGGTGCACCTGCTGGCCATGATGAAGGCCGACCCGTCGCTGGCGGTCCCGCTGCGGGGCGCGCCCGAATATCTGGCGGCCGAGGTGGCGTACGCGGCCCTGGCCGAGGGCGCGCTGCACGTCGACGACGTGCTCACCCGCCGCACCCGCATCTCGATCGAGACCCCGCACCGGGGCAGCGAGTCGGCCGAGCACACGGCCGAGATCATGGGCGAGGTGCTGGGCTGGGACAAGGCGGTGCGCGAGCGCGAGGTCGAGCACTACCTGGCCCGGGTGGCGGCCGAGCGGCAGTCGCAGACGATGCCCGACGACCTGGCGGCCGACGCGGCCCGGGTCGGCGCGCCGGACGTGCGCGGCTTCGCGGCCGACCGCGGCGTCGACCTGCTCCAGATCGACCTTTGATCCTCGTCGACGAGCCGCTCTGGCCGGCGCGCGGCCGCCTCTGGTCACACCTCGTGAGCGACCTCTCGTACGCCGAGCTGCACGCGTTCGCCGAGATGCTGGGCGCGCCGCGCCGGGCCTTCGACCGGGACCACTACGACATCCCGGAGACGCGCTTCCGCAGCGCGATCTGGCTCGGCGCGACGCTGCTGCCCTCCCGCGAGCTGGCCGCCCGGCTGCGGGCGTCCGGCCTGCGCCGGCCGAAGCATCTGTCTAGGAGTTGAGCTCCTTCTCCAGGTTGGCGCGGGCTCGCGCCTCCCACTGCTCGCGCAGCGGGGCCAGCCGGTAGATCGACGGCAGCTCGAGCAGGGCCTTGAGCACCTGGGCCCGGCCGTCCCTGAAGGCGTCGTCGGGCACGTGCGCGTACTCCCGGCGGATGGCCGCGGTGTACGCCGCGTACTGCTCGTCGTCGCCGGCCAGCACCGCCAGGTCGGCGTCGCAGAGCAGCTCGCCGTCCGGGTCGTCGTTCTCGGTGGCGTGCCCGGCGGTGAGGCTCACCAGGCGGGCCACCTCGGCCGCGGTCGCCTCGGGAACACCGAGCGTGGTCAGCAGCCCTTCGGCGAACTCGGCGCTGTCCCGCTCGTTGGTGTCACCCAGAGCCCGCGGATCGTAGACGGCGTCGTGCATCCACGCCGCCAGCCGCACACGCTCCGGATGAGGAGCCAGAGACGCATGAAGATCGATGACATTGAGTACGTCGGTGAGGTGCTGGACGGTGTGATATTGCCGCAGGGGCTCCGACCAGCGCGTCAGCAGATATCCACCGGCGGCGTCCAGGTCGCCGTCGGCGGCCGTCGCCCCGGCCGCACGGGCCGCGTGCCGGAAACGTTCCACGAGATCTTCCACCCGACTAATTTAAGGTCACTGAGGTGACCACGAGCATTTCGGGAACCGTGACCACCGGCGCCCGCGCCGGCGTCCGGCGCGTCCGGGGCGGCCTCGCGCTCGCCGTGCAGGCCGGGGTCGCGGCCGGGCTCGCCTGGTTCGTGGCCCACGACCTGTTCGGCCGGCCGGCGCCGTTCTTCGCGCCCATCGCCGCCGTGATCACGCTGGCCTCGTCGGTCGGCCAGCGCGTCAAACGCACCTCCGAGCTGGTCCTCGGCGTCGCCATCGGCATCGGCATCGGCGACGCGCTCATCCTGCTCATCGGCAGCGGCCCCTGGCAGATCGGCCTCATCGTGGTGCTGGCCGTGCTGGTGGCCACGGCCGTCGGTGGCGGAACACCACTGGTCGTGCAGTCGGCCTCGTCGGCGGTGCTGGTGGCCACCCTGACCTCGAGCACCGGCCTGCCCTGGACCCGGTTCCTGGACGCCCTGGTCGGCGGCGGCATCGGGCTGATCGTGATGACCCTGCTGCTGCCGCTCAACCCGCTCAGCGTGGTCCGGCGGGCCGCCGACCCGGCCCTGCAGGCCCTGGCCGACGGCCTGCACCGGGTCGCCGCCGGCCTGGGCGAGAAGGACCGGGACGAGGTCCGCGACGCGCTCGCGGGCCTCCGGGCGGCCGAGGGTGCCTTCGCCGCCTTCTCGGCGGCGGTCACCGCGGCCCGGGAGAACGTGGCCTTCGCGCCGGCCCGCTGGCGCAACCGGGGAGCTTTGGCCCTGTACGTCGACGGCGCCGACCAGGTGACGTACATGCTCCGTAATGTCCGGGTTCTCAGCCGGCGGGTCGACACGGCCCTCGGCGACGACGAGCCGGTCCCGGCCGTGCTGCCGGTGTCGGTGGCCCTGCTCGGGGACGCGGTCGAGCTGCTCAAACAGGAGTGGGCCAAGGGCGTCGAGCCGGTGGCGGCCCGCGAGAGAGCGCTGCGGGCGGCGACGGAGTGCGGGCGGGCGTACGAGGAAGGTGTGGGTTTCTCGGGCGGTGTCATCGTGGCGCAGATCCGGACGGCGGCCACCGACCTGCTCCGGGCCAGCGGGGTCGACTACGCGGAGGCGCCCCGGCTGGTGCGCCGGGCCGTGGGCTGGCATCTGCGCCCACGCCGCCGTCGCTCGCGTTCTTGATCGTCTGGAGCGTCCTCGGGGCGGCCACCCGTTGTCGGAGTGACTACGCTGGCGGACATGGCCGACGTTTCGCCGGGCGCCCCCGTGCCGCCCGACCAGCTGCCCGTCTTCAGCGAGCAGCCGGCCGCCCCTGGCCCGGTCGCGGGCAAGCCCCGGACCGGCTGGCGCCGCTGGCTGCCCATCGCCGGCGTCGTCGCGTTCCTGCTGGCGGCGGCCATCGGCCTGCTGCTCTACCTCGGCTACAACATCGGCGTCACCAGCCTGCTGGTCGGCCTGGCCGCGGCCGTACTGCCCGTGCCGCTGCTGGTCTCGGCGTTCCTGTGGCTCGACCGCTACGAGCCGGAACCCATCCGCTACCTGGCCTTCTGCTTCGTGTGGGGAGCGGCCATCGCGACATCGGTGGCCCTGTTCGTCAACACGGTCACGGCGTCCCTGTTCGAGAAGTGGGGCCTGCCCGAGGCCCTGGTCGCGGTGCTGGTGGCCCCCTTCATCGAGGAGTCGATGAAGGCGCTGGGCCCGTTCCTGCTCTTCTGGCGCCGCCGCTCCGAGTGGTCCGGCATCACCGACGGCATCGTCTACATCGGCCTGTCGGCGCTGGGCTTCGCGATGGTCGAGAACATCCTCTACCTGGGCGGACACGGATACGCGTCGGGCGTCGAACAGTACGGCCCGGCCACCGGCCTGCAGAACCTGTTCGCCATCTTCATCGTCCGCATCCTGTTCACCGGCTTCGCCCACCCGCTGTTCAGCTCGATGACCGGCATCGGCCTCGGCCTGGCGGCCCGCTCCGGCGACCGGCGGGTGCGCTGGCTGGCCCCCATCGCCGGCCTGCTCCTGGCGATGATCCTGCACGGCACCTTCAACCTGCTGCCGACGCTCTCGGTGAGCCTCGACCAACCCCTGATCATGTTGTACGGCTACCTCGGCTTCATGGTGCCGTTCTTCTTCGCGGTCGTCGGCTTCGCCATCGCGCTCCGCAGCTGGGAAGGCCGTCTGACCGAGAGGATCCTGCCGTACTACGTCCGCACCGGCTGGTTCGCGCCGCCGGAGGTGGCATCCCTGGGCAGCCTGGGCCGCCGCTACTCGGCCCGCCAGTGGGCGCGGCGGGTGGCCGGCACGACGGGGCAGAAGGCGATGCGGAGCTTCCAGTTCGCCTCCACCCAGCTGGCCCTGCTCCGCGACGGCATGCAGCGGGGCCTCGACCGTAAGCCGGCCGAGCTGGAGCGCGCGGCGGCCGAGGAACGGCGCCTGCTCACCGAGATCCTCGAATATCGGTCCGCCTTCACCGGCCGCGACCCGGCCACGCCGCAGGCCTTCTGGAACGGGCAGTCCTACCAGATCCGCTTCCCGGACGGCGTCACGCGCACGATCGCGCCGCCGTCGGAGCCGGTCGTCCCGATTCCGGTCGCCGCCCCGCAGCCGGTGTTCACGCCGGCCTATCCCGGTTATGGCTCTCAGCCCGGACACCAGCCTGGGTTCGCTCCGCCGCCCGGCTACGGCCTTCCGCCCGGCTACGGCCCTCAGCCGGGTCACAGCGGCCAGCCGGGTTACGGCAACTCACCCGGCTACGGCAGCCAGCCCGGCTACGGCAGCCAGCCCGGCTACGGCAGCCAGCCCGGCTACGGCAGCCAGCCCGGCTACGGCAGCCAGCCTGGTTACGGCGGCCAGCCGAGTTACGGCAGCCAGGCGGGTTACGGCGGCCAGCCCGGTTACGGCGGCCAGCCCAGTTACGGCGGCCAGCCGGGTTACAGCGGCCAGCCGGGTTACGGCAACTCACCCGGCTACGGCGGCCAGCCCGGTCACCAGCCAGGTTACGGCGGCCAGCCCTATGACGGCGCCGGGCAGCCGTCCAATGGGCAGCAGACTCCGTATGCGCCGACGCCTTCGCCCGACGGGTCGCCGCTCTATGGAGCTCAGGCCCACCCCGGCCAGCCGCCGGCCGGCAGTCCGCCGGCGCCGAGTGCGCCGTACAGCGATCCCAGCCCGCCGGCGTCCCCGGCGCCGAGCACGCCCTACAGCTATCCGAGCCCGCCGCCGTTCGCGCCGGCGCCGACCGAGCCGCCCCCGACGCCGGAACCGTCGGCCGACAATCCGGAGCGGACCGGCGGTTAGGCGCGGCTCCGCGGGGCTCCGTCCCACTTCCAGGACGTTTTCCGGTCGTGGCCCGGCAGGTCGGCCCGGCCGGTGGACCACAGCAACGTCTGCCAGGGGTCGGTGTCGGTGGGCGCCGACGGGAACAGGCGGCCCAGCGCCGCCGTGCACAACTCCGGCGGCGGGGCGAACGGCAGGTCGAAGCCGGCGGCGATGTCGCTGGTGTGGAGCAGCACCTCGACCACGCCCATGGCGGCGAAGCCGGACGGGTCCGACGGCCCGTAGCTGTGGAACGAGACCCGGGTCGGTGGGACCGTGGCCACCACCGCCGCCAGCAGGCCGCCGGCGGACTCGAGCACCTCCAGGAGGGCCGGCGCCCCTTCCTTCGGCTCGACCCACATGGTCAGATAGGGGCCGCCGGTCCGGCGTTCCTGATAGCCGAACTTGACCCACGTGGTGGTCGACGGGACCGACGGGGTCAGCTGGGCGGCGTATCCGAAGAGGCAGTCGGCCATGTGTTCGGCCGTTTCCCAGCAGGTCCAGGTCAGTGGGCCGGCCGGGCGGGTCCAGTCGTCCTTCTCGGCGGGGGTCAGCGTGGTCACGGCGAGGGACACGGCGCGCGTTACATCGTCAGCTCTCATTGCCTGAGTTGTAGAGCGCTCCGGTCCGTACGCCAAACGATTTAAGCGGCGCCCCCGGTGACCACCACCGCGTCCGGGGGGATCTCGGGGCGGCGGCGGGCCAGGCGGCGGATGCCCGTGTTCAGGACGGCGATCAGCGGGACCGCGATGAGGGCGCCGATGATGCCGGCCAGGACGACGCCGGAGGCGATGCCGATGATCACGGCCAGGGGGTGGATGGCCACGGCCCGACCCATGATCAGGGGCTGGAGGATGTGGCCCTCGACCTGCTGGACCAGGATCACCGCGCCCAGCACGATCAGGGCGACCACCCAGCCCTGGTCGACCAGGGCGACCAGCACCGCGACCGCGCCGGAGACGCTGGCGCCGACGATCGGGATGAAGGCGCCCAGGAAGACCAGCGCGGCCAGCGGGAACGGGAACGGGATGTCCAGGATGACCAGGGCGATGCCGATGCCGACGGCGTCGATGAAGGCCACCAGGACCGTCGCCCGCACGTACGAGCCGAGGGTGGTCCAGGACGCGTCGCCGGCGTCGGCCAGTGACCAGCGGGCGTTCACCGGGAACAGGCGTACGACGAAACGCCAGATCTTGCGGCCGTCGCGGAGGAAGAAGAACGTCGAGAACAGGACCAGCAGCATGCCGGTCAGCACCTCGAAGACCGTGGCCGCCGTGGAGATGCCGGTCGAGGTCAGCTGGGCCGTGTGCGCGTTGACCCAGGTCTGCGCGTTGTCGATGGCCCGGTTGACCTGGTCGTCGGAGAGGTGCAGCGGACCTGTCTTCAGCCATTCCTGAATTTGGCGTACGCCCTCACTCGCGTTCTTGGTGAGCTCGGGCAGGCCGTTGACGAACTGGTTGATGACCAGGGTGAGGGTGCCCGCCACCGCGGCCAGGCCGCAGATCAGCACCAGGAACGTGGCCAGTGACGCGGGCAGGAACCGGCGCAGCATGGCCACGGCCGGCGAGAGCAGCGCCGACAGCAGCAGCGAGATGGACAGCGGGATGACGACCACGCTGATGATGCCGATGAAGCGCAGCAGCGCCCAGCCGACCAGGCCGACCACGATGAGCCGCCAGCCCCAGGCGGCCGCGATGCGCAGGGAGTGTGGCACCTCGGCGTCGTCGCGGCTGTTCGTCGAGTAGTGCACGTCTTCCGGTTCGGCCGGGGGCGGCGCGAACTCGACCTCGGTGTCGGACTCGGTCGCGCTGTCGGTGGCGCGCGCCTGGCGCACCGACTCGCGACCGGAGTCGTACGCCTTCCGGAGGTTCTCCCGGACTCGCTCCAAGCGGCTCAACCGCCTACCCCCTCGCGATTGCTGTAAGCAACCACCACCGTAGTAGTCCGACCCGGCTAGTGCAGTGTTCACCCTCGGTCGCTGGGTTGACAGGGGTGGCATGATAGTCCCATGCCTAGGCGTCGTGGCGCTAGTGTGGGTCCCGTGGTACATCGCACCGCCCGGATCGGGTTGCGTCTGACCCGTGCGCAGCGGCAGCGCTGTTTCGGACTGCTGCGCTCGGCCGGTGACGTGTGGGCATGTCTGCTTGAGATCAACGGGTGGCGGCGCCGGCGTGGGGATGCCCCTGCCGCGGGCTATCGGGAGTTGTGCCGGTTGCTGGCCCAGTCCGGCCCGGGCACCTTCGGTGAACTCGACAGCACTGGCGCGCGGTCGGTGTTGCGCCGCTACTCCGATGCCTGGTTTTCTGCGGCAGCGCGCCGTAAGGCCGGCGCCCTCGAGGTCCGGTTTCCGCGTCGCAGGCGATCGTTGATGCCAGCCCGCTGGCATCACGGCACCTTCAGCCTGACCGGGTGCCAGTTGCGGCTGCCGGTCGCGCGCGGTTGCCCGCCGTTGCCACTCCGGTTGGATCGGGTGGTGCCGTATCCGGCCGAATGTGTGCGGTCGGTGACCCTGTTGTTCGCCGACGGCCGGTTATGGATCGACGTCACCGCCGAACTGCCGGTTGCCATCTACCCGGCTGGACAGCAACCCGATCCAGCCCGAGTCGCCGGGGTCGACCTGGGCATCATTCACCCGTTCGCGGTTGCTACCCGAGACGGCGAAGCGCTGCTGGTTTCCGGCCGGGCGGTCCGGGCCGAGCATCGGCTGCATCTGGCCGACACCAAGGCCCGACGCCGGGCCACCGCCGCCCGGGCACCCAGCAAGGGGCAGCGCGGGTCGAGGCGGTGGCGGAAGACCCGCCGCCGGAGTCGCCTGGTCGAAGGCCGGCATCGGCGCCGCGTCCGGCAGGCTCTTCACGAGGCCGCAAAGACCGTGGTCGACTGGGCCGTCGAAGGCCGGATCGGCACACTCACCGTCGGGGATCCCCGGGGAGTCCTCGATCTGCCGGCCGGGCGGCGTCACAACCTCCGCCTGAGGCAATGGCAGATCGGCCGTACCCTGCGGATTCTGCAGGACAAAGCCGCCCTGGCCGGAATCCGGGTGCGCCTGGTCGATGAACGTGGCACCTCCTCGACCTGCCCGCATTGCGGCAAGAGCATCAGTAAACCGCGCGGCAGGGTAATGTCCTGTCGGCATTGTCGGTTCGCCGGGCATCGTGACCTTGCCGCGGCGTTCACCATCGCCGCCCGCACCCCGGGCGGCGCCACCACCACCTGCACCCCGGCTTCAGCGCAGGTGGTCGCGCACCGTCGAGCCGGACGGAACCTCCCCGGTGTCCGAACGGCACGGCGTGACCCCCGCCGCCGCCCATCACGGGCTGCGGCAGGAGAGTCTGTTGGCCGGCGGAGGCCCGCCCTACCAGTACGGTGGGGAGTCGCTCGCCCATCTGTGGTCGAGGATCCACAACATCACCGGACTCGACTCGGTGAAACGTTAGTGGGAACCGCACTAGATCCCCGCAGGCGGCACCGGCAAAACCAGGCGTACCGTCTGCATTCGTGAGCACCGACACCCGTACCGAGAGCGGATTGCCGATCCGCATGCTGCACGATCGCGTCCTCGTCCGCCAGGACGGGGGTGAGGGGGAGCGCCGGTCGACCGCCGGCATCGTGATCCCGGCGACCGCGTCGATGGGCCGCCGGCTCTCCTGGGCCACCGCGGTCGGCGTGGGGCCGAACGTGCGCTCGATCGTCGTCGGTGACCGGGTCCTGTTCGACCCGGACGACCGGTCCGAGGTGGAGCTGCACGGCAAGGGCTACGTGCTGTTGCGCGAGCGGGATGTGCACGCGGTGGCCGCGAGCCGGGTCGAGTCCGACGGCACCGGTCTGTACCTCTGACGCAGAAACGGGCTCCCCCTCAGGGGAGCCCGTTTTAGAAAAACTAAGCGGGCGAGACGCTCAGCGCGACCTCGTTGACGCCGACCGTGGCGTCGACGATGACCTCGCCGTTGCCGCCGCGGGACAGGGCGCGCAGCGTCCACGAGCCAGGGGCGGCGAAGAACCGGAACGCGCCCTCGGGCGAGGTGACGACCTCGGCCGTGAACTCGCCGGAGCCGTCGAGCAGCCGCACGTAGGCGCCGGCCACGGCCTCACCCGACGCGGTGCTGACGATGCCGGTGATCACGGTCTCGCGGGTCAGGTCGACGCCGGCCGGCAGCGGGGCCGACTGGTCGGGGGCGGCGCAACCGGCCGCCGTGTTCGACGGAGAAGTCATGGTCACCGCCTCGCCTGGTCAGCAACGCCGGGCTCGTCGCCGAGGGCGATCGGCACGCCGATGAGCGAGCCGTACTCGGTCCAGGAGCCGTCGTAGTTCTTGACGTTCTGCTGGCCGAGCAGCTCCTTGAGCACGAACCACGTGTGCGAGGAGCGCTCGCCGATGCGGCAGTAGGCGATGGTGTCCTTGCTGCCGTCGAGGCCGGCCTCACCGTAGATCTTGGCGAGTTCCTCGTCGGACTTGAAGGTGCCGTCCTCGTTGGCCGCCTTGCTCCACGGCACGCTGATCGCGGTCGGGATGTGGCCGCCGCGCTGCGACTGCTCCTGCGGCAGGTGGGCCGGAGCGAGCAGGCGGCCGGCGAACTCGTCGGGGCTGCGCACGTCGACCAGGTTCTTCACACCGATGGCCTGCACGACCTCGTCGCGGAAGGCACGGATCGACAGGTCGGGGGCCGACGCGGTGTAGCTGGTCTTCTCGCGGACCGGCACGTCCTTGGTGTACGGGCGGGCGTCGAGCTCCCACTTCTTGCGGCCGCCGTCGAGCAGCTTGACGTCGCCGTGGCCGTAGAGCTTGAAGTACCAGTAGGCGTACGCCGCGAACCAGTTGTTGTTGCCGCCGTAGAGCACCACGACGTCGTCGTTCTTGATGCCCCGCTCGGAGAGCAGCGCCGAGAACTGCTCCTGGTTGACGAAGTCACGCCGGACCGGGTCCTGGAGGTCCTTCTTCCAGTCGATCTTGATGGCGCCGGGGATGTGGCCGCCGTCGTAGGCGGTGGTGTCCTCGTCGACCTCGACGAAGACGATGCCCGGGGTGTCGAGGTTCTGCTCGGCCCAGTCGGCCGAGACGAGTGCGGTGTCGCGACTCATCGGTTCACTCCCTGTCGGTGGAGATGGGGGAGAGTCAGCGCACGCAGATGTCTAGTCGCACCGCGCGCGGGACCCAGTTGGGAAAGAGGGATCTCGTGCTGTCGTGCGACGGCGCCACTGCCGATGAACGAGCTAGAAGTTGCTCAGCACTAGTGGCTCCGTCAGAGGACGGAGCAACACAGGCAGGCGGCCACGCGGCACAGGTCGACCGCGCGCCTCTTGGTGAGCAAGGGGCTCATGAAAGCTGACCCTACCAGCGGTTCACGGGGCGGTAACAGACTCGACCACCATCCGGGAACATGGCCGGGCTCACAGACCGCCCGTGTTCAGTGACACGTTGGTGGCCCCGGCGGTGAAGCGGAGGCCGTCGGCCTGCGGCTCGACCTTCTGCACCTTCAGGTTGAGGGGCAGGGCCGGGACGCGGAGGTCGACCGCGAGCTTCTGGACGTACGAGGCGATCAGGTTCTTGACCAGTGGCACGTCGGGCAGCCCCTCGGCGGTCACGTCGGAGAAGCGGATCTGCACCACGTCGCCCTTGACCTCGACGGTGGCCGCGCCGGAGACGTTGAAGGTCTGCCCGAGCGCCTGCACGGGCGCGGTGCCGACCAGCTTGCCGTTCTGCTCGGCCAGCTTCAGGCCGGGCTGGTTGATCAGCTGGGCGACCTGCGCGTAGTCGATGGTGCCGGTGCCGGTCACCGCGCCGGCCACGATGTCGCCGTTGCCGGTGCGGAGCGTGTCGAGCGGAGCGTTGACGTCGGTGGCCCGTACGTCGAGGAGATCGGTCTTGATCGTGCCGCCGTTGCCGGCGGGGCCCGAGAAGTTCGGCAGCTGGATGTGGATCTCCTGGTAGTTGCCGTCGAGCACCTGGGTCAGGAACGGCACGCCCTCGATCGTCACGTCCGGCTTCTCGCTGGTCGCCTGCTGCTGGGTGACCTGCTCGGCCACGCGGTCGCTGATCTCGCGCTCCGCGAAGGAGGCGGCCACCCGGTCGGCGACCACCAGGAGCACGCCGATCAGCAGAAGGAAGACGAGCAGGACGATGAGCAGGCGGCGCCCACGCCGTTTGCGGGGCCGCTGCTGCGTCCCGTACACCTCGCCCACCGGACCTCCCCATCGAAGCGACGACGAAAAGGTACATGCCCCGTTCCACCGATCCGTGAAACGGTCAGGTGAGGTACCAGTGCGTCACGCCGTACGCGATCGGGGCGATCAGGGCGAAGGCCCCCAGTGGTCCCTGCATGTGCCGGGCCACCCAGAAGGTCGGCGCGTCGCCGGCCAGGCGGCGGCCGGCCTGCCCGAAGTTGACGGCCAGGTCGACCAGGTTGGCCGCGACCACCGCGATCAGGCCGATCACGGCGCCCTTGGCCGGGGTGAAGGGCAGCACGAGCACGCTGCCGAGGGCGGCCGCGGCCAGCGTGCCGAGCATCGCGCCGAGCACCACGCCGGCGGCGCCGCGCGGCACCTGGGCCGCGATGCGCGGCTTGGGGAGCACGGCGTCGGTGGCCCGGGCGACCACGAGGGCCACTCCGGCCGCGGTCGCGCACATGGTCAGCGTCTGTGTGCCGGACTCCTGCCGGGTGAGCAGGATCGGGATGGCGTACGCCACCACGCCGGCCACGACGGCCAGGGTGGCCCGCCACGAGTCGCGGGCCCGGGCCCGGTCGTCGGCACGGACCAGCTGGCCGATGAAGGCGGCCACGAACCCGCCGGCCAGCACCCACACGAGCGGCAGCAGCGCCGGCTCGGCGCGGGTGACGGCGAGGTAGTCGGCGGCCAGCGCCACGACTCCGCCCACGCCGAGGGTCACCATGGCGGCCGGCGGGCGCAGGGCCATGATCCAGGCGATCAGATAGAGAGCCTGGACCCCGAAGAGCACGATGGCGTACGGCAGTCGCGCGTCCGGTGCGGAGGTCTGCGCGCCGAGGATCAGCCCGATCGCCAGGAGGCCGGAGAACCCGGCGATGGCCAGCGAGAGCTGTCGCCGGACCGGGACGACCTCGATCTCCTCGAACTCGTCGTCGCCGAGATCGTCGTCGATGGTCTCGGGCTCGTCGTCGGGGCGGACGCCGGAGGGCGGCCTCTTGCCGCCGGAGCGCGCGATCTCGCGCGACGCGTCGGCGTCCCAGGGGTCGTCCTGCGGCATGGAGGGGAACACGCAGCGATCGTGCCAGACCCGGGCCCCGAAGGTAAAAGGCCGGTTACGCGGCCATGGTGGGAGCGTTCACTACGTCACTCGGGCAAACGATCGAGGTGTTCGAGGCGATGGATCGGTTAAGGTAAGCGCAGCCCACCCGTCGGTGACGCCGGGAAAACTACGCCGATGAGTCACCCTGTGCGGCTCAAGCCGCAAGGACGGAGGTGAGTGTGGAAATCCTTCTGTTGGTGACGGCACGTGCCGGTGAGCCTTCCGCCGTGCTGCCCGCGCTGGATCTGCTTCCCCACTCCGTACGCACCGCCCCCCGCGATGTTCGCACCCTGGTGTCCGGCCCGAGCCCCGACGCGGTCCTGGTCGACGCGCGTTCCGAGCTCTCCGAGGCCCGCGCCACGTGCCGCATGCTGCACGCGACCGGCATCGGCGTTCCGCTGATGGCGGTCGTGACCGAGGCCGGCCTGATCGCGCTGAACGCCGACTGGGGCGTCGACGACGTCATCCTGGCCAGCGCGGGCCCGGCCGAGGTCGAGGCGCGGTTGCGCCTGGGTGTCGGCCGCCTGAGCAACGCGACCGCCGGCGCCGGCGGGTCGATCCGGGCCGGCGAGCTCAACATCGACCCCGACACCTACGCGGCGAAGCTCAAGGGCCGCCCGCTCGACCTCACCTACAAGGAGTTCGAGCTGCTCAAGTTCCTCGCCCAGCACCCGGGCCGGGTCTTCACCCGCGACCAGCTGCTGCGTGAGGTCTGGGGCTACGACTACTTCGGCGGCACCCGCACGGTCGACGTGCACGTGCGGCGCCTGCGGGCCAAGCTCGGCTCGGAATACGAGTCGATGATCGGCACGGTCCGCCAGGTGGGCTACAAGTTCGTGGTTCCGCCGTCGGGCCGTCAGCTCCCGGACAACGAGCCGGTCTCGCTGCCGGTCTGACCCGAACACATGACGGAGATCCGATCCACGGATCGGCTGAGCGCCGCGGAGGCGGCCGGCGTGCTCGCGCTGGCCGCTGCCGCCGACCAGGCCGATGGTGTCCATCCCCTGTCCGAGGATGTGGTTCTCCGGGTGCGCGGCGGGGGCGACCCCGCGGCGCACCGCCATCTGCTGGCCCGGCACGACAATGAGCTCGTCGGTTACGCGTTCGTCGAGGACGCGTCCGGCGAGCTTTTCGTTCATCCGGCCCATCGGCGGCGCGGCCACGGCACGGCGCTGCTGGCGGCCGCCGGTGACGGCCCGCTGACCTTCTGGGCTCACGGCGACGAGCCCGGTGCGCGGGTGTTCGCGGAGAAAGCCGGTTTCGAGCGGGTGCGCGTCCTGTGGCAGATGCGCCGGTCGCTGCTCGAGCCGCTCCCCGACATCCCGCTGCCGGCCGGCCTGACCCTGCGCGGCTTCCGCCCCGGCTCCGACGAGGACGCCTGGCTGGCGGTGAACGCCCGCGCGTTCGCGCACCACCCCGAGCAGGGTCGCTGGACCCTCGACGATCTGCGGCTGCGCGAGGCCGAGCCGTGGTTCGATCCGGCCGGCTTCCTGCTCGCCGTGGACATCCAGGACGAGCTGGCCGGCTTCCACTGGACCAAGGTCCACCCGGCCAACGGCGACGATCCGGCGCTGGGCGAGATCTACGTGCTCGGCGTCGACCCGAGTGGTCACCGCAAGGGCCTGGGCGCCGCGCTGAGCGTGGCCGGCCTGCGCCATCTGGCCGCTCAGGGGCTCACAGTTTCGAACCTTTACGTCGACGAGTCGAATGCCGCCGCGGTCGCTCTCTACCGCCGTCTGGGCTTCGAAATCTTCAAGACGGACGTGAGTTATCAGCGTCACTGACTCACATTCTCACGAGTCACGAACAGGACAAGGCCGTATCTCGGGGCGGTAACTACCACCCGTATATGTCGGATATTTCGGTCTCTAGTCACTCAGTTCACGCAACGGACAACTCGCCCTCAGGGGAAGGCCATGTTCCGGCGGAAACGTGTTCACCGCCAGTTCACCAATGGCCAGGTAACCGGCTACCTCGCCTGCTTAGCTTTCGTTGTGTTGCCGGTGCGATACCGGCCAGCACTCACCCTGAAGGGAAAACTGTGAAGCTCCAGCGGTCCGGTTACATCGCCGGCATTGCTCTGACTGCGACGCTCGCTCTCACCGCGTGCGGCTCGGACAACAACGAGCCGTCGGGTGACAGCGGCGCTTCGGCTGCTTCGGCCAACTGTGTCGCGGGCAGCCTGACGGCCCAGGGTTCTTCGGCTCAGAAGAACGCCATGGACGAGTGGATCAAGAAGTACCAGTCGCAGTGCTCCGACGCGAAGGTCGACTACCAGGCCACCGCCTCGGGCGCCGGCATCCAGGCCTTCATCGCGGGCACCGCCGACTTCGCGGGCTCCGACTCGGCCCTCAAGGAGGAGGAGCAGCCGCAGGCCGACGCCAAGTGCGCCGGTGGCACCGCCCTCAACCTCCCGATGGTCGTCGGCCCGATCTCGGTCGTCTACAACCTGGACGGTGTCGACAACCTCCAGCTCGACGCGCCGACCCTGGCCAAGATCTTCGACAGCAAGATCACCAAGTGGAACGACCCGGCCATCGCCGCGCAGAACTCGGGCGCCAAGCTCCCGGACACCGCCATCACCGCGGTGCACCGCTCGGACGAGTCGGGCACGACCGACAACTTCACCAAGTACCTGAGCAAGGCCGCCGAGAAGGACTGGACCTACGGCAACGCCAAGGCCTGGAAGGCCAAGGGCGGCACCGGTGCGGCCAAGTCGGACGGTGTGGCCAGCGCGGTCAAGAGCACCGCCGGCTCGATCTCCTACGTCGAGCTCTCCTACGCGGAGAACAGCGACCTGCAGAAGGCCAAGATCAAGAACGGTGCCGGTGAGTACACCGAGCTGACCGGCGAGTCGGCCGGTAAGGGCATCGAGGGCGCCAAGATCACGGGCACCGGCAACGACCTCAAGCTCAGCATCGACTACAACGCCACCACCGCCGGCGCGTACCCGATCGTTCTCGTGACCTACGAGATCGTCTGCAGCAAGGGCAGCGCCAAGGCCGCCTCGCTGAAGAACTTCTTCACCTACACCTCGAGCACGGGTGGCCAGGACGCCCTGGGCGACCTCGGCTACGCGCCGCTGCCGGAGACCATCCGGGCCAAGGTCGAGACCGCCGTCGCCTCGATCTCCTGACCGTCACCAGATAGTCAAATCCCTCCGAGACGACAGCGAGCGAGCAGATGGGTGACTACCCCTCCCGCTCGGAGAACGCCACCGCCGGCGACCTGGGTGTGACAGAAAGCCACACCCGGGCCGCCGGCCTCGGCGTATCCCCGAGCAGTTACGAAGAACCCCCGTTCGGCGGCGGTGGCGCCCTCCCCAGGAAGAAGCGCTTCTCGATGGAGAGCGGCTTCCGGGGCCTCTCCGTCGGCGCGGGCGCGATGGTGCTGGTCATCATCGTGGCCATCGCGATCTTCCTGATCTCGAAGGCCGCGCCGGCCATCAGCGCGGACAAAGAGAACTTCCTGACCTTCAAGCAGTGGTTCCCGAACGAGACCGAGCCCCGGTTCGGCATCGCCGCGCTGGCCTTCGGCACCGTGCTGACCTCGGTGATCGCCCTGCTCGTGGCGGTGCCCATCGCCCTGGGCATCGCTCTGTTCCTGTCGCACTACGCGCCCAAGCGGCTGGCCACGCCGCTGGGCTTCGTGATCGACCTGCTGGCCGCCGTGCCCAGTGTCGTCTTCGGCCTCTGGGGCCGCGACGTCTTCATGGAGCCGGTCCGCAACTTCTCCGAGTGGCTCAACAAGTACTTCAGCTGGATCCCGATCTTCGGCGGCGACGGCCCGTTCGGCCGCTCGGTCCTGCTCGGCAGCCTGGTGCTGGCGATCATGGTGCTGCCGATCGTCACCTCGCTCTCCCGCGAGGTCTTCCTGCAGACCCCCGGCATGAACGAGGAGGCCGCCCTCGCCCTGGGCGCCACCAAGTGGGAGATGATCCGCACCGCGGTCCTGCCCTACGGCAAGCCCGGCGTCATCGCCTCCGTGATGCTCGGCCTCGGCCGCGCGCTCGGTGAGACGATCGCCCTGGCGCTGACCCTCGGCGTGGTCTTCAACATCTCGTTCAACGTCATCGAGAACGGCGGTAACTCGATCGCCGCCAACATCGCCAACGCCTTCGGCGAGGCCAACGAGACCGGCCGCGGCGCCCTGATCGCCTCGGGTCTCGTCCTCTTCGCCATCACCCTCGTGGTGAACATGGCGGCTCGGGCGATCATCTACCGTCGGCGCGAGTTCCGGGACAGTGCGGCATGACACTTCTGCAGAACGAGGCGTCCGACGTCGTCATGACGCCGGACAACATCCGGACCAGGAAGCTGCCGGTCGCCTACAACATCGGCATCGCGGTCGCCGCCCTGGCCATCGCCGCGGCGGTCGTGTTCCCCACCGGCATCGGCAACTGGGTGCTCGTCGTCGTTCTCGGCGTCGTGTTCTACCTGGTCGGCCTCCAGGTCGTGGCCGGGCGCATCGAGGGCCGGCGGGCGGCGCGCAACCGCATGTGGCAGGCGGCCATCTACTGCGCCTGTGTGCTGGCGATCCTGCCGCTCGCCTCGGTCGTGTGGACGCTGGTCTCCAAGGGCGTGTCCCGCCTGGACGGTGACTTCTTCGGCAGCTCGATGAACAACATCGGCGCCCGCGACCCGAACGGTGGCGCCTACCACGCCATCATCGGCACCCTGGAGCAGGTCGGCATCGCCACGCTGATGGCCGTGCCGCTCGGCGTGCTCGGCGCGATCTACCTGGTCGAGTACGGCAAGGGCCGGTTCGCCAACACGGTCCGCTTCTTCGTCGACGTCATGACCGGCATCCCGTCGATCGTCGCCGGTCTGTTCATCCTGTCGTTCTGGGTGCTGATCGTCAGCCCGTGGTTCAACAACGGGACGCCGCGCTTCTCCGGCTTCGCGGCCGCGCTGGCCCTCACGGTACTGATGCTGCCGACGATCGTCCGGTCCACCGAGGAGATGCTGCGCCTGGTGCCCGGCCCGCTGCGCGAGGGCGCGTACGCGCTCGGTGTGCCGCAGTGGAAGACGATCGTCAAGGTCGTCCTGCCGACCGCCCTGCCCGGCATCGTCACCGGCATCATGCTCGCCATCGCCCGTGCGGCTGGCGAGACGGCACCGGTGCTGCTGGTCGCGGGTGGCGCGGCGGCGATCAACTTCGACCCGTTCGCGGGCGGTCAGCAGTCCCTCTCGCTGTTCGTGTACCAGCAGGCGGCCGACGCCTCCCGGTACGCGCCGGCCCGGGCCTGGACCGCCGCTCTCACGCTGGTCGCTCTCGTTCTCGTCCTGACGATCGCGGCCAAGCTGCTCGCCCGCCGCTCGAGTCTCCGTTAAGAGGTATCCCCCATGGCCAAGCGCATCGAGGCGAGCAACGTCAGCTCGTACTACGGCAACTTCAAGGCGATCGACGGCATCTCGATGACCGTCGAGCCCAAGACGATCACCGCCCTGATCGGACCGTCGGGCTGCGGCAAGTCGACGTTCCTGCGGTCCATCAACCGCATGCACGAGGTGCTGCCGAACGCCCGCATCGAGGGCCGGCTCACCATCGACGACCAGAACATCTACGACCCGGATGTGGACGTCACGGCCGTCCGCCGGCTCATCGGCATGGTCTTCCAGCGGCCCAACCCGTTCCCGACCATGTCGATCTACGAGAACGTGGTCGCCGGCCTCAAGCTCAACGGCGTCAAGAAGAAGTCGGTGCTGGACGACGCGGCCGAGCAGTCGCTGAAGTCGGCGAACCTCTGGAACGAGGTCAAGGACCGGCTCAACCGGCCCGGCGCAGGCCTCTCCGGTGGTCAGCAGCAGCGTCTCTGCATCGCCCGCACCATCGCGGTCGAGCCCCAGGTCGTGCTGATGGACGAGCCCTGTTCGGCGCTCGACCCGATCTCGACGCTGGCCATCGAGGACCTGATGTTCAAGCTGAAGGACCGCTTCACGATCATCATCGTCACGCACAACATGCAGCAGGCGGCCCGCGTCAGCGACAAGACCGGCTTCTTCTCGATCGACAAGACGGGCGACCCGGGCCGTCTGATCGAGTACGACGACACGCAGAAGATCTTCAGCAACCCGTCGGAGAAGAAGACCGAGGACTACATCACCGGCCGCTTCGGCTGAGTCGTCGTCAAAGGCAAGAGCGCCCTGCTGCTACGGAATGTGCAGCAGGGCGCCGCCGTCTTCGGTGAATTCCACGCGAGGCTGGACGGGCGTCGCGGCGTTGCGGCGGCTCGAGGCGGCGACCACTTCCGCTATTTTTTTGTACGGTCGTAATGAGTCAACGGTCGAGCGCGTCGGTGGGAGCATCGAAAGGCCGTACGCGGCTGCCGGGCCGGACCATTGGGTGCCCTCACTCTCTCCGGAGACGTCGCGGGCCGTCTGGCCTTCCGGCAGGAGAGAGACGAAGAACCACGTGTCGTACCGCTTCGGCTCGAACTCCGGGGTGATCCAGCGGGCCCACGGGAAGAGCAGGTCGTCGCGCAGGCGCAGGTGGTGACGCTGCAGAAGCTCGGTCAGGGTCTGCTCGCGGGCGGCCAGGGCGGCCCGCTCGGCCTCCCACTCGGCGGTGCTCACGTCGCTGATCGTGCGGTCGGGCTGCTCGACCGGGCCGGCCAGCAGGACGCCGGCCTCCTCGAAGAGCTCGCGCGCCGCGGCGCCGACCACCGCGCGGGCCCGCTCGTCGGGCACGCCGAGCAGCTCGGACCAGTCCGTGCGGATCGTCTGGGGCCGGTCCGACGGATCGACGCCGCCGCCGGGGAACGCGTGGAGACCGCCGAAGACCATCGTGGTGGCGCGCTTCAAGACGTACAGCTGGAAGGAATCGCCCGAAGGGCGCAGAAGCACGACGGTGGCCGCGTCGCGGGCCGGAGCCGGAGTGCCGCGGAACTCGCGTGCCCTTTGCACCATGGCGGGCGGAAGGCTGAACGGTGTCGAGTCGGTCACCGTTCGATCCTCACACCGAAGGCCCTGCGAAAGATAGCGTAGCGATCATGACCGCACAGAAGGTTCGCTGGGGCATTCTCGGCCCCGGCGGGATCGCCGCCACGTTCGCCGCCGACCTGCCGCTCGTGCCCGGCGCCGAGCTCGCCGCCGTCGGATCGCGCTCGGCGGAGACCGCCACCGCGTTCGCCGAGCGGTTCGGATTCGCCCGCGCGCACGGCTCGTACGCCGACCTCGCCGCCGACCCGGACGTCGACGTCGTCTACATCGCCACGCCGCACGCCTTCCACGCCGAGGCCGCCCTGCTCTGCATCGAGGCCGGCAAGCACGTCCTGGTCGAGAAGCCGATCACGCTCGACCTGCTCACCGCGGCCGAGGTCGTCACGGCCGCGCGGGACAAGGGCGTCTTCCTCATGGAGGCCATGTGGATGCGGCTCAACCCGGCCATCCGCAAGATCGCCGAGCTGGTCGAGGAGGGCGCTATCGGCTGGGTCAGCGCCATCCACGCCGACTTCGGCCTCCAGGGTCCGTTCGACGCCGAGCACCGGCTGCGTAACCCCCGGCTGGGCGGCGGCGCGCTGCTCGACCTCGGCGTCTACCCGATCAACCTGGTCCACCTGATCCTCGGCACCCCGGCCTCGGTGCAGGCCTGGGCCCACCTGACCCCGGAACGGGTGGACGAGAACACCGGCGTCCTGCTCGGATACGAGCCGGGTGCGGTCGCCGCGATCACCTGCAGCATCAACGGTGAGAGCCGCAACAACGCGACCATCACCGGCACCGAGGGGCGCATCGAGCTGCCGTCGGGCTTCTTCGTGCCGCGCTCGTTCCAGCTGCACCGGGCGGGCAAGGCGCCCGAGACGTTCGAGTTCCCCTTCGAGGGCAGCGGCTATCAGTTCGAGGCGGCCGAGGTGCAGCGCGCCATCCTGGCCGGCGAGCAGGAGAGCCCCCTCATGCCGCATGCCACGACGCTGGAGATCATGACCTTGCTCGACACGATCCGCGAAGAGATCGGCGTAGTTTACTAACGACTACTGTGGTCGGATGCCGTCGAAAAGGGTCGGCGGCAAGCCGACGTCGAGCGATGTGGCCAAGGCCGCTGGTGTCTCCCGGTCCGCCGTCTCGTTCGCCTTCAACAATCCGCAGCGCCTCTCGTCGGCGACCCGCGAGCGCATCCTCGCCGTCGCCGGCGAGCTCGGATATACGCCGAGCCCGCTGGCCAAGATGCTGCAGTCCGGGGCGACGAACTCGATCGGCGTGCTGCTGCCGCAGAAGCTGGCCCAGGTGCTGGAGAACCCGTACTACGCCCGGTTCCTGATGGGCGTCGGCCAGGTCTGCGACCAGGAGGGCTACACGCTCCTGCTCAGCCCGCCGTTGCAGGACTCGGTGCTCAAGGCCATCCCGGTCGCCGCGGCCGACGGCTTCATCGTCTGCGGCCTGCAGACCGAGGGCGCCGAGGTGGCCGAGCTCGAACGGCGCGGCGCCCCGTTCGTGCTGATCGACAGCGACCGCTACGAGAACGCGCCGAGCGTCGAGGTCGACGACCGCGGCGGCGCGTACGAGGTGGCCCGCTATCTGCTCGAACTGGGCCACCGGCGGCTGGCCGTGCTCTCCATCGACCCTGGCCCGCTGACCCGCGGATATCGAGGGCCGCTCGGGCGCCGGCTGGCCGGCATCGGCGATGCCCTGGCCGGCGTCGGGCTGGGCATGGACGACGTGGCGCTGGCCGAGGTGCCGGTCTCGCGCACCGAGGGCTATCGCGCGGCCCGCGAGCTGATGGCCCGCGATCCGCGGCCGACCGCGATCCTGGCCCTGTCCGACGTGCTGGCCTACGGGGCGGTGGACGCGCTGGCCGAGCTCGGCCTGGACGTGCCGGGCGACGTGTCGGTGACCGGCTTCGACGATCTGGCCGAGTCGGCGTGGTTCCGGCCGCGGCTCACGACCGTACGCCAGCCGATCGTGACCAAGGGCCGGACCGCGGCCGACTTCCTGATCTCGGCCATCCGGGGCGAGGACCAACATCCGCACCAGATGCTCGGTACCACGCTGATCGTTCGCGATTCAACGGCTAAACCGGTGATGTAACACGAGTTAGTAAACCTGCTACGGTCACGATCATGAGTGATTCGTGGTGGCGGTCCGCTGTCATTTATCAGATCTACCCGCGCAGCTTCGCCGACGCGAACGGCGACGGCGTCGGTGACCTGCCCGGCATCCGCAGCCGGCTGCCCTATCTGCGCGACCTCGGCGTCGACGCGGTCTGGCTGTCGCCGTTCTACCTGTCCCCGCAGGCCGACGCCGGCTACGACGTGGCCGACTACCGGGTCGTCGACCCGCTGTTCGGTTCGGTGGACGACGCCCGCGACCTGGTCGCCGACGCCCACGACCTCGGCCTGCGGGTGATCGTCGACCTGGTGCCCAATCACTCGTCCGACCAGCACGCGTGGTTCCAGCAGGCCCTCCGCGAGGGCCCCGGCTCACCGCTGCGCGAGCGCTACCACTTCCGCGACGGCCGCGGCGACCTCCCGCCCAACGACTGGCCCTCCATCTTCGGCGGCCCCGCCTGGACCCAGGTCCCCGACGGTCAGTGGTACCTGCACCTGTTCGCCCCCGAGCAGCCCGACTTCAACTGGGACCACCCGGCCGTGGCCGACGAGTTCCGCACCATCCTGCGGTTCTGGCTCGACCTGGGCGTCGACGGCTTCCGCATCGACGTGGCGCACGGCCTGGTGAAGGAGGCCGGCCTGCCCGACATCGGCCGCGCGACCGAATGGCACCTGCTCGACGTGGGCGAGAGCCCCTGCTTCGACCGGGACGGCGTGCACGAGATCTACCGCAGCTGGCGGCGCATCCTCGACGAATATCAGGGCGAGCGGATCGCGGTGGCCGAGGCGTGGGCGCCCACCCTGGCCCGGGTGGCCGACTACGTACGCCCCGACGAGCTGCACCAGGCGTTCAACTTCAGCTATCTGGCCACCCCGTGGAACGTCGACGACCAGCGTTCCGTCATCGACGCCTCCCTGGCCGCGATGGGCGCGGTCGGCGCACCCGCCACGTGGACGCTGTCGAACCACGACGTGGTCCGCCACACCAACCGCCTGCTCCAGCCGGCCGAGGGCGACGTGGCCGGCCGCAAGCCCACCGAGGTCGACCCGGTGGCCGGCCTGCGCCGTGCCCGGGCCGCGTCGTTGCTGCTGCTGGCCCTGCCCGGCTCGGCCTACCTCTACCAGGGCGAGGAACTGGGCCTGCCCGAGGTGATCGACCTGCCGCCGGAGGTGCGCCAGGACCCGGCCTTCCACCGCGCGACCGGCCAGGACGGCTACCGCGACGGCTGCCGGGTGCCGCTGCCGTGGTCGGGCACGTCGGCCCCGTACGGCTTCGGCCCCGAGGGCGGCCCGTCCTGGCTGCCCCAGCCCGACGCGTGGGCGACGCTGAGCGTCGAGGCCCAGGACGGCGTGGCCGGCTCCACGCTGACCCTCTACCGGGATGCTTTGGCCCTGCGCCGCAAGCTCCTGTCGGGCGACGACCTGACCTGGCAGGAGGCCCCCGAGGGCCTGCTGGTCCTCGACCGCGGCCCGAGCTTCCGCTGCACGGTCAACATGGGCGAGGCCCCGGTCCGCTTCACCCCGCCGGGAGAGCTCCTGCTGACGAGCGGCCCGGTCGGCGGCACCCCCACCGAGATCGAGCTCCCACCCGACACAACGGTGTGGTGGCAGATCTGAGAATGCTCGCCAGGCCGGGGGACGGTCCCGGCCTGGCGCTCTCTCACCTGCTCTGCGGCCGCACCGGCGAGGGCCGCCGCGGCGCCGATTCGCGCGTGTCCCATCGCGTGCTGGCCAGCTGCCGCTCGGTCAGAGTGAGCAGGTCGAACACGTCGCGGGCCAGGTACGCCGTGGTTCCGCGGTCGACCCGCTTGCGGGCCAGGATGCCGGCGTCGGCCAGGTCCTCCAGGGCGGCGCGAGCGGCGGGGAACGAGACTTCGAGCAGACGCTGCGCGGACTGCGCCGTGGCGACCGGCGCCTCGGGCAGGAGAGGCAGCAGGCGCATGACCGCCGAGTCCGCGCGAGGTTGTGGCTTCGACCCGCTTCGCAGACGATGCGCCGAGTAGCGGCTCGACCAGTGATCCTGCATTTCGCTGAGCTGAGTGACGAACTGCTGCGCCTGCTCGACCGCGACGGCCACCGCTTGGAGGAAGACCCGGAACCACTCGGCGGTGCCGGTCACGGCGGCCTGCCCGTCGATGGGACCGAGATAGCGATAAGCCGTCAGGCCTTCGACGTATTCGCGCGACCGCGTCAGGAGGACGAGGCTCACTGGAAGTACCGCAGCCTGGGTAAGTCCGCGACGGGTCAGGACGGTGTGGATGAGAGCGCGTCCGACGCGCCCGTTGCCGTCCGCGAACGGATGGATGGTCTCGAATTGAGCGTGGGCCAGGGCGGCTTGCAGTAACGGGGCGTGGACCGCTCCCGTGATGTAGTCGGCCAGATCCTCGATCAACCTCGGCACCTCACCGGGCGGCGGCGGTACGAAATCGGCATCGAGCGGATGCCAGTCGCTGCCACCGATCCAGTTCTGGCGATCACGGAGTCCCTGTTGGGGATGCTCCGGAAGCAGTGCCCTGTGTAGGTCGCAGAAGGCGCCGGGGTCGATGACCTCGCACACGGCCAGTTGCCCCGCGGCCTGCCGAAGCGTCACGATGTTGTTCGCCACCAGCCGGGCGTTCTCCGTGAAGCCCGCGACGGGCCCTTCCTCGACCGACGCGAACTCGGCGAGCGCCACCTGTTGCGCGGAGACCTGAAGGCCTTCGATACGGGACGACGCCATGGCCTCGGACCGCAACAGGAACCGGCCGAGACTTTCCAGGCCCATCGAGCCGCGGGCACCGGTTAGCCCTCGCACGGCCATCTCGACCTCGGCTGCCCTCCGGGCGAGGTCGCGGTCGAGGATGATCGGCCGTGTGAGCAGGTCGTCCGGCACGTAGGTGCGGAAATGTCCGCCCCTCTGATCCCGGCGTGCCGGCGCGTGCCAGGAGATGTCCCAGTGTGCTTCGCGGAGCTCAGCCATCGTGGCTAACCTTTACTGGAAGGGTCTTCTGTTAAAGATTAGGACCTAAACTTTCATAGTTTTGCGGTCCAGTAAAGGAAACCGGCTATCCCGTTCCCGAACGGGCCCGGCCCTGATCCGCTTCACCCCGCCCGGCGGACGAGCATGTACCCGTACGGCGGCTCCGATCCTCCGGGCTGCGGAGTGCGACCCTCGAAGATCAGGGCGAACCCCGCGGCGGCGAAGCGGTCCTCCATCTCCCGGGCCGATAGCCAGTACCGGTCGAAGTCGATGCCGAAGCTCTCGACGCGGCTGCCCGGAGCGTTACGGTGCCGGACGCCGTCGCCGTGCTTGAAGGCGGCCACCAGATATCCGCCCGGCTTCACGACCCGGGCGAGTTCGGCGAAGGCCGGAACCCGGGCGTCCGGCGCCAGGTAGATCAGCGAGAACCAGCACACCACTCCGACCAGCGACGCGTCGGCGAACGGCAGCTCGCGCACGTCGGCGACCTCGTAGGTGAAGCCGGGGTTGTCCCGTCGGGCGACCTCGATCATCTTGGGCGAGAGATCCACGCCGCGAGGCGACAGGCCCCGGCCCGCCAGGTAGGGAAGCAGGCGGCCGGTGCCGCAGCCCACGTCCGCGACGTCAGTGCCCTGGGCCGCGGTGAGCTCGGCGAACAAGTCGAGCATGGCCCGCTCGATGGGCATGCTCTCGAGCACCCCGGTCAGATTTTCGGCATACCACTCCGACAGCACGTCGTGCGCGTCCCGTAGTTCCTCGGTACCGGTGTCCATTCCGCGTAACTTACCGGTGTGATCGTTAGCCGGCTATCGGGTTGCGCTGCGGCAAGATCGTTAGCTGGCTATCCTTCGATGGTGAAGAGCGTCGAGGTCATGCGCGTCAATGCGGCGCTGAACAAGATGAGCCAGCTCTACCGGGTGGCCAAGGCCCGGCGGCTCGGTGAGCTCGGGCTGCACCCGGGGCAGGACGTCCTGCTCTGGCAGCTGGCTCAGGAGCCGGACGGGATCACCGTGACCGAGCTGGCGGCCCGGCTCGGGGTCGAGCCGCCGACCGCCACCCGCAGTCTGGCCCGGCTCGGTGCCGGCGGGTGGTTCCGGCGGGAACCCGTGCCGGGGGACCGGCGGCAGGTGCGGATCGTGATCAGCGAGGAGGGGCTGAAGCTGATCCCCCGCATCGAGGACGCCTGGAACGATCTGGCCGACCAGATCATCGGGTCGGTCACCGTGGCCGAGCGGGCCATCGTGCTCAGCGCCCTCGAACGGGCCAACGACCGGCTCCGGGCCGATCTGGGCGACGACGCCCCCGCCGGAAGTTAGCCGAACAAGGGGCGGACCAGCAGGTAGATGCCGCAGGCGATCAGCCCGGCGGCCGGGAACGTGGTCACCCAGGCGATCACGATGTTGCCGGCCACGTTCCAGCGGACCGCGTTCAGGCGCTTCGTGGCGCCCACGCCCATGATCGCCGAGGTGATCGTGTGGGTGGTCGAGATGGGCGCGTGCAGCACGTACGCGTTGAAGAAGAGCACCGAGCTGGCCACCGTCTCGGCCGCGAAGCCCTCGGCCGGGCCGAGGTCGATGATCTTCCGGCCGAGGGTACGGATGATGCGCCACCCGCCGGAGTAGGTGCCCAGGGCCAGCATCGTCGCCGTGGTGATGTAGACCCACCACGGGATGTGGGTGGGGCTGTCCTGGAAGCCGCCCGTGTAGAGGGCCAGCACCACGATGCCCATGGTCTTCGCCGCGTCCTGGATGCCGTGTCCCACGGACATGGCGGCCGCCGACAGCGTCTGAGCGTGGCGGAAGCCGCGGTTCAGCTTGCCGGGGTTGCCCCGCCGGAAGATCCACATGATGGCGACCATCACGAGGAAGCCGAGCAGGAGGCCGACGATCGGCGAGGCGACCATCGGGATGAGCACCTTGTTGACGATGTTGCCCCATTGGACGCTGCCCTGGGAGGACGCGAGCAGCGTGGCGCCGACCAGGCCGCCGAACAGGGCGTGGGACGAGCTCGAGGGCAGGCCGAAATACCAGGTGATGAGGTTCCAGGCGACGGCGCCGACGACTCCGGCGAAGACCACGCCGAGACTGGGTACGCCCAGTTTCAGCGTGACCAGGCCGTCGCCCACGGTCTTGGCGACCTCGCCGCCCAGGTGGGCGCCGATGAAGTTGCCGATCGCGGCCATGGCCAGGGCGACCCGCGGGGTCAGGGCCCGCGTGCTGATGCTGGTGGCGATGGCGTTGGCGGCGTCGTGGAAGCCGTTCGTGTAATCGAACGCCATCGCGGCGATGATGACCGCCAGGACGGCGATGAGCTCGGGCGACAAGGTCTAGGACTCCTTGACCGCGATGGTCTCGACCGTGTTGGCCACGTGCTCGAAGGCGTCGCAGGCGGCCTCGAGCTCGTCGGCCACCTCCTTCATCTTCAGGACGGTCAGCGCGTCGTACTCGCCGGAGAAGAGCCGGACCAGCAGCATGCGATAGGCGCGGTCGCCCTCGTTCTCGAGGCGGTTGATCTCGATCCAGTACTCGTCGAGGCCCTTCATGGCGCGCAGCTTCGGCATCGCCTCGGCGGTGATCTTGGCCTGCTGGTCGAGCACGTTGACCAGCTCGTGCATCTCACGCGGCAGTGACGGGAGCTCGGTCAGGCCGTACAGGTAAAGAAGATTGCCGACCGCCTCGAGGTGGTCCATCACGTCGTCGAGCTGCGAGCCGAGCGAGTAGATGTCCTCGCGGTCGAACGGCGTGATGAAGGTGGAGTTGATCTTCTTGTACAGATCGTGGGTGATCTGGTCGCTGTCGTGCTCGACGTCGGTCAGCCGATCGCTGACCGACTGCACGTCCACACCCGGCAGCGCGAGCTCGTTGAGCAGCTCGGTGCCCTTCACGAGGTTGTGCGCCGCCTTCGTGAAAAGCTCGTAGAAGGCTCCCTCGACGGGACGGAATGAGAACTTCACGGGGCGACCTCGATCGGCAAGCTGGGGATGGATCTCCAGGAATGCTAAGGCCTCCCGTGGTTTACCTTTCGTTCGCCTGTTAAACGGGCTCGCGGCGACGATCGCCACGGGGTGCGGTGGGCCGTGGTGAGCTGCGGCGGACGGCCCGGGTCGGCAGTGGTTCGCGGGCCACCCACTCGCTGACCGGGTGGCGGCGCAGGTGCCGGGCCAGGCCGCGCTGGTCACTGTCGGCGATGACGTCGACACCGGCGTCGCCCAGCTCCGTCCAGATCGCCCTTCGGGCTTTCCCGGATCCTTCGGGCAAACCAGAGATTCTTACCGTACGTCCGTCCTCGTGGGCCGAGCGCACCATCGCGTGCAGCAGATGGCGTTCCTCGGCCGAGATCGGCTCGCGGCCGTCCCATCCGAACCGGCGGCTCCACGGCTCACTGATCATCGGGACGAGCCCGGGAGGCGCCGCCCGGGAGCCGATGTCGTCGAACGTCCCCTCGGCGAACGCGTAGCGCACCCGGTCGGCCGCCAGCAGCTCGCGCACGTCGACGATGCCGGCGATGGAGACCGTGACCGCGCCCGGCGTCAGCTCGTCGCCGTCGCCGTGACTGAGGAGGGCGGCGTGGTCCCGCAACTGCTGATCGAGCATCCGGTACGCCTGTAAGAGCGTTTCGGCGTCACGGATGGCCCCGGTGAACTCGACGGCGAGGCGGAACGGCACCTGCTGGCCGGGGGCGAGCCGCCCGCCCTGGGCCCGCACCCGTGCGAAGAGCGGGGAGAGCACCAGCCGGCGCAGCGTGCGGCCGGGCTGCGGCGTTCCGGGGCCGAGGAACAGCTCGCCGTGCGGCCCGGGCACGACCGGCACCGTCAGCCCGCCCAGGCCGTGCCTCAGAACGGCGGGGAGCGGGTCGAGGTCGGCCGGCCGGGCGATGGCGTGCCCGGCGGCCTGATAGGGGCGGGGCCGCCGGATCCGGACCGCGGTCGTGACCGCTCCGGCCACGGCCGCGACCCCGGTGAGGCCACTCACGATCGTCACGGCGTCGTTCACAGCGCACCATCCGTATTAGTCCTAAATGTGCGTTTTTACTGTGTCACATGTGCTACCCGCCGCCGGGCAATCTCGTTCAGAATTCCCCCATGCCGTCCGTCGAGGAGTTCGAGGCCCACCGCTCGCACCTGTTCGCGGTGGCCTACCGGATGCTCGGCAGCGCCGCCGAGGCGCAGGACGTGGTGCAGGAGGCCTGGCTGCGCTACTCGAAGAGCGCGGGCGACGACATCCGCGACCCGCGGGGCTGGCTCACCACGGTGACCGGGCGGCTCTGTCTCGACGTGCTCAAGTCGGCCCGGGTGGCCCGCGAGGCGTACCCGGGTCAGTGGCTGCCCGAGCTGTTCGTCGACCCCGACGACGACCCGGCCGGCACGGCCGAGCGGCGCGACCAGGTCGGTCTGGCCCTGCTCGTGGTGCTCGAGCGCCTGACACCCGAACAGCGGGTCGCTTTCGTGCTGCACGATGCCTTCGCCATGCCGTACGGGGAAATCGCCCTGGTCCTGCGAAGCACTGAGGCGACGGCCCGTCAGCATGCCTCGCGCGGGCGCCGGGCGGTCGCCGAGGGGCAGGTGCGGCACACCGCCGACCAGGCCGAGCAGCGCCGCGTGCTGGCCGCCTTCCTCGAGGCGGTGAACGGCGGCGACGTGCGCGAGCTGGCCGCCCTGCTGGCGCCCGACGTGGTGTCGATCAGCGACGGCGGCGGCTGGTTCAACACGGCCCGGCGCCCGGTCGTCGGCGCCGACAACGTGGCCCGCTTCTTCCTGGGCGTCATCACCGGCAAGCGGCTCGGCGACGACGCCGTCTTCACGCCCGCGCTGGTCAACGGGATGCCCGGGGTCTACGCCTCCGGTCGTTACGCCGACGGCCGGCCGTTGCGGGCCGTGCTCGGGCTCACCGTCTCCGAGGGCCGTATCACCGGCATGTTCCAGCAGCTGAACCCGGCGAAGGTATTAGTCGGCGACCTTCTGTAGATATTTGTGGAAGTGGCCGGCGAACGGCTCGCTGCCGTCGCCCAGGGCCACCAGCAGCTTGTCGGCGGCCGCGCGGGCCTCCCGCACGAGATCGTCGGGATATCCGAAAAGCTCGCGGTGCTCGGCGAACTCGTCCTCGTCGCGCAGCTCGACCACGCCCGTCGTGCGCCGGCGCACCACGTCGAGGTCGAGGTCGACGATGTGCACCGTGTCGCCCTCCCACCGCGCCGGCGTGGTGATGTCGCAGTAGACCTCACTGGTCCTCGGCGGCGGGTTGAACATGCCCGTCCACCAGGCGTGATGGGGGATGAGCAGGACGAACGGGATCTGCTCGACACTCGGCCGGCCGTGGTAGACCGACGACGTGCCGCGGGTGACACCCACCCACACGCCGAGGTCGTCCTCGTCGAACCGGCGGGCCGGATAGTCCCGGTGGGCCGAACCGTCGTACTTCGTGTAGACGACCCGGACCGTCTCGTTCGGCATGCGAGAACCCTAACGGTGGTCGGCTTCTGTCGGTGGTGGCGGGTACCGTCTCCGCGTGCCCGCAGCTACGAAGAAGAAGGCCACCGCCGAGCAACTCCTCGCCGCCGCCGTGGGAGCCGTCCCCGGCGGAGCCGCCCGCCCCGGCCAGCAGGCCATGGTGGCGGCCATCGACAAAGCCATACGCGACCGTGAGCACCTGCTCGTCCAGGCCGGCACCGGCACGGGCAAGAGCCTGGCCTACCTGACCCCTTCGCTGCTCGTGGACGGGCCCGTGGTGATCTCCACCGCCACCCTGGCCCTGCAGAACCAGCTCGTCGAGCACGACCTGCCGCGCCTGGCCACCGCGGTCGAGCCGGTCCTCGGCCGCAAGCCCACCTTCGCCGTGCTCAAGGGCCGCCACCACTACCTGTGCGTGGCCAAGATGGAACACGCCGACGAGGAGGCGCCGACCGACACACTCTTCGACGACGCGCCGCAGCCGAAAGCCACCCAGTGGCTGGGCGAGGCGGGCCGGCTCGGCAAGCAGATCCAGCGCCTCCAGGCCTGGGCCGAGAAGACGAAGACCGGCGACCGCGACGAGCTCGACCCGGGCGTCGACGACACCGCCTGGCGCCAGGTCTCGATGCCGGCCCGCGACTGCGTCGGAGCGGCCAAGTGCCCGTACGGCGCCGAGTGCTTCGCCGAGGCCTCACGCGCCCGGGCCCGCGAGGCCGACATCGTGGTGACCAACCACAGCCTGCTCGCGGTCGACATGCTGGCCGAGCGCCACATCGTCCCGCCGCACAAGCTGCTGGTCATCGACGAGGCGCACGAGCTGGCCGACCGGGTCTCGGCCGCCTCGCAGGCCGAGCTGACCCCCGACGCGGTCGAGCGCTCGGCCCGCCGGGCCCGCACCCTGATCCCGCCCGCGGTGTCCGAGTCGCTGGCCGAGGCGGCCGACGCGCTCACCGTGGGCCTGGCCGACGTGCCGGCCGGCCGCATCACCTCGGGCCTGCCCCAGCCGCTGCGACACGCGCTCACGCTGCTCGAGTCGGCCACCCGGGCCGCGCTCACCGCGATCGGCGACGTCAAGTCCGACGATTCCGACCCGGTCCGCAAACAGCAGGCCAAGGCCGCGATCGGCGACCTGAGCGACACCGCCCAGCGCCTGCTCGAAGAGGACGCCTTCGACGTCGCGTGGGTCGAGAAATCCGACATGGGCTCGGGCCGCCGCGCGCTCGTGGTGGCCCCGCTGTCGGTCGCCGGCACGCTCTCCCAGGGTCTCTACTCCGACCGCACGGTCGTCGCCACCTCGGCCACCCTGACCCTGGGCGGCCGCTTCGACACGGTCGCCCGCTCGCTCGGCCTGCCGGTCGCCGCCACGGCGCCGACACCGGCCACCGAGGCGCCCTCGGCCTCGGGCGACGGCTGGACCTCGCTCGACGTGGGATCCCCCTTCGATTACCCCAAACAGGGCATTTTGTACGTCGCCGCGCACCTGCCCCGGCCGCAGATGTCCGGCCTGCCCGACGCCGCCGGCGAGGAACTGCTCAAGCTGGTCGAGGCGCTCGGCGGCCGCACGCTCGGGCTCTTCTCGTCCCGCAAGGCGGCCACCCAGGCCGCCGAGCTGCTGCGCGCCCGCACCGACCTGCCGATCCTGCTCCAGGGCGAGGAGTCGCTGCCGCTGCTGGTCCGTAAGTTCCGGGAGCAGAAGGAGAGCTGCCTGTTCGGCGTGATGTCGCTCTGGCAGGGCGTCGACGTGCCCGGCGACTCCTGCCAGCTGGTGGTGATCGACCGCCTGCCGTTCCCGCGCCCCGACGAGCCACTGGCCGCGGCCCGCTCGGCCGCCGTGGACGCCAACGGGGGCTCCGGCTTCGCCTCGGTCAGCGTCCCGATCGCCGCGGTCCGGCTGGCACAGGGCGTCGGCCGCCTCATCCGCGCCACGGGCGACAAGGGCGTGGTGGCGGTGCTCGACTCCCGGCTCGAAACGGCCCGGGGCTACGGCGCCTTCCTGCGCAAGTCACTGCCCCCGTTCTGGTACACGACACGCGCCGACGTGGCCGTCGGCGCCCTGCAGAGGCTGGCCGGCAAATGATCCAGATCGCCTGCACCTTCGTTGTCGACGTCACGGGAGCCCTGCTGCTCCAGCTGCGAGACGACAAGGCGCCGTACTACCCGAACGTCTGGGGCCTCCCCGGCGGCTCCGTCGAGGAGGGCGAGACCCCGGCCGAGGCGTCGGTCCGCGAGCTGTGGGAGGAGGCGTCCATAGCCCCGTCCGAGCCGGTGCGGTTGTTCGCCCGCCAGGAGCTGCCGTCGGACGGCCGGGTGAAGAATTACTTCTACGCCCCCACCGAGGCGACACAGGCCGACGTGGTCCTCGGCGAGGGCGCCGCGATGCTCTTCATCCCGTCGGCCGAGGTGCCCGCCCGCCCGTTCACCCCGGGCACGGCCGAGATGGTCGAACGCTTTCTGGCCTCCCCGGAATACGCGGCCCTCCACCGATGACCGACCAGCCCCCGCCCGGGGACGGCCCTTCGCCGGAGCCTGCTGCTTCGCCAGGCGACCGTCCTTCCTCGCCGCCTCCTGCTGCTGCACCGGACGCTGGCGCTCCGGCCGGGGCCGGATCGCCGGCTGAGAGCGCTTATCCGCCGCCTGGGGCCGCTTACCCGCCGGCCGGGGCTTACCCGCTGCCGGGTGCGGCCGGTTCTCCGTCTTCGGGGGGTGGCTTTCCGGTGGCGGCTCCGGGGAAGCGGCGCTGGTGGCTCGTCGGAGTGGTCGGGGCCTGGATCGTGGTGGTCGCGGTGCTGGCGGTCTGGTCGGTCGGGCATGAGCGGGCGACCGTGCCCGAGCAGCGCGACATCGGGCTGGCCGTGGCCGACCTCCAGCGGGCGGCCGGGGCCCTGGTCGCGGCGGCCGAAGGGCCGGGCCGGGCGGTTCTGCTCGGTGAGCTGGAACTGGTCGACGGCTGCCGTGTGACGCCCGTGCGCGATGGTGTGGCCGGGGCGCGGGACGTGACCGTCTACGTGCCGCAGGGCGAGATGAAGACCTCCATGGAGGCGATCAGCAAGGCGCTGCCCGGCGGCTACCAGACCGAGCTCGGAGAGGGGCGCGGCGGCACGCGGCTTTCCTTCCACTCCGACGCCGGTGATTTCATCGGGGTCGACGGCGCGGCCGAGGCGACCGCCCAGGTGCTGACGCTGCGGCTTTCCACGGGCTGCCGCCCGCACACCGACGACCTCGACCGCCGCGATCCGCAGGCCGGCCCGGCTCCGGCGATCTTCCAGCGGGCGCTGCGGGCGCTGGGGCAGGGTGACACCCCGGAGACCTTCGCCGCTCTGTGTCCCAGCACATCGGTCGTGGCGACTTATGTCGCGGCGGGGGTGCCCATGTCCAAGGATTTGGCCGCCGCCCTGGCCACGGTCAGCGACGGCGCCGAGGTGATCCGGGCCGACAAGTCGGTGCGCGCCTACCGGATCGGTGCGGACTCGCTGGTGGTCAGCCCGGACGGGGACCTGCTTCGGGTCAGCGTCACGACCAGCTGTCAGTAGACGAGAGCCTGGGCGCCCTCGCCCATGATTTCCTCGACGAAGGCGGCGGCGCCGGCGATGCGGATGCCGGGCAGGACGTCGTCGGGGGTGATGTCCCGGCGGGCGGCGCACTGGGTGCAGACCGTCACCCGGCCGCTGGACAGCAGCAGGTCGAGCAGGTCGGGCAGAGGCGCGGCGTGCGGGAGCTCGAACTCGGCGGCGCGGCCCGGCAGGGCGAACCAGGCCGACTCGCCGGTCAGCCAGAACGACACGTCCACGCCGGACGCCGCGGCCGTCGACGCCACCGTGAAAGCCTGCGAACAGCGCTCGGGGGCGTCGGCCCCGGCGGTTGCCTTGACGACCAGCAAGCGTGCCATGAGGGCCAGCATAGGATGGGCCGGTCATGGTTACGGAAATCGGGTTCGTGAGCCTGCTCGTCGCCGGTCTGGGCGGCCTGGCGGGCGGTTTCGGCTATTTGGCTATGCGCGTTTCTAGGGGGCGTTGGTGAGTGAGAATCCGTTGGGCCCGCCGCCCTGGCTGAACGCTCCTCCGGTCGAGGCTTATCCGTACGAGGACACGCACGATCTTCGTTCCGGCCCCGATCTGCACCCGGCGCTGCTGGGCCTGCTGCCCTTCATCGGCCTGTGGCGCGGGCGAGGGCAGGGTGGCTTCCCCGAGGAGAACGACTACGACTTCGCCCAGGAGGTGCGGATCAGCCACGACGGCCGTCCGTTCCTGCGCTGGGACTCGCGGTCGTGGCTGCTGAACGACGCGTCCGAGGCGACCGGTGAGTGGATCGTCGAGTCGGGCTTCTGGCGGCCGGTGCTCAACGACGGCCGGGCCACCGACGAGATGGAAGCCACGATGATCACCGCCGACGGGGTGGCGGAGCTCTACGTCGGCAAGGTCATCGGCACCACGCGCCTGGAGATGGAGGCCGACGCGATCGCGTACGTGCCCTCCGGTCTGGCCGTCACCGGTGGCCAGCGGCTCTTCGGCATCGTCGAGGGCGCGCTGCTCTACGCGCACGAGCAGGCGGTGGGCCAGAGCGGCCTCCGCCCGCACATGTCCGCGCGGCTGTTGCGCATCGGCGGCTGAGACAAGAGGGCGTAATCTTCGTTACGTGTCCGCCACTTCGCTAGCCGCCATGCTCCGGGAGCGTGGCCTGCGGCTCACCCCGCAGCGCCAGCTCATCCTCGAAGCGGTGCATGAGCTCGGCCATGCCACCCCCGAGCAGGTGCACAACCACGTGCGTGAGCGGGCGGCCGGCGTCAACATCACGACGGTCTACCGCACGCTCGAGCTCCTCGAGGAGCTCGGGCTGGTCAACCACACCCACCTGTCCCACGGGTCGCCGACCTATCACACGGCGGGTGAGGATCAGCACGTTCACCTGGTCTGCCGTGGATGCGGGTCGATTTCTGAGGTAGACCCGTCGGTGATGAGGCCGGTCACCGACCGGCTGCTCGCCGAGCGGGATTTCCGGGTCGACGTCGGCCACGTCTCGCTCTTCGGGGTCTGCGGGGACTGCAAGGAGCTGTGAGATGACCGTGGTGATGGCCGAGGACCTCGATCCTTCGTCGGCCGACGCGGGTGTGCCGGTGCATTACGGCGACCCGATGCGCGAGCAGCGCACGCTGGCGACCGCCGTGGGCCTGGTGGACCGGTCCAACCGTGACGTGATCGCGGTGCCGGGTGAGGAGCGCGCCTCCTGGCTCCACACCCTGACAACTCAGCATTTGTCGGATTTGTCCGAAGGCACCGGAACCGAGCTCCTCGTCCTCTCGCCGAACGGCCACGTCGAGCAGCACGCGTACGTCACCGAGGACGGCACTACCGCTTGGCTCGACACCGAACCGGGCGCCGGTGCCGGATTGCTGAAATATCTGGAAATGATGCGGTTCTTCACCCGCGTCGAGCCCCGGGACGCCACGCCCGAAATGGCGGTTCTGTCGCTGGTGGGCCCGGGTGCGGCCGACCTGTTCCCCACGCTGGCGGCACCGCGGATCAGCGAGGTTCCGGGCGCGAAATTCGCCGCCGGCGAGGTGCCGGGTCATTCCACGAGCGTGTACGCCGTGACGCCGTACGCCGGGGGCCTGGCGCGACGCGTACCCCTGGGAATTGATCTTCTGGTTCCGAGGGCCGAGAAGACGTCCGTCATCGAGAAGCTCGGGGTGCCGCTCGCCGGCCTGTGGGCCTACGAGGCGATCCGGGTCGAGCACCGCACGCCCCGGCTCGGCTGGGAGACCGACCACCGCACCATCCCGGCCGAGGCCGACTTCATCGCCGCCGCCGTCCACCTGGACAAGGGCTGCTACCGCGGGCAGGAGACGGTCGCCCGGGTGCACCATCTGGGCCGCCCGCCGCGCCGCCTGGTGCTGCTCCACCTCGACGGCGTCGCCACCGACCAGCCGCCGGCCAAGGGCACGCCCGTCGTCCACGGCGACCGCGAGGTCGGCTTCGTCGGCACCGCCGTCCGGCATCACGAGCTCGGCCTGATCGCCCTGGCCGTGCTCAAGCGCAACGTCGCCGACGACGCCGAGCTGAAGGTAGGGGAGTCCGCCGCCGCCATCGATCGGTAGGGTCCGTGCCATGACCGGTACCGTGATCACCGTCGCTCCGACCGGCGCCGAGAGCAGCAAGGCAGCCGTACCCGCGCTGCCCGTGACCCTCGACGAGCTCGTGGCGACCGCCAAGGAGTGCGAGGCGCTGGGCGCCTCGATCATTCATGTGCACATCCGTGACGACCGCGCCGAGCCGACCCTCGATCAGGGCCGGCTCCGCGCGACGGTCGCCGCGTTGCGCGAATCGACCGACCTGATCGTGCAGCTCTCCTCGGGCGGCGCCGTCACCGACCCGGAGTCCGACCGGCTGGCCGTGCTCGACGCCGGGCCCGAGATGGCCTCGTGCACGATGGGCACCGTCAACTTCGGCGACGGCGTCTTCCTCAACCGCTGGGAGTTCATCGTCGACCTGCACACCCGCATGCAGGAGCGGGGCATCGTGCCGGAGTACGAGATCTTCGACCTGGGCCAGCTCACCACGCTCCAGCGCCTGCTCGCCCAGCACGGCCTCCCGTTCGGCGGGCACGTGCACGTCGACCTGGTGATGGGCGTCCCGGGCGGCATGCCGGGCACGCTGGGCGCCCTGGCCGCCTGTGAGCAGGCCATCCGCGACCTCCCGGCCGGCACCACCTTCTCGGCCACGGGCATCGGCCGTACGGCGATCCCGGTCATTCTGGCCTCGCTCGCGGCCGGCGGCCATCTGCGGGTCGGCATGGAGGACACCATCACGTACGCCAAGGGTCGCCCCGTCGAGTCGAACATGCAGCTCGTCGCCCGTGCCGCCGGCTTCGCCCAGCTGGCCCAGCGCCCGCCGCTGACCCCGGCCGAGACCCGCGAGCTGCTGGGAGTGCCCGCCCGATGATCGTCGCCGAAGTGGTCCGTTCGGGTTTCGTGGAAAGCGTGCACCACGGCTCGGTCGCCGTCCTTTCCGAGAGCGGGGGCAGCCGCGGCGATGTGACCAGCCCGATCTTTCCCCGGTCGTCCAACAAGCCGATGCAGACCGTCGGCATGCTGCGGGCCGGCCTGGTGCCCCGCGACGCCGCCGACCTGGCCCTGATCAGCGGCAGCCACTACGGCGAGCCGTTCCACGCGCGCCGGGTGCGGGAGATCCTCGAGGGCGCCGGCCTGACCGTCGACGCCCTGCGCTGCCCGACCGCCCTGCCCATCGCCGAGAAGGACCGCGACGACTGGATCCGGAGCGGCGGCGGCCCCGAGCGGGTGCTGATGAACTGCTCCGGCAAGCACGCGGGCATGCTCGCGACCTGCGCCGCCAACGACTGGCCGCTGGAGACGTACCTCGACCCGAAGCACCCGTTGCAGGTGGCGATCGCCGAGGCGGTGGCCGATCTGGCCGGCGAGCCGATCGCCGCCACCGGTGTCGACGGCTGCGGCGCGCCCGTGCTGGCGATGTCGCTGACCGGCCTGGCCCGCGCCTTCCAGCGGCTGGTCGAGGCCGCTCCCGGCACTGACGAGCGCCGGGTGGCCGACGAGATGCGGGCGCACCCGGAGCTTGTGGCCGGCACCGGGGCGGACGACACCGTACTCATGGGCGCCGTGCCGGGTCTGCTGGCCAAGGGTGGCGCCGAGGGTGTCGTGGCGGTCGCCGTGCCCCGGGTGGGCGCGATCGCCATCAAGATCGACGATGGCGGCATGCGGGCGCGGACGCCGGTGCTGCTGGACGAACTGCGCCGGCTCGGTGTGACCGTGCCCGTGATCGAGGAGCTGGTTCTCGGTGGCGGGGAGCCGGTCGGGGTGGTCCGCCCGGTTCGGTGAGACGTCTCACGCTAGCTCTTGTTAGCACTTTGCTTGCAAGAGCTAGCACTCCGCGCTACCTTCGAACGCATGGCCGCACCGAAGGATCTGCCTCAGGACATCGGTGGTTTCATCCGTGACCTGCGGCAGACCGCGAAGATCTCGCTCCGCCAGCTCGCCGACAAGGCAGGCGTCAGCAACCCGTACCTGAGCCAGATCGAGCGCGGCCTGCGCAAGCCCAGTGCCGAGGTGTTGCAGCAGATCGCCAGCGCGCTGCGGGTGTCGACGCCCGCGATGTACCTGCGCGCCGGCCTGCTGGACAGCGAGGGCCAGCAAGGGGTGCTGGCCGCCATCGCCGCCGATCCCGAGCTCACGATCGCGCAGAAGCAGTCGCTGTCACAGATCTACGAGACGTTCCGTAACGAGAACCTGCGCAACCAGCCGGCCGACGAAGCCCCGCAGACCGTCGAGGAGACGACATGACCGAGCAGACCAAGACCCGCTTCCCCGCCCCGATCTACGCCGCCGCCGGTGCCGGTGACCTGGCCTACCAGCAGCTCCGCAAGCTCCCGGCCGTGGTGAACGTGCTGAGCGAGCGCGCCGCCGCCTCGCTGCGCACCTACAACGAGCAGGCCGGCACCAAGGCCGCCGAGCTGCGCGACAAGGCCGCCACCACCGACTTCGACGCCCTGCGGGGCAACGCGGCCAGCGTGGCCACCTCGTTCGCCCAGATCGCCCAGGACCGCGCCCTCGCGGCGTACACGGCCCTGGTCGCCCGTGGCGAGCGCGTCGTCGGCACCGGTGTCGTCGAGGCCGCCGACGTGGTCAACGCCGACATCGAGACCACCGAGGAGACCAAGGTCCTCGAGGCCGCTCCCGCGACGCCGAAGCCGCGCAAGCGTGCCCCCAAGGCGAAGCCGGCCGAGTAATCTTCGGACACGACATGATCCGCGGGGCTCGGCAGACGCTGGGCCCCGCGGCATAGACTTCTCCTCATGGCCTCTTCCGCGCCGATCTTCTACGACGACGTGCTCGTCTATCTCGGCCTGCTCCTGCTCATCCTTTCGCTGGTCGTGCAGGCGGTGGCGCTGATTCACTGCCTGACCCAGCGCGGTGACGGGTTCCAGGCCATCGGGACCCTGCCGAAAGGCGCCTGGGCGGCGATCCTGGCCGTCTGCATCGTGCTGACCCTGCTGCTGGGCAGCGGCGCGACCGGCATCTTCAGCCTGATCGGCATCGCCGCCGCCCTGATCTATCTGCTGGACGTCCGTCCCGGGCTCAAAGATCTGTCGGACGGCAAAGGCTTCTGGTGAGGCGGTTCGGCCCGCCCCCGCCCGATGGCGGGCCTCGCCTGCTGCGCGCGGACTCCACAGGTCCGCGATCCGGGCGGCCCACACTTCCCGGTCCGCCCACCGAGGTCGTTTCAACCCCTTCCGGTGTACGCCTGGAGATGCTCACGACCGGAGTGGGTGAGCCGGTCACCGTGTTCGCCCACGGGCTGGCCGGTGACATCTCGGGCACCCGCCCGCTGGGCTCGGCCGTCGCCGGCCGGCGGGTCTTCTTCCACTTCCGCGGCCACGGCCGGTCCGAGGCCCCCGCCGGTCCGTGGAGCTTCGGCGACCTGGCGAGCGATCTGCGCTCGGTGGCCGACCTGACGTCGGCGACCCGCGCGGTCGGCGTCAGCATGGGCGCGGCGGCGCTCTGCCGGCTGCTGAGCGAGACCCCCAGCCGTTTCGAGCGCGTGGTCCTCTATCTTCCCGCGTCGCTCGACGGCACCCGCCCGGCCGCGGCCGAGGAGCGGGTGGAGCGGCTCCTGGCCGCCGTCGAGTCCGGTGAGGCGGCGTCGATAGCGGCGGCCGCCGAGAGCGAGCTGCCGCCGTCGGTGCGCAACACGCCGACCGGCTGGTCGTACCTTCGCCAGCGGGTCGAGCAGTTGCAGCGCGACGGCCTGGCGGCCGAGCTGACGACGCTGTGGCACGAGCCGGCGGTCGCGTCTCCCGAGACGCTGCGCGCGTTCACCGGCCAGGCCCTGGTGATCGGCTGCCTCGGCGACGAGGTGCACCCGGTGGCCTGGGCCGAGCAGGTGGCCGGCCTGCTGCCCGGCGCGGAGCTGCACGTCTACGACCGGCCGGCGGTGCTGTGGAACAACCGCCGCGAGCTGCGCGAGCGCATCTCGAACTTCCTGAACGCATAGAAAAGGGCCCGCGCGAGCGGGCCCTTTCCTGCGTTCGAGCTCAGCTGTTGAGCGTGATCTGGCGCCAGTTCAGGACGCTCCAGTTGCCGACCTTGTCGGCCGCCTGGTACTGCGGCTCGATGATCCAGCCCTTGGTCAGGCCGGTGACCGGCACCGACCAGGTGCCCGAGGCGGAGACCGCCGACATGCCGAAGACGCTGTCCGGGAGCGTGTTCAGGTTCTGTCCCGTGTAGCGGACCCAGCTGCGGGCGCCGAAGTTGTAGTAGTACTCGACACCGGCGGTGTTGTACTTCCACAGGAAGACGGCGGCGATGTCCGCCCCCGACTGGCTGTCGCTAGCCGTGCCCCGGATCGTCGACCACGAGCTGGCCTTGTTCGGGCTGGCCGGATAGGTCAGCGCGATCGACGGCGCGGTCGAGTCGGTGACCACCGACAGCGGGGCCGTGGTGACCGGGGCCGCCTTGCCCTGCTCGTTCTTCACCGTGACCTGGGGACGCCAGGTGCCCGGGCCGAACCAGTGCTCGACGGTGGTCGAGGTGCCGTCGCGCAGCAGCGTGCGGCTGTCGTCACCCCAGCTGGCCCAGGTGGCGTCGGAGTTGGCCGGCACGTTGCTGGCGTTCCAGACGGCGAGGTTCTGATAGGACTCGTACGTCCAGACCGTGGGGTTCTTCCACGAGTACGTGCCCGTCGGGGCCGCGACCGTGATGTTCGGGCCGACCACGACGTTGGAGGTGATGTCGTCCGGGTTCCCGTCGGTCATCTCGATCGAGATCCGGCTGACGCTGGGCCTGGTGTAGGTGTGCGTCCAGCTTGTCTCGCCGGCGGCCGCGACCGTCCGCGGGCTGTCGTCGCCCCAGGTGATGGTGCGGACGGTCGGAACTCCGCCGTCGTCGAAGTCGGTCTCGGTCAGCGTGACCTTCTGTCCCGGCCAGATCGAGGTGCTGTCCGCTGTGTAGGTCCCGGTAGGGAGGACCTCGTCGGCGGCGAGCGCGGGAGTGGCCACGCCGACGATGCCGGCGGCCAGGGTCAGAGAGAGGAGTGATGCGAGCTTCATGGTGTACCCCCGTGGGCGTGCTCTCCCGTCCCGACAGAGGGGAGCCAGCGGACAGTACCGGTACCGACCAGAATTGATCAACCCCGTTCTGCCCGCCGGGCCGTAACCTTTCGCGCCTGTGCCGCTGTTGTTCACTGCGTGCGGTTATCCCCTAAATCAGTCTTTTTCGGACTCGTGGCGTTGGGCCTGCCCATCGCGGTCTCGATCGGATGGTCGCTGGCCGCCCCGGCCAAGCGCCCGGCCGCGGTCGGCCTCCCCGGCGGTGAGGGCGCCCTCGGCTCGGCGCCACGGCCCACGGACACCACACCGATGACCACGGTCCGCTACTCACCCCGGCCGAACCGCGCGGTCCCGGCCACGACGACGGCCACCCCGTCCGCCCCCGCAACCTCGGCGACGGCCACGCCCAGCGCGCCGGCGACCACCGCCCCGGCCACGACGACGCCGGCGCCCACCACCACGACCACGTCGGAGCCGCCGCTCCCGCCTCTGACGCTGCCGCCGGTGCCGACCCCCACCGAGATCACCACGACCCCACCGCCCAGCGATCCGGCCGACCCGAGCGCAAGCCCGACCCCATCGGCACCATGAGGCGGCCGGCCCGAGCGTGAGCCCGTGCGCGTCGGCATCGTGAGGCGGCCGGCCCGGAGCGTGAGTCCGGGCGCGTCGGGGCCGTGAGGTGGTCGGTTCGAGCGTGAGTCCGGCCGCGTTTGGGCCGTGGGGCCGGTCGGTTCGAGCGTGAGTCCGGCGCGTCGGTGTCGTGGGGCGGTGTCAGCTCGGCGCCGCGGGTGGCGCGGGTGGCCAGCGGTCGGCCCGAGTGTGAGCCCGGGCGCGTCGGTGTCGTGGGGCGGTCGGCTGGGCGTGAGGCCGAGTTCGGCGGCGCCGTGATCCGAGGGCCTAAAATGCCGGGTCGTGAACGTTGACGCCGGAAAGCCGCTCGGAGCGGCCCGCAGGTTCCTGATCGGGGCCGGGCTGCTCGCCCGCGGGCTGGGCATCCTGCTGCGCCGCCCCAAGCTGCTCGCGCTCGGCCTGATCCCGGCCCTGATCGCGGGCGTGCTCTACGCGACCGCGCTGTTCTTCCTCATCGACTTCCTGCCCGAGCTCTCCGACGCGGTCACCTGGTTCGCCGACGACTGGAGCGAGACGTGGGGCGACCTGGTGCAGGTGCTGGCCGGCGCCGGCCTGCTCGGTGTGGCCGTGGTCATCGGCGTGCTGTCGTTCACCGCGGTCACGCTGCTCATCGGCGACCCGTTCTACGAGCGCATCTCCGAACTGGTCGAGGACCAGCTGGGCGGCGTGCCGGACGGCGTCGAGACCGGCTTCTGGCCGTCGCTGGGACGCAGCATGGTCGACTCGCTGCGCCTGATCGGTCTGTCCATCCTGGTCGGCATCCCGCTGTTTTTGCTCGGCTTCCTGCCGGTCGTCGGCCAGACCGTGATCCCGGTCCTGGGCGGCGCCGTCGGCGGCTGGCTGCTCGCGGTCGAGCTGACCGGCGTCCCGTTCCAGCGCCGGGGACAGCGGCTACGCCACCGCCGCGCGGTCCTGAAGCGGAACAAGGCCCTGGCCCTCGGCTTCGGCGTGGCCGTCTTCTGCTGCTTCCTGATCCCGCTGGGCGCCATCCTTCTGATGCCGGCCGCCATCGCCGGCGCCACCCTGCTCTCCCGCGAGGTGCTCGGCCATCCGACATCGGCCGCCGGGCGGGTGGGCGCGACGGCGTGAGGCGGCCGGGCGGCTGGGTGCGGCAGCGTGAGGCGGGTGGACGCGACGGCGTGAGGCGGCCGGGCAGGTGGGCGCGGCGGCGTGAGGCGGCCGGGCGCGGCGGCGTGAGGCGGCTGGGTGCGGCGGCGTGAGTTGGCAGGGCGGGTGGGTGCGGCGGCGTCAAGCGGAGTCGCGGACCACCAGTTCGGTCGGTAGGACTACCGCGTCGGGAAGGCCCGCGTCGCCGTTGATCAGGCCGAGAAGCTGGCGGGCCATCGTGCGGCCCATGTCGCCGATGGGCTGGCGGACCGTCGTCAGTGGAGGGTCGCTGTAGCGGCTGATCTCGAAGTCGTCGAAGCCGATCACGGCCACGTCGGCCGGGACGCGGCGGCCGGCCTGGCGCAGGGCGACCAGGGCGCCGTGGGCCATCATGTCCGACGCCGCGAAGACGGCGTCCAGGTGCGGGTCGGCCTCGAGCAAGGACCGCATCGCGGCCAGGCCGGACTCGCGGGTGAAGTCGCCGAACGCCGTGTGCTGCGGGAGGCCGGCTTCCTCCAATGTGGCGCGATAGCCGGCCAGCCGGTCGATGCCGGCCACCATGTCCTGCGGGCCGGCGATGGTGGCGATGCGCTTGCGGCCCTGCGCGACCAGATGACGTACGGCCGCGGCGACGCCCCCGAAATGGTCGACGTCCACATAGGGCACCTTGGCGCCGCCGATCGGGCGGCCGCTGCAGATCACCGGGATGCCGAGCCGGACGAGCGTGCCGGGCAGCGGGTCGGCGCCGTGCATCGAGGCGAACATGACGCCGTCGACGTGGCCGGCGACCGCGTACCTCTCCACCCGGTCGTGGCTGCGGGCCGAGCCGGCCATCATCAGCACCAGCTGCTTGTCGGCCGCTTCGAGCTCGACGCCGGCGCCGCGGATGATCGCGGGGAAGAACAGGTCGTCGGAGAAGACCCGGTTCGCCGTCTCCGGCAGGATCAGCGCGATCGACTCGGTGCGCTGGGTGACGAGGCTGCGGGCGGCCTGGTTGGGCACGTAGCCGAGCTCGTCGACGGCCCGGTTGACCGCCTCACGGATGGAGGCGGCCACCGAGGTCGATCCGTTGACGACGCGGGAGACGGTCGCCCGGGACACCCCGGCGCGGCGCGCTACTGCTTCCAGGGTCGGCCGCTCCCGCGTCACCACAAAAGATCACCCTTCGTCAGTACCCGGCGCCGCGATGCCGTTGCGCCGGATCACCTCCCGGTACCACTTCGCGCTGTCCTTCAGCGTCCGCTGCTGGGTGGCGTAGTCGACGTGCACGACCCCGAAGCGCTTGCGGTACCCCTCGGCCCACTCGAAGTTGTCCATCAGCGACCAGACGAAGTAACCGCGCAGATCGACGCCGGCCGCCAGGGCATCATGGCAGGCCCGCAGGTGACCGTCGAGGTACTCGACGCGGCGGGTGTCGTGGACCTCGCCGTCGGCCGACGGTCCCTCGGGATAGGCGGCGCCGTTCTCGGTGATCATCAGCGGCGTGCCCGGGTAGTCCTGGTGGATCCGCTTGAGGTGGCTGGTCAGGCTGGCCGGCTCGATGAGCCAGTTCATGTCGGTGACCGGGCCGTTGGGTGCGCGGTAGGCGATGCCCTCGCTGCCCGGCTGGTCGAGCGCGCCCGGCGTTCCGGGCTTCGCCGAGACGTACGCCGGCTGGTAGAAGTTGATCCCCAGCACGTCGATCGGCGCGTTGATCGTCTCGAGGTCGCCGTCCTTGATGAGCGTGGACAGGTCGACGAAGCGGGACATGTGCTCGAGCACGTCGGCCGGATATTCGCCCTTGAGCAGCGGGTCGTAGAAGATCCGGTTGGAGAGCCCGTCGATGATCCGGGCGGCGTCGCGGTCGGCCGGGTTGTCCGCATCGACCGGGAAGACGACGGCCGGGTTGATCGTGATGCTGACGCTGCGGGCGCCGGCCGAGCGCAGGGCCCGGGCGGCCAGGCCGTGGCCGAGCAGCAGGTGGTGCACCGCGGTCAGGGCGGCGGCCGGCTCCTGGCGGCCGGGCGCGTGCACGCCGCTGCCGTATCCGAGATAGGCCGAGCACCACGGCTCGTTCAGCGTGGTCCAGGTGCCGACCCGGTCGCCGAGGCGGCCGTACACGATCTGGGCGTACTCGGCGAAGGCCTCCGCGGTCTCACGGTTGGGCCAGCCGCCGCGGTCCTCGAGGGTCTGCGGCAGGTCCCAGTGGTACAGGGTGACCGTCGGGTCGATGCCCTTGCCGAGCAGCTCGTCGGTGAGCCGGTCGTAGAAGTCGAGGCCCTTGGCGTTGACCGGGCCGCTGCCGTCGGGCTGGATCCGCGGCCAGGCGATGGAGAACCGGTACGACTTCAGGCCCAGGTCCGCCATCATCGCCACGTCCTCGACGTAGCGGTGGTAGTGGTCGCAGGCGACGTCGCCGGTGTGCCCGCGGTAGACGCGTCCCGGCGTACGGCTGAAGGTGTCCCAGATGGACGGGCCGCGACCGTCCTCCCGCGCCGCGCCCTCGATCTGGTACGACGCCGTGGCGGCGCCCCAGATGAAGCCGTCGGGGAAGGTGATCCCGGCGAGGGCCGGCTCAGCCGACGTGAAGGTGACGGTTGCCGTCATGCGTTCCCCGCTTCCTGGGTGTGCTTAATCCGAACTTAACCGGTTCATCATAGGGACGGAATCGTTCCCGGGATCGTCCGTAAGTCGAATTTAAGCCGCTACCCAGCCTGGAGGGCGGAGATCAGCCGAGGGTCTCCGGTGACGACCAGACGGTCGCTGCGCTGGCGTCCCATGAGCACCAACAGCAGGTCACTGGCGGTGCCGGTGGCCTGGGCGCGGGCGTGGTGATCGTCGTCGTCGAGGATCGTGCTGGTGTCGAGCAGCGCCACACCCATGCCGCGCAACCGGACGAACCACTCATGTCCGACGTCGCCGGCGACCAGGTGGACCACGCCGCGCAGATCGGTCGGGCCCGTGCGGCGGCCCGCCGGCAGCCAGGTGTCGAGCACCTCGCCGATGCCGTCGGCGGCCAGCTTGGTCTCGATCGGGGTGGGCCGGCCCACGGCCGCCTCGGCGTCCCAGCGGCGCAGCGAGATCTCGTGCGCCGTGCGGCGGTGCCAGAAGCCGGCCGTCTTCGCCTGCGGCGCCCAGTTCCAGGCCGGGATGTCGGCCTCGAGCGCCTCGAGGGTCTCGATGGTGCCGGTGAGCTCGCGGCGCAGGCCGTCGAGCTGGGTCTCCCAGTCGGGCCGGGGCGGGATCGGCAGCTCCTCGGGCCGGGTGGTGACGCCCCGCGGCGTGTAGTCGCGGACGAAGCGCAGGAACGCGGTCACCTGCTCCACCATGGGCGCCGCGGCCTCCGGACCCGCCTGGGCGACGGCGTCCTGCAGCGCCGGGCTGTCCGCCCGCAGCGCCGCCAGCCAGAAGTCCTTCGTCGCGTGCAGCCTGTTCATCGCGATGCTCTCCGCTCCACCGGACCGCCGATGAGATGCCCCGAACCCGTTGAGCCTAGGGTTGGTGCCGTGCATGACCTTAGTGCCGCACCGCAAACCGCCCTGTCGGCGTACACGACGCTACGCCTCGGCGGGCCGCCCGGCGACCTCACGGTGGCCACCGAAACGGACCAACTGGTGTCTTTGGTGCGTAAAGACGCGCCGATCCTTCTTCTGGCGGGCGGCAGCAACGTCGTCATCGGTGACGAGGGCTTCGCCGGCAGTGTCGTGCTCATCCGGACGCGGGGGATCCGCGAGGTCTCGCCGGACGTTCTGCGGGTTGCCGCGGGAGAGCCTTGGGACGATTTCGTGTCGTACGCCGTCACGAACGGTTTCTCGGGTCTCGAGTGCCTGTCCGGCATCCCGGGCTCGGCCGGCGCCACCCCGATCCAGAACGTGGGGGCGTACGGGGCGGAGGTGGCGCACACGATCGTGGCCGTGCACGCGTACGACCGAAAGACCGACGCCGTCCGCGAGATGACGCCCGAGGAGTGCGGCTTCGCCTATCGGGCCAGCGTCTTCAAGCACAACGACCGCTATGTGGTGCTGGAGGTCGACTTCCGTCTGGAGCGCTCGGGCGAGTCGGCCCCGATCCGCTACGCCGAGCTGGCCCGCAACCTGGGCGTCGAGGCCGGCGACCGGGTGCCCCTGCTCCAGGCCCGCGAGACCGTGCTGAAGCTGCGCGCGGGCAAGGGCATGGTGCTCGACCCCGACGACCGCGACACGTGGTCGGTCGGTTCTTTCTTCACCAACCCCGTGGTGAGCGCCGCGGAGTGGGCCGCCCTCGGCCTCGAGGCGCCGCACTGGCCCGCCGCCGACGGCTCGGTGAAGATCCCGGCGGCCTGGCTGATCGAGAACGCCGGTTTTCCCAAGGGCTTCGCCGGCGACGGCGTCTCGATCTCGACCAAGCACACGCTGGCGCTGACCAACCGTGGCACGGGTACGACGGAGTCGCTGCTCGCGCTGGCCCGCACGGTCCGCGACGGCGTCCACGACCGTTTCGGCGTCGAGCTGCACCCGGAGCCGGTGCTCATCAACTGTGAGCTCTGAGGCCTACTCCCAGCCGAAGACCTGGGTGTAATACGGCACCCCGTTGGCGGCGTAGACGACGCCGGTGCCGATCGAGTGGGCGCCGCAGTTGAGCATGTTGGCGCGGTGCCGAGGGCTCGCCATCCACGCCTGCACGACCTCGACCGCGGTCCGGTAGCCCCAGGCGATGTTCTCGCCCGACGGCTGCTCGTATCCGGCCTGGTGCGAGCGGCGCACGAAGGTGGTGCCGTCGTTCCAGACGTGGCTGAACCGGCCGGTCCGGGCCATGTACCAGCTCTGCCGCACCGAGGCGACGATGAGCTCCTGGTCGACGGTGAGCTGACCGCATCCGTTGACCGCGCGCTGCTGGTTGGTCATGGTGACCACCTGGGACATCAGGACGGCCGGGGCCACCGTGCCCGGTGCGGCGCTCGGTGGCAGTGGGGGCACCGGCACCACCGCGTGGGCCGCGCCGGCCGTCGCGAGCAGAAGAGCCGGAGTGACGGCGAGCGGTAAGAGACGTCGCAGCACGGTTGCCCCCAATCCCCGAATGCGCGGGCCGAGTCGCCCACCAGGCCTATCGCATCCGTTTATCGGGCGTACGTCCCTTCTTTGCCTGAAACCGGAATAGACGTCGGTTTTCGTGTCACGCTGAGGGGATTCAGGCGTGGACGGGGGCCGAGCAGCTCCTCCGGGTGGCGCGGAGAACCCGCCCCGGCGGGCGATTAGCCCGCTAAACTGTCACTGTCCGTAAATAGGCCGTGACATCACGCTATCGTGGGTTTGCGCGGTTGATTCCGAAGCTCGCGGTCGCGAGTGACGCCGAGCAAGACATCGATCTTCCACCGGACGCCGAACCCGGCGTGCCCGGGCGGACGGTCGTGCCCGGACGGCAGAGCGCGAGCGAGGGGTGGGGGCAGGGTGAGCACAGCATGAGTCGCCTACTCGTGGTCGAGGACGATCCGGACATCGCGCTCGCCCTGCGGTTGCTTTTCAGCCGTGCGGGTTACGAGGTGGCGCACGCCGGTGACGGCCGGACCGGTCTCAAGGAGGCGTACGCCGAGCATCCCGACCTGGTGGTGCTCGACGTCGGCCTGCCCGAGATGGACGGCTGGCAGGTGCTCGAGCGGCTGCGCGACGTCTCCGACGTGCCGGTGCTCGTGCTGACCGCGCACGGCCAGGAGGCCGAGAAGGTGCGCGGCCTGCGCGGCGGCGCCGACGACTATCTCACCAAGCCGTTCGCCAACAACGAGCTGCTGGCGCGGGTCGAGGCCCTGCTGCGCCGCTCGTCCAGCGGGCAGAACAACTGGGCCAGCCAGGTCTACGACGACGGGCTGGTGCATCTCGACCCGACCAAGCGCCGGGTCTACGTCAAGGGCGACGAGAAGCGCCTCACGCCGACCGAGTTCCGGCTGCTGAACGCGCTGGTCCGGCACGCCGGCGCGGTGCTGAGCCCCAATCAGCTGCTGACGCAGGCGTGGGACGACCCCACCGGCATCGGCCAGGAACGGGTGAAGTTCGCCGTGCTGCGGCTGCGCCGCAAGCTCGGCTGGTCCGATCCCGACGACTCACCCATCGAATCCGTTCGCGGGTTCGGCTACCGCTACCGCCGTCCGGGCGGAGAGGGCTGAAATTTCCCATTCGGTCGACCTCCGGGTGTCCTCAGGTGACGCGGTTGTCCGTCGATGAGGGCTGTGGGAAGGCGAGCAGGAGGTAGTAAGCGTGGAAGACCTTGGTGAAATCGTCGGCGAATTCCTTATGGAGAGCCACGAGAACCTGGACCAGATCGACCGTGACCTGGTGGATCTGGAGCAGGAGCCCAACTCCCGCGATCTGATCTCCCGAATCTTCCGGGCGATTCACACGATCAAGGGCACCAGTGGCTTCCTGGCGTTCACGCGCCTGGAGACGCTCGCCCACGCCGGCGAGTCGCTGCTGTCCAAGCTGCGCGACGGCGTCATGCCGGTCACGCCGTCGACGATCACCACCCTGCTGGCCACGATCGACGGTGTGCGCTCGATCCTCGCCTCCATCGAGGAGAACAGCAACGAGGGCGACGTCGACATCGAGAGCATCATCGCGCAGGTCCACGCGCAGATGAACGCCGGCGCCGAGCCCGCGGCGGCGGCACCGGCCGCCGAGGCGGGCGCCGCCGAGACCGCCGAGCCGGCGGCCGAGGCCGAGGCGCCCGAGCCGATCGCCGAGACGCCCGCCCGGCCCGCGCCGGAGCCGGTGGAGAACCAGCGCAAGCCGGTCGGCGAGATCCTGGTCGAGTCGGGCGCGGCCCAGCCGGCCGACGTCAGCTCCGCGCTCCAGCAGCAGATCGAGGGTGACGAGCGCAAGCTCGGCACAATCCTGCTCGACGAGGGCAAGGCGCAGCCGGCCGCGGTCAACGAGGCGCTCCAGCAGCAGGCGCCCAAGCGCAGCATCGCCGACAGCGCCATCCGCGTCGACGTCGACCTGCTCGACACCCTCATGAACATGGTCGGTGAGCTGGTGCTCGCCCGTAACCAGCTGGTCCGCGGCGTCATGGAGATCGGCGACGCCACGCTCGTGCGCAGCGCCCAGCGGCTCGGCATGATCACCAGTGAGCTGCAAGAGGGCATCATGAAGACCCGCATGCAGCCCATCGAGCACATCTGGTCGAAGCTGCCCCGAGTCGTCCGCGACCTGAGCAACTCGCTCGGCAAGAAGGTCGAGCTGGTCATGGAGGGCAAGGAGACCGAGCTCGACCGGAGCCTGCTCGAGGCGGTCAAGGACCCGCTGACCCACCTCGTGCGCAACGCCGTCGACCACGGCATCGAGGACCCGGAGCGCCGCGCCGCGGCCGGCAAGGGCCCCGAGGGCACGCTGACGCTGCGCGCCTATCACGAGGGCGGCCACGTCGCGGTCGAGGTCGCCGACGACGGCGCCGGCCTGAACGTGGAGCGCATCGCCCAGAAGGCCGTGGAGAACGGCCTGCTGCGGGCCGAGCAGATCCCCAACATGGACAAGCGCGACATCATGGCGATGGTGTTCCAGCCCGGCTTCTCCACCGCGGCCAAGGTCACCAACGTCTCCGGCCGCGGTGTCGGCATGGACGTCGTCAAGACCAACATCGAGAACATCGGCGGCGCGGTCAGCGTCGACTCGACGCCCGGCGAGGGCACGGTCTGGCGGCTCACCATCCCGCTGACGCTTGCCATCATCCAGGCCCTGACCGTCGACTGCGGCGACCAGCGCTACGTGGTGCCGCAGGTGGCGGTGCTTGAGCTGGTCTTCATCGACGGACAGTCCACCAAGATCGAGTACGCGTCGGGCGCGCCCGTCTACCGGCTGCGCGGCAAGCTGCTCCCGCTGGTGCGCCTGGACAAGGCGCTCGGCTTCGAGGTCGCCGGCGACCAGGGCGTCTACATCATGGTGCTGCAGGCCGACGGCCGGCGGTTCGGCCTGGTCGTCGACCGGGTCCTGAACACCGAAGAGGTCGTGGTCAAGGCCCTCAACAGCAGACTCAAGGACATCGGCCTGTACGCCGGCGCGACCATCCTGGGCGACGGAAAGGTCGGCCTGATCCTCGACGTCTCGTCGCTGGCCCGGCGCAGCCATCTGGCCGCCGACGCCGAGCGCAAGGGCATGGACTCCTCGTCGCGGGCCGCGGGTGCGGCCGGCACCGGCGAGCGCCTGCTGGTCACCGCGGTGGGCGAGCGGCGGGTGGCGATCCCGCTGGACACGGTCACCCGGCTCGAGGAGTTCCCCCGTGACCGCATCGAGCACGCCGGCTCGCGGGAGGTCGTGCAGTACCGAGGGCAGATCCTGCCGCTCGTGCGGTTGTCCCACCTGCTCGGCGCGTACGGCGAAGAGCCCGAAGGAGAGACGGTGTCGGTGGTGGTCTACAGCGAGGGCGGCCGCAGCGTGGCCCTGGTCGTCGACCGGATCGTCGACATCGCCGAGAACTCGACGACGGCCCGCCGCGACGCGGAGGAGGACGGCCTGGTCGGCACCGCGGTGATCCAGCAGCGGGTGACCGAGCTGCTCGACGTCCGCCGCGCCATCCTCGCCGCCGACCCGAACTTCTACACCGACCTGGAGAACGACGAGATGTTGGTGGAGGCCTGAGATGGCGAGCCGGCAGTTCGCCACCTTCGAGGTGGCCGACCAGCTCTTCGGCGTCGAGGTGCACACGGTGCAGGAGGTGCTCTCGTACAACGAGTACACCCCCGTGCCGCTCGCGCCGCCGGCCGTCGGCGGGCTGTTCAACCTGCGCGGCCAGGTGATCGCCGCGGTCGACCTCCGGGTCCAGCTGGGGCTGGTCCGCAAGGCGCTGCAGGGCCCGGTCATGAACGTGATCCTGCGAGGTGACGGCGAGCCGGTCAGCCTGGTGGTCGACAAGATCGGCGAGGTGGTCGACCTCGACGAGGCGACGTTCGAGCCGCCACCGGACACGCTCAGCGGGCCCACCCGGGAGCTGGTGGTGGGCACGTTCAAGCTGGACGGCCGGCTGATGCTGGCCCTGGACGTCAACCAGGCCGTCGACACGCACCGCGCCACCACCTGATGTACAGCCTCGTCAGCGCGCCGGTGCTCGGCTTCGACCTGACCCGCCTCAGTGGCGGGTCGGCGACGGCCGAGGTCGTGCTGCGCGGACTGCGGTTGAGCGCGGACGACCTGCCGGTGCTGGCCGAGCGCCTGCCCGACGAGGGGGTCCGCGGCCCGCTCTGGGTCGAGGTGGAAAGCGCGGCCCGCCGGATGCCCTCGCTCAAGGGGATGTCCAAGGACGACCCGGCGGGCAGCCTGGCCCTGGTCGAGCGCGCGCCCATCGGCTCGGTCGACGCGCTGCTCACCTGCGTGCGGTACGACGTGATGGCCTGGACCTGGACCGGCGCCGGCCGCGACGCGACACAGAGCGAGGTGGCCGCCGCGGCCACCGGCCTGATCTGCGACGCCGCCGTGGCCAGCTATCTGCGTGAGGTGCTCGACTCGGACACCCGCCGGCGGCTGGGCGCGGGCTGGGTGGCGGCGATGCGCCGGCTCCCCACCGGCGCCCCGATCGACCTCGGCCCGCACCACTACACGGTCTCGGCGCTGCTCGACCGGTTGCGCTCGTTGCGCTCGGCCGACCTCAGCCGCTTGGTGGCCTCGGCGGAGGACGCCCGCCGCAACGCCGGTGGCTGGTCGCCGGCGGTGCACTCCGCCTCCTGGGCGGCTTATCTCTCGGATCGCGTCCGCACCGCCGCCGCGGCGCAGATGCTGTTGGTACAGGCCGTCGACACGGCCGCGATCCCGCTGGCCGACCGGGCCGGCGGCGTCTGGAACATGCTCAGCGGCGCGGTGCAGGCGCTGGTGGTGCGGGATCTGCTGGATACCTCCACCGCCCATCGTCTCCTCGCACCTGTCGTCGCCGCTCTCGGCCCCGCGTGGCTCGGGTGAGGGGAGGTGGTCAGATGATTTCGGTCCTCGTCGTGGACGACTCCGTGGTGGTCCGGCGTTTGATCGTGGACGCACTGGGCGGTGCGGAGAACATCGAGGTCGTCGGCACGGCTTCGAACGGCCAGCTGGCTCAGGCCAAGATCGACCAGCTCAAGCCCGATGTGATCACCATGGACATCGAGATGCCGCAGATGGACGGCATCGAGGCGGTCCGTGAGCTGCGCAAACGCCACAAGCACATTCCGGTGATCATGTTCAGCACGCTGTCCGCCTCGGGCGCGACGGCGACGCTGGAGGCGCTCTCGGCCGGTGCCACCGACTACGTCACGAAGCCCAGCAACGTCGGGTCCGTGAACGAGTCGATCGCGGCCGTGCGCAACGAGCTCGTGCCGAAGATCTACGCGCTGGCCGGCCGCAAGCGCCCGGGCGCCGCGCCGCCGAGCGCGCCGGCCCGGCCCAGCGCCGCCCCTCCGGCCCGCCCGGTGGCCACCCGGCCCGGGGCGGCTCCGCCCCGCGCGGGCCTGCCGCCCTCGGGACCGGGACGTCCCGGCGCGGCGCCGGCCGGCGCGGCACCGGCCCGCCCGGTCAAGAAGGCGGGCGCGGGCGGCCGGGTCGACATCCTCTGCATCGGCTCCTCCACGGGCGGACCCGACGCCCTGACCAAGGTGTTGCAGGGCCTGCCGTCGGACTTTCCCGTGCCGATCGTGGTCACCCAGCACATGCCACCCGTCTTCACCAAGATGTTCGCCGAGCGGCTGGACCGCAGCACCCCGCTGCGGGTTGTCGAGGCGGGTGACGGGATGGAGCTGACGCCCGGGTGGGCGTACATCGCACCGGGTGACAACCACCTGGTGTTCCACCGCCGGGGCACCGCGACGCTGACCCAGCTCAGCGGCGCGCCGCCGGAGAACTCCTGCCGCCCGGCCGTGGACGTGATGTTCCGGTCGGTGGCGGCTCTTTATGGCGCTTCGGCGTACGCGACCGTGCTGACAGGAATGGGACACGATGGACGAGGTGGTGCGAAAGTGCTGAGAGACGCGGGCGCCGAGGTGCTGGCGCAGGACGAGGCCACCTCGGTGGTCTGGGGCATGCCGGGCGCGGTCGTCGGGGCGGGTCTGGCGGACGAGATCCTTCCGCTCGACCGGATCTCGGCCCACCTGGTCAACCGCATCAAGAGCGGTCGGTCGGCGGCGGTGGCCCGATGACTCTCTCGCAAGCCGAGTTCGCCTTCGTCTCACAGCTCGTGCGGCGTGAGGCCTCGATCGTGCTGGCCCCCGGCAAGGAATATCTGGTCGAGGCCCGGCTCATCCCGGTGGCCCGGGCCGTCGGGGCGGCGAACGTCACCGAGTTCCTGGCCGATCTCCAGCGCCGTCCCAACCCCCAGAACCAGCGCAAGATCATCGACGCCCTCACCACGAACGAGACCTCGTGGTACCGGGACCGCGAGCCGTTCTCGGCGCTGACCGACGTGGTGCTGCCCGAGCTGATCAAGTCGCGCGGCGCCACCCGCAAGATCCGGATCTGGTCGGCCGCCAGCTCCAGCGGTCAGGAGGCGTACAGCCTGGCCATCACTCTCTCGGAGAACCTGCCGCCGGGCTGGTCGTACGAGATCATGGGTACTGACATCTCGACGGAGATGGTCAAGCGCGCCGAGACCGGCGAGTACAGCCAGGTCGAGGTGAACCGCGGCCTGCCGGCCCAGCAGCTCGTGCAGTACTTCGAGCGGGCCGGCGCGCACTGGCGGATCAACGCGAATCTGCGCCGCAACGTGTCGTTCAAGTTGATGAACCTGACCGCGCCGTTCCCGGCCATGCAGCCGTTCGACGTGATCTTCCTGCGGAACGTCCTGATCTATTTCGACGTCGCCACCAAGCGCAACGTGCTGCAGAACATGGCCAAGGTGCTGCGGCCGGACGGCTGGCTCTTCCTGGGCGCGGCCGAGACCACGATCGGGATCGACGACAACTACGAGCGGGTGGCCGCCGGCCGCACGTCCGCCTACCGAGCACGGACCGGAGCGCCCGCGGGCGCCGCGAGAAGGGTGTGAAACCGCGATGCGTGCCATGGTGATCGACGACTCCCGCGCGATGCGCATGATCCTCAAGCGCATCGTCTCGAAGCTGGACTTCGAGGCACTGGAGGCAGGCGACGGCCGCGAGGCCCTGGACCTGCTGGCCACCCTCGACGAGGTGCCCGAGCTGGCCCTCATCGACTGGAACATGCCCAACATGAACGGGCTCGAGTTCGTCACGAACGTCCGGGCCGACCCGCGTCTGCGAGAGATGACGCTGGTCATGGTCACCACCGAGAGCGAACAGAGCCAGATCGTACGAGCGCTCGCCGCGGGCGCCCACGAGTACGTGATCAAGCCCTTCACCGAGGGCGCCATGATCGAAAAGCTGGCCCTGCTGGGCCTCGTGCCGACCGGAGCGAATTCATGAGCGTCGAAGTCGAGGTCAACGAGAACGACCTCGCCGAGATGGTGGAACAGGTGTGGGAGTCGTACCTGGATCCGGAGGGCATCAGCCCGCTGATCCCGACGTACGACGAGAACCAGCCGTCCGAGGTGCACTCCTCGGTCTCCATCACCGGATCCTGGACCGGGCACATCGTGTACGCGTCCTCCAAGGGTGCGGCCCGCCGGGCCGCCGCCGCGTTCCTCGCCATGGAGATGGACGAGGTCAGCGAGGAGGACGTGTCGGATGTGCTCGGTGAACTCGCCAACATCGTTGGCGGCAACGTGAAGGCCATGCTGCCCCCGGGAGCGCTGCTCTCGCTGCCGCAGGTGGTGCTCGCGCCCGAAGCAACCGCTCGTTTTCCCAACACCGAACGCATCAGTGGCGTCTACGGCATCTGGGACGGCGAACCGGTGTCCATTTCCATGTGGCAGAGCCGCGGCGACAACAAGGAGGGCGCGGAATGAAGATTCTCATCGCTGATGACAGTCGGGTGATGCGGCAGATCGTGGTCCGCACACTGCGCCAGGCCGGCTTCGGCGACCATGAGCTGATCGAGGCCGCGGACGGCCAGCAGGCGTTCGACATGGCCAAGTCGGAGAACCCGGATCTGGTCCTCTCGGACTGGAACATGCCCGGAATGACGGGCATCGAGGTGCTGCGGCAGCTCCGGGCGGCCGGCAACGACGTGAAGTTCGGTTTCGTCACATCGGAGAGCACGCCTGAGATGAAGGATCAGGCCGATGCCGCCGGTGCGCTTTTTTTCATCGTGAAGCCCTTCTCGGCTGAGCGATTCGATGAGGTCTTCGCTCCTATTTTGGGATGATTACGACATGTCTGATGTCTCCGTTCTTCCAGGCACACTGGCCGTTCGCAACCTCTTCGAGGACCTGCTCGGCCGGGAAGTGACCGTCAGCCCCGGCGACCCGCTCTCCGCGGAAGAGGTCAACACCTCGACGATCGCCATCTTCACCGACAACGCACAGCAGATCTACGGCGTGCTCGGGATGGATCTCACCCTGTCGGCCAACGCCGGCGCCGCCCTCGGCCTTCTGCCGGCCGGCGCCGCGGAGGACAGCATCGACGAGAAGAAGCTGTTCCCGAACCTCGCCGAAAACGTCTTCGAGCTGTGCAACGTGCTGACCAGCCTCCTCAACCGCGAGGGCGGCCCGCACATCAAGATGTACCAGGTGATCTATCCGGGCGACCCGCTGCCGGCCGACGCCCGCGCCCACCTCATGGCACTCGGGCGCCGGGTCGACCTCATGGTCGAGGTCAACCGGTACGGAAAGGGAAAGTTCAGCCTTTCGCTCGCGCCCTGACGCCTGAGCATGGGAAACGCGGAGTCGCCCTGAAGCGACTCCGCGTTTTCGCATTGCCCGGCTGAGTTCGAGGGTTGAGTCGACCCGTTGCTTCATGCATAGTAGTCTCATGCCTAGGGTGCGGCCAGCGGGTCCGATACTGCATCGCACTGTCAGGGTCGGCATGCGTCTGAGTCGTGCACAACGTCAGCGATGCTTCGATCTTTTGCGCGCTGCCGGTGATGTCTGGGCGTGCGTGCTGGAAGTCAATGCTTGGCGGCTTCGCCGTAAGGACAAGGTGGCCGCTGGTTAGCAAGAACTGTGTCGCCTGTTGGCGGAGGCCGGCCCAGGCACCTTTGGCGAGTTGGACAGCGCCGGCGCCCGATCGGTCCTGCGCCGCTACTCGGACGCGTGGTTCTCAGCGGCGGCACGTCGCAAAGCTGGGCACGCGGAAGTGCGGTTCCCTCGGCGACGCCGTGCTTTGATGCCTGTGCGCTGGTACCACAGCACCTTCGCCCTTTCCGGTCGGACGTTACGGCTACCTACGGCGCGCGGCTGTCCACCGCACTTGATCCGCCTTGATCGGCCCGTGCCCTTCTCCGCCGATGCGGTGCGGTCGGTGACATTGCTGTTCACGGACGGCAGGCTGTGGATCGACGTCACCGCTGAGCAATCCGTTGCCAAATATCCTCAAGGTCAGGCGCCTGATCCAGGCCGCGTGGCTGGGGTCGATCTAGGGATCATCCATCCGTTCGCCGTGGCCGGCTGTGACGGCGACGGTTTGTTGATATCCGGCCGAGCCATCCGTGCTGAGCATCGCCTGCACCTCGCCGACACGAAAGCCCGGAACAGGGCGATCGCCCCACATGTGCCGAGCAAGCGCGGGCAGGGATCACGGCGCTGGCGTAGATATCGTCAGAGGGCGCGTCTGGTCGAAGGCCGGCATCGCCGCCGCGTTCGTCAGGCGGTACATGAGGCGGCCAGGACGGTGATCGCGTGGGCTGTCGAGAGACGGATCGGAACACTAACTGTCGGCGACCCGCGAGGAGTGCTCGACCATTCGGCTGGGCGCCGGCACAACCTGCGTCTGCGGCAGTGGCAGATAGGACGCACCCTGCGTGCCTTGCAGGACAAAGCCGCGCTTGCCGGGATCCGTGTCCAGCTGGTTGACGAACGTGGCACTTCGTCGACCTGCCCCGCATGCGCGAAAAGGATCGTCAAGCCGCGCGGCAGGGTTCTGTCGTGTTCGCATTGCCAGTTCGTCGGGCACCGTGATCTTGCCGCGGCGTTCACCATCGCCACCCGAACACCAGGTGGCGTGATCACCACCCCGTCCGTTTCGAACGGGGTGGTCACGCACCGTCGAGCTGGACGACATCTTCCGGGTGTCGGAACGGCACGGCGTGACCCCCGTCGCAGAGCTTCTCAGTCAGCGATAGCGGGGTCTGTTGGCCGGCGGAGGCCCGCCCCGTTGATATCGGCGGGGAGTCGCTCTCCCACACGATGGAGAGAGGATCCGCGACGATCCCCGGACCGGTGGACGTCAGTGGACTCCGCACTAAGCAAATCCGCAGACCTGTCGAAGCGTAGTTCGAGCTAGCTATCAGGACAGGAGTGCGTGATGACCTCACCGACTTCCGGCTCAACGGGACCATCGGGGACATTCGCCGCGGGAGCCGCGGCGGCCGCGGCCAAGGCGGCGGTTCCCGAGAAGCCCAAGTCGCTCGGCGACAAGGACACCTTCCTCAAGCTGCTGGTGGCCCAGCTGAAATATCAGGACCCCAGCAAGCCGGCCGACTCGACACAGTTCCTGGCCCAGACGGCGCAGTTCACCCAGGTCGAGAAGCTGGGCGAGGTCGCCGACATGCTCAAGGGGCAGCAGCTGGTGGGTGCCAGCTCCCTGGTCGGCAAGACGGTCACCTACATGGACGACAACGGCGCCAGGCTCACGGGAGTCATATCGGCGGCGAAGCTCAACGGCGACAGCGAACCGACCCTGCGGATCGGGAACACGGAAGTGCAGCTGTCCAAGGTCATGGAAATCCAGACGCAGGCGGACGCCGCGGCTCAGGCGGCACAGGCGGCGGCCACACCGCTGGCGCCCCCGCCGGCCGCCGCCCCGCCCGCGGCGGCGCCGGCGGCCAGCAAGCCCGCGGCGTCGACGGAAGCGACCTCAGAGACACCCAAGCTGTAATCCTCTCAACCGCGAAGGACCTTTCTCATGCTGCGCTCTCTCTACTCCGGCATCAGTGGCCTGCACGCCCATCAGATGATGATGGACGTCACCGGTAACAACATCGCGAACGTCAACACGGTCGGTTACAAGGCCAGCTCCGTGCAGTTCCAGGACACGCTGAGCCAGATGACCGGCGCCGCCGGCGCGCCGCAGGACGGCATGGCCGGCACCAACCCGGCTCAGGTCGGTCTTGGTGTCCGCAACGCCGGCATCACCTCGAACTTCAGCCAGGGATCGGCGCAGACCACCGGCAAGGCCGGCGACATGATGATCCAGGGTGACGGCTTCTTCATCACCCGGCGCGGCCAGGAGGAGCTCTACACCAGGGCCGGCTCGTTCTTCTTCGACGCCAACGGCGTGCTGGCCACCGCCACCGGTGAGCCGGTGCAGGGATGGACGGCCGAGGACGGTGTGGTCAACACGGCGGCCAAGCCCGGCGACATCAAGATGCCGCTGGGGCAGAGCATCGACCCGAAGTCGACCGACAAGATCGAGATGAAGGGCAACCTGAGCTTCGACGTGCCCGAGGGCGTCACCGACGTCTCGACGATCGATCCGATCGAGATCCCGTTCAAGGCGTTCGACAAGTTCGGCACCCCGGTCAGCCTCTCGGCGTACTTCAAGCGCACTTCCGACGAGGGGGTGGACCCCGGGACGTACGACGTCAGTGTGGGTCTGTCCGGTGACGCCGCCAACGCCAAGCCGATGACCGAGAACGGCGGCTCGCTCAGCTTCACCGCGGGCAAGCTCGACGCGGCGTCCAAGACACTGTCGTTCACCGGCCTCTCCGACCTCAACAGCAACCTCAGTGACGAGCTCACCATCGACGGTGGCGACCTGACGATGTTCCACGGCCTCACAGAGGCCCGGGTCTCCGACTCGAACGGCAACGCGGCCGGCACGCTGGCCTCGCTGTCGTACACCGTGTCGGACACGGGGCAGATCATCGGCGCCTTCAGCAACGGCCAGAAGAAGATCCTCGGCCAGGTCGCCCTGGCCACCTTCAAGAATGTGAACGGTCTCGAGAAGACCGGTGACTCCATGTACCGCTCGACGGTCAACTCCGGCCTGGCCCAGGTCGGCACGCCCACCAGCTCCGGCCTCGGCCAGGTGATCAGTGGCGCCGTCGAGATGTCGAACGTCGACCTGGCCCAGGAGTTCACCAACCTGGTCATCGCCCAGCGTGGCTTCCAGGCCAACTCCCGCGTCATCACGACCTCGGACGAGCTCCTCCAGGAGCTCGTGAGCATGAAGCGCTAGCGCTGGCAGCAGTCCGGCCGGCGGCCGGGACGGGCACTTGAGTGCCTGTCCCGGCCGTTCTGTTTATCCGATCGGCTGCACCCGAAGCGCGACCGTATGGATCTCATCGGCAACCGTCAGGTCGCCGAAGTACACGGTGAAGGGCCACGGAGGGTCCTACAGCCCAGGACCACACCACCACCCAAGGACGGATGACAGTGATCCTTGTAACCCGCATCAACGGTGCCGTGTTCGCCCTCAACCCCGACCTGATCGAGCGCGCCGAGTGCACGCCCGACACGGTCATCACCCTGGTCGACGGCACCAAGTACGTCATTGCCGAGTCCGTGCCCGAGTTCATCGATTCAGTGCGCCACTACCGCGCCTCGCTGATCTCCCAAGCTTCCCGCCTCGAGGCCCAGCCCGCGGCCGCCGCCATCCCGTCTGACGACGACCACGACGCCCAGGTGCTCACGCTGCACCGGAAGGACCGCTGAACATGGATATCTCAACGATCGTCGGTGTAGTTGTTGCACTCATCATCGTTTTCACGGTGCAGATCCTGGAGGGCGGCAACCCGGCCTCCATCATCCTGATCCCGTCGATGCTCCTGGTGTTCGGCGGCGCGCTCATGGCCGGTATGGCCGGTGGTGTCCTCAAGGACACGACGGGCATCGGCAACAACCTCAAGAAGGCCTTCCTGGCCAAGGTCACGCCGCCCACGCAGCTGGTCGACAGCATCGTGAAGCTGGCCGAGCGGGCGCGCCGCGAGGGTCTGCTGGCCCTCGAGGACGCGGTCAAGACGGTTGAGCACCCCTTCCTCAAGCGCGGTCTGCAGCTGGCCATCGACGGCACCGACCCGGAGGAGCTGCACGACGTCCTGCACGCCGAGATCGCGGCCAAGAAGAAGGCCGACAAGGCCGGCAAGAAGCTCTTCGAGAACATGGGTGGTTACGCCCCGACGATCGGCATCATCGGTACGGTCATGGGCCTCGTGCACGTGCTCGAGAACCTCGACAAGCCCGAGACGCTCGGTCACTCGATCGCCGCCGCGTTCGTCGCCACCCTGTGGGGTGTGCTCAGCGCCAACGTCATCTGGCTCCCGCTCGCCGCTCGTCTCGACCGCCTCAGCGGCATCGAGGCCGAGGAGATGGAACTGGTCGTCGACGGTGTCCTGGCCATTCAGGCTGGCTCCAACCCGCGCCTCGTGGCGCAGAAGCTCCGCAGCCTCCTCCCGCCGGACGAGGCCAAGAAGGCCGAGGCGGCCGCGAACACCAAGAAGGCGGCGTAACGCATGAGCTCAGGCGGGGGTAAGCGTAAGCAGCGTCATGAGGAGCACGAGGAGCACGTCAACCACGAGCGCTGGCTCGTGTCGTACGCCGACATGCTGACCCTCCTGTTCGTGCTCTTCGTTGTTCTCTACTCGATGAGCAGCGTCGACAACAAGAAGTTCGCCGAGCTGGCGGCGGGTCTGTCCGCCGGCTTCGGCGCGCAGAGTGTCGCCTTCTCCGGTCAGACCTCGACCCTGGACGGCGCCGGTCAGAGCACCGAGGTCGTGGCGATCGACCCGGGCGCCAACCCGGGTGACGGCAAGGCCGGTTCGTCCAACCTGACGGCCAAGCAGCAGGAGGCGGTCAAGGCCGCGATGGCGGCGGAGGACCGCAAGGCGGCCTCGGCCAACGCTCAGGCGGCGACCAAGGAAGCCGAGAACCTCAAGAAGATCGAGAACCAGATCTCCGACGTGCTCGCCAAGCAGAAGCTGCTCGGCACGGTCAAGTTCACCATCGACCGGCGCGGCCTGGTGGTCACGGTCCTCACCAACGACGTGGTCTTCGCCGGCAACCGGGCGGAGCTCAAGCCGGGTGGCAAGAAGATCCTGGACGCCATCGCGCCGACCCTGAAGAAGCTGCGCAACAACATCGAGGTCGACGGCAACACCAACCAGCTCAAGGTCCAGACGTCCTACTACCCGAGCGGCTGGGAGCTCTCCGCCGCCCGTGCCTCGACCACCGTCCGCTACCTGGTCGGCAAGGGCATGGCCAAGAACCGCATGACCGCCGTCGGTTACTCCGACACCAAGCCGCTGATCGACCCGTCCGACCCGCGCTCGATCACCATGAACCGCCGCGTCGACATCGTCGTCCTGACCACCCTGACCGCCGACCAGGCCGCGCTTCTGCCGGCCGCCTCCGGCTCGGACAGCAAGCTGCACACCGGCCAGACCTCGGCCCAGGCCAAGGCGGCTCAGGAAGCGGCCTCCGCGGCCGAAAGCACGACTAAGTCCAGCACCACGTCTACCGCACACAACTGAGGGGGAGTACCGATATGAGCACCGAGCAGACGCCCGCCGCCGAGGCGCCGAAGAAGTCCAAGAAGATGCTGATGATCATCGTGATCGCCGCAGTCGTGCTGCTGGGCGGCGGCGCCGGAGCGTTCTTCATGCTCAAGGGCGACAGCGCCGAGGCCGCCGAGCCCGAGAAGGGCGTGATCACCGCGATCGACGAGGCGCTGACGATCAACCTGGCCGACGGCCACTACCTGAAGCTGGCCTTCTCGCTGCAGCAGACCGCTGACGCGGCCGAGGCGGTCGACACCAGCGAGGCGATCGAGCTGGCGATCGACGAGTACACCGGCAAGAAGGTCGCCGAGCTGGAGACCGAGAAGGGCCGCACCGCGATCAAGGAGGAGCTCCTCGCGAAGATCGAGAAGGCCTACACCACCAAGGACGACGTCAAAGAGGTCATGGGCATCTACTACACGCAGTTCGTGACCCAGTAAGACGCACGCTTCGGGCGGGTTCACTTCGGTGACCCGCCCGAAACGCGTTTAAGGGGACGAAACGGCGCTCCGGCTCAGCCGTTCCGGAAACGAGCCGATGGGGACAACGTGACCACCGCCGCACGCTCCCCGGGCCGGATGTCGCGTCGTGGGCAGGGCGCAGGGCCGGCCCCGTACGACTTCCGCCGTCCCATCAAGCTCTCCCGCGAGCACGTCCGTACGTTGCAGATGGCCTTCGAGACGTACGCCCGAAGTTGCGGAACTTTGCTGACGACCCGGCTGCGCGCCGTGAGCAGCGTCAGCCTGGTCTCGATCGAGCAGCTGAACTACGACGAGTACGTCGCCTCGCTGAACAACCCCACGGTGATCGCCGTCGTGGTCCTCGACCCGCTGCCGGGCTCGGCGCTCATGGAGATGTCCACCTCGGCCGTCATGTCCGCGATTGATCACATGCTGGGTGGCCCCGGCGGTCCCCAGCCGGAGAGGCCGCTGACCGAGGTCGAGATGCCTCTGCTGCGCGGCCTGCTGGAGCGGATGCTGAGCGAGCTGCGGTACGGCTTCGAGAACCTGGTCGAACTCCAGCCCAAGCTCAAGGACATCGAGTACAACGCGCAGTTCCTGCGCACGCATCAGCCGGGCGACGCCTGCGTGATCGCCACCTTCGACATGAAGATCGGTGCCGAGGAGTGCCTGGCCAGCATCTGCCTGCCGTTCAACACCATCCTGCCGGTGCTCTCGCGCACCGAGGCGGTGGTGCTCAGCGACGCCGAGCGGGCCACCAAGGACATGGCGCTGCGCAACATCACGGCCGGGCTCTCGGCGGCCCCACTCGACGTGGCAATCCGATTTCAGCCCATTCGCATGCGTACCGATGACATCGTGGACCTACGGCCCGGCGACGTCGTCCCGTTGGGTCACCCGACCAGCCGGCCACTCGACGTGACAGTGAACGAGACCGTTTTCGCCCATGCAGTTCCCGGTAATCAGGGGGCTCGGCTCGCCTGCCTCGTGGTGCCGTCCCCCAAGGAGTCCTCGCCCAAGGAGTCTGGCCGCCCATGACCGCGCCCACCATCACCGCGCCGCAGCTGGCGCTCGCCCGGACGGCCGCCGAGGCCGCGCTCGCCGTCCTGCCCACCAGCCGCCCGCTGGCCGTCGCCGACCCGGTCACCGCCTCCGCGGACATGCTGTCCGAGGGGCAGGCGGTGACCGCCCGGTTCAGCGGCGCCGCCACCGGCGAGGTGGTCGTGGTGGTCGGGCAGGACCTGGCGGACGCGCTCAAGGAGAGCCCGATCGGCGAGCTCGACCTGACCGCCGCCGTCCGGCCCGCGCTCGAGGCCGCGGCCCGGGCCTTCGGTCCGGTAGTGCTCGATCCGGGCACCGTGATGGAGCCGGGCGTCGCGCTCAGCGCGCTCGCCACCAAGGACGACGCCATCGCGGTCCCGCTGGTCGAAGGGCAGGAGATCCGCGCGGTCCTGGCCCTGGCGCTGACACCGTGGCCGACCGACGATCCGGCCGCCGGCGGCGGGGTGGCCCGCCGCGAGTCGGCGGCGCCGGCGATGGCGATCCGCGGCGGGCTGGACATGCTCCACGACGTCGAGATGGAGGTCTCGGCCGAGCTGGGACGGACCCGGATGAGCGTGCGCGAGCTGCTCTCGCTCACCCCGGGCGCCATCGTCGAGCTCGACCGGGCCGCCGGAAGCCCGGCCGACCTGCTGGTCAACGGCCGGCTGATCGCCCGCGGCGAGGTGGTCGTGGTGGACGAGAACTTCGGCATCCGGATCACCGAGATCGTCGCTCCCGGCGCCGAGGGGTAGGACCTTGTTCGAGCTGGCCCTGCGGATCGGTTTCTCGCTCTTCGTCATCCTGGGCATGATGTGGCTGCTGGCGCGCCTGATCCGCCGGCCGCTGGGACGCGGGCACGGCCCGCTCGTCGTGCTCAACCGGCAGCAGCTGACCCGGGGCGCGGCGGTGGCCGTGGTCCGGGTGGCCGACCGGGCGATGATCCTCGGGGTCACCGACCAGCACGTGAGCCTGCTCGGCGAGGCCGACGTCGAGGACTTCGAGAAGCATCCGCACGAGCACCGCGACCACCTCGCGGTCGATCCGGACCTGACCGAGGCCGGGTTGCCGGGACGTCATCCGGCCGGCGCTCCGGGCCGGCTCGACGGCTCGCTGCTCTCGCCCCGCACCTGGTCGCAGACCATGAGTTTCCTGCGTGATCGGACGACACGGCGATGATGCGGCGCGCGCTCCTGCTGATCTTCGCGAGCCTCGGGCTCGCTCTCGTCCTGCTGCCCGGCCCCACGCCGGCCGCGGCGGAGCCGACGGTCAGGGAGCGTGCGCCGGCCACGGTAGTCGTGGCTTTCCCACAAAAAGCGCCGGCCCCGCCGTCCCCGCCGAGCCGGCCCGGTCAGCCCAACATCAACGTCAACATCAACGGCACCAACCCGGACGGCAGCCGCCCGTCGACGTCGCTGATCATCATGCTGGGCCTGACGGTCCTCTCGGTCGCGCCGGCGTTGCTGCTGCTCTGCACGTGCTTCACCAAGATCTTCATGGTCCTGGGCATCACCCGTAACGCGCTCGGCCTGACCTCGATGCCGCCCAACCAGGTGCTGGCCGGTCTGGCCCTGTTCATCAGCCTGTTCATCATGGGGCCGACGGTGTCGGCGATGAACGAGCAGGGCGTGCAGCCCTATCTGAAGGGCGACAAGACCCAGTCGCAGGCGTTCGACGCCGGTGTGAAGCCGCTGCGGGACTTCATGTGGCGCACCACCCGCGAGGAGGAGGTCGCGCTGCTGGTCAAGCTGTCCGGCGAGGACCGGCCGAGGAACCGCGACGACGTCGAGCTGACCACGCTGATCCCGGCCTTCATCCTCTCCGAGCTGCGGGCCGCGTTCATCATCGGCTTCGTCATCTTCATCCCGTTCCTGCTGATCGACATGGTCGTCTCGGCGTCGCTCATGTCGCTGGGCATGATGATGCTGCCACCGGTCACTATTTCTTTACCCTTCAAGCTTCTGCTGTTCGTGCTGGTCAACGGGTGGGGGCTGATTCTCACGGCGCTCGTGGCGTCGTACAAATGAATCTCGACCTCGCGATCGCGGACCTGCTCGCGATCATGTTGGGCGCGGCGCGCACCGGCGCCTGGCTGATGATCTGCCCGCCGTTCAACTCGCGCCTCATCCCGGGCCCGGTCAAGGCGCTGCTCTCGGTCGGGCTCACCCTGCCGCTCGCGCCCTATCTGCGTAGCACGGTGCCGTCGCTGGAAACCTCGGACATCGTCTTCAGCGCCGCCCTCCAGGTCTTCGTGGGGGCCGGGCTCGGCTTCGTCACGGCGCTGCTGTTCGCCGCGCTCCAGGCCGCGGGTGACCTGCTCGACCTGTTCGGCGGCTTCACCCTGGCCATGGGCTACGACCCGCTGTCGCAGAACCAGAGCTCGGTGTTCGGCAAGTTCTACAACCTCGTCGCGGTGACCCTGCTGTTCGCCACCGAGGGCCATCAGATGGTGCTGCGCGGCTTCCTCCAGTCGTTCCGGACTGTCCCGCTCGACGTCACGTTCTCCCTCGGCACCTTCAGCGAGGTGCTGCTCAAGGGCATCGGCGACATGTTCGTGGCGGCCATCCAGATCGCCGGGCCCCTGGTCGCCGTCCTGTTCCTCACCGACTGCGCGTTCGGCCTGCTCAACCGGGTCGCCCCGGCGCTCAACGCGTTCCAGCTGGGCTTCCCGGCCAAGATCTTCCTGGTCCTCCTGCTGTCCGGCATCGCGATCACCGCGCTGCCCGGCGTCATCGACAAGGTGGTGGAGCGCGCGGTCAGCGCGGTCCTCCAGCTCACCGGCGGCTGAAGGGGGGTGCGCCATGTCGGGCGAGAAGACCGAACAGCCGACACCACAGAAACTCAAGAAGGCCAAGCGGGAAGGCCAGATCGGCCGTACGCAGGACATCGGCGCCTGGTTCGGCATGCTCGCGGCGAGCGTCCTGCTGCCCCGCACCATGGAATCGGCCATGAAGCACGCCGAAGAGGTCATGGTCCAGCTCCCCGACGTCATCGCGAACCCGCAGCCGTCGCAGGCGCTCTACATCCTCAAGGAGGCGATGTTCGGCGCCGCGTGGGCCGTGCTGCCGCTGGCCATGACGATGATGGCGGTCGGCGTGGCGGCGGCCGGCGCGCAGGGTGGCATCCGGGTCGCGACCAAGCTGTTCATCCCCAAGTTCAACCGGCTCAACCCGCTGCCCGGCATCAAGCGGATGTTCGGCCCCCAGGCGCTCTGGGAGGGCACGAAGGCGCTGGTCAAGACCGCTGTGCTGGCGGGCGTGCTCTACACGACGACCAAGGACGTCATCCCGGTGCTGATGACGGCCGGCCAGCTTCCGCTCACCTCGCTGATCGGTGAGGTCACCGACTCCGTCCTCGGCCTGATCCGGGCCGCGTCGGTGGCCGGCATCGTGATGGCCGCCGCCGACTACTTCGTGGTCCGCCGCCGCACGAACAAGCAGCTGCGGATGACGAAGGAAGAGGTCAAGCAGGAGTACAAGAACACCGAGGGCGATCCGCTCATCAAGGCGCAGATCCGCGCCCGGCAGATGGCGATGTCCCGCAACCGGCAGATGGCCGACGTGCCGACGGCCGACGTGGTGCTGGTCAACCCGACCCACGTGGCGGTGGCGCTGCGCTACGAGCCGCAGAAGGGCGCGCCCCGGGTGGTGGCCAAGGGCCAGGGCCCGCTGGCGCTCAAGATCCGCGAGCTGGCGGCCGAGCACCGGGTGCCGATGGTCGAGGACGTGCCGCTGGCCCGTGCCCTCTACGGCAGCACCGAGGTCGGCGCCGAGATTTCGGCCGAGTTCTTCGGCTCGGTGGCGAAGGTCCTGGCGTTCGTTATGAGCCTCAAGGCCAAGGGTTCGGCGGCAGGCCTGCACCGCAGCCCCAATTCCGCCTCAGCCGCCGCATAACACGAAATACGGAGATTTCCTCACATCGGTACCGCGAACGCGAGAAGATCGGCTCGTAAGTGAGCCACACCCCGGGGAGGTGCCGTGAAGAACCGCAATCTCAGCCGGCTCGCCGTACCCGTCGGGGTCATCGGCATCATCCTCATGATGGTCGTGCCGATGCCGACCTATCTGCTCGACCTGCTGCTCGCGGTCAACATCACGGCGGCCCTGCTGATCCTGCTGACCAGCATGTTCGTACAGAAGCCGCTGGACTTCTCGGTCTTCCCGGCGCTGCTGCTGGTGGCCACCCTGTTCCGGCTCGCGCTCAACATCAGCGCCACCCGGCTCGTGCTGCGCGACGGCGACGCCGGCAAGGTGATCCACGCGTTCGGCAGCTTCGTCGTCGGTGGCAACCTCGTCATCGGCCTCGTGATCTTCCTGATCCTGGTCATCGTCCAGATGGTCGTGGTCACCAAGGGCGCCGAGCGGGTGGCCGAGGTCGGCGCCCGGTTCACCCTCGACGCGATGCCCGGCAAGCAGATGGCCATCGACGCCGACCTCAACGCCGGGCTGATCGACGAGGACCAGGCCAAGAAGCGCCGGGCCGAGGTGGCCGAGGAGGCCGAGTTCTACGGCGCCATGGACGGTGGCTCGAAGTTCGTCAAGGGCGACGCCATCGCCGCCATCATCATCACGCTGATCAACCTGGTCGGCGGCTTCGCGATCGGCGTGGCCCAGCAGGGCATGTCGGCCTCCGACGCGATGAACCACTACAGCCTGCTGAGCATCGGCGACGGCCTGGTCTCGCAGATCCCGGCCCTGCTGCTGTCGGTGGCCACCGGTCTGATCGTGACCCGCTCGGCCACCTCGGGCGACATGGGCTCCAGCGTCACCGCCCAGCTCAGCCAGAACAAGCTGGCGCTGCGCATCGGCGGCGCCGCCGCCCTCGCCCTCTGCATCATCCCGGGCCTGCCCAAGGTGCCCTTCCTCCTGGTCGGCATCGCCGTCCTGGTGTTCGCGCAGCGGATCAAGGACCCGGTGCCGGAAGCCGAGGTGGCCGCGGCCGAGGCGGTCGAGATGCCGCCCGCCGACTCGCCCGAGCAGCTCCTCGGCGAGATGCGCGTCGACCCGCTCGAGCTCGCTCTCTCGCCCGACCTGGTCGACCTGGTCGACGCCAGCAGCGGGGACCTGCTCGACCGGGTCCGCGCCCTGCGCCGCAAGATGGCCATGGAGCTCGGTGTGATCATGCCGCCGGTGCGGACTCGCGACGATCTCGACCTGCCGCTCTCGTCCTACGCGATCCGGATCTCGGGCGTCGACGCCGGCACCGGCGAGGCGCCGCCCGGCACCGTCCTCGCCATCGGCGACGGCCTCCAGGGCCTGCCCGGCCGGGCCGGTGTGGAGCCGGTCTTCGGCCTGCCCGGCAAGTGGGTCCCGTCCGAGCTGCACTATCAGGCCGAGCTCTCCGGCGCGACGGTCGTCGACCGGGCCAGCGTGATCATCACGCACCTGGCCGAGGTCGTCCGGAGCAACGCGAGCCGCCTGCTCGGCCGCGAGGACGTGCGCGCGCTGACCGAGATGGTCAAGCGCACCCACCCGGTCGTGGTCGAGGAGCTGACCCCGTCGATCCTCAGCCTCGGCCAGATCCAGAAGGTGCTCCAGGCGCTGCTCGACGAGGGCGTGCCGATCCGCGACCTGGTCCGCATCTTCGAAGCGCTCTCCCTTCGAGCGAAGGTCACCGTCGACCCCGACTCCCTGGTCGAGGCCGCCCGCGGCGCCCTGGGACCGGCCATCGCCGCCCAGTACGCGACCGGCGGCCGCCTCACGGTGATCACGCTCGACCCCATGCTCGAGCAACAACTGCTCGAATCGCTGCGGCCCAGCGAGACCGGCGCCTTCATGGCGATCGACGGCATGCGTGCCGAGGCGATCGTCACCGAGGCGGCCCGCCTGGCCGAGACCGCGGAACAGCAGGGACTGGCACCGGTGCTGGCCTGCTCGCCACAGCTGCGGCTGCCACTGATGCGGCTACTGCGTGCCGGCTCGCGCCGGGTGCAGGTGCTGTCGTACGGCGAAATCTCTGGTTCCACAGCACAGATCGAGACGATAGGAGTGGTGAACGGTGCCTACGCGGGTGCTGCTTGAGGGGCCGGCCATCGAGCCGTTGCTGGCTCAGGTGCGCGATGAGTACGGCTCCCGGGTCCGGATCATCTCAGCCGACAAGGTCCGCAGTGGCGGCGTCGGCGGCTTCTTCGCGAAGCAGCATTACGAGCTTTCCGTGGAAGTGCCGGACGGGAACGAGGACGGGAACGACATGCCACAGCGATCGAAGACGGCCGACAACGGCCAGCACAGCCTGGAACGGCTCCTCGAGCGGGCCGAGTCGCAGGACCGGATGGACGAGCCGGCCCGCCCCGGTTTCGGCACGGCCACGCCGCGCTCGGTGACACCGGCGTCCTTCGCCGCGGCCCGGCCCAAGCCGCCGGCGGACTTCGGCTCCGACGAGGGCCGGCACGCCGCCATCGGTGACACCGGCGCGGCCTTCGCCGAGCTCATGGCCGGGCTCGACGCCACCGGCGGCACGGCCACCGAGCGGTCGCGGCCCAAGCCGCCGCCCCGGGAGGAGACACCGACGGTACGGCCGTTCCGCCCGGCCGCAGCGACCGAGTCGGCCGTCAACGCCGGCGCCAAGCCGGCCACGCCGCAGGCTTTCGAGCCGCCGCAGGCCTTCGAGCCGCCGCCGCGGGCCTTCGAGCCGCCGCCGATGCCAACCATCCAGCCGCAGTCGCCGGCCGCTCCGGCCGCCGCCTCGGTGTCGCCCGCGGCGCCACCGGTGGCCGAGGTCGCGCCGCAGTCGCCGGCCCACGCGCACAACCTGGCCGAGCACATCGGCGGGTTCGCCGCCACCGAGGTCGAGGTCGACGAGCCGCCGGCCCCGGAGCCCGAGCCCTACGAGTTCCGGCAGGTCACCCCGGTGTCGGCGGTGCCCGCCACCCCGGAGCCGCCATCGGCCTCGGAGCAGGTCGTCACCAACCTCGTCTCGGTCGGCATGCCCGAGGCGATGGCGCGGCAGATCACCGGCTCCGACACCTACGCCGGGGTGCTGAGCGTGCTGGCGGCCCGCCCGTCCGCGCCGAGCATCCCCGACGGGCCGGGCGAGATCCTGGTCCTGGCCGGCGACATCAACATCGCGGTGCCGATCGCCCGGCAGCTCCTCGAGAACATCGACGTGCCGGAGAACCACCTGCTGCTGGCCGCGCCGTCGACCGCCGGCACCGGGCTGCACTCGTCCCGGCTGATCTCCACCGCCGAGGCGGCCGAGACCCGTGCCGAGAAGCTGCACCAGGCCGAGCAGTCGTGGGTCGTCGTCCTGGACGCCCCGGTCGGCGGCACCGACCCGCTCTGGGTGAACGAGATGTGCGACGCGATCGGCGCCACCGCGCTCTGGGCGGTGGTCGACGCCACCCGCAAGACCGCCGACACCGGCCGCCACCTGCGCACCCTCGGCGAGGTCGAGGCCCTGGTGGTGCACAGCGTCGAGCTCACCGCCGACCCGGGCTCGGTGCTCGGCCTGGACCTGCCGATCTACTCGCTGGACGACCGGCCGGCCACCCCGCACGCCTGGGCCGCCATGCTCTGCGCGCGGATCGCCTCCGACGTGGCGCCGGTCGCGGCCGCGCCCCGCCGGGTCACCCGATCGGTACGCCAGCCGTGATACGCCCGTCGGTCCTGCTGTTCGCGCTCCTGATGAGCGCGCCGGCGCTCTACCGCTACGTGCTCGACGAGGTCGACCTCACCCAGGTGCTGATCCGGTTCCTCATCGCCGTGCCGATCGCGGCCCTGCTCCTGGCCGGGATGCGCTTCGTCACGGCCGGCTACGGCCGCAAGGACGAGGAGAAGAGCACGCCGGTGACGCCGACGCCGCTGGAGGGCCAGGAGGCCTGAACGACCGACCGAGAAAAGGACCGGCTCTCGCCGGTCCTTTTCTCGTGTCTGTCAGGCGTGGATGTCCAGGCGGCTGTCGCCCGGGGTGACCCGCCGGACCGCCGGGGCCGGCTCGGCCGGCAGAGCGGTCTCGGCCGGCTCGGCGCGGCCCGCGCCCGGGAAGCTCGCGGCGAACTGCTGCCGCGCCTGCTCCTGCTGGTTGCCCTGGCGCAGATCGAGGTTCGTGTTGCCGAAGCCGGCGTCGTTGAGTTCCCGGCGCAGGTCGTCCATGGCGTTGCGGAGCGCCTCGTTGCCAGCGTCGGTGCTGCCCGAGAGCTGCACGGTGATGTCGCCGTTGCGGATCTCGGCCACCACCTGGACCGGGCCGAGATCGACCGGATGCAGGTGGACGGTGAGCCGATGCACGCCGTCGGCGTCCAGCTTGAGCGGCACGATCCGCATCGCGAGCTGGGCCGCGGGCGGGCTGGGCACCGGGGACGGCGGAGGAGGCGGCGCGGCCGGCGCGGTGGGTGCGGCGGGCGCGGCCGCCTGCGGTCCGGAGACACCGGCCATCCCGGCCTGCCCGAGCGCGCCGGGGATGGCCGCGCCGTCGGGGGCCACACCGGGCGCCGCTGCCGGATTGACCGGATTGGCGGTGGGTGCGGCGGTCTCGGCTGGGGCCGTCGCGGTTTCGGGCTGATTCGGTACGTCGGTGGGCGCGGCCGCGATGGCGTCGGCCGGAGCGGTGGGCGCGGGCGCCGTCTCCGTGCCGGTCGCTGGTGCGCCGGTCACCGGTGCGCCGGTCACTGGGACGCCGGTCGGCGGGGTGCCGGCTGCCGGCGCGGTGGCTGTCCCGGCGGTGGCCGCTCCGGTGAGGGTCGCGGCAGGGTCCTGAAGGGCGAGCCGCCCCGCGCCGTCCGGAGCGGTGGCCGGGGTCATCACCGACACGCCGTCCTGGGCGAGCTGCGCGGCGAATTCGGCGGGAATGGGCGTGCCGGGCTGACCGGTGGCGCCGGGCTGGACGCCGGCGCCGCTGACGCCGAGGCCGAGGGCGGAGCGGCCGGTGGCGGCCTGGACCGCGGCGGCCTGCGCCTCGGGGTTCAGATGGGCGCCGGTGGGTGGCAGGCCCAAGGTGGTGGGAGCGGCTGCCGGGGGAGCGGCCGGGCCGCCGGCCAGCGCGACTCCGCCGACGCGCAGAGCTGGGCCGCCGCCCGGGGACGGAGCGGCGGCGGGGGTCTCCTGTCCGGTCGCCGCGGTGGGCTGAGCGGTGGTGGGCTGGGTGGCGGCGGCCTGTGCGGCCCCTGCGGTGGCGGCGGCCAGGGCCCCGGCCAGAACACTGGCGTCGGGCGCCTTGACCTCCGGCGTGGATGTCGTCGCCGCCGTCGTTTCGCTGGCCGGGGCGGCGTCGGTGGCCTTCTCCCCGTCGGACTGCTCGGTCGTCTTGGTGGCCTGCTTTTCCTCGGGTCGCTTGCCGTCGGCTCGCTGCGTCTTGTCATCGGCCGTACGGCTGTCGTCCGTTCCTTCGGCGCGATCGGCGCGATCGGCGCGATCGGCGCGGTCTGCGCGGTCGGTCCGGTCCGCGCGGTCGGTCCGGTCTGCGCGATCTCCTCGATCCGACCGTTCTGTGCGGTCCGATTTTTCCGCTCTATCGGACTTATCCGGTCGATCGGCGCGGTCTGTCCGGTCCGAGCGCCGGTCGGTGGCGGCACGCCGGTCGGCCGCCGCTCGGTCGGCCGCCGCTCGGTCCGCTGCGGCTCGGTCGGCGTCGGCCCGGTTGAGGCGGACCCGGTCCGCGGCCTCGCGCTGCAAGGCGTTGCGGCTGGCGGCGGCCCGCTGGTCGGCGGCCTGATCAGCGGCCCGATCGGCGGCCCTGTCGGCGGCGCGGTCGGCGGCCCTGTCGGCGGCGCGATCGGCGGCCCGGTCCGCGGTCGCCCGGTCGGTGGCGGCCCGCTGGTCGGCCCGGTCGGCGGCGCGCCGCTCGTCCGCCCGGCCGTGCGCGGTCTTCTGCCCGTCGTCCTGGCCCGGGCGGCTCAGCTCGGCCGACAGCGCGGAGTCGAACTCCTCCCCGCCCTCGCCGCGCTTGGCGCCCGGACGGCGGCCGATGTCGGCGACCGACGCGCGGTCCGCTCCGCTGACGGAATTCGGGCTCTTCATGAGACTTCTCCTCGGTGTGCTCAGCCGCCCAGGGCGGCCAGAGCCTTCTGGACCTTCGGGACGTACGCCTGGGTCTCCGAGAACGGCGGAATGCCGCCGTACTTGTGCACGGCCCCGCCGCCGGCGTTGTAGGCGGCCAGGGCCAGCGGCAGCGACTTGAACTCCCGCAGGTTGCGGGCGAGCAGCTTGGCGGCGCCGTTGATGGCCTGCTCCGGATCGAACGAGTTCTTGACGCCGAGGCCCTTCGCCGTCGACGGCATGATCTGCATGAGCCCTTGCGCGCCGGCCTTGCTGACCGCCTCCGGGTTGTATCCCGACTCGACCTTGGCCACCGCGGCCAGCAGCTTCGGCGATACGCCGTACCGGTTGCCGGCCTGCACGAAGAGATCCGCGTAGGGCACGCCGGACAGGGAACCGCCACCGCGCAGGCTGGCCGGGCGGACGGCCGCGGCGGCGTTCTGCGCGGCCACCGCGGTGTCGCCGTCCGACACGACCCGGCGGATGTGGGTCGGCTTCTCGTACACACTCTGGATCTTGACCTGGTCGCCCGGCTTGGGCGCCGCGATCATCTTGTTGTCACCGACGTAGATGGCGACATGGTCGACGGGGGAGTCGAAGGCCAGGATGTCGCCCGGCTTGGCCTGGGCCAGGTTCGGCACGGCCTCGCCCACTTTGGCCTGCTGGTACGACAGGCGGGGAACCTTGACCCCGAGATCGGCGAAGGCCCGCTGCACCAGCGACGAGCAGTCCAGCCCCTTGGCCGGATCGGTGCTGCCGAAGACGTACGGCGTGCCCAGATATTTCTTGGCCGCGTCGACCACCGACTGCCCGGTCGCCGCGCTGTTGAGGCGCATGCTGGGCGCGCCGCCGGTGGCGGTGGCCAGAGCCGAGGCGAAATTGCTGCCGCCGGCCGTGGTCACGGTGCCGTTGGCGGCGGTGCCGGTCGCGCCCGGCGCCGGGTTGACGGGGGTCAGGCCGAGTTGGCCCTGCAACTCCTGGATGCGGTTGAGCACCCCGGCGACGCCCCTCACGCGTCGCTCCCGCCACCCCGGGCGGCGTTGCGCGCCTTGCTCGTCATCGCCAGCTCGTCCAGGTTGGCCTGGTCCTTGCGCAGATCGTGGGCGCGCACCATCTCGGCGTGCCGCTCGGCCATCATCTCGACGGCCCGGCGGCGCTTGGCCGCGTCGGCCAGCACGGCCATACGTTCGCGCTCGAGCTCCTCGGCCTCGGCCACCATGCGCTGGGCCCCCATGAGAGAGGCGGCCAGAGATTGCCGGGCCACGATCGAAGCGACGATGGAACGGGCGGTGCCCTCGGTGGGCGCCTCCGAGCCGACAAGATCGAGGTGACGGCGCTTGACCAGGGCCTGAGCATCACGGACCTCGGCCCGCGACTGGTTCACGGCACCCCGAGCGACATCCTCCTGAGCCTTACGGGCACGCAGTACGGGCGAGAGTCGGAAGAATCGGTTCAAGATCGCCTCCCTGGCACACGGGCATATGGCGCCCTCACCACAAAAGGTCGGCTTGGACACCGTTTCGCTGAGCCCCTGCACCCGAGTCGCAACTCAGTTGAATGGCTGAGCTGAATGGCGTCGCTTCGCTCCGCAGGCGATCGCCTTGTAACCGCTGACTTGGCAGGCGGTTTCCCGCCACCCGCAAACCCCGCGGGCGTCGGGAAACCGACTGCCAAGTCACCGGCGGCGATCGCGGGTGGTCCACAGGCTTGACCCCTCGGCGGTCGGGGTCGGGGTGGCGGCGGGATCGACCTGACCGCCGCCGCTGGCCCGCCCTCCAGGCCGCGGCGGGTGGGTGAGGTGGTCAGGAGCCGGCGGCCTGGATTAAGGCGTGTAGTTGGGACCATGCCTGTTCGGCGGTTACGCGTTCGTCCAAGCCCTGTCGTAGGAAGGCGTTGATGTGTGGGTAGATGGCCGTGGCCCGGTCCGCGTCGGGGTTGGTGCCGGGCACGTATGCGCCGATCTCCACCAACTCCCTGATGTCGCGGTGGGCCGCCATCAACCGCCGTAGCTCTGTCGCGTCCGACTTCTGCTGCGGGGTGGTGATCTTGTTGGCTACTCGGGAGATCGAGTCGAGGGCCTGGATGCTCGGAAAGTGGCCCGCCGTGGCCAGCTTGCGGTCGAGCACGATGTGCCCGTCCAGGATCGAGCGGGCCGCGTCGGCGATCGGCTCGTTGTGGTCGTCTCCCTCGACCAGCACCGTGTAGAGCCCCGTGATGCTTCCCCTCGCTCCCGGCCCCGCCCTCTCCAGCAGCGACGCCAGCATCGCGAAGACCGACGGCGGATAACCTCTCGTGGCCGGCGGCTCGCCGACCGACAGGCCGACCTCGCGCTGCGCCATGGCCGCACGCGTCACGCTGTCCATCATCAGCAGCACGTCCGCGCCCTCGTCCCGGTAATACTCGGCGATCCGGGTCGCCACCGCTCCCGCCCGCAGCCGCACCAGCGGTGGCGTGTCCGAGGTCGCGATCACCACCACCGACCGGGCCAGGCCCTCCTCGCCCAGGTCGTGTTCGATGAACTCGCGGACCTCACGACCTCGCTCACCGACCAGGGCCACCACGTTCAGCTGGGCCGACGTGCCTCTGGTGATCATGCTCATGAGGGTCGACTTGCCGACGCCGGAGCCGGCGAAGATGCCGATGCGCTGGCCTCGGCCGCACGGCACGAGGGTGTCCAGGACCCGGACGCCCAGGGGCATCGGCGCGTCGACCAGCTGCCGTTCCATCGCCGACGGCGGCGCCGCGTCGATACTCACCATCTGCCCGCGCAGCGGTGGCCCGCCGTCCATCGGGCGGCCGAGACCGTCGAGGATGCGGCCCTGGAGGTCGGGGCCGACCGCCACCCGCAGCGGCCCGCCCGTGTTGACCACGGGGGTGCCTGTTCCCAGGCCCGCGATCGGGCCGAGCGGCAGGCAGGACAGCTTTTCGCCGTCGAGCGCGGCCACCTCGGCGTACACCGCCTCCGGGCCCTCGCCCATCTGCAGCAGATCGCCGACCCGGGCGTCGATGCCGGCCACCGTGACCCGGAGGCCGACCGCGCCGACCACCTTGCCGCGGGTGAGGGGCCGGGCCGCCTCGAGGGCCGCGCTCATTCGATGCCGGAACACGTCCGTCATGACAGCTGTCTCCTAGATTCGCAGCGCCTCGCGCGCCCGGTCCACGGCCGCCGCGATCGTCGCGTCGACCGTGCCCATGCCCGTCTCGGCCACCGCGTCGCCGGGGCGCAGGCCGCCGTCGGGGCGGAGGCTGATCTGGCGCCCCTCGTACTCGAAGTCGGCTTCGCCGTTCTCGCCGACCAGGGTGTGGAAGTCGTCCGGGTGCAGGCTGACGACGAGCCGGCCCGCTTCGGGTGCGGCCGCCATGGCCCGGCGCAGCGCGTCCATGCCGCGGCCCTGCGGATCGTCCACGACCCGCCCGATGATCGCCTCGGCCAGTTCGAAGGCGTGCGCGAGCAGCACCTCCTGCAACTCGGCGAAGGTGGGCATGAGCTGGTTCTCCAGCTCGGTGACGGCCCGGCCGAGCGCGTTCACGGCCTGCACCAGGGCGGCCGCGCGGCGCTGGTCGAAGGCCTGGGCGCCGGCCTGGGCGCGGGCCGCCGCGGCCTGCGCCTCGACGGCCGCCTCGCGCTGGCCCTGCGCCCACCCTTCGGCGTAGCCGGCGGTGCGGGCCTGCTGCTTGGCCCGCTCGATGGCGTCGCTGTCGGCCGGAATGCCGGTGCGCAGGTCGACCGAGAATCGGGCGGCCGCGGCCGAGTCGGCCACCGAGCCCCGCAGCACGGGGCGGTTCTCAGGCGATGAGCTCATCGGCCTCGCCGCCGCGCTGAACCTCGATCTGACCGGAGTCCTCGAGCGAGCGGATGACCGACACGATCTTGGCCTGGGCCTCCTCGACCATCTTGACCTTGACCGGGCCGAGCAGGTCGATCTCCTCGAGCAGGTTCTCGCGGCCACGCTCGGACAGGTTCTTGGTGACCTTCTCGCGGACCGTCTCGGGCACACCCTTGAGGGCGGTGGCGAGGTCGGCCGGCTCGACCTGGCGCAGCACGAGCTGGATGGCGCGGTCCTCGAGGTTGACGATGTCCTCGAACATGAACATCCGGCGCCGGATCTCCTCGGCCAGCTCGGGGCTGCGGGCGTCCAGGGCTTCCAGGATGAGCCGTTCGGTCGTCCGGTCGGCGCGGTTGATGATGTCGACCAGGGGCTGCAGACCGCCGACGGTGGAGAGCTCGTCCGGCTGGAGCACCGTCGACAGCTTGCGCTGGAGGGCCTGCTCGACCTGGCGGATGATCTCCGGCGAGGTGCGGTCCATGACCGCGATCCGGTGCGCGACCTCGGTCTGCACCTCCAGCGAGAGGCCGGCCAGGATCGACGAGGCGAGCGCCGAGGGGATGTGCGCGAGCACCAGCGCGATCGTCTGCGGGTGCTCGTACTGGACGTACGACAGGAGTTGCCGGGGGTCGGCGTGGCTCAGGAAGTTGAAGGGGATGTCGTTCATCGAGGCTTCGAGCCGGTCGAGGATCAGCGCGGCCCGTTCCTTGCCCAGCGAGGCCTCGAGCAGCTCGCGGGCGTAGTCCATGCCGCCCGACCCGGCGTAGCGGGTCGTCGCCATGGCGTAGAACTCGTCCATCACGTCGTCGACCTGTGTGGGGTCGAGCTTGCCCAGGCGAGCGATCTCGGCCGAGATCATCTCGACCTCTTTCTCGGACATCTGGGCCATGATGTGCGCGGATTGTTCCTTGCCGAACTGGACCAGCATTATGGCGGCCTTGCGCACGCCCGTCATCGACATGGTGGTGAGCGCCGGTGTGGGTGTGGTCAACGCGTACTCCCTCGGAGCGTCGGCAGAAAAGGCGGCAGCCGGCGGTCACCGGCCGCCGCCCAAAGGCGTCAGTGCGTCGCGTCCGCGGCCAGCCAGCCGCGTAGAAGCACCGCCATCTCGTCAGGTTGATCCTTGACCATCTGCTCGATCTCCCGCTGGCGTTCCTGGCGAGCCTGCACGTTCGTGTCGTCCATGGCAGCGGTTCCCGCCTCCAGCATCTGAGCGGGGATCGCCTGGTTCAGCTCGGCCAGGCGCTGGGCCTCCAGCGCCGCCTGCATGTCCTCCAGGTGCTTGCGCTCCTCGGGGGTGAGCCCGCGGCGCTTCTTGCTCTTGCGGCTGAACCGCCAGGCCAGGAAGAGCAGCGCCAGCACGATCGCGCCGAGCGCGCCCGTCTTGATCAGTGACATCTGCTTGGCCTGCTGCGCGGCCGTGGTCGAGGCGCTCAGGGCGTTCTGCGCGGCCTGGGCGGCGCTGGTGTCGAACGGCATGGCGCTGACCGCGATGGTGTCGCCGCGGGTGGCGTCGATGCCGGCGGCCGCGCTGACCAGCTGCTGCACCTGGGCCGGGTCGATGGCGGTGGCGGCGTTGCTGTTCAGGAGTACCGCGACGGCCAGCCGGTCGATGCCACCAGGCGCGCTCTTGCGGACTTCCTGGCTCTCGTTGACGGCGTTGTTCTTGACGCTGGTGCTGTTCTCGTACTGCCCGGCGTTGGCACCGGTGCTGCCGGTGGTGCAGCCGGGGCCGGAGACGTTGTCCGGGCCGAGCACCCCGCCGGCGCAGTTCTGGTCGCCGTTGTAGGCCTCACGACTGTTGCTCTCCGACAGCGCCGGCACCGACGGGTCGGCGTTGTAGGTCTTGCTGGTCGTCTGGCTCTGGTCGAAGTCGAGCTCGGCGGTGGTCGTGACCACGGCGTTGCCCTGGCCGACGACGCTGTCCAGCATCTTCTGCAGGGAGGCGTTCATCCGGTTCTGGAAGGCGACGGTCTGCGCCTCGGTGCCGCTGTCGCCACCGGTGCCGATGGCCGCACCACCACCGGTCGAAAGGATCTTGCCGTCGGCGCCGGCCACGGTGATCTGGGTCGGGTCGAGGCCTTCGACGCTGGACGCGACGAGGTGCACGATCGATTGCACCTGGGCGCTGCTCAGCGGCTGGGTCGAGCTCGACGCCACCAGCACGGAGGCGGTCGGCACGTCCTGGTTGTCGGCGAAGACGTCCTTCTGCGGGATGACGAGGTGCACGGTGGCCGCCTCGACGCCGTCGATCGACTTGATCGTGGACGAGAGCTCACCCTCGAGCGCCCGCTGATAGTTCGTCTTCTGCATGAAGTCGCTGGTGGTGATGCCCTGCTGGTCGAGCAGCGAATAACCGGTGCCCTCGTCGCCGGGCAGCCCCTCGCTGCTCAGCGACAGCCGCAGCTCGTTGACCTTGTCCTGGGGCACCAGGACGGTCTGCCCGTCGTTGGCCAGTTCGTAGCTGGTGCCGGACTTCTGCAGCGACTCGACGATCGCGCTGGCGTCCTTGTTCGACAGGTTGTTGAAGAGGATCGAGTAGTTCGGCTTCGACGCCCACGTGGCGAAGAAATACGCACCGACGATGAGCGCGATCACTGCCGCGATCGTGACGGCCTTCTGTCCCGGGGTGAAGGACCGGAACGTGTCCGTGACGCGGCGAACCGGAGCGGGAAGGCGGTCGGTCATGTCAGGCCTGCATCCTCATGATCTCTTGGAACGCTTCCACGGCCTTGTTGCGGACGGCCAGCGTGAGCTGCATTCCGAGCTGCGCCTCGTTGGCCGCCATCGTGTACTGCGCCGGGTCCTGGAGCTCGCCGGTGGCGACCTTGGTCGCGAGGTCCTCGGCGTTGTTCTGGCTGGCCTGCACGCTCTCCAGGCCGCGGGAGAGCATGCTGGCGAAGCTTTCGTTGGGACCCTGCGCCTCCTCGGCGCGGGTGCCGGCGGTGGCGAGGGATTCGGGGCCGGACGGGCCGGTGATCGCGTCGAGTCCCGGAACACTGGAGAAGCCGCCGATCGGGCTGATCGCGGAAGTCATGGCCTATACCTCACTTCCCGAGGTTGATCGCCGCGGTGTAGGAGTCGCGGGCGCGGTCCACCACGGCGAGGTTCGCCTGGTAGGCGCGCTGCGCCATCATCATCTGGGCCATCTGCGAGCCGAGGTCGATGTCCGGCTTGCGGACGTAGCCCTGCGCGTCGGCGAGCGGGTTGTCCGGCTCGTGCACGAGAACACCCTCGGCGCTGCCGAACTGCACCCCGCCGACCTGGGCGCCGTTGCCGTCCTGGGCCTCCTGGGCGACGACGTAGCGGGCCTGGAACGCCTTCTCCGAGGTCCGGCTGACGTTGTTCATGTTGGCGATGTTGTCGGACACCGCGTCCAGCCACTTGCGGTAGACGGTGACACCGGTGCCGGCGACACCGAGAGCGTTGAAGGTACTCATCGTCAGGCTCCCTTGATGGCTTCGCGCAGCATCGAGTACTTGTGGTCCAGCGCCCGCATGGTCAGCTGGTAGCGCATCGTCGTGTCGATGTGGGAGATGGTCTCCTGATCGAGGTTGACGTTGCTGCCGTTGAGCCGGGTGGGCTCGAGCGAGTTCTGGACGTTCGGTGCGACGCCGAGCGGGGACATGCCCTTCGCGACGGCGCTGCGCAGCGCATCCTCGAATTCGACCTTACGGGCCCGGTAGCCGGGGGTCTCGATGTTCGCGATGTTGTTGGCGATGGCGCTCTGCCGCTGCGCGAGACCCGCGACCGCGACCTTCAAGGAGTTCGAGGAGATGTCGTCGAACACAGCAGCTCCTTGCTGGGAGAGTCAAGGTGCCGTTCCGTGGCGTTCCGGGGAGCAATCCGTTGCTCGTACCATGCAGTTCGGCCTGACCGCCGATCCGCTGAGCGTGAAACGGTTGCTGACTGGTTGCACGCAAAAACGTCCCGGGAACCCCGCATAGGGGGTCCCGGGACGTTGTCTGCTTTTTGGCGCCGGCGCTACATGGCCCGGTCGACGTAGAGCGGTCGCTTGACCGCCTCCCCGGTCTCGATCCGGGTGGTCACGGCGATCTGCTGACGGTTGGCGGTCAGCCGCCGTGCGATCTCCTGAGCGGCCTTGAGCTGCCTGGTGAGAATCTCGTCGGCGCGCGGTTTGAGTTCCAGCGGCAGCGCGCCGAGATCGGTCGGCGGCTTCCAGAGGCTGGCCGGCGGGGTCTCGGCGTGGCGGTGCTCGTCGTCGAGCATCGCCTCGACCGCGGCCACGTCGAGCTCCAGCTCGTCGAGGGCCGCGCTCCAGGCGCCGTTCCAGGTGCCGCTCAGGGAGGTCACCTCAGCCCGCGACCGCCGAGGCGGCGGCCTCTCGCCAGGCGTCGCGCAGCGGCTCGAGGAAGCCCCGCACGGCCGCGACCCGGTCGGCGTCCTTGGCGATGTTGGCCCCGATCAGCTCGGTGAGCACGTAGCCGTAGAGGTTGGCCAGGCCGGGCGCGCCCGACCAGGCCTCGACGTCGAGGCTGACCTGGAGCTCGATGACGATCTCCTGGGCGTGGGTGATCTTCTCGTGCGCGATCTCGGTCTCGCCGGCCCGCACCGCCTCCTCGCCCTGCATCAGGTCGAGGATCAGGCGGTCGTACAGCATGATCAGCAGCTTGGCGGGCGAGGCGGTGTTGATCGAGTCCTGCATGTATCGGTCACGCATGTTCGGTGCGGCCATGGTTCTCCTCGGTCAGATGCGGACGGGCTGGTGGGCGAGGGCGGGTCAGAGGCCGGAGAGCTGTCCGGCGAGCCAGCTCGACTGCTCCTTCATCTTGCCGAGGGAGACCTCGAGGTCCGAGTACGTCTTCTGGAGCGCCGCCTTGCGCGATTCCAGGCGGAGATCCCAGTTCTCGATCTGGCTCGTGAGGTTGTCGATCTCGTTGTTGCGGCCGGTGATCACCGAGGTGACGTTCTTCGACTGGTCGACCGCCAGCGTCCGCATCTGGTCGCCGAACGCGATGGCGGCGGCCTGGAACGCGGTGGGGTCCTCGCCGTACTTGGCCTTGAAGGTGGCGGTGTTGAAGGTGAGCTGGCCACCGCGGGAGAGCTCGACGCCGAGCTTGGCCAGCGTGGTGCTCAGCGTCTTGTCGACGCCCGGGTTGGTCGTCTCGTCGTACGCCGGATTGTCGTAGGTCAGACCGAGGCTGATCTTGCTGAGGATCGCCTGCGACATGTTGCGGACCATGAAGTCGCCGGTCAGCGGCGAGCCCTTCTTGGTCGCGGCGTCGTACCTGGTCTGGTTCGCGACCTCGGTGAGGGTGCCGTTGACCGCGTCGACCAGGGCCTGCATCTTCGACGCCATGCCGCTGACGTCCGATTCGGCGCTGATCGTGACGTCGTTCTCCATCTTCGAGACGGTGATCGAGACGCCGGGCATCAGCGTGGTGAAGGTGTTGGTGGCGCTGGTGACGCTGTAGCCGCCGGCCACGCCCTCGCCGCCGCCGATGTCGAGGCGGGCGTCCTTGGCCTGCGCCACCTCGATGAGGTCGAGTCCGGTCAGGCCGCTGTCGACGGTGAAGCCAGCGGCGGCGCCGGTCTTGGCCCCGCTGAGCTGGAGGATGTTCTCGTTGCCGCCGGTGGTGACCAGGACGGCCTTGACGCCGATGCCGGCCGCGTTGATCGCGTCGGCGACGCCCTGAGCCGTCTTGTTCTCGCCGAGGTTCACGGTCTTGGCGGTGCCGCCGACCGTGAACTCGATCGAGCCGGCGCTGGTGATGTCGCCGTCCTTGGCGACCTTGGCCGTGTTGATCTGGTTTCCGGCCAGCGCGCCCACGTTGAAGATCGTGGTGCCCGAGGCGGTGTTGGTGCCGCCCGTGCTGGTGGCCGTGACGGTGGCCGAGCTCGACGTCGGCTTCACCGCGCGCCAGGTGGCGAGCTTGCCGATGTCCTCGGCGGCGGTCTTGAGGGCGGAGAGCTTGGAGTTGACCGATTGGTAGGAGGTGACCGCGGTCTGCGCCGTGGAGACCTTGGTCTTGAGCCGGTTCTGCGGAGCCGCCTCGACCTGCATGAGCTGCGAGATCACGGACGAGGTGCTGAGACCACTGACGAGGCCGTCAACCGAAGTGGACACGGGCGCCTGCCTTCCGGTGCGAACGAGGTGCTGCACAACGAAGCGGGGGAGCCGGCATGTTCCGCCGTCTCCCCCACCTATTCGGTCACCCGGCCGGAAGATTCAGCTCCCGGCGGTGGCAATTCGGTTAGCGCAGCAGCGAGAGAACGTTCTGCGCCGACTGGTTGGCCTGCGACAGCATCGACGTGCCGGCCTGGGTGAGGATCTGCGAACGGGTGAAGGAGACCATCTCCTGCGCCATGTCGGTGTCACGGATACGCGACTCCGACGCGGACAGGTTCTCCACCGCCACGTTCAGGTTGTTGATGGTGTGCTCGAAGCGGTTCTGGACCGCACCGAGCGAGGCCCGGCTGTCGGAGACCGACTGGATCGCCTTGTCCAGCACGTCGATCGCGGCGTCCGGGTCCTTGGTGAGGTCCAGAGCGCCGGTGCCGAGCGTCTCGGAGTCGACCGCGCCGATGTTGATGTTGATGCTCTCGGTGCGGTTGGCGCCGACCTGGAACTTGCCGCTGTTGCCGCCCTCGACCTTGTCCCGGTCGGCGGTGATGCCCAGGTCCGTGATCGCGTCGACCTCGAGCCCGGCCGAGGCCGAGCCGAGCGAGAAGGTCGAGGTGGCGACGTTGGTGCCGGTGTTGTTGCCGTCGTCGGCCATCTTGGTGCGGGCCGACATGGACACCTCGGTGCCCTGGTAGCCGGCCGCCTTCAGCGCGGTCTGCAACTTGTCGTTGACGATCGACGCGACGTCCTGGGCCGTCGTGGCGTCGGCGAAGTCGGCCGCTTCGATCTTGACGTTGATCGGCAGCTCGGTCTCGGGGTCGGCCGGGTCCAGGGTCTTCTTGCCGGCGATCGACGTGATGTTGAAGTCGACACCGGTCGCCTTGACGGCGGTAAGAACGTCCTCGTCCTTCTGCGGAACCGAGTCCTTACTCGTCTCCGTGGAGCCGAAGGCGCCGCCGAGCAGCTTCGACTTGCCGAACGCGGTGGTCTCGCCGATGCGGTCGAGCTCGGCGTTCAGCTGCTGCATCTCCTTGTTCGACGCCTTGGCCGCCTCGGAGTCGGTGGCACCCGAGTTCGCCGTCTGCACGGAGAGGTCACGCATACGCTGAAGGATCGAGGTGACCTCGTTCAGCGCACCCTCAGCGGTCTGCGCGACGCTGACGCCGTCCTGGGTGTTGCGGACGGCGACCTTGAGACCGCCGATCTGCGAGCGCAGGCCCTCGGAGATCGAGAGGCCGGCCGCGTCGTCCGCCGCCCGGTTGATCCGGAAACCACTGGAGAGCTTCTCCAGCGACTTCGACATCTGGCTGTCGGTGACCGACAGGTTCCGGTAGGCGTTCTGCGCGGCGATGTTCTGGTTGATACGAAGACCCATGAGTAGTTCCTCCCTGAGGGGTCTCTTGCCGGCCCGTCCTTGGAGCCGAGGCGTACGCCGTTCCGTTCGGCGCGACGCCGACGGTTCATGAAGCAGTGTGCGAGATTTCTTCGCTCTTTTCCGGCGAACCCGGAGATAAGGCGGCGAACCCGTAAATGGGCCGATTCGGGGGAAATCCCTCAGCGGAGTGGGGGACGTGCCGACCTGTCCGAATGAGCGGGCTCGTCAGTGGGGACGTGCCCGACCCGAGGCGAGACGGAGGTCCAGGGGTGAGTCTGACCGACCTGGCCAGCGTCCTGTGGCGGTCACGTGAGCTGCTCGAGATGCTGTTGTTCAAGCTTGAGGAGGAGCAGCTGCTCCTCGCCACCGGGCGCTCGCGCTGGCTGAGCCACGCCACCCGCGAGGTCGAGGTGGTCCTCGACCAGATCCGCCAGACCGAAGTCATCCGGGCCGCCTACGCCCAGGACTGCGCCGTCGAGCTGGGCCTGCCGGCCGAGGCCTCGCTCGGCGAGCTCGCCGACGCCGCCCCCGAACCCTGGGGCGACCTGCTGCACCAGCACCGCAAGGCCTTCCTGCTGCTGACCTCCGAGATCAGCGCCCTCGCCGACGTGAACCGCGACCTGCTCACAGCCGGTCAGCGCGCGGCCCGCGAAACCATGCTCGCGTTCGCCGAAACTGTGGAAACGTACGGACCGCAGGGGCAGACCGTTTCGGGCGGCGTCCGCCGCTCCAGCCTGGTTGATGAGGCAATCTGATGGCTAGTTCCTTCGGCGGTTTGAACACGGCGCTCACCTCGCTCTACGCGCAGCGCCGCGGCCTGGACATCTCCGGCCAGAACGTCGCCAACGCCAACACCGAGGGCTACACGCGGCAGAAGGTCCGCATGCAGTCGCAGACCGGCAGCCTGAACCCGGGCGTCTACGCGACGACCACCCAGGTCGGCAACGGCGTCACCGTCTCGTCGGTCGAGCGTGGGCGCAACGAATATCTGGAGCAGCGCGGCCGCACCGAGCACGCCAACTCCTCGTTCATGGCGACACAGAAGGCGTCGTACGAGCAGATCGAAAGCGTGCTGGCCGAGCCGAGCGACACCGCGCTCCAGGCCCGCATGCACGACATGTGGGACGCCTGGAACGACGTCGCCAACAACTGGCAGGACCCGTCGACCCGGACCGCGCTGATCGAGCGCAGCCAGACCGTGGTGACCACCCTGAACGACACCCACGCGTCGCTGGACAACCAGTTCACCGCGAACCGCAGCCAGGCCGAGGCGTTCGTCAGCCAGGTCAACAACCTGTCGTCGCGGATCGCCGACATGAACCAGCAGATCGTGGTGGCGCACGCGGCCGGCCTCGAGGCGAACGAGCTGATGGACCAGCGGGACACGCAGATCATGCAGTTGTCCGAGCTGACCGGCGCGACGACGCAGAGCAAGACCAACGGCGCGATCAACGTCTATCTGGGTACGGCTCCGCTGGTCAGCGATTTCACCACACGCGCAGTGGAGCTGACCGGACCGCCGTCGCTCGCGGCGTGGACCGAGGACAACCAGGTCGCTCTCAAGTGGACGGACACCGACGCGCCGGTGACCACCGGTGGTCAGATGGGCGCGATGTTCGACACCATGAACAACATCATCCCCACCGTCTCGGGCCAGCTCGACGACGTGGCGGCCGCGCTCGCCAAGACCGTCAACGACGCGGTCACGGCCGGGTACGACGTCAACGGCGACGAGGGCACGGCCATGTTCGAGGGCACCACCGCCGGCGAGATCAAGATGTTGGTCACCACCGCCGACAAGGTGGCGTTCTCGGCCGGCAACCCCAAGGACATCGACCCCGAGAAGGCCGCCATCGACCACGGTGTGGCCGACTCGCTGTCGGAGATGGGCACCTCTCCGGACGGACCGGACGCGACCTACCAGAGCATGATCGGCAAGCTCGGTGTGGCCTCGCAGGCGTCCGCGCGGCGCAGCGACATCCAGGACGCGGTCACCGAGCAGGTGGACACGGCGCGCCAGGCCGAGTCGGGCGTCAACATCGACGAGGAGATGACCAACCTGCTGACCTTCCAGCGGGGTTACGAGGCCGCCTCCCGGGTGCTGACCACCATCGACTCGATGCTCGACCAGCTGATCAACCGGACCGGCCTGGTCGGCCGCTGATGGTGAGGGGTGCGGCATGACTATTCCGAGCCGGGTCACCGACGGTGGCATGGCCAACCGGATGCTCGGCGACCTGCAACGCAGCTCTGCCCGTGGGCAGAAACTGCAAGCGCAGATCTCCAGCGGGAAGCTGCTCAGCAAACCGTCCGATTCGCCGACCGGCACCGTCACCTCGTTGCAGTTGCGCGGCGAGCTGCGCGCGACACAGCAGTACACGCGCAACGCGGACGACGCCGTGGGCTGGCTGGGCACGGTCCAGGACAAGCTGGGCGCCGCCTCCAGTCAGATCATCCGGGTACGCGATCTGACCGTGCAGGGCCTCAACGCGGCCTCCGGTGACGACGGCGCCCGTTCGGCGCTGAAGTACGAGATCGACAACATCCGGCAGTCGCTGATCGGCGAGGCCAACACCAAATACATGGGCCGGCCGGTCTTCGGCGGCACCACACCGGGCGACGTGGCGTTCGACGACACCGGCAAGTACGTCGGCAACACCGCCGAGACCACCCGCACGGTCGGCCCGAACGCCCGCGTCCGCATCGAGTCCAACGGTGTCGACGCGTTCGGCGCCAACGACAGCGACACTCAGCTCTTCACGGTGCTGAGTGACATTTCCAAGGCATTGGACGACAACGATCACGAGGCGCTGGACGATGCGCTGGGTCGACTCGATTCGGCCCACGATTTACTAAAGTCCACCCTTTCGGACGTTGGCGCCCGATATAATCGGATTACGCAGATGAAGCAGTCAGCAGACGACCATCTGCTGTCCGTGACGTCGCAGCTGTCCGATATCGAGGATGTCGACCTGCCCAAGGCGATCATGGAATTGCAGATCCAGCAGACCTCGTATCAGGCCGCCCTGGCCGCCTCGGCCAAGGTGATCCAGCCCTCGCTCATCGATTTCCTGAGGTGACCATGAGTACTCGCACCGCGTACCGACCGATTGAGGCCTCCATGACCGACGCGTCAATGGGCCTGCCGACCATCACCATGGCGGTACCCATGCCGGGCTTCCCGGCTCACCGGGAGTTCGTCCTGGTGCGGCTGAACGACGACGGTCTGCTCTACGCGTTCACGTCCATCGAGGACCCGGAGCTGCGGTTCCTCGTGGCGCCGCCGGAGCCCTTCTTCCCGGACTACGCGCCGGAGATCGAGAAGGAGGTCTTCGCGGCCCTGAACAGCAAGGACCCGGACCGCCTGCTCCTGCTGACCGTCATCACGGCCGGCCAGAACGAGACCACGGCGAACCTGCTGGCGCCGATCGTGGTCGACCGGGACAGCATGCGGGCGATGCAGGTCGTGCTCAGCGGCTCCGGTCTCCCGGTCCGCGCGATCATGAACCGGGCCTACTGAACCGTCTCGGGCGCGGTCGCGGTCCCCGCGACCGCGCCGTCTCGCGATGCTGTCCGTCCACGGATGGAGGAGGGCACCGACGATGCTCGTACTGACCCGGCGCGCCGGGGAGAGCGTGATGATCGGCGACGACGTCATCATCACTGTGCTCGAGGCGCGCGGCGATGTGATCCGGCTGGGCATCCAGGCTCCGCGTGACGTGCAGGTGCATCGCGAAGAGGTGTACCGGGAACTGCGTGCGGCCAATCAGGAGGCCGCCTCGCCCACCGAGGACGAGGTGCAAGCGGTCTCGAAGTTGCTGCAGTCGCCGGACACACCGGCCTGAATCGTGGCGTTCGCGCACTCTCAGAGTGCGCGAACCAGGTTGCCGGCGGCGTCTCCGGGCGGGTGCAGAACAGTTGCCAAGGGAGATGCGATGTCGCGACTCGCCCACCTCGGGATCGCCAAGCGGCTCACTCTGATCGTCGTGGTCGGAGCCGTCATGCTGGCCGCCCTCGCCACGATCTCGCTGGTCGGGCAGGGCAAACTCGCCGACCAGGCGGATCTGGTGGCCCGCCTCCAACAGGGCCAGGCCGCACTGAATCATCTGGACACCCGGCAGAGCGAGCTCAAGGTGGACGCCTACCGCTCGGCCCTGGGGCAGGACGTCACGCAGGACGTCCTCGACGACGTGCAGTCGTCGACCGAGGCGGCCGACGCCGTGGTGGCCGCGAACCTGCCGAGCGAGATGGCGGCCACGTTCGCCGACGACCGGCCGGACTTCGTCGACTTCAGCGCCTTCATCACCGAGTTCACCACCGCGGCGAAGGCCGACAAGAGCTCGGTGACCTCCCGCCTCGGCGAGATCTCGGAGCGCAACAACAAGACCGACGACGAGCTGGGCGCGCTCGTCGATCAGGTGACGGCCGCAGTCGACGCCGAGCAGGCCGACATGACGAAGACGGTCAACCGCATCCGTACACTCTCGATCGTCGTCGCCCTGGTCGGGCTGATCCTGCTGGTGGCGCTGGCCATCCCGCTCGCCCGCTCGATTCTGGTGCCGGTGCGCACGCTGGGCGCGGTCATCGAGTCGCTCTCCCGTGGCGATCTGACCGGGCGGAGCAACATCACGAGCCGCGACGAGCTCGGCCGCATGGCCTCCGGGCTCGACGGGGCGCTCGAGTCGATGCGTACGTCCATGGCCACCATCGGCCGTGACGCCGACGCCCTGGCCGAGGCCGCGGGTCAGCTCTCGGTGGTGGCGGTGCGCATCTCCGAGGCGGCCGAGAACACCGACCGGCAGTCCGCGGCGGCCTCGGCCGAGGCCGAGGAGATCGCCCGCAACGTGCAGTCGGTCGCCGCCGGCTCCGAGCAGATGGGGCTGGCCATCCGCGAGATCTCCCGCAACACCAGCGAGTCGGCCCAGATCGCCTCGGTCGCGGTCTCCGAGGCGGCCCGCGCCACCGACACCGTGCGCCAGCTCGGCGACTCCTCGGCCGAGATCGGCAACGTCATCAAGCTGATCACCTCGATCGCCGAGCAGACCAACCTGCTCGCTCTCAACGCGACCATCGAGGCGGCCCGGGCCGGCGAGGCCGGCAAGGGCTTCGCCGTGGTCGCCAGCGAGGTCAAGGACCTGGCTCAGGAGACCGCGCGGGCGACCGAGGACATCGGCAGCCGCGTCGCCGCGATCCAGCAGGACACCAGCGGCGCGGTCGAGGTCATCTCGCGGATCTCCGAGGTGATCGCGCAGATCAACGAGTTCCAGACGACGATCGCCTCGGCCGTCGAGGAGCAGACCGCGACCACCGGTGAGATGAGCCGCAGCATCGCCGAGGTGGCCAACGGCTCGGCGCGCATCGCGACCAACATCTCGGACGTGTCGGCGGCCAGCGCCGAGTCGGTGCGCGGTGTCGAGCAGACCCGGCAGGCCTCGGGCGACGTCTCGCGCACCGCCGACGAGCTGCGCGACCTGGTCGGAACATTCCGGCTCTAACCGAGCCGCACCGGCCACACACCGGGGTTGACAACACCGCTACCGCACTCTCTTGGTCATAGGGAAAGCCCGACCAGCCAGGAGAGAACGTGACCGCAGAGCGGGAATCAGTCGTCAGCGCCGTCGACGCGCTGGATCTGACGACGGACGCGCATGTGCACACCGGCTTCTCGGCCGGGCGGGACAGCGTCGGCGTGATCGTCTCCGCGGCCGATCAGGCCGGCCTCACCGCCGTCACCTTCGCCGACCAGGTCGGCCCGGACAGCACCTGGCTGCCGGCGTACGCGGACGCGATCTCCCGGGCCCGCCGCCGCACCGATCTGACCCTGCGCGTGGCCGCCGAGATCGAGGTCGTGCGCCCCGACGGCTGGCTGGCCATGCCGGCCGATCTCGGTCACGTCGAGGCGGTCTCGGTGGCCGTCTCCGGTCTGCCGCTGGAGCGCGGCGTGCTCGGGCCCCGGGACGTACGGGCCCTGATCGCCACCGGTGAGATGACCGCCGAGCAGGTCGCCGAACAGCTGGTGATCACCACCGTCCTCGGCCTGCGCCGGGCCTGCCGATACGCGCCGACCCAGCTCGCCCGCCCGTTGCGCCTGCTCACCGACGTCGGCCTGGACGACGCCGTGCTCTCCGCCGACCTAGTCGCCGCGCTGGCCGCGGCCTGCCGTGAGACCGGCACCCTGGTCGAGATCAGCGAGGCCTGGCGCAGCCCGTCGGGCCGGATCGTGGCCATGCTGCGTGCGGCGGAGGTGGCGATGGTGCCCGCGAGTGACGCCCGGTACGCGGCCGAGGTCGGGCGCTGGCAGTACGTCCGCCGGGTCTGATCGAAACCGACTTCACTCAGTTATCACATACGTACTCTCAGTCATGCCGACAGTCGGTACCCGCAGGCATGGGAGAGATGCGATGAGTATGGTTCAGCAGGCCATCGAGGTGAGTGCACCGTTGCACACGGTGTACGAGCAACTCGCCGCGTTCGAGAACTACCCACGGTTCATGAGTGGCGTCCGTGAGGTCACCGCGATCGGCGGCGACCAGACCCACTGGATCATGGATGTCGAGGGCAAGACGCGCGAGTTCGACGCCCAGATCACCGAGCGCCGCGTGGACGAGCGCGTCTCGTGGTCGACCATGGAGGGGCCGCTGCTGGCCGAGACCCTCACGCTGCGGCCCCTGGGTGAGATGAAGACGCAGGTGGTGGCCCAGCTCGAGGCCGACATCGCCTTCCTCATGCCGAACGACCGGCACGGTCAGCAGTCGCTCACCCGCCGGCTCAAGGACGACCTGACCGCCTTCAAGGGCATGGTCGAAGGCGGCGTCAGCACGAAGCGCCTCGCGCCGTCGCCGGCCGCCGTCGCCGCCCGGGCCCGCAACCGGCCGCCGCACCCCGGCGCCGGCTGGGGGACGAGCGCGGCCGAGCGCAGCAACGCCAGCACCATCGACCTCCCGCACCACGGCGGTCTCCCGGCCAACACCGGCACCAATGTGGACATCACCTCGGCGCCCGGCATCCGCAGCGCCCGCGACCTCGACGACGTGCTTCCTCCGGGCCGCCGGATCGCCGGGAGCGGGCCGATCAGCGGCGCCGCCGGCACCGCACCGATGGGCGGGCGCACCCCGCAGAAGGACACCTGGGGCGACGGCATGATCAACGAGGAGGACCGGGGCAGCGCCCACGGGCGGTAGGGCCCGGACGGTCAGACGGGGGCGAGCTCGAAGGTGACGACGATCTTCGCCCCCTGCGGCGTGGCCTGCTCGTAGCGGACCGAGCCGCCGTTCGCCTCGACCAGGTGCCGGACGATGAACAGACCCAGGCCGGCCCCGCGCATGAACCGCCCGAACAGGTTGGGCAGCAGTTCGTCGGCGATGCCCGGCCCGTTGTCCCGCACGGCCAGCTCCACCGTGTCGCCGTGCCGCCCGGCGCTCACCTCGATCGGCGGCGACCCGTAGGCGACCGCGTTGTTGACCAGGTTCTGGAGTACGGCCGTGACGTGTCCCCGGTCGGCCAGGGCCGACAGATCATTCTCGACCTGGACGCGGATGTCGCCCGCGGTGGCCGCGGCCACCGCCTCGGCCACCTCGCGCAGCGGCACCGGCGCCCGCCGCGCGGTGACCGAGCCCATGTCGAGCCGGAACAGCAGCTGGAGATCGTTCATCATCTTGATCAGCCGCTGCGTGTTCTTGTCGATCTTCGTGGCGAGCTCGAGCCGGATGTCGTCGGGCAGGTCGTCCCAGTCGGCGCGCAGCAGCTCGGCCAGGCTGGCGATCGAACTGATCGGCTGGGCCACGTCGTGGGTGAGCATCGAGGTCAGATCGTTCTTGAAGGTGAGCGCCGCCTCCAGCCGGGTGTTCGCCTCACGCAGCATGGCGTTGCCGCGCTCCAGCTCGGCCGCGTGCTCGCTGAGGGTCTCCTCGGCCCGCTTGCGGTCGGCGATGTCGACATAGGTGGCCACGTACGCCCGCGGGTCGCCCCGCTCGTCGGGGACGGGCGCGACCGTGGCCAGCACCGGGACCGTGCTCCCGTCGACCCGCGGAAGGAGCCAGTCGCCGCCGGCCGGCGGCAGGGGCGGGGGATCGAGCCGGACCGGCTCGTCGGCGCCGTGCCCGGTGAGCTCGCGCCAGCGCCGGTTCACGTCGATGACCCGGTGGTTGGCGTCCATCACCATCACGGCCTCGTTCATCGACTGGAGCAGCGTGGCCGCGAACTTCTCGCGGTCCTCGAGCTCGCCGACGAGCCGTTGTTGCTGTCGTTCGGCGCCGTGCAGCGTACGGATGAGATGGCCCAGCAGAACGAGAGCGGCCACCGCCACGAGGGTGGCGATGGCCGGGCCGGGATGTCCGGCGACGCCGAGCGCGCCGATGGCGGCGGCGAAGATCATCAGAAGGTGGGCGACGCCGTGCACGACCCGGCCGGCGATCCGGTGTGACACCGGGAGGACCTGAAGCAGCAGGCCCAGTCCGGCCGGGACGAGCGCGGCCGCCGGATCGGCCAGCAGGCCTTCCGGCGGAGCACCTCGAAGGGACATGAGCAGCGCCGCGGCGCCGAAGACGGCGACCGCGACACCGGCACACCCGGCGGTCAGCCGGGACAGCCTGCCCACGTCGTGCGCCGCACTCTGCACCCGATCCCCTCAAGATATGAGGAAACGAGCATATCGCGGCGAAAGAGCATTAAGCGGTTACTTCCCCGCCCACTCGAAGCCCTGCTCGAGCGTGATCCGCTCGCCCACCCGGCTGATGTCCTCGTGGTGACGGTTCGCGTGGTGCCCGCAGAAGGCCAACTCGCCGCCGCTGGTCAGGGTGACCGTCAGACGGGCGGCCGCGCTGCAACGGTCGCAGCGGTCGGTCAGCGAATCGACGGTGACGATCTCGGGCGACAGCAGGCTGGACATATCGCTCTCCTTGCTCGGTGGCGGTGTGTAGCGGTACTCCGGGTAGATCGGTCCTCCGCCGCACGGCTTTAGCTGTTCTCTTCGATCTTCCTGGGGTGACGCACCGCTCCGGGGCCGTTGCAACCCACGTGCAACCTTGCGGATCCCGGAGCGCCTCGCGACCCACCGCACCCTTTCCCTCAGACGCCCACCGGCATGCCTTCCACCCCCGGGGAAGTGGCCGACGCAACTGAGAGGACGAACCTTTGCGCATCGCCACGATGCTGACCGGCGCCGCCGTCGCGCTCGCCTGCGCTGTTCCGGGAGCAGCCGCAGCCGCACCGAAGACCACCGCCACCTGGGGCCTCGACCGGATCGACCAGCGCGCGCTGCCGCTCTCGTCGTCGTACGCCGCGCCCACCGGCGCCGGCGTCACCGTCTACGTGATCGACACCGGCATCCGCACCACCCACAAGGAGTTCGGTGGGCGGGCGCGCGACGGATACGGGGCCGCCGGCGACTGCAACGGTCACGGTACCCACGTGGCCAGCACCATCGGCGGCGCCACCCACGGCGTCGCCGAGGACGTGAAGCTGGTCGGCGTGCGCGTGCTCGACTGCAAGGGCAACGGGTCCTACAAGCAGATCATCGCGGGCATCGACTGGGTCGCCAAGCAGACCGCCCGCCCGGCGGTGGCCAACCTCAGCCTCGGCGGCACCACCAGCAAGGCGCTCGACGACGCGGTCGACCGGGCCGTGGCCAAGGGGATCACCGTCGTCGTCGCGGCGGGCAACGACAACCGCGATTCCTGTACGCAGTCTCCGGCGCGCACCCCTGCGGCGATCACCGTGGGCGCCACCGACCAGAACGACACCCGATGGTCGTCCTCGAACTACGGGTCCTGTGTCGACATCTTCGCCCCCGGTGTCCGGATCGAGGGCGCCTCGACCGCGTCGAACACCGCCCTCAAGCTGATGAGCGGCACCTCGATGGCGGCGCCGCACGTGGCCGGGGCGGCCGCTCTCGTGCTCGCCGCCCACCCCTCGTACACGCCGGCGCAGGTCCGTGACGAGCTGGTGGCGCAGGCCGGGACGGGCTCGATCCGCAATCCGGGCAAGGGCTCACCCAACCGGATGCTTTACACGGGTTACCTCAGTCGCTGAAAGGGCCTTTCGTGCAACCTCGCGCGGATAGCGTGAGGTTTCGGCCCGGTTCGTCAGTCACAGGAGGACCCATGGCGCAGGCGCCCGAAACCGATACGCGACCCACCGTCCTGGTCGTCGACGACGAGGAGGACCTGCGCGACATCATGCGGCGCATGCTGGAACGGCGTGGCTTCGACACCCTGATCGCCGGCGACTCGACGCAGGCCATCGAGGCCTGCCGTCAGCATCCCGGCGACATCGACATCCTGATCACCGATCTCGGGCTGCCCGGCGTCTCCGGCGGCGAGCTGTCCCGCTCGGCCACCGAGTTGCGCCCGGAGATGCGCGTCGTCTACATCTCCGGGCTGCCCAAGGAGATCGCCGTCGCCGACGGCCTGATCGCCGAGGACGCCCTGCTGGTGAAGAAGCCCTTCAGCAGCGAGGCACTGGTGGAGACGTTGCGCTCCGTGCTCTGAGAAGTCCCGTCCCCGAAAAGGCGCCGCCGTCCCCTGACGGCGGCGCCTTTTTCGTGTGCGCTCCCGATCGGCAACCGGGCCGAGACCACGCCCGCACCCGCCGCGCCCGACTCTGAGGGCAGACGTTATTCACCCCCTGGGGTCGGGCCGGTCCGCTGCGGAGGACCGGCCCGGCCTTTTTCTCACCCGGGCCAGGGCAGGGTGAGCTCGCCCAGGCGCCACCGGGCGGGACCGTCCCCGACCGGCCAGCCCTCGTCACGCATCCGGCGGACGGTGGCGATCCAGCGCTGGCGCGGCCCGAACGGGGTGGCCTCGGTCTCCCAGGCCCGGCCGAGAGCGCGCAGCAGCTCGTGCACCGGCTCGCCGGGAACGTTGTGGTGGATCAGCGCCTTGGGCAGCCGCTCGGCGAAGGTGGCCGGATGATCCAGATCGGACAGCCGGGCCGAAAGCGTCAGCGTGCTCGGCGCCCCGTCCTCGATCACGGCCCAGGTGGCGATGCGGCCCAGCTCGTCGCAGGTGCCCTCGATCAGCATGGCTCCGGTCGCGGTCATCTGCCGCCAGGCGGCGCCGACCTCCTCCTCGGCGTACTGCCGCAGCACGTTGAAGGCCCGCACCACGACCGGGCGCAGGCCGGCCAGCTCGAAACCGCCGCGCCGGAAGTCGAGCAGCGGGGGATCCGCGTACGGCTGAGCGGCCTCCACCCGTACGGGATCGATCTCCAGACCCACCACCGCGACATCCGGACGGACCGCCGCCGCCAGGCGGCCCCGCAACTCCACCGCCGTGACCGGGGTGGCGCCGTAACCCAGGTCGATGACCAGGGGCCGCGGCGCGTCGCGCAGCAGCGCGCCGCAGCGGAACGCGATGAAGTTGTCGACGCGACGCAGCCGGTTGGGATTCGTCGTCCCCCGCGTGATCTCGCCGACCGGCTTCACTATTTCTCCCGGTAGACCTTGTGCTGAGCGGCCTGGGCGATCGGCCGCACGACGATGCGGTCGAGGTTGACGTGGTGGGGACGGGTCGCGGCGAAGGCGATGATGTCGGCGATGTCGTCGGCCGTCAGCGGCTCCTTGACGCCCTGGTAGACCGCGTCCGCCTTGGCCTGGTCGCCGCCGAAGCGCTTGAGCGAGAACTCGTCCGTACGGACCATGCCCGGGTCGACCTCGATGATCCGGACCGGCTTGCCCGACAGTTCCAGCCGCAACGTCCCGACCAGCGCCGTCTGGGCGTGCTTGGCCGCCGTGTACCCGCCGCCGCCCTCGTAGACCGTGAAGGCCGCGGTCGAGCCGACCGTCACGATCGTGCCCGCTCCGCTCGCCTCCAGGGCCGGCAGCAGGGCCTTGGTCATCCGCAGCGAGCCCAGGACGTTCACGTCGTACATCCACTGCCAGTCGCCGACCGACCCCGACTCGACCGGATCGAGGCCGGCGGCGCCGCCGGCGTTGTTGACCAGCAGCGTGACCGGGCCGCCGAGGCCGGTCACGGCGTCGGCCAGGGCCGACACCGACTCGTCGGACGTGACGTCGCACGCGACCGCCGTCGCGGCCGGCCCGATCTCCTTGACCAGCTCGTCCAGGCGGTCGGCGCGGCGGGCCGCCGCCACGACGTGGAAGCCCTCGGTGGCGAGGCGGCGGGCCGTCGCCGCGCCGATGCCGCTGGACGCGCCAGTGACCACTGCGATGTTCTGCATGCCCCCATCCTTCCCTGACCCGTCCCGCATCCGTCCCGATGAGATGGGTCACCCCGAGAGGGTTGCGTAGTGGTTCGGCTCCGAAGGACGGGGAAGATTAATCATTGCGCACCAATCCCCGCTGATATGCCGGACAATGGAGGATAAACCGTGGCAGAATGGCCGACCCCCCGGCGCATTGCCACCCTCTCCGTGCACACGTCCCCCCTCGAACAGCCGGGCACCGGCGACGCGGGCGGCATGAACGTGTACATCGTCGAGGTCGCCAAGCGCCTCGCCCGGCGCGGCGTCGAAGTGGAGATCTTCACCCGCGCCACCCGCGGTGACCTGCCGCCCTGCGTCGAGATGGCGCCCGGCGTGCTCGTCCGGCACATCACCGCCGGCCCGTACGAAGGCCTCGAGAAGGAAGAGCTGCCGGCCCAGCTGTGCGCCTTCGCGAACGGGGTGCTGCGGGCCGAGGCGGCCCGCCCGCCGGGCCACTACGACCTCATCCACTCCCACTACTGGCTCTCCGGCCAGGTCGGCTGGCTCGCCCGGGAACGCTGGGGCGTGCCCCACGTGCACACCGCGCACACCCTGGCCAAGGTCAAGAACAGGCTGATAGCGGCCGGCGACCGGCCCGAGCCGCGGGCCCGCGTGATCGGCGAGGAGCAGGTGATCGCCGAGTCCGACCGGCTCGTCGCCAACACCCGCTTCGAGGCCCGCGACCTGGTCGCCTACTACGACGCCGACCCGGCCCGCACCGCTGTGGTGCAGCCCGGCGTCGACCTCGAGCGCTTCCGCCCCGGTCCGTCCGACCGGGCCCGCTTCGGGCTGCCGGCCGACGGCAAGGTCATCGCCTTCGTGGGGCGCATCCAGCCGCTCAAGGCACCCGACGTGCTGATCGCCGCCCTGGCCGCGATGCGCACCAAGGACGTGACCGTCGTGATCTGCGGCGGGCCCAGCGGCAGCGGCCTCGACCGGCCGACCTCGCTCATCGAGTTGGCGGCCTCGCTCGGCGTCAGCGCGTCGGTGCGGTTCCTTCCCCCGCAGAACGGCGACGGGCTGGCCGCGCTCTACCGCAGCGCCGACGTGGTGGCCGTGCCGTCGTACAACGAATCCTTTGGTCTGGTCGCCCTGGAAGCGCAGGCCTGCGGCACACCGGTGGTCGCGGCCGCGGTCGGCGGCCTGGTGACGGCGGTCCGCGACGGAGTGAGCGGAGTGCTGGTCGACGGGCACGACCCGGCGGCCTGGGCCCGCGTCCTCGACGACCTGCTCGACGCTCCGCGACGTCGCCAACTGCTGTCGGCGGGCGCTGTCGCGCACGCGGCCGACTTCTCCTGGGACCGTACGGCGGAAGGCCTGCTCCGGGTCTACCGTGAGGCGGTGACCGAGCACCGCGAGCTGATCAGACAACGCCTGGAGGCTTACGCATGGTGACCGAGTTGATCGAGAAGGCGCTGGCCGAGCGGGAGCTCGAGTGGGACACCACAGGCCCCGGCTCCTATGTGGTCACCCTGCCCGGCACCCACAAGCTGAAGACGGCGTGCAACCTGATCGTCGGCGAGCATTCGCTGCGCGTCGAGGCGTTCGTGATGCGCCGGCCCGACGAGCGGCACGAGGAGTTGTGGGCGTGGATGCTGCGCCGCAACGCCCGGATGTACGGGGTGGCGTTCTCCATCGACGCGGTGGGCGACGTCTACCTCACGGGCCGGGTCTCGCTGAAAGGCCTGGACGAGGACGAACTGGACAGGCTGCTGGGCTCGGTACTGACCTATTCGGACGAGTCATTCGACACGATGCTGGAGATCGGCTTCGGCTCGTCGATCCGCCGCGAGTGGGAGTGGCGCGTCAAGCGGGGCGAGTCCCTGGCGAACCTCCAGGCGTTCAAACACCTCGCTCCACCCGCCTAGTGTGTGTCGGCGCGAATTGTCCGGGTACTGAGAACAACGATCGGACAACGCCGATGGAATAGCGAGGTGAACCGGCGTGGCTGCCACGAAGACCGCCAAGGGCCGAAACGACACTCCGAACACCCCGGACGTCAGCGAAAGCAAGATCGCCCGGATGAAGGCCGCCGACCTGCGCCGCGAGCTGAAGAGCCGCGGCGTCAAGAACACCGACGACCTGAAGAAGCCGGAACTCGTCAAGAAGATGGTCAAGGCCGCTCGCCGTGACGCCGGCAAGAACCCGACCAGACACAACGACACCCCGAACACACCGGGCGTCGACGAGAGCGAGATCGCCCGGCTCAAGGTGCCTCAGTTGCGGGCCCGCCTGTCCGCACACGGCGTCAGCGGAACCGGTGACCTGAAGAAGCCCGAGCTCGTGAAGAAGCTCATCAAGACCCTCACCAAGAGCGGCGGCGCCGGCAAGCGCACGGGTAAGAAGGCCTCGAAGTCCCTGAAGTACTCCCAGGAGATCACCTCGACCGCCGACAAGCCCGAACGCCTCGGCCGCTCCCTGGTCACGACCGACCACGAGGTGATCCGCCAGTGGGCGAAGGCGCGCAAGGCGGTCCCGTCCACGGTCGCCGGCACCCAGCACGACGGTCACCTGGGCGTGCTGCGCTTCGACTTCCCCGGATACGACGAGTCCGACCGGCTCGTCGAGGTCAGCTGGGCGGAGTGGTTCGAGGCCTTCGACAAGCGCCGGCTGAACTTCATCTACCAGCAGCGGCTGACGAGCGGCAAGCGCAGCAACTTCTTCCAGCTGGAGAACCCGGACGAGTGACGGGCCGCCCACATTGGGCCGGTCAGCAGGACTTATGTGTGATTGGTCATCCGCCGATCGGCCAAAAGTCGGTGACTGTGACGGTCCAGACAGATGGCAGACAGCCAAGTGGCTTGTAAGGCTTGACCGGCCCAACTAGCGTAATCAATGGACGCCGGACCGTTAGTTCGGGGAACTGGTTGACCGGAGACGGTCACCGCGGCCGGCGTTTGGGGACGGGTGGCATATGCCGTTGGGGGACGGCGCGACCCGAGACCGGCGGTTAGTGCGGGCGACGCCTATGGGGATGGGCGTCGTCCGCCGCCGCCGGTGCAACAGCTCTCGACAAACCTTCCGCTCGTACGTCGTGACGCGCGCCGCTGCCTGGCGTCCGCTCATGCCGCTCGGGGCGATGTCGCGCGGGCTTGTCCGTGTGCGTCGGCCCGGCGTCTTCATGGGCCTCCGGCTGGCTCTTGACCCGCCTCCTGAGCTGCTCTCGGTCGGCTTCCGGTGCTTTCCCCTCCACAGGCGCGAGGCTCGGAATCCGGGCCAGGGTTGGCTATGGAGTGGTCACTGTCTGGGCGGTTCGGGAGCGGATGGCGGCTACGCGGCGTTCGCGGGCGGGGCCTGCCGCCAAGTGCAGGGCCGCGGCCGCGACGCCCAGGGCACCGACTATCAGCCAGTGGGCGTCGCCCAGGTACTGCAGGCCGGCGCCGCCCAACGCGGGGGCCAAGAAGGACGCGGCGGGGAAGGCCAGGAAGAAGACTGCCTGGTAGCGGCCTCGCAGCTCCAAAGGGGCCAGTTCCGAGTTGATCTCGGCGTTGGGTGGGGCGGCGAGCATGCCGCCGATCGTCCAGATCACCGCCGCCAGCAGGTAGAGCGGCAGCTGTTCGGCCAGGGCCAGCACGGCGAAGCCGATGCCGTTGATCAGGAGGGCCGCGGCGAGCACGCGGTGTTTGCGGTGGCCGTCGATGACCCGCGGCACGAAGAGCTGCCCGACCACGATCAACGCCGCGCCCAACGACACGACCACGCCGTAGGCCGACGGGCTGAGATGGTCGTCCTGCATCGCCAAGGGAACGATCGTGCTGGCCTGCGTGTAGATCAGCGCCTGGAGCACGGTCAAGCCCACGAAGGCCAGGAAGATCCGGTCGGTCAGCACCACGCCCAGGCCGCGGGGCCGGCCGCGCTCGGGCTTCGAGGGCCGAGGCGGGGAGGGACGTGACGAGCTGCCGGCGGCGTAGGCGGCTGGGATGTCGACGGCATCGGCGGCTGGGATGTCGGCGGAGGCGGGGGCCGGGCGGTGGCGCGGGAGGGTTTCGGGGATCTTCCAGGCGATCAGCAGGGCCGTGGCCAAAGTGGAGGCGGCGTCGATCAGGAAGAGGCCCACGTAGCTCCAGGTGGCCAGCACGCCGGCGATCAGGGAAGCCAGGGCCATGCCCAGGTTGAAGGCCCAGAACTGGAGGTTGAAGGCTCGGGAGCGGCGTTCGACGGGGACCACGTCGATGATCGCCGCCACGAAGGCCGGCTGGGGCATCGACTGAAAGAGGCCCAGCAGCAGGCACAAGGCGGCGATCACGCGGAGGTCGGGGCTGAAGGCCAGGCCGGCCAGCGTCGCCGCCACGATGAAGTGGGACAGCAGCAAGGTGCGGCGGCGGCCCCATCGGTCGGTGAGGACGCCGCCGGCCAGGGTGCCCAGGATGCCGCCGATACCGTACGTGCCGACGATCAGGCCGGCCTGTGCGGTGCCGGCGCCGCGCTGGGCGGTCAGGTAGAGCGAGAGGAACAGGACCGCGAAACCGCCTACGCGGTTGATCAGGATGCCGGTCCAGAGATACCAGTAGGTCGCCGGGAGCCCGCCCGCCGTGTCCCGAAGCCAGCCGCGCACCGCGCCCCCGTTAGGAAACCTTGTTAACAGTCTATGCGGAGGCTAGCGCGCGAAACCCGCTCTGTCTTCCTGGTTTCCTATCGGGCGGAGGTATTGATGATCTCGGGCGGAATGTCCGCCACGGGCTCCGCCTCCGCCGGCGGCAGAGCCCCGAGCGCCACGGTGGCGGCCGCGGAGATGGAGGCGGCGGAGGGCGCGGCGGAGGAAGAGGGCGCGGCGGATAGCGGCGGCGTGGCGGACGGGGGCGTGGCGGAAGGCGGCGCGGCGGAAGGGGGCGTGGCGGAAAGCGGCGCCGGGGAGGAAAGAGGCGTGGCGGAAGGCGTTGTGGCGGGAGAGGCCGAGTTGGAGGAGGCCGCGGCGAGGGCCGGGGTGGCGACGCCCTCATCAAAAGGCTCGGATATCGCGGCGATGCGACGGCGGCGGCTGGGGGCGGCCAGCAGGTGGCCCACGGCGACCAGGGCGCACACGGCGAAGCAGCCCAGCCAGAGCGCCGCGTCGCCCAGGTGCTCCTGGGTGAAGCCGCCCAGGATCGGGGCCAACGCCGTTCCGGCCGACCATGACAGGGAGCTCAAGCCCTGGTAGCGGCCCCGCAGCGAGGCCGGTGACAAACCGGCCACCGTGGCCGCGTTCGAGGGGGACTGGAGCATCTCGCCCAGGGTCCAGATCACCACAGTCAGGGTGAAGAACCAGGCCGCGTCCGCGAAGGCGGTCAGGCCGAAACCCACTCCGATGATCAGGGAGGCCACCGCCAGCACCCGCGCGTTGTCGTGGCCGCCGATCAGCTTCGGGATGAACAGCTGGCCCAGCACGATCAGGACGCCGTTCACGGCGATCACCGCGCCGTACGTCGCCGCCGACAAGCCGTCCGAGGTCATCGCGATCGGCAGCGTCGACATGTGCTGCATCATCACGACGACGCCGCCCAGCGAGATCAGCAGGTAACCGACGAAGATCCGGTCACGAAGGACCGTGCCGAGGCCCCCGGAGCTCGCCTGCCGCCGTACGTCCGGACGGGCCGGCCTTGTCTCTTTCACGAACAGCAGGAAGACCGTCGCCGTGATCAGGGTGCTGGCCGCGTCGACGACGAACAGCAGCAGGTAGTCGGCCTTGGCCGCCAGCCCGGCCCCGACCGAGGACAGCGCGAAGCCGAGGTTGATGGCCCAATAGTTCAGCGAGTACGCCCGGACGCGGTCCTTCTCCGGCACGACGTCGACCATCATGGCCGAGAACGCCGGGCGCACCGCCTCGCTGAAGAAGCCGAGCAGGAACGTCGTGGCCAGGATCTGGGCGTAGTCGTGGGCGAAACCCAGCGCGAGCATGAGCGCCGCCGCGCCGAACTGGGCCACCAGCATCGTCGGCCGGCGGCCCCAGCGGTCGGCCAGCACCCCGCCGGCCGTCGTGCCGAGGGCGCCGCCCACCCCGTACAGGCCGATGACCAGACCGGCCTGGCTTTGCGAGAAGCCGCGTTCGGCGGTCAGGTAGATCGCCAGGAAGATCACCACGAACGAGCCGAGGCGGTTGATCAGCGTGCCGGTCCAGAGAAGCCAGAACTGCCGTGGGAGACCACCGATGGCCTGGCTGAACCAGCGCTGCACGCCGCACCCCGATCGTTGAAGTAAGTAGTGATCAAGCTCCACTCCCTTACAACCTAGGGGTACGCGCAACTCCGTTTCCACGTGGTGGTCGCCACTGGTGGGTACGCGCCCGCCGGGAAATCGCCTGCGGCAGGATGGAGCGCATGACAGGGACTTTGGTGCTGCTGCGACACGGCAACAGCGAGTGGAACGCCAAGAACCTCTTCACCGGCTGGGTCGACGTCGACCTCGACGCCAAGGGTGAGGACGAGGCCCGCCGCGGCGGCGAGCTCCTCAAGGCGCAGGGCGTGCTGCCGGACGTGGTGCACACCAGCGTCCTGCGCCGCGCCATCCGGACCAGCGAGATCGCGCTGCACATCGCCGACCGCCACTGGATCCCGGTGAAGCGTTCCTGGCGCCTCAACGAGCGCCACTACGGCGCTCTCCAGGGCAAGGACAAGAAGCAGACCCTCGAGGCGTACGGCGAGGAGCAGTTCATGCTCTGGCGCCGGTCCTACGACGTGCCGCCGCCGCCGATCGAGGCCGACTCGGAGTTCGCCCAGTTCGACGACCCGCGCTACGCGCTCCTGCCGCCGGAGGCGCTGCCCAAGGCCGAGTGCCTCAAGGACGTGCTGGTCCGCGCGCTGCCGTACTGGTATGACGAGATCGTCCCGGACCTGCGGGCCGGCAAGACCGTGCTGGTCGCCGCGCACGGCAACTCGCTGCGCGCCATCGTCAAGCACCTCGACGGCATCTCCGACGAGGCGATCGCCAAGCTGAACATCCCGACCGGCATCCCGCTGCGTTACGAGCTGGACGACAACCTGCGCCCGGTCACCGCCGGCGGCACCTACCTCGACCCCGAGGCGGCCAAGGAAGCGGCGGCCGCGGTCGCCAACCAGGGACGCTAGAACAAAGCAAAGGGCCGGGACGCCCCCGTGGCGTCCCGGCCCTGCCCCGAACCAGGCGAGCGAACAGCTCAGCTCTGGTCGGCTACCTGCTCTCCCGTGATCAGGTAGACCAGCTGCGCGCCGACGTTCACGGCGTGGTCGGCGTAGCGCTCGTAGAAGCGGCCCAGCAGGGCGCCGTCGATGGCGGTCTCGGCGCCGTACGGCCAGTCGTCGGCGAGCATGATGCGGAAGAGCTCGCGCTCCTGCTCGTCGATCTTGTCGTCGTCGCTCTCCAGTGCGCGGGCCGCCTCGGCGTCGGGGTTGGCCAGGAGCTTGGTGATCTCCCCGGCCATCTCGTCGGCCACCTCGGCCATCCGCTTGAAGACCGGCCGCAGCTCGGCCGGGACGGCCGGCGACGGGTGACGGCGAATGGCGGTCTTGGCCACGTGCTCGGCCAGGTCGCCCATCCGCTCGATGTCGGCCGAGATGTGCAGGGCCGTGATGACCATCCGCAGGTCGGAGGCGACCGGGGCCTGGCGGGCGATGGTGTCGGCCACCTTCGTCTCGACCTGGCTGTAGATCGCGTCGATCTCGACGTCGCGCTCGATGACCGACTCGGCGGCCTTGAGGTCGGCGGTCAGCAGCGCGGTGGTCGCGTTCCGCAGCGCGGTGCGCACCCCTTCTGCCATGGTCACCAGCAGGCGGGTGACCTCGTTGAGGTCGGCCTGGAACTCCTCGCGCATGTTGTCTCGTCCCCAGGGGCTCGCGGTCGCCCCGAAACATGGCGCGACCTTGGTTGATGTACAGGCTAGGGGTGCCCAGCAGCGGACACGTGAACGGCAATGAACGACGCTGGGCGCAGTGGTGAACATTATTCGACACGCGCCCGGTTTGTCCGGATCCCGCTAGGGCCCAGGTAAACAATGACCCTACGATCGCAGCGTGGACCTGGTGTACGGCACTCTCCTGACCCTCGTCGCGCTGGCCGTCGGCGTGGCAGCGGGGATCTTCATAGCCCGTGCCCGTAGGTCGCCCGGGTCGGACGTCGCCGCCTCCCGGAAAGATGAGGGAGGAAGCGCCATCAGCGAAGAGGAGTCTTCAGGCCTTTCAAGGGCGGTGGGCGGGGCGGTTGGATGGGAACACACCGGCAAGCACGGCATGAAGGGGCTCGGCCGCAAGAGCCTCGACTCGCTGCGCGTCGGCGTGGTGGTCCTCGACGCCGAGGATCACCCGGTGCTGGTCAACCCGGCCGCCCGGGCGATGGGCCTGCTCCGCTCCGGCGGCGCCCCGGGCACCATCGCCGCCCACCCGATCCTGCGCACGCTGGCCGGCCAGGTGCGGCGTACCGGCGTACGGCGGGAAGTCGAACTTGATCTTCCGCATGGCCGTGCCGGAGCCGCCCAGGCGCCGCTCGGCCTGCACCTGCGGGCGGTGGCGCTGAACTCGACGCACGTGGCGGTCGAGGCGGCCGACGTCACCGAGTCCCATCGGCTGGCCCGCGTGCGGCGTGACTTCGTGGCCAACGTGAGTCACGAGCTGAAGACCCCCATCGGCGCGCTCCAGCTGCTGGCCGAGGCGCTGCTGGACGCGACCGAGGTGCCGGCGGCCGAGGCCGTCGAGGGCGAGGAGCCCAACGAGGATCTGCTCGCGGCCCGCCGGTTCGCCGAGCGGATCCACCACGAGTCGGCCCGGATGGGACGCCTGGTCAACGAGCTGCTCGAACTGACCCGGCTCCAGGGCGCCGAGCCGCTGCCCACCCCCGAGCCGGTGGCCGTCGACTGGGTGATCGCCGAGGTCATCGACCGCACCCGCACCACCGCCTCGGCCAAGAGCATCGAGGTCGTCTACTCCGGTCCCAAGGGCGCTACCGTTTACGGCAGCGACAGTCAGGTGGCGACCGCGGTGACCAACCTCGTGGAGAACGCGATCGCGTACTCCGGAGACGACACGAAGGTCGAGCTCACTCTGCGTCATGACGACGACTGGGTCGAGATCGACGTGGCCGACCAGGGCATCGGCATCGCGCCGCACGACGTCGACCGGATCTTCGAGCGGTTCTACCGCGCCGATCAGGCCAGGTCGCGCTCGACCGGCGGCACCGGTCTCGGCCTGGCCATCGTCAAGCACATCGCCACCAACCACGGCGGCCGGGTCGACGTGACCAGCAGCCTCGGCGACGGCTCGACGTTCACTCTGCGCCTACCGGCGCGTCCCCCGGAAGCCCCCTTGCCGTTACCGACGGCAATTGAGATCGAGTCCGGTGCTAGCGGGCGTTGAGCCTGTGAGCCGGAAGATGGAAGGAACCACATTGGCCCGCGTGCTCGTGGTCGAGGATGAGGAGTCGTTCTCCGACGCCCTGTCGTACATGCTGCGCAAGGAAGGTTTCGAGGTCTCGGTCGCCCCGACCGGAACCTCCGCCCTGACGCAGTTCGACCGGACTGGTGCCGACATCGTGCTGCTCGACCTCATGCTTCCGGAGATGTCCGGCACCGAGGTCTGCCGTCAGCTGCGTCAGCGCTCGGCCGTCCCGATCATCATGGTCACCGCCCGGGACAGCGAGATCGACAAGGTCGTCGGCCTGGAGATCGGCGCCGACGACTACGTCACCAAGCCGTACTCGCCGCGCGAGCTGGTCGCCCGGATCCGCGCCGTGCTGCGCCGTCAGGGCACCGAGGCGGCCGAGGTCTCCACCCCGACGCTGGCCGCCGGCCCGGTCCGGATGGACGTCGAGCGTCACGTGGTGACCGTCGACGGCAGCGGCGTCCAGCTTCCGCTGAAGGAGTTCGAGCTGCTCGAGCTGCTGCTGCGCAACGCCGGACGGGTGCTGACCCGCGGTCAGCTGATCGACCGGGTCTGGGGCGCCGACTACGTCGGTGACACCAAGACCCTCGACGTCCACGTCAAGCGGCTGCGCTCCAAGGTGGAGCCCGAGCCGTCGGCCCCGCGCTACATCGTCACGGTGCGAGGCCTCGGCTACAAGTTCGAGCCCTAGAGCGACTCCGGGGGCGCGGCGGGCTCACGTCCGCCGCGCTTCTTGGGCATCCCCGCTTTGACCGTGGCCGGGTGCACCGCGGTCAGGCCCTTGGCCAGCCGGTCGGCGCAAAGCTCGGCGAGTTTGTCGTACGCGGATTTGCCGACCAGGGCGATCAGCTCCGGTGCGTAAGAGATGTACATCGGCTCGGTGCCCACGTGGGCGTCCGGCGACGAGGTGCACCACCAGTCGAGGTCGTGACCGCCCGGTCCCCACCCCCGCCGATCGAATTCGGTCAGCGTCGACTGGAGCACCTTGGTGCCGTCCGGGCGTTTGATCCAGTCCTGCTCCCGGCGCACCGGCAGTTGCCAGCAGACGTCCGGCTTATAGGTCAGCGGATGTACGCCGTCACGCAGCGCCTGGGCGTGCAGGGCGCACCCGCCGCCACCGGCGAAGTCGGCGTCGTTGAGGAAGACGCACGGGCCGTCCTCGGACTGGATCGCCGTGCGGCGGGCCGGCTTGGCCCCGTCGATGGTGTCCATCTCGGTGTAGTTCTTGAAGCCGCGCCGGTAGTGCTGCCAGTTCTCCGGAGTGAGCTTGGCCGCGGCCGCCTTCACCCTGTTCTCGTCGTCGGCGTCGGTGAAGAACGCGCCGTGCGAGCAGCAGCCGTCCTGCGCGCGGCCGGCCACGATGCCGTGACAGGCCGAACCGAACACGCACGTCCATCGCGACAGCAACCAGGTCAGGTCGGCCCGGACCAGGTGCTTGTCGTCGTCGGGGTCGAGGAACTCGATCCACTCACGAGGAAAATCGAGGTCGACCTCGGCGGCACGGGCGGCTGCCGCAGCGTCGAGGACGATGCGGATCTGTTGACGGCGGCTCACCAGGCTCAGCGTACGCGCGCGGGGGACCGGCACCACGTCGCCGCCCGGTATGGCCGTATATACCCGGTAGAGGAGACGGCGTACGCGACAAACGGGTCTACGCTTGATGACGTGAGTTCCCGCGTCCCCGTGCTCCTGTCCAGCTCGTCGGTCTTCCCCGAGCCGACCGCGGCCGCGTTCGAGCTGGCCGCCACGACCGGCTTCGACGGCCTCGAGGTCATGGTCTGGACCGACCGCGTCAGCCAGGACGCCGGCGCCCTGAAGGGTCTGGCCGATCACTACAACGTTCCGGTGCTGTCGGTTCACGCGCCCTGCCTGCTGGTCACCCAGCGGGTGTGGAGCACCGATCCCTGGGAGAGGCTGAGCCGCGCGGCCCAGCTGGCCGAGACGCTCGGCGCCCCCACGGTGGTGGTGCACCCGCCGTTCAGCTGGCAGCGTGACTACGCCAAGAACTTCTCGGCCGGCCTCGCCAAGATCCAGGCGCGCCATCCCGACCTCGACTTCGCGATCGAGAACATGTTCCCGGTGAAGATGGCGGGCCGCTGGTTCGTGCCGTACACGCCCGGCTGGGACCCGACCGAGACCGGCTTCGACGCCTACACGCTCGACCTGTCGCACTGCGCCGCGTCCCGCATCAACTCGCTGGCCATGGCCGACAAGATGGGCGCCGGCCTCAAGCACGTGCACCTGGGCGACGGCACCGGCGAGGGCCGCGACGAGCACCTGGTGCCCGGCCGGGGCAACCAGCCCTGCGCCGAGCTGCTGCGCTCGCTGTCGGCCCGCGGTTTCACCGGCTCGGTCGCGCTGGAGGTCTCCACCCGCAAGGCACCGAGCCGCGCCGCCCGAGAGGCCGACCTGCGCGAGTCTCTGGAGTTCGCCCGGCGTCACTTGAAGCCGGCGGAGAGCCCCACCCCGGCGATCACCAGCGCCTGAACCACCACGGCAATCGCCGCCGGTGAGATGGCAGTCGATTTCCCGGCGGCCGCGGGGTTTGCGGACGTTGGGAAATTGCCTGCCATCTCGGCGGTTACAAGGCGATTGCCTCGCGGAGCGAAGCGGAGCCAGCCAGCTCAGCCCGCTTCCTCGCGCGGTGTGCCGCGACGTGGGAGCGGGTCGCGCAGCGCTCCGAGCAGAAGCGGCGGCAGTTGTTGGACGAGGTGTCCAGGTAGACGTTGCCGCAGCGCTCGTCGGCGCAGATGCCGAAGCGGGCGCTGCCGTACTCGCACAGCCAGACCGACAGGCCCCACGCGGCGCCGGCCAGATATTCGGAGCTGACCGACGCGCCGCGGCTGGTCACGTGCATGTGCCAGTCGCCGGCGTCGTGCCCGGAGATGCGCGGCTGCACGGGGAACACCTCGAGCAGCGAGTTCAGCTCGGTCACGGCCTCGGCGTCGCGGCCGCTCGTGCCGTACTCGAAGACGTCGCGCAGGCGCCGCTGAGCGCGGCGGAAGACGGCCACGTCCTTGTCCGCGACCTCCTCGCGCATCCAGCCCTGCTCGTCGGTGAACAGGGCCCGCAGGGCGGCGAGATCACTCACCTCCGCGTTGACGAGGTCAACGGCGGTTCGGGCGTACGCATCGAAGTCCACCCGACAAAGGTAGCCGCCCCCGCCGCCCACGAACATGGCCCGCGTGCCACTCCCACGATCGGAGGTGGGCCGGGCGATACGCTCGGGACATGCTCCGCTCCCTGTTCCTGGCCGCCGCCGGATCGGACCGCCTCGGGCGCCTCGCGACCGCCGTGCCCGTCAGCCGAAAGGTCGCCGGCCGCTTCGTCGCCGGTGACGGACCCGACGACGCGGTGCGCGCCGGCCGCGCCCTGGCCGACGACGGGCTCTACGTGACGTTCGACCACCTGGCCGAGGAGACGCGCAGCGCGGAGCAGGCCGTCGCCGTCCGCGACGAATATCGCGCCCTGCTGTCCCGGGCCACCGCGGCCGGCCTGACCCCGGCCGCCGAGGTCAGCCTCAAGCTGTCGGCGCTGGGGCTGCGGCTCGACGAGCGGCTCGCCTACGAGCACGCCCAGGCGATCTGCGTGGCCGCGGCCGAGGCCGGCACGACGGTGACCCTGGACGCCGAGGACCACACCACCACCGACGCGGTCCTCGAGATCCTGGCCGAGCTGCGCAAGGACCATCCGGGCACGGGGGCGGTGCTCCAGGCCTATCTGAGGCGCACCGAGGGCGACTGCCGCGAGCTGTCCACGGCCGGGTCGCGGGTGCGGCTCTGCAAGGGTGCCTACGCCGAGCCCGAGTCGGTGGCCTTCCAGTCCGCTCTCGACATCGACAAGTCGTTCGTGCGCTGCTTGAACATCCTGATGTCGGGCGACGGCTACCCGATGATCGCGACGCACGATCCGCGGCTGATCGCCATCGCCGAGGACCGCGCCCGCTGGTTCGACCGCCTGCCCGAGGAATACGAGTTCCAGCTTCTCTACGGCGTGCGCCCGGACGAGCAGGCCCGGCTGGCCGCCGGTGGCAACGTCGTGCGGGTCTACGTGCCGTACGGCAGCAACTGGTATGGCTACGTCGTGCGCCGTCTCGCCGACCGACGGTAGACACCGTGTCCGTCCCCAAAAGCAACAATTGGGGCAGAAACGGGGCACAGCTGGCGTGTCGGCCTTGACTTTTTCCGACCTTTTTCACGGAACGCATCGCGTTGGTCACAGCCGTATCGATACCGTTCTGATGACACGCACGTTCTCCGCCGCGTCGCAAACGCTTCTCACTCCGCGCGCGGCCCGTGCCTGCGAAAGGATCGGTGCGTACGAGATGACGGGTCCAGCCCAGACCGAGGAACGGCTCTCGGAGGTGCGGTTCCTGACCGTCGCCGAGGTGGCCTCTCTGATGAGGGTCTCCAAGATGACGGTCTATCGGTTGGTGCACGGCGGTGACCTCACCGCCGTCCGGGTCGGCCGGTCCTTCCGGGTGCCCGAGCACGCCGTGCACGAGTACTTGCGCGGCGCTTTCTCCCAAACGGCCTAGGCCGTTTTGGCCCGGCGCTCGCCGGGCTTGTACGCTGGTGCGGTTGGCTCCGGACTGCTCTGCGCGCCCGGGACCCCGTTCAGCTCGGATGCGGGACGTGCCACCGCGCACGCGCCGGTCCGATCCACCAGTTTCGAGAGGCATGTCGTATGGGCTCCGTGGTCAAGAAGCGCCGCAAGCGTATGGCGAAGAAGAAGCACCGCAAGCTGCTGCGCAAGACCCGCGTCCAGCGTCGCCGTTTGGGCAAGTGATGGTGGGCCGGGCTTGATTTCCCGGCCTCCCCGTCGCTTGCCGCACGCATCGGAAGGTGCGCCCGACGTGACCTCTCCGCCCCGCGTCGTCGTGGTCACCGGAGTCAGCCGATATCTCGGCGCCCGGGTGGCCGCTCGTCTTGCCGCAGATCCCCGGGTCGACCGTGTCGTCGGCCTGGATCCGCTCGACCCGCCGGCCGCCCTGCGCGACCTCATGGGTGACGTCGAGCTGATCCGGGCCGATGCCCGTGCGGCCTCGGGCGCCATCGCCGAGCTGGGTGCCGAGGCTCTCGTGCACCTGGCGGTGACCAGCGCACCCGATGCGCAGCACGGCGGCCGGGCCGCGATGAAAGAGCAGAATGTCATCGGCACGATGCAGCTGCTCGCCGCCGCGCAGGGCGCCGGCCGGCTGCGCAAGCTTGTGGTGCGCTCGTCGACGGCCGCCTACGGCGCGTCGTTCCGCGACCCCGCGGTCTTCACCGAGGACACCGAGCCCCGGGCCGTGCCGCGGGGATCGTTCGCGCGCGACATCCTCGACATCGAGGGGTACGTCCGCGGGTTCCGCCGCCGTCGTCCCGAGGTGGCGGCCACCGTGCTGCGCTTCGCGCCGTTCATCAGCTCCACGGCCGACACGACGCTGACCCGCTACTTCTCCCAGCCGCTGGTGCCGACCGTGTTCGGCCGTGACGCCCGGCTCCAGTTCGTGCACGTCGACGACGCGCTGGAGATCCTGCACCGCTCGGTCATCGAGGACCATCCGGGCACGTTCAACGTGGCCGGGACCGGCGTGCTGGCGCTGTCCCAGGCCGTCCGCCGGGCCGGGCGCATCTCGGTGCCGCTGCCCGAGGGCACCCTCTCCACCTTCGCCGGGCTGGCCCGCAACGTCGGGATCGGCCAGATCGGCTTCGACCAGATCGACCTCTTCGTGCACGGCCGGGTCGTCGACACCACGCGGCTGGTCCGCGAGTTCGGCTTCACCCCGCGCACCACGTCCGAGGCGTTCGACGACTTCATCAAGGGCCACGCCGGCGGCTCGCTCACCGACGACCGGCTGGCCGCCGCCGAGCAGGCCATCCTCGACGGCATCCGGCGGGTCCGGGGCAACGCCGAGGCCGCCGCGGTGACCGGCGGGAGCGAGTCATGAGTCAGGACGAGTTTCGCGACATGCTGCCCGGCAACGCCGACTTCGTCCTGCCCCGGCCGGCCGAGCCGGTCCGGGTCAACGGCCGCCGGCCCATCCCGGAGGAGCCGCGGCCTCCGGCCGAGCCCTCGGCGGGGCTGGACGTCTGGGACCAGCGGGTGGCCAACGGTCTCGCCTTCCTGCGGCGCCGGCTCGCCGGGACGTACGAGGTGGACGAGTTCGGCTTCGACCCCGAGCTCACCGACGCGGTCTTCCATCCGCTGCTGCGGGTGCTCTATCACGACTGGTTCCGCACCGAGGTCTTCGGCATCGAGAACATCCCCGACACCGGGGGCGGGCTGGTCGTCGGCAACCACTCGGGCACGCTCGCGCTCGACGCGCTGATGCTCTCGGTGGCGATCCGCGACAAGCACCCGCGCGAGCGTCACCTGCGGCTGCTCGGCGCCGACCTGGTCTTCCGCATGCCCGTGGTGAGCGAGCTGGCCCGCAAGTCGGGCGTCACCGTGGCCTGCAACCCCGACGCCGAGCGCCTGATGAGCACGGGCGAGCTGGTCGGCGTCTTCCCCGAGGGCTTCAAGGGCATCGGCAAGCGGTTCGCCGACCGTTACAAGCTCCAGCGCTTCGGCCGTGGCGGCTTCGTCTCGGCGGCGCTGCGCACCGGCACCCCGATCGTGCCGGTGGCGATCGTCGGGGCCGAGGAGATCTACCCGATCCTGGCCGACATCAAGCCGCTGGCCCGGCTGCTCGGCGTCCCCTACTTCCCGGTCACGCCGACCTTCCCCTGGCTCGGGCCGCTGGGACTGGTGCCGCTGCCGAGCAAGTGGATGATCCAGGTCTGCCCGCCGATTCCGACCGCGCACCTCACCGAGCTGGCCGACGACCCCATGGTCGTCTACAACCTGGCCGACCAGGTGCGCGAGACGATCCAGGCCACGCTGCTCGAGCTGCTGGAGAAGCGGCCCGATCCGTTCGCCCGCTGACGTCGTCGGTGGGCGGTTTCCGCCTATAATGACAACGAGGGGCGGTCCGGTAACTCCCGGCAACCGCCCCTCGCCATGTCCGTGACTTTCTAGTCGCCGAAGATGCCTTCCAGCAGGCCTCCGAGCGGACCCTTCTCACCGGTGTCGCCGGTCGTGTCGCCCGTGCCCGGGTCGATCAGCGGCGTCTCCGACGGCACCGGGCTGCCGCCCAGGGGCAGCTCGGGCGTGGTCGACGGGACGACCTGACCGGTCACTCCGCCGTTGCCCTTGACCTTGGTGCCGGCGGTCGTGCCCGGTTGCGCGGTCGGGTCGGTCTTCTGCGGACTGACCTTGGCGTCCTTGCTCGGCTTGGCCGTCGACTTGTCGCTCTGCCCGGCGGACGGGCGGGACGAGGTCGCCGACGGACCGTCGGTGTCGTCCGCGCAGCCCTTGAGCTTGGGGCCGAGCGCGTCCGAGCCGTTGGCAGTCACCGGCGAGCACTTGAGGCCCGACCGCAGACCGGCCGACCGCTCGCTCACCGTCTCGAGCAGCGCCAGCGAGCGCGTGGCGCGCTCCCGGTTGCCCGTGCTGAGCTGGTCGAGCTTCGGCATCAAGGTGCCCCGCTGCCGGTCGACGAAGCCGTCGATGGTGGTCAGCGGCTTGGCGTCGCGGTTGGCGACGGCGGCCGTGGTGAGCTGCTTGACGCCCTTGCGGGTGTCGGCGTCCATGTCGTCCAGCACGCCGGCGAAACCGCTGTCGCCACCCTTCATCGCGGCCGCCTCGGCGAGCCGGTTGCGGGCGAAGTCCAGTGACAGCTGACCCCGGCTGACATCCGAGCCGGCCATGGCCAGCTGGGCGCGTTCGGTCGAGCGCTTGACCCCGTAGAGGGCGTCGCCCGGTGATGCGTTCTCGCTTGCCGCGGAGATTCCGGAGACCGCCAGCGCGCCGGCGGCAACGCCGATCACGATCGCGCCGCGGGCCCGGATCCGGCCGCCGTGCCCCAGCAGGCCGGCCTTGAGGCCGGTGCGGGCCGTCGGCGCCGTGCCGGTGGCGGGCTCGACGGCGGTGGCGGTGCGGCCGATGCCGTCCCGCTCGGCGGTGGCCACCAGCATGGCCCGCAGGCCGGTGCGGAACTCGGAGTCCACCCGGACCCCGGGCCGCGCGCCGGAGAGGCTGTTGCCGATGGCGACCAGCTCGGCGAGCTGCTCATCGGCCTGGCCGCGGCTGTGGTGCCGGCGGCCGCCGGTGTTCTCGTCGAGAAGCTCCGCGAAGCGCTCGGCGCTCCGCCGGTCCAGGAATTCGAAATTCACCGCGGGCACCTCCCCTCGCTCGTGAGTGTCTCGTCGGCGGCGTCGCCGACGGTCGCGACGAAATCGGGGGCCTCCAGGGCCGCCCGGGGTCGCACTCGGACAAACGCGCGACACGCGTCCCCGGTTACGGGGGCGAGCGCCCGGCATCGGGTAATGGAGGTGGCCCCCGTCACGCTGTGCCGCGGGCGTCGCCGGGCTGGGGCCACGCGCCGCTCGGTGCCGGCGGTCATACCTGGAACCCCTCGGGCAGGAGACGGGCGAGCGCTCTCACCGCCCGGTATTGCAGGGCCTTGATGGCGCCCTCGTTCTTGCCCATGGTCTGCGCGGTCTCGGCCACCGAGAAGCCCTGGAGGAAGCGCAGGACGATGCACTCCTGCTGCTCGGGGTTGAGCTGCTTGACCGCGGTGAGCAGAGCGACGTTGGTGATGTGGTCGACCACGGCCGACTCGGGGCTGCCCTCGGGCCCCCGGTCCTCGCGGTCGGCGTCGAGCACGTCGCCGGTGGTGACCTCGAGCCGGTAGCGGCCCGACTTGAAGTGGTCGGCGACCAGGTTGCGGGCGATGGTGACCAGCCAGGCGCCGAGGTCGCGGCCCTGCCAGGTGAAGCTGCCGATGCGCTTGAGCGCGCGCAGGAACGTGTCCGAGGTGAGGTCCTCGGCCAGCTGGCGGTTGCCGACCCGGAAGTAGACGAACCGGAAGACGGTGTCGACGTACCGGTCGTAGATCAGGCCGAACGCCTCGGCCTCGCCGGCCTGGGCGCGCTCCACCAGCGCCCACACCTCGGCGGCGGCGTCGCCCGGGTCGGGGCGGGCCGGATATTTCGGCGGCGACGGCTCGGTCGGCGGGCTGGTGGTGCTCTGCGCCGGCACCACGACCGTCTGCTCGCCGGGCGCCGTCTCGGGCAGTTGGCTGCGCTGACCGGCCGTGGGCTGCGGCGGGGGCATGCCGGGCCGGCCGGGCACGGCCACCCGGCCGCCACCGGCCATGGGCTTCGCGTTGCCGGTCGGGGGGATCCGGTGCCCGGGTGCCTCGTTGACGTGCGGGCGGTTGCGGGTTCGCTTGGGGCCGTCGCCGCGGATCGTGTTGACGATCAGATCATCGAACGCGCCGACCGAGCGGCGGAGGACGGTCAAGCCGTCGGCCAATGCGAGGCGGGCCGCGAGCACGTCGCGGTGGTACGGGTCCCCGGCGTAGACATGGCTCACTGCGCCTCCTTCACCCGGCGGGGCTGCTGCTTCGACTGCTGCTGATCCGTCCCGCCAGACGTGGATGCGCAGCATGGGCGTGCATTTTGTGGCACAGCGGCCTCCTCGGGATGAGGGGTGATCACTCATAGCAAAAGGGGTGGGGTGGCCTAAAACGTCAGACCGACCTCACCCAGGGCTGTGGAGTCCGTTACACAGACGCGAAGTATCACGGACACCGGACACACGGAGTCGCACACCGTGTGCGCTGTGTGGGACTTGTGCGCAAATAGTACGAAGTGGCGCAGACAAGACACAAGGAACGTCTGCCACGATGGCCGACACGGGTCGGCGCGTGCCGGACAGGCTGTCCGGCACCCACTTCCGTGGCGCTTTGTGCCAGACTCGTGCCTCGTGGACGAAGCAGCCCGCGACCCGGTCGCCGGAGCCGCCGCGCGCAGGCCCGACGGTCTCGCCCTGATCACCGACGACGCCGCGCTGACCTGGGCGCAGGTCCATGAGCGGGTGGACGAGGCCGCGCGGTCCATCGCCGCCGCGACCGAGCCGGGTGACCGTGTCGCGATCGTGCTCGGCAACTCGATCGAGTTCGTGACGACGTATTACGGCGTGCTGCGCGCGGGACGGGTGGCGGTGCCCCTCAATCCGGCCTACACGGCCGACGAGAGGGACTACGCCATACGGGATTCCGGGGCGGCCCTCGTGATCGCGAGTGCCGGGGGCCCACGCGAGCCCGTACGGACGGAAACGCCGTCTGACCTCGCCGTGCTGCTCTACACCTCGGGGACCAGCGGGCGGCCGAAGGGCGCGATGCTGACTCATGCCGCGCTTTCGGCCAACCACGATCAGCTGGACGCGATCGAGCCGGCGGTGGTCGGCCCGGACGACGTCGTGCTGCTCGCCGTGCCGCTCTTCCACGCGTACGGCCTCAACACCGGCCTGGGCTCGGTCGTGCACCACGCCGCGACCGGTGTGCTGGTCGACCGGTTCGACCCGGGGGCGTCGCTCGAGGTCATCGCCTCGCGCGCGGTGACCGTCGTGGTCGGCGTGCCCGGCATGTACGCGGCGTGGTCGCAGCAGCCGAGTGCCGGCATCGCGATGCGCTCCGTGCGCACGGCCGTCTGCGGCGCCGCTCCGCTGCCACCGGACGACGCGGCCCGGTTCGCCGCCGCCACCGGCAAGAGCATCCTGGTCGGCTACGGGCTGACCGAGACCGCGCCCGTCCTGACCACCACGGCCGTCAGCGACCGCGGCAAGCCGGGCTCGATCGGCCGGCCCCTGCCCGGCGTCTCCCTGCTGCTGCGCTCGGCGGCCGGTCAGGTGCTGTGGCGCGACGGCACGCCGTCGCCCGACGAAGACCTGGCCGAACTCGACCTGTCGGTGGAGGACTCGGCCGGCACCGACCCCGGCGAGATCGTGGTGCGCGGGGCCAACCTGTTCTCCGGCTATTGGCCGGACGGGCGGGGCGGTCCGGGCCCCGACGGCTGGTGGGCCACCGGCGACGTGGCGTACGCGGACGCCGACGGCGATCTTCACCTGGTCGACCGGATCGACGAGCTGATCCTGGTGCGGGGCTTCAACGTCTATCCGGCCGAGATCGAGCGGGTGCTCGACACCCATCCCGGTGTGGCCGAGGCGGCCGTGGTGGGCGTGCCCGACGCCGAGACCGGCGAGCGGCCGCACGCGTTCGTGGTGACCGCTCTCGACCCGCCGCCGACACCGGCCGAGCTGCAGGTCTTCTGCGCCGGGCAGCTCGCCCGGTTCAAGGTGCCGTCGATCGAGCTGGTGCGTGAGCTTCCCCACTCGGCGACCGGCAAGGTACGCAAGAGGGAGTTGTCATCGTGAGCCGCGTGACCCTGATCAGCCGGAACGGCTGCCACCTGTGCGAGGTCGCCGAGACCACGCTCGACCGGATCATCCCTGGTCAGTGGAGCCGGGTCGACGTCGAGTCGTCGATCGAGCTGGAGCGCGACTACGGCGACCGGGTGCCGGTGGTGCTGCTCGACGGGGCCGAGCACGGCTATTGGAAGGTCGAGGAGGCCCGGCTGCTGCGCGATTTGTCCAGGCAGCCGGGGGAGCCACGCCTGTAGGTTGTTCGCCGTGACGCGCAAGCACCTGGTCTGGGACTGGAACGGCACCCTGCTCGACGACCTCCACCTGGTGGTCTCGTCGACGAACGAGGCCTTCGCCTCGGTCGGCGGCCGCGCGGTCGGCGCCGACGAGCACCGCTCCCGGTTCCGCCGGCCGGTGGCCGAGTTCTACGCCGAGATCCTCGAGCGCGCGGTCGATCAGGAGGAGTTCGAGGAGCTCGACCGGATCTTCCACGACGCGTACCGGCTGGGCCTGACGAACATGACACTGGCCGCGGACGCCTCCGAGGCCCTCCGGTCGTGGCCGGGCACCCAGTCGCTGCTGTCCATGTGGTTCCACAAGGAACTGGTGCCAGCCGTCGAGACGTACGGGCTGACCGGTGTCTTCACCCGGGTGGACGGGCTGCGCACCGAGATCGGCGGGCACCTGAAGGCCGGCCATCTGGCCGAGCACCTGGCTGGGCTGGGCCTGGCCGGTTCCGACGTGGTGCTCATCGGAGACTCGCTGGACGACGCGGCGGCGGCCGAATCCGTCGGCGGGGTTTCGGTGCTCTATACCGGGGGATTCACCGACCCCGTCCGCTTGCGGGCGTCCGGTCGCCCGGTGGCGGACACTTTGGTCGAGGCTGTCGAGATCGCGCGGACGCTGGCATAATCGAATAGCACTCAGTTGGATCTTTGTCCAGCCATCTGATCAAGATCGCGATTTGTGCACGCCTTCACAAGCGCCTACTCTTTGACTTCGAAGAGCCCCGCTAGCACAGCCGGTTCAACCAGGCGTTCGTGGGTTCCCCGCAGGTTCGCAACCTCGTCGGCACGGAGTCAGATGAGTCAGCAGCGTCACGGAAGCACGCCCGGCCATGTCCGTGGCGACGATGCCGTCCAGGCCTTCCCGGATCTGCCGGAGGCGACCATCGCGCGCCTTCCCGAATATCTCCGGGCCCTGCACAACCTGGGTGAGGCCGGCGCGGACACCGTCTCCAGCGAAGGCCTCGCGGCGGCGGCGGGGGTCAACTCCGCCAAGCTCCGCAAGGACCTCTCCCACCTCGGCTCGTACGGCACCCGCGGCGTCGGCTACGACGTCAGCCTGCTCATCGAGCAGATCGAGTACGTTCTCGGTCTCGACCAGCGCCGCGCGGTCTGCCTCGTCGGCCTCGGTAACCTCGGTCACGCGCTGGCCGGCTACGACGGCTTCGCCAGCCGCGGCTTCAAGATCGTCGCGCTCTTCGACGCCGACGAGTCCAAGGTCGGCGAGCGGATCCACGGCCTCGCCGTGCGGCACATCTCCGACCTCGGCCGCGTCGCGGTGGAGGAGAAGATCGCCATCGGCGTGATCGCCACCCCGCCCGGTGCCGCCCAGGCCGTGGCCGACGTGCTGGTCGAAGCGGGCGTCACCAGCATCCTCAACTTCGCACCCTGCGTGCTCTCGGTGCCGTCGAACGTCGACGTCCGCAAGGTCGACCTCGCCATCGAACTGCAGATTCTCTCATTCCACGAACACCGCAAGGCATCGCTGACCGCGTTGCCGGGCGGACGGTCCGCCGCACGTGCGGGCAATCAGGAGGCGGTCGGGTCGTGAATCTCCTCAGCGTCGGTGCGTCCTATCGCACCGCCGATGTCGCCACGCTGGAACGCCTCGCCATCCCCGACTCATCGGTGCCCGACCTGCTGCAGAAGCTCGTCGCCCAGCCGTACGTCGGTGAGGCGGTCGTCCTGTCCACCTGCAACCGGGTGGAGATCTACGCGGCGGTCACCACGTTCCACGGTGGCCTCGGCGACATCTGCAACGTGCTCTCCGAGGTCTCCGGCATCCCGGCGACCGAGCTCGCCGGTCACCTCTACGTGCACTACGACGAGGCCGCGGTCCAGCACTCGTTCAAGGTCTCGGCCGGTCTCGACTCGATGGTCGTGGGCGAGTCGCAGATCCTCGGTCAGCTGCGCGACGCCTATCACACGGCCACCGAGTCCGACTCGGCCGGCCGCCTGCTCCACGAGCTGATGCAGCAGGCGCTGCGGGTCGGCAAGCGGGCGCATGCCGAGACCGGCATCGACCGGGCCGGCCAGAGCGTCGTCACCGCCGCCCTCGAGGTCGCGGAAAGCCACCTGGGCGCGCTCGAAGGCAAGAAAGCGCTGGTCATCGGGGCCGGCGCCATGGGCGCGCTGTCGGTCGCCACGCTGACCCGGGCCGGCGTGGGCCCGCTGCGGATCACCAACCGCAGCGCTGCCCGGGCCGACCGGCTGGCCGAGGCCTACGGCGCCACGGCCATGGCCTACGAAGACCTGGATGAGGCGCTGCGCGAGGCCGAGCTGGTGATCACGGCCACCGCCGCCACCGACCCGGTGCTGACCCGCGACCGGCTCGAGGCGGCGGCGCCGCTCATCGTGCTCGACCTGGCCGTGCCGCGCGACGTCGCCCCCGACGCGTACGGCGTGCCGGGCGTCACGATCATCGACATCGACAGCCTGGCCGCGTCCCGCCGCTCGGCCCCGGCGGCGGCCGAGACGGCCGCGGTCGAGCAGATCGTCGCGAGCGAGGTTGATCACTTTCTGGGCTGGCTGCGCGGGGCGGAGATCGCCCCGACCGTGGCCGCCCTGCGTACACGGGCCGAGGACGTGGTCAGCGCCGAGCTGCGCAAGCTCTGGGGACGCCGCCCCGATTTCAGCGAGGAGCAACGGGGCGACATTTCCCGTACGCTGCACCGGGTTGTTCAGCAGCTGCTGCACTCACCCACCGTGCGCGTGCGCCAGCTGGCCGCCGAGCCCGGCGGTGACCAGTACGCGGCCCTGCTGCGCGAGCTGTTCGACCTGGACGTGCCGCACGCCACGCCGGCCAACGCGGTGCCTGAGATCGGAGGAAAAGCGTGAGTACCCCGCTGCGCCTCGGCACACGAGGCAGCGCGCTGGCGCTCGCTCAGTCGCAACAGACCGCGGACGCGCTGACCGAGGCCACCGGCCGCCCGGTCGAGCTTGTGCGCATCGTCACTTCGGGTGACCGCTCGTCGGCCCCCGTGGCCCAGCTCGGTGTGGGCGTCTTCGTCTCCGCGCTGCGGGACGCGCTGCTCGCCGGCGAGATCGATTTCGCCGTGCACTCGTACAAGGACCTGCCCACCGGGCCGCAGCCCGGCCTGCACATCGCGGCCGTGCCCCCGCGCCAGGACCCGCGCGACGCGCTGATCACCAAGGGCAACCGTACCCTCGCCGAGCTCCCGCCGGGCGCTGTCGTCGGAACCGGCGCGGTGCGCCGAATCGCGCAACTGCATGCTTTGGGCCTAGAGTTGCAGGTCACGCCGATCCGCGGGAACGTCGACAGCCGGATCGCCCGGGTCCACGGACCCGAGGCGGACCTGGACGCCGTCGTCCTCGCCCGGGCCGGCGTGGCGCGTCTCGGCCGCACGTCCGAGATCAGCGAGACGCTCGACCCGATGCTCATGCTGCCGGCCCCCGCACAGGGTGCGCTGGCGGTGGAGTGCCGGGCCGACGACGCCGACCTGGTCGAGCTGCTGGCCGCGCTCGACCACGCACCGTCCCGGGCCGCCGTCGTGGCGGAGCGGGCGATGCTGGCCACGCTCGAGGCCGGGTGCTCCGCACCGGTCGCGGCACATGCCGAGCTCGCCGAGGGCGAGAGCGGCGACGAGATTTACCTGCGCGGTGCGGTGATCAGCCCGGATGGGGTTCGAGCCATCCGGCTGTCGCGCACCGGAACGCCCGCCGACGCGGCGGAGATCGGCAAGGCGCTCGCCGCTGATCTCCTCGACGCCGGCGCCGATACCCTGATGGGGAGCACAGAATGACCACCCGCACCGCCCGCAAGCCCGCCGGACGGATCGCGTTCGTCGGCGCCGGACCCGGCGACCCCGAGCTGCTGACCCGCCGCGCCCACGCCGCGCTCACCGATGCCGACCAGGTGGTCTACGACCGGGGCGTTCCCGAGTCCCTGCTGACCGCGATCCGGGCCGAGGCCAAGCCGGACGCCCAGTTCAGCCCCGCCGAGGGCGCGCCCGGCGACGTCGCCAAGGTGCTGCTCTCGGCCGCGAAGTCCGGCCTGGCGGCCGTGCACCTGGTGGCCGGCGACCCGTTCGGTCACGAGGCCGTGGTCAAGGAGGTGCAGGCGGTCGCCCGCACCGCCGTGCACTTCGAGGTCGTTCCCGGCCTGGGCCAGGCCGAGGGCGTGGCCACGTACGCCGGTGTCCCGCTGCCCGGCGTCCGCGTCACCGCCGACGTCGGCGACGTCACCACCCTCGACTTCGACGCGCTGGCCGCGGCCGCGCTCAAGGGCTCGTTCGCCGTGGCGGTCGACGCCGGCGACCTGGCGGCCGTCCGAGACGGCCTGCTCGCCTCGGGTGTCGAGCCGGGCACCACGGTCGCGGTGACCGGCGACGGCACCGGCGAGACGCAGTACACGACGACCTCCACTGTCGACAGCTTCGTCGCCGCGGCCCTCGGCTTCACCGGCCGGGTCGTGCTCACGGTCGGCGGCGACGTCGCCGAGCGCGACGCGATGAGCTGGTGGGAGAACCGCCCGCTTTACGGCTGGAAGGTCCTGGTGCCGCGCACCAAGGAGCAGGCCGGCGCGATGAGCGCCCGGCTGCGGGCCTACGGCGCCATCCCGTGCGAGGTGCCGACCATCGCGGTCGAGCCGCCCCGCACCCCGGCCCAGATGGAGCGCGCGGTCAAGGGCCTGGTCGACGGCCGGTACGCCTGGGTCGTCTTCACCTCGGTCAACGCGGTCCGCGCGGTCTGGGAGAAGTTCGACGAGCACGGTCTCGACGCCCGCCACTTCGGCGGCGTGAAGATCGCCTGCATCGGCGAGGCCACGGCCGAGGCCGTGCGCGCCTTCGGCATCCAGCCCGAGCTGGTGCCCGCGGGCGACCAGTCCAGCGAAGGCCTGCTGGCCGAGTTCTCGCCGCACGACGAGATCCTCGACCCGGTCGGCCGGGTGCTGCTGCCCCGGGCCGACATCGCCACCGAGACGCTGGCCGCCGGCCTGATCGAGCGGGGCTGGGAGGTGGACGACGTGACCGCCTACCGGACGGTCCGCGCCGCGCCGCCGCCGGCCGAGATCCGCGACGCGATCAAGTCGGGTGGCTTCGACGCGGTGCTGTTCACCTCGTCCAGCACCGTCCGCAACCTGGTCGGCATCGCCGGCAAGCCGCACGCCCGCACGGTCGTCGCGGTGATCGGCCCGAAGACCGCCGAGACGGCCACCGAGTTCGGCCTGCGCGTCGACGTCCAGCCCCAGCACGCCTCCGTGCCGGACCTGGTCGAGGCGCTGGCGTCGTACGCGGTGGAGCTGCGCGAGAAGCTGGCCGCCATGCCGGCCAAGCAGCGCCGTGGCTCCAAGGTCCAGGGACCCACAGCCCTTCGCTTCCGCTAGATCTTTGTAGGGGTGGTCATGTCCTACCCGGAGATTCGTCCCCGCCGCCTGCGCCGCTCGCCGGCCATGCGGCGGCTCGTGGAAGAGGTCCGGCTGTCGCCGGCCGAGCTGGTCCTGCCCCTCTTCCTGAAAGAGGGGCTGACCGAGCCGCGCGAGATCAGCTCGCTGCCGGGCGTGATGCAGCACTCGCGGGAGTCGCTGCGCAAGGCGGCCCACGAGGCGGTCGCGGCCGGCGTCGGCGGCCTCATGCTGTTCGGCGTGCCGACCAACGAGCACAAGGACGAGACCGGCTCGGCCGGTCTCGACCCCGAGGGCATCCTCAACGTCGGCATCCGTGACCTGATCGCCGAGGTCGGCGACTCCACGGTCGTGATGGGCGACCTGTGCCTGGACGAGTTCACCTCGCACGGGCACTGCGGGGTGCTGGCCGCCGACGGCTCGGTCGACAACGACGCCACACTGCCGCTGTACGCCAAGATGGCGGTGGCCCAGGCCGACGCCGGCGTCCACATGGTCGGGCCGTCCGGGATGATGGACGGTCAGATCGGTGTCATCCGGTCCGCATTGGACAAGGCGGGCTATCAGGACGTCTCGATCCTGGCCTACTCGGCGAAGTACGCGGGTGCCTTCTACGGCCCGTTCCGCGAGGCCGTCGAGTCGACGCTCCAGGGCGACCGCCGGCAGTACCAGCAGGACCCGCCGAACCTGCGTGAGGCGCTGCGCGAGGTCGACCTCGACATCGCCGAGGGCGCCGACATCGTCATGGTCAAGCCGGGTCTGCCCTACCTCGACGTGATCGCGGCGATCCGTGAGCGCGTCACCGTGCCGGTCGCGGCCTACCAGGTCTCCGGCGAGTACGCGATGGTCGAGGCGGCCGCCCGCAACGGCTGGATCGACCGCGACCGGGTGATCCTCGAGTCGCTGACCTCCATCAAGCGGGCCGGCGCGCAGATCACCCTCACCTACTGGGCGACCGAGGTCGCCTCTCTTCTGCGCAACCGTCTCTAGTCGTCGTCGACGATCGTCCCGGCGCCGCTTCCGTCGATCAGGCGGACGGCGTCGAGGGCGACGATCTCCAGCGTGAGCGTCTCGTCCGACTCGCGCAGCCGGTCACCGCGCACCTGCACCGGGAAGTCGACGCTGACGGCGCCGGCCGGGATCATCCGGCAGCCCAGGTAGGGATCGAAGTCGGCCAGGGGCAGCGTCGTCTCGCCCGGCACGGTCGTCGCGCAGATCGTGACGGCCCGGCTCAGCGGCCGGGTCAGGGTCACCGGGAAGACCAGCGCCACCTTGCCCGAGTTGCCCTCGACGACCCGGGCGTCGCCCACGGAGACGCCGGCGCGGGCCTGGAACCGGGCGACCTGCGGGTCGTGATCGCTGGTGCCGTCGGTGAAGTCGGCGTTGATGTGGGCCGCCCGCATGTCGACCAGGTCGCGGTAGAAGCCGTCGTTGACGAAGAGATGGTCGAGCGTCTGCGCCTGGCCCTCGAAGACGTACGAGTAGGCGGCCGCCGGCGCCTTGGCCACCAGGTCGTCCCACAAGTTGTGCAGCCCGGTCTCGTAGAGCGGGCCGAGCTGATCGCCCGGTGCGGCCGGAACCGGATCGTCGGGCCGGGGGAAGACGTTCAGGTCGCCGCCCAGGATGACGCGGGCATGCGGATCGGCCGCCTCGATGGCGTCGACGATCGCCGCCCCGTACGCCGCCTGCTCCCGCCGTTGACCCACCCGGGTGTCCGGACCGGACGAGAAGTGGTTGCTGATCGCCCAGAGGCTGCCGCCCGGGGCCGTGGTGACCTCGAAGAGCGCGACCTGCGGGGCGCGGGTGTAGACGTTGGCGCCGTCGACGCCGGTGGACACGTCGACGTCGGCCGGGAGCACGGCGTTGAGCGTCTTCGGGTTCGCGACCTCGGCGTTGCCCGGCAGGGGAGCGCCCCGATAGGTGACCTGCGGCATGAGGCCGAGCACGGGGTCGGTGGCGCGGGGAGTGGCGAGCCGCAGCCGATCCGTGCGGTAGAGGAATCCGGAGACGATGCCGCGCGCGTCGGCCCCACTGCGGTCGAAGGCCGCGTCGTACCCCTTGCCGATCTTCAGGGCCAGCTCCTGCAACGTGTCCGGCTTGCCGTCGGCGGCGTCGCAGGTCAGGCGGCCACCGGCCACCCGGCAGATGTCCTGGTCCTCGGCCTCTTGCACGAGCAGCAGGTCGGGGCTGTGCAGGTCGTTCCTGACCTGTGCGGCGATCCGGGCCAGCCGCTGGTCGTAGGCGGCCTGGCCGGCCGGAACGTAGTCGAACGGCGGCCGGACGCCCGGGCAGCCGGTGTTGCCGGCGAAGTCGCAGCCGTCGGTCGGGTCGTCGCGGAAGTCGTAGAGGTTCTCCAGGTTGAAGGTGGAGATCGCCAAGTTGTGGCCGCCGCGCGCGGGCGGATTGTTCCGAGCCGGGTCGGGCCCACGGTCGTACGAAATCGCACCCACCTGAATGCCGTACTTGCCGAACGCGTAGTAGACACCGCCGACCGCGTCCTCCCGCACCCGGTCGAAGGTGCGGGCGGCGGGCAGCACGACGCTGCTGTCACCGGCGGCCGCCTTGACACCCATCGGCCCCAGCATGATCCGGTTCCGGTTGCCGTTGTCGACGGTGCCGGGCAGATCATCGAGCGGGTGGGCGTCTCGGAAGACCCTTCGGCTGTACGGATCTTCGCGGTCCAGAAGCGCATCGTCGCGGTCGACGAGCCACGTCTCGGCGTCATCGGTGGAGGCGTACGTCTTGGTGTTGGAGACGGCGGCGGAACCTTGACGGACCCGGAGCTGGGCGCCCTCGTGCTGCTCCCAGAAGGGGCTGTCGCCGGCCGGCGGGACCGCGTCGTCGATCTGCACCGCAGCGCCGACGTCGAGGGTGCTGACCCATTCGGCGCTGGTCAGCTCGGTGAAGTCGAAGTACTCGGCGACCCGCGCGTTGACGACGATCTCGTCGCCCACCTGGGGGGCGTAACCGCCGATCAGGGTCGTGAAGGTGCCCATGTAGACGAAGACGCCGTCGGAGGTGGCCGGATCGCCGTCAGTGTTGTTCTTCCGGCTCTGTAGGAAGAAGCCGTGCTGGTCGACGCCGGTGTCGGTGTGGGAGAGGGCGAGCTGGGCGACGACCCCGCGCACCTGATATTTGGCGCTGCTGGAGCCGTTACCGCTGGCCGGAGCGTACGGAGACCTCGCGCCGGCGCCTTGAACGGCGCCGACGGTCAGCGGGGCTTGTTCTGCCGCATGCGCCACCGCGGGCACGCCGAGGGCGAGGATCGGCGCCGTGAAGAGCGCGCCCAGCAGGTGAGTCCCTCCACGACGGACCATACGCCCGACAGTAGAGCAGAGGTCGAACCTAGTCGATGGGTTCGAGGCTTTGGACGAGTTGTGACACGTCGGCGCCGTACTCAAACCAGTCGCGATCGGGCAGATAGCCCAGCTCGGCGTTCACCTTGAGCATGGACTCGCTGTGCTGCGCGTTCCAGGTCTGCACCTCGCGCAGATCCGGCTCGGCCCGGCGCAGCTCGAACAGCATGCGCGCCTTGAGCGCCCGGTCGATGCCGTAGCCGCGGTGGTCCCGCACGACGATCGTGTCGTACTGGTCGGCGCGCTCCGGGTGTTGCGCGGGAACGACGACCTCGGTGAGGCCGGCGACGACACCGGTGGACTCGTGGATGGCGAGCACGATGTACGGCTTGAGGCCGCGTTTGTGCAGCGTCTCGAGGGAGTCGCGCAGCCGTTGCGGGTCGGAGGAGCGGGGCGCGAGGTCGAGATCGAGGTCGTCATCCTGCGCTTCGAGCTTGGCTTGCGCGTACGCCTCGAGCAGGTGGTCGGGCGGGCCGCCCGGGTGATATTCGACCCGATAGCCGCTGCCGATGGCGGTGGCCATGGCGTCGAGGGCCGGCCAGTCCACCCCGGACAGGGTGAGCACGCTGCGGGTTTCCACGTATTCCCGCTCGAATCCCAGCGACTCGTAGAAGGCGATGGCGGGCGTGCCGCCGATGGCTTCGACGCCGATGGTGGAGAAGCCTTCGAGATAGGCACGACGGGCGGCAACGGCGACAAGTTGACGACCGAGCCCACGCCGCCGCAGCCGCGGATGCACCATGATCTCGAGGACGCCGATGTCGCCGAGCAGCAGCATGCTGACGTGCGCGAAGATCTCGCTCTCACCCTCGGGTAACCGATCGTCCTCGGCCACCCAGCTGATCCGCCGCTCGCCGGGCATGGTCTCAGCGAGGTAGTCACGGACCTGAACGTCCTGCCACGGCGGGTCGTCGGGAAGGTCGGTGGCGAGCACCGCGTTGACCGTCTCCACGAGCGACCGGATCTCCGCCGCCGAGGCGGTCCGGGGATCCCACTCACGCACCCTCACCCGTACAGCTTGCCGGTAACGGTGCCTTCTGGGAAGGTCTGGGACCGTAAATGTGTAGGTATCGTCACCGTGCGTGCAACATTTGGCCTCAACTGCGGCTGCGCTGCCCGTAGTCGTTGGCCGCCTCGAAGACCTTCTGCGCATAGGGCCGAACGGCGTTGTAGGAGAAAATCGCATCCCACCAGGCATCGGCCCGGGCCAGATCACGCCCGCCCTGGCACAGGTAGGTGCCCGCGGTCAGTGACGCATCGTCGATGTCGTTGGGGTCGGCCACGCCGTTGTTGTCGGCGTCCACCTTGAACTGGTTCCAGGTCGCCGGAATGAACTGGAGAGGCCCGACGGCCCGGTCGTAGGTGGTGTCATTGTCGAGGGCACCCCGATCCGAGTCGGGAATGAGCTGCCGCCCACCCTTGCCGTCGAGGGGCAACCCGAAGATCCCCGGCTGAACGACGCCGTCGGCCCCCAGAACGGACCCGTTGGCGCTGCCGTGATCGGACTCCACCTTGGCGATGGCGGCGATGGTGGTCCAGCTGAGATGACAGTTCGGCATGGTCTTGGCCAGAACCAGCTCGGTGTACGCATAGGCCTGCACCGCCACCACCGGAATGCCGACCTTGGTGCCCACCTGCCCCGCCCACCCGGCCAGGGCATCGGCCGGCCGCCCCCCGGTCTGGGGCGCAACCGTAGGTGAGGTGGTCCCGGTCCCGGTGGTCCCCGTGGTGCTGCCTGCCGTGGGCAGGCCGCCTCCCGGCACGCCGCTGGGCACGCCCACCGGCGCGCTGCCGACCGGTGCGCTCCCCGCCGGCAGCCCACCCGGAACGGCGGCCGACGGCAGGGCGGCACCGCCCGCTTCCAGCGGGAACCCGGGGGTCGCGCTGGGGTTGGGAGCGGCCTTCAGAGCTTCGGGCACCAGATAGGCCCCCGCGGTGCCCGCCGCCCCCAGAAGCAGAACAGCCACCACCGCCGGCACGACAAGCCGCCCACTGGGCCGCTTGGCCCAGGCGGCCGTGCTGCGCCCGGCCCGCCCCACAAGCCGAACCGGGGCCGCTCGCCGAAGCCCACCGCTCCGCTTCTTGGCATGGCTCCCCGAGCGCGCCCCTACGGCGCCCTTGCTCTCAGCCCCGGAGGTCGCCGCCCCGCTGGCAGCCCCGCCCGCGGTGTCGCTTTTCCCCGCGTTGTCGCTCTTCCCCGCGGCGTCGGTCTTCCCCGCGGCATCGGGCTTCTTTGCGGCGTCGTCCTTGGCTGCGGCGTCGCTCTTTCCCCCGGCGTCGGTCTTGCTTGCGGCGTCGTCCTTGCCCGAGGTCTCGCTCTTTCCTGCAGGGTCGCTTTTTACCGCAGCGTCGGTTTTGCTCGTGGTATCGCCCTTGGCTGCGGCGTCGCTCTTTCCCGCAGCGTCTTCCTTGCCTGCGGTGTCGCTTTTCCCCGCAGGAGTGGCCTCGCTCGCGGTGTCGTCTTTGCCTGCGGCGTCGGTCTTGCTCGCGGTGTCGCCCTTGGCTGCGGCGTTGCTTCTCCCTGCGCCGTCTGCCTTGCTTGCGGCATCGGTCAGAGCGCCGTCAGCGTTGCCTGCGCCCGCCGCTTTGCCTCCGGCGCCGCCTGTTCCCGCGCCGTTGCTTTTGCCCGTGGCGTCGGCCGTGGTGGGGCCGGCACCTTTGGCCGTGCCGTCGGGTTTGTCCGCGCCGCCGCTCGTGAGCGCGGCCTCCTTGTCGGCAGCGCTCGAGCTCGCGGACGTGGCCTGGGTGGTTTTCGTGCCGGCGGTGCCCGCCTCGCCGCCCGCGGAAGCGCCTCCCGACGCGAGGGTCGAACCTTCCTTACCGGCTACGTCGGAAGGACGGCCGGCCGATGAGGCCGGGCTCGCTGCTTTTGTCTCGGTGGCGGGCGGTTCGGCCGGTGCTGAACCGGCTGCGGCGACCGACGGCGCCGCGCCTATCGATGGGCCCGCGCCGATCGTCGGAGCCGATCCTCCGGCCAGCGGAAACGTTGCCTTGTCGGCCGAGGTGGCGGGCGGCGCGACTTTGTCGTTCGTCGTGTCCGCAGACACGACCTTGTTGTCCGGTGTGGGAGCGCTCGTGGGCACAGACCCGTCGGGGGCCGCGCCGGAACTGGCCAGCGGCCCACCCTGATGCGGCGCCGAGGCGCGCAGCTCGGGCTCGGTCACCTGGTCCTTCTGCCGCTTCACCACGCGGACGACACTACCCAACGGGAGCATGGCCGCGAGAGCCCGATTCGAAGCCTGTGGATAACCCAGACCTGCTTGTCCACAGGGTGAATTCCTGTCGGTCGGAAGCCCTACTCTTCTCTCATGCCGCGTTACGAATTCCGCTGCCGAGCCTGTGGCGACACCTTCGAGGTCAACCGTCCCATGCGTGAGGCCTCCGAGCCCACGAACTGCCCTCAGGGTCATGCCGACACGGTCAAACTCTTGTCCACGGTCGCCGTCACCGGCCGCACCAGCAGCACCTCAGCCCCACGCCCCGCAGCCGGCGGCGGCGGTGGTGGCGGCTGTTGCGGAGGAGCCTGCGGCTGCTGACTCGGCAGGCTCGCCCTAGCATCGGCCACCCCACGCCGGCCCCCGCCGATCGACTCACGCCAGCCAACAGCGCTGGCTGACCGGGCGCTGGCTGACCGGGCGCTGGCTGACCGGGCGCTGGCTGACCGGGCGCTGGCTGACCGGGCGTCCGCCGCCCCCAGGCGCTCGCCGGCGCCAGGGACCAGCTCTTCTCCCTGCGCAGGCTTCCGCATCCGACGCTTGCTGCTGGCGCTGGCCTGCGCGGCGCCATCCGTGTCCGTGTCCGTGTTCGCCGCGGGCGGGTTGTCCCGTGCGGCTCTCCGGCCCCCTCTTCCGCCTCCGTCGAAGCTGCGGCCGCAGGCCTTAGCCCCCGCTGACTTCCCCCAGCGGTGGCCCGTTCCGCGATGGCCGGCTCCGCGCCGCCCTCACGTCCCTGCGCCGTCCTCGTCCTCGCGGGGTCCTCCGGTCGACGCTCTGCCACTTCCTGCGCCGCCTCTCCTTGCGCGGCCCTCCGCCTTGCGCGGCCCTCCGCCTTGCGCGGCCCTCCGCCTTGCGCGGCCCTCCGCCTTGCGCGGCCCTCCGCCTTGCGCGGCCCTCCGCCTTGCGCGGCCCTCCGCCTTGCGCGGCCCTCCGCCTTGCGCGGCCCTCCGCCTTGCGCGGCCCTCCGCCTTGCGCGGCCCTCGGCCTTGCGCGGCCCTCCGCCTTGCGCGGCCCTCGGCCTTGCGTGGCCCTCCGTCTTGCGTGGCCCTCCGTCTTGCGTGGCCCTCCGTCTTGCGCGGCCCTCCGTCTTGCGCGGCGCGCCGTCGTGTGCCGCCGCTCCTTGCGGCGCCCGTCCTCGCTGCGCCAGTCGGCTGTGGGGGCCTCGATGGTCATCCGGTTCTGGCGGTCGGCGTTTCGCAGCGAATAGTCCTCTAAGGGGGCAATCACCAATCCGGCCCGGGCTGGCTGATCTTGGTGTCTGGCCTGGTCGGACGCTTGATTGTGGCTAATTCCACGAACCTGGCCTTCTCCGGCGGGTGACGGGAGGCGGGAAATGGCGTGACGCGATGCCGCAGGGGCTGTTAGCTGGGAAAACGCTGGGCCGAGGCGGCCCGGCGCGCGTGTCGGGGGCGTCGCACAAAGTGACTCTCGCGGGGGTGGCCGAACGGGCGGGAGGAACTGACCGAGCGCGGCGTGTCTTGGCTCGATCCATTTCGTTACGTCACGCGTAGTGCCGTGTGGAAACGTCGATGACCCCTGCGGGTGTCCTCCGTCCGGGGTCGGCCGCAGCGGGCGGATGGTTACCGTCCGTTTCTACGATGGCCGGTGACGCTGTGATACGGCAGCATGAGATCGCGACTTGCCGAAGGGGGCGGAGGTTCCACCGTGTCGGGACGAACCGAGCTGCCGAGTGGGCTGGTGACCTTTGTGTTCACCGACATCGAGGGCTCGACGCGATTGGCCCGGATGCTCGGCGATGACTACGGCGCGGTTCTCAACGATCACCGCACAGTGATGCGCGCTGCTCTGCGTGACTTCGATGGTGTTGAGCTTTTCACTGAGGGTGACTCCTTTTTCATCGTCTTCCAAGATGCGGCGGCGGCGGTGGCGGCTTGCGCGGAAGCGCAGCGGCGACTGTCCGCACACGACTGGCTCAGCCCGGAGGTCGCACCGCGGGTGCGGATGGGGATGCATACGGGGTGGGCCCGGCCGACCTGCGGGGAGCGCGGCGGTGAGTACGCCAGCATCGAGGTGCACCGCGCCGCCCGCGTTTCGGCCGCGGCCCACGGCGGGCAGATTCTCTGCTCCGGCGCCACCGCCCGGGCCGTTCGGCTCACATCCGAAATATCGGTAACGACCGTCCATACAGCACCCATGCTGACGGCGGCTTCCGCCACCGACCTGCGCGGGATCGAGCTGCTCGACCTGGGGGAGCACCGGCTCCGCGGGTTCGACGACTCGGAGCGGCTCCTTCAGGTCCTGGCGCCCGGCTTGGGCGGGAACTTTCCGCCGCCGCGTACTCAGAAGGCGCCCCTCCACAATCTCCCGGCCGAGCTCAGCCCTTTCGTCGGGAGGCGCGCCGAGGTGGCCGAGGTGGCCGAGCTCGTGGGGCGCCACCGCGTCGTCACCATCACGGGGAGCGGCGGCGCCGGCAAGACGCGGCTGTCTCTTGCCGTGGCGGCGGAGGTGCTCACGGCGTACCCACAAGGGGTCTGGACCGTCGATGCCGTCGGCGCTGAAGAAGGCCTTGCCGAGGTTCTCGGCGTGCGCAGCGAGCCGGGGCGGCCGATTCTCGACTCGCTGCTCGAGCATTGCGCCGAGCGGCGGATGCTTCTCGTGCTGCAGACCGCCGAGGCCGCGAAGATCGCGACGCTGATCCGGCGGCTTCTCGCCCGGTGCCCTGGTGTCCGGGTGCTCGTCACCGGGCGGGCGCCGGTCGGTGTGCCCGGCGAGTATGTCTGGCGGATTCCGCCGATGTCCCCGGCCGATGTGTTCGCGCTGCTCAGTGAGAGGACCGCGGCCGCCCGGGGCGGGGACGACGGTGGCGATCTCGCTCAGGTCGCGGCCCGGATGGAGGGCTCGCCTTTGATGATCGAGCTCGCGGCGGCCCGGCTGCGGCTCCTCTCGGCCTCGCAGCTCGCCTCCCGGCTCGATGATCCGCTAGCCGCTCTTGACCCCACCCACGCGCCGCGCGAGACGCCCACCGGCGCGTCGCGTGAGACGCCCGCCGAGGCCGAGGCCGCGGACCGGCACGACAGCCTCGAGGCCAACCTCGACTGGTCCTACCGGCGGCTCACCGCTCAGGCCCAAGGCCTGCTCCGCCGTCTGGCCGTCTTCGCCGACTCGGTCGATCTCGGGATCGTGGAGTGGTGCAGCGCCGAGGCCCTCGGCGCTCTCGGCGAGCTCGCCGACAATTCTCTCGTCGACGTCGTTCCCGGGCCCCGCTACCGGCTGTCCGGGCCGGTCCGTGCCTTCGCCTCCCGCCGGCTCGTGGCCGGCGGTGACGAGCGCGAGGCACGCGACTGGCACACCGCCTGGTCGCTGCACATGCTGGACAGCGTCGCCGTCGACACCGACGGGCAGCCCCGGACGGTGAGCCTGACGGCTTTCGCGCCCTATGTCCCCGAGTGGCAGGCCGCCCTGCGCTGGGCCGCCACCCACGGCAGCGTCCGGGCGGGACTGCGCCTGGCCATCGCCCTCGACCCGTGGTGGCGTGAGCACGGTGGCGCCGGCGAGGGGCGTGACCTGCTGTTCCGGCTCTATCGGAGGCTCGACGGGGCCGATGTCGAGCGCGCTGTCGTCGCCGACGCCTATCTGGTGCACGCCGGCCTGGCCGCCGACAAGGCCGAGCGGACCCGCTTCCTCGAACGGGCCGAGGCCCTGGCCGAGGACGATCCAGGCCTTCTTGTACGGGCCATGGCCGGTCACCGGGCCACGTTGCTCGACGCGGGGCGGTACGACGACGCCGAGCTCCTCTGCCGCGACGTGATCGCGACCGCGGAGCGGCGCGGTGTGCCCGAGGCGGCCATGCCCGCCGTGATCGCCCTGGCCGAGCTGCTGTGGCGCCGTGACGCGCTCACCGAGGCGTCCGAGTTGCTCGGCGGCGCCCGCCAGTGGGAGGCGAGCCGCCCCGGGGACCGGGGCCGGCGGACCGTGGACTGGCTGCTCGGCATGGTCGCCCTGCGCCGCGGTGACCTGGTCGCCGCGCACGATCACCTGGTGGTCGCGCTCCGCTCACGGCTGCGGCACGGCTTCCGGGGCGCGGCGGCCGACGCGGTCGCCGCCATCGCCGTGCGCTGCTCCCTCGGCGGCGATGCCACCTCGGCCGCCATTCTGTTCGGCGGGGCCGAGGCGGCCAAGGGCGCCCGCCGCACCGAGATGTTCGGGCGGTTCTGGTCGGCACGGCAGCTGGCGCTGCGGAGCGCGCTGGGGGATGCCGCCTTCGACGCCGCGTACGCCGAAGGTGTCGGTCTGGGTTTCGACCGGATCGTCGCGATGGCCCTGGCCGTCGAACACCCGGATCTGGAGGAGGGTGCGACGAGGTTCGCCCAGGTCAGCGCATGATCGTGGAGGCTCGGTCCAGATCGGCGCCGCGCACCTTGGCCAGCGAGCCGAAGACGTGCACGGCCTGGTAGTAGATCCAGGCGACGCTGTAGCAGGCCGAACGGGCCACTGAGCGGTACTCCGAGCAGACACGCTTCATGTCGGCGTGGAAGGTGTCGTCGACCCGGTCCTTGTTCTGGTCGAACAGGCCCGCGTCCTTGTAGTTGCGATAGCCGAAGTCGTGGTGGACGCACGCGTTGGTGAAGTCGAAGCCGAGCGGCCGTTCCGGGCTGGCCGAGCAGTAGTCGGTGGTCCAGTCGAAGCCGTACGCCGCCCATTTCTCCCGGTCGAGCCGGGCGCTGTTCCAGGCGGCCGTGCTGGCCGCGGTCGGCTGGGTCCAGGCGGCGAGAACGGAGAGCCGGTCGACGGTGGCCGAGGCCGGCAGCGAGGGGATCAGCATGGCGGCCATGAGGGCGAGGACTACCACAATGCGTCGCGTCATGGCTCAGGCTGTTCAATCGCCGGCCGTGGATACAACGACGCGCTTGCGCATTTTCGGATCCTGCCGAATCAAACCTTGTCGCGTGCCGGTCGCTATGGTGTGTCACGTGCGGGGAGTCACATGATCCATCTACCTCGGGTCCGTCAAGGGCCCCTTCGCGCGCTCGCCGTCCGGCTCGCGCTGGCGGTCGCGCTCGTCGTCTCCACGGTCGTGGTCATCTACGCTGGTCGCGCGGGCTATCGGGACGTCAACGAGGACGGCCTCACCCTGCTCGACTGCTTCTACTACGCGGTCGTGTCGCTCTCGACGACCGGATACGGCGACATCACGCCGGTCACCCCGCACGCCCGCCTGGTCAACATCCTGGTCATCACCCCGGCCCGCGTGCTCTTCCTGATCATCCTGGTCGGCACCACCCTCGAGGTGCTCACCGATCAGTACCGCAACAGCCTGCGCGTCAGCCGGTGGAGGCGAAAGTTGAAGGACCACATCGTCATCTGCGGCTACGGCACCAAGGGCCGGGCCGCCGTCGCGGCCCTCCTGGAGACCGGCTACGACAAGTCGCGCATCGTCGTGGTCGAGAACAGGCCCGACGGCGTACGCCAGGCCGCGGCCAACGGGCTCGCCACCATCGAGGGCAACGCGACCCGCTCGGCCGTGCTGCTCGAGGCCGACGTCAAGAACTGCAAGGCCGTCATCATCGCCACCGACAGCGACGAGGCCTCGGTTCTCATCACTTTGACCGTACGGCAACTGACCGCCGGACAGGTGCGGATCATCGCCGCCGTCCGCGAGCAGGAGAACTCGGCGCTGCTCAAGCAGAGCGGCGCCCACCACGTGATCGTCTCGTCGGCCACCGCCGGCCGCCTGCTCGGCCTCACCACCACCGCGCCGCCGCTGATCGACGTGGTGGAGGACCTGCTCACCCCGGGTCAGGGCATGGCGCTGGCGATGCGCAGCGCCGAGCGGGCCGAGGTCGGCCGCAACCCGCGCGAGCTGCGCACGCTGGTGGTCGCCCTGATCCGCCGGGGCAAGGTGCTGCCGCTCGGCGGTGAGCAGGCCCTGAGCATCGACACCGGCGACATGCTCGTCTACATAAGGGACGACGAGGCCAACGTCGATGTGACGGTTTAGAGGATGGTCCAGGTGTCGGCGGCGTTGAGCAGGTCGTCCAGCATCTGATCGGGCGAGCCGTCGGTCTTGGCGTCGTTGAGCTGCTTGGCGATCAACTCGTCGTACGTGGGCCGGTGCACGTCACGGAAGACCCCGATCGGCGTCGTGCCCAGGTCGGATCCGGAGAGGCGGGACAGGGCGAAGGCGTACGCCGGGTCGTCCACCGAGGTGTCGTGGACGATGGCCTCGCCACCCTCCTGAACCTTGAGCCCGAAACCGCCGGCCGGGTGGATCACCGAGAACTGGTTGTCGGCCCCGAAGGTGACCGGCTGACCGTGCTCGAGCCGGATCAGGTGGTCGTCCCGGCTGCTCGCGTCCTTGATCAGCTCGAACGCGCCGTCGTTGAAGATGTTGCAGTTCTGGTAGATCTCGACGAACGCCGAGCCCTGGTGGTCGGCCGCCGCCCGCAGCACCGACTGGAGGTGCTTGCGGTCGGAGTCGATCGTGCGGGCCACGAAGGTCGCCTCGGCCCCCAGGGCCAGCGACAGCGGGTTGAACGGCGAGTCGGCCGAGCCCGCCGGCGTCGACTTGGTGATCTTGCCGAGCTCGGACGTCGGCGAGTACTGCCCCTTGGTCAGCCCGTAGATCCGGTTGTTGAACAGCAGGATCTTCAGGTTCACGTTCCGGCGCAGCGCGTGGATCAGGTGGTTGCCGCCGATCGAGAGCGCGTCGCCGTCGCCGGTGACCACCCACACCGACAGATCGGGCCGTGACGCCGACAGGCCGGTGGCGATGGCCGGCGCCCGACCGTGGATCGAGTGCATGCCGTACGTGTTCATGTAGTACGGGAAGCGCGACGAGCAGCCGATGCCGGAGACGAAGACGATGTTCTCGCGCGGGATGCCGAGCTCGGGCATGAAGCCCTGCACCGCGGCCAGGATCGCGTAGTCACCGCAGCCAGGGCACCAGCGGACCTCCTGATCGGATTTGAAGTCCTTGGCCGTGAGCTTCAGATCAACCATTCTTGACCACGTCCTCCAGCATGTTCTCCAGCGTCGCGGCCGTGAACGGCAGACCGCTGACCTGGTTGAAGGGCAGAACATCGACCAGGTAGCGCGCCCGGATCACCTGGGCCAGCTGCCCGAGGTTCATTTCCGGGACCACGACCTTGTCGTACGCCTTCAGCACCTCACCGAGATTGCCCGGCAACGGGGACAGATGCCGCAGGTGCGCCTGGGCGATCGGCAGCCCCCGCTGGCGCAGGGCACGGCAGGCGGCGCCGATCGGCCCGTACGTCGAACCCCAGCCCAGCACCAGCACCCGCGCCGCCTCGTCGGCGTCCTCGACCTCGACGTCGGGCACCTCGATGGCCTCGATCCGCGCGGCCCGGGTGCGCACCATGAATTCGTGGTTGGCCGGGTCGTACGAGATGTCGCCGGTCTTGTCGGCCTTTTCCAGGCCACCGATGCGGTGCTCCAGACCCGGCGTGCCCGGGATGGCCCAGGGGCGGGCCAGGGTCTCCGGATCTCTGAGGTAGGGCAGGAAGCGCCCGTCCTCGCCGTTCGGCGCCGTGGCGAACTCGACCGACAGGTCGGGCAGCTCGCTCGCGGACGGCAGCAGCCACGGCTCGGAGCCGTTGGCCACGTAGTTGTCCGAGAGCAGGATGACCGGCGTGCGATAGGTCAGCGCGATGCGGGCCGCCTCGATCGCCGCGTGGAAGCAGTCCGACGGGGACTTCGGCGCGATCACCACGAGCGGCGCCTCGCCGTGCCGGCCGAACAGCGCCATGTTGAGGTCGGCCTGCTCGGTCTTGGTCGGCATGCCGGTCGACGGGCCGGCCCGCTGCACGTCGACGATGACCAGCGGCAGCTCCAGCGCGATGGCCAGCGAGATCGTCTCGCCCTTGAGCGCCACACCGGGCCCGCTCGTGGTCGTCACACCCAGGGCGCCGCCGTACGACGCGCCCAGCGCCGCCCCGATCGCGGCTATCTCGTCCTCGGCCTGCATGGTCGTGATGCCGAACTTCTTGTGCTTCGACAGCTCGTGCAGGATGTCCGAGGCCGGGGTGATCGGATAGGCGCCCAGGAACAGCGGCAGCTTGGACCGGACGGCCGAGGCGACCAGGCCGAGCGCCAGCGCCTGGTTGCCGGTGATGTTCCGATAGGTGCCCGGGCGCATCTTGGCCGGCTTGACCTCGTAGCGCACCGCGAAGTCCTCGGTGGTCTCACCGAAGTTCCAGCCGGCCTGGAAGGCCGCCTTGTTGGCCGCCACCAGCTCGGGGCGCTTGGCGAACTTGCGCTCCAGGAACCGGATGGTCGACTCGAACGGGCGCGAGTACATCCAGCTCAGCAGGCCCAGCGCGAACATGTTCTTGGCCCGCTCGGCGTCCTTTTTCGAGATGCCGTGATCGGCCAGCGCGCCCACGGTCATCGAGGTCAGGGCGACCGGATGAACCGCGTATTCCCCCAGCGAGCCGTCCTCGAGGGGGTTGGCCGCCCACCCGACCTTGGCCAGGCTGCGCTTGGTGAACTCGTCGGTGTTGACGATGATGTCGGCGCCGGGCGGCAGGTCGGCCAGGTTGGCCTTGAGGGCGGCCGGGTTCATGGCGACCAGCACGTTCGGCGCGTCGCCGGGCGTGAGGATGTCGTAGTCGGCGAAGTGCACCTGGAAGCTCGACACGCCCGGCATGGTGCCTGCGGGGGCGCGGATCTCGGCCGGAAAGTTGGGCAGCGTCGATATGTCGTTGCCCAGCTGGGCCGTCTCGGATGTGAATCGGTCACCGGTCAGCTGCATGCCGTCGCCCGAGTCGCCCGCGAACCGGATGACCACCCGGTCCAACTGCTCGACCCGTTTCGCTCCAGCGGACACGTTCCCAACCTCCAAAGGTTGCCGGCCGGCCGGGGGTGATCATCTATGAGCCGGCCCGCAGAACTAGTCACTTCCAGACTACGTCGGCGCTCCTTACTCACCGGGCGTGAGCCGTTGACCACAGTAGCCAGGTGAGGCTTGCATGAACCAGAAGAGTCCACTATCCGGCGGGCGAGTGCCACCTACGGGGTTCGACTAGGCTCCGTGGTTGTGGACGGTTACCTCGGGTCGTACGCCACGCTCGGGCTGGTGGCCGCCGCCGGCGTGCTGGTCTTCGTCGGCGCCTTCGCGGCCAACAAGCTGCTCCGCCCGGCCGACCCGGCCCAGCCCGCCGGCAAATTCGTCTCGTACGAGAGCGGCATCGACCCCGTCGGCGGCGACTGGGCGCAGGCGCAGATCCGGTACTACGTCTACGCGTACCTCTATGTGCTTTTCGCCGTTGAGGCCGTTTTTCTCTTCCCGTGGGCGGTCGTGTTCGACCTGCCGGGTTTCGGCCTGACCACGGTGACCGAGATGGGGGTGTTCGTGGCGGTGCTGTCCCTGGGCATCCTCTACGCCTGGCGCAAAAAGATCCTCACCTGGACCTGAGATCACACCCGCGTACCGGTCGGGGTGGCGGGCTCGCCACGCACAGCGCGGCGTGCCAACATCTTGCGCATGGGCCAGCTTTTCCTCTTCATCGTCGTGGCGTTGGTCGTGGCCGCGATCGTGTTCGGCGTGACCGTGATGATCGGTGGCAACGACAGCGCGCTGACGCCGGTCGAGCCGGACGGCCGGGCCGTGCCGCTGCCCAGCGACCGGCCGCTCGGTGAGGAGGACGTGACCCACACCAAGTTCGACGTCGCCTGGCGCGGCTACCGCATGGCCCAGGTCGACCAGGCGCTCCAGCGCGCGGCGTACGACATCGGATATAAGGGCGAGCTCATCGGCGTGCTCGAGGCCGAGGTGACCGCGTTGCGCGAGGGCCGCGTGGCCGACGCCGACGTGCTCCGCCGCGCCCGCGAGGCGGCCATAGCGCCCATCACGCCCGCGCCGGCACCGGCGCCCCCGGCCGAGGCGGCGCCCGCGACCGAGCCGGTCATCGAGATCACCACCGTCCCGGCCGACGAGCCGGTGGCCAAGCAGTGAGCGCGACCGACCCGGGCCTGGGCGACGCCGCCAAGCCCGGCACCGGTGAGGTCACGGCCACGGTCATCGTCGACGCGCCCGCCCCGCGGGTCTTCGCGGCGTTTCTGAGCTGGGAGAAACAGTCCGAGTGGATCCCGTTCACCAAGGTGCGCGTGGTCGAGGGCGACGGCGGCGAGGGCAGCCTGGTCGAGGCGATCACCGCGATCGGCCCGGCCGCGCTCCGCGACGAGCTGCGCGTGGTCAAGGTCAACGCGCCTTATGAGGTACGCGTCGTGCACTGCGGCCGCTTCCTGCGCGGGCCCGGGTCGATGCGCTGCACGGCCATGTCCGGCGACCGCACCCAGGTGGTCCTGCACGAGTGGTTCCACCTGCCGGCCGGCCCGGTCGGCAAGATCGCGTGGCCGGTGCTCTGGCCCGGCTCCAAGCTGAGCTTCACCGGCGCCCTGAAGAAGTTCGGCCGCCTCGTGGAACAGGGCAAACTGCCCTGAGAGCTTTTTGTGGCTCTTGTGATCGATGTGTGGGTGGTTTCGGGGTCATCGGTCAGGTAGCTCTGGTCGGTGACCGCCGAGGGTGAGCATGGCCAGGGCGATGATCGCGTGGGCTGAGTGGAAGCCGAAGCCTCGGCGGATGATGAGCCGGATCTTGGTGTTCGTTGATTCGACCAGGGCGTTGGACAGCCGGTTGGTGATGGTCGCGATGATCGCGTCGCGGTCACGGGTGATGCTTCGGGCGAGTTTGACGAACTGAGCAAGCCGGCAGCGGCGTGCCCAGCTGATCCACCGGTCGAGGGCTTCGACTGCTTCGCCGGGATCGCGGTGGGCGATCGCGAAGACGGTGCGCAGTCCTTCTTTCAACGCCCAAGCGCGGTGCAGGGCGGGGTGGGTCTTAGCGATCCAGGCCAACTGTTCGTGCTGGCGTTCGGTTAGGTTTTCGGGGTTCTTCCAGAGCGCCCAGCGGGCGCGTTTAAGGGTTTTCACGTCACCGCGCGGGCGGTGGTTGCGGTTGTTGGCGCGGGTAGTGCCCCGTGCGTGGCCACGGGCTTGGTTCCACACGGTGCGGCGTTGTTCGTCGAGGGCATCGGTGGCCCAGGCGACCACGTGGAACGGGTCCGCGCAGCGGATCGCTCGCGGGCAGTGTTCCGTGACGGCTTCGCGGATCCCCTGCTGCTCGTCGAACTCGACACGCTCAACGACTGCTTTCCGAAGTCCGAGCAGCCGAGCCCATACCCTGGTATTACGCACGCCGTTGTCCCGCTATCTACCGTTCTGACCTTCGACAAGCCAGAACCTAAGCGGGACAACGGCGTGCGCTGTCGTTACTGCCTGAAACCACCCACACAAGCGTCAGTAGAACCCTTTTTGTCGTACGGCGGCTCTACGGTGGTCGCCATGACAGATGACGCCGGGCTCGTGATCGGCCTCGACGGCCGCGCCCGCTGCTTCTGGGGCGGCTCCAGCCCCGACTACGCGGCCTACCACGACGACGAGTGGGGAAAGCCGGTCCGCGGCGACGACGCGCTCTACGAGCGGCTGTGCCTGGAGGCGTTCCAGTCCGGTCTTTCCTGGATCACCATCCTGCGCAAGCGGCCGGCGTTCCGGGCCGCCTTCGCCGGCTTCTCGATCGACAAGGTGGCCACGTTCTCCGACGCCGACGCGGCCCGCCTGATGACCGACCCCGGCATCGTCCGCAACCGGATGAAGATCGAGGCCGCGATCGCCAACGCGCGCGCCGCCGCCGACCTGGCGGGCGGGCTCACCGAGCTGCTCTGGTCGTTCGCGCCCGACCCGCGCCCGGCCCGCCCCAAGACCCGGGCCGACGTCCCGGCCATCACCCCGGCCTCCACGGCCATGGCCAAAGACCTCAAGAAGCGCGGCTTCCGCTTCGTGGGCCCCACCACGGCATATGCGTTGATGCAGGCCACGGGCATGGTCGACGACCATGTGGCGGGTTGTTGGGTCCCACCGCTCAAGGCACACCCCGGCGCATGATGGGATGGAGCCCATGGGTCAGTGGGCGGTGATCATTCCGGCGGACAGGTGGGCCGACGAGAGGTTGTTCCACCACGACACCGTCACGGTGTCGGGGGGCGCGTCCGAGGTGGCGCCGGACGACGAGGTGTTACTGGTCGCCGACGGCCACGTGGTGGCACTCGCCCGGGCCGCCAAGACCGAGGGCCACGAGCTGGTGTTGACGTACCTGCGCCGCTCGTTCGACGACCCGGTCCCGGCCACCGGCCTGACCGAGGGCGACGTGGTCCCGGTCGACGCCGAGACGTTCCGCCGCTTCGCGACCGCCCTGGGCGCCGAGCCCACGGGCCCGCACCGCCCGACCTGGCTGGTCAGCGTGGCCCTCCCGATCGAGGCCGCGACTCCCGCCGAGGCCGTACGCCAGTTCTGGTCCCACGTCCTGGAGCTGGGCCCCGCCGAGCTACCCACCTACGTCTGGCCGTCGGGCGACGAGCTGGCCATGCAGGCCTTCGTCCTGGGCGTGGAAGCCAACCAGGACCCCGAGGAAGAAGACGACGAGGACTGACGGATGCCGCGGCGCCGGTTGGTGGCACGGCGCCGCGGCACCCGGTTCGGCGCTAGCCGCCCAGTGAGGTGGCCGCCGAGCGGATCGCGGACGCGAAGTAGGACACCTGGGTGTAGACGCCCGGCTTGTTCGGGCGGGCGCACCCGTCACCCCAGCTGACGATGCCGACCTGGATCCAGGCGTTCGCGGCGTCGCGGCGGAACATCGGGCCGCCCGAGTCGCCCTGGCACGTGTCGACGCCGCCCGCGGTGTAGCCGGCGCAGATCTCGTTGCTCGCGATGACCTCGCCGCCGTACATGGACGACGAGTTGCAGGTCGCGTCGCTCACGAACGGGACCGTGGCCTTGAGCAGGTAGCGCTGCTGCGCGCCGCCCTCGCGGGCCGCACCCCAGCCGGAGATCGTGAAGGTGCCCGAGTCGTAGGCCGTGGTCGTGGCGATCGGCAGCGTGGCCAGGCCGGTGACCGGGCTGGCCAGGCGGATCAGGGCCCAGTCCTTGCCGGAACCGTTGTAGCCGGGCGCGCGGAGGACGTAGTTCGACTTACGCGTGATCTTGCTGGTCGAGTTCAGGTCGACCACGCCGAGCGTGGCCGTGATCGACGTGTTGGTGCCGGTGGCGCTCACGCAGTGGGCCGCCGTGAGGACCAGCGTCGGGCTGTAGAGGGCGCCGCCGCAGCCCATGGACAGCCGCACCATGAACGGGAACTCACCCTGAGCGGCGCGCGTGCCGCCGACGACGGACGGCGTCGGGTCGACCGACGCCGCGGCGGCCGGGGACGCGATCGCGCCGCCCGCCGCCATGGTCAGCGCGGCCATCGCCGCGCCGAAGAAGATCCGCCACTTGACCATTTCGGCCCTCCCACGGGGGTACGCGCGCCCGGTAGGACGCGTCGGGAGGAGCGTAGGCATCGAGCCTTATGAATGTGGTGATCCCAAAACCGTCATATCAGCGGCCTTCGAAGACCGGCTTCTGCTTGGCCACGAAGGCGTCCACCGCGTTCTTGTGGTCGGCCGTCGCGCCGCAGATGGCCTGGGCCTGCGCCTCGGCCGCCAGCGCGTCCGACAGCGTGCCGGCGTCGCCGATGGACAGCTCCCGCTTGATCGCGCCGTAGGCCACCGTCGGGCCGGCCGCGAGCCGGGCCGCCAGCTCCTGGGCGACCGGGAGCACCTGCTCGTCGTCCTCGGTCAACCGCGAGAGCAGGCCCATCTGGTACGCCGCCTCGGCCCGCACCGGCTCGGCCAGCAGCAGCAGCTCCAGCGCCCGCGCGTGCCCCACGATCCGCGGCAGCGACCACGAGACCCCGCTGTCGCCGGCCAGGCCCACGTTGGCGAAGGCCATCAGGAAGCCCGTCTTCGGCCCGCCGATGCGGAAGTCGGCCAGCAGGGCCAGCGACGCGCCCGCACCGGCGGCCATGCCGCGCACCGCCGCCACCACCGGCTTGGGCATGCTGGCCAGCCGCTGGGCGATCGGGTTGTAGTGCACCCGCACCGTGTCCAGATCGGTGCGTCCCGACTCGAGCTGCTCGGCGTGCTCGCGCAGGTCCTGGCCCACGCAGAAGGCTTTGCCGGCCCCGGCCAGCACGATCGCCCGGCAGGACTTGTCGGACTCGAGGGAGGCCAGCGTGTCGCGCAGCGCTTCCTTGAGGTCGATGTCGAGCGCGTTCATCGCCGACGGCCGGTTGAGCATGAGGGTGACGACGGCGTCGGTGCGGTCGACGAGCAGGGAGTCGGTCTTCAGTCCGTTCAAGGGCGGTGGGTGGGGCGGTTGGATGGCGGTCATGTGTCTGAGAATCCCACACGGGCGCGAGTCACGGATTGCAGGCAGCGCTCCACATAGCGGTCGGCCGCGGGGCGCAGCCGGGCCGCGTGGCGGTCGAAGAATCCGGCCGCGCTCGTGCCCGGCCAGCGCGGCGGCAGCAGCGAGGTGGGCAGCTGCGGATCACGGAACAGGAACGATCGCCACGAGTGCACGAGGCGGAACCGGGCCGCGTACGCCTCCTCGTCGCTGCTGCGCGCGTTCACCGTGGTCACGACGGGTCTCAGGTCGGACACGAAATCCTCGTAGGAGCGGGCCAGCTCGGGCAGGTCCCACGCCTTGCCGACCACCTCGGCCGCGCCCGGTGAGCCGGCCGCGTGGGCGGCGCTGAACCGCTCGTACGGCACGGCGGCGTCGGTCAGCACCGTGTCCACCTCCTCGGTGGCCCGGGGTGCGACCCACGCGTGCTCGCCCAGCGATCCGTAGCCGAGGAAGGTCAGCCGGGCCGCGTCGCGTTTGGCCAGCGGGCCGTGCAGCAGGATCAGGTCGAACTTGCCGTCCCAGCTCATGCGGCCGGTCCGGTAGATTCGCGCCGCCGCCTCGTCGAGCCGGCGGGCGGCTTTCGGGGTCAGCAGATATCCCGGTCCGGAGACCAATCGCATAGGGTGCAACCAGCCTTGGCGCACCATGCGGGACACCGCGGTGCGCACAGCGGGAGGAGCGATGCCGAGTGGCGCGAGCAACTTGACCAGGGCCGCGACGGGTGCGCGCCCGCCTCGCGGGCGGAGATAGTCGCCGTACAGGTCGAAGAGTGCGGACCGCGCCTGCATGACCGCACATTGTGACAGCCCGAAAGGCGATATGCTAGACGCTGTCACATCCGCCCGGGCTGGGTTTGGGTTCGCCGGTGTTCATCAGGGAAAATGTTTGATCGGCACGGTGGGCCGCTCTGCGTGATGACGCGCAAAGGCCCCTCGGCCGCCGGTCGGATACGAGGTACCACGTCACGTGGGGCTGAGCACGTGACCGTTGACAAGTGGCTGTGGGGCAACCCACCGACACCCTGATGTGGGTCTGAGGGGAGACAAGATGGCGGCGATGAAGCCGCGGACGGGCGATGGTCCGCTGGAGGTCACCAAGGAGGGTCGGGGCATCGTCATGCGTGTCCCGCTGGAAGGTGGTGGCCGTCTCGTCGTTGAGATGACTCCGGACGAGGCCAGCGCGCTGGGTGACGCGTTGAAGTCGATCGCCGGCTGACGTTTCACGCGAGCCCGCCGGTACGGTACCGCCCGTACCGGCGGGCTTTCCACGTCTTCGAGAAAGGTCATGCTCTCGTGTTTCCGATCCGGCTGACCGACCACCTCGACGACGGCCTGACCCGCGTGGTGCCGATCGGCTCGTCGGGTCCACTGTCGCACGTCGACGGCGCCCTCGGTGAGGAGATCGCCGCTCTGGGTGACCGTCCCGATCCTGTGATCGTCCTGCGCCGGCCGCTGAGCCGTCCGGCGAAAGTCCTGCTGGTCGACGTGACCTCCGGCTGGCGTGCCGCCGGTGCGGCCATCGTGCGCGAGTGCGCCGAGCCGCTGCAGATCCTGGTCGACGGCGAAGCGGACGTCCGCGACCTGGCCGAGGGCCTCTGGCTCGGCGGCTACCGCTATCGCGACGCCCGCGAGGAGCCTCGCCGCGTTCCGGTCGATCTGGTCACGACCAATTCCCAGGTGTACGCCCGGAGCCTGGCCCGGGCCGAGATAGCCGCCCGCGCCACCTGGTTCGCGCGCGACCTCACCAACACCCCACCGAACGTGAAGATCCCGGACTGGTTCGCCGAGGAGATGTCCGGCGCGTCGGCCCGGCGGCCCGGCATCGCGGTGCGCGTCCACGCCGGCGCCGCCCTGGAGCGCTTCGGTGGCCTGCGCGCCGTCGGCGGTGGCTCGAAGTGGCGGCCCTGCATGGTCGAGATGACCTGGCAGCCGCCCGGCGCGACCACCCACGTGGTGCTGGTCGGCAAGGGCATCACGTTCGACAGCGGCGGCCTCTCGGTGAAGACCCGCGAGGGCATGAAGCGGATGAAGAACGACATGGCCGGCGCGGCCGCCGTGGCCGCGGCCACGCTCGGCGCGGCCGACCTCGGCCTGCGGGTGCGGATCACCGCGCTGATGCCGCTGGCCGAGAACGCCATGAGCGGTTCCGCGTTCCGCCCGGGCGACGTGATCACCCAGTACGACGGCACGACCACCGAGACCACCAACTCCGACGCCGAGGGCCGCCTGGTGCTGGCCGACGCGCTCGGCTACGCCGTCGAGGGCCTCGACCCCGACGTGATCATCGATCTGGCCACCCTGACCGGCTCGCAGAAGGTCGCGCTGGGTCCCGAGATCTCCGCCCTCTTCACCGACGACGACGAGCTGGCCACCGCTCTGCGGGCGGCCGGCGAGCGGGCCGGGGAAAGAATGTGGCGTATGCCACTCCCGGCCGAATATCGCGAGCTGCTCCGCAGCGACGTGGCCGACCGGCACAGCTCGCCCATGAGTTCACCCGGCGCCGTGGTGGCGGCCCTGTTCCTGCGCGACTTCCTCGGGCCGTACGCGGACCGCTGGGCCCACATCGACATGGCCGCGCCCGCCTGGAGCGACACCCTGGAGCTGGAGACCACGCGCGGCGCCACCGGTTGGGGCGCCCGGACCCTGCTGCGCTATCTCTCAGCGCTTGACGGCGGTCAGTAACCCGCCGCCCGACGAGATCACCGCGGGGATCCACTCCTCGGACTCGCGCACCGAACGGACCGTCTCGCGGATGGTCAGCGTCTCGACGTCGCGGGCCGACGGATCGGCGATGCGGCCACCGGCCAGCACGCCGTTGATCACCAGCGCGCCGCCCGGGCGCAGCAGCCGCAGCGCCTCGTCGGCGCAGGCGCCGAACTCGGTCGGGTCGGCGTCGACGAAGACCAGGTCGTACGCCCCGTCGGCGAGCCGGGGCAGCACGTCGAGCGCCCGCCCGGTGATGATCCGGGTGCGCGACGGGGCGAACCCGGCCTCGGCGAAGATCCGCCGGGCGATCCGCTGGTGCTCGTTCTCGACGTCGATGGTCGTGAGCACCGCGTCCGGCCGCATGCCCCGCAGCAGCCAGACACCGCTCACCCCCGTGCCGGTGCCGATCTCCACCACGGCCTTGGCGCTGCCCGCGGCGGCCAGCAGGCGCAGCACGGACCCGGCGGCCGGGGTGACGCTGAACAGGCCGACCTCGTGGGCGAGGCTGCGCGCGGTCTGCAGCACGATGTCCTCGTCCGCGTACGCCTCGGCGAACTGGGAACCATTGGTGGCCGGCTGGGGACCGATCGAGCGGGCTGACGGGACGATGACGAACCTCCGGAGCTGGTGAGGATGCGCATAAAGAGTATGCGGAGGCCCGCTTAGCACGCACCCGGCCGTCGATGGGATAAAAGGGCCGGGGAGAGGCGGCACGGGGGATCCGTGTCATCCTGGAGGGGGAGCCGGGCGGAACATGAGTGGAGGCACCGACGTGACCGACGGTTGGAACGCGCGTCCCACTCCGCCGCCTGCCAATGGTCAACCACCCACGCCCTGGCCGTCCGACGCGCTGTGGTCGGGTTCGATGGCCGATCCCTGGCGTGACCCGTATGCTCCGGCCGCCGTCGTCGTGCAGAGCGGCCCGCAGGCCCCCGGCCCGCAGCCGGAGCCGGTCGCCGACCCGGACGCGCCGCGCCGGTCGTACACCCCCATTCTCTTGATCTGCCTGGTCACCGCGCTGCTCGCGGGTGGCCTGGGCGGCACCCTGGGCTACGTCTTCGCCGTGCGCGGCGGGGTCGGCGGGGGCGCCGCGTCGAGCCTGGGAGCCCCGGCCGAGGACCCGCCGGCCGCGGCCAACCGGGCCCCCGACTCGCTGGCCGGCGTGGCCAAGAAGGTGCTGCCCAGCGTGGTCACCGTCCGGGTGACCGGCGCCATCGGCTCCGGCTTCGTGGTGTCCAAGGACGGCTACGTGATCACCAACGACCATGTGGTCGAGGGCGCCGACGACGACACCATGTCGGTCGCGTTCAGCGACGGCTCCACGGCGAGCGCCAAGGTGGTCGGCCGGGCCCCCGAGTCCGACATCGCCGTGATCAAGGTCGCCAAGTCGAACCTCACCCCGGTCGCCATCGGCAACTCCGACTCGATCGCGGTGGGCGACCCGGTGCTTGCCTTCGGCTCTCCGCTGGCCCTGGTGAACACGGTGACGGCCGGCATCGTCAGCGCCCTCGACCGCACCATCGAGGCCGGCGGCGAGTCGGGCGGCCCGACCCGCTACTACGCGGCCATCCAGACCGACGCCGCGGTCAACCAGGGCAACTCGGGCGGTCCGCTGGTGAACGCGGCCGGCCAGGTGGTCGGGGTCAACTCGGTGATCCGCTCGGTCGGCGGCACCGACACCGAGGCCGGCAACATCGGCCTGGCCTTCGCCATCCCGATCAACCAGGCCCGCCGGGTGGCCGGCGACATCATCGACACCGGCAAGGCCCGGCGCACGGTGATCGGCGCCGAGGTCGCCACCGGCGGCACCAGCGCCACCGGGGCCCGGCTGCGCTCGGTCGAGCCCTCGGGCCCGGCCGCCGCCGCGGGCCTCAAGGCCGGCGACGTGGTCACGAAGATCGACGGGCACGCGGTCGAGGACGGCACCGATCTGATCGCCCTGGTGCGCAAGTACGCTCCGGACTCGACCGTCTCCGTGGAGTACCGTCGCGGCACCAAGACCCAGACGGCCTCCGTGACATTGGTCGCGGACTCCAACTGAACCACTTCAGGGCTGCCACCTGACAGGTTCCGTGCGTAGTCTGGGCGCGGAGACAAGGGAGGCCGCCCTCATGTTCGAAAACCTGAACTGGTGGGAGATCGGCGCGCTGCTGCTGCTGGCGCTGCTGATCTTCGGCGAGCGGCTGCCGAAGGTGATCGGCGACGGCATGCGCATGCTGCGGGGTCTGCGTGCCATGGCGCAGAACGCGACGAGCGACCTGAACCGCGAACTCGGCACCGACCTGCAGCTACAGGACCTTCACCCCAAGGCGTTCATCCGCAAGCATCTGATCAGCGAGGACGAGGAAGCGGCGATCCGCAAGCCGCTCCAGGGCCTGCTCGAGGACGTCAAGTCCGACCTGAGCGGCGTGAAGGCCGACCTGACCGACGTCGCCGACGCCGCCGACATCAAGAAAGCGCCCCCGGCCTCACCGTCGACAGCGGTGACACCGAAGGCGCGAACCTTGGACCTGGACGCTACGTAGCTGGCTGGCTCCGCTTCGCTCCGCGGGCGGCGATCGCTACTTTCTGGTTGTTACCGACAATCCGAGCGGCTTGCCGACCAGGGAGTCTCGGCGGACGGCCAGCTTGGCGGCGACCTCGTCGAGGGCCTTGGCCGCGGGCGCGTCCGGGGCGGCCAGCACGATCGGGTCGCCGGCGTCGCCCGCCTCGCGGACCCGGGTGTCCAGTGGCACCTGGCCGAGCAGCGGCACCGAGGCGCCGATCGTGGTGGTCAGCGAGTCGGCCACGGTCTGCCCGCCGCCCGCGCCGAAGACCTCCATGCGCGAGCCGTCCGGCAGCTCCAGCCACGACATGTTCTCGACCACGCCGATGACCCGCTGGTGGGTCTGCAGGGCGATCGCCCCGGCCCGCTCGGCCACCTCGGCCGCGGCCGTCTGCGGGGTGGTGACGATGAGGATCTCGGCGTTCGGCAGGAGCTGGGCCAGCGAGATCGCCACGTCGCCGGTGCCCGGCGGCAGGTCGAGCAGCAGCACGTCGAGGTCGCCCCAGTAGACGTCGGCCAGGAACTGCTGGAGCGCCCGGTGCAGCATCGGGCCCCGCCACACCACGGCCGCGTTGCCCGCCGTGAACATGCCGATCGAGATCACCTTCACGCCGTGCGACTGCGGCGGCATGATCATCTCTTCGACCCGGGTCGGCCGGGCCTCGACGCCCAGCATGCGGGGCACCGAGTGGCCGTAGATGTCGGCGTCGATCACACCCACCGACAGGCCCCGCTTGGCCAGGGCCGCGGCCAGGTTGACGGTGACGCTGGACTTGCCGACGCCGCCCTTGCCGCTCGCGACGGCGTACACCCTCGTGCGAGAGCCGGGCTGGGCAAAGGGAATGACCGGTTCCGCTCCAGCGGAACCACCGCGCAGCGTGCTCTGCAGCGCCTTGCGCTGCTCCTCGGTCATCACACCGAAGTCGATGCTCACCGAGGAGATGCCGGGAATCTTGGTCAGGGCGGCCGTGATGTCGTTGTTCAGCTTGTCGCGCAGCGGGCAGCCGGCCACGGTGAGCAGCAACTCGACCCGGACCGAGCCGTCGGCGACAGTGAAGCCCTTGACCATGCCGAGTTCGGTGATCGGGCGTCGGATCTCGGGGTCGTCGACCGTGGCCAGAGCGGCCTGAATCGCGTCCTCGATGGTGGAGGCGGGAGCGGACATGGATGCCATGCTACGTCGCCCCTTACGGGCGTTCGGCGTCCCAGTCCTTGCGGTCCTCCTCCCAGTCGGAGCGCGCCCGCTTCTCCCGCCGGTGTGCCGCCTCGTCCAGTTCGTCGGCCAGCCGGGCCAGCTCCGAGCGCAGGAAGTCGCGGGTCGCGACCTCACCCAGCGCGATCCGCAGCGAGGCGATCTCCCGGGCCAGATATTCGGTGTCGGCCTTCTGCATGGCGGCCCGCCGCCGGTCCTCCTCCATCGCCAGCCGGTCCCGGTCGGTCTGCCGGTTCTGCGCGAGCAGGATCAGCGGCGCCGCGTACGACGCCTGCAACGACAAGATCAAGGTCAGGAACGTGAAGGTGTACGGGTCGAAGCGCAACCCCTCCGGCGCCAGCGTGTTCCAGAGGAACCAGACGGCGATCACCAGTGTCATCCACACGATGAACTGGGCCGTGCCCATGTAACGGGCGATGTTCTCCGACCACTGCCCGAACGCCTCCGGGTTGAACCGGGGCAGCCGCACCCGTCCCGGCTCGACGGGCTGGTCCAGGCGGTCCCGCCGCGGCTCGGTCACAGCACGACCTCATCCGTGTCGTCGACGCCGAGGTTGTCGCGCTCACGCCAGTCACGCGGCAGCGAATGGTCGAGCACGTCGTCGACGGTGACCGCGCCGACCAGCCGGCGCGTCGAGTCGATCACGGGCATCGCCACCAGGTCGTACGTCGCCATCCGCTTGATGATCTCGGCGAGGGGGGCGTCGGGACGCAGGGGCTCGATGTCGTTGTCGACGATGCCGCCGAGGATCGACGACGGGGCCTCCCGCAGCAGCCGCTGGAAATGCACCATGCCGAGGTATTTCCCGCTCGGCGTGGCCGACGGCGCCCGCGCCACGAAAACCTGCGCGGCGACCACCGGCGACAGCTCCGGCTCCCGGATGCGGGCCAGCGCCTCGGCCACCGTCGTGTCCGGCGTGAGGATCACCGGCTCCGAGGTCATCACGCTGCCGGCCGTGCCCGGGCGGTAGTTCATCAGCTGCCGGACCGGGTCGGCCTCCTCCGGCTCCATCAGGTCGAGCAGCACGGTCTGCTCGGCCTTGGGCAGTTCGGCCAGCAGGTCGGCCGCGTCGTCCGGATCCATGCGTTCCAGTACGTCGGCGGCCCGCTCCCGGTCGAGCCGGACCAGGATCTCCACCTGATCGTGCTCGGGCAGCTCCTCGAGCACGTCGGCCAGCGTCCGGTCGCTCAGCGCGGCCGCCACCTCGTTACGGCGGGCGTCCGGCAGATCCTGGAGCGCGTTCGCCATGTCGGCCGGGCGCATCTGCTCGAGCAGGGCCAGCAGGTTCGAGGTGCCCTGCGTGTCGGTCGGCCCGACCAGCCCGCGCACCCGTTCGTACTCGGCCTGGAAGATGTGCCCGCGCCGGGTCAGCCGCCCGGTGTGCTCCCGCACGGCGACCCGGGTGACCAGCCACTCGTTGTTCCGGTTGAGATCCATCCCGATGTCGACGACGGTCCCCGGGGTGGCCGCGCCCTCGCCGTGCTCGGGCACCACCTCGACCCGGCGGTCGAGCAGATCCTCGATGACCAGCAGCTCGTTGGGCCGCTTCTCGAAGCGGCGCAGGTTGAGCACCCCGCTGGCCAGCACCACGTTCTCGGCGTCCATCGACGTCACCCGCCCGATCGGCAGGAAGATGCGCCGGCGCAGCGCCATCTCGGCCACCAGCCCGACGACCTGGGGCGGCCGGGTGGTGGTGCGCAGACGGACCACGCCGTCGCGGACCCGCCCGACCCGGTCCCCGTTGGGGTCGAACACGGGCAGACCGGCGAGGCGGGCTACATAAACCCTCGTCCCCATGGTCACGCCTTCAGCCTAGGTTAGGGTCCGGACATGTCAGGAGTGGCGTACGAGATCGTCGACGTGTTCACCGATCGCCCCTTCGCGGGCAACCCGCTCGCGGTCGTCTACGGCGCGGACGCCCTCGCCGCAGACCAGATGCACACGCTGGCCCGCGAGTTCAACCTCTCCGAAACCGTATTCGTCATTACCCCCGAAGACCCCGCCGCCACCTATCGTGTGCGGATCTTCACTCCGGAGTCGGAGATCCCGTTCGCGGGTCACCCGAGCGTGGGCGCCGCGGTGACCTCGATGCGCCGAGGCCTGTTCCCGCCCGGTGACGTGATCCAGGAGTGCGGCGCCGGCCTGCTGCCGCTCACGGTCACACCGCAGGGCTCAGCGACGCTGACGGGAGGAACGCCTTCGCTGGGCGAGCGGATTCCGGTCGAGCACCTGTTGGCGGTCACCGGCCTGACGGCCGAGGACCATGCGGGAGCTGCCCCACGTTCCGCCGGGTGCGGCTTGGACTGGGTGCTGTTTCCCGTACGTCGTGAGGCACTGGCCAAAATCAGCATCAACCTTCAAGCGGCGGAGTCGTACGGCATCACGGACCTCAGCGTCGTCGCCTGGGACCCGGCAACGTCGGAGGCCCACGCCCGGGTCTTCATCCCCGGCGGCGCCGTCCCCGAAGACCCGGCCACGGGCTCGGCGGCCCTGGCCCTGGGCGTGTGGCTGGTCGACGCCGGCCTGCTCCCGGCCGAAGGCACGTCGTCCTACCGCGTCCACCAGGGCATAGAGATGAAACGCCCGTCCCGCCTTGAGTGCACGGTCACCGCGGCCGCCGGCACAGCCACATCAGCCACAGTCGCCGGCCATGTCTGGCCGGTGGCCTCCGGCCAGATCGCGGTACCGCCGTTCGTCGGCTGAGCGCCGCCGCATGCCGGCTGGTCAGTCCTTCGGCGCGACACGGATACGGTTCCCGTCCGGATCGGCGGCGAGGAAGGTCAGCCCGAACCCGGCATCGTGCGGCTCATGCAGGATCGTGACCCCCTTGGACTGCCACTGTCGGAAGATCGCGTCGATCTCGTCAGGTCGTCCACCGCCGATGGCCAGGCACACCTCACCGGTGCGCGGGACGTCCGGTGACAGATTGTCGAACCGGCCGGACCACAGAGCGAGGTCGGCGCCCGGCCCGAGGCTGAAGGCGACATATTCCGGAGTCTCGAGCGAGGGGCTCAGACCGAGGAGGTCGCCGTAGAAAAGGGCTGCGGCGGGAGCGTCGCTCACATAGACGATGGACACGACGGACTTGGTCATGTCGACCAGCCTGGCCGGAATATGCGCCACATCGTGTCGCAATTCTTTGGAAAACTCGGCGGGTGACCCCGGACCGGTTCTTCGCTCTGATGCTGCTTCTGGAACCGAGGGAGGGCGCGACGACGCAGGACCTCGCGTCGGCGCTCGGGGTCTCCCTGCGAACCGTCACCCGGGACCTGAACTGGCTCCGCGATGCCGGTCTGCCGGTGACCGCGCACCGGGGCCGTCTCGGACGAGTGACCATGCTGCCCGGGTCCGGGCTCGACCTCACGCGGCTCACCCCTGGCGAGCGTGATCATCTCTCGCTCATCGGGCTGGATGAGAAGCAACGCGCGGAGCTCGACGCATCGGCCGAGAGCCGGCGCGCGCTCGCCAAGATCGCCGATAGGCGGTCGCGTCGCGGTCAGGAGCTCCTGCCGCTCACCGAAGTGGTGCACGTGGACAGCCGTCCCTGGCTCCAGACGCCGGCGTCCGGCCCGACTCCGGCTTCTCTGATCGGCTCGGTGCGGCGAGGTCGCCGGCTGCGGATCGAGTACGACAGCTCCCGCGAGTCATGCCCCCGCGACCTGGTCGTGGATCCCTACGGCCTGGTCGCCAAGGCCGGCGTCTGGTATCTCGTCGCCGACTGTGCCGGCGTGCCCCGGATGTACCGACTCGAACGGATCACGACCTGGAGGGAAGTCGATCAGCCGCGGCGGATCCGCGGGAACCAGACCCTCGCCACGGTCGCCGCGGCGCTCGTTGATCAGTGGGCACACGACCACGCGATAGAGGTCAGCGCCACCATCGATCAGTCCCAGATGGAGCGGGCGCGACGGATTTTCGGCCCACGACTCGTCCGGGACGGCCAGGAAGAATCCGCCACCGGGCACAAGGTGACAATTCGCTTCCTTCGGCTGGAGGACGTGCGCGCATTGCTGCCGTTCGGGAACGCCGTCACCGTGCACGCCCCCAGCGGCGTCAGGGCTCATCTCCGTGCCCTCGCCGCCGACCTGGCCCATCACTATGCGCCCTGAGTTCTGAGGTCAGCGTTTGCGGACCTTGTGCAGGCGGAACGGGCGGGTCACCTCGACCCGGGCCGGGGTCTCTCGGGGCGGGGCCGCGCCCGAGTCCTTGGGCAGGTCGGGGCGGCTGATCGGGGTCTGGTCGGGTGTCGGCGTCAGCCGTACGACCGCGCAGCCCGTCTCGGCCCATCGGGCCACCACCTGCTCGGCCGTGCCGGACGCGTTCAGCCTCTTGACCGCCAGCTGGGGAGCCACCGTCTCCCACTCCTCGCTGCCCGGCGCCAGCCTCGCCACCGTCGCCTCGGTGACCAGGATCAGGCCTCCGTTGTCGCCGCGCAGCCGCACGGTTGCCGTCGCCGCCTCGGCCAGCCCGGGCGCGAACTGCTCGCCGGGGCCGCTGACCACGATCAGCGTGCCCTCCAGCGGCATGCACCACAGGGCCAGCGCCGGCCCGTCCCCCACGGAGATCCAGGCCAGCGCCGCCTTCTTCAGTGCCTCGTCCAGCAGCGGTGAAGTCACCGCGTCATCGTAGTGCCGGTTCTCCGGCCCGGGCGTGGTCGACGAGGCCGACGATCTCGGTGAGCGAGCGGACGGTGCGGCCCGCGAAGTTCGTGTCGGCGTCGAAGGTGAGGTGGTTGGCCAGGTCGGGGGCGGCCAGGCGGACGGGTGTCATGCCGACCGCGGCGGCGCCGGTCAGTTCGTGGCTTCCGCCGTCGCCCACGTACAGGCATTCGCCGGGCGGGACGCCGATCTCGTCGCATGCGGCCAGGTAGATCTGCGGGTCGGGTTTGCAGACGCCCAGGCGTACGGAGAAGATCGTCGCGTCCAGCAGGGGCGCCACCGGGAGGCTGGGCAGGAACGCCGGCAGCTCGTGGGTGCAGTCGCTGATCACCGCCGTGGACAGGCCCCGGCGCTTGATCGCGGTGAGGGCGCTGACCGCGTCCTCACGCAGCCGGGTGTCCGCCTTGAGCGCGTCGATCCGGGCCGGCACCCCGGCCCGCACCTGGTCGGTGAGGGGGCGGCCCCCGGCCTGCTCGATGACCCACCGTAGGGTGGCTTCCGCGGAGCCGTACCGGCCGCGGGCGCGAGCCCGGAACGTCCGGTCCAGCACACCGCGGACCGCTTCCGGATCGGCGCCGAGGGCCCGGGCGATCTCGGCGTGCTGGGGTCCGCGCTGGACCGAGCGGGTGAGTGTGCCGAAAAAGTCGAACACGACCGCACGGTATGCGGGCATGGTGAATCAGCCTCCGAGGCATCAGGGGTTCAAAGGGGTCATGCGAAACCTCGGTGACTGTAACGACAGCGTCACTCTCAGTTCAATAGGCGTCGATGAACTGTGGTCTACCAGTCCGCAAGAAGCGACGGCCGGGGATGAATAAGCCCTCATCGCGCGTGAACGGGTCGGTTGCCGCGCTGGTCGTGGCCGTCCTCGCGGTCTCCTCCTCGGCGCCGCTGATCGCCTTCGCGGCCGCTCCGGCCCTGGCCATCGCCTTTTGGCGCAACTTCCTGGCGACGGTCGCTCTGACACCTATCACGTACGGCCCCAGGCGATCCGAGATCAGGGGCGCCTCCCGCCGCGCGGTGCTCTTCGGCGTGCTGGCCGGGGTGGCGCTGGCCGCCCACTTCGCCACGTGGATGCCGAGCGTCCAGCTGGGCTCGGTGGCCACGGCGACGGCGCTGGTGGCCACGCAGCCGGTCTGGCAGGGCCTGATCGCGCTGGCGCAGGGCCGCCGCCCGTCGATGGCCGGCTGGGCGGGCATCGTGCTGGCCGTGGCCGGCGCCGCCTGGGCCACGGGCGCCGACGTCGGCGTGTCCGGCCAGGCGGTCCTGGCCGACGTCCTGGCCCTGTTCGGTGCGATATTCGCCGCCGTCTACACCGCGCTCGGCGAGCAGGCCCGGGCCACGTTGAGCACGACCACGTACACGTGGATCTGCTACGGCGTCTGCGCCGTACTGCTCCTGATCGTCTGTCTCGTCTCCGGCATTCAGCTCGGCGGCTACGACGCGCACACCTGGGCCGCGATCCTCGCGCTGGTCGCCGGCGCCCAGCTGCTGGGCCACTCGATGTTCAACTACGCGTTGCAGCGCACGTCGGCCACCACCGTCAGCGTCCTGATCCTGCTCGAGGTGCCCGGGGCCGCCCTGCTCGCCTGGCTCTGGCTCGGTCAGGCGCCGCGCCCGGCCGCCCTGCCGGGCCTGGCCCTGCTCCTGCTCGGCGTCGTCGTGGTCATCCTCGGCGCCACCCGGTCCAACCGGCCCACGGTCGACCCCGTGCTGACCGACTGACATTCCCCGATTGCGCGGTTCGCGGCTTTCGTTCGTTGAGCCCTGCGGGTCTCGCCTGGCGGGCAGTGCCGGGCCGGGGTAGAGAGGGGGAATGCGATGTACCGCGCTCGATTCCTGGTCGGACTGGCGGCGGCTCTCGGAGCGGTCCTCGTGATCGCCGGATGCGGCGAGCAGCCGGAGGACGAGCCGGCCGACCGGCCGGGCCTGACCGGCGGCTGGAGCACGGCCGGTTGCGAGTTCCACCGCCGGGCCGAGCACCTGCCGATGGCCGGCCTGCTGATGCCGGCCACCCCGGCCGAGCTGGAGGCCGCCATGGACCGCGTCGACCGCGGCGGGCGCACCGAGTTCGCCGACAGCTACGCCGGGCTCGAGGTCGACCAGGAGAAAGTGCGGGCGATCGTCTACCGCGTGCCGTCGGCGGCCTTCGACCAGTTCATCCGCCGGGCCGCCGAGAACGCCTGCGTCGTCGTCCGCGACGCCGGCCATTCGGCGACCGACCTCGCGTTCTGGCACGACCGCGTGCTGGCCGACATCCAGTTCTGGACCCACCGGGGCATCCGCCTGGTCTCCATCGGCGCCCGCCACGACGGCGCCGGCGTCGAGATCGGCACCCGCGATCTCGACCGGGCCCGCCTCGAGCTGCCGGCCCGCTACGGCGCCCGGGCCCCGCTCCTGTTCATCGAGGAGGGACCGGTCCGCCCGTTGCCGCACGGCTGAGAGTGCGCCACGACGGGGGTGATGTTTGCTCTGGGTGAATGGACGGGGCAGGATCGCCGCAGGGTCATCGGCGCGGAGCGTGAGGGCCGCGCGGGATAGCCGGTTTCGGATGTCTGGTGAGATGGGGATCGACGTGGAAGCGACGGAACCGGAAGAGGCGCCGGTCACGCTGCGCCTGGACGGCAAGGTTGCCCTGGTCACGGGGGCCGGCAGTCCGGATGGGATCGGCTATGCGACGGCACGGCGGCTCCGGGATCTCGGGGCCCGGCTGGCCATCGTGTCGACCACGCGGCGTATTCATGAGCGTGCGGCCGAACTCGGAGTGACCGGGTTCGTGGCCGATCTGACCGACGAGGCCGAGGTGGGCGCGCTCGCCGACGCGATCACCGACCAGCTCGGCGACGTCGAGGTGCTGGTGAACAACGCCGGCCTGGCCAGCCGGGCCAGTCCCGAGGTGCTGCGGCCGGTGGCGCAGCTGACGTACGACGAGTGGAAGTCCGAGATCGACCGGAACCTCAGCACGGCGTTCCTGTGCAGCCGCGCCTTCCAGGGCGGCATGGCCGAGCGGGGCTGGGGGCGGATCGTGAACCTGGCGGCGACGGCCGGGCCGGTCAACGCGCTGCCGACCGAGGCGGCGTACGCGGCGGCCAAGGCCGGGGTGGTCGGCCTGACCCGGGCGCTGGCGATGGAGCTGGTGGCCGACGGGGTGAACGTCAACTGCGTGGCGCCGGGGACGATCTACACGGCGGCGTCCACGGTCACCGAGATCAAGCAGGGCCTGGGTACGCCGATCGGGCGGCCGGGCACACCGGACGAGGTGGCGGCGGCGATCGCCTTCCTGTGCTCGCCGGCCGCGAGCTACATCACCGGGCAGATGCTCGTGGTGGACGGCGGCAACAGCGTGCGCGAGGCCGAGTTCCGCTGACCGTGTGCGTGGTCTTTGTGCGCGAGCACGCGCGCACAAAGACCAGCGCGGGTCACGGCGAGGTCGTGGCCGAGCTGCCCACGGCGATCACCACGATGATCACGTAGCCGATGCAGACCAGCAGGCCCAGGGCGGTGAAGATGTAGCCCAGCCACAGTCCGGCGGTGGCGAGGCCTTCGCCCTGCTCACCGGTCTGCCGGATCTGCTTCTTGGCGATGTGCCCCAGCACGATCGCGGCCGGCGAGAAGACGAACGCGAACACGAGAGCCAGGATCGCCATCGTGTTGGTGCTGGTCACCGGCTGGTACGGCGCGCCGTAGCCGGGCTGGGCGCCGTACGGCTGACCGTAGCCGGGCTGTCCGCTGTACGGCTGGCCGCTGGACGGCTGGGCGCCGTAGGGCTGGCCGCTGGACGGCTGAGAGCCGTACGGCTGCCCGCTGGTCGGGTCGTATGGCTGCTGCCCGTAGGGCTGCTGCGGCTGGTATGGATCCGGTGTGCCACCGGGGGGATAGGTCATCAGGTCCTCCTCGTTCCCCGGCACGGTACTAGCCGGGGTACAGGGGAGAACACGGTAGGTGACCTATTTGAGCTTGGTGAGCTGCCCGACCGCCCGCTCGACGGCGAGACAGCGGTCCTCCACGTAGTCGATGCCGGCCTCCTCGGCGATGCGCCGGGCCTCGGCCGAGGCGATGCCGCTCTGCAGCCACACCGCCGGCGCCTTGATCGCGACCGCCTGGCGCACCACGTCGACCGCGTCGTACGAGGGCCGGAAGACGTCGACCAGGTCGACCGGCTCGTCGATGTCGGCCAGGCTGCGGAACGCCTTCACCCCGAAGATCTCGTCGGCGTACGGGTTGACCGGGATGATCCGCCAACCGTGACGTTGCATCTGCAGCGGCACCGAGTGCGAGGGCTTCCACGGATCGCGCGAGGCGCCGACCACCGCGATGACGTTGGCCCCGGCCAGGATCTCTTGTGCGCTCCTCATGCCCTCGACTGTAGTTCGATCACAGCAGAGTCAACTGCTGCGGCCGTACGTCCTCCTCGACCGCCCGGGCCTCGGCCGGAGTGGCCCGGTGCAGGCCGTGACGGCGGGCCGCCATGCGCACCCGGGCCACCACCTCCTGCTGGTAGGACTGCGGAGAGTACGAGCCGTTGCCGTAAAGCTCCCGGTAGCGCGGAGCGAGCTCGGGATGGGTGCGGGTCAGCCACGACGCATACCACTCACGGGCGCCGGGCCGAAGGTGCAGGGGGAGCGGCGTGACGCTGGTGGCCCCGGCGGCCGCGATGGCGGCGACGGTCTCGTCGATCGACTCGTCGCTGTCGGTGAGGCCGGGCAGGATGGGCGCCATCAGCACGCCGATCGCGAAGCCGGCGTCGGTGAGTCGCCGGACCGCGTCGAGCCGCCGCCGCGGGCTCGGCGTGCCCGACTCGACAGCGCGCCAGGCCCGCTCGTCGACGAAGCCGACCGAGAAGGAGAGCCCGACCCGGGTGACCTCGGCCGCCTGTTTCAGCAGGTCGAGGTCGCGCAGGATGAGCGTGCCCTTGGTCAGGATGGAGAACGGGTTGGCGTGGTCGCGCAGCGCGGCCAGGATCTGCGGCATCAACCGGTAGCGGCCCTCGGCCCGCTGGTAGACGTCGACGTTGGTGCCCATCGCGATCGGGGCGCCGGACCAGCGGGGCGCGGCCAGCTCGCGGCGGATCAGCTCGCCCGCGTTCACCTTCACCACGATCTTGGAGTCGAAGTCGTGCCCGGTGTCGAGGTCGAGATAGCTGTGCGTGTGCCGGGCGAAGCAGTTGTGGCTGACCACGCCGTCGGCGATGAAGTCGCTCGTGCCGGTCGTGATGTCGAACAGCGGCAGCGTGAGGCCGAGGTCTTCGATGTCGACGACGGCGAGCTGGCGCCCGGCCCGCACGCCGACCCCGGAGGCGTCCAGCGGCGCGCCCTCGGCCCCGGTGAGGTGGCGGAAGCGCAGAGCGGCCCAGAGGTCACGGTCGAGCTCGACGACGCCGTTGCCCCGCACCGGGCCGCGGTTGGGCAGGCCGAGCTGGGTCAGCGCCTCGGTCACCCGGCTCAGGAACTGGCGGTCGGCGCTGCTGAACGAGATGGCCAGCCGGTCGGCGCGGCCCACCGAGCCGAACGCCCCGGCCAGGAAGCCCCGGCGCCACCCGTCGGTGGGCATCTCGGGCCAGCGCAGCGCCTCGTGCAGCGGAACGTCCTCGAGGTAGCGCTCGGCGCGATCCCGGGCCCGGTCGAGGCCGGCGGCGTCACCGCGGACCAGCCCGCACAGGAAGCCGGCCTGATAGTCGGGCGTCTCCTTGGGCGGCTCGGCGAAGTGGCCGACGCCGAACATCAGGTCGCCGATGGCCAGTGCGGGCTGGTGGGCCTCGGCCGGGCTGACATGCCGCCAGCCGCGGGCGGTGAGGAAGCGGTGGTCGCCGCTGGCGACCAGCCGGGTGCCGTCGGCCAGGGTGACCCGGAAGGACGGTTTCGTGGTCGACCAGTGGTCGAGGACGGTGGTTGGCACATAGCGCCGGCAGGCGCCGGCGCCCATGGTGCCCATGATGGCGTCGCCCCGGCGCAGCTCGGACAGCGGGCGGCTGGTGCCGTCGGCCATCAGGACGGGCGTGTCGCCGGACAGGCAGTAGGAGCAGGCGTGCGAGCACCCGCGGTAGGGGTTGACGGTCCACTCGAACGGCACCCGCGAGGCGCCCGGCACCCGGTTGATCAGGCTTTTCGCCTGGATCTCGTAGAACGTCATGCCGGCGAAGCCGGGGGTGTCGAACGTGCGGACGGTGGCGCCGGGCAGCGCCAGCGGCAGGGGTGGAGCCGCCGGCGCTGCCCTGTCCAGGAGCGAGCCGCCGTCGGTTGTCACCGACAGGTTGGACCATCGCATGGCGGATATTCGAACACGCGTTCGATCCGCCTGTCCAGTCGAACACGCGTACCAACGAAAAACCCGCCGGCCCTTGACGGGCGGCGGGCTTTCGAGGTGTCTACGTGATCAGTGGCTGTGCGCGGCGAGCTGCTGGCGCACCTCGTCCATGTCCAGCTTCTCGACCTGCTCGATCAGGTTCTCGAGAGCCGACTCGGGGAGCGCCCCGGGCTGCGAGAAGACGATGACGCCGTCGCGGACGGCCATGATCGTCGGGATCGAGCGGATGTCGAACTTGGCGGCGAGCGCCTGCTCGGCCTCGGTGTCGACCTTGCCGAAGGTGATGTTCTCGTGCTTCTCCGAGGACCGCTCATAGGTCGGAGCGAAGCGGACACACGGCCCGCACCAGCTAGCCCAGAAGTCGACCAGGACGATTCCGTCCTTGCCGGTCACCTCGTCGAAGTTCTCAGCGGTCAGCGCAACCGTCGCCATGATGTCTCCGTCCACGGGAAATTGGCTTTCGTGCGGTGAAACCCATCCGTCCCACTCGCCATTCCCGCCCCGGGGGCGGATGACACGTGGTCTACAGCACGAATTCGGGACACGGGGTGGGCCGTAGGCCACCCATCGTAACGATAGGTGAGGGGAACGCTCCGGTTAACTAAGCAACTCGTGACGTCCCATTTGTCACAGGTCTGGGAGATCTTTGTCGCCCACGGTAATAGGCAACAAACCTAAATGTGAGCTGGGTCACACCTGAGGATCCTTCACACAGATACGGACGGTAAGGCAGACTTGCCGCACAAAGCGTGGACGGCGGGTGCCGGGGAGGGCCCCGCCGTTCATTGCGTCCCGGGTCTGATCGGTACCGTGACCGCCCATGATGATCGGTGAGGACGAGTCCGCCGAAGTGGGCGTCGGCCCGTGGCCCGGCGAGTGGCCCACCGACGAGCGTTACGACCCGGAGCTGCTGGCCAACGGCGATCGCCGCAACGTGGTCGACCGCTACCGCTACTGGCGCCGCGAGGCCGTGGTCGACGATCTGGACACCCGCCGGCACGGCTTCCATGTGGCGATCGAGAACTGGCAGCACGACTTCAACATCGGCACCGTGGTGCGCAACGCGAACGCCTTCCTCGCGGCCGAGGTGCACATCGTCGGGTTACGACGGTGGAACCGTCGCGGCGCTATGGTCACCGATCGTTATCAGCACGTGCGGCACCACCCGACGATCGAGGAGTTCGCCGGCTGGGCGGCCGCGGCGGATCTGCCGGTGATCGGGATCGACAACCTGCCGGGCTCACGGCCGATGGAGACCACCACTCTGCCGCGGCGCTGTGTGCTGCTGTTCGGCCAGGAGGGGCCGGGCCTCTCGGAGACGGCGCGGGCTGCGTGCTCGGAGCTCTTCTCGATTGCCCAGTACGGCTCCACGCGCTCCATCAACGCCGGGGTGGCCAGTGGCATCGCGATGCACGCCTGGGTTCGCGCGCACGCGGGACCCCCGCCCGGGTGAATCTCGCTGATACGTCCGGGTTCTGCGGATCCGCTTGACGAGGGACCGCGCGGGCCGCACGGTAGTGGATGTGGGTGTCACAGTGAGTTGCCCCAGGTGTGGTGCACAGGTGCGGAAGCCGGACCTGATGCACAGCGACTGGCGCTGTGACAACTGCGGCGACGTGCCGCCCTTCCATGTGGCCGAGCACATCAACGCCGACATCGTCGACAGCATGCTGCGCCGGCAGAGCTCCTCGCCCGAGAAGGTGCCGTTCTGGTGCCCGTGGCCGCTGCCGGCCGGGTGGATGGTCACCGGGGCCGGCTGGGCGGGCGACGATCGCCGGGGCGTGCGGGCCACCGCGATCGCCTGCAGCGGCCCCGAGCCGCTGGCCGGCGGGCCGGCCGACGTCATGCTCATCGCCGAGCAGCCGGGCGTCGGGCTGGGCACCAGATTCGCCGGCATTCCGGGCATCGACCCGGGATATCTGATCGCCGAGGCGCTGGCCGATCCGAGTGGCCATCCTGGACCTCACGCCAAGATCAAGGCGGCCGGACACCCCACTCCACTGTGGTGCGTCAAGTCCCCGGAGGATCGAAGCGCGTACGTGAGTGAGGCGAAAGGAATGTGGCTCTATGCGGTAGCGTGGCCCGCAAGCGCGGGCTACTTCCTCGCGGAGCACGTCGTGCTGCACGATCTCTCCGAGGGGGTGCCGTCCGAGCTCGTGTACGGAGCGCCGTCACCGTGTCTGCACGGGAAAGCCTGAAACTTGGGCCCTGACCTGCGGAGACGGTATCGGCTTTTCGGCCACATTGTTCACACCGAGCGACGAAGCTGATACCGTCAGTACTGCCGCGGCGCTGACCGTCACCCGCACCCACAGGAGAAGGCTCGCCATGATCAAGAAGGTTCTGACCTGGCTTGGTATCGCGTTCTTGATCTTTTTCATCGCCTTCAACCCGAACTCGGCCGCATCGGTCTTCGAGTCACTCGGAGGCACGATCGCCGATATTGCCCGGGGCTTCGGCACGTTCTTCACGAACCTCGTCGCTTAGCATCACCACATGGGTGGTCCTGCTGAGCCGCATGAGCCTAGACGCGAGGGTGCAGGCCGCCCTCCCGAGGACGACGACGACTACGGGTACAACGACGAGGCGTACGACGACGTCTCCGCCTACGCCCGGCGGGGCCGCGCCTCGGACGGTCCTGGTTACTCACCCGACGCCGGCTATTCGCCCAGCGCCGGCTACGCCTCCGACGGCGACCTTGGCGACGAGTACGAGCCGCCCGTCATCACCGAGGACGAACTCGCGGGCCTCGGTCCCGAGGGCGGCGGCGGTCCACGTAGGGTGCTGCCCCTCGAGGATGAACCGACCACACTGGTCGCCCGCTACCTCTTCCCCACCGAGCGCTACCGCGGTGAGTGGAAGAGACATTGGATCAGCCTCACCGGCCCGCTCGGCATCGGCGCCGGCGCGACCCTCGCGCTGGGCTACCTGGCCGGCTTCCTGACCCGGCAGAACGTCACCGGACTGGTGACCGTGGCCGTCCTGATCTGGCTCGGCGTGATCAGCTGGGTCGCCTGGAAGGTCTTCGACTGGTACTTCGACCGGTTCATCCTGACCAACAAGCGGGTCATGGTCGTCAACGGCATCGTCACCCGCCGGGTGGCCATGATGCCCCTGTTGCGGGTCACCGACATGAAATACGAGCAGTCGGCCCTCGGCCGTATGCTCAGCTACGGCACCTTCGTTCTCGAGTCGGCCGGCCAGGACCAGGCGTTGCGCGAGGTCAAATATCTGCCCAACCCGAACGAGCTCTACCTGCGGGTGGTCGAGGAGATGTACGAGCCGCAGGCCGTCGAGGCCCGTCTCGGCAAGGACAGCGAAGGCGACGACGCCTAGCCGTGGTGTGTGACGTACGGATCGGGCTGTCGGGAGGCAGCCCGCAACCAGCGGCCGGTAGCGTTCTCAGGTGACCCGAATCGATCTGCACTGCCATTCGACCGCCAGCGACGGCACTCTGACACCCGCTGAGCTGGTCCGGGCGGGCGCGGAGGCCGGTCTCGACGTCATGGCGATCACCGACCACGACACCACGGGCGGATGGGAGGCGGCCGCCGCCGCCCGGCCCGAGGGGCTGCAACTGGTGCGAGGGGCCGAGCTGTCCTGTCGCTGGCACGGCGCCGAGCCGCCCATCGCGCTGCACATGCTGGCCTATCTCTTCGACCCGGACGAGCCGCGGCTCGCGGGCGACCTGGCCCGGCTGCGCACCGACCGGGAGCAGCGCGCCGAGAAGATCGTGAACCGGCTGGCGGCCGACGGGGTGCCGATCACCTGGGAAGAGGTGCACGGCTACGCGGCCGGCGGCTCGGTCGGCCGGCCGCACATCGCCCAGGCGCTGATCCGGGCCGGGCTCGTCCGGACGACGACCGAGGCGTTCCATTCACAGTGGCTGGGCGCGCGTTACTTCGTACCCAAATCAGACCTTGATGTCTTCGAGGCCGTGAGGGCCGTGCGGGCGGCTGGTGGGGTGACCGTTTTCGCTCATCCGCGGGCCACGGTGCGCGGGCGTGTCGTGCCGGACCGGTTGATCGTCGAGCTGGCCGAGGCCGGGCTGTTCGGGCTGGAAGCCGATCACGAGGACCATTCGCCGGAGGAACGGGCGCACGTGCGGGCCCTCGCCGAGAGTCTCGGACTGGTGGTGACCGGATCGTCGGACTTCCACGGAACCCACAAGACGGTGCGGCTGGGCGCGTTCCTGACGGCTCCCTCGGCGTACGAGAAAATCGTCTCCGCCGCCACGGGCGTAGCTGTCCTGGGGTGACGCTGGACGCACCGAACTGCGGGCCGAGGGCCTGGCCACCTACCTTGTTCGGGTGAATCTCAAGTTCCTCGGCGAGGTCTTCGTGACCCTCTTGGTGATCGTCGACCCTCCCGGCATGGTGCCGGTCTTCCTCGCGCTGACCGGAACGATGTCGGCCCGGGACAGAGTGCGGGCCGGCTCGCAGGCCGTGCTGCTCGCGCTGGGCGTCATCGTCGGGTTCGCGGTGGCCGGGCAGACCCTGCTCGACTATCTCCACGTTCAGCTGCCGGCCCTGCAGGGCGCCGGCGGCCTGCTGCTCGTGCTGGTGGCGTTGCAGCTGCTCACCGGCAAGACGGACGAGCCCGCCGAGCAGGGCGGCACCAGCAACGTGGCGCTCGTGCCGCTCGGCACGCCGCTGCTGGCCGGACCGGGCGCGATCGTCGCGACCATGCTGTTCGTGCAGCGTGCCGAGGGTTTCGACGAATACCTGGTGATCGCGATCGGCATCCTGCTCGTCATGATCACGGTCTGGGTGGTCCTGCGTTTCTCCGGCGTGATCGTCAAGCTGCTGCGCCCGGCCGGCATCGAGGTGCTGACCCGCATCGCCGGCCTGCTGCTGGCCGCCATCGCGGTGCAGCTGATCGCGGACGCGGTGGCGGCCTTCGTGGAGATGTACGCGGCGGCCTTCTGACCGCGTTTCTGTCGTACCCGCCTGGCAGGATTGCACGGTGCCTCCCACCAGATCCCGCGCCGGCGTCCCCGAACAGCTCGGCTTCGACGGCATGCCCGAGCGGCTCTTCGTGTGCACGCCGAGCAAGCTGGGCGCCTTCACCGACTGCCCCCGCCGGTACAAATACGCCTACGTCGAGCGCCCGGCCCCGCCCAAGGGTCCACCGTGGGCGCACAACTCGCTGGGCGCGAGCGTCCACACGGCGCTGAAGAACTGGTACGGCCTTCCGGTCGATCGGCGCGAGCTGGGCGTTCTGCCCAAGCTGCTGAAAAGCACGTGGGTACGCGAGGGCTACCGCGACACCGATCAGGAGCGCGCGGCTTACCGGGCGGCATTGGGCTGGCTGGAGACGTACGTGTCCGGACTCGACCCGGAGGACGAGCCGCTGGGCGTCGAGCGGACGGTGGCCGCGAAAACGGCGGTGCTGGCCCTGAACGGCCGGGCCGACCGCATCGACTCGCGCCCCGGCCCGAACGGCCCCGAGGCGGTGATCGTCGACTACAAGACCGGCCGCACGGGCACGGACGCCGACGACGCGCGGGGTTCGATGGCCCTGGCCCTTTACGCGTACGCGGCGCAGCGCGTCTTCCGCCGCCCGAGCTACCGGGTGGAGCTGCACCACCTGCCGACGGGGACGGTGTCCGCCCACGAGCACACCGAGGAGTCCTTGGCCCGCCAGGTCCGCCGAGCCGAGGAGACGGCCCGCGACATCATGGCGGCCGAGCGGGCAGTGGCCGACGGCGCCGACCCGGACGCCGAGTTCCCCACGAACCCGGGCCCGCTGTGCGGGTGGTGCGACTTCCGCAAGATCTGCCCGGCCGGCGCGGAGACCCCGGCCAAGGAGCCTTGGGCGGCGGTGTCCCACTTGACCCCATGAGCCGTTCCGTCCATGCCCTTCCGCGCCGGATTCCCCGCGTCGCCTCCACCTGGTTCGCGCCGCGCCGCCTCCGCGTGTTCCGCGCGGCGTCGTCTCCACCTGGTCCGCGCCGCGCCGCCTCTGCGTGTTCCGCGCGGCGTCGCCTCCACCTGGTCCGCGTGGCGCCACCTCTGCGTGTTCCGCGCGGCGTCGCCTCCACCTGGTCCGCGCGCAGCCGTCTTCTCCTGGTCCGCGTGGCGTCGTTTCCTCCTCGTCCGCGCCGTGCCCTCTTGCGTCCCTTGCTCGCGTTGAGTGCGGAGGGATCGGGGTGTCGGGTGCGGGGCGGGGTCAGGCGGCGGTCGGTTGGGCTCGGGCCAGGGCGGCCTGGCGCATGGAGCTGTCGCGGTATCGGCGGGGCAGGGTGGCCAGGATCGTGGCGAGCAGCAGGCGCAGGCCTCGGATCGAGAGGTCGGCCGTCACGTCGGTGGTGGGCCAGCCCAGGCCGCCGTACATGCGGCGGGCCCACGGCGGGAGCAGGGCCACGGCGGTGCCGGCGATGCCCAGGTACGCCCACCGGGTCGGGCCCAGAGTGAGGCCCAGGCGTAACGCTCGGGGGCCCCACGTCGGCGGAACCGGTGGGACGGTCAGGAACAGGGCGGTCTCGGCGCTGTCGCGGGTCATGCCCAACTCGGGACGGACGGCCTCGTAGTAGGCGGCCACCTCGGCCGCAGTCGACGGCACGGTGGCCGGGTCGAGGCCGACCAGCTCGGCCGCCTTGAGCTGCTCGGTGTAGTAGCGGTCGACCTCGTCGGAGGTCAGCCGCAGGCCGGCCCGGGTGGCGGTGGTCAGGAACGACTCGACCTCGGTGACGTGGACCCAGCGGAGCAGGTCGGGCTCGTCGATGCGGAAGGTCTCGCCATTGCGGGGGTCCACGGCCGTCATCCGGGAGTGCAGGCGGCGCAGGCGGCTGGAGGCCCGCTCGACCTCGTCGGTGCTGCCGTAGATCACGGTGGCGACATAGGCCGAGGTGCGGGACAGACGGCCCCACGGGTCGGCGCGATATCCGGAGTTCTGCGCGACGCCGGCCACGGCCCGCGGGTGCAGCGCCTGCAGATAGAGGGAGCGGAGTCCGCCGAGCATGAGGATCGGTTCGCGGTGCAGCTTCCAGGTGACCGAATCCGGTCCGAACAGCCCGACGTCGCTCATGCCCTAAAGATTGCCACGCGAACGGCCGAAAGTTGAACCTGTTCAGATAACGGAATTCACGCCTCGTCGTCGCGGCGTTGCTGGCAGGCCGGGCAGAGACCCCAGAACGTCACCTCGGCCTCGTCAAGCTGGAAGCCGTGGCTGGTGGCGGGGGTGAGGCAGGGACGCTCGTCGACCACGCAGTCGACGTCGGCGATCTCGCCGCAGCCCCGGCAGACGATGTGGTGGTGGTTGTCGCCCACCCGGGCTTCGTACCGGGCCGGGCTGCCGGCCGGCTCCAGGCGCCGGGCCAGGCCGGCCCGCGAGAGGGCGCCGAGCACGTCGTAGATGGCCTGGGTCGAGACGGAGTCGAGGCGTACCCGGGCCCGCTTGGCGATTTCCTCGACCTCGAGATGGCCGCCGTCGGTGAGGATGTCCAGCACGGCGAGGCGTGGTTTGGTGACACGCAACCCGTGGTCACGTAGCAGGTCTTCACCGTTCGGCATCGGTCAATGACAGCACGGATCGGTTGAATCCCCAACCATTGTGCGCGGGAATACCCGCGCCGAGGTGAACCGAGGACCGACGATGGGCGTAAGCGGACACGAGGACGTTTGCGCCGTCAGATACTTCTAAGCTGTCGGCCGACCAGTTCGATGAGGAGGCGTCGTGTTCGACCAGATCAACGGCCTGCCGGTGCATGCGCTCGTGTTGCATGCCGCGGTGGTGTTCGTTCCGCTGCTGGCCCTCGGGGCCATCGTGTACGCGCTCGTGCCACGGTGGCGTCCGAAGCTGGGCTGGGCGGTGGCGCTGCTGGCGGTGGCGGCGCCGGTCTCGACGTTCGTGGCCAAGGAGTCGGGCGAGGAGCTCTACAACCGCCTGGTCGGCCAGGGCCTGAGCGGCCCCGGAAAGGTGATCCTGGACGACCACATGGGCTATGGAACGCGTACGTTCTGGTTCGCGCTGGCCTTGGGCGTCGCCAGCCTCGTGCTGGTCGCCCTCACGTGGCGCCGCACCGACCGCCTGCCCTTGATCGGCGAGGCCGCCGGCGCGGTGGTGCTGATCATCCTGGCCGTGGTCTCCGGTTACTACGTCTACAAGACGGGCGACTCGGGCGCGACCGCCGTATGGGGCACCTACTAGCCCGAACAGCACTCGAAAGCGCCGGCGCGGAGGCCCAGGGCCCCCGCGCCGGCGCTTTCGTTGTTCGCGGCCAGGGAGGTGGCTCAGAGACGCCGCCTGGGCCGGGCGCCAGCAGGCCAGAGCGTGGCCGGGCCGGAGCCGGGCAGGGCCGGGCCGGGCCGGGCCGGGCCGGAGCGTGGCCGGGCCCGAGTGTGGCGAGGGTCAGAAGATGGCGCGGGCGTAGACCGTGGCCGGGTCAGAGCGTCGCTGGGCCCGTGTGTGGCTGGGCCCGTGCGTGGCTGGGCCGAGCGCGGCGGGTCCCGAGCGCGGCGAGGGCCAGAAGACGGCGCGGGCGCAGAGCGTGGCTGGGGCGGAGTGTGGCGGGGGTCAGAAGATGGCGCGGGCGCAGAGCAAGCACATGAGGATCAGGGCGATGGCGCCCGCCACCAGGCCGACGCCGTAGGTCACCGTGCGGGCCGAGCCCTCGGACTCGTCCAGGGCGTCCATGTCCTGGCCGGGCATGCTGCGCGGAGGCGGCGGCTGGGAGATCGTGGGCGGCCGCCAGTGCGGGGACGGCGGGGCCGGGTTGGGCGGGCCGGGATAGGTTGCCTCCGGCTTCGGCTCGGGCCCGGTGGACTCGGGGGCCGGGCCGGGCACGGGAGAGTCAGGATCCGGTCGCTGCCAGTAGGAGTCGTCCGGGACGCCGGTGGGGCTGCTCACGTTCACCGACGGTACAGCCGAAGGGGGAAGACTTCCGCAGCGGCGCGGGCCTACCCTCTTAGACGTGGACATCCTGGATGAGCCCGAGCGCGACTTGGACGGCGAACGCGAGGTCGACTTCGAGTCCGAGGAGGCACCTCTCCTCCCCGAGCAGACCCGCGACGACACCGAGCGTGGCTGGGGCGAACGCTCCTCTGACAACGACGAGCGCCTGCTTGAGGACCGCCCGCCCCACTGGTGAGACCGTCTGTTTCAGCCGGGGCGGATGAGAACGGCGAAGCCATGGCTGGAAGTGGCCACGGCGCGCTCGGCCTCGGCCGGTGACAGGGCCAGCAAAAGGCCGCCCGTGGTGGGGTCCGACGCGCCGGTGACGGTCAGGACCAGAGCGGCGGCGGCGACCGAGGTGGTCGCGCCCTTGGCGTCGAGACGCAGCAGGTCGACCCGGTTGCCGGGCTTGACCAGCGACAGCGCCGTGGGGTCGGCCAGCCGAACAGGAACGCCGACGGTCCCAGAGGGCACAGCGGCGCCCGGGACGGCACCACCCGAATAGCCGGGCGGTGCCACGGCGGAGTCTCCCGGCGGCACGCCGGTGCCAGGTGGCACGGTGGAATCTCCTGGTGGCGGGGCGGTGTCACCCGGTGGCACGGCTGAGTCTCCTGGTGGCGTGGCTGACTCTCCTGGTGGCGCGGTGGTGCTACCTGGCGGCGCGGCGGAATCTCCTGGTGGCGCGGTGGTCGTGGAGCCGCCTGAAGTGGTGCCTGATTTGCCGGGTGGGCCGGATGAGCGGGCGCTGTGACCCGACGGCAGGGTGACGACCGCGTCGGTGGGCGGTTCGCACGTTGGTGGAGGTGACCACGACACCAGGGCGGCGAGGGTCAGCAAGGCCGCGACCGCCGCGAGGCGTAGCAGCGTGCTGCGGGCCGGCCGACGCCGGCGCACGGGATCTAGGCGCCCTTCGCCGCTTGCGCGGCTTGCGTTCCCGTGCGGCGGGGGGATGGCTCGCCCGAGCCGGGACTTGCTCGGTCCGGCCATCGTCCTGTCCCCTCTCGCTCGTCCTGGCGTCGTGGTCTCGGCGCCGGATCGGACGTTAGGCGGAAAGGAAGATCGCTCGCTCCGGGCCTGTGGACAACGCCGGACTGGGGATAACCGGCGCGAATCCAGGTGATTTTGGTAGCGGTCGGCGCGAGGAGTGGGCGGCCGGCGCCGAGAGGAGCGCGGGCGGGGGTCGGGAAGAGCGCGGGCGGTGGCGGAAGACCGCAGTCGGTGGCAAGGGCGCGAGCCGGCGGTGGGAAGGGCGCGGACGTCGGGAAGGGCGCGAGCCAGAGGCGAGAAGGGCGCAGGCGGCGGCGAGGAGGACGCAGGCGGCGAGAAGGGCGCAGGGCGGCGGCGAGGCCGAGGGCAGATCGTGGCGCGGACGCGGATGCGCGAAAATCGCGCCAGCGGACGCTGGCGCGATTTTGGGGGCCTCTAGGAAGCTGCGGGCGCCTTCGTGGTCGACGAGCTGCCGCTCGAGGAAGACGAAGAAGACGCCGACGAGGAAGAAGACGCCGACGAGGAGCTCGACGACGAATCGCTCGAAGAGCTGGAGCTCGAACTGGAACTCGACGCGTCGGACTTCTTCGTGGCGTCGCCGTTGCTTGCGGAGGACTTCTCGGCGCTCACGTTTCCGGAGCGGGAGTCGTTCCGGTAGAAGCCCGAACCCTTGAAGACGATGCCGACCGAGTTGAAGACCTTGCGGAGCTTGCCGTCACAGTTCGGGCACTCCGTCAAAGCCGGGTCGGAGAACGACTGCACGGCCTCGAGCTGGTGGCCGCATTCGGTGCAGGCGTACTGGTAGGTAGGCACGGCTCCTCCGGATCTTTCGGCTGTTGGCACTCGCCAACTCCGAGTGCCAATGTTGCGCCATCGGAGGTCATTTCGTCCACTCGAACGGCAGGTTGAGCGTTGGGCGGACGTCACTTCCGGGTCAGGAATAGACCACCGTGCGGGGTGATGACGCCGTGCACCGGCCGGTCGTGCGGCTCGGCCGGCACCTCTTCCAGCAGCTCGCCCTCGTGCAGCAGCGCCACCACGAGGGCGCCTGACGAGACTCGGGACAGGGCCCGGTCGTACGACCCCCCGCCGCGACCCAGGCGCAAGCCTCGCCGATCCACCGCCAGGGCGGGCACGAGCACCAGCCCGGCCTGCCCGATGGCCGAGACGCCCAGTCGTGGGCCGGGCGGCGACAGCAGCCCCCGCGGCCCCCGCTCGAGCGTTCCCGCATATTCGGCCCAGTCCAGGTCGTTGTCCGGTCGCAGCACCGGCAGCAGGACCCTCGCGTGGGCCGCCAGCGCGGTGATCAGGTCGGGTCCGCCCGGTTCGGTGCCGATCGGGACGTATGCGGCGATGGTGGCCGGGTGCTCACGACGTACAAAAGCAAGCACTTGATCTTGAAGAAGGGGGGTGTCCGACGCCGGCGCTTGACGCCGGGCCGTGAGCAGCTGACTGCGGAGTGCGATCTTGGCGATGCGAGATCTTTCCGCGTCACCGGTTAAATCGGGCATGCAACACCCCCTTTTGAAAAGCGGCAAACGGTGCACACTATGTCAGCATCGCTCCAAAGAGGGCCACTCCCGGGAGGATGCGTGACGCTACGTGGCCGGCTGACCACCGCCTTTTTGGTGGTCGTGCTCGGTCCGGTCCTGCTCGGGTCCATCTTCGTCGCCCTGACCGTCACCACGGTGAGCCGGGACCGGACGGCCGAGCGGCTCGACAGCGCCGCGACCACCGTGCGGACCAGTGTCTCCGCCGCCTGCCGCCAGCTTCAGGTGGTGGCCGACGCCGTGGCGGTGGTGCCGGAAAATGACCGGGCCGCGGTGGCCGGCCAGCTGATCGCGCGCGGTCTGGCCAGCGGCATCGAGATCGGCGCCGCGCGGCCGACCCGGCCGAGCTGCTCGGCCGAGGGGCCGGCCACGATCTCCGCCGCGTCGGTCGTCGGCGGCGTCACCATCGCCGCCTCCCAGGCCATCGACCGCGCGTTCCTCGACCGGCTCGGCGCCACGAGCCGCACCCGCGTGACGCTGACCAGCGAGAACGAGACGGGACAGACCCTCCACCTCGCCCCCGGGCCCGGCCAGCCCCTGCCGCTCACGCTCACCGTGCCGACAACCAGACCGACCTTCCTGTACGCCGTACTCGCGGCCGTCGCCCTGTCGGCCGCCCTGGCCGCCGTGCTGGTCGCGCGCTGGCTCGCCCGCACCACCACCCGGCCGCTCGGCGAGCTGGCCTGGGCCGCCGGGCGCGTGGCCGACGGCGACCTCGACACCCGGGTGCCGATCCTGCGCCCGGACGAGCTGGGCCGACTGGCGGCCACCTTCAACCGCATGACGCGCGAGCTCCAGGCGTACGTCCAAGCCCTCACCGCCAGCCGTGACCAGCTCCGCGGCCATCTCGCCATCCTCGGCGAGACCCTCTCCAGCACCCACGACCTCCAGCGGATATTGCAGGTCATCCTGCGGACCGCGCTCGCCGCGACCGGCGCCCGGGCCGGGCTCGTGCTGCTCATCGACCCGGTGAGCGGGCAGCTCGTCGCCCAGTGCGGCGTCGGCCTGTCCGGCACCTGGGACCTGCCCGACGCCGACCTGCCCCAGCAGCGCCTGCCGGTCGGCGAGGGCGTGCTGGGCGGGGTCGCCGCCAGCGGTGAGCCGCGCCGCGGCCAGGGTGAGCTCGCCACTGCCGAGCCGCCCTGCCTCAGCTACGTGGCCGTGCCGATCTGCGCGCCCGTCGAGGCCGAGGACGAGCGGGAGACCCTCGGAGTGCTGGCCCTCTACGACCGGGTCGGCGGGGACTCCTTCGACGACGCCGACCTGCACACCCTGCGGACCTTCGCCGGGCAGGCCGGTGTGGCCGTGCACAACGTGCGGATGCACGAGGAGGCGCAGCGGCTCTCGCTGACCGACCCGCTCACCGGGCTGTGGAATTACCGTTACCTCCGTGAGTCGTTGCGCCGGGAGGTGGAGAGGGCGAGCCGGTTCGGGCGCATGCTGGCGGTGCTCGTGCTCGACCTGGACCACTTCAAGGACGTGAACGACACGTACGGGCACGCGGCCGGCGACGCGGTGCTGAGCGAGTTCGCCCGGCGCATCAGGGTCGGGCTGCGCGAGGTCGACGTGGCGTTCCGGCAGGGCGGGGAGGAGTTCGTGGTGCTGCTGCCGGAGACCGACGCGTACGGCGGGGCGATCGTCGCCGAACGGCTCGGCGCGGCCGTGCGCGACCGGCCCGTGCCGATCGACCCGCTACGGCCCGACGACCTGCTCATCCCGGTCACCGTGTCGATCGGGGTGGCCGTCTATCCCGAGCACGGCGCCGGCGCGCAGCAGGTCCTGGCCGCGGCCGACGCCGCGCTCTACGCGGCCAAGAGGGCCGGACGGGACACATATCGCCTGGCCGAGGCGGGGGATGTGACAAATTCGCGGGTTTCCCCAACAGTTCATGAAGGAAACTTGGATCCCAAGACGGCCGTGCCGACCGGGCCACGACCGCCCGGGCAGGCACGCGGCCGTTAGTCTCGCTGCATATCACGGGCACGATCGACTTGAAGTGAAGGTGCGGTGACCTCGATGACCTCGAACGCGCAAGCGTCCGGCCGCCGGGCGGTGAAAGCCGTCATCCCCGCGGCCGGGCTGGCTACGCGTTTCCTGCCGGCCACCAAGGCCGTGCCCAAGGAGCTGCTGCCCGTCGTCGACCGTCCCGTGCTGCAGTACATCGTGGAGGAGGCGGCCGCCGCCGGCATCACCGACGTCCTGCTGGTCACCGGCCGCGGCAAGACCGCGATGGTCGACCACTTCGACCGCCGGCCCGACGTGGAGGTCCGGCTCGAAGAGAAAGGCGACCTTCAAAGGCTTGCTTCCGTACGCCGTACGAGTGAGCTCGCGGACATCTACACCGTTCGTCAGGGCGAGCCCCTCGGCCTCGGGCACGCGGTCGGCACCGCCGCTTCGCACGTCGGCGACAACGCGTTCGCGGTGCTGCTGGGTGACGAGTTCGTCGAGGAGGACAAGCCACTCCTGCCGGCCATGCTCGACCTCCAGGCCCGCACCGGCGGCATCGTGCTCGCCCTGGGCGAGGTCAAGCCGTCCGAGACCTCGCGCTACGGCATCGCCTCGGTCGCGCCGTCCGACTTCGGGCAGGATGTCGTTCAGGTGACCGGCCTCGTCGAGAAGCCCGCGCCGGAGGAAGCCCCGAGCAACCTGGCCATCCTGGGCCGCTACGTGCTGCCCGCCTCGATCTTCGAGGCGATCGCCGACACCAAGCCCGGCAGCGGCGGCGAGATCCAGCTGACCGACGCGATGGCCCAGCTGCTGGCCGACGGCACCCCGGTGCACGGCATCGTCTACCGCGGCCACCGGTACGACACCGGCATGCCGCTCGGCTATCTGCAGACGGTCGTCATGCTGGCGGCCAAGCGCGACGACCTGGGCGAGGAGTTCCGGAGCTGGCTGGCCGAGTTCGTCGCCGGCGGTGCGAGGGGATGACGGCCACGGCCGATGCCGAGGCGGCCGCCAACGAGCTGAAGCCTCTCGCCGAATACCTGGGCAGCGTGCTGCGCAGGCTCCGGCCGCTGCCTCCGCTCGACCTCGACCTCACCCAGGCGCACGGCAACACGCTCGCCACCGACGTGCTGGCCCCGCATCCCTACCCGGCGTTCGACCAGGCGGCGATCGACGGATACGCGGCGCGCTGGGAGGACCTGAGCGGCGCGGGCCGGGTCGGTTCGCACCCCTCCTTCGGGCGGGTCGAGGGCGGGCCGCGCCCGGTCCGGCTCAACGTCGTGGGCGACCTCGGCGCCTCCAGCTGGCGGCCGGTCCGGCTCTCGCCGGGCACGTGCTTCTCGGTGGCGGCCGGGGCACCGCTCCCGATCGGGGCCGACGTGGTCGTGCCCGTGCACTGGACCGACCAGGGCATGGCCGCCGTGGAGATCCTGCACGCGCCGAAAAGGGGCTCGGGCGTTCGCCGGGCCGGCGACGAGATCGCGGTCGGCCAGGTGCTGGCGCCCAAGGGCGCGTACGTCACCCCGGCCATGGTGGCGACCTTCGCCGCCTCCGGCATCGGGCACGTCGTCGTCCGGCCCAGCCCACGGGTGGTGGTCGTGGCCACCGGCGACGAGCTGGTCGACGTGGGCCGGCCCAGCCAGCCGGGGCAGGTGGTCGACGCGAACTCGCACGCGCTGACCGCGGCCGCGGTCGAGGCGGGCGCGCTGGCGTACCGGATAGGCATCTGTGACGACGACCCGGAGGGCCTCCGCGGCCTGCTGGAGGACCAGACGCTGCGGGCCGACCTGATCATCACGACCGGCGGCACCGGCACCGGCCCCGGCGACATGCTGCGCCGGGTCCTCTCCCGCCGCGACCCCGGCCGCGGCGTCGTCGAGTTCACCGACGTGGCGCTCTGCCCCGGCAGCACCCTCGGCTTCGGCACGGTCGGTGGCGAGGAGGTGCCGGTGATCTGCCTGCCCGGCGAGCCCGGCGCCGCCCTGATCGGCTTCGAGGTGCTGGCCCACCCGGTCATCCAGCTGCTGGCCGGTGCCGAGCCGGTGTTCCGCCCCAGCGTCAAGGCGCACCTGCTGGAGACCGTCTCCTCGCCCGGTGGCCTGCGCGAGTTCCGCCCCGCGTTCGTCACCGAACGGCGCGGCGGGGGACATACGGTGCAGCCGCTGGCCGGTGGGCCGTACACTCTCTCCGGCCTTGCCGAGGCCAACGGCCTGCTGGTCCTCGGTGAGCGCGTCACCACGGCGGCCGCCGGCTCGACCGTGGACGTGTTGCTCCTCGACCGGAGGCGATGATGCTGGGGTCCACGCCCGGATGGCCTGCCGTCCTGGCGGACGGACCCGTCGTGCTGCGCCCCTACAAGCGCAGCGACGGCCGCGCCTGGTCCGAGGTGCGGGTGGCCAACCAGAAATGGCTGGCCCCCTGGGAGTCGGCACCGCCCGGCCCGTGGTCCGAGATGAACTCGGCCCGCGCCTTCGGCTACGTCTATCAGGACATGAAACGCTCGGCCAGGCGCGGCGAAAGCATGCCGTTCGCGGTCTGCCTCCAGGAGAACGGCCGGGAACGCCTGGTCGGCCATCTCAACCTCGGCAACATCGTCCGGCGGGCGTTCAGCTCGGCCTACGCGGGATATTGGGTCGACGCGCGGGTGGCCGGCCGCGGCGTCATCCCGACCGCGCTGGCCCTGGCCGTCGACCACGCCTTCGGCGCGGGCGGACTGCACCGCATCGAGGTCAACATCCGCCCGGAGAACAAGCCGTCCCGCCGCGTGGTGGAGAAGCTCGGCTTCCGCGAAGAGGCCTACCACCAGCGCTACATGCACATCGACGGCAGCTGGCGAGACCATCTCGGATATGCCCTGACCAGCGAGGAAGTGGCCGCCGAGGGCGGTCTGCTGGCCCGCTGGCGCCGCGTGCGCGCCTGAGGAGGCGCTTGACACGCCCGGCGCGCCGTGACCATTTCCGCAGCTCGCGCCCGTAGCCTCGGGGAGATTGGGTCTTGCGGTCCGCGGCCGGGAGTTGTAAAAGCGGACCGCCCGTAGCTGACGGGAGGGGTGAGGGTGCCGACCTCGGTGCTCCTCGCCGTCCTCACCGCGGCCGGTCTGCTCGCCCTCGCGCCCGCGCTCGTGCGCCGGTACGACGCCACCGAGCGGCTGGCCGCGGAGCGGGCGTCGTCGACGGCGAGGGTGCTCCAGCGCCACCGCCGTCGCCGCACCGTGCCCGGACGCCGACCGATCAACCCGGGCCGGCTGGTTTCGGTTACGGTTTCGCCCGCTTTGTCGCCGCAACGACCCCGGCTGCGGCTGGTCAAGCCGGGCCGCCGCCCGGCCCGGCGGGTGCCCACCCGCCGGCACACCCCAGCGGTCGTACGTCGGAGGCGGGTTTTCGCGGCGCTGATCCTGCTCAACCTGATCGAGCTGATCGGCGTGCTGGCGGTCGGCCCGGGTTTCTGGATCGGTTTCGCGGTGACCTTCACGCTGCTGGTGATCGACCTGATCCACCTGCGCAACCGGGCCATAGCGGACCGCCGGCGCCGCCGCGAGGAGGCCCGCGAGGCGGCCTGGTTGGCCGCGCGTCAGGCCGAGGTGCGCCGCGAGCAGGCGCGCCGCCAGGCCGCCCGCCGGGAGGCGCAGCGCCGCCTGGCCGCCCAGAAGGAGGCGGTGCGGCGGGCCGCGATGGGCCTCGACCAGGACCTCCCACCGGCCGCGACGGCCTCGGTCTCGTACCGCCGAACGGGCGGTCTGAGGGGCCGGGCCTACGAGGCGGGCGGCCGCCACCACACCGCATAAGGGGGCGTTGTGGGGGTCGGTTCGCGGGGAGCCTGCGCAACCTGTTAGCCTTGCTGCGGTTCCACGGACAGGTCCGGGGGATTGGTAAGGGGCTGTGGCGCAGTCTGGTAGCGCACCTCGTTCGCATCGAGGGGGTCTGGGGTTCAAATCCCCACAGCTCCACCCAACACGAAGGCCGTTCCGAGTAAATCGGAGCGGCCTTCGTTCGTATGCAGCTTTGGAGTGTGGGCGGCGAGTTCGAGCCGTCGAGGTTGACGGAAGATCATTAACAGTCGGAGTCTGAAGGTGCGCTAGCGTGAGTTCTTCCCGAACCGAGCTACTTGTCGACCTCGTTCACGAGCTCCTTGCGCTGCCGCGGGAGACTTCCTGGCTGGAGCTCAAGGAGAACAACGACACCCCGGATCTGATCGGCGAGTACATCTCGGCGTTGTCGAACTCCGCGGCGCTGGAAGGCCGGGACAAGGCATACGTCATCTGGGGTGTGCGCGACAGTGATCATGCGATGGTCGGGACGGCCTTTGATCCTCATCAAACGAAAGTCGGCAACGAGGATCTCGAAAATTGGCTTGTCCGGGGACTAAGACCCCAGATCCACTTCGTTTTCGACGACCTCACCGTTGACGGCAAACGGATTATTCTCCTTCAGGTCGACGCCGCAACATCGGAACCCACAAGCTTCCGTGATGTTGAATATATCCGCGTCGGAAGCTACAAGAAACGACTGAAAGATCATCGCGAGCATGCGCGTCGCCTGTGGAAGTCCTTCGACCGTACCTCATTCGAGAATGCCGTCGCGCTGGAGAACGTGAGCGGTGAAGATGTAACCACCTTGATCGACTATCCCGCATACTTCGATCTGATGGGTGCCCCGCTGCCGCCTAACGCGTCAGTGATCCTAGCCGCGCTCGACGCTGATGACATCATCTCCTCGCGTCCAGGTGGGCGCTGGAACGTCACAAACGTCGGAGCGATTCTCTTCGCCAAGAGGCTGGACGCCTTTCCGTCCCTGAACCGAAAAGCGCTCCGTGTGATCACCTACCGTGGGAAAAGCCGTTTGAATACCATCAAGGAGCAAGAAGGAAGCCGGGGCTACGCGGCTGGCTTCAAGGGATTGCTGGAATACGTCAACGGGCTTCTGCCCTCGAATGAAGTGATTGGCCAGGCGCTACGGCAGACCGTCCAGATGTATCCAGAGCTTGCTGTTCGAGAGCTCGTTGCCAACGCGCTGGTGCATCAAGACTTTTCCATTAGGGGCGCCGGCCCAATGGTTGAAATCTTCGACGATCGTATCGAAATCACGAACCCCGGAATGCCCTTGATGGATCCAGCGCGATTCGTGGACAGTCCGCCTCGTTCCCGCAACGAGAAGCTGGCTTCGCTGATGCGTCGCGCTGGCATCTGTGAGGAGCGAGGGAGCGGTTGGGACAAGATCGCTTCCGAGATCGAGTTGTACCAGCTCCCCGCTCCGCTCGTGACCACCCCCGGGGACAGCACCAAGATCACGCTTTTCAGCCATCGAGAGCTGAAGGACATGGATCGTGCTGATCGTGTTCGGGCTGTCTACCTGCACGCTGTCCTGCGCTACGTGATGCACGAGAGAGTGACGAACTCTTCTGTCCGTCAGCGCTTCAACATCGAAGTTCGCAACAGCGCCAAGGCTTCCGGTCTGTTGAAGGAGGCTGTTGATGACGGTTACCTCGTACTCAAGGACCCGGATGCCGCTCCTCGGTTGCGGGAGTACGTCCCATGGTGGGCCACCTCGGCTACACGCAGTAGTTGAGTTACTTGTTGAACTGCTGTACTGGAGGCTGTCAAGGGCGGATTCAAGCGCTGTGAGCTGCGAATACTTTACTTGATGGGTACTTTCTGCGGCATGTACTACGAGTGATGGCGTCGGTCATCGTGCACGGAGGGCCTACAACGGTGCGCTGAGGGCCGATTTTGCTGGTCGGAGTGTCGATAGCGTCGGGCTGGCTATGACACTCACGGAACAGACTGGGCTGGATTTCGGGCGGCGGCTTCGGGAGCTTCGCGTTCGCGGTGGCATGACCATCGAAGGGCTGGCGGAAGCGTCGGGGGTCAGCGCCCGCGCCATCAGCGACATGGAGCGTGGGCGCAGCCGGACGCCGCAATCCCGGACGGTGAGCGCGCTCGCGAAAGTGCTCGGCGACGATCAGGATCTGGGTGAGCTGGCGAAGGCGGGGCGGGAAACCGTCACCACCGGGCGGCCCCGGATGTGTGATCTGCCTCGGCGCAGTGGGCACTTCGTGGGGCGGGACGGGGAGCTCGGCGCGATCGGCGCCGGGTGGGCCGATCTCATGGTCAGTGGGCCCACGCCGGTCACTGTGGTGCACGGGCCGCCTGGCGTCGGTAAGACGGGGCTGGCCATTCGGGCGGCCGAGCTTCATCGGGAGCTGTTTCCGGACGGGTGCTTCTATCTCGATCTGCGCGGGACCGAGCCGGATGGCGGCGCCACTCTGGGCGAGGCGCAGACCACGCTGTTGCGGGCGCTCGGGGTCAGCACCCGGCAGATCGGGCGCGGCGACGAGGAGCGGACCGGGCAGTTGCGGTCGATTCTGGCCCACCGGCGCTGCCTCGTCATTCTCGACAACGCCGGCGGCGAGGGGCAGGTGCGCGGCCTTCTCCCGGGTGCCGGTGGCGGCGCGGTCGTGGTGACCAGCCGACGGGTCCTCGGTGGGCTCGAGGCCGTACAGCGCATCGCTCTGATGCCGTTGAACGCCGGCGATTCGGTTGAGCTGCTCGGTGGGGCGGGGCCCGCGGTCGAGGAGATCGCGCGGCTGTGTGGGCATCTGCCGCTGGCTCTGCGGATCGCGGCGACCCTGCACGACCGGGACGCGCTGACCGACGCCGACCGGAGGCTGGCCATGCTCACCCCGGTCGAGAGTGCCTTCGCCGCGTCGTACGCCCAATTGCCGGAGACGGCCCGGACCGTCTTCCGAAGGCTGGCCCACGTTCCCACCCTGTCCTTCTCGGCCGCGGCGGCGGCCGTGCTCGCCGAGCGTGACCCGCACGAGGCCGAGGACGTGCTCGAGGAGCTGCTCGATCTTGGACTCCTGCAACCGGAAGGGCACGACCGCTATCGCTTTCACGATCTGATCCGGCTTTTCGCGCGGGGCCGGCTGCGGGACGAGGAGCCGGCGGCGGATCGACGCGCCGCCGAGAAGCGGCTGATCGACTGGTATCTGGACACGGCTGTCGCCTCGGGACGGCTGTTCGAGCCGGAGTACGAGGGCGGACCCGAGCAGTGGGGCCCGGCCCAGGCCTGGTTGCAGACCGAAGTGGACGGCTGGTTCGAAGCGATGCGCCGGGCGGCGGCCGCGGGTGAGCACCAGCGTGTCGTCGATGTGGCGGAATCGCTTCATTGGTACTCGGACCGGACGTACAGCATCGATCCCTGGTCTTCGATCTTCACGCTCTCGCGGGAGTCGGCCGAGCGGCTGCCGGACCGGCGGCAGGAGGTCGTGCACCGCAACTATCAGGCGTGGGCGCTGTCGTTCTGTGACGGCCGGTTCCCGGAGACCGTGCAGACGGCCATGGCCGCGTACGACATGGCGGTCGAGCTGGGTGACCTCAAGGAGCAGGCCGCCTCGCTCATCTACGCCGCCGACGCGTACGCGCAGATGGAGGAGCGCGAGAAGGCGCTGGAGCTGATGCGGCGCTCGCTGGAGCTGGCCGACACCGCTGGCGATCACGACGGCTATGTGCAGATGCTGATCGGCATCGGCGCCAACCTGCACGGGATGGGCCGCCCCGAGGAGGCCGCCGAGCAGTATCGGCACGCGTTGAAGGAGGTCGAGCGGCGGCCGCTCGCGCCCGCGCCCGAGTTGGCGGCCCGGGTGACCGCCTCGGTGTTCCTCGCGCACGAATACGCGCAAATGGAGCGCTGGGACGAAACCGTGGCGGCCGCCGAGGTCGCGCTGCCGCTGGCCGAGGAGTTCGGCGAGCCGCACCTGCTGGGCCGGGTGCACCTGGCGTGGGGTCTGGCGTGCCGGGCCCGCGGCGAAGAGGCGGGCTCGAAGTTCGCCGCGGCGGTCGCGCATTTCCGGCGCAGCCAGGTCACGACGCAGTGGTCGGCGCAGGCGGAAGTTCTGCATAACGTTTCGCATGGTCGGCGCGACGGCCCGCTGTTTGCATGAGATCACCGATCGAGAGGAACCACTCATGCCAACGCTCAGCCGCCGCGCTGTCCTGGCCGGCTCCGCGGCGATAGCCGCCACCGGGGTGCTGGCAACGCCGGCCGCCGCCACCGGAAAGAAGAAGAAGCCCACTGTCGTCCTGGTGCACGGCGCCTTCGCCGACGCCTCCGGCTGGAACGGCGTGCTGAGCCGGCTCATCCGGTCCGGATATCCGGTGCTCGCCCCGGCCACCCCGCTGCGTGGCGTCGCGTCCGACGCCGCCTATCTCACGAGCATCCTGGCCACCATCGGCGGCCCGATCGTCCTGGTCGGACATTCGTACGGCGGCATGGTGATCACGAACGCGGCCACCGGCAACCCGAACGTCAAGGCGCTGGTCTACGTGGCCGCCTTCGCGCCCGCGGCCGGCGAGACGGTCGCCGGCCTGCAGAACAAGTTCCCCGGCACCAAGCTCGGTCAGCAGCAGCTCGAGTTCCGCCCCTACGGGCAGAGCGCCGACGGCTACGTCCGCCGCGAGTACTTCCACGAGGTCTTCGCGGGCGATCTGCCCCGCTCCACCGCCGACGTCATGTGGGCCGGTCAGCGGCCGGGCGACGTGCACACGCTGGACGAGGCGTCCGGGGCGCCGGCCTGGACGACCATCCCGTCGTACTACCTGGTCGCCCGTCACGACAACCTCATCCCGGCCGCGGTGCAGCGGTTCATGGCCAAGCGGGCCGGGGCCCGCACGGCCGAGGTGAACGCCTCCCACGTCGCGATGATCTCCCAGCCCGGCGCCACCACCGACCTGATCGAGAGGGCCGCCCGATGAGCTACGTGACTACCTCCGACGGCGCGGAGATCTTCTACAAGGACTGGGGTACGGGCCGTCCCGTCGTCCTGGCGCACGGCTGGCCGCTCAACTCCGACAGCTGGGAGGCGCAGCAGCTCTTCCTCGCGTCCAACGGCTATCGGGCCATCGCGCACGACCGCCGCGGTCACGGCCGTTCCACGCAGACGTGGGACGGCAACGAGATGGACACGTACGCCGACGATCTGTCCGCTCTTCTCGAGCACCTCGACCTGTGGAACGTGACGCTGGTCGGCTTCTCCACCGGCGGCGGCGAGATCACCCGGTACATCGGCCGGCACGGCACCTCGCGGGTGGCCCAGGCCGTGCTCGTCTCCGCCGTGCCGCCGTTCATGCTCCGCACGCAGGACAACCCCGACGGCGTGCCGGTCAAGGTCTTCGACGATCTGCGGGCCGGATCGCGGGCCGACCGGTCGCAGCTCTACCGCGATCTGGCCGACGGGCCGTTCTTCGGCGGGCTCGCCTCGCAGGGCATCCGGGACGCGTTCTGGCTGCAGTCGATGGCGGCGGGGCACCGCAACGCGTACGAGTCGATCGCCGCCTTCTCGGCGACCGACTTCCGGGCCGACCTGGCCAAGTTCGACGTGCCCACCCTGGTCATCCACGGCGACGCCGATCAGGTCGTGCCGTTCGACGTCGGCGGCAAGTCCTCGGCCGCGCTGATCAAAGACTCCGAGCTGATCGTGTACGCCGGCGCGCCGCACGGCATCACCGACACCCACAAAGAGCAGCTCGGGGACGACCTCCTGGACTTCTTGAAGGAGTACGACGCATGAGCACGATCGTCCTGATCCACGGCCTGTGGGTGACCCCGCGCAGCTGGGAGCACTGGATCTCGTACTACGAGGCTCAGGGCCACACCGTCCTCGCGCCCGCCTACCCCGGCTTCGAGGTCGAGGTGGAGGCGCTGCGCGCCGACCCGTCGCCGATCGCCTCGGTGACCGTGCCCGAGACCGTCGCCCACCTCGAGAAGGTCATCACGGCGCTGCCGGAGAAGCCGATCCTGATCGGGCACTCCTTCGGCGGCACGCTGACCCAGCTGCTGCTCGACCGCGGGCACGGCGCGGCCGGCGTGGTGATCGACTCGGCGCCGCCGGAGGGCATCCGGGTCACGCCGCCGTCGCAGATCAAGTCGCTGTTCCCGATCCTGAACAACCCGGCGAAACGGCACCAGGCCGCCGGCTTCACTCCCGAGCAGTGGCACTACGCCTTCGCCAACACCCTGTCGGCCGAGGACTCGCGGGCGGCGTACGACCGCTATGCCATCGCCGCGCCCGGGAGCTGGGTCTGGGCGTACGGCCTGATCGCGAACTTCAAGCCGGGCAAGCAGGAGACCTGGGTGAACTACCACAACCCGGACCGGGCTCCGCTGCTGTTCATCGCGGGCGGCGAGGACCACATCATGCCGCCGTCGGTGAACCGCTCGAACGCCCATCACTACAAGGGCGAGGGCACGATCACCGAATACGTCGAGGTGCCCGGCCGCTCGCACTGGACCTGCGCCGAGCCGGGCTGGGAGAAGATCGCCGACCGGGCGCTCGAATTCGGCCTACGACACGCCTAAGACGGCGGCCAGCTGGGCCCGGCGGCTGATGCCGAGCTTCGGGTAGATCCGGTACAGGTGTGAGCCGATGGTGCGGTGGGACAGGAACAGCCGTTCGGCGATCTCGCGGTTGGTCAGTCCCTCCGCCGCCATGGCGGCGATCTGGAGCTCTTGCGGCGACAGCTTCTCCCGTACGGCCTCCGGCCGCTGTCCACTGTGCTCACCAGCCGCCCGCAGCTCGGCCCGGGCCGCGTCGGCCCAGGGCTTGGCGCCGAGCGCGTCGAACGTGTCGCGGGCGGCGCGCAGGAGGTCCCGGGCCGGACCGCCCTGTCGCCGTCGCGCCCGGCCGAGGTGAAGCTGGAGTCGCGCTCGGAAGAGCGGCCATCGCGTGACGATGTCCGATCCACCGGGGTCGACGAGGTGATGGGCGTATTCGGCGGTGACCACCAGGATCGGCGCGCCCACCCGCTCGGCCAGCTCGGGCAGCCCCGCGATCAGCTCGCGCGCCTCGTCCAGCCGGCCGGCGCCGATCGCGGCGTCCAGCAGGTCCGGCACGAGCCACCAGCGCATGTATCGGTGATAGGTGGGATCGGCGGGATCGAAGGTCCGGGCCAGGACGCCGTACGCCTGGGAGGCCTCACCCCGGAAAAGATGGACCAGACCGCGCGCCTGGGCCAGCGCCACCTGGATATAGCGCATGCCGGCGGCGAGCGGGCTGGCGGCGACCCCGTCGATCAACTCGCTCGCCTGGTCGAGATCGCCCCGCATGGCGGCGATCGCGGCCAGTGTGGTCTCGGCCGCCACCGCGTAGAACGCCTCGCCGGTCTCCCGCGCCAGCAGCCGCGCCTCGACCAGCTCGGCCCGCGCCGTGTCCCAGTGGCCGAGCCAGATCCGGCCCCAGTTGCCGCTGGCCAGCAGCCGCGTCAGCACACCCAGCCGCCCCTGGGCCCGGGCGTCGGCCACCGCCTGATCCAGCGAGGTAGCGCTGGTCTCGAAGTCGCCCAGCACCAGGGCCGCGCTGCCCAGGAACCGGGCCGCCTCGGGACCACTGTGGCCGTTGATCTTCTGGAGCACGTCCCGGCCGCGTTCCTCCGGCATCGTGTAGGCCAGGATCGCGAGGGCCAGCGGATCGTCCCCGTCCAGCACCGCGGCGACCCGGGCCCGCGCGCCGGCGGTCTCCGGCCCGGTCGCCTGGAAGAAGCAGCGCGACGCCGCCCGCCACAACACCTGCCGGCCCACCTCCGGGCTGCCCGCCTCGAACGCGGCCACCGCGATGTCGGTCAGCTCCTCGACCCGCCGCAACGGATCGGTGTAGCGCGGATAGCGGACCACCTCGAGCACGATGGCCAGCCGGGCCCGCTCCACCGGGCCTTCGCGGCCCAGGTCGGTTCCGGCCAGCATCTGCTCGACCTCGTGCCGCGCGCCCACCTCGCTGGCCAGCTCGGCCGCCCGCAGCGTGAACCGTCCCGGCCGGTCGGTCAGCTCGCCGGCCCGGCGCAGCGCGGCCACGGCCGCCATCGTGGCGCCCCGGGCGCGGGCCCGTTCGGCGTAGAGCTCCAGCTCCGCGGCCAGCCCTTCGTCGGTGCCGACGGCGGCCGAGGCGAGATGCCACAACCGGCGGTCCGGGAAGTCGGCGAGCTGCTCGGCCAGCGCCCGGTGCGCGGCCAGCCGGGCCGCCAGCGGCGCCCGCTGATAGACAGCCGACCGCATCAGCGGATGGCGGAACCGCAGGGACGCCCCGTCGAGCTCGATGAGCTCGGCGTCGATCGCCCGCTGCACGTCGTCGAGGCTCGCGCCGGACGCGGCGAGCAGCCGCTTGAGGTCGCAGTTGGTGTCGGCCGCCAACACGAGCAGCAGGCCGGCCGTGCCGGTGCCCTCGGCCCGGGCCGCGAAGGCGCGCTCGAGCCGGCGGTTGAGGGGCAGAGTGTCGTCGAGCGGGCTGCCGGCCGCCGTCTTGGGCAGCTCGACCAGGGCCAGCGGATTGCCGGCGGCCTCGGTCAGCAGCCGCTGCCGGGCCGCCGCCGACAGGTTCGGGGCGTGCGAGTCCAGCAGGGCGGCCGCGACGTCACCGGGCAGCCGCCCGATCTCCAGGTCGGGCAGCCCCGACTCCCGCGACAGCCGCCGCGTCGCCCCGACGGCCAGCACGGCCTCGTTGCCGATGCGCCGGGCGACGAAGGCGAGCACGTCGCCGCTCTCCTTGTCGAACCAGTGCAGATCGTCGAGCACGAGCACCACCGGCGCGGCGTCGACGATCAGCTCCAGGACGGCGCGGGCCACGGCGTACAGGTCGCTCTCTTGAAAGCCGATCTGTGCCGTCAAAGGAAACAAAAGCTGATGGAGCGCCGCGTACGGCAACCGGGACTCACTCTCGACGCCGGTGGCCCGCAGAACGCGCATCCCGCCGGCTTCCGCCTCGACCACCTGAAGCAGGGCGGTCTTGCCGATCCCCGCCTCACCCCGGATGACAAGGGCACCGCCGCGCCCGTTCTTCGCCCGGCCGAGGAGGTCACGCAGCACCCCCACCTCGACATCCCGCCCCACCAGCACGTTCGCATTCTGTCATCAGCAGTAGCGATCGCAGTCGTTCGACTGAGCGGCCGTACCCACCCCCGATGTGACACTGCCGAACGTGACGTTCGCTTCACTGCTCCGCTCCCACCGGCGAGCCGCCCGCATGACCTTGCGGGACCTGGCCGACGCCTCCGGGGTGAGCGCGCGAGCGATCAGCGACATGGAGAGAGGCCACAGCACGGCCCCGCAGAAGCGCACATTGGACGCTCTGGCGTCGGCGCTCACCCTGAACCCGGCCCAGCAGCGGACCCTGATCGAGGCGGCGTCCGAGGCGCGCGCGTTCCGCGCTCGCCCGTCGTATGCCCCACCCCGGGACGTCCCGGATTTCACGGGCCGCACCGCCGAACTGGCCGTGCTGTCCCCCTCGCGCCGAGCGGTGATCCACGGCCAGCCCGGGGTGGGTAAGACGGCCCTGGCCGTGCACGCGGCCGCGGCCCTCCGTTCCGAGGTCCACTTCCTCGACGGCCAGGCGGGCGATCTGCACGTACGCCTCCAAAGGATCCCCGCCGACGCCGTGCTGATCCTCGACAACGTGACAGCGGAGCCCGTCCCACAACCACCCGCCACCGCCAGGCTCTGGATCACCAGCCGGCGGCGGTTGCCCACCCTTACCGGCGCCACCCACCTCCACGTGAAGCCCTTGACCCCGCAGGAGTCGGCCACGCTGCTGACAGAGATCACCGGCACCCCGGACCCGGCGGTCAGCGAGGTGGCCGACTATTGCGGCCACTTGCCGCTGGCCTTGCGCATAGCCGGCAACCGGGTGGCCGGCCGCCCCGGCTGGACGATGACCCACTTGGCCGCCCGCCTGTCCGACGAGTCCCGCCGCGTGTCCACCCTGACCGCCGGTGACCTCTCCCTGGAGTCCACCCTGAACGAAGCGTTCGCCGTCCTCTCCCGCCCGGCCCGCGACATCTGCCAGGTCACGGCTCATCTGAAGGATTTCGACGCGCGCACGGCCGCCGCGCTGACCGGCCTGCCGGCGGACGTTGCCCACGAGGCCCTGTCCGAGCTGCTGGACCACGACCTGATTCAGGCGACGGCCGGAGCGACGAGCTTCCGCCACCATCCCTTGATCCGCACGCACGCCGTATTCGGCACCCATGCCGCTCGGCAATTCACGCGTGTGCGAACGCATTGAAGGCGTCGGCGAGCCGGCTGAGGCAGTCAGAGCTGTTGGGCCGCGGTGTCGGATGAGGGTGGTTCATCGACCGCGCTCCTCGGTCACTGCGTGTTCTGAGCTCTCGATCGGCGTCAGGGGTGAGGGGTTCGGGTGGCCGTCGTGCGGGAGCGGCGCCATTGGCTCGGGGTCTGGCCGTATCGGGACTTGAAGCGGCGGGCGAAATGTGTGGGATCCCGGAAGCCCCAACCGAGGGCGATGGTGGCTATCGGGAGGTGGGCCCGGTCGGGGAGGGTCAGGTCGTGGCGGATGCGGTCCAGGCGCTGGTCGATGATCCACTGTTCGAGGCTGAGGCCGGCGGCGGCGCAGAGCTTGTAGAGGTGGCGTACCGAGATGTTGTGGGCCGCGGCGATCAGCGCGGGTGACAACGCCGGATCGTCCAGGCGCTGGCGGGTGTAGGCGCGGACGCGGGTCAGCAAGGTCTCGGCGAAGATCTGGCGGGTGTGCTTCGTCGGTCCGGCGGCCGAGACCAGCAGGGCCCGGGCCAGGTCGATGCTGGCCGCGGCGACCGCGGTGGCCGACACGTCGGCCGTGATGCGGGCCGGGTCACGGGCCAACTGGGTGATGTGTTCGGTGACCAGGCGGTAGAGCGGGCTGGCGGCGATGTTGGGCGTGGCCCGGCGCACCACGTCCAGGGGCAGGCCCAGCTGGTCGAAGGGGATCTGCAGGCAGCCGGCGGCGCCCTGGCCGGACCAGGAGAAGTCGTACGGGGCCGACAGGTCCACCGCGAGCAGGTCGCCGGGCGCCACCACGCGCTGGTCGCCGTGCTGCTCGATGTGGCCGTCGGAGCGCTGCTGGACCGAGAGGGCGATCACCGGCATCGCGTCCTGCCGGGCCAGTTTGGCCGTGCGGAGCAGGCGGATTCCCGTCGAGCGGTGGGTGAAGATGTTGGCCCCGCCCAGGTCCCACACCTCCAGCCTCGCCCGCACGGGGCCCTGCGGGTCCTCGTGCAGCACGTGGCACGGCGCCGACGCGTACATCATGGCGGTGTGCACGGCCTCGACCCGGTCGGTGACCGGAAGGTGTTCGGTGTCGAGCACGTACCCCATGCGATCAGCTTGCCCGCTGGTCAGGCCGCTGGGGAGACGCCTTTCGGGCAGATGATCAGCAGGCAGGCGTCCACCCGGACATCGTCGATCACCGGTCCGTAGCCGGCCGGCGTGGTCGTGCTGGCGAACTCCAGGCGGAAGGAGTCGCTCTTGGCCAGCACGTACGCCGTACGCCGGGCGAAGCCCATGTTTGTGGCCGTTTTGCCTGTCGTGTCGAAGGACAGGGACTGGATGAGCTTGCCGTTGACCCGCAGTTCGCCGGTCTTGACCGCGGGCGGCCCGGCGTAGTTGCCGGCCAGGTCGTAGGTGATGCGATAGGTCAGCAGCGGCTCGGTGGCGAAGGTCGCGGCGACCGCGCCCTGCTGTCCACCGTCGAGGTCCAGGTTCTGCCGGCCCTCGGTGACCTGCCACAGCGAGTTGCTCGCCAGGTCGACGTCGCCTTTGGTCACCGTCCACGGGCCGAGTTGCGTGCCTGTGGCGTACCGGTAGTAGGCGCCCTCGACGTACGGCTGCTCGAAGCCGCCGCCGAAGGTCGCCGCCAGGAGGACAGCCAGGAGAGTGTGCACGCACATTCAACGGGCATATCGGACAAAAGGTGTGTTACCAGACCGTCCATCCACCGTCGACCACGACGTTGGCGCCCGTGGTGAAGCTGGAGCGCGGGGAGGCCAGGTAGAGCACCGTGGTCGCGATCTCGGCCGGATCGCCGACGCGGCCCAGCGGCGTCTGCCCGGCCAGCCGCTTCAGCAGCGCCGGATCGCCACCCTCACCGGGGAACGGGCCGGGCGTCACGCAGTTGACCCGGATGCCGCGCGCGCCGAGCTCGACCGCCGCATAGCGCGTGAGCTGCACGATCCCGGCCTTCACGGCGCCGTAGTACGGCGGGTTGCCGGCGTCGGGCGAATCGTAGAGATGCGGCTTCGGGCTGACCAGGCCGTACATCGAGGCCACCGTGATCACCGAGGGCGAGCTGTCGGCGGCCGCCGTCTCCAGCAGGTCGCGGGTCGAGGCGAGCAGGCGCTGGAAGGCGGAGAAGGCCAGGTCGGCCGCCTCCATGTAGTCGCCGGGGCGGGCCGTGCGCAGCGATCCGGCCCGGCCCACGTGCGCGTTGTGCACCAGCACGTCGAGCCGCCCGCCGGCCTCGCGCAGCCGGTCACCCAGCGCCGCCACGTCGTCGTCGGAGGTGACGTCACAGCGGGCCGGCACACAGTCTCCGCCCAGTGAAGAGGCGAGCGCCTCGAGGCGGCCCTGGTCGCGGCCGACCAGCCAGGTCGTCGCGCCGGCGCCGGCCAGCGCCGACGCCATGACCTGGCCGAGGCGCCCGGTCGCGCCGGTCACCACGGCCACCTTGCCGTTCAGTCCGAAGAGGTCGTTCGGCGTGATCACGCGGACCACCGGCTCGGGTCGAGCAGCTCCACCGGCATCTCGGGCAGCTCGCGCAGCACCTGCTCGCGCTCGGCCTCGGTCAGCGGCTTGCGGCTGACCAGGGCGGCGTTGCGCCGCAGTTGCTCCTCGGTCTCGGCGCCGACCACGAGCGAGGTCACCCACGGCAGCGACAGCAGATAGGCCAGGCAGAGATCGGCGCGGTCCTCCCGGCCGAGCTCGGTCACCAGTCCGTCCAGAACGGACACGACGTGATCGCGCTGGTCATCGGGGTAGTTCGGCCAGCGCACGCCGCTTCCGGCGACGAGCAGACCTTGGAGGTACGCACTGCGCACGGTCACCACGAGATCGGGCCGCCCGGCCAGGGCCGCGTCGAGGTCGCCGGCCAGCCAGCGCCGGTCGAGCAGGTTGCAGGGCAGCTGCACATATCCGAGATCGGGCAGCTCGAGCACCCGTCGCAGCTCGTCGGGCGACTGCACCGACACACCGACCCGGTCGGCCTCGCCCGATTCCAGGCAGTCGCGCAGATCGGCCCAGCAGTCACCGGCGTCGGCCGCCCGGTGCAACAGGATGGTCAGCGGCTGGGCGACACGCAGATCGGCCCGGCTGAGCTCGACACTTTCGCGGACCGGGCCGCCCGGCGCGATCTTGGTGACGACCGCGAGATCCAGATCGCCCAGGGCGGCGCCGATCCGCTTCTCGCTGTCGCCGTAGGCGCGGGCCGTGTCGAGGTGGGTGACGCCGAGGTCGCGGGCCGTGGCCAGCATGCGGGCCGTGGCGTCGTCGTCCGGCACGCCGGTGCGGTTGGCGATGCCGTACGCCCCGCCGAGCTGAGCCGTGCCCAGCACCAGCGCCGATTGGCGGTACGCGCCGCGCGCCCGGACCGGTACGACCGGCCCGCCGTGGTCTGTCATCGGTTGTCCTTCGTCGCTCGTGGCGGTGCTAGGCTTTCGCCCCGACCGACCGTATTAGATCCGTCGTCGCGCGAAATCACAGGGTGGACATGCACCACGCCAATTACTACTACGGCCACGCTCACGTGCTTGCCCGTTACGCCCAGCTCGACGAGTGGATGCATCCCCCGCGCATGCAGGGCTACCTGCAACACGGGTGGAACATCGGCGACGGCCTGGCCCCGGGTGTGCCGTTCGTCGAGGGCAGCCGGTTGTGGGTCTGGTCCGAGCAGGTGCGCCGCCGGGCGTGGTCGCAGGGCCGCCGTGACGTCGTCGCCATCGGCTCCCCGTTCGCCTATCTCCTCGAGATGAACGAGACGCCGGTCGACGAGTCGAAGCGCGAGGGCACGATCTTCTACCCCTTCCACGGCTGGGAGGGGCAGCAGGTGATGGGCGACCACCAGCGCCTCATCGACGAGCTCAAGGCGCACGAGACCGGCCCGATCACCGCGTGCCTCTATTTCAACGAGCACAAGGTCCGCAAGATCCGCAAGCTGTACGAGGACGCCGGCTTCCGGGTCATCTGCCACGGCTACCGCGGTTTCTGGTGGCGTGACCACGACCGTGACTTCCTGGTCCGCCAGCTGGCCGAGCTGCGCCGCCACAAGCGCGTCATCTCCAACCGCCTGTGCAGCGCGATCTGGTACGGCCTGCTGGCCGGGGCGCAGGGCGCGGTCTACGGCGACCCGATGGTGCTCGAGGACGCCGACCCGACCTTCGGCGGCGAGCCGCGGCTGCGGCGGCAGTGGCCCGAGGTCTACGGCTACGACCCGGACCCCGTGGTCGCCCGCGAGATCGCCCGGAGCGAGCTCGGCGCGGACATCCTGGCCACGCCCGAGGAGCTGCGCACGCATCTCGGCTGGCCGACCGCGACCCGGCCGCTCCGGTCGTGGAAAAAGTCCGAAACGGTGGGATAGCTACTTTCGGGTGGTACCTCTGAAGCAAGTCTTCGGAGGTGACGGCATGAAAGCTCCCCTGCCCGACAATGAGATCGACCGGCTCACCGCGCTCTACGCGCTCGACATCCTCGACAGCGCGCCCGAGCAGGATTTCGACGACATCGTCGCGCTCGCCTCGAACGTGTGCGGCACGCCGATGTCGCTCGTGACCCTGGTCGACACCGACCGGCAGTGGTTCAAGGCGAAGATCGGCACCGACGCGACCGAGACCGAGCGGGAGATCTCGTTCTGCTCGCACGCGATCCTCGGCCGCGACCTGCTCGTGGTGCCGGACGCGACCAAGGACGCGCGGTTCGCCGACAACCCGACGGTGACCTGTGACGACGGCATCCGGTTCTACGCCGGGGCGCCGCTGGTCACCACCGACGGCTTCGCGCTGGGCACGCTCTGCGTGGTCGACAACGAGCCGCGCAAGCTCGACGTCGAGCAGCTCCAGGCCCTGCGCGCGCTGGCCCGGCAGGTCACCTCGCAGATGGAGCTGCGCCGGCACGCGATCGCGCTGGCCAACACCACGGCCCGGCTCCAGGAGCTGGAGCGCCGCAAGGACGACCTGGCCGGCCTGGTCGGCGGGGACCTGCGGGCGCCGCTGCGGCTGATGTCGCAATATCTCGGCAAGCTCGGCAAGACCGGATATCACGACGCCGAGATGGGCGATCTGGTGAGCCGGGCCGTCTCCGGCCACATCCGGGGCTTCCTCGATCTGCTGCACCACCTGACGTCGATGGCCGACGCCGGCTTCGGCAGCGAGAGCCTGCACATGCGGCAGATCGACCTGACCCGGATCACGCAGCGGGCGGTCGAGGCGGTACGCCCGATCGCCGCCACCAAGCAGATCTGGATCCTCAACCAGGCCGGTGGGCCGGCCATGCCGATCATCGCCGACCCCGTGCGGCTCGAACAGGTGCTGACGCACCTGCTGTTCGCGGCGGTGAAGTACACGCCGTCCGGGGGCCGGGTCCGGGTCGGCACCGAGATCGAGTCGGGCCCGACGGTACGCCTCGACGACATGGACATGCCGGACGGCATGCGCCCCGATCTGTTCCCGCACCTGTACTACGGCGCCATCGCCAACCCGTCGACCGTGCCCGGTCCCGACCGCGGGCTCGCCGTGGCCAAGAAGATCCTGGACGCGCACCACGCGACGGTGGCCCTGTCGGACCGGCCCGGCGACGGGACCTCACTGCACGTGGTGTTCCCGTTCGCCGACCTGACGCCCACCGACATGATCGAAGACCTGATCGCGGCATGAAGAAAGGGCCCGCCTGGGACAGGCGGGCCCTCCATCTCGACCGGATCAGCCCTTCAGCTTCTTCTTCACCGCGCGGGCGAACTGCTTCGGGTGGCGGATCTTCGCGACCTTGCGGGCCGTGTCGTGCAGCTTGAGCACCGGCGAGTTGCGGTACTGCCGCAGCTCGTCGCGGAGCTTGCGCAGCTGCGCCTCGCGGGTCTTGAGGCTCGCGTCGCGGAACCGCAGCGTCCGCTCGAGGCCGAAGACCTTGCCGGCCAGCTCCTTGATCCGCTTCTTGTCCTCGTCGGTGTCGGCGAGCGCGGTGGCCACGTCCGGCACCTCGGCCTCGGCCGGCGCGAACGCTCCGGCCAGCTCCCGGCCGCGGGTCAGCAGCTCGGGGGTGGCCTCGACGCCGGACATGCCGAGCCAGGTGGTCACCAGGTCGTCGCTCTCGACCATCCACGGCGGCCACGGGTGGCGGCGGTGGGCGGCGATGAGGCGGTCGCGGAACCGGAACCAGGAGGCGGCCAGCAGCTCGTCGCGGCTCGCCCCCTCGGGGGCCTCGGTGAGGCCGCGGACGAAGCCGTCGGCCGCCGGGTAGAGGTCGTCCAGCGGGAAGCTGTCGACGCGGGCCGCGTACGCCCGGAAGCCGGGCACGTCCTCGGCCGCGGCCAGCCGGAACAGCTCGGTCTCGGCCGAGACCGTGTCGGGCACGACCCGGTCGCCGACCGTCCAGCCCGCGTCGCCGAGGTCGAGGCTGTGGGTGGCCGTGTACGCCGTGTGGGTGGCGCCGGCCGGGCCGAGCACGGCCAGCCAGCCGGGCGCCACCGCGCCGAGCAGTCCGGCCCGGGCCGCGGCGTCGGCGCCGGTGGTGATCGGGGCGACCAGCGGGGTGTGCGCGGCCGCGGCGGCCAGACCCTCCAGGGCCAGGCGGGCGCCGGGCCGGCCGGGGCGGGTGCCCGCGGCGGCGGCCGAGTCGAGCAGCGTGTGCGTCTCGCCGGCGGCGTCGAACGACGCGTACAGGCGCGCGGCCGGCAGCGCGGCCAGCACCTGGTCGGGCGAGGTGGGCCGCTCGGGGTCGTCGTGCAGCGGGCGCCACTCGTCGTCGCCGTGCCGGGCGTCCACCGGGCGCCGGTCGTAGAGGCCGGCCAGGCCGAACTCGTTCTCGACGCCGATCAGCACCACGGCGTCCGGGCCGGCCAGACCGGTGACCAGGGCCGCCCGCTGCGGCCAGTTGAGCGCCGGCGAGTCGTAGCCGAGCACCCGGTCGAGGCCGTCGGCCGCGACGACCAGGTCGTACGGGCCGTTGGCCAGGCCGTCCAGCGCGCCCGCGACGATGCTGACCTCGGACGAGGGGAACGCCTCGCGCAGGTCGGTGGCGTCGCTGACCGAGCGGATCAGCACGGTGACGTGCTCGCTGCGGGCCGCCACCAGGGTGATCAGCTCGTGGCTGTGCGGGCCGGCGATCAGTGCGCGGGCCGCCCGGGCCGGCAGCGCGTCGGTGAGGAAGGCCAGCAGCGCGTCACCGCCCGCCGGCTTGCGGTAGCTGGTGTAGTCGGTCCAGGGCTGGATCTCGCCGCGGACGACCTCGATGTCAGTCATGGTGGTTCCAATCGAAGAGAGACCGCATCTCGGCGGGCGACATCGTCCAGGCCTTGCCGAGCTCGTCGTCGGTGATCGCGCGGGCGGTGGCGAGATCGATGTCCTTGCCCAGCATGTCGGGCCAGAGCCGGGCGATGCGGGACTGGCCGCCGAAGAGCGGGTTGTCGCCCTCGAGCGCCATCGCGTCGCCGTAGACGGCGGGCTCGCACCCGGCCGCGACACCGTAGAAGATCGCCGTGGCCAGACGGTTGGAGGCCACCCGCTTGAACCGGCGGAACGCGGCCAGCTGCTTGTAGAGGAACTTACGGTCGGTGCCCTCGTAGTTCCATCCGCGCTTGCCGAAGCAGATGACTTCGAAGCCGGCTTCCTCGTACGCCCGGCGCACGTCGGCCCGCTCGTACTCGGTGTAGTAGAGGCTGATCGTGACCGGCTCGGTCTCGGTCTCCTTGATCTCGCTGATCAGGCGGGCGTGATCGCCCTCGATCTTGGCGCCGAGACCGCCCGGCGCGTCCCAGCCGTGGAAGAGGAACCAGAGCGTGCCCTCGCGGTCCTCCTCCTTCACCTTGCCCAGGTCGGGTTCGAGGTCCATGAGGTAGAGGAACGGCGCGCCGGTGACCGCGTAGTTGCGGCGGCTCAGCGCGTGGCCGCGCCGGCGGGGGGCGTCGCTCCAGACGAAGCGCCAGGCACCGTGGAAGAACTCGTGCACCGGGTTCCAGCCGCAGCCCACGTTCCAGCCGTGCTGGAGATAGCCCGGGATGCGCGGCGGGAACTCGTCGTCCAGGCCGCAGTGCCGGGCCAGGATGTGCGTCAACCCGTAGTAGTGGTTGTGGTGATGCATGGGATCAGTCCATCTCCAGGTGCAGGATGCCACTGCGGGCCCGCAGGACCAGCTTGCCCAGCCGGCGGGGGAGCCGGCTCACCAGGAAGCTGTCGGCCTGCACGGCGTACGGCGTGCCGCCCTCGGGCGAGGCGAACAGGGCCCAGTTCAGATCCTCACCCTCGGACAGGTCGTCCAGTCTCGTCGACGCCGTCCACCGCTCGTCGTCCAGGGTGATCTGCACCGGCGCGTCGATGCCGTCGTCGGAGTTCGGCAGGAAGCGGCGCCAGGTGATCCGGCTGTAGTCGGTGCCGGCCCAGCGGGGGCCGGAGACGCTCAGATAGGTGGCGTCCGGAACCGCCACGACGTCGTCGGCGAAGACCTGCGCCGGCGCCTCGATCAGGTTCAGGTACATGCCGGGGCTGCGGCTCACCGCGACCACGCGGCCGCGGCGCTCGGCCAGCACACCCCGGTCGAGGCCGGTGATCGACATCATGAACTGGTTCTTGCCGTCGTGCATGCGGGGCACCAGGACCGTACGCAGCAGGAACGGGTCGTCGGGCTCGGTCACGCCGATCAGCTCGTCGAGCGGGACCCGGGCCGTGAAGTCGTCCATCGCGTCATGGCGTACGCGCTGGACCGGCACGTGGACGGCGCCGACCGAGTGGCTCAGCCGCAGCTCCGGCTCCTCCAGGCGGGAGGCCAGCCGGCCGGTCAGCACGAGCTCGTCGCCCTCGACCTCGGCCGTGGTCAGCTCGACCGTGTTGCGCCGGAACTCGAGGAAGACCCGGCCGTCGCCGCCGTTGAGCGGCTGCACCCAGACGTCGCCGACCCAGTCGCCGACCGGGTACTGGAGACCGCCGGCGGCCAGCGTGCCGCGCCGCTTGAGGCCGTGCGAGCGCACCTCGACCGTGATCTGCGCCTTCTTGACCGAGCCGGAGAGCGAGGCCAGCAGCGTACGGGGAATGCGGGTGACGAAGCCGACGGGCCGGTTGTCGCCGTGCGTGTCGTGCTCGACGATCCGCTCCACCGGCAGCTCGTGGGACTCCTTGCCCGCGGTGAGCGCGACCCGGATCTCCGACTTGGCCGTGGTCGGCAGGTGGGCGATCTCGGCCGTGCCGTGCAGCACGAGCGCGTCGTCGGCCCAGGAGAGGTCGCGCACCGCGGTGCGGACGTCGAGCTCGGCCCGGGGCAGCGTGTAGAGCGAGGCCGCGACCTTCGACCCTTCGCGCAGGCCCGGATATTGCCCCTCGTAGCGCCAGGGGAGCACGGGGTGCCGGCGGGCCCGGACGCCGCCGCGGAGGCCGCCGTCGGCCCGGAAACGGGCCAGGCTCTGCAGCAGCTCGGCGTCGCCGGACTGGAGGGCCTCGTATTCGAGGCGGGCGAACGTCGACGACTCGGCGAGCACGGCCGGGTCGAGCCGGCTGCTCAGCCGCTTGCCCAGGGCGAGCAGCGGGGTCATCTCGTGGTCGGCCGCGGACGCGAACGACTGCACGATGGTGGTGAGGTCGACCGTGGCCAGGTGGCGGTGCACCTCGCCGCGCAGCTCGGGGGCGCGCTTGTCGACCAGGTCGAGCACCATCTCGGCCGAGACGACGCGGTCCTCGATGTTGGCGAACTGGAACTTGAGCTGGGTGATCGACTCGCCCGACTCGCGCTCGCGCCAGTAGTAGACCGGCACGGCCAGGCAGTCGACGGTCACGGCGTCGATGTGGGCGCGCAGGGTGACCGGGTAGTCCTCGTAGCGGATCGCCGGGAACTGGTATTTGAACTGGTCCCAGAAGGAGCGCCGGTAGACCTTGTTCCACACCATGCGGTCGATGGCCAGACCGGGGTGCTCGAAGATGTGGGTGGCCTTGCGCAGCTTGCCGTAGCCGGCGCGGTGCACGTACGACTGGCGGACGCCGTAGGTGTTGTTGAACCGGCGCGCGTTGCCGCCGGCCAGCGACGAGGCGGTCTCGTCGAGGGAGTTCACCATGATCTCGTACGCGTAGCGCGGGATCAGGTCGTCGCTGTCGACGAAGGTCAGATATTCGCCCTGCGCGTGCTTGACGCCCGTGTTGCGGGCCGGGCCGAGGCCCTGGTTCTCCTGGGTGACGATCCGGAAGCGGGGATCGGCCTCGCAGTGGGCGCGGGCGATCTCGGCGCTACCGTCCGGCGAGCCGTCGTCGACGAGGATGACCTCGAAGTCGGTGAGGGTCTGCCGGGACAGCGAGTCCAGGCAGTCGCCTATGTACCGTTCGACGTTGTAAAACGGGACGACGATGCTCAGCCGTGGAGTCACCTCGCTTCCTCACCGGGACGTGACAGAGACGGTGAGCGATGGAGCTGCAGCATGACACCAGTTCCTGCGAGGAGCGCGGGGGACTTGGCGATGTTGCCTGGCCCAAGAAGACAGAACCAGAGCCTGAAGATGAACTCTGGATGAACTTGTGACGTACGGGTGGTGAAGTGAGGCGTACATATCCCTAAACATCCGATAGGCCTAGTTTGTGAATCAGCGAACCCCCCGTCCGTTTCCGCCGTCTTGTGAGCACATCGGCCCGTGCTCCGCTCGGCTGCAGTTCGAGCGGAGCACGGGCCGACGATCACCCGGTGCGTACCGGGCCCGAGCCGCCACCCGGGGGCGAGCCGGCTGACGGAAGATCGCGGGGATCGAGCTCGGCCGTGCGGGCCGGCTGCGTCGGGACCACCGGCCGGGCCAGCGCGCGGCCCGACGCCGGATGCTGGTCGTCGCGGGCCTGGCCGAGCGTCGAGGGCCAGGTGTCCACGACCGGGGCCACGTCGCGGCCGGCCGGCGCCGCCACCGCGTCGGCCCGGGCGCCGAGCCCGGCCCGGTGCAGCTTGTGCCAGCGCAACCGGCCACCGGTCAGCGCGGTGGTGGCCGACTGCATCAGCACCAGGTACATCAGCTGCCGATAGGCGAACTGCTGGAGCGGCAGGCGCCACAGCGGCTTGAGCGACTCCTTGTCGAACCGGAACGCCACCGCCGCGGTGAACAGCTGGAGGGCCAGCATGCCCAGCCAGGCCACCACGGTCTCCTCGAGCTCCCAGAAGACCAGGCCGTAGACGAGCATGATGTCGACCACCGGGGCCAGCATCGGCAGCGCCACCCCGAACAGGGCCAGGAACGGCAGGCCGACCCGCCCGAAGCGGCCCGACGGGCCGGAGTCCCACAGCGCCCGGCGGTGCTTCCACATCGCCTGCATGGTCCCGTAGCTCCACCGGTACCGCTGGCGGTAGAGCTGCTCCAGCGTGGCCGGGGCCTCGGTCCAGGCCTTGGCCTTCTCGGCGTAGACGACCTTCCAGCCCGCCCGCAGCAGCGCGATCGTGACGTCGGTGTCCTCGGCCAGCGTCTCGTCGCTGACCCCGCCGACCTGGGCCAGCGCCTCACGGCGGAACGCGCCGATCGCCCCGGGCACGGTCGGCATGCAGCCGAGCACCTCGTACAGCCGCCGGTCCAGGTTGAAGCCGATCACGTACTCGATGTGCTGCCAGGCCGCGACCATCCGCTCCCGGTTGCCGACCTTGACGTTGCCGGCGATCGCGCCGACCTTGGGGTCCGCGAACGGCTGGACCAGCTCCCGGATCGAGTCCGGCTCGAAGATCGTGTCGCCGTCGACGGTGACGATCAGGTCGTGCCGGGCCAGCGCGACACCGGTGTTCAGGGCGTTCGACTTGCCGCCGTTGGGCACCCGGACGACACGGACGTTGGGCAGCCGCATCTGCTCGACCAGGGCGGCGGTGCCGTCGGTGGAGCCGTCGTCGACGACCACCACCTCGATGTCCGGATAGTCGCCACCGGCCAGCGACCGGACGGCGGCCTCGATGCCCTCCTTCTCGTTGTAGGCGGGCACGATCACCGACACCGGTTCGACGACCGGCCGGCCCCAGCTCCAGCCGGGTTTGCGGCGCTGCCGGGCGTGCCGGGTGGCGAGGAGCAACAACAATGCCGTACGCCCGATGGTCAGCGTCCCGACCAGCAGGAAGAGCCCCGCGATGACCCAGACGAGCCCGTCCGCGAGGCGGACCGTCCAGATCACCGCCATGCCCCGCCAGACGTCGGTGCCGGGCGCCTCGGGGTTCTCGGCCAGCAGGGGCACTGTCGCGCTCTTGGCGGCGGCCTTGTTGCTCTCGGCGATCGTCCCGTTGAGGCCCTCGGTGACCGTGGTGAAGCGATAGCCCTTGGCCTGCATCATCGGGATGTAGCTCTCGAGCGCCCGGACCGTCTGCGAGCGGTCGCCGCCGGCGTCGTGGAAGAGCACGATGGCCGAGGCGCCGCCGTTCGGCGTGGCGTTCCGGATGATCCGCTGCACGCCCGGCAGCTGCCAGTCCTCGCTGTCCAGGTCGTTGACGACGACCAGGTAGCCCTGCTTGCCGGCGTCCTTGATGATCTTCCAGTTGGTCTCGTCGATCGCGGCCGTCTTCGACGAGTAGGGGAACCGCGCCAGGTTGGTGTGCACGCCGGTGGCGCGGGCGATCGCGACCTGCGTCTGCGAAAGCTCCAGGTTGCGCCGCCACGGCGCGATCAGCTGCAGGTTGGGGTGGGTGAAGGTGTGCAGGCCGAGCTCGCTGCCCTCGTCGGTGACCCGCTTGGCCAGCGCCGGGTGGCGGGAGACCTCGGAGCCGACCACGAAGAACGTGCCGTGGGCGTTGTGCCGCTTCAGCACGTCGAGGACCCGGGGCGTCCAGGTCGGGTCGGGGCCGTCGTCGAAGGTCAGGGCGATCGTCTTGGCCGGCATGCGGCTGGTGCTCTCCTGGCCGCCGGTGGTGTTGATGACCGGCCCGCCGCCGAGGATCTCCGGTGGCACGCCGGCCTGGTCGCCGACCTCGGACTCGGCGTGGTCGCCCTTGAATTCGGCGTTCACGTACGCCTGGACGACGAGCACGGCGACGAAGACGCCGAGCAGCAGCGTGCCGAGCAGGACGCGCGGAGCGGGCAGCAGCCGGCGGCGGACGGGTCCGCGGCCGCGAGCGCGGCCGCGGGCACGCCGGGCGGGCATGGGGGGAGGGGTCACGAAGGCACCTTGGAAGTGAGGGTGTCGGAGGGCGGCGCGGGCGGCGGGGTGGAGCCGGAACCGGAACCGCTGGAACCTGATCCGCTGCCGGAGCCCCCGCCAGTGCCCGAGCCGCCGCCGCTGCCGCCGCTCGTGGCCGAGCCGCCGCCGCCCGAAGTGGTCCCGGAGCCGCCGCCCGAGGTGGTCCCGGAGCCGCCGGAGGTGGTGCCGGATCCGCCACCGCTCGTGCCCGACCCACCCCCGTTGCCGCCGGAACCGGAGCCGGAGTTGGACGAGCCCGAGCCGGCGGGGCTCGGGCTCGGGTCGTCGTCGACGGCGCTTCCGCCGCCGCCGCCCGTTCCGCCACCGCCGCCCGTGCCGCCGCCGGTGCCCGCTCCTGTGCCGCCGCCGGTGTTCGGGGCGGGCGGCTCGGGCGCGGCCGGCGGCTTGGTCGTGGGTGGCGGGGTGGTGGTGCCCGGCCCCGGCCCCGTCGTCGTCGGCGTGGTCGGCGGCGTGGTGGTGCCCGATTCGAGCGGCCGCGAGGTCGTCGGCTTCGGCTTGGGTGTCGGCTTGACCGTCTTGGTGGGCTTCGGGGTGGCCGACGGCGGCCGGGACGACGACGTCGCCGGCACCCGGGCCGACTCGAGGCGCGGCGCGAGGCGGCGCTCGGGTGTCCGGCGGGCCTCGGCCACGAAGACGGCCGTCGCCTTCGGGGTCGGTGTCGGGCTGGGTGCCGGGGGCGCCGGGGCCGGCGCCTTGGTCTCCTTCTCCTCGGGCTCCAGCCCGGGCAGCGGCAGCACCGCGCTGGAGCGGACCGGACCGCCCGCCAGGCTCACGCTGATCAGGCCGCCGTACACCATGACCAGCGCGCCGAAGGCGTAGGCGAGCCGCCGCAAGAACCTGCTGCGGCGCCCGGTGCTGTCCACGAACACCGGGGCGGGCTGCGAAACGGAGATCACCTCGGTGTCGGGAATCTCGATCGCGGCGAATTGCGGGTTTTCTGGCTCGTGCGAAGTCACGCGGCGAGCTTAAAAATATTTATGGCGATCTTGAGGGCCCTCACTCGGGAGGGTGACGGATGATCGCCGACCGGAATCAACCGAAATGATGAGCGTCAACGTTTGACCAGATGGGGGCCGGTATGTGCCGCTCGGAAACGCAACGCTCTGAGCAGCGGCGCAATGGCGAATGAATCGAGGTTACGCGAGTTCTGACAACCGTTAACTGTCGCTTTGCCGACAGTGAAAGAGGCTAAAAGCCGAAGCCTATTCACGCGGCGATATGCCGTACAAAAATAGGTTAAAGGCCTTTGTCCGGTTTGTCCAAACGGCTTGATCGAAATTTGAAAGTTCGGCACGTGACCCGTTGTGCCTGACATCGGAGGTCGTTAAGCTTTGTGGTGCGCGCCCCTATCGCCCGCTTCCCCCGTGGCAGGCGATCGGGGCGCGCTCTTGCGTTCAGCACAGCTCCGCTGATCCGCGCTGAGACGACTCGCGCCGGCAGTGTCGAGCACTACCGGCGCGGTGTGAGGGTCCGGGCGATCGCCTAAATCCAGCGGCCGCCCAGCCACATTCGTTGCGACCAGCTGTCGTACGGAATCAGCTGTCCCACGAAGATCGGATAGAAGTAGGCGAAGCAGAGTGCCACCGCGACCACGTACGCCGTGACCACGATGGTGCCGATCAATTGCCGATCCGTGCGGCCCTGTCCGGCGGCTATGCCCTCTTTCGGCGTCATGATGGCGCCGAGCACGTAGACGACGGCGAGGATCAGGAACGGCAGCGCGGGCAGGACGTAGAACGAGAACATCGTCCGGCCGTCCTTGATCGCGTAGTAGAACCACGGCAGGATGCCGGCCACCGCGCCCGTGCCGATCGCCCAGGCCCGCCAGTCGCGCCGGGCGACGCCGAACCAGACCAGGGCGGCCAGCGCCGGCAGGAACGACCACCACAGGATCGGCGTGCCGAGCAGCAGCACCTCGCGGGCGCAGCTCGTGGCACCGCAGTCGCCGCCGTTGTTCCAGTAGAAGGCGACCGGCCGGCCCAGCAGCAGCCACTGCCACGGCCACGACTGATAGACGTGCCGCTCGGTCAGCCCACTGTGGAACTTGTACGCCTCGGAGTGGTAGTGCCACAGGTTCATCAGCGCGCCGAAGACCGGCGGCTCGCTGAGCCCGTTCGCCTCCCGGTAATGGCGGAAGTAGCCGTCGTCGGTGACGAACCAGCCGGTCCACGCGGCCAGGTAGATCACGAAGCTGATGGCCAGGCTCAGGATCAGCCAGCCGAGATCGCCGATGATGCCGGCCAGGATCGGGCCACGGATGCCGGCCGAGCGGCGGGCCTGCACCCGCCAGACGATCACCAGCGCCGCGAAGAACGGCGCGAAGGCCAGGGCGCTCCACTTCACGCCGCAGGCCATCCCGAATGTCACCCCGGCCACCAGCAGCCACCACGGCACGATCCGGGGCACGGCCGGCGTCTTCTCGGGATCGAACCCGTTCTCCAGCGCCCGCAGGAGGCCCCGCCGGTAATGGTCGCGGTCGAGCACCATCGCGGCGAACGTCATCAGCACGAACAGGCCGAGGAAGATGTCGAGCAGCGAGGTGCGCGAGAGCACCAGCTGGAAGCCGTCCAGCGTCATCAGCAGGCCGGCCAGCCCGGCCAGCAGCACCGAGTGGAACAGCCGGTAGGCGACGCGGATCAGCACCAGGATCATCAGCGTGCCGGCGACGGCCGGCATGAGCCGCCAGCCGAGCTCGTGGTTGCCGTAGATCAGCTCGCCCAGGGAAATCAGCCACTTGCCCAGCGGAGGATGCACCACGTACGCCGCGCTGTTGGTCTTCTCGTCCCACTCCACGCCGTGGTGGAGCATGTCCCACGCGTCGGTCGGGTAGTAGACCTCGTCGAAGATGTAGCCCCTGGGGCTGCTCACCCCGTTCAGCCGGAGGATCGCGGCGATCACCACGATCACACCGGTGACGATCCACGAGTGCGGATTGAGCCAGTTGTCGAGCGTGGTCAGCCGCCGCCGGACGACCTCGGGAACCGCGCGCAGGCCACCGGGCTCCGGCGCCTCGACGGGCGGTTCCGGGGTGGTTTCTTTCTCCGCTGTCGCCGCCGTAGTCACCCCGCGATCGTAGAAGGTACGCCTGAGAGCCGACGCCCGCCGTCGCCGCGGCGCGTCATGTGATGGACTTTCCGTCGTGTCTTCCGCAGAGAACGCTTCCGGCCGGGTCGTGCTGCTCGGCGCGCCGCTGGGCAACGTCGGCGACGCCTCCACGAGGCTGCGCGAGGTCCTCGCCACGGCGGACGTGATCGCCGCCGAGGACACGCGCCGGCTGGCCCGGCTCACCCGCGATCTGGGCGTCACGGTCTCCGGGCGTGTCGTCTCCTACTTCGAGGGCAACGACGAGAGACGTACGCCCGAACTGGTCGAGGCCCTGGCCGGCGGAGCCGTGGTCGCGGTGGTCACCGACGGCGGCATGCCGAGCGTCTCCGACCCGGGTTTCCGGCTGGTCCGCGCGGCCCTCGACGCCGGATATCCGGTGACGGCGGCGCCCGGGCCGAGCGCGGTCACGACCGCCCTGGCGCTCTCCGGCCTGCCCAGCGACCGGTTCGTCTTCGAGGGCTTTCTTCCCCGTACGGGTTCTCATCGGCGCTCCCGCCTGCGCGAGCTCGCCGCCGAGCCCCGCACGCTGGTCCTGTTCGAGGCGCCGCACCGCATCGCGGGCACCCTGACCGACCTGGCCGCGATCTTCGGCGCCGAGCGGCCGGCCGCGGTGTGCCGCGAGCTGACCAAGACGTACGAGGAGATCCGCCGCAACACGCTGGAGGAGCTGGCCGCCGACGCCGCCCGCGAGGAGTTCCGGGGCGAGATCACCCTGGTCGTGGGTGGGGCGCCGGCCGGGCCGGCGCAACGCCCGGCCGACGAGGACCTGCGGGCGGCCGTCGCGGAGCGCGAGGCCGCGGGGCAGTCGCGGCGGGACGCGATCCAGGCCGTGGCCGACGAGTACAGCGTGAAGAAGCGCGAGGTGTACGCGCTGGTTCATCAGGCTTAGTACGCGGCCTTAGTACGCGGCCTTAGTACGCGGCGGCCAGGAAACCGGCGAGCAGCGCCAGGGGGCCGGCCAGGCTGAGCAGGATGGCGCCCCGCCGCGCCCGGGCCGACGGAAGCTGGCGAGCCCTGGTGACGCCCGCGATGGCATACCCGCAGAGAAGCACCAAGGCGAAGCCGAGCATCCAGCGCAGTTGCAGGAGCGCGCCGGTGCCGCCCAGATAGGCCTGCTGGCTGTCCGGGCTGACCATCTTGGCCGGCGTGACCGCGCCCGGCTGGCGGCCGGTGCCCTCGACGCCGAGCAGGGTCACCCGGGCGATGGTGTAGCTGCCGTCGTCGGCGGTGAACTGGCCGGCGCAGCGCTGGGTGACGCCGGTGCCGGTGCAGACGGTGGTGGTGGCGTTGCCGAGGTCGCCGTGGCCGACGGCGAGCCAGAACGGTTCGGCGCTGACCCAGGCGAAGAAGGCGGCGACCAGTCCGAGGGCGACGAGGGAGACCTGAGCGGAGAGAGGGAGGCCGGCCGAGCGGCGGCTGTGCCGCGGCTTGCCGGACGCCCGGCGGGGCTCCTCGGGCCGTACCTCGATCGTGTCGTCGACCCGGTCGTGCCAGAACGGCGAGTTCTCGAGCCGTTCGAGCCGGGCATCGGTGACCGGCGACCCGGTGAGCGGCGGCAGCGGCTCGGTGGGGCGGGCGTGGGAGCCACCCTGCCGGGGCCGCCGGACGACGGGCGGCCGAGCGGGCGCCGCCGTGGGCTCGAGGGGGACGGTGGGGCGGTTGCGGGCGCTGGGCTCCGGAAGAACCATGACGTCCTGATCCGCCGGCGGCGGCGTCACCGTCCCCGGCTCGGCCGTCTCACCGGCTGGCTCGACTTGGGCGTCCGGCGTCTCCGCGGTGGGCTGAGAACCGGTTGGCGAAGGTCCGGCCAGGGCGGCCGCTGAGGGCTGTGTCGCCGCTTCCGGCTGGTCAGTCGCCGCGATCGCCTGGACAGCGTGGGGTGCTGGCCTTCTGGCGGTATATCCGGCGGGCGGGCGCAGCGGGTCGTAGCGGTGGGGGTCCGGACGGTCGTGGTCACGCTCGACGGCGACAAAACGGGCGACCGCCTCGGCCGGGGGAGCGGCTGACGCGACAACCGGCGCCGGCGCTTCAGGAAGTGGCCCTTGAAGGGCCGTGGCGTGGCCCTCAGCCGGCTGGGTGGCGAGCTCCTCGGCCCGCGGGGTGGCGGGCTTTTCCGCCGGCGGGGTGGCGAGCTTCTCAGCCGGCTGGGCGGCGGACTTCTCAGCCGGCTGGGCGGCGGGCTCCTCGATCGGCGGGGCGATCGCGGCGGCGGTGGGGGGTGGGGTCAGCTCGGCCGCTGGTGGGGTGGCACGAGGGGGCGCCGTGGGGTTCAGGGCCTCGGCCACGTCGGAGGCGGCGGCCGCGTGGGCGTCGGCTGCCTCTCCCGTGTAGGTCTTCGCCGCCGGCGGTTCCAGTGTGTTCGTACCACCGGAAGGCTGTTGATCCTGATGGGCGACCGCGGGGCGGCGGCGAGGGTGACGTGGGCGGGATGGCCGGTCGGTCTCGCCGCGCCACCAGGCCGCGTCGGGATCGGCGAACGACCACGGGTCGCCCTCGCTACGAGGCGTTTCCCCAGGCTGTGGCGTGTCTCCGAGCACGTTTCCATTTGACTACGCGGGGTGGCCGAGGGCAGGTTCAAATCCTGGCGTGTCGGAATAAATGCGGATCTCGCTCAGGGCGGAGCGAATCCCGTCGCGGCGCCAGGGGGCGGCTCACTACGCTTGTACCCCATGAGTCACGTTCTCGCCGCGGTTGCCTGGCCTTATGCCAACGGCCCGCGCCACATCGGTCATGTGTCCGGCTTTGGAGTGCCCTCCGACGTTTTCAGCCGTTACATGCGCATGGCCGGTCACGACGTGCTCATGGTCTCCGGCACCGACGAGCACGGCACGCCCATCCAGGTGCAGGCCGACGCCGACGGGGTGACCCCGCGGGAGCTCGCCGACCGCTACAACCGGGTGATCGTCGAAGACCTGCACGGCCTCGGACTGTCGTACGACCTCTTCACCCGCACCACGACGCGCAACCACTACGCCGTCGTCCAGGAGCTGTTCGGTGCTCTGCACCGCAACGGCTACATCGTGGCGCGCACGACGCTGGGCGCGAAATCGCCCTCCACGGGCCGCACCCTGCCCGACCGCTACATCGAGGGCACCTGCCCGATCTGCGGATACGAGAGCGCCCGCGGCGACCAGTGCGACAACTGCGGCAACCAGCTCGACCCCGAGCAGCTGATCAACCCGCGCTCCAAGATCAATGGCGAGACCCCGGAGTTCGTCGAGACCGAGCACTTCTTCCTCGACCTGCCGGCGTTCGCCGAGGCGATCGGCAACTGGCTCGACCAGCGGGAGAACTGGCGGCCCAACGTCCTGAAGTTCTCCCGCAACCTGCTCGACGACCTTCAGCCCCGGGCCATCACCCGCGACCTGGAGTGGGGCGTGCCCATTCCGCTCGACGGCTGGCGCGACCGCAACGACAAGCGCATCTACGTCTGGTTCGACGCGGTCATCGGCTATCTGTCGGCCTCCATCGAGTGGGCCCGCCGCTCCGGCGACCCCGAGGCCTGGCGCAAGTGGTGGTCGGCCGACGGCGCCGGTAAGGACTCGCAGGCGTACTACTTCATGGGCAAGGACAACATCGTCTTCCACTCGGTGATCTGGCCGGCGCTGCTGCTGGGTTACTCGGGCGAGGGCGACAAGGGCGGCGAGCCGGGCTCGCTGGGCCGGCTCAACCTGCCCACCGAGGTGGTCAGCAGCGAATATCTGACCATGGAGGGCAAGAAGTTCTCCTCGTCGCGCCGCGTCGTCATCTACGTGCGCGACTTCCTGGAGCGCTACGACGCCGACGCCCTGCGCTACTTCATCGCCGCCGCCGGCCCGGAGTCCAACGACACCGACTTCACCTGGGCCGAGTTCGTTCGCCGCAACAACGACGAGCTCGTGGCCGGCTGGGGCAACCTGGTCAACCGGTCGATCTCGATGGCGGCCAAGAACTTCGGGGCCATTCCCGAGGCCGGCGAGCTGACGGCCGAGGACGAGGCGCTGTTGGCGGTGGCCAGGGCCGGTTTCGGTACGGTCGGTGAGCTGATCTCCAAGCACAGGCAGAAAGCGGCCATCGGCGAGGCGATGAAGGTCGTGGCCGAGGCGAACAAATACCTCTCCGAGCAGGCGCCCTGGAAGCTGAAGTCCGAGGAGGACAAGCCCCGCCAGGCGACGATCCTGCACGTGGCGCTCCAGGTGGTCAGCGACGCCAACACGATCCTGACCCCGTTCCTGCCGCACTCCGCGCAGAAGGTCTTCGAGCTGCTCGGCGGCGAGGGCGTGCACGCGCCGATGCCGCGCATCGACGAGGTGGACGACCTCGACGGCGGCCCGTCGTACCCGGTGCTCCAGGGCGACTACACGGTCGGCGCGCGCTGGGAGTCGGTCCCGCTGGTCGCGGGCACGCCGCTCTCGGCCCCGAAGCCGGTCTTCAAGAAGCTCGAGCCCTCGGTGATCGAGGAGGAACTGGCCCGCTTGGGTTAGGGGCGGTCACCACCGGCGGCGATCGCCCGCGGAGCGAAGCGGAGCCATTAAATGGCATAGGGGATGTCGGCGATGTGGTGGTCCATCAGCTCGCCGACCGGGGCCCAGGCCTCGTAGACGCCCCGTTCGTAGCAGCGGGCGCCGGTGTTGCTCAGCGCATCGGCGTCCGGGCGGACCAGGCGCAGGCGGGCCCACGCGTCGTCGCGCTGCAACACCCAGCAGGGCACGCCGCGCCACAGCGCCTGCTCGGCGCGGCGGCTCAGGGTCGACACCGGATAGCGGGCGGCGCGGGTCAGGGCCCGGACACGGAACTCGCTCGGCGGGTCGGCGACCGCCTCGTACTCCTTGTCCTTGATCGTTCCGACCAGCTTGGCCGAGCCGGGCGTCGTGCACGGGACGTACTCGCGGTCCGGGCTGACCCCGGGCAGATTGTCGAGCAGGCCCCGCCAGCGCGGGCCGGCCAGCCGCAGCCAGCCGTGCTGCTCCGGCTGGTACGTGTAGAGCAGCACCTCCTCGCCGCCCGGCACGTACGCGATGATCTGCGCGTTGGCCGGCATCGGGAGATCGGCGAAGCCGGCCGTGACGTACTCGGGAATGAGATCGTCGTTGCTGGGCGTGAAGCCGGTGCCCAGCACCATGGCCCCGATGCGCGAATGCGCGGGCAGCATCGACAGACCGGGCTGGGACGGCGCGGCCGGCACCTCGTAGTCGATCGGATCGGTGGCCCGCCAGCGCAGCGCGAACGCCACCTCGTCGTCGGCCGTGCCGTCGGTGCGCAGCAGCGCCAGGTCGCGCGGGTCGTGCAGGTGCGCGATGTCGCATGAGCGATAGCAGAAGCCGTACGGAAGCCAGCCACCCAGATGGCCCGAGACCTGAGCCGGGGAAAGCACCTTGGTCATCCGGGTCCCGCGGTGGATCGCGGCCGTAGCCCGGATCTGGCGCAGGAGAGGATCACCGAGGTGGTCGGCCGACTGGGCCATCCGCAGAACCTGCTGCCAGCCGAGGTCACGGCGTAGCGGTGCGGACAGGGGCGGCTCGAGCGGATCAGAGCCGATCACACTGTCCTCGCCGGTCACAGTCACGGTCAGTGAAGGTAGGTCACACCGGTTGACGCCAGGTGAACAAACAGTGTCCGCCGGGTCCAAGTGCAGAATGTCTCACATGTCAACGTCACCGTCAGAATCCCGCCGGAAGAAGGCCGCCCGGCGCGCCGGCGAGTTCCCCGCCGCACCGGAGCCCCTCGCCGTCCCGGTCTTCGACAGCCACACCCACCTGGACATCACGATCCAGGAGGCGGGCGTGCCCGGCGGCCCCGGCGCCGACCCGGTCGAGGCCCTGATCACCGCGGCGGCCAAGGCGGGCGTGGACCGGATCGTGCAGGTCGGCGTGGACGAGCCGTCCTCCCGCTGGGGAGCCGACCTGGCCGCCCGCCACCCGTCGGTGCTGGCCGCGGTGGCGCTGCACCCCAACGACGCGCCGCTGCTGGCCGACCTGGACGAGTCGCTGCGGGCCATCGAGGCGCTCGCGGCCGAGCCGAGGGTCCGGGGCATCGGCGAGACGGGCATGGACACATTTCGTACGGGTCCTGACGGCCGCGAGGCGCAGGAGAAGAGCTTCCGGGCGCACATCGCCATCGCCAAGCGGTACGGCAAGGCCCTGATCATCCACGACCGGGACGCGCACGAGGAGGTCCTGAGGATCCTCGACTCGGAGGGGGCGCCGGACACAGTCGTCATGCACTGCTTCTCAGGCGACGAGACATTCGCTGCGGAGTGTGTACGCCGAGGCTTCTACCTGAGCTTCGCGGGCACGGTGACGTTCGCGAGCGCGGGGGCCCTGAGGGAGGCGGCCGCGGTCACCCCGCCGTCGCAGATCATGGTGGAGACCGACGCGCCGTACCTGACGCCGGTGCCGCATCGGGGCCGGCCGAACGCGTCGTACCTGATTCCGTTGACGGTGCGGGCGCTGGCCGAGACCCGGGGCGAGGACGTGGACGAGTTGTGCGCCGCGATCTCCGCCAACGGCGAGCGGGTGTTCGGCCCCTGGGGCTGATCATTCGATCCAGGCGCGGGTGTTCAGTTCGGCGCCGAGGCGGCTGAGGGTCTCGGCGAACTGTCGTGGGGCGGCGTTGATCGGGCCCCGCGAGACGAAGCGGACCGCCCAGCCCGTGCCCTCGGCGATGTTGAACATGCGGAAGCGGACCAGGCTGCCCCTCTCGTCCGGCTCGACCGACGTGACCCCTCGGTACCACCACGCTCCCTCGATCGTCACCGAGCGGGCCGGGCGGTCGATCGCCACGCTGATCTTGCTGCCGTCCTGGACCACCTCGAACTGGTCGCCCACGTCCGTCTCCTCGATCGTGCCCGTGACGGCGATCGGGGAACGGCCGCCCGGTCGCACGTCGAGCAGGACGGCGGCCACCGCTTCAGGAGTGGCCTCGACCACCCCGCGTAACGCCAGCAACTCGCTCATGGCTCGTTTGTACCCTGCGGCGGCCCTCCCCGTAGGCTCTGAACCCATGGCTGACGCACTTCTCGGCCCGGCGGAGATCCGGGAACTGGCCGCCCGTCTCGGCGTGGCGCCGACCAAGAAGCTCGGCCAGAACTTCCTGCACGACCCGAACACGATCCGGCGCATCGTCGCCGCGGCCGGGCTGCGGCCCGACGACGTGGCGCTCGAGGTCGGCCCGGGGCTGGGCTCGCTCACCCTCGGCCTGGTCGGCGCGGTCCGGCATGTGCACGCCGTCGAGATCGATCCTCGGCTGGCCGCCGCGCTGCCGGAGACCGTCTCCGACGCTCATCTGACCGTGCACAACGCCGACGCCCTGCATGTGCGGGCCGGCGGGTTCGAGCCGGCGCCGACCATGCTCGTGGCCAATCTGCCGTACAACGTAGCGGTTCCGGTGGTCCTCCATCTGCTGGCCGAACTGCCGACACTGCGCGGGGGTCTCGTCATGGTGCAGAAGGAGGTCGCCGACCGGCTGGTCGCCGGTCCGGGTTCCAAGGTGTACGGGGTTCCGTCCGTCAAACTGGCCTGGTATGCCGAGGCCCGGTCGGCGGGCAAGGTGCCGCCGGCGGTGTTCTGGCCGGTGCCCAATGTGGACTCGGGGCTGGTCGCGTTCACCGCCCGCACTCCTCCGGGTGACGTCGACCGATCGGCTGTCTTCGCTGTCGTGGACGCGGCTTTCGCCCAGCGCCGCAAGACCCTGCGGGCCGCCCTGGCAGGGTGGGCGGGCGGCGCCGACCGGGCCGAGAAGCTGCTGGTGGCGGCCGGAATCAGCCCGCAGGCGCGCGGCGAGTCGCTGACCGTCGAGCAGTTCACCGCCATCGCCGCCGAGGCAAAACTGTCGCCCTCCGGCGGTAAGCTCAGCCCGACCGACGCAAAGGCCGAGGAGGTGGACTCATGAGCGCCGAGCCGACGGGTCATGTCATGTGGTCGCCCGACCCCATCAGGCAGCGTTTGGCCAATCACTACCTCGAGGATGTCCTTGCCCTGCCGGACGACGCACCCCGCGTCGAGCTTCGCGACGGAGTCATGATCGTGGTCCCCTCCCCGACCTTCGGTCATCAGACCATCGGGAACCTGCTGTGGATGTGGTTCCGGCAGAATGCGCCCGCTGACATGTTCATCCCCGGCACAGCCGTCGGCGTCGCTGTCGGTCTACGGGACAGCCTCGAACCGGATGTCCTGTTACTGCGGCATCCCGTTCCGACGATCAATCATTTCTTTCTTCCTGAGCAGGTGGCCATCGCGGTCGAGGTCGTCTCGCCCGGCACCAAGCGGCGGGATCGATTCGAGAAGCCTTCGGAATATGCGGCGGCCGGCGTCTCGCATTTCTGGCGTATCGAACAGGATCCGGTCCATGTGTACGCCTACGACCTCGTCGACGGCCGTTATGAGTTGGCCGCCGATTCGGACACCGAGCTGGAGCTCACCATGCCGTTCGAGATCAAGCTTCCTATCCGGGAGATCACTCCGTGACGGAGGCTTGGGGGCCGGACGATGACGAGCCTCGCCGGCATCACGGGCCGGTGCGGGTGCGGGTCCCTGCGAAAATCAATCTGCATCTCGGGGTCGGGCCGCTGCGGGCGGACGGGTTCCACGAGCTGAACACCGTTTACCACGCGATCAGCCTGTTCGATGAGCTGACGGCGCGGGCCGGTGACACGCTCACCCTCACCATGGAGGGGGAGGGCACCGGTGCGCTGGAGCTCGACGAGAGCAACCTGATCATTCGGGCGGCCAAGGCGCTCGCGGCGCGGACGCGCATGCCGGCCTATGCGCGGCTGCACCTGCGCAAGACCATTCCGCTGGCCGGTGGGCTGGCCGGGGGCAGCGCCGACGCGGCGGCCACGCTGATCGCCTGTGATCTGCTCTGGGGGACCGGTCTCTCCCGTGACGAGCTGGCCGAGGTGGGTGCCACCCTCGGGTCCGACATCCCCTTCCTGCTCCACGGCGGCACGGCCCTGGGCACCGGGCACGGCGAGACCGTCAGCCCGATCCTGGCCCGGCCCACCACGTGGCACTGGGTGGTCGCCATCGCCGACGGTGGTCTCTCCACCCCGGCCGTCTACCGCAAGCTCGACGAGCTGCGCGACAGCTCCTTCCCGCCGAAGGCGCTGGGCGACCCGGACGAGCTGATGACCGCCCTGCGCCAGCGTGACCCGGCCGTGCTCGGGGCGGCGCTCGGCAACGACCTTCAGCCGGCCGCGCTCGCGCTGCGGCCCGAGCTGACCGAGGTGCTCAAGGCTGGGCAGCAGGCCGGGGCCGTGGCCGGTCTCGTCTCCGGGTCGGGGCCGACCTGCGTCTTCCTGGCCACCGACGCGGGGCACGCGGCCCGGGTCGCGGCCGCGATCAACGCCGCGGGGGTGTGCCGGGAGGCGGTCACCGCGCGGGGGCCGATGCCGGGCGCGCGGGTAACCTAGACCGCATCGTGGCAAACATCATCAACCTCGACCGGGTCTCCAAGGGCTACGGCGCCGCCGGTCAGCTGCTCACCGACGTCTCTCTCGGCCTCGACGACGACGCCCGCGTCGGCATCGTCGGCCTCAACGGCGCCGGCAAGTCGACTCTTCTCCGCATGCTCGCCAAGAGCGAGGAGCCCGACGCCGGCCGGGTCACCCACCGGCGCGACCTGCGTGTCGCCACCCTTCCGCAGACCTTCGCCCTCGACGGTGAGGCGACCGTGCGCGACGTCGTGCTCGGCACCGCCTGGCTGTCCGAGGGCATGGGCGCCGAGCACGAGTGGGCCGGCGACGCGGGGGTGCGGGCCATCCTCGACGGTCTCGGCATGGGCTACCTCGGGCTCGACACGCCGGTCGGCCCGATGTCCGGTGGCGAGCGCCGCCGGGTCGCGCTGGCCGCGCTGCTCGTGCGCGAGAACGACCTGCTGATCCTCGACGAGCCCACCAACCATCTCGACGTGGCCGGTGTCGACTGGCTCGCCCGCTACCTGCTGTCCACCCACCGGGGCGCGCTCGTCGTGGTCACCCACGATCGCTGGTTCCTCGACGCGGTCTGCACGGCGACCTGGGAGGTCGTCGACGAGCAGGTGCACGCGTACGAGGGCGGCTACGCGGCCTGGACCCTCGCGCGGGCCGAGCGCCAGCGGGTCGCCGCCGTCATCGAGGCCCGCCGGCAAAACCTGCTGCGCAAAGAGATCGCCTGGCTGCGGCGGGGCCCGCCGGCCCGTACGTCCAAGCCGCAGTTCCGCATCGACGCCGCGAACGCCCTGATCGCCGACGTGCCGCCGGTGCGCGACACCGTGAGCCTGCAGAAACTGGCCACCAGCCGGCTCGGCAAGCAGGTCTACGACATCGAGGACGTGACCCTCAACGCCGGACCCAAGACGATCTTCAAGGGCCTCACCTGGCAGGTCGGGCCGGGCGACCGGTTCGCCATCCTGGGCGCCAACGGCGCCGGCAAGACCACGCTGCTGCGGCTGCTGGCCGGCGTGACCAAGCCCGACGGTGGGCGCCTGGTCACCGGCTCGACCGTGCGGGCGGCGTTCCTGTCCCAGGAGCTCAAGGAGCTGCCCGGCCATCTGCGTCTGCTCGAGGCGGTCGAAGAGGTGGCCAAGCGGGTCAAGCTGGGCGACCGGGAGCTGTCGGCCGGCCAGCTGGCCGAGGTGTTCGGCTTCACCGACAAGCGCATCTGGACGCCGGTCAGCGATCTCTCCGGTGGTGAGCGGCGGCGGCTTCAGCTGCTGCGCCTGCTCGCCACCGAGCCGAACGTGCTGCTGCTCGACGAGCCGACGAACGACCTCGACACCGACACCCTGGCCGCGCTGGAGGATCTGCTCGACTCCTGGCCGGGCACGATGATCGTGGCCAGCCACGACCGCTACCTGGTCGAGCGGGTCACCGACACGGCGTACGGGATGTTCGGCGACGGCCGCCTCGTGCATCTGCCGGGCGGCATCGACGAATATCTCGAGCGCGCCGCGTCGAGGCTCGGGCCTTCGGCGGCGGGCGCTTCCACCGGCGTACAACCGAAAAGCGCGGAAAGCGCGAGTGGCCTCTCGGCGGCCGAGGTGCGGCAGGCTCGCAAAGATCTGGCCAAGCTGGAACGGCAGCTGGCCAAGCTCGACGAGCGTGTGCTGAAGATCAACGAAAGCCTCGCTCAGCACGGCAGCGACTACGGCAAGATCGTAGAGTTGGACGCGCAGCTCAAATCGGTACAAGAGGAACGCGCCGCGGTCGAGGAGGCCTGGCTCGAGCTCGCGGAGCAGGTGCCCGGTAACTGATCCGGGGGGTGTGCCTGCGCCGCTTGACCGGGATACGCGAGAATCGGCGTGTACAACACCTGACCTTGGAGACGGACACCATGGCGCACACCCCGGTAAACCACCCGCTGCGGCCGCTGTACCGCGCGCTCGGCCTCCTGGTCGGCGCCTATCTCATCGTGTTCGCCATCGTCGGCTTCATCCAGACCTCGGGCGAGAGCTTCACCGGTGACAACGGCGAGCGGGTCCTCGGCCAGGGCAGCAACCTGCTGTGGTCGATCATCTCGCTGGTGCTGGGCGCGATCGTGCTCGGCGCCGCCGTCATCGGCCGCAACCTCGACGTCGAGGCTTACAAGTACGTCGGATGGGCGCTGCTGGTCTTCGGCAGCTACGAGCTCGCGGCCAGCCGCACCGACGCCAACTTCCTCGGCTTCACGGTGTCCACGGTCGTGGTCACCTATCTCGCGGGCATCTTCCTCATCACGGCCGGCCTCTACAGCAAGGTCGCCGAGCCGAGCAAGGCCGGCGCCCCGCGCCAGGTGCGCGAGGGTCGCACCGCCTGATCTCCGCAGAAAAGGCCCGCCGGCGACGGCGGGCCTTTTTATTTGACCTTGCGGGTGATGAGGGCCGGTTTCGGCTCGAGGTTGGACAGGCCGTTCCAGGCCAGGTTGACCAGGTGGGCCGCCACCATCTCCTTCTTCGGCTTGCGAGCCTCGCGCCACCACTGGCCGACCAGCGCCACCATGCCGACCAGCGCCTGCGAGTAGAGCTCGGCGAATTTCGGGTCGAGGCCGCGGCCGCGGAACTCGTCGCCCAGGATGTGCTCCACCTGATGGGCCACGTCGTTCATCACGCTGGAGAAGGTGCCCGCCGGTGACAGCACCGGCGACTCGCGCACCAGCACCCGGAAGCCGTGCGGCTCGTCCTCGATGTAGTCGAGCAGGGCCAGCGCCGCCTGCTCCAGCAGCTCGCGCGGGTGGCCGGCGGTGAGCGCGGCCGCGATCCGGTCGAGCAGCGAGCGGACCTCGCGGTCGACGACCACCGCGTAGAGGCCCTCCTTGCCGCCGAAGTGCTCGTAGACCACCGGCTTGGAGACCTTGGCCCGGGCCGCGACCTCTTCCACGCTGGTCGCGTCGAAGCCGCGCTCGGCGAACAGCTGGCGGCCGATCGCGATCAGCTGCTCCCGCCGCTGCGCGGCCGACATGCGGACCCGTGGGGCCGTCGGCGGCCGCTGGCGGCGGGTGCGGGGGCGCTCGTCGCTGGCGTCGATGGGATCCGTCACCCGGCTATCCTGCCAGCCCTCCCCGCCATCTTCGTGGCCAGACGTTCCGTATTGGGCCATTTGACGCTGAACGCCGCCCCGGTGCGCTCGAAGAGCCAGATGACCCGGGCCGAGATGTCGATCTGGCCGCGCAGCACGCCGTGCCGGGCGCAGGTCGGGTCGGCGTGGTGCAGGTTGTGCCAGCTCTCGCCGAGCGACACGATCGCCAGCGGCCAGAAGTTGGACGCCTTGTCGCCGTTGCGCACCTCGAACGGGCGCTCGCCGTAGACGTGGCACACCGAGTTGATCGACCAGGTGATGTGGTGGAGCAGGCCGACGCGCACCACGCCGGCCCAGAAGAAGGCGGTCACCGCGCCCTGCCAGGACCAGGTCACCAGGCCGCCGATCAGCGCCGGGCCGAGCGTGGAGAAGACCACGACGGCGGGGAAGAACCGGTCGATCCGGTTGATGTCCCGGTCGGCCAGCAGATCGGGGGCGAACCGTTCCCGGTTGGACAGCTCGCGGCTGAACATCCAGCCCATGTGGGCGAAGAACAGGCCTTTGGTCAGGGCCCAATAGCCGGTGCCGTAGCGCCACGGCGAGTGCGGATCGCCCTCCTGGTCGCTGAACATGTGGTGCCGGCGGTGGTCGGCCACCCACTGGATGATGTTGCCCTCGATGGCCAGCGAGCCGGCCAGCCCCAGCGCCACCCGCAGCCAGCGCTTGGCCCTGAACGCGCCGTGCGTGAAGTAGCGGTGGTAGCCGACCGTGATGCCCAGGCCGGAGATCAGGTAGAACACGGCGCCGATGGCGACGTCGGACCAGGAGAGCCAGCCGCCCCAGGCGACCGGAACGGCCGCGAGGACGGCCAGGAAGGGGATGACGACGAATCCGTAGAGGGCGATGAGGACACCGCGTGACTGCGGGCCGTCGGTGAGGGGTTTGGGTGTCATGACACCTCACTGATCCGGGGGGAGATCAACTACTTACGGCTACGTCACCGTAACTTACGTGTCCGTAGCTTTGGGAGGTCCCACTGTCGGGATTGCGGCGGGTGAGCATGGCGGGCGTGCCGCTAAGATGTGACCGGTGGATGGATCCCGAACGGGAAAAGTCCGAATGGTCCCGGATCGTCTAATGGTAGGACCGCGGCTTTTGGTGCCGTTTATAGGGGTTCGAATCCTCTTCCGGGAGCAGTCTGTCCGCGCGGCTGTGTGTGTCGCCGCCCCTCTGCATCGATCTCTCTACTGCGAGCAATGGAGTACCGCGTGAGCCAGTCCCCTCGTCGTACCGTCGTCGTTCTCGCCGCCGGTGAAGGCAAGCGGATGAAGTCCGCGACGCCCAAGGTCCTGCACCCGCTGCTGGGCCGCACCCTGGTCGGGCACGTGCTGGCCGCCGCCGAGCCGGCCGGCGCCGAGCAGGTCATCGTGGTCGTCGGCCACAAGGCCGACCAGGTCACGGCGCACCTCACCGAGATCGCCCCGAGCGCCGTGCCGGTGCTCCAGGCCGAGCAGAACGGCACCGGTCACGCGGTGCGCATCGCGCTCGAGGCCGTGCCCGAGACGACCGGCACGGTCGTGGTGCTCAACGGCGACGTGCCGCTGCTGCGCCCCGAGACCGTGTCCGACCTGATCGCGGCCCACGAGGCCGGCCGGCGCGGCGCGACCGTGCTGGCGGCCGAGGTGCCCGACCCGGCCGGCCTGGGCCGCATCGTGCGTGACGCCGCCGGCAACCTCGAGCGCATCGTCGAGGAGCGCGACGCGTCGGCCGAGGTGAAGGCGATCCGCGAGATCAACGCGGGCATCTACGCGTTCGACGTGGCCTCGCTGCGCGAGGCGCTCTCCAAGCTGTCCACCGACAACGACCAGGGCGAGGAATACCTCACCGACGTCTTCGGCCTGCTCGCCTCGGCCGGCGACCCGGTCGGCGTCTTTGTGGCGCCGGACGCGCGGGAGACGCTGGGCTGCAACGACCGGGCCGAGCTGGCCAAGCTGCGCGCGCTGCTGCGCGACCGGGTGAACGAGGCCTGGATGCGCCGCGGGGTGTCGATTCTCGACCCGTCGACGACCTGGATCGACGTGACCGTGACGCTCGAGCCGGACGCCGAGATCGACCAGAACTCGCAGCTGCTGGGCGCGACCAGTGTGGCCGGCGGGGCGATCGTGGGTCCCGACACGACGCTGATCGACACGACGGTCGGCGCCGGTGCCGTGGTCCTGCGCACCCACTCGATCGGCGCCCAGGTCGGCGACGAGGCCACCGTCGGCCCGTTCTCGTTCCTGCGCCCGGGCACCAAGCTGGGCCGCAAGGCCAAGGTCGGCGGCTTCGTCGAGACCAAGAACGCCGAGCTGGGCGACGGCGCCAAGGTGCCGCACCTGTCGTATGTGGGCGATGCCACGGTCGGCGCCAAGTCCAACATCGGCGCCGGCACGATCTTCGCCAACTACGACGGCGTCAACAAGAACCACACGACAGTGGGTGAGGCCGCGTTCGTCGGCTCCGACACCGTGCTGATCGCGCCGGCCACGATCGAGCCGGGTGCCTACGTGGCGGCCGGCAGCGCGATCTCGGGCACGGTGCCCGCGGGCGCCCTGGCCGTGACCCGGGCGCCGCAGCGCAACGTGGCGGGCTGGGTGGCCCGCCGCCGGGCCGGCACGGTCTCGGCCGCGGCGGCCGAGCGCTTCGAGGAGGCCAAGGCCCCCGAGGGTGAGATCTCCGAAGCGGAGTAAAGAGGCTTGAGACGTACGGCCCAGGCGGCATCCGCCTGGGCCGTCGCTGTGCAAAGACTCGGCGGTTCCTGTGCAAAAAGCGAACGCCGTGCGGCCGTGCGGTAACTAGGGGAGGCTGGGGGTACACCGGCCGGTGGCGGCTATCCGACACCACGGTCCACCGGCGCGCTCGAACGGTGATGATCCAGGTGCGCTCGGTGGCGCCGTGGCGGCCGGGTGAACCCGTTCTGACCAGGAGTGATCCGCTGGGGGTGAGGCATCCCACCCGGTGCCCGCGTAACGTGGCGCTTCGGTGGCCTCGGGGGATACTTCACTCGATCACATCCCCACCCCCTCGATCCAACGGGAGTAGCGAGCCGATGGGCAGCATCGTCGCGGAGAACCGTAAGAGTCTGATGCTTTTCTCCGGACGTGGTTTCCCGGAGCTGGCGGACGAGATCGGCCAGGTGCTCGGCGTCGCGCCGACCCCCGCCGATTCGTACGAGTTCGCCAACGGTGAGATCTTCGTCCGGTTCAAGGACTCGGTCCGTGGCTCGGACGCGTTCGTCGTGCAGTCGGTGACCGAGGGCGTCAACCGATGGGTCATGGAGACCCTCATCATGATCGACGCGCTGAAGCGCGGATCGGCCAAGCGCATCACCGTGGTCCTGCCGTTCTATCCGTACTCGCGGCAGGACAAGAAGCACCGCGGCCGCGAGCCGATCTCGGCCCGCCTGGTCGCCGACCTGCTGAAGACGGCCGGTGCCAACCGGATCCTCACGGTCGACCTGCACACCGCCCAGATCCAGGGCTTCTTCGACGGACCGGTCGACCACCTGTTCGCGATGGACATCCTGGCCGAGCACGTGCAGAAGAAGTACGCGGGCCGGCCGATGACGGTGGTCGCGCCCGACTCGGGCCGGGTGCGTGTGGCCGAGCGGTGGACCGACCGGCTGGGCGGCTGCCCGCTGGCCTTCATCCACAAGACCCGTGACCCGCTCAAGCCCAACCAGGTGGTGGCCAACCGTGTGGTCGGCGAGGTCGAGGGCCGGGTCTGCCTGATCGTCGACGACATGATCGACACCGGCGGCACGATCACCAAGGCGGCCGACATCCTCTGGGACGAGGGCGCGGCCGATGTGATCGTGGCCTCGACCCACGCGCTGCTCTCCGACCCGGCCACCGAGCGCCTCAAGAACAGCCGGATCAGCGAGCTCGTGGTGACCAACACACTGCCGCTGCCCCCGGAGAAGCGGCTCGACAAGATCACTGTGTTGTCCATCGCCCCGCTGCTGGCCCGGGCGATCCGTGAGGTCTTCGACGACGGCTCCGTGACCACGCTGTTCGGTGGCCTCAGCTGAAACCTCTACCGGGTGAAGTTTGCGCGGACTGCCGCAGCGGACCGGACCCGCTGAGGAGTGCGCTCGGGCTGTGGGTAAGATAGTGCGGTTGCCACGGCGAGGGTGCCCCGCGGTCTGCTGAGGTTCGCAGCCATTCGGGGGCACCGTGATCGACGCGGTGCTCCGGGCCTGTGCCCAGCGCGCCCCCTTGCCCGGCAGCGCCGACGACGGCCTCCAGCACTTACGGCGGCCGATCAGCACTGCCGCAGCCCGCCGACTTAGACGCAGCCCGATCGAAGAGTTTCAGGAGTTTCCCCGTGTCCGAGGTAAAGATCAGCGCCGAGCCCCGCACCGAGTTCGGCAAGGGTGGTGCCCGCCGCACGCGCCGGGCCGGTTTGGTGCCCGCCGTGCTTTACGGCCACGGCGAGAAGCCGCAGCACATCGCGCTGCCGGCCCGTGAGTTCGCCGCCGCGATCCGGCACGGCGGTCTCAACCAGGTTTTCACGATCGACATCAACGGCGCCTCGGGCACCACGCTCGCGCTGCCCAAAGCGATCCAGCGTGACCCGATCAAGGACACGTACGAGCACGTGGACCTGATCATCGTCAAGCGCGGCGAGAAGGTCCAGGTCGACGTCCCGGTCAACCTGACCGGCGAGGCCGCCCGCAACACCCTCATCGTGCACGAGTCGAACACCCTCGCGGTGGTCGCCGAGGCGATGCACCTGCCGACCGGCTTCGACGTCTCGATCGAGGGCCTCGAGGCGGGCGCGCAGGTCACCGCCGGCGACGTGACGCTGCCCAGCGGCGTCGAGCTGGCCGTCGAGCCCGACTTCGTGCTGGCGATCGTCTCGCAGGCGCAGACGGCCGAGCAGCTCGAGGGCGAGTCGGCCGAGGGCGCCGAGGCGACGGCCGAGGGCGAAGAGGCTCCCGCCGCGGAGTAACAAGGATCGGGCTGTGATCGGGGAAAGTGCCGTGGGCACTTTCCCCGATACGCGTTTGCAGAGGAGCGGGGAACGGTGGCTGAGGACGCGCCGTGGTTGGTCGTCGGTCTGGGTAACCCGGGCAAGGAGTACGCCGGCAACCGCCACAACGTGGGCTTCATGGTGGCCGATCTGCTGGCGTCCCGGGTGGGTGCCAAGTTCGGCCGGTCCAAGCGCGCCCACGGCGAGGTGGCCGAGGGGCGCCTCGGCTTCGGCGGGCCCAAGCTGGTGCTCGTCAAGCCGCTGACCTTCATGAACCTGTCCGGCAACGCGGTGGTCTCGCTGGCCCAGTTCTTCAAAGTGCCGGTGTCGAACGTGATCGCCGTGCACGATGAGCTTGATGTGCCTTTCGGTCAGGTACGGGCTAAGCGTGGCGGTGGTGAGGGTGGCCACAACGGTCTGCGTTCGATGTCGAAGTCGCTGTCGAGCAAGGAGTACGCCCGGGTCCGTTTCGGGGTCGGCCGTCCGCCCGGGCGGCAGGATCCGGCGGACTACGTGCTCTCCGACTTCTCCGGCGTGGAACGCAAGGAGCTGGACTTCCTCATCGACCGGGCGGCCGACGTGGTGGAGGCGATCGTGCTCGAGGGCGTCGAGTGGGCGCAGAACAAATACCACGGCGGTTGATCTCACGGGGCTCGAACGGATAGATCATTTGGGCGGTTTTGTCCGTCTCTCGATCCCGTGACGCGTTCGACCGTCCGTCCGTTGGTCACACGTACGCACCGGTTCGGTGCGTTTTGACCGGCGTACGGGGGAGGTTCGGAATGCGGCAGGACCTGTCCGCGCCGCGAGAGTCGGTGCTGACGGAGCCGACCGTCTTGCTTCCGGAGATCGGGTCGCCGGAGGGATCCGGCGCCGAGCCGCCCGAGGGGTACGGCTGGGCCAACCACCCGCCGGCCAACCAGGGCCCGAAGAAAGCCGTCGCGCGGAACTCGAGGATCCCGGCCCCGGTCGTGCCGCTGAGCCCGCCCCCGGCCGGCGCCGGCTCCCGATCGAGCGACGACCGGTCGCAGCCCGGCGAGTGGCCGATGAACAGCGCGACCCGAGCCGCGACCAAGGACGGCCCGCCCGTCAAGGACAGCCCAGTCAGGGACAGCGCTGTCAAGGGCGGCGCGGTCAAGGGCGGCGGGAAGCCGGACAACGCGCCGCCGCGGGCCGGGACGGAAGCGGCTGATCCCGCGCGCAACCAGGCGGTCGACCGGCACTGGTCGCAGCGGCGCAACCGCTCGGCGGCGGTACGCCCGCAGGCCCGGCCGTTCATCCGGATGCGCGGGCGGCACGCGGCCATGTCGCGACGTCAGCGCTGGGAGCGCAGTTACGTCCGCTCGCTGGTGCTGTGCGATCTGATGGCCGGCACCGCGGCCGGCGCGACCGCCTTCGCCCTGCGCTTCGGCGACGAGGTCACCACCTACAACCGCGGCTACATCCTGCTCTCCGCCCTGCTGCCGGTGCTTCTGCTCGTCGTGCTGGCGGTCTCGCGGGCGTACGAGCGGCGTTATCTGTTCGTCGGCACCGACGAATATCAGCGCGTGCTCCGCGGTGGGGTCGGGCTGATCGCGGGAGCGGCCCTGGTGTCGTACGCCCTCGATCTCGATCTGGCCCGAAGTTATGTCCTGGCCGCCCTGCCCACGGCGATCGTCGCCTCGGCGGTGCTGCGCTTCGCCCTGCGCAAGCGGCTGCATCTGGCCCGGGCCCGGGGCGCCAACCTGCGCCGGGTGATCCTGGTCGGTCACGAGCTGTCGATCATCGGGATGGCCCGGCAGTTGCGGCGGGAGCGCTACCACGGGCTCGAGGTGGTCGGTGCCTGCCTGCCGCCCGGTCACGACGGCGCCGGGGTCAGCGGCTTCGTCGTGTACGGCACGTTCGACGACGTGGCCGGCGCGGTCGAGCAGGCCGACGCCGACACCGTGGTGGTGCTCAGCTGCCCCGAGCTCGACGGCGAGCAGCTGCGCCGGCTGGCCTGGCGGCTCGAGCGGGACGAGGTCGACCTGGTGGTGGCCAGCGCGCTGGTCGACGTGGCCGGCGCCCGCACCACGATCCGGCCCTTCGACGGGCTGCCGATGCTGCACGTCGAGCATCCGCGGCTGCACGGCGGATCGAGGCTGGTCAAGGAGGCGGTCGACCGGCTCGGCGCGCTGGCCCTGCTGGTGATCTTCGGTCCGCTGCTGCTGGGCGTCGCACTGTGTGTGCGGGTCACCTCGCGCGGGCCGGTACTCTTTCGTCAGGTGCGGGTCGGTCGTGACGGCAGTCACTTCCGCATCTACAAGTTCCGCAGCATGTATGTCGATGCCGAGGCCCGCCTGGCCGAGCTGAGGCATCTCAACGAGCACGACGGTGTGCTCTTCAAGATTCGTGATGATCCGCGGGTCACCCCGGTCGGGCGATATCTGCGCCGGTTCTCCCTGGACGAGCTGCCTCAGCTGCTCAACGTGGTGCTGGGGCAGATGTCGCTGGTGGGGCCGCGTCCGCCGCTGCCGGCCGAGGTCGCGGCGTACGCCGACGACGTGCGGCGCCGGCTCGCCGTCAAGCCGGGCATGACGGGCCTGTGGCAAGTATCCGGACGTTCGGATCTACCGTGGGAGGAAGCGGTCCGGCTGGACCTGCGCTATGTGGAGAACTGGTCGCTGAGTTTGGACCTGGTCATCCTGTTGCGCACGATGACGGCTGTGGTGCGGTCCTCCGGGGCTTACTAATTCTTGGGGAGAAAACTCTATGGGCGAGCGGACAGAGACGTCGGCGCGCATGACTTCGCAACGGGAGAGCACGGACTCCGGCCACGCGCCGGTGACCGATGGCGCCTTCGCCCGCTGGCTGGCCGACAAGGCCGGCCAGGCGCTGCTCCAGGTGCGGGAGGAGATGGGGTACGGCGACGGCGCCGCCCTCAAGGCGGCCGGTGACAAGGCCGCGCACGACCTGATGAAGGCCGAGCTGGCGCGGTGGCGCCCGGCCGACGCGGTGCTGTCCGAGGAGGACGACCACGCCCGCGCGGCGTGGCGCGACGGCGAGCCGGGCAGCGTCCGCCCCGAGCGGCTGAACTCGGGGCGGGTCTGGATCGTCGACCCGCTCGACGGCACCCGGGAGTTCTCCGAGGAGGGCCGGTCCGACTGGGCCGTGCACGTGGCGCTCTGGACGGCCGACTGCGGGAGCCCGTCCTGTCTGGCCGCGGGCGCGGTCGCGATGCCGGCGCAGCACCGGACGATCGCCACCGACCACCCGCCGGCCTATCCGCCGCTGCCGCTGGAGTCGGCCACCGGCGGCCCGATCCGGATCGCGGCCAGCCGCACCCGTCCGCCGGCCTTTGTCACGACACTGGCCGAGGAGCTCGGTGCCGAGCTGGTGCCGATGGGCTCGGCCGGCGTGAAGATCGCGGCGGTGATCAACGGCGACGCCGACGCGTACGTCCACGCGGGCGGCCAGTACGAGTGGGACTCGGCCGCGCCGGTCGCTGTGGCGCTGGCCACGGGCCTGCACGCTTCCCGTATCGACGGTTCTACGCTGAGATACAACGAGGCCGACCCTAAGTTGCCGGACCTGGTGGTGTGCCGTAAGGATCTCGCTCCTCGGTTACTTGCAGCGTTGCAGCGTCACCTTCCGTCAAAATGACGGTTCCCCCTAGGTAACTCCCAGCGCCACAAAAGAGCCGGAAAGGTCTGGATACCACCATGAGCCAGACAAAGCCGTACCGCGTCTCGCATCTTGATGCCCTCGAAGCCGAGGCCATCTTCGTCATGCGCGAGGTCATGGCCGAGTTCGAGCGTCCCGTCCTGCTGTTCTCGGGTGGCAAGGACTCGATCGTCATGCTGCGGCTGGCCGAGAAGGCCTTCGCCCCGGCCCGCATCCCCTTCCCGGTCATGCACGTCGACACCGGGCACAACTTCCCCGAGGTGCTCGACTACCGCGACACCCGGGTCGCCACCCTCGGCCTCAACCTGGTCGTGGCCAGCGTCCAGGAGGCCATCGACACCGGCCTGGTGCGCGAACTGCCCGACGGCACGCGCAACCGCATCCAGACCCCGGTGCTGCTGGCCGCGGTCGAGAAATACCGCTTCGACGCCCTGTTCGGCGGCGCCCGCCGCGACGAGGAGAAGGCCCGCGCCAAGGAGCGCATGTTCAGCTTCCGCGACGAGTTCGGCCAGTGGGACCCGAAGAACCAGCGTCCCGAGCTCTGGGCCCTCTACAACGGGCGGCACCACCCCGGCGAGTCGATCCGGGTGTTCCCGCTCTCCAACTGGACCGAGCTGGACGTCTGGCACTACATCGCCAAGGAGCAGATCCCGCTGCCGAGCATCTACTACGCGCACGACCGCGAGGTCGTCGAGCGCAACGGGATGTTCTACGCCGTGAACGAGTTCATCCAGCTCAAGGACGGCGAGACGTCCGAGGTGCGCCGGGTGCGCTACCGCACGGTGGGCGACGCCTCGCAGACCGCGGCCGTGCTGTCCGAGGCCGACACGGTGGAGAAGGTGATCGACGAGGTCGCCGCGACCCGGATCACCGAGCGTGGCGCGACCCGCGGTGACGACAAGGTCAGCGAGGCCGCGATGGAAGACCGCAAGCGAGAGGGTTACTTCTGATGAGCCAGGCCGTCCTGGAGAACGAGACGGCGCCTTCGGCGCGCATGGACCTGTTGCGGTTCGCCACCGCCGGCAGCGTCGACGACGGCAAGTCCACCCTGATCGGGCGTCTTCTGTACGACACCAAGACCATCTTCGCCGACCAGCTCGAGGCGGTCGAGGCGGCCAGCGCGTCGCGCGGTGACGAGTACACCAACCTGGCGCTGCTCACCGACGGCCTGCGGGCCGAGCGCGAGCAGGGCATCACGATCGACGTGGCCTACCGCTACTTCGCCACGCCGCGGCGGAAATTCATCATCGCCGACACCCCGGGGCACATCCAGTACACCCGGAACATGGTCACCGGCGCCTCTACGGCCGACCTCGCGCTGATCCTTGTCGACGCGCGCAAGGGCCTGGTCGAGCAGTCCCGCCGGCACGCGTTCCTGACCTCGCTGCTGCGGGTGCCGCACCTGGTGCTCTGCATCAACAAGATGGACCTGGTCGACTGGGACAAGGCGGTCTACGACCGGATCGCCGACGAGTTCACCTCGTTCGCGGCCAAGCTCGAGATCACCGACCTGACGATCATCCCGGTGTCGGCTCTCAACGGTGACAACATCGCGTCGCGGTCGGAGAACAGCCCCTGGTACGACGGGCCGTCGCTGCTGCACCACCTGGAGCACGTGCACATCGCCAGCGACCGCAACCTGGTCGACGTGCGCTTCCCGGTGCAGTACGTGATCCGCCCGCAGTCGACCACGGTCACCGACTACCGCGGCTACGCCGGTCAGGTCGCCTCGGGCGTGCTCAAGCCGGGCGACGACGTGATGGTGCTGCCGTCCGGGCTGACCAGCAAGATCGAGGCCATCGACACCGCCGACGGCCCGGTCGACGAGGCCTTCCCGCCGATGTCGGTGACGGTCCGGCTGGCCGACGAGATCGACATCTCGCGCGGCGACATGATCTGCCGTCCGCACAACGCGCCCGCGGTGGCACAGGACATCGAGGCGATGGTCTGCTGGATGGACGAGTCGGCGCCGCTGCGCGTCGGTGGCAAGTACGCCATCAAGCACACCACCCGCTCGGCCCGGACCGTCGTGCGCGGCCTGCAGTACCGGCTGGACGTCAACACGCTGCACCGGGACGAGGCGGCCGGCGAGCTGAAGCTCAACGAGATCGGCCGGGTGCGCCTGCGCACCACCGTGCCGCTGCTGGCCGACGAATATCGGCGCAACCGCACCACCGGCGGCTTCATCCTGATCGACGAGAGCACCAACCGTACGGTCGCCGCCGGAATGATCATCGAGGCCCAGTAGCCGACAGGCGGCGTGGTTGCAGCGTTGCCCAGACGACCTTTCCGGTACGGGTCGGTAGCGTTCCCCACGCCGCAGCCGTGCCCTCGACGAGCCGCAGGCCGAGCCCGCGCTCGTCGAGGGGCCGGCCGGCCCGGACCCGGCTCGGCCGGAGCAGTTGCGGCGGGTCGGGGCAGAGGTCGGCCACGCTCATGTGCAGCCCGGGCCCGCGCAGGCTGACAACCACCGTCATCTCGGTGCGGGCGTGCTCGACGACGTTGGTGACCAGCTCGGACATGACGGTCCGGCCCGGATGCAGCAGCCGGGGCCGGTCCCAGGCCAGGCAGGCGTCGCTGACCAGGTTGCGGGCGAGGCTGGGGGCCTCGGGATCGGGCCGCAGGCTCAGCATCAGGCGCTCGGTCAGCGGCAACCGGCTGGCGATGGCGACCCGGGCCTGCCGGACCTTGGCGTAGACGGGCAGGTGATGGCGGGCGCCCAGGCGTTGCAGCCGGTCGGCCAGGGGCAGGTCGGGCGGCACGCACAGGGCGAGCTGGACGGGCGGCTCCATCGTGGCCGCGGTGAGGCGTGCGGTGATCCACGTCGGCGCGCTCCGCGCCTCGGGGTCCTCCAGGCCGGAGAGGTCCACGATGATCGCCTCGGGGTGCCCGGCCAGGCATTTCCGGAGCCGGCTGGTGGTGCTCTGCCACAGCGCCCGATCCCAGGCCCCGACGACGGACAACAGGGCCACCGAAGCGTCGGCATCGCTCTCGACATGCACGGCGGACTCCTCGGCCAGCAGACACGCTGCGCTCATGGACATGCGGCCACGGTAATCGCGAACGCAGATCTTTTAGCCGGCCCTTAGCTCCGCCGGGTGATCGGACTTAAGTACTGCAACGTTGTATAGTCCACATTCGTGCCGCCGGGCCTCAAGGATGTCGCCGCGCGGGCCGGCGTGTCGATCAAGACGGTCTCCAATGTCGTCAACGGTTACGTGCACGTGGCCCCGGCGACGCGTGCCCGGGTGCAGGCCGCCATCGAGGCGCTCGGCTACGTGCCCAACATGGCCGCCCGCCAGCTGCGCAGCGGCCGTTCCGGCGTGATCGCCCTGGCCGTGCCCGAGCTCCAGTCGCCCTATTTCGCCGAGATCGCCGGCCTGATCGTGCAGGCGGCCGAGCAGCGTTCCTGGACCGTTCTGATCGACCAGACCGACGGGCAGGCCGAGCGTGAGCGCAACCTGGTCGCTGGGCTGCGCCGGCACGCCATCGACGGGCTGATCTTCAGCCCGCTCGCCCTGGCCGGCGAGGAGCTGGCGGTGGAGAGCGGAACCCCGATGGTGCTGCTGGGTGAGCGGGTGTGGCACGGGCCGGCCGATCACGTGGCGATCGACAACACCGCGGCCGCGGCCGACGCGACCCGTCATCTGACCTCGCTGGGCCGCCGGCGGGTGGCCGCGATCGGGGTGCAGGACCGGCCCTCGGCCGTGACCGCGCACCAGCGGCTGGCCGGATATCGGTCGGTGCTGGCCGAGGCCGGGCTGCCGAGTCTGGAGACGCCGGTGGAGAGCTTCCACCGGGCCGACGGCGCGGCCGCGATGGCCCGGTTGCTCGACCAGGGCGAGCCGCCGGACGCGGTCTTCTGCTTCAACGACCTGCTCGCCCTGGGCGCGATCCGCACGCTGCTGGAGCGGGGCCTGAGCGTGCCCGGCGACGTCGCCGTAATCGGTTTCGACGACATCGAGGACGGCCGCTTCTCCACCCCGACGCTGAGCACGATCGCGCCCGACGCCCCGCGGATCGCTCAGCTCGCCGTCGACCTGCTGGCCGAGCGGCTGGGCGACGGGCCGGCCGCGGCCGGCGCCCCGCGCGAGCTCCGCGTCGACCACCGCCTGGTGGTCCGCGAGAGCACTTCCGCCTGACCAAAGTTACGGCCTGATTTCACAACGTTTACCGTCGTCTCTTTACAACGATGAATGCAACGTTGTAAAAACGTGGCATGGCAGTGGCGCACCTCACCCTCGATCCCGCCTTCTCCGTCGCACCGGTCGATCGCCGGCTCTTCGGCTCCTTCGTGGAGCACATGGGCCGCTGCGTCTACACGGGCATCTTCGAACCCGGTCACCCCACCGCCGACGACGACGGTCTGCGCGGCGACGTGCTCGAGCTGGTCCGCGAGCTCGGCGTCAGCACCGTGCGCTACCCGGGCGGCAATTTCGTCTCCGGCTATCGCTGGGAGGACGGCGTCGGCCCGCGCGGCGACCGCCCGCGCCGCCTCGACCTCGCCTGGCGGGCCCTGGAGAGCAACGCCTTCGGCCTCAACGAGTTCATGCGCTGGTCGAGCCTGGCCGGCGTCGAGCCGATGATGGCGGTCAACCTCGGCACCCGTGGCGTCGAGGCCGCGGCCGAGCTCGTCGAATATTGCAACCTGCCCGACGGCACGGCCGCCGCCGACCTGCGCCGCAAGCACGGTGTGGCCCGGCCGCACGACGTGAAGCTGTGGTGCCTGGGCAACGAGATGGACGGCCCGTGGCAGATCGGCAGCCTCACCGCGCTGGAGTACGGGCAGCTGGCGGCCCGGGCCGGGCACGCGATGAGGCGTGTCGACCCGAGCATCGAGCTGGTCGCCTGCGGCAGCTCGAACTCGGGCATGCCGACCTTCGCCTCCTGGGAGGCGACGGTGCTCGAGCAGGCGTACGACCAGGTCGACTACATCTCGCTGCACAACTACTACGACCCGGAGAAGTACGACGAGGCCACCTTCCGGGCGTCCGCCGTGGACCTCGACGGGTTCATCGACAACGTGGTGGCCACGGCCGATTTCGTACGGGCGAAGCTGCGCCGCTCCAAGCGCATCAAGCTCTCGCTCGACGAGTGGAACGTCTGGTATCAGAGCCGCTTCACCGAGCCCGAGGACCGGGAGATCGAGGAGCTGCCGGCGCTGATCGAGGACGACTACGACGGCACCGACGCCATGGTGGTCGGCAACCTGCTGATCAGCATGCTGCGGCACGCCGACCGGCTGGCCGTCGGCTGCCAGGCCCAGCTGGTCAACGTCATCGCGCCCATCCGCACCGAGCCCGGCGGCCGGGCCTGGCGGCAGACCATCTTCCACCCGTTCGCGCACACCGCCCGGCTGGCCCGCGGCACCGTGCTGCGGCCCGCGCTGACCGCACCGTCGATGGCGACCGGCCGCTTCGGCGAGGTCCCGGCGGTCGACGCCGTCGCCACCCACGACGAGGAGACCGGCGCCCTCACCGTCTTCGTCGTCAACCGCGGCACCGAGCCGGTGCCGCTCGACCTCGACCTTCGCGCCTTCCCGCGGCACCGCCTGGCGCGGCACTTCACGCTCACCGGCGAGACGGCCGTCTCCCCGGGGAACGAGCTCATCCTCCCGCCCGTCTCCTGGCACGCCCTGTGCCTCACTCCCGAGGAGTCATAGTGAATCTTCAATTCTCCCGACGGGGCCTGCTCGGTCTCACCGCCGGCGCCGGCGGAGCCGTCCTGCTCGGCGCGTGCGGCGACAGTGGACCGAACGAGAAGGTCACCGGTGGTGGGCAGAACGCCGCGCCGGCGCCCACCACGTACACCGGCCCGAACGTGGCCCTGGCCTTCTGGAACGGCTTCACCGGCGGTGACGGCCCGTTCATGAAGAAGCTGGTCGACCAGTTCAACACCGAGCACCCGAACATCAAGGTCTCGATGAACACCTATCAGTGGGCCGACTACTACCAGAAGGTGCCGGCCGCGGTCGCCACCGGCAACGGCCCCGACCTGGGCATCATGCACGTCGACAACGTGGCCACGAACGCCGCCCGCGGCGTCATCCTGCCGCTGGAGGACCTGGCCAAGGCGCTGAACTTCAAGGCCGAGGACTTCTCGCCGCCGGTGTGGAACGCGGGCGTCTACAACAACACCCGCTACGCGATCCCGCTCGACGTGCACCCGCTGGGCTTCTTCTACAACAAGACGGTCATGGAGAAGGCCGGCCTCGACCCCGAGAAGCCGCCCACGAACAACGACGAATATCTCGACGCCCTCGACAAGATGAAGGCCAAGGGCATCCAGGGCGACTGGGTGACGCCGTTCGAGTTCACCGGGAGCATGCAGTTCCAGTCCCTGCTGTGGCAGTTCGGCGGCAACCTGTTCGACGAGCAGGCGACCAAGGCGCTCTACGCCGAGCAGCCCGGCGTGCAGGCCCTGACCTGGATGACCGACCACGTCAAGAACGGCTGGAGCCCGAAGAACGTGGCCCAGGACGCCGACCTCGTGTCGTTCCGCAACGGCAAGAACGCCTTCAACTGGAACGGCATCTGGACCATCAACACGCTCAAGGAGGACAAGAACCTCCAGTGGGGTGTGTCGGCGCTGCCGCAGATCGGCACCCAGAAGGCGGCCTGGGCCGGCTCGCACCAGTTCGTGCAGTTCAAGCAGAAGACCAAGGACGACAACAAGCTGGCCGCGGGCAAGGTCTTCATCAACTGGATCAGCCAGCACTCGATCGAGTGGGCCAAGGGCGGCCAGGTGCCGGCCCGGGCCGAGATCCGCGACAGCGCCGAGTTCAAGGCGCTGCCGGAGCAGTCGGCCATCGGCTCGCAGATCGACGACCTGCACTTCCTGCCGCCGAAGCCGGGCATCGCGGAGGCGATGGCGACGGTGGTCACGGCGATCAACGAGGCCGTCCTGGGACGCAAGGAGCCGGCCAAGGCGTTGTCCGACGGTGCCGCCAAGGCCAACCAGCTCCTGGAGCAGAACGCGAAGAAGTATGGCGGCTGACCTGGCAGTCAAGGAGCAGACGAGGACGGAGTCGCCCGCCGGGGGCCGGATCCGGCGTACCGGCGCGCTCACCCCGTACCTCTTCGTTCTGCCGTACTTCGTGGTCTTCGCGACGTTCGTGCTGGCGCCGGCGGTCTACGGGCTGTGGATCAGCCTGCACGACTGGGACTACCTGCTGCCCGGCAAGCCGTTCGTGGGGCTCGACAACTACAAGGCGCTGTTCGACTCGAGCTCGGCCGTCTTCGGGTTCTTCTGGGAAAGCATGTCGGCCACCGGGATCTTCACGGTCCTCAGCGTGCCGTTGCTGCTGACGGTGCCGCTGGCTATAGCGTCGATGCTCAACCGCAGCTTCAAAGGGCGCACCTTCTTCCGGGCGGTCTACTTCGCGCCGTACGTCCTCGGCGTCGCCGTGATCGGTGTGCTCTGGCGCTTCCTCCTCGACCCGAATCTGGGTGTGGTGAACGCGATCCTGCCCGGCAGCGCCCCCTGGACCACGGCACTGCCGTGGGCCTGGATCACGCTCGTGGGCGTGACGGTCTGGTGGACGCTCGGCTTCAACGCCGTGATCTATCTGGCCGGTCTCCAGGACATCCCGAAGGAGTTGTACGAGGCGGCCCGCATCGACGGCGGCGGCAGATGGGCCGAGTTCCGCCACGTGACGCTGCCCGGCCTGCGCCCGGTGCTGCTGTTCGTCACCGTCAACACGATCCTCGTGTCGGCCAACATGTTCGGGCAGTCCTACCTGATCACGCAGGGCGCGCCCGGCACCGAGACCCGCACCGCGATCATGTACATCGCCCAGGTCGGCCTGGCCGACTACAAGATGGGCAGCGCCGCCGCGATGAGCTATCTGCTCACTGTCGGCCTGTTGCTGATCAGCGCGGTTGTCTTCCGCCTCTTCCGGGAGAAGGACGCATGAGACGCGTACGGCCAGTGGCCTGGTACACCGTCCTGATCGGACTCAGTCTGGTCTTCATCGCGCCGCTCGTGTGGATGCTGCTCACGGCCTTCAAGACGCCGGGCGAGGCGACCCGGGTGCCGCCGACGGTGTTCCCGCAGGAGCCCACGACCGGCGCGTTCGACACGCTCATGGGCAACGATCAGACGCCGGTGCTGCGCTGGTTCCTCAACAGCGTGCTGGCCGCGACCGGGCAGGCGCTGCTGGTGCTGGCGATCGCGTCGATGGCCGCGTACGCCCTGGCCCGCCTGGAGTTCCGCTTCAAGCGGGCGATCTTCGGCATGATCATCGCGACGCTCTTCATCCCGAGCTTCGTGCTGATCATCCCGAACTTCCTGATCGTCGACCGCTTCGGCATGCTCGACACCCTCTGGGCGCTGATCATCCCGGGCGCGGCCGGCGCCTTCGGCGTCTTCTTCCTGCGGCAGTTCTTCCTGAGCCTGCCCCGGGAGCTGGAGGAGGCGGCGCTGATCGAGGGCGCCAACTCGTGGCAGATCTTCGTCAAGGTGGTGCTGCCGCTGTCCAAGCCGGCCCTGGCCACCCTCGCGGTGATCAGCTTCCTGACCAACTGGAACGACTTCATCTGGCCGATCTACGTGCTGTTCAGCCCCGACCAGTTCACGCTGCCGCCCGGCCTGGCGATCCTCCAGGGCGCTTACACGATCAACTACCCGGTGATCATGGCGGGCGCGCTGGTGGCCAGCATTCCGGTGCTGCTGCTGTTCATGGTGGCGCAGCGCTACGTGATCGAGGGTGTCTCCCGCTCCGGCCTGAAAGGATGATCATGCGACGTCTGCTGGCCGCCGCGGCGGCCCTGCTCCTGCTGCCCGCACTCACGGCCGCCGGGAAGCCGCGGCCGGACAACCCGGTCTCGGCCTCCTTCGCCGACACCTTCGCCGACCCGGTGATCGTGCGGGGAGACGACGGGCTCTATTACGCGTACGGAACCTCCGACCCGCTCCGTGAGGGCGAGCGCACGCCGCATCGCATCCCGATGGCCCGGTCGGCCGACCTGGCGAACTGGAAGTACGTGGGCGACGCGTTCACCGGCCTGCCCTCCTATGCCGCGGAGGGCGCTTCGCTGTGGGCGCCGGACGTTCGCAAGATCGGTAACCGCTGGGTCATGTACGTGACCGTGACCGAGACGTCTCCTGGCGCGTCGGCCATCGGTGTCGCCACCGCGCCCAAGCCGACCGGCCCCTGGACCTTCACGGCGGAACCGGCCGTGCCGCCGCGCGCGGCTCCCGGTGGCGGCTGGTGGTGGACCTTCGACCCGTCCCAGCTCACGACGCCCGACGGGAAGAAGTACCTCTACTACGGCAGCTACTTCGGTGGCATCTGGGTCAGCGAGCTCACCGCCGACGGCCTGCGGATCACCGGCACGCCGGCGCGGGTCGCGATCGACAACAAGTTCGAGGGCGCGTACGTCGTCCGGCGTGACGGCTGGTACTACCTGTTCGCCTCCTCGGCCAACTGCTGTGCCGGCCCGACCACCGGATATTCCGTCTCGGTGGGGCGTTCGCGCAGCCCGCTCGGGCCGTTCACCGACCGCGACGGGCTGCGTCTCGACGTCTCCCGGGCCGGTGGCACCCCGGTCATCGCGCCCAACGGCAACCGCTGGGTCGGCACCGGCCACAACGGACTGATCACCGACCGGTCCGGTCAGGACTGGTTCGTCTATCACGCGATCGACCGCGACGACCCCTATCTCGACGAGCCGTTCGGCATCAACGAGCGCCCGATGCTGCTCGACCGTCTCGACTGGGCCGGCGGCTGGCCCACTGTCAACCACGGGGCCTGGGCCTCCGACCGCTCCTCGCGAGGCATGACGGCCGTGACACCGTCGCCGGGCCGGCTCCTGACGGCGTACTCCGACGAGTTCGGCTCGCTCGGGGCGGGCTGGGACTTCGTACGGCCTGACCCGGCCGTGACCACCGCCGGGGGAGCGCTGCGCTGGCCGGTGCAGGGCGCCGATCTGACCGGGACGTCGAACGACGCGGGGGTCCTGCTGCGTGACCCGCCGGCCGGCCGGTGGATCGCCGAGACGAAGCTGACGCTGCCGCTGGGTGAGGACACGGTGCGCAACTATCAGCAGGGCGGGCTCATCGCGTACGCCAATGACGATCTTTTCGCCCGGCTCAGCGCGGTGGCCATCTGGAACACGCGGCAGGTCGAGTTCGGCAAGGAGATGCCGTACGCCGGCGCGCTGTCCTACGGGGGCACGATCGCCGGCACCCCCGGACTCGAGACCACGTGGCTGCGCCTGGCCCACCGGGTCGACCCCAGCGGCGAGCACGAATATCGGGCTGGCGTCAGCCGCGACGGCAAGCGCTGGACCTGGGGCGGGGTGTGGACGCTGCCCGCCGGCAGCTCGCCCCGGGTCGGGCTGATCGCGCACGGCGGCGCCGAGCCGGCGGTCACCGCGTCGTTCGACTACCTCCGGTTCTACCGGTGGTGAGATTTTGGTTGGTGGCGTCGCTCGTACTGCTGGCCGCGTGCGGCGCCGACCCACCTCCGGAGGGCGACAAAGTGGACACCTTCACCAATCCCGTGTTCGGCGAGAACTTCCCCGATCCGGGCGCGCTGCTCGTCGACGGGACCTGGTACGCGTACGGCACCAACAGCTCGGCGGCCAACGTGCCGGTGCTGACCTCGGCCGATCTCGTGCACTGGACCGCCGCCGGCGACGCGCTGCCGCAGGTCGGCAAGTGGGCGTCGAAGGGGCACACCTGGGCCCCTGAGGTGATCGAGGGGCCGGACGGCAGTTACCTGCTCTACTACACAGCCCGCTCGGTCGAGACGAACGTCCAGTGCGTGGGCGTCGCCGTCGCGTCCGCGCCGGGCGGCCCGTTCGCCGACGACGCCGATGCTCCACTGGTCTGCCAGGCCGACGAGGGCGGTTCGATCGACGCCAGCCCCTATCTCGACGAGTCCGGTGGCCGCTGGCTCTACTGGAAGAACGACGGCAACGCGATCGGCCGGCCCACTTATCTGTACGGCGCCCGGCTCGACGACTCCGGCACCAGGGTCGTGGGGGAGCGGACCCGGCTGCTGCGCAACGACGCCGACTGGGAGGCGCACGTGATCGAGGCGCCCCAGATGGTGCGCCACGACGGGAAGCTCTATCTCTTCTACTCGGCGAACGCGTTCGACGCCGACGCCTACGCCTTGGGCTACGCCACCTGCGAAACCCCGTTGGGTCCGTGCCGCAAGGCGGAGGAGAACCCCATCCTGCGCTCGTCGGCCGCCGCGGCCGGTCCCGGCCACGGCTTCCTCGTCACCCTGCCCGGCGGCGCGACCTGGATGCTCTACCACGCCTGGCCGGACGGCGCGGTGGGCAGCGTGGCCCCCGGCCGGCAGCTCTGGCTCGACCGGGTGGACTGGGTCGACGGCCGGCCCGTGGTGCACGGCCCGACCGCGGAGCCGCAGGCGGTGCCTTAGGACTTGTCCTCGTCGTTATGGTGGTGCCGGCCCTCGGCGACCTCCTCGATCGCCTCGACGATCGAGCCGGTGAGGTCGCCGGCCGGCACCGCGATGCTCTCGCCGTAGCCCTCGGGGACGTCCTTCACCGGCTGCGGCGCCGTCGCGCCACCCGCGAAGCCGAACTCGTTGGGCTCGTCCTGCTCTGTTTCCCGTGGAGTGGTCATGCCCCTGCGCATACCCGCCGGGGCACGACCTGAAGCGTTGCTAGGCGGTGACGGCGGTCGCGCCCGGACCGGCCGTGACCGTCCAGCACGTGGGGGCTTTGAAACCCCTTTCGGCGTACGCCGCCTCGACCGCCTCCGTCGTCACATCGGCCTTGTCCGCCTCGATGAGGGCCAGGACGCAGCCCCCGAAGCCGCCGCCGGTCATCCGGGCCCCGAGGGCGCCGGCCGCGATCGCGGCCTCGACCGCCACGTCGACCTGGGCCACGGTGATCTCGAAGTCGTCGCGCATCGAGGCGTGGCCGGCGGTGAGCACCGGGCCGATCTCGCGGACGCGGCCCGCACGGAGCAGGGCGACCGTGTCGAGCACCCGCTGGTCCTCGGTGACGATGTGGCGCACCCGGCGGCGCATCACGTCGTCGTCGAGGCGGGACAGGGCGCCGTCGAGCTCGGCCACCGAGATGTCGCGCAGGGCGGGCACGCCCAATATGGCGGCCGCCTCCTCGCACGACTTGCGCCGGGCGCCGTACTCGCCGTCGACGTGCTGGTGCGGGGCGTTGCTGTTGATGACGAGGATGGCCAGGCCCTCGGCGGCCAGGTCGAACGGGATCTGGTCGACCTCGAACGAGCGGCAGTCGAGGAAGAGGGCCTTGCCCTCCTGACAGCGGATCGACGCCGACTGGTCCATGATGCCGGTGGGCGCGCCCACGTAGACGTTCTCGGCGCGCTGGGCGATCGACGGGCGCTTCTCGAGCGGCACGTCGAGCCCGCCCAGGTCGATCAGCGCGGTCAGCACGGCCGACTCCAGGGCGGCCGAGGAGGACAGGCCGGAGCCGAGCGGCACCTCGGAGGCGAGCGCGATGGTCGCGCCCGGCACCTCGTGGCCGTCCTCGGCCAGGGCCCAGACGACACCGGCCACGTAGGCGGCCCAGCCGGTGACCTCGCCGGGCTGGGTCAGGCCGAAGGTGACGGCCTCGTCGGTGAAGGTGGAGCAGACGGTCCACTCGCCGGCCGGGGCCGGGCTGACCGCGGCCACGGTGCGCTGCGGCAGGGCGAACGGCAGCACGAAGCCGTCGTTGTAGTCGGTGTGCTCGCCGATCAGGTTGACCCGGCCGGGAGCGGCCCAAAGACCTTGGGGCTCGGAGCCGAACTGCTTGCGGTACGCCTCGGCGGCGTCGGTGATGACACTCATGCCACGTGCTTCCTGTAGAACGTCCATGCGTCACCGATCATGTCCTGCAAGGTGTTCTTCTGCGGGACCCAGCCCAGCTCCTCGCGGGCGCGGGCGGACGAGGCGACGAGGGTGGCCGGGTCGCCCTCGCGGCGCGGGGCGATCTCGATCGGCAGCTCGGCCCCGGTGACCTCGCGGGCCACCTCGACGACCTCGCGGTTGGAGAAGCCGTTGCCGTTGCCCAGGTTGTAGATGCGGTGCTCGCCCGGGGTGGCGGCGTCCAGCGCGAGCAGGTGGGCCCGGGCCAGGTCCTCCACGTGGATGTAGTCGCGCACGCAGGTGCCGTCGGGCGTCGGGTAGTCGTCGCCGAACAGCTGGAGCTTGTCGCGCTTGCCGGCGGCGGCCTGGAGCGTGATCGGGATCAGGTGGGTCTCGGGGTCGTGACGTTCGCCGATCTCGTGGCCGTCGCGGATGTAGGCTCCGGCGACGTTGAAGTAGCGCAGCGAGACCGCGGCGAGGTTGTGCGCGAACGTCTCCGAGGTGAGCGCGTAGTCGAACGCCAGCTTGGTGGCCCCGTACGTGTTCGTGGGGGCCTTGGCCGCGTTCTCGGTGATCGGCAGCTCGACCGGGTTGCCGTAGACGGCGGCGGTGGAGGAGAAGATGACCCGCGGCACCCGGGCGGCGCGGATCGCGTCGAGCAGGGCCAGCGACTTCACCACGTTGTCGTGCCAGTACAGCTCGGGCTTGGTCATCGACTCGCCGGCCTGGATGAGCCCGGCGAAGTGCAGCACCGCGTCGAAGCCGGCCTCGGGGGTCAGCACCCGCGCGGCGTCGGCGATGTCGGCCTGGACGAAGGTGGCGTCGGGCGCGACGGCCTCACGGAAGCCGCGGACCAGACTGTCCAGGACCACTACCTCGTGGCCGGCGTCGAGCAACAGGCGGCTGGTGATGCTGCCTACGTAGCCGGCACCCCCGGTGACGAGCAGTTTCACGGTGCGGTTCCCCTTAGCTGGGTTGGTGAGTCAAGCCTACGTTCCATCAATTTCGCTCAAAAGTCAACAGGTTCGAACATGCGCCGACCCCCGCCGGGGCGTTCGCGGTCCGCCCATGAGGGCTGACACAATGGGCCCATGTCCGATCTCGCCCGTCGCCCGCGCGTGCTTTCCGGCATTCAGCCGACCGCCGACTCGTTCCACCTCGGCAACTACCTCGGCGCGGTGCGCAACTGGGTGGCGATGCAGGAGACCCACGACGCGTACTACTGCGTCGTCGACCTGCACGCGATCACGATGGGCCACGACCCGGCCGCCCTGCGGGCCCGCAGCCGCATCTCGGCCGCGCAGCTGCTCGCCGTCGGGCTCGACCCGGAGCGCTGCACGCTCTTCATCCAGTCCCACGTGCCCGAGCACGCGCAGCTCGGCTGGGTGCTCAGCTGCATCACCGGCTTCGGCGAGGCCGGCCGCATGGTCCAGTTCAAGGACAAGTCGGCCAAGGCCGCCGACACCACCACGGTCGGCCTGTTCACCTATCCGATCCTCCAGGCGGCCGACATCCTGCTCTACCAGGCCGACCAGGTGCCGGTGGGCGAGGACCAGCGGCAGCACCTCGAGCTGACCCGCGACCTGGCCCAGCGGTACAACACGCGCTTCGGCAGGACGTTCACGGTCCCCTCGGCGTACATCGTCAAGGACACCGCGAAGATCACCGACCTCCAGGACCCGACGGCCAAGATGTCGAAGTCGGCCTCCTCGCCCAACGGCATCATCGAGCTGCTGGAAGATCCGGCCCGCTCGGCCAAGAAGATCAAGTCGGCGGTCACCGACACCGGGCGCGAGATCCTCTACGACGAGGAGAACAAGCCGGGCGTCAGCAACCTGCTCACCATCTACGCCGCGCTCACCGGGCGGACCATAGACGAGCTGCTGGAGCAGTACGAGGGACGCGGTTACGGCGACCTCAAGAAAGACCTGGCCGAGATCGTGGTCGAGTTCGTCAAGCCGATCCAGGAGCGCACCCGGGCCTATCTCGACGACCCGGGATATCTCGACAAGGTGCTCGCGATCGGCGCCGAGAAGGCCCGCTCGGTCGCTTCGGTGACGCTCGCCGAGGCGTACAAGAACATCGGTTTCCTGGCCCCGGCGCGCGAGATCTGACCGCTGTGTCGGACCCCCTCTTTACCAAGATCGGCGTGGCGATCGACATCCCCGAGCCCTGGGGCGAGCAGTTGACCCGCCGCCGGGCCGAGGCGGGCGATCCGCAGGCGGCCTACACCCCGGCCCACGTGACGCTGCTGGGGCCGACCGAGGTGCGCACCGCGGCGCTGCCGTCGATCGAGCGTCATCTGGAGAAGGTGGCGGCGGCCCAGCCGCCGTTCACCATCCACCTGCGGGGCACCGGAACGTTCCGGCCGATCACCGAGGTGGTCTTCGTGACGCTGGCCGTCGGCATCAGCGAGTGTGAGCTGCTGGCCGAGGCGATCACGTCGTCCGACGAGGTCAACCGCGACTCCCGGTTCCCCTATCACCCGCACGTGACGATCGCTCAGGACGTGCCGGCGGCGGCGCTGGACGCGGCGTTCGACGATCTGGCCGGTTTCTCGGCGAAGTTTCCGGTGCCGGCCTTCACGCTGTTCTCGCACGGCGGCGAGGGCCCGTGGAAACGCCGTCGCGACTATCCGTTGGGTTCGTAGTTTTTCAGCTACCTTCAGCGCGTGAATCCGATCGATCGGGCGTACGACACCGCGGAGATGCAGATTCTCCGGTTGCGCCGGCGCTCGAAATACTTCGATCACCTCAGCCGGGCCCTGCTGCGGTTCTGGGAGGCGCAGGGCGGGCGGCTGGCCGCGGCCATCGCGTACTACGGCTTCTTCGCGGTCTTCGCCCTGCTGCTGATCGGATATTCGATCTTCGGCATCCTGCTGAACAACAACAAGGAGCTGTTCGAGGTCGTCAGCGACTTTCTCCGGCAGAACCTGCCCTTCCTCGATGTGCCGGCCATCTTGGCCAGCGGCAAGACGGTGGGCATCGTGGGCATCATCGGCCTGACCTTCACCGGCATCGCCTGGGTCGAGGCGATCCGCTCCTCCCAGCGCCTGATCTGGCGGCTCAACGAGCAGCCCGGCTACATCGGGGTGCGGCAGGCGCTCGACCTGCTGGTGCTGCTCGGCATCCTGGCCCTGCTGGCGCTAAGTCAGCTCGCCGTCTACGGCCTGGAGAAGCTGCTGGCCTGGATGGCCGACGGCATCGTGCAGTCCGGGGTGAGCTGGATCCTCACCGTGGCGGTCAACATGTTGCTGGCGGCGGCGCTGCTGGCCGCGGTGCCGAGGCTGCGGATGACGGTGCGCAGGATGATCCCGCCGGTCCTGCAAGTCGGCATCGGTGTGACATTGCTCAACACGGTGGGCAAGTCCTTCGTCGGCCTGGTGCAGCGCAACCCGGCCTACGGACTGGTCGGTTCGGCGGTCGGCGTGCTGGTTTACCTGTACGTCTTCAATCAGCTGCTGCTTTTCGGGGCGGCCTGGGCGGCCACCAGCCCGCACGGTCGCGTGATCGACCTGTCAGCTGACGATAAAAGTGCTCCGGTGGGGCAAAACACCTGGATTCGGCACAGCCGCCCGGAATGATGTGCCCGTGGGCACTCTCGTGACGCTCGACCTGCCCGCCGGATCGCCGGTGGCCGACCTTCCCTGGGTCATCACCATCGGCGCGCTCGGCGACGAGGAGGACTGGGAACCCGTGGTGTGCGGGCCGTACGAACGGGCGCACGCGCTCGCCCTGGCCCAGGCCGTCGTGGCCGACGAGGACCTGATGGCCGTGGTGGAGCCGCTGCTGCCCCGCCCCGACGCCGAGGCCATCCGCTCCGAGATCGCCCTGGCCCGCGCGGTGGCCGAGGCGCCGGCCGGCGACGACGAGCACGACCAGGAGGCGTACGAGACCCGGCGGGTCCGCCCGGGCCGTCCGCCGACCGAGGCCGAGGTGCGCGAGGGCTGGTCGCGGATAGCGGCCCGGCTCACCGTGCCTACCGGTTGATCAGCTCCCGGACCCCGCGCATGTAGGTCTCCCTGTCCGGCCCGCCGGTCAGCATCCGCTGGAGGGCATATCCCGGTACGAGCGAGTAGTACGCGCTGGTCACGCCCTCGATGTCGGTGCCCTGGGGCAGTTCGCCGCTCTCCACCGCGTTCTCGATCAGCACCTGGAAGGCCTTGCGCAGCGTCGTGTAGCGGTCGTGGGCGATGGCGGCGATCGCCGGGTCGATGGACGCCTCGGCCCACACCTGGAGCGCGATCGGCAGGTGGCCGCCCGGCGCCATCTGGGTCTCGATGACCTCCAGGATCGCCTCCAGCGACTCGGTGAGCGACAGCCGGCGCTCGGCTGTGGCGTTGATCCGCTGGAGAATGTCGCCCGTGACGGTCTCGGCGATGGCCGCGATGATCTCGTCCTTGGACTTGAAGTAGCGGTAGACCGCGCCGACCGAGAGCCCGGCCTCCTTGATCAGGTCCTGCATCGACGTGGTGTGCAGGCCCTTGGTCACGAAGCAGGTGCGGGCGGCCTCGAGGATCTGTTGCCGACGGGCGTTGAGGTGTTCTTCCGATACGCGTGGCACGCCCCACAGTGTAAAACGAGCGCTCATTTCTTGACTTGATCTCGACCGTGGACGCACGCTGAGGCAAAAATAGAATGAGTGTTCGTTCTAGGAGACAGAGATGCGACGCAACGCCATCACCCTCGGCGTGCTCATCGCGGTCGCGGTGGTCGCCGTCCAAGCCCTGCTCGTCCCGCTCTTCGCCGCGCCCGCGGCCAACCTGGCGCCACGCGACCTGCCGATCGCGGTGGCCGGCCCGCCCGCGGTCGCGGCCCAGCTCGAGTCCGGCCACCCCGGCGCCTTCGAGATCACGACGGTGGCCGACGCGGCCGCGGCCGACGCCGCCATCAAGGACCGCGAGGTGTACGGGGCGGTGATCGTCACCCCGGCCGGGCCGGAGGTGCACGTCGCCTCGGGCGCCTCACCCACGGTGGCGAGCCTGCTGAGTCAGGCCGCGACCGGCCTCGGCGCCCCTCCCGCCGGGCCCGCTGCGGCTGGTGGGGTCGTCGTGAAGGATGTCGTGCCGCTTGACGTGGACGACCCGCGCGGGGCCGGGTTCGGTGCGGCCTTCCTGCCGCTCGCCATCACCAGCATGATCGCCGGCGTCATGGTCTTCCTGCTGCTCAAGCACCGCACGGCTCGCGTGGTGGGGCTGCTCGCCTACGGTGCGCTGGCCGGGCTCGGCGCGGCGGCCGTCCAGCAGTTCTGGCTCGGCATCGTGCCGGGGGACTACCTGGCCGTCGCCGGGGCGCTGGGGCTGTTCGCGCTCGGCATGGCGGCCGCCGTGGCCGGGCTGGCCGCGCTGCTCGGCGAGCCCGGCATCGGTCTCGGCGCGCTGATCTTCTTCCTGGTCGGGAACGCGATCTCCGGCATCGCGGCCGCGCCCGAGCTGCTGCCCCAGCCGTGGGGGGCCGTCGGGCAGTGGTTGCCGATCGGCGCCGGCGGGTCGCTGCTGCGCTCGGCCTCCTACTTCGACGGCCACGGCGCGAGCTTCCCGGTCGCGGTGCTCACGGCGTACACCATCGGGGGTCTGCTCCTGGTCCTGATCGGCCGCAAGCGGCTCGGGACGGCCGAGGCGGAGGTCGTCGAGGAGACCGCGACCTCACCCGAGCTGGCCCCGGCGAGGTGAGCGCGGGCCCGCTGCGATAGTGGGCGCATGGTGATCTCGCGGCGATGGGCGGTCTTCCTGACGGCGGTCGGGGTCTGGACCTGGGTGATCTGGCCCCGGTTCGGCCTGGCGATCTGGCAGGACGACCGCTCGTTCGCCGACGGGCGCCCGACGTCCTTCCTGATCGTCCACGCCGTGTTGATCGTCACTTCGCTGGCGGTCGGCACGGCCGTCGGCGTCCTCGGAATTCGGGCATGGCGGACTTCCCGCAAGTTGTCCGCTGTCGCGGCGGGTGCGCCGAAAGATTAAGGGCTTGTTACCGCCCGGCCCGGGAATTTGCCGCAGTATCGGATCTAAGCGACGACCAGTGTGCCCTGCGATTGCGGGCAGATAACGGTGCGCCAACAGTCCGGACCAAACTGCCTCCGCCGCCCTGGCCTGCGGCTACGCTCCCGCGTTGAAGACTCACCGACATGTGCCGGTGTGCGTTGGAAGGAGGGCGTCTTGCGCCCAGTACGTGGGAACCGGATCCTTGCGATTCTCGCGGCAGGTGGGCTGACGCTCGCTGCCGCTGCTTGTGGTGACGCCCCTGACGAGACCCCCGCCGGCAGCGGCTCGAGCGCTGCCGCCGCATACAAGGCCTGCATGGTCACCGACACCGGCGGCATCGACGACAAGTCGTTCAACGCGTCCGCGTGGGCCGGTCTCCAGGCTGCGAAGACCCAGGCCAGCAACGTCGACCCGAAGTACGTGGCGTCGTCGGCCGAGGCCGACTACGAGCCCAACCTGCGCGGTTTCGTCACGCAGAAGTGCAACTTCACGCTCGCCGTGGGCGGCCTGATGATCGACGCGACCAAGAAGATCGCGTCGGAGAACACGAGCTCGCAGTTCGGCATCGTGGACGGCGTCGTCGACGGCGCGAGCAACGTCTACCCGATGCAGTTCGCCACCGACGAGGCGGCGTTCCTCGCCGGCTACCTCGCCGCGGGCTACTCGAAGACCAAGAAGGTCGCGACCTTCGGCGGCATGAAGCTGCCGACCGTCGCCATCTTCATGGACGGCTTCGTCGACGGCGTGAAGTACTACAACGAGCAGAAGAAGGCCAACGTCCAGGTCCTGGGCTGGGACAAGGCCAAGCAGACGGGCTCGTTCACCGACGACTTCGCCAGCCCGGCCAAGGGCAAGGCGCTGGCCAACACGTTCGTCGCCCAGGGCGCCGACGTGATCCTGCCGGTCGCCGGCGGCACCGGCCTCGGCGCGGCCGAGGTCGCGCAGGGCTCGGCCGGCAAGGTCTCGATCGTCTGGGTCGACCAGGACGGCTGCAAGAGCGCCGCGCAGTTCTGCGACGTCTTCCTGACCACCGTGGTCAAGAACATCACCGACGCGGTCGAGAAGGCCGTCGTCTCGGGCGCCACCGGTCAGCCGCTCGCGGCCACCCCGGGCTACCTGGGCAAGCTGGAGAACAACGGTGTCTCGCTGGCGCCGTACAACAAGTTCGACAGCAAGATCGACGCCACCCTCAAGACCGAGGTGGACACGCTGAAGGCCGACATCGTCTCGGGCAAGGTCAAGGTCGAGTCGACCAACGCGCCGAAGTGACGTTGCGCTAGGTAACATCACGCCGCCGCCGGTTGCGAGTTCTCCTCGCGACCGCGCGGCGGTTTCCCCTGTTCTACCGCTGTGCCACCAAGGCGGCTTCGCCGCACTGCACTCAAAACCACCGAAGCACGAGGAGATTCCGCTGAGACTCGAATTGCGCGGCATCACCAAGCGCTTCGGCGACCTGGTGGCCAACGACCACATCGACATCACCGTCGAGCCGGGCGAGGTCCATGCCCTGCTCGGTGAGAACGGCGCCGGCAAGTCGACGCTGATGAACCAGCTGTACGGCCTGCTCCAGCCGGACGAGGGCGAGATCCTGGTCGACGGTGAGAAGAAGGTCTTCCGCAGCCCCCGCGACGCCATCGCCGCCGGCATCGGCATGGTCCACCAGCACTTCATGCTGGTACCGGTCTTCACCGTGGCCGAGAACATCGCGCTCGGCGCCGAGGAGGTGCGCGGCGGCCCGCTCGGCTTCCTCGACCGCCGCCGCAGCCGCAAGGACGTGCTGGAGACCTCCCGCAAGTACGGCCTGCCGGTCGACCCCGACGCCCTGGTGGAAAACCTGCCGGTCGGCGCGCAGCAGCGCGTCGAGATCGTCAAGGCGCTCACCCGCGACGTCGACCTGCTGATCCTCGACGAGCCGACCGCGGTGCTCACCCCGCAGGAGACCGACGAGCTGCTGGCCGTGATGCGCTCGCTGGCCGAGAGCGGCAAGTCGATCGTCTTCATCACCCACAAGCTGCGCGAGGTCAAGGCCATCGCCGACCGGATCACGGTCATCCGCCGCGGCCGCACCGTAGGCACCGCCACCCCCGATACTTCCGAGGACGAGCTGGCCGCCCTGATGGTCGGCCGCGACGTCAGCCTCGAGGTGACCAAGGAGCCGGCCCAGCCGCAAGGCGAGGTGCTCAAGGTCGCCGGCCTGATCGTCGACGACGACCGCGGCGTCCGCGCCGTCGACGGCGTCGACCTGACCGTCCGGGCCGGCGAGGTGCTCGGCATCGCGGGTGTGCAGGGCAACGGGCAGACCGAGCTGGTCGAGGCGATCATGGGCCTGCGCCCGGCCCGGGCCGGCTCGATCCACCTCGAGGACGAGTCGCTGATCGGCCGGACCACCAAGCAGGTGCTGCGCTCCGGCGTCGGCTACGTGCCCGAGGACCGCAGCCTCGACGGCGTCGTCAAAGACTTCTCGGTGGCGGAGAACCTCGTTCTCGACATGTACGACCGCGAGCCGTACGGCAGCGCCTTCAAGCTCAACCCCAAGGCGATCGCGGTCAACGCGGCCGAGCGGGTCAAGCAGTTCGACATCCGGGTCTCGTCACCGCAGTCGGCGGTCGGCAACCTCTCCGGCGGCAACCAGCAGAAGGTCGTCGTGGCCCGCGAGATGTCCCGGCCGCTGCGGCTGTTCATCGCCGCCCAGCCGACCCGCGGCGTGGACGTCGGCTCGATCGAGTTCATCCACAAACAGATCATCCACGAGCGGGACAACGGCACCGCCGTGCTGGTGGTCTCCAGCGAGCTCGACGAGGTGGTCGGCCTGGCCGACCGGATCGCGGTCATGTACCGCGGCCGGGTCCTCGCCATCGTCCCGCCGGACACCCCGCGCGAGGAGATCGGCCTGCTGATGGCCGGCATCACGGGCTCTCAGGAAGCAGAGGAAGCGCAGTGACGACCGAAGTAGCACCTCCTGAGAACAAGAAGGAGGAGGAGAAGCAGGAGTCGTTCATCTCGCTCTTCCTGCAGAACCTCTGGTCGGCCAACACCGTCACCGTCACGATCCTGTCGATCTTCCTGGCCCTGGTCATCGGCGCCGTCCTGATCGTGGTCTCCGACTCGCAGGTCCTCTCGTACTTCGAGTACTTCACCTCCCGGCCCAGCGACGCCCTCAACGCGAGCTGGGACCTGATCAGCCAGGCCTACGCCGACCTGTTCAAGGGCGCGATCTTCGACCCGGCCGCGTTCCAGGCCTGGTTCGACGGCACCGGCACCTGGCAGACCGCGTTCGGCCCGATCTCCGAGACGCTGACGTACGCGGCGCCGCTGGTCTTCACCGGCCTGTCGGTCGCCATCGCGTTCCGCGGCGGCCTGTTCAACATCGGCGGACAGGGCCAGGCGGTCATCGGCTGCGTCACCGGCGGCGTGGTCGGCTTCGCGGTCGGCCTGCCGGTCGGCCTGCACCTGCTCGTGGCGCTGCTCGCCGGCTTCCTCGGCGGCGCCCTCTGGGGCTTCCTGCCCGGCCTGCTCAAGGCCCGCACGGGCGCCCACGAGGTGATCACCACGATCATGCTCAACTACATCGCCACGCTGTTCCTGAGCTGGCTGATCCTGCAGAACGGCGTCCGCGACCCCGACCGCACCGACGCGATCAGCAAGACCATCGAGTCGTCGGCCCAGCTGCCCGCCCTGCCCTCGCCGCTGCGGGTGCACCTGGGCATCGTGCTGGCCGTCGTGGCCACGGCGGTCGTGGCCTGGCTGCTCAACAAGTCGCCGTTCGGCTTCGAGCTGCGCGCGGTCGGCGTCAACCCGCCGGCCGCCAAGACCGCCGGCATGAGCGTCGCCAAGACGTACACCCTGCTCATGGTCCTGGCCGGTGGTCTGGCCGGCCTCGGTGGCGCGGTCCAGGTGCTGGGCACCGCCGACAAGCTGACCGCCCAGGTGGCCGGCAACATCGGCTTCGACGGCCTGCTGGTCGCCCTGCTCGGCCGCAACAAACCGTGGGGCACGCTGCTGGCCGCCATCCTGTACGGCGCCCTGCGCGCCGGCGGCAACCTGATGCAGGTCGACGCGGGCATCTCGCTCGAGCTGGTCACCGTGCTCCAGGCCCTGATCGTCATCTTCATCGCCGCGCCGGCCCTGGTGAAGGCGATCTTCCAGCTCCGCGCCGCCCGTACCGCACGGCTCGGCGCCTCGATGGCGAAGGGCTGGTGAGCCACATGTCGACCACGACCGTGGAAGACCTGACCGAGATCACCGCGCCCGAGAAGTTCTGGACCCGGCAGCGCCGCCTCGGCGTCGCCCTGGTGATCATCGGCCTGATCGCGGCGGCCGTCTTCGGCTCGCTGGCCGAGTCGAAGACCGCCAAGTTCACCCTCAGCGAGGACGCCGAGGGCGCCGCCCTGTCGATCAACGGCCAGTTCGGCGCCATCCTGTTCGGCGTCGTGACGATCGCGGCCGGCGCCGCGCTGCTGGCCGGCGTGGCCAAGCGCTGGCAGACGTGGCTGCTCGGCCTGGGCATCGTCACGTTCGTCCTGTCCTTCCTGTGCTGGCAGGTCGCCGGCAAGTTCCTGCCCCTGGTCGACACGGTCAGCGGTTCACTCGAACTGGCCCTGCCGCTGATCCTGGGTGCCCTGGCCGGTGTGCTCTGCGAGCGCTCGGGCGTGGTCAACGTGGCCATCGAGGGCCAGTTCCTGATGGGCGCGTTCGGCGCGGCCCTGGTCGGCACCCTGGCCACCAGCGTCTGGGCCGGCCTGATCAGCGCCATCGTGGGCGGCGTCATCATCGCCGCCATGCTGGCCTGGCTGGCCATCCGCTTCCTGGTCGACCAGGTCGTGGTCGGCATCGTGCTCAACCTGTTCGCGCTCGGCGTCACCGGCTTCCTCTACGAGCGGCTGATGCAGCCCGACGCGCTGAAGTACAACTCGCCGCCGCGCCTGCCCGAGTGGAAGATCCCCGGCCTGGCCGACATCCCGGTGGTGGGCCCGGTCCTGTTCGACACGAACCTGCTGGTCTGGATCGCCCTGATCCTGGTCTTCGTCATCCACTTCGCGCTCAAGCGCACCCGGTGGGGCCTGCGCACCCGTGCGGTCGGCGAGCACCCGACGGCGGCCGACACGGTCGGCATCCGGGTCCGCGGCCTGCGCTACATGAACGTCCTGCTGGGCGGCGTGGTGGCCGGCATCGGCGGCGCGTACTTCACGCTGGTGTCGACGAGCGCCTTCAACAAGAACATGACGGCGGGCGCGGGCTTCATCGCGCTGGCCGCCCTGATCTTCGGCCGCTGGACCCCGTTCGGCGCCCTGGGCGCGGCCCTGTTCTTCGGCTTCGCCCAGAAACTGGCGAACTACCTGAGCGCGGTCGGCAGCCCGGTGCCGAACCAGTTCCTCAACATGCTCCCGTACATCGCCACCATCATCGCGGTGGCCGGCCTGGTCGGCCGGGTGAGGGCCCCCGCCGCCGACGGCGTCCCGTACGTCAAGAGTTAGAAGCGCTGGACGACCGGCATACTTTCAAACTACTTTGAAAGTATGCCGGTCTCCGAGGTTCCGTTTTCCGAGCTGATCAACAAACCCAAGGCGACCCTTCAGCCGTTGACCGGTTCCCACGCACACGCGATCCGGCTGCGCCGGCGAGATGACGTCGATCTCATGGTCACCACCGCCGACCGCTACGAGCAGGACCACGCGGTCGTTTCCGCCGCGCTGCGCCTGTTCCGCACGATCGTGCTCAACGGCCAGATCGACGCCGTGCTCGACCTGCTTCCCGAGGTCTTCCCTTGGACGCGGTTCCTCCCGGCGGGCGACCGGCGCACCTTCCTGACCGAGTTCGTCGACACGCTGCGGGCCGTGGAAGACCTCGACACGTTCGCGCCGGTTGCCCAACTGCTCACCGAGTGGCGACACACCGCCGAGGCGTACGCGGATCCGGCGGTGCTCTCCGCTCTGACCCGTGGCACCGGCGACTTCCGCCCGGTGGCGGAGCCCTCGAGCGCATGACACCGAAGAGAGGCGAGCGAGTAGCGGAGCTGGGGCGTCAGGCACAATCAGCAGCATGGAGATCGACTGGGTTGGGCTGCGTGCCGCCGCTACCGAGGCCATGCGGCACGCCTATGCGCCCTACTCCGACTTTCCGGTCGGGGCGGCGGCGCTCGTGGACGACGGCCGGGTGGTCGTCGGGTGCAACGTGGAGAACGCGTCGTACGGCGTGGGGCTGTGTGCCGAGTGCGGTCTGGTCAGCCAGCTGCACGCGAGCGGCGGGGGACGCCTGGTGGCGTTCTCCTGCGTGGACGCGACCGGCAACCCCCTGATGCCGTGTGGGCGCTGCCGTCAGCTGCTGTGGGAGCACGGCGGGCCGGAGCTGCTGGTCGAGTGGCACACCGGGCCGATCCGGATGACCGAGCTGCTGCCGCACGCGTTCGGGCCGGAGGACCTGGAGCGGGTCAACGGCGCCATGAGCGGTCCCGAGGTGCCGGCCGAGCTGGCCAAGTGGCGTGGCCGCGGCACCGTCTTCGTCCATCCCGATCTGTCCGGCGGCACCACCGTCTGGACCGCGTACTGGGAGCGCTCGGGTGGCTCCTCGGCCGAGAGCGACGCCGACAAGGGCGTCCTCGAGGAGGGCCCGAACTTCGCCACCACCGCCGAGGCCGTGGGGTGGGGCCAGGTCCGTACGCCCCGGATCGTCGTCGTGGACGCCGACGGTGGGCTGGCCTGGGCCGGCGAGGGTGAGGCACCGGAGGGCATCCCCTCCAAATGGACGGGAGATTCCATCGATGAGTGAGTTCGCCGCCGTCGACGTCATCCGGGCCAAGCGGGACGGGCACGCGCTGAGCGACGCCCAGATCGACTGGGTCGTGGACGCGTACACCAAGGGCGTGGTCGCCGACGAGCAGATGTCGGCCCTGGCCATGGCGATCCTGCTGCGGGGCATGACGCCGGCCGAGATCGCCCGCTGGACCGCCGCGATGATCGCGAGCGGGGAGCGGCTGGACCTCTCCTCGGTGACCCGGCCGACCGCCGACAAGCACTCCACCGGCGGGGTCGGCGACAAGATCACGCTGCCGTTGACGCCGCTCGTGGCCGCGTGCGGCGTGGCCGTGCCGCAGCTGTCCGGCCGTGGTCTCGGGCACACCGGCGGCACTCTCGACAAGCTCGAGTCGATCGCGGGCTGGCGGGCGAAGCTGGGCAACGACGAGTTCAAGTCCCAGCTCCAGGAGATCGGCGCGGTCATCTGCGCGGCCGGCGAGGGGCTGGCCCCGGCCGACCGGAAGCTGTACGCGCTGCGCGACGTCACCGGCACCGTCGAGGCGATCCCGCTGATCGCCAGCTCGATCATGAGCAAGAAGATCGCCGAGGGGACCGGCGCCCTGGTGCTGGACGTCAAGGTCGGCTCCGGCGCCTTCATGAAGGATCTGGCGACCGCCCGCGAGCTCGCGAGCACCATGGTGCGGCTCGGCAAGGACAGCGGCGTCAACACGGTCGCCCTGCTCACCGACATGAGCACACCGCTCGGCCTGGCCGTCGGCAACGCCAACGAGGTCGCCGAGTCGGTCGAGGTGCTGGCCGGCGGCGGTCCGGCCGACGTGGTCGAGCTGACCCTGGCCCTGGCCCGCGAGATGCTGGCCGCGGCGCGGGTGGACGCCGATCCGGAGAAGGTGCTCGCGTCGGGAGCGGCCATGGACACGTGGCGGGCGATGATCAGGGCTCAGGACGGCGACCCGGACGTCCCGCTGCCGGTCGCCCGCGAGACCGAGGTGCTGCGGGCCCCGGCCGACGGGGTGGTCACCGGCGTGGACGCGTACGGCATCGGCATCTCGGCCTGGCGCCTCGGCGCCGGCCGCGCCCGCAAGGAGGACCCGGTGAGCTTCGGCGCCGGCATTCAGCTCAAGGTCAAGCCCGGCGATTCGGTACGCGCGGGGGACGTGCTCCTGGAGCTTCGCGCGGACGACCCGTCGCGCATCCCGGCCGCCCGGGACGAGGCCGCCGCGGCGGTCGCCATCGGACCGGAGCGCCCCACCCCTACAAAGCTGGTGCTCGACCGCATAGCCTGACGCACCATGACGAAGGCCGCCCCCGATCCGCACGCCGTTCGCGAGGCCAGCCTCGACGAGCTGCGGCGGCTCGGCCTGCCGCTGCCCCCGGCGGGGTTCCCCCTGGTGTGGGAGGCGGGCGACGCCATCGAGCTGAGACCGACGGCCGAGATCGAGGCGCGGACGGCGGTGCTGCACGTGGTGGTCGCCCGCTGTTTCGGCATGCCGACCGAGGCCGCCATGAGCTGGCTGCTCGGCTCGCACCTGGTCGATTTCGTCACACCGCCCGAGTGGCAGTTCGTGATCGGGGCCAAGGGCGACCACCGCTCGTTCGTGCTGCACCACGACGCGGTGTTCGCCCTCGCCTGGCTGCTCGGGCTGGCCCGTCACCTCGACCCGACCGCGCCGCCGGAGGGCCGGTTCATGTCGCAGATGCCGGATCTGCCGGCTGGTGAGAGTTTCAACAGCTGGCGGTCGCGGTCGCTGATGTCACCCCGCGACCCGATCGAGGCGGCCGTCCTGCTCGATCTCTACTACTGCCTCGACTGGGCGTTTCAGGAGTGCGAGCAGACCGGCCTGCCGCTGCCCGGCGAGATCGACGCCAACGCCATCGGGCAGCGGCGCTGGGCGCTGGAGTGGGCCGTGGTCTTCCACGGCCCCTATCACGACAAACCGGCCGAGTGGGAAGAGGTCGACCTCTCGGTGTAGGTGGTGATCTCCACCGCGGCCGTGACGGTGACCTCACCGGTGGGCAGGGCCTCGGTGGGCACGTGACGGGCGGCGGGGGTCATTCCGATGAGGGTACGGGCCTCGGCCGCGCTCAGGCGCAGCGTCCGGCGCTCCGTCCTCGCCGTGCCGGCGCTGAAGTGCTCGCCGAGAGCATCGCTCACCCGCTCGGCCTTGTCCGGGTCGACCCGGATCACGCCGCGCATCAGCTCGGCCAGGTGGTCGGCGGCCGGGGTGACCACGACCAGCACGCCGCCCGGGCGCAGGATCCGGCGGTACTCGGCGCCGTTGCGGGGCGCGAACACGTTCAGGATCATCGCGGCGGCGCCGTCGGCGATGGGCAGCGGGCGCCAGAGGTCGGCCAGCACGGCCGCGGCGCGCGGGTGCGCCCTGGCCGCCCGCCGCAGGGCCGGCTTGGACACGTCCAGGCCGAGGCCGGTGGCCTCCGGCGCCTTCTCCAGGATCTTTCCCAGATAGAAGCCCGTGCCCGTGCCGGCGTCGACGATCAGGCCGTCCTCGGCGCCGAGAGCGTCCGCGATGAAGTCGTAGTGCCCGGCCGCGAGGAAGGACGAGCGGTCGGCCACCATCTCGGCGGTGTCGCCCACATGCGGCATGCGGCCGGCGGTGAGATCGGCGTACCCCTGCCTGGCCATGTCGAAGCTGTGCCCGAGGGGGCAGAGCAGCCGCCTGTCGTCGCGCCGGAGGCCCTGGCGGCAAACCGGGCACCGCAGGTACGGCAATGCGCCGTCGATCATTCGTCTCCTGCCTCTAGGCTCGGCTGATGGCCGCCATCGCTTACTCCGACATCGTTCCGGCGCCCAAGGCGCTGCTGCACGACCACCTCGACGGTGGTCTGCGCCCCTCGACCATCGTCGAACTGGCCGAGGCGGTGGGACACGAGCTGCCGACGACCGATCCGGCCGCGCTGGCCGACTGGTTCGTCGCGGCCGCCGACTCGGGCTCGCTGGAACGCTACCTGGAGACGTTCGCCCACACGGTCGCGGTGATGCAGACCGAGGAGGGTCTTTTCCGGGTCGCCAAGGAGTGCGCCCTCGACCTGGCGGCCGACGGGGTGGTGTACGCCGAGGTGCGGTACGCCCCCGAACAGCACCTGGAGCGCGGACTGACGCTCGACCAGGTGGTCGACGCGGTGAACGCCGGCTTCACGGCGGGCATGGCCGAGGCGGCCGGGCTGGGCACCCCGATCCGGGTCGGCGTGCTGCTGACCGCGATGCGCCACGCCGCCCGCTCCCAGGAGATCGCCGAGCTGTCGGTGCGCTACCGGGACAGTGGTGTGGTCGGTTTCGACATCGCCGGGGCCGAGGCCGGTTTCCCGCCCACCCGTCACCTGGACGCGTTCGAGTACCTCCAGCGCGAGAACTTCCATTTCACCATTCACGCCGGCGAGGCCTTCGGCCTGCCGTCGATCTGGCAGGCCATCCAGTGGTGCGGCGCCGACCGCCTTGGTCACGGTGTGCGATTGGTCGATGACATCACGGGTACGCCTGAGGGCGGCGAGACGGTTCTCGGCCGGCTGGCCGCCTATGTTCGCGACAAGCGGATCCCGCTCGAGCTGTGCCCGTCGTCGAACGTGCAGACCGGCGCCGCGCCGTCGATCGCCGAGCACCCGATCGGCCTGCTGCACGATCTGCGGTTCCGGGTCACCGTCAACACCGACAACCGGTTGATGAGCGGCACGTCGATGTCGCGCGAGATGGCGCTGCTCTCCGAGGCGTTCGGCTGGGGCTGGGCGGAACTGCAGTGGCTGACGATCAACGCGATGAAGTCGGCCTTCATCCCGTACGACGAGCGGTTGGCCATCATCAATGACGTGATCAAGCCCGGTTACGCCAAGTTGATCAGCTGACTCCGTTCGGCAAGCGGGCCTGCCGGTTCGGCGGTGACACTCATCCGTTCGGTCAGAATGGTCCCTACAAACACTGCAAAATCGGGCATCTCACCTTGCCGATCGGGTCGGACCGCGACATCGTTCCTCCTGCCGCGATCCACTACGATCGGGCGCGTTCGACGAGCGTCACCCCCGCGACTCGTCGATCGACACGAGTGACTCTGAGGAACGCACCCCTATACAGCCAGTGAGACAGCCCGGTTCCAACGCGCCGACATCGCGTCACACAACCGGTCCGTGTTCAATGGCCCTTTCTCTTTGACACTCGTCGTGATGGAATCTCGGGGGCCCGACGCGGCAGTCGGCCGTGTGCGGCGCCCGGCGAGCCGAATGCCGGGCCCGAATCAGGAGGACGGTGACGTGAGCAAGCGCCCCGAGACGGCGACCGGCGTCATGTCGCGTCTCCGTCGGCCGGCCGATCGGCTTAGAGATCTGCCGATTTGGTCGAAGCTCGGCTTGATCATGTTGGTTCCCACCCTGGCGACGATCATCGTCGGCGTCAGCGGCCTGGTCGACCACATCGAGGAAGCCAGCAACGCGGAGCGCGCGCGCAACCTAGCGGTGTTGTCGGAAGCGGCCGGTGGTCTCGTCGACCACCTGCAGAACGAACGCGCTTACGGCATCATCCTCAACACCAAGGGTATGAGCGCGCAGGTCAAGGCCAACGCTCGCAAGGCATACAACGCCGAGTACGCGAAGGTCGACGCGGCCAAGGTGCCCTACTCGCAGCAGAAGGCGTCGCTCGACGACGTGCCCGACAAGGTCGCCACGCTGCTGCTGCGGCTCGACCGCAACCTCGAGGACCTGCCCTCCAAGCGCAGCCAGATCTCGAACCAGAACTCCGGCACGACGGCCCTCACCGAGGAGACGTACGACAAGCTGATCGGCGACCTGCTCGCCGTGCGCGACGTGTCGGCCCAGCTCTCGAACGACACGACCCTCGGCGACCACCTTCGCGCCGTGGCCGCTGTGGCCCGCGCCAAGGAATACGTCGCGGAGCAGCGCGACGTCGGCCAGAAGATCGTCGGCGAGGGCGACCTCACCAACCCGCTGCGCCGTGACTATCTCCTCCCGGACACGGGCTTCGAGCTCGCGGGCGACACGCTGCGCTCGGTGGGCACGCAGAGCGAGATCGACGCGTTCGACCGCATCTTCGACACCGAGGCCGGCCGGAAGGCTCTGAACTACAGCGGACCGTTGATGGCCCTGCAGGGCGTCAACACCAAGGCCATCCCGTTCAACTCGCCGAACTGGGACGCCGCGATGCTGGGCTACGGCCAGGAGTTCCGGGCCGTCGAGCAGACGATGGACGCCCAGATCGTCACCGAGGCCACCGACCTGCGTAACGACGTGAACCGGCGGGTCTTCATCGAGACCAGCATCCTGCTCGGCATGCTGCTGCTGGCCATCCTGTTCGCCTGGCTGGTGGCCCGGTCGATGGCCCGCTCGCTGCGCGAGCTGCGCCAGGGCGCCCTGTCGGTCGCCCAGTTCGGCCTGCCCCACGCGGTGAGCCGGCTGCGTGACCCGCAGCTCTCCACTTCGCTCACCCCGGCCCAGGTGGCCGACCAGATCGCCGAGCCGCTGCCGGTGCGTAGCCGGGACGAGTTCGGTCAGGTGACCGAGGCGTTCAACGCGGTCCACCTCGAGGCGGTGCGCACCGCGGCCGAGCAGGCCGCCCTGCGGGCCTCGGTCGCGACGATGTTCGTCAACCTCGCCCGCCGTTCCCAGATCCTGGTCGACCGGCTCATCGGTCACCTCGACCGGCTGGAGCGCGGCGAGGAAGACCCCGACCGGCTGGCCGAGCTCTTCCAGCTCGACCACCTCGCCACCCGAATGCGGCGTAACGACGAGAACCTCCTGGTCCTCGCGGGCGCCGACTCGACCCGCGTGCAGCGCGAGCCGGCCGCCCTGATCGACGTGCTCCGCGCCGCTCAGTCCGAGGTGGAGCACTACACCCGCATCGAGTTCGGCATGATCGACCGGGACATCGAGGTGGCGGCGCACGCCGTCAACGACATGGTTCACCTGGTCGCCGAGCTCTTCGACAACGCGACCGCCTTCTCCCCGCCCAACTCGACGGTCATCGTCGAGGCCCGGCGCCTGGGCGAGGGTTCGATCCTGACGGTCGAGGACCGCGGCATCGGCATCAGCCGTGAGCAGCTCCGCGACCTCAACGAGCGGCTCGCCAACCCGCCCACGGTGGACGTGGCCGTCTCCCGCATGATGGGCCTGGTCGTGGTCGCCCGGCTGGCCAACCGTCACGGCGTCAAGGTCGAGCTGCGCCCGGCCGACACCGACCGGGGCACGGTGGCCGAGGTCGGCCTGCCGCTCTCGGTCCTGACCGGTGGCGCGCAGCCCGCCACCGCCGGCCGCATGCAGGCCGTCGGTGCCGGTTACGACCAGCAGGGCCGCCAGGGCATGTCCGAGCCGCTGGCCCTCGAGAGCGGGCACGGCGGATATCCGACCGGCCGCCCGTTCGACCCGAACCCGCCGATGAACAACGGCGGCATGCTCGGCACCAACGGGCGTTCGGCGCCGGCCTGGTCCGACCTGACCGGCACGCCGTCCAACGGCGCCAACGGCTTCGGCTCCAACGGCTCGCTCAACGGCCTCAACGGCGGCGGCGCCAACGGCAGCAACGGCAGCGGTGGCTTCTACGGCCCCCGCAGCAACGAGCCGATCCCGCCGCTGCCCGCCGGCCCGTCCGGTCAGCCGCAGGGCTTCGACGCTCCGCGCGGCTTCGACAGCCCGCAGAGCTTCAACGGCGGTGGCCTGAACGGTGGCGGCCTGAACGGCACGCAGGGCTTCGACGCTCCGCCGGCCTTCGACGGGCCGCAGGGCTTCGCCGGCCCGGACGGGCTGCCGCAGCGGCGCAACGGTGACGGCTTCCCGCCCGGCGGCGACGCCAACGGCTTCGGCGCCACCATCCCGCGCCAGCTTCCGGCCAACCCGGAGACCCAGGGACGCAACCCGTTCGTGCCGCCGGTCTCGGCTCCTCCGGTGCCGCCCGTGTCGGCCCCGCCGGTGCCGTCCGCGCCGCCGTACGGTGGCCCGCCGGTCTCCACCCCGCCGTCGAACGACCCGGTCTCGGCCGCTCCGGCCTCGCCGCCCGCGTGGCCGCCGGTCGCCTCCGACCGCGACCAGGGCCACACGCCGCACGTGCCGGAGAGTCTCGCCGCGGCCCTCGACATGACCGCCGAGCTTCCCCGGTACCGTCCGGAGCAGCGTGGCGAGCCTCAGGTCGAGCGCCCGACGAACCCGCAGACCGCGCCGATCCCGTCGTCCGCGCCGCCGGCCAACCCCGTGTCGGGCATGCCCGTCTCGGCCACCCCGGTCTCGGCCACTCCGGTCTCCGGTGCAGCCGACCAGGGTGAGTCCCAGCGGGCCGCCGCGGCCGCCCGGGCCGCGCACGAGCTGGCGGCCACTCAGGCCGCCGAGGCTCAGGCCACCGCGGCCGCGCAGATCGCGGCGGCGCAGGCCGCCGCCCGGCAGCGCGACAACGGGCAGGGCCAGTTCGCCGACGAGACGATGGAGCTGCCGATCTTCCGGGAGCTCGAGTCGGCCTGGTTCACCACGGCCCGCCCGGCCGAGCCGTCGAAACCGTCCTCGAACGGCATCGACGAGCCGGTGACCTCGCAGCGGATCCCCACCGGGGAGCCGGCCCGCACGCTCGGTGTGCCGCAGCAGGCGGTCTCGCCCGAGTCGCGCGACCAAACCCCCGCTACTGTTGGTGTCGGTGCCTCCAACGGCGCCGGCTCGACCAGCGGCCCCAACGGCAGCGTCGCCACCAACCCGTGGCGCACCGCGGCCGACGAGGGCTGGCAGGCCGCGCAGGCGGCGGCGGAGGCTCGGGTGGACACCACGACCACCGCGGGTCTGCCCAAGCGCACGCCGATGGCGCAGCTCGTTCCCGGTGGTGTCGATCGGGGCAGCGACCCCGCTCAGCGCCGCACCCCCGAGGGTGTTCGCGGGCTCCTGTCCGCGTACCACCGCGGTGTGCAGCGCGGCCGCACCAAAGATTCGACCAACCCGGAGGAGACTCCGGGAGGGCAGCAGTCCTCGCAGGCTGGCAAGGAGCATGAGGCATGACATCTACGCAGGATCTCGGTTGGCTGCTGGCCAACTTCGCCGACCGCGTTCCCGGAGTCGCACATGCGATCGCGGTCTCCGCTGACGGTCTGCTCCTGGCGGCCTCGCGGGACCTTCCGCGGGACCGCGCCGATCAGCTGGCGGCAATCGCCTCCGGCCTTGTGAGCCTCACCCAGGGCGCCGCGCGGTGCTTCGAGGGTGGCGCTGTTCTTCAGACGGTCGTCGAGATGGACAACGGGTTCCTTTTCCTGATGTCGATCTCCGATGGCTCCTCGTTCGCGGTGCTCGCGGCTCGTAGCTGCGACGTTGGCCAGGTGGGCTACGAGATGGCCCTCCTCGTCGACCGCGTCGGTGAGGCGCTGACCCCCGCACCGCGTTCCGCGGCCGGGGTGCTGGGCTGAACCGGTACTGGGCTGAACGGGCAGTGTGCCGGAGCACTCGGCCGCTGTTCAAAGCTTTGACAACAAGAGACACTTCTAAGGGTTCGAGGAAGGGGTGAGCGGTGACGATGCCCGAACGCGATGAGCCGACCGGCGCACTAGTCAGACCGTACGCCGTGACCCGCGGTCGGACCCGGCCGAAGCTTGAGATAGCGCTGGAAGCGCTGGTCGAGACAACCGTCCGCGGGCGTTCGGGAATGTCCCGCGGCGGGCAGGGTGGAAGCGAGCATCAGTACATCGCGGCGATGTGCGACGGCGGCCGAGTTCAGTCGCTGGCCGAGATCGCCGCACGCATGCAACTGCCGCTCGGTGTGGCTCGTGTCATCGTCGCCGACATGGCCCATGACGGCCTGGTCTCGGTGTACGAGCCCACCTCGCTGGAAGACGAGACCGACGCGGTAGGCACGGAACTGCTGGAAAGGGTGCTGAGTGGACTTCGCAGGCTCTGACATGTCGCCCCGTCCCTCCGCGGGACGGGTTACATCGGCGAAGATTGTCATCGCCGGTGGGTTCGGCGTTGGCAAGACGACGCTCGTCGGGTCGGTCTCGGAGATCACCCCGCTGACGACCGAGGCCATCATGACCTCGGCCGGCGTGGGTGTCGACTACAACCGGCAGGTGCCGGGCAAGATGACGACCACCGTCGCCATGGACTTCGGCCGGATCAGCATCGACCGTGACCTGATCCTCTACCTGTTCGGTACCCCCGGCCAGACGCGGTTCTGGTTCATGTGGGACGAGCTGGTCCGGGGCGCGATCGGTGCCGTCGTGATGGTGGATACGCGTCGGCTCGCCGACTGCTTCGCCGCCATCGACTTCTTCGAGCACCGCCGCCTGCCGTACCTGGTGGCGATCAACTGCTTCGACGGCATGCAGTATCACAACGCTCAGGACGTTCGGGACGCTCTGGCGATCTCGAGTGACGTCCCGGTGGTGAGCTGCGACGCCCGCAACCGTGAGTCGACGAAGAACGTCCTCATCTCCCTCGTGGAGTATGTGCTGACGATGCGTCGCTCGCGCGCGGTAGCGCCCGCCTGACGATCGGTTGAAGCCCCGCTCCGCTGAGTCGGAGCGGGGCTTCTGCGTGCTCGAATTCGGTTGCGGTCATGCCCGGCAGCGCCGATGATCGTCGATCGTGCGTACCTTCCTCACGCTTGGTGATGTGTCCGATGTGGTGGCCGAAGCGCTGGGGAGCCCGCCGGTCGCGCTCGACCGGCTGACCGGGGGCACGAAGAAAGGCGTCTACCGGCTGCGGCTCGGCGACGGCGCCACGGTGATCCTCTACGTGTGGGCGGACGACGAGAACTACTGGCCGCCGTCGCCGACCGTGCCCGACGACCCGTTCACCGACGCTTCCGGGCTGGAACTGTTCGTGGCCAACCACGCGGCTCTGGTGGCCGCGCGGGTCCGCGTGCCCCACCTGCTGTGGCTTGACCGGGACGCCGGGCTGGCTCTCGTCGAGGACGCGGGTGGCGAGAAGCTCGAGGCGTTGATGGAGCGCGACGCCGCGGCCGCCGAGGCGCCGTTGGCCGAGCTCGGTGACGCGCTGCGGCGCATGCACACCACGACCGCCCCGTCCTGGGGCCGGCTCATCTCGGCGACCCGGCCGCCGTCCGCCGCGCCGGCGGAGCCGCTGCCCTTCGCGCCGGCGGAGCCGCTGCCCTTCGCGCCGGCGGAGCCACACCCCTTCACGCCGGCGGATCCACATCCCTTTGCGCCGGCGGAGCCACATCCCTCTGCGCCGGCGGAGCCACATCCCTTTGCGTCGGCGGAGCCGGTTTCCGCCGGCACGGTGAGTCGTTCTGGCGTGCGGGCGGCGCAGGACGTCATTCTCGATCGGGCGCTGGTCCATCTCGGTGCGGTGGTGGGCCGGGACGGGCGGCTGGCGGAGGCGGCGCCGCGGATCGAGGGCCATCTGCGGCGGCTGCACGCGGCGGTGCGGCCCCGCGAGGTGTACGGACTGGTGCACGGCGAGCTCGGGCCGGATCACGTCCTGATCGGGGCGGACGGGGAACCCGTGGTGATCGATATCGAGGGCGTGACGTATTTCGACGTCGAGTGGGAGCATGCCTTTCTGCAACTGCGCTTCGGACCGTCGTACGACCGCCTGAGGCCTGTCGCTCTTGACCTTGATCGTCTCGAGCTCTACCGGTACGCGCAGGTGCTGGCGCTCATCGAAGGGCCGCTGCGGATCGCCGAGACCGACTTCCCCGACCGCGACTGGATGCTCCAGCTGGCCGAGTGGAACATCGCGAAGGCGCTCGATCTACCCGAGTAGCGGCAGCTTGCCGACGATCTTGTCGAGAGGGTTGCGCGGGCCCACGATGCTGACCGCGTAGTAGTCGATGCTCTCGGCCGGGGTCTCCTTCACGGTGTCGAGATATTCGGCGTAGACGCGGGTGTGCTGGGCGGCGGCCGGCATGTCGGCCACGAAGAAGTCGGCCCGGGCGGCCGCCTTGCGGCGGATGGTCCGCAGAGTGTCCGCGTCGGCGGCCAGGACGGTGCAGCCCAGCCAGGGCAGCCCCGGATGCGTGCCGCCGTCGGCGTCGACCGCGTCGTCGCCCAGCAGCCCCTCCACGGCCCGTGAGGTGGCCGCGGCCGTGCAGATGGCCGCGTTGGCCGCGCGGCCCGGCGCGAGCCCGGCGTCGACCACCACGACCCACTTGAGGCGGGCGGCGCGGGTGGGCGCGCCCTGGTCGATCTCCTCGGCGGTAAATCCAATCATCGCTTCGTCCGTTCTTCTGCCGGTTGCTCTTCCGAAATGCTAGGCAGGTATAAGGTTGTACGGCAATTGATCCGTACTAATCTCGGAAAGAGGTCCGTAATGGCGGATCTGGACGAACTTGATACGGCGATCCTTCGCGAGTTGCAGTCGGATGCACGGAAGACCAACCGTGAGGTCGCGGCCGCCGTCGGCGTCTCCGCCACCACCGCCCTCGACCGCACCCGGGCCCTGCGCCGCCGTGGCATCATCCGCGGCGCCATCCTCGACGTCGACCTGCCGGCCATCGGCCGTCCGGTGCAGGCGCTCATCGCCGTCCGCATCCGGCCGCCGTCCCGGCGCAACATCGAGGCCTTCCGCGAATGGGTGAGCGCCCTGCCCGACACCCTCGGGGTCTACGTGACCACCGGCAACGAAGACTTCATCGTGCACGTGGCGGTGCCCGACAACGACAGCCTCTACGCGTTCGTCATCGACCGGCTCACCGAGCGGCCGGAGGTCGCCGACGTCCGCACGTCGATCGTCTACGAGCACATCCGCAACAACCGGATCGCGCCGATGGGCTGATGGCGGCAGCATGAGGGAATGACTGTGCTGAACGGTAGGCAGATCGCGGAGGAGAAGCTCGACGGCTGGGTCTACGTGCCGGGAGGCTTGCAGACCCGCGTCCACACCGGCGACTTCGCCACCGGCCTGAAGATCGTGAACGCCATCGGCGAGGTCGCCGAACGCATGAACCACCACCCCGACGTCACCCTGCGCTACGCGGCGGTGGACATCCGCCTGACCAGCCATGACAGCCGCGGCGTGACCCAGCGCGACATCCGTCTGGCCCGGGCCGTCTCGTCGATCGCCTCGGGTGCCGGTGTGCGCCTGGAGAGCGCCAGTGTCTCCCGCCTGGAGTGGGGCCTGGACTCACCGGCGTACGCCTCTGTGCGGCCGTTCTGGGCCGCGATCATGGCCATGGAGACGCCGGAGGGCCAGGAGGACCTGGTGGATCCGGCGGATGTGCACCCGGCGATCTGGTTCCAGGAGTCCGGCTCGGAGGAGCCGAGGCAGCGCTGGCACCCCGACATCTGGCTGGAGCCGGCCCAGGTGCAGCCCCGCATCGACGCGGCCGTGGCCGCCGGTGGCACCCTCGTCAGCGATGCCGAGGCGCCGGCGTTCTGGGTGCTGGCCGACCCGGAGGGCAACCGGGTGTGCTTGTGCACCTGGCAGGACCGCCAGAGCTGAAACAGCGACGGCCGGCGCTCGGTGAGAACCCGAGCGCCGGCCGTCTCAGCTGTCAGCGGGAGCCGTAGCCCGCGTTGTCGTTGCGGAATTCGTTCTCTTCGCCCTGGCCACCGTCGCGGGTGAAGTCCCAGCCGCCGGCCGACTCGCGGCCCGGGCGGCCGCCCATGGCGAAGCCGCCGATCTCCTGGCCCCGGCGCCAACCCCGGAAGTATCCCGTGGTGTGCGCGGCGATGCTGGCCGCGTCGCGGACGATGCGCAGCGGGCGCTCCTCGCGCAGCGGGGAACCGGGGACGAGGTTGGCCTGCGGGACCCGTTTCGGGAGGCCCGCCGCGGTCTCGGCCGCCACCTCGGGGGTGGCCGCCTTTTCGGCCGCCCGCCAACCGGTGTCGTTCGGGTTGGTCCAGTCGAGCTTGTCGGTCTGCTCGGTGTGGCCGGTGAACCAGGCCGAGCGGGCCTGGGCGAAGATCAGCAGGTCGCCGTCGTTGCTGTCGGCCGGAACCGGCGGGGCGATGCTGCGGTCGAGCGCCGTCAGGGTCGAGCTCGTGGCCGTGCCGGTGGGGACGCGGCGGGCCGCGTTGCGGCGGGCCTCGCCCTCGACCAGGCGCAGCGCGGGCGGCTCGGTGACGGCGGGCAGGTCGGTGACCGTCGCGTCGAGGCTGTTGCCCGTGTCGACCAGGCGCAGGGCCGGCGGCTCCTTGGGCATGTCCTGCCACGGCGGGCGCACCCGGCCGTCGGCCGGCGGGGAGCTCGTCGAGGCGGCCGGGATGGTCGCCGTGTCGTCGGCGCCGCTGTTCAGCAAGGGCCAGTTGGCGCGCGAACCGGGCTCGGCCTCGGGACCGCCGGGGCGCTGGGCCGGCATCGGCAGCGAGTAGTCGGTGGCGCTGTTGTTCGGCGGCGTCGAGGCGGACGGCCGGGTCGTCGTCGGGCGCGGCGGGATGACCGTGCGCTGACGCTCGGCGCGGGCGTTGTTGATCGCCGCGTTGGTGAGCGTGGCCCGGAACGGCTGACCGGTCTCGGCCGGCGTCGGCGCACCCGAGGAGGGAGCCGAGGCGCCCGGTGACACCGACGCGGCCGGGAAGGAGGAGCCGGAGGTCGGGGCGCCCGGGAACGAGGGCGTGGCCGAAGACGCGGCCGGGAACGAGGGCGCGGCCGGGAACGACCGGGACGGCAACGACGACGGTGAGGTCGGCGCCGACGGGGACGACGTGGGCGCCACCGGGTTGCGCGAGCCGGGCACCGGGCGCGAGCCCGGCGTGATCGGCGTCATGCCGGGCGGGGGCGGCGGCGTCGAGATGGGCCGGTTGCCCGGGCCGGAGACCGGGCGGCTGGCCGGGGCCGACACGGGCCGGCTGCTCGGCGCCCGGTTGGGGAACGCGGCGGCCGGGGCCGACGGGCGGGGCGCGACCGGGGACGGCGCCAGCGGCGGCGGACCGATCGGGTCGGGAGCGACCGGCGGCGAGGTGAGCGGCTGCGGCGAGGCCGGGCCGCTGCCGGTGGTGGCGGGCTCGGGACGGCCGCGGCGGCCGAAGGCCGTCACCGCCTGGAGCGACGCCGGCTCGGGGGTGCGGCGGGCACTGCGGCGGCCGACACCGGCCGGAGGCGTGCTGCGGGCCGCGATCGTGCCGATCAAGGACGAGCAGGCCGCGTCGCAGGCGCGGACCGCGGCCACGGCCTGGCGGACCGTCTCACCGGCGGCGGGGGCGAGCGACTTGTTGATGCCGCCGCGGCGCGGCGACTCGCTGATCGCGACGTGCAGCGCCGTGACGGCCGCGATGATCTCGTCTTCGGTGCCGGCGCCGGCCCGGGTGAGCTCGCGGGCGACCTGCTCGGCGGCGCGCTCGGAGTCGCCCTCGGCGGTGAGCCGGCCGGGCTCGGGCAGCGCGTCGAGCACGGAGAGCGCGAGCGGGTGGGACGGGTCGGGATAGGCCCGCAGGGCCGCCGGGTAGAGCTCGCGCAGGACCTCGCGCAGGGCGGTGGCGGCCGCGTGCCGGCCGTTCAGCAGCGCGACGTGCGCGGCCAGGACGGGCTTGTAGCTGATCAGCTCGCGCGAGACCGGCATGCCGCTCGCGGTGAGGGCGCCGGCCTGAAGGGCCCGGGCCAGGCCGACCGCCCGCCGGGCGGCGGGCGGGGCCTGCATCTCCTCGACGGAGTCGTCGTCGGCGAAGCGCTCGGCGAAGTCGTCGGTGGTGTCGTCGTCGGCCACGACCAGCGGCCGGCCGGCCGCGGTGAGAAGCGACGTCACGAGGTGGTCGTCGCTGTCGGCGGCGACCGCGGCGTCGGTGAATCCACTCGTCCGTTCCACGAGCAGCGAACCGAGCTCGGCGTACCCGCCGGGATCGTCGCCGATCTCGTGAACGCCGAGCAGTCGTCCTGCGTCGTCAACCACGGCGATGGTCAGCTGCGGAGCCGAGGCCCCACGTACCGATTCATCAGCCGACGCCAGACCGCAGTACACGCGCACGAGCGCCACGGCGTCGTCCTCCCCTCCCCGGGACTTCCCATTGCTGTCGGTGGCCAAGGACTGATGCTCCCTGGTGAGGGGTCAGTCGCGCCAGTCCACAGCGGCAGAGATCTTGCCGATTACCGAGCGCCAGCCGAGACTTGCCTGTTGTGCCCCGATTTTCTTCAATCGGCGACGACCGAAGAATCCGCCCATACCACCGCTTTCCGCGGAACGGAGGGATTCGTCCAGGTCATCGAGGGGCGAGCCCGGCGACAGTGCCAGGATCACCGGCTTGAGCCGGAGCGCGTGACCCAGGTCGCGGGCCACCTCGCCGGCGGCGATGAGCAGTGGAAGATCCCACGTGTCGTGCCCGCCGCGCAGGTTTTCCACCACGAGGTCGAGCTCGTAGCGGTCGTCCGGCTGCGGGTCGATGTCCGTCGACTGTACCCGGTCGGCCAGGGTGGCCCAGGAGTCGAGTTGTGCGAGGTCGTGCGGAGCACCCGAACGAATGAAGGACACCAGCGACTCGGGCGTCTTGAAGGCGAGCAACCGGCCCTTGTGGCTCAGGAAGAGGGGTACCTCTTCATCCTCCGCCTGGGTGGTCGCCTCGTCCTCGAAGTCGGCCGGGTCGGGCTCGTCGGCGTCGCCCACGGCCTTGTCCTTGTCGTCCTCGGCCAGCAGCGCCTGGAACTCCTCGTCGACGATGACTTCCTCGTCGTCGTCCTCGGCCGCGTCGCCGCGCTTGCGCGAGTCGAAGAGGTCGTCCTCCTCGGCGGCGGTCTCGGTCGGCGTGATCTCGGAGGCCTTGCGATAGGCGCGGAGGGTGATGCCGACGCCGGCCGGCAGCGCGATCTCGACCGGCTCGATGCCGACCTCTTCCCACAGCTGCGTGCCGGAGGCCCCGTCAGTGGAGGCGGTCTGCGCCTCGGGCTCGTCGGACTGGCTGGCCACGGTGACCTCCGCGTTGAATGGGCTGTGGGACGGTGAGTCTGCGGACACACCCTAATGGGCGCGCCTGGGTGCTGACTGACCGTCCCCCGCACTTTTGAAATGACCGTTTATGAACGATCAGAAACCTTTCGGGTGCCACACCGTCTTGGTCTCGAGCAGAGCGGTCATCGGGCCCACGCCGGGATCGGCCGACCAGTCGGGCGCGGCGGACGGCCGCAGCACCCTTTTCAGCGTGCCGGCGGCGGCGCGTTCGAGCTCGGTGGCGAGCTCGGCGTCGTCGACACCCGAGAGATCGATCGCGTTGACGTCGTCGTGCGAGGCGAGCCAGGGCGCGATCTCGGCGGCGTGTCCGGTCAGGACGTTCACCACCCCGCCGGGCACGTCGGAGGTCGCGAACACCTCGGCCAGGGTGACGGCGGCCTGCGGGTTGGCCGCGATCACCACGACCGTGTTGCCGGTGACGACGGCCGGCGCGACGACGCTGACCAGGCCGAGCAGCGACGGCGGGGCGACCACGGCGACGACGCCGGTCGGCTCGGGGGCCGAGATGTTGAAGAACGGCCCGGCCACCGGGTTGGCGCCACCCGCGACCTGGGCGATCTTGTCGGACCAGCCCGCGTACCAGACCCAGCGGTCGACCGCCGCGTCCACCTCGGCGCCCTTGACACCCAGAGCCTTGAACTCGGCCCGGCGGGCCTCGAGCATCTCGGCGACGCGATAAAGGACCTGACCCCGGTTGTACGCCGTCGCGCCGGCCCACTTCGGCTGAGCCGCCCGGGCGGCCACGACCGCGTCGCGGGCGTCCTTGCGGGAGGCGAGGGAGACGTTGTCGCCGTCCACCAGATAGGTCCGTCCTGATTCGCTGCGGGGGAACTTCCCGCCGACGTACAGCTTGTAGGTCTTGCGCACGGAGAGGCGCACCGATGACTCAGGCAAGGTACGCCTCCAGGCCGTGACGGCCGCCCTCGCGGCCGTACCCCGATTCCTTGTAGCCGCCGAACGGCGACGTGGGGTCGAACTTGTTGAACGTGTTGGCCCAGACCACGCCGGCCCGCAGCTTGTCGGCCACGGCCAGGATCCGGGAGCCCTTTTCGCTCCAGACGCCAGCCGACAGCCCGTACGGCGTGTTGTTGGCCTTTTCGATCGCCTCGGCCGGGGTCCGGAAGGTCAGCACCGACAGGACCGGCCCGAAGATCTCCTCGCGGGCGATCCGGTGGGCCTGGGTGACGCCCGTGAAGATCGTCGGCGCGAACCAGAAGCCCCGGTCGGGCAGCTGACATTCCGGCGACCAGCGCTCGGCGCCCTCGCCGGCGCCTATTTCCGACAATTCGGTAATCCGGGCGAGCTGGGCCGCGGAGTTGATCGCGCCGACGTCGGTGTTCTTGTCGAGCGGGTCGCCCACACGCAGCGTGGACATGCGGCGCTTGAGCGAGTCGAGCAGCTCCTCGGCGATCGACTCCTGCACCAGCAGCCGCGAGCCCGCGCAGCACACGTGGCCCTGGTTGAAGAAGATGCCGTTGACGATGCCCTCGACGGCCTGGTCGATCGGCGCGTCGTCGAAGACGATGTTGGCCGCCTTGCCGCCGAGCTCGAGCGTGAGCTTCTTGCCGGTGCCGGCCACCGAGCGGGCGATGGCCCGGCCGACCTCGGTCGAGCCGGTGAAGGCGACCTTGTTGACGTCGGGGTGCTCGACGAGGTAGCGCCCGGTGTCGCCGGCGCCGGTGACGATGTTGACCACGCCCGGCGGCAGCTCGGCCTGGCGGCAGACGTCGGCGAAGAAGAGCGCCGAGAGCGGCGTCGTCTCGGCCGGCTTGAGCACCACGGTGTTGCCGGTGGCCAGCGCCGGGGCGATCTTCCAGGCCAGCATCATCAGCGGGAAGTTCCACGGGATGACCTGTCCGGCCACGCCCAGCGGGCGCGGATCGGGGCCGAAGCCGGCGTATTTCAGCTTGTCGGCCCAGCCCGCGTAGTAGAAGAAGTGCGCGGCGACCAGCGGGAGGTCGACGTCGCGGGACTCCTTGATCGGCTTGCCGTTGTCGAGCGACTCGAGGACGGCCAGCTCGCGGGAGCGCTCCTGGATGATCCGGGCGATCCGGAACAGATATTTGGCGCGCTCGGAACCGGGCAGCGCCGACCAGCCCTCGAAGGCGCGGCGGGCGGCGGCGACCGCCCGGTCGACGTCTTCCGGCCCGGCCAGGGCGACCTCGGAGAGGACCTCCTCGGTGGCCGGGTTGATCGTCTTGAAGGTGTCCTTGGCCTCGCCGAACTCGCCGTCGATGAACAGCCCGTAGGACGGGGCGATGCTGACGACCGAGCGGGACTCGGGGGCGGGTGCGTATTCGAACATCGGCCTCAGTCCAGGGTGAAGTAGTCCGGACCGGCGTAGTGGCCGGTGGTGAGCTTGGTGCGCTGCATCAGCAGGTCGTTGAGCAGCGAGGAGGCGCCGAAGCGGAACCAGTCGGGGTCGAGCCAGTCGTCGCCCACCGTCTCGTTGATCATCACGAGGTATTTGATGGCGTCCTTCGTCGTACGGATGCCACCGGCGGGCTTGACGCCGACCTGGCGCCCATGACGCGCGCGGAAGTCGCGCACCGCCTCGAGCATGATCAGGGTGACCGGCAGGGTGGCCGCCACCGGGACCTTGCCGGTCGAGGTCTTGATGAAGTCGGCCCCGGCCAGCATGGCCAGCCAGGAGGCGCGGCGCACGTTGTCGTACGTCGCCAGCTCGCCCGTCTCGAGGATGACCTTGAGGTGGGCCGGCCCGCACGCCTCCTTGACCGCGACGATCTCGTCGAAGACCTTGCCGTAGTCGCCGGCCAGGAAGGCGCCCCGGCTGATCACCATGTCGATCTCGTCGGCACCGGCCGCGACCGCGTCGCGCGTGTCGGCCAGCTTGACGTCGAGCGGCGCCTGCCCGGACGGGAAGGCGGTGGCCACGCTGGCCAGGTGGACGCCGGAGCCGGCCAGCACCTCGGCCGCGAACGGGACCATGGCCGGGTAGACACAGACGGCCGCCACCGGGGGACACGTCGGGTCGGAGGGGTCGGGCCGCAGGGCCTTGGCCGAGAGGGCCCGCACCTTGCCCGGGGTGTCCGCGCCCTCGAGGGTGGTCAGGTCGACCATGCGGATGGCCAGGTCGATGGCGTGGGCCTTGGCGGTCGTCTTCACCGATCGGGTGCCGAGCGCCGCCGCCCTGGCCTCGACGCCCACCTTGTCGACGCCGGGCAGTCCGTGCAGGAAAGTCCGGAGATCAGAGGTGGAATCGGGCAGGCCGGACAGCCTTGACGTCGCTGTCGCAGTCATGAAAGGGATTCTACGCGGGCCCCCGACAGTTGATCTTGAATGACCGGTAGGTTGTGCCCGTGGACGTACTCGTTGTAGATCACCCGCTCGCCCAGACCCGGCTCACCGCGATGCGCAAAGCCGACACCGACTCGGGGGTCTTCCGGGCGTCCCTGCACGAGCTCACCACCATGGTCGTCTACGAGGCGGCCCGCTCCTTCGCCACCGAGCGGTACCCGATCGACACGCCGGTGGCCGCCACCGAGGGCACGCGGCTGGCCAACCCGCCGCTGATCGTCCCGGTGCTGCGCGCGGGGCTCGGCATGGCCGACTCGGCGCTGGCGCTACTGCCCGAGTCGTCGATGGGGTTCGTGGGGCTGGCCCGCGACGAGAAGACGTACGAGCCGCGGGCGTACATGGAGTCGCTGCCGGGTGATCTCTCGGGGCAGCCCGTTCTGGTGCTCGACCCGATGCTGGCCACCGGTGGGTCGCTGCTGCACTGCTGCCAGTTGCTGGTCGACCGGGGGTGCACCGACGTGATCATCTGCTGCGTGCTGGCGGCGCCGGAGGGTATCGCGGCGCTGGAAGCGTCGGGGCTGCCGTTGCGGCTGGTTACGGCGTCTATCGATGAAGGGTTGAACGAGAAGAAGTACATCGTTCCTGGGCTGGGGGATGCGGGGGATCGGCAGTTCGGGGGGATGCGGCGGTTTTAGTGGGTCGGGCTCAGCGGTTTGCGCTGCTGAGCTGGCTGGCCTCGCTTCGCTCGGCGGGCACTTCGCCCTTTGGGGCAAATGAGTTGAGCCCGGTTTTGCAACGCCGCACACCCCGCGGCGCTGCAAAACCGGGCTCAACTCATTTGCGGGCGAAGTGCGACTTTGGTTGCGGTTAGGGATTTAGGTGTACGACCAACTGGTGGCTTGGCCGTTCGTGAAGGGCATCACGCCGTGGAAGACGGTGGGGGTGTCGGCGAAGACCAGAGGGAGGAAGTGGTGGTCGGACTCCCACATGGGGATCTCGCCGGCCAGCATCTTCTTCAGCGGTACCCAGTGCAGGCTGCCCTCGTTGTTGGCGGTCAAGGGGGTGCCGCTCCAACGTGGAATGCGGAAGAGGAAGCCGAACCAGTTGGCGCCCTCGCGGCCGAAGCCGGGCCAGGAGATCGTGCCGGCCAGGTCGATCTCGTCGCAGGTGATGCCGGCTTCTTCGAAGATCTCGCGGCGCAGGCCTGAGACGACGTCCTCGTCGGGGGAAAGTTTGCCGCCGAGGCCGTTGTACTTGCCGTAGTGGAGGTCGTCGGGGCGGGTGTCACGTCGGATCATGAGCACCTCGTCGCCGGCGGGGGACAGCACGTAGCCGAGGGTTGCGATGATGGCCTGCACGGGCGTGACTCTATAAGGAAGCAACCGGGATATAACCGTCCTGACGATCGGTCTGCGTGACTGGGGACACTATCGTTTCGAGCCATGACCTCCATCGCGCTCGCCGAGGAACTGCTCCTCCTCGCGTACGACGACCAGACCGGCAAGGCGACCGGATCCCGTATCGGGCTCGACCTCGGCATGGCCGCGGCTGTGCTGGTCGATCTCGCCTTGGCGGGACGTGTCGCGTACGTCGACGGTTACCTCAAAGTCATCGACAACCGGCCGATCGGCGACCCCATCGCCGACGCCGTCCTCGCCAAGGCCGCCGAGGACGAGCCGCACACCCCGGCCCAGTGGCTCCAGCGGCTCCGCCACCGCCTGCGGACCCGGGTGCTCGAGGACCTGTGCGCCCGCGGCGTCGTGCAGGACGTCGACGAGACCCAGCAGGGCTTCATCCACGTGCACCGCTACCCGACGACCGACCCCGCCTTCGAGGCCGAGATCCGGGGCCGGCTGGCCAAGGCGCTGACCAGCGACGGCCCGACCGACGAGCGGACCGCCGCCCTGGCCACGCTGCTCGTGGCGACCCGCATGGAGCCGGCCCTGCGCCTGCCCGCCGAGGAGGCGGCCCAGGCGCACGAGCGGCTCGAGCAGATCGCCGCCGGCGCCGGCTTCTCGGGCAGCGCCAACCTGGAGGACTCGATCGTCCGCCCGTCGGTCGCCCTGGTGGTGGCCACGCTGGGCCGGGCCATCACGGCCGCTCTGGGCGCTCCCAAGCCGGCATGACGGGTGTTTGCCGGGCGCGCGAGTGACCGTGCGCCCGGCGAAAACTCAGACGCCCAGGGCCGCCGCGATCTCCTGCCGCAGGGTGAGCAGCGAGGCCGCCGCGCGGGCGCGGGCGGCGGTCAGGTCACCCTCGCCGGTCGGTTCGACCACTTCGAGGTACGCCTTGAGCTTCGGTTCGGTGCCCGACGGGCGGATGACCGCGCGCGACGACGAGGTGCGGAACGTGAGCACGTTGTTGGCGGTGTCGTCGGAAGTGACCACCGGGGCGCCGAGCAGCGTCGCGGGCGGCGCGCTGCGGGCCCGCCCCATCGCCGCCCCGATCTCGGCCAGGTCGTCGACCCGCACCGACAGCTGGTCGGTGGCGTGCACCCCGAACTCGACGGCCAGCTCGTCGAGCCGGTCGGCCAGCGTGCGCCCCTCGGCCTTGAGCCCGGCCGCCAGCTCGGCCACCGTGAGGGCGGCCGTGATGCCGTCCTTGTCGCGCACGAGCGACGGAGAGACGCAGTAACCGAGCGCCTCCTCGTAGCCGTAGGCCAGCTCCTCCGCGGCCCGCACGATCCATTTGAAGCCGGTCAGCGTCTCCGCGTAGGGCACGCCCCGGGCCGCGCACAGACGGCCCAGCAACTGCGACGAGACGATCGTGGTCGCGTACGTCCCGGGGACGCCCCGCCGGATGAGACAGTCGCCCAGCAGCGCGCCCAGCTCGTCGCCGCGCAGCGGCCGCCACCCACCGTCGGCGGTGGGGATGGCCACGGCGCACCGGTCGGCGTCCGGGTCGTTGGCGATGGCCAGGTCGGCCCCGGTGCCCTGGGCGAGCGCGAGCAGCAGGTCCATCGCGCCCGGCTCCTCCGGGTTGGGGAAGGCGACGGTCGGGAACTCGGGGTCGGGTTCGGCCTGCTCGGCGACGACGGCGAGGTCGGGGAAGCCGGCCGCCGCGAACGCCGCCCGCAGGGTGCTGCCACCCACGCCGTGCATCGGGGTGTAGGCGATGGCGAGATCACGCGGGCCGCCTTCGGTGAGCGTGGCGGCGGCGCTGCGGGCGTACCCCTCAATGATCTTGTCTTCGATGAGCGTGCCCGCCTCGCCCAGCGGAACCTCGGCCAGGGGGCCGACGGCCCGGATGGCGGCCTCGATGCCGGCGTCGGCCGGCGGGACGATCTGCGCGCCGTCGCCGGCCGGACCGCCGAGCCCGCGGCCCAGATAGACCTTGTAGCCGTTGTCCTGGGGCGGGTTGTGGCTGGCGGTCACCATCACCCCGGCCACGGCGTCCAGGGCCCGCACGGCGTACGCCAGGACGGGCGTGGGCAGGGTCCCGGGCATCAGCAGCGCCTCCCGCCCGGCGCCGGTCGCGACCCGGGCGGTCCTCTCGGCGAACTCGCGGGAGCCGTGCCGCGCGTCGTACCCGATCACCAGCGGCCCCTCGCCGCCCTGAGCGGCCAGCCAGGTGACCAGGCCGGCCGCGGCCCGGGTGACGACCGCGAGGTTCATCCCGTTCGGCCCGGCCCTCAGCCGGCCGCGCAGCCCGGCCGTGCCGAACGTGAGCGGCCCGGCGAACCGGTCGCGCAGCTCGGCGGCGGTGCCGGGCAGGCCGTCGATCAGCCGGGTCAGCTCGGCGCGGGTGGCCGGGTCGGGGTCGTCCGCCAGCCAGGTCTCGGCGAGGGAACGCAGTTCGTCGTCAGGTGCCATCTGAGTTTGATAGCACGAGACGTGAACGTCAGGCGGCGCCCAGGGCGTACGACTTGATCATCTGATCGAAGATCGGCTTGCTCGCGGCGAACTGCGATTCTTTCGTGGTCAGGTAGAACGAGTACGCCTTGCCGCCGGAGATGACCGCGCCCCAGAGGCCGTGCCGGCCCTCGGCGCCGCTGCCGCACTTGTACTCCAGCACCGCGCCGTCCCGACCGGCGATCTTGGTCGAGGTGAGGCCGACCCGGGCGTACGGCGTCGTGCAGGACGTCGTGCCCTTCTTGAGGTTGCTCTCGGCGACACCCAGGAACGACGTCGGCGTGCCCTTCGACTTCTCGATCAGGATGCGGACCTTGCGCTTCGCGTCCTGCGGGTCGGCGTAGTCGACCCAGCTGCCGGCCGCCTTGCGGGTCCAGCCGGCGGGCACGAGCACGCTGATGCCGCGCTCCTTGTACGCCTGCGAGGCCAGCGTCGGGGCGACATTTTCGACAGCGGACGGCGGGGCCGCCGTGGGCGTCTTGTCGCCGTCGCCGCCGCCGGTCAAAGAGAAGACCAGGACCAGCAGGAGTACGACACCAAGGGCGCCGCCGCCGGCGATGAGCTGTTTCTGGCGGGGCCAGCCCTTGACGGTGGTGACCGCGCGATCGGTGGCCTGCCGGGCCGTGCCCACGGCGTTGTCGATCATCGCCTTGCGCTTGGCCGCCGGGCTCTGCACGACCGTGCCGCCGACCATCGGGTCACGGGCCGCGCGGGCGCCGTTCCAGGCCTCGCGGGGCGGCAGCACGCTGGTCGTGTCGCCGGTCGGCCGCGGCGGGGGCGCCATCATGGCGCCGGTCGGCGGCAGGTCGCCCGGCGCGCCCCGGCGGCCGGCCGCGGCGTTCTCCTGCTGGAGCTTGGCCAGGTGGTCGGTGAGCGAGTCGTTCGGCGAGAGCATGGCCCGGCCGCCGATCTGGCCGCTGGGCTGCGGCGGGATGGGCTGGGTCTCGGCCGGAGCGGCCGGCGGGCGCGGCGAGGGGACGACCGAGTAGGGGTCGGTCATCATGTGCGGCGGGCTCTTGCTGGCCAGCGGGCCGGCCAGCTGCTGGCGCAGCATGGTGCGGGCGGTGCCCACGTCCATCCGCCGGGACGGGTCCTTCTCGAGCAGGCCCATCAGCACCGGGGTGAGCGATCCGGCCCGCACGGCCGGTGCCGGCGGGTCCTCGACCACGGCGTGCATGGTCTCGATCGGGTCGCCCTTGTCGAACGGGGGACGGCCCTCGACCGCCGTGTAGAGCGTGACGCCCAGCGAGAACAGGTCGCTCGGCGGGCCGAACTCGCTGCCCATGGCCCGCTCGGGCGAGATGAAGTGCGGCGAGCCGAGCACCATGCCGGGCGTGGTCAGCTGCACGTCGGTGGGCATGCGGGCGACGCCGAAGTCGGTCAGCACGCAGCGGCCGTCGGAGCAGATCAGCACGTTGGCCGGCTTGACGTCGCGGTGCAGCACGCCGTGCGCGTGTGCCACCTCGAGGGCGCCCAGCAGCGCGATGCCGATCTTGGCGACGACGCGGGGCGCGACCGGCCCGTCCTCGATCACCATGTCGGCCAGGCTGCGCGCGTCGAGCAGCTCCATCACGATCCAGGGGCGGCCGTTCTCGTGCACGACGTCGTAGACCTGCACGACCGCCGGGTGCTGAAGGGCCGCGGCCGCGCGCGCCTCGCGCATGGTCCGCTCGTACATCGCGTCGCGGTCGCTGGGGGCCAGGCCGGGCGGGAGGATGACCTCCTTGATCGCCACGTCACGGCGCAGCAGCGTGTCCGCCGCGCGCCAGACCGTGCCCATGCCACCGTGGCCCACCGCGGCGCGGAGCGTGTAACGCCCGCCGATGAGCGTGCCCGGGGCTGCGCGTCCGCTGGTGGGAGCCGTGTTGCCGCCGCTCCACGTCGGAATCTGAGTCACTGAGGATGCCACCGAGGGGGTCTAGGGGCCGTCGACCAACCCCGCCATCTTGCCGGTTCCGTACCCCGAATTGAAAGTCACGGGGCTCGTGTTTACCTGAACTCGACGGTAGGTGACGGGGAAATCGCATTCGGTGGAGAGATCCGGACGCAGAGTGCAAAAGTCCTCACTCGTTCGCATTGAACGAAGCCTTAGGATCACCGGTGTGAACGCGGAGTCGGGATTCGAGATCAAGCCGGTTTACCGTCCGGGCGACGTTGATGACGCCCCGATCGGCGAGCCGGGCGAGTTTCCGTACACGCGGGGTGTCTATCCCACGATGTACACCAAGCGCCCCTGGACCATGCGGCAGTACGCGGGCTTCGGCACCGCCGCCGAGTCCAACGCGCGCTACCACCAGCTGCTGGCCGCCGGCACCATGGGCCTGTCGGTGGCGTTCGACCTGCCCACCCAGATGGGCTACGACTCGGACGAGCCGATCGCGCACGGCGAGGTCGGCAAGGTCGGCGTGGCCATCGACTCCATCGACGACATGCGGCGGCTGTTCCACGAGATCCCGCTCGACCGCGTCTCCACCTCGATGACGATCAACGCGCCGGGCTCGGTGCTGCTGCTGCTTTATCAACTCGTCGCCGAGGAGCAGGGCGTTCCCGGTACGGCCCTGCAGGGCACGATCCAGAACGACATCCTCAAGGAGTACATCGCCCGCGGCACGTACATTTTCCCGCCGAAACCGTCGTTGCGCCTGGTGGCCGACACTTTCGCGTACTGCCGTAAAGAGATACCGAAGTGGAACACGATCTCGATCTCCGGCTATCACATGGCCGAGGCCGGCGCGTCGCCCGCGCAGGAGATCGCTTTCACCCTGGCCAACGGCATGGAGTACGTACGGGCGGCGCTCGCCGCCGGCCTGGCCGTCGACGATTTCGCGCCCCGGCTGTCGTTCTTCTTCGTCGCCCGCACCACGCTGCTCGAGGAGATCGCCAAGTTCCGGGCCGCCCGCCGCATGTGGGCCCGCATCATGCGCGACGAGTTCGGCGCCCAGGATCCGAAATCGCTGATGCTGCGATTCCACACGCAGACCGCCGGTGTGCAGCTCACCGCCCAGCAGCCCGAGGTCAACCTCGTGCGGGTGGCGATCCAGGCGCTCGGCGCGGTCGCCGGTGGCACCCAGTCGTTGCACACCAACGCCTACGACGAGGCCATCGCCCTGCCCACCGAGAAATCGGCCCGGCTCGCCCTGCGCACCCAGCAGGTCCTGGCGTACGAGAGCGGCCTGACCGGCACGGTCGACCCGTTCGCGGGCTCCTACGCGATCGAGGCGCTGACCGACGAAGTGGAGAGTCAGGCCACCGAGCTCATCGAGCGGGTCTTCTCGTACGGCTCCGCGGTGGACGCGATCGAGCAGGGCTTCCAGAAACAGGAGATCGAGAGCTCGGCCTACCGCATCGCCAACGAGATCGACAGCGGCGAGCGCGTGGTCGTCGGCGTCAACCGGTTCGCGGCCGACACCGAGGAGCGCTACGAGCCGCTGCGCGTCGACCCGGCGATCGAGGCGGCCCAGGTGGCCCGGCTGGCCGCGCTGCGGGCCGATCGCGACAGTGTGGCGGTCGAGACAGCCCTGGCGGATTTGGCGAAGGCCGCCGGTGGGAACGACAACGTCCTACCGTTGATGAAAGAGGCGTTGCGTCTTCGTGCCACAGTGGGCGAGGTATGCCACACCTTGCGCGGCGTGTGGGGGGTCTACCACCCCGTCGAGCGCTTCTGACGGCTAGTTGCCCGCGACCCGGGCCGCGCCGTTGAACCGCGTCACCTCAACGGTGCGTAACCGGTTGTAGGCGTGTGCGGGAAAGGCGTTGCACAGTGTCACCTAAAACGGTCTAGGCTGTCGCGCGTCGCGAAAACCCGACAAAACTTGACTAGCGATACGGAAGCCGACGTGACTACTGCTCTGACGGAGCCCGAAGGGGCCCAGACGGAGTGGCCCGGGCCGTTGCCCGGTGCCGAGCCCCTGCCCGGCCAGCTCGACCGCTGGCTCGCCTCCCGAGGCGCGGAGCTCGTAGCGATCCGACGGCACATTCACGCCCACCCCGAACCCTCCTATCGCGAGTTCGAGACCGCCGCCCTGGTCGCCCGCGAGCTGGCCGTGGCCGGCCTCTCGCCGCAGCTGCTGCCCGACCGCAACGGCGTCATCTGCGACATCGGCCGGGGCGACCGGGTGATCGCCTTCCGGGCCGACCTCGACGCGCTGCCGTTGCAGGACCTCAAGGACGTGCCGTACCGCTCGACAGTGCCCAACGTGGCCCACGCCTGCGGCCACGATGTGCACACCACCGTGATGCTCGGCCTCGGCCTGGCCCTGGCCCAGCTCGACGAGCGCGGCCAGCTCCCGGGCCGGGTGCGGCTGATCTTCCAGCCGGCCGAGGAGTCGGTGCCGTCCGGGGCGCCCCACGTGATCGCCGCGGGCGGCCTCAAGGACGTGGCCGCGATCTACGCGCTGCACTGCTACCCGCAGCTGCCGTCCGGCCTGGTCGGCGTGCGCTCGGGCCCGTTCACGGCGGCCGCCGACATGATCGACGTCAAGGTCACCGGCCCCGGCGGGCACACCGCCCGGCCGCACCTCACGGCCGACCTGGTGCACGCCCTCGGCCGGATCATCATCGACGTGCCGTCGCTGCTGGACCGCCGCATCGACCCGCGGGCCGGCGTCTCCATGGTGTGGGGCGCGGTGCACGCGGGCGAGGCGCCCAACGCCATCCCCGGCGTCGGCGAGGCCCGCGGCACGGTGCGCATCCTCAACCGGGACGCCTGGCGCCAGGCCCCCGAGCTGATCACCAAGCTGATCCACGAGGTCGTCGCGCCGACCGGAGCCCAGGTCGAGGTGGGATATCACCGCGGCGTGCCGCCGGTGATCAACGACCGGATGGCGTCGGCCGTGATCGCCGGGGCGGCCGGCGCCGCTCTCGGCGCCGACCGGGTGGTCGAGGCCGAGATCAGCATGGGCGGCGAGGACTTCGCCTTCTACCTCGACCACGTGCCGGGCGCGATGATCCGGCTCGGCACCGCCCGCCCCGGCTCGGACGAGAAGCACGACCTGCACCAGGGCGACTTCGACGTGGACGAGAACTGCATCGGCTACGGCATCCGGGTCATGACCCACACCGCGCTCGCCGCCCTGGCGACCGGCGCCTTCTAGTCCTGTGGCGCCGGCGGCAGAGCCGGCGCCGGACGGGGCCGCCGGAAGCGGCGGAGCAGATAGAACACCGCCCACACCGGCAGGCCGATGGCGATCACCCACGGCAGCAGGGCGCCGAGCACGGTGAGCAGCACCTTCAGCGACGCCAGCAGCGCGTCCCACCCGGCGCCGAGCCCGGACAGGAAACCCGGCGGGTCGTCGTCGGCCCCGGCCACCGGGTCGGCGTCGGGGTCGAGATAGGTCACGGTGATCGTGGAGAGCGCGGTCAGGTCGGCCAGGTTGCGCTTCTTGGCCTGGAGCGAGGCCAGGTCGGACTCGCGGGTGGCCACCTCACGCTCCAGCATCACCAGGTCGTCCAGCGACTTGGCCTGGCCCAGCAGCTTGCGGCCGCTGTCGACCCGGGCCTGCTGCACGGCGATCCGCGCGTCGAGGTCGACGACCGCCTCGGTGACGTCCTCGGTGTTGATCTGGCGCTGCTCCTCGTCGCCCAGCTTGGCCAGCTGGTCGACGACCGCGCCGAACTTGTCGGCCGGGACCCGCAGCTCGAGGGTGGCGCTGCCGGCGCCCGAGCCGCTGGTCCGGTTGTCGCCGCCGACGAAGCCGCCGGCCGTGTTCGCGATGCCCGTGGCCTGCCCGGCCGCGGCGTTGACGTCCTTCACCCGTACGGTCAGAGACCCCCGGTAGATGATCGAACGCTGCTCGACGCGCAGGTCGGGTGCCTGCGCGGTGGTGTCCTTGCCCTGAGCCGGAGCGGCCTCGTCCTTCGCCTGGTTGGGTGCCGCGGCCGGCGCCTCGGCGGCGCCGCCGGTGCTTTGTGTGTCGCCCGAATCGTCGGCGCTGCACCCGGCGAGCAGCAGGCCGGTGATCAGGACGCTCGCCGCCAGATATGTCTTCCGGTTACGGATCGCACGCATGGTGTGTCTCCCTGTCCCCGCTAGAGATGTGGGGTTAGGACTTGCGGCACGACGTTCTCGGTTCCGGCAGACTGGTCACGAATCGGCAGCGACGGAGGGTCCCATGCGCGTCACCAAGTTCGGGCATTCCTGCCTGCGCATCGAGGGCGAGGGTGTTCTCGTCATCGACCCGGGCAACTTCAGCGAGCGGTCGGCGGTCGACGGCGCGGACGCGGTGCTGATCACCCATGAGCATCCCGATCACGTCGACCACGAGACGATCGCGTCGGTACCGCGGGTCTACGCACACCCCGACGTGCTCGCGACGCTGACTTCGTTCGAGGGCGCCACCTTCCCGGTCGAGCCGGGCCAGCGCCTGGAGGTCGCCGGCTATCAGGTCTCGGCCCACGGCGGGCGGCACGCGGTGATCCACCAGGACATCCCGCGGATCGCGAACCTGGGCTACGTGGTGGCCGACGCCGGCACGAACCTCTACCACCCGGGTGACTCGTTCACCGTGCCGGAGGACACGACGGTGGACACGCTGTTCGCGCCGATCAACGCTCCATGGATGCGGGCGATGGAGTCGATCGACTTCATCCGGGCGGTCAAGCCCGGACGGGCCTTCGCGCTGCACGACGGCCTGCTCAACGCGAACGGCCTGAAGATCTACGGCGGGCTCTCCGAGAGGCTGTCCGGCACGACGTGGGCCCACGTCGCGCCGGGCACGGTCATCGACTGACGTGCCCAGCGCCACCGACGAGCTGATCCAGCGGCTGTACGAGGCGCCGCCGGAGGGCTTCGTCGCGGCCCGGACGGCCGCGATCGAGGACGCCCGCAAGGCCGGGGACAGGGCCACCGCCAAGCGGCTGGCCGCGCTCAAGAAGCCGACAGTGGCCGCCTGGGTGGTCAACCTGCTCGCGCTGCGCCGCCCGGAGCTGGTCGAGGAGCTGGCCGACCTGGCCGCCGCGCTGCGCGAGGCCCAGCGTGGCCTGGACGGCGACGCGCTGCGCGAGCTGACCGCGCAGCGCCGGCAGGTGGTGTCGGCGCTGGTCTCGGCGGCCGGCAAGCTGGCCCGGGCCGAGGAGCCGGGCCTCAAGCTGCCGCTGGGCGAGGTGGAGGCGACGCTGACCGCGGCGATGGCCGAGCCGGAGATCGCGGCCCAGGTGCGCACGGGCCGGTTGATCCGGGCCGCTTCCTACGCAGGCTTCGGCGAGGTTCCCCGCCCTCGGCTACGGCTCGTCAGCGACATTCCCGACAATTCCGACATCGGCGAGCAGGGTGAAGAGGGCGGCGAGTACGACGTCGAGGGCCGCGCGGGTGGCGAAGGGCGCTCGGGTGGCCAGGGGCGCGGGGGTGACGGTGGCGAGGTCATCGAGATGCCGCAGACCTCGGCGCGGGAGCGGGCCGCCGCCGAGCGCCGCCGTCGCGAGCAGGAGCAGCGGAAACGCGAGCGGGACCAGCGCGCGCGGGAGCTGCGCCGGCGCCTGAAGACGGCCCAGGCCGCCGAGCATCGGGCCGACGAGCAGTTGGAGCGGGCCGAGGGCGCGGAACGTGACGCTGGTCACGTCGTGGAGGACCTGGACGCGGAGCTGGCCGAACTGGAACGCCGGCGTACCGAAGCGCAGGCCGAGGTGGCCCGCCGCAAGCAGGCTCGTCGCGACGCCGAACGGGCCGCCGCGGCGGCCCGGCGCGAGGTCGGCGACGTCCAGGCGGCCTTGGAGGATCTTGAAGGGGACGAGTCGGATTGATCCCCATCCGACCTCCCCGCCGCCGCCCTTAAGAGGATTAAGACCATTTCCTGGGCCCGATCGGGAAGATTATTTTCCAGAACGGTCCGAGGAGAGCAGAATCGGGCGGGTGACCCCCGAACAGGCTGCCGCCACTGCCAAAACGGGACTCGCCACCATCGTGGGCGCCTTTGCCGAGTCGCCGCAGACACTTCGCCGGGCCCGGCTGCTCGGCCTCTCGGGCTGGGCCTATCACGTCTCGGCGCGCGCCGGCGCGCTCGGCGACGTCCGCCCCGAGACCGTCGCCGCGGCCATCGGCTTCATCGCGCCCGAGGCCGTCATCGACGGCTGGGAGGCGACCGCCAAGACCTCCGCCCCCATGGAGGTGGCCACCTGGCACCTGCATGAGCTCTGCACCTGGGGCGCCGAACAGCTCGGTGGCTTCCCCCGGCTCGGCCGGCTGCACGAGCTGACCCACCGGGTGGTGAGCGCCGTCGACTACGCCGGCCTGCCACTGTTCGCCGCCTGGCGGGCCATGCCGGTGCCCGAGCAGGTCGCCGGCGCCCAGGCCGCGGTCCTGCTGCATCTGCTGCACGAGCACCGGCTCGGCGTGCACCTGGTGGCCGTGCGGGCCAGCGGCCTCACCCCGCTCCAGGCGATCATCGCCGGGCCCGAGGGTGAGACCGGCGCCGTCGCGTTCGGCTGGCAGCCGCCCTATCCGCCAGCCGGGCCGATCGTGCGCCGGCTCATGTGGGCCGACTCGGCGGCCGACTCGATGGCCGGGCAGGCCTACGCGTCGCTCGACACCGCCGAGCGGGTCGAGCTCATCGGCCTGCTGGAGTCGCTGCGGCACCGCCTCGCCCCGTGACGTAATTCGATGGCCCCGCCCGGGCGCTTCGTGGTCGGATGCTCCGATGACCGAGCTTCCCGACGGCTGGAGCCTGCGCCGGCCCACCCTCGACGACGTGCCCGCGATCCTCGAACTGGTGCACGCCAGCGACATCGCCGCCCTCGGCTACCCCGACTTCAGCGCCGAGGAGGTGCGCGAGTCGCTCACCGAGCCCCACACCGACATGGAGCGCGACGTCTGGCTGGCGCTCGACCCCGAGGGCACGATCCTCGGCTGGGCCTTCGCCGTGAACGCGGCCGCCATCGCGCGCGACTTCGTCGAGGTCTACGTCTGGCCCGAGCGGGGCCGGCCGGCCATGGTGCCGCTGCTGGAGATCATCCTGGCCCGGGCGGCCGAGCGGGCGGTCGAGTTCGGCCATAGCCCGTACGAGGTGCGGGCCGGCGCCGTGCCGACCGAGGAGCCCTACATCGCGGCGCTGCTCGACCACGGCTTCACGTTCCTCAAGCAGAACGCCCGCATGCAGATGTCCCTCGACGGTGTGCCGCACACGGCGCCCGAGCCGCCCGAGGGTGTCACCGTCCGCACGGTCCGGTCCGACGACGACGCCGACATGCGGGCCGTGCACAGCGTCATCCAGCAGGCGTTCCTCGACTCCGACCACCGCACGGCCGACTACGACGCCTGGCGCAAGGGCCTCGACGAGGAGCCCGTGCACGTCTACGACGAGTGGTTCGTGGCCGAGGTCGAGGGCCGGGTCGTGGGCGCGCTGGAGTCGTCGGCCGACAGCGGCGACAACAACGACGAGGGCTTCGTGAAGAGGCTGGGCGTGCTCTCGGCGTACCGCAAACGCGGTCTTGGAGAGACGCTGCTGCGCCATGCCTTCGCCGTCTACGCGCGCAAGGGCTATGCCAAGGCGGGGCTGGGCGTCGATCTGTCCAACCCGACCGAGGCGGCGCGGCTCTATCTCGCCGTCGGCATGAAGCCGCTCTACGAGGCCAACATCTATCAGAAGTTTATCTAGGGCGCCTCGGGCGACGACGTGCCGGTGGGCCGTGACCGCAGCTCCTGCACGTAGTCGTCCGGCGCCCCGGCCTTCTCGGCCGCGTTGGCGATCTCGGAGAGATACCACGCGGTGGGCAGACCGCCCTCGTAACCCGTGAAGACGTACACCCAGGCGCTGAACTCGCCCTCCAGGGTCGAGACACGCACGGTGACTTTCTGGTACGCCTCGGCGGTCACCCCCTCGACCTCGTCGAGCTGAGCGGCGTCCCAGGGGTGGACGTCGTAGAGCGAGACGAAGACCCGGTCGCCGGGGGACTCGACGATCGTGGTGACCGCGCCCTCCCAGCCTAATTCCCCCTCACCGGCGAAGGTCAGGCGCCAGCCTTCTATCCACCCCACGCCCACCATGGGCGAGTGCGGACAGTAGGCCCGCATGCGGGCGGGGTCGAGGTTCGAGCCATACGCGGCGTAATGACGCACGGCGATGACGATAGCCCGATCGGGCGGTGGTGGAGAATACAAGGAGTGCGTGTCGGCACATTGGCAGCGTGGAGGGAAGTGTCGTGAGTCGGATCGTGATCATCGGTGGGGGACCGGGCGGGTACGAGGCCGCGTTGGTGGCGGCCCAGCTCGACGCGGACGTCACCCTCGTCGAGGCGGACGGTCCGGGCGGCGCCTGCGTCCTCACCGACTGTGTGCCGTCGAAGACCTTCATCGCCAGCTCCGAGGTGATGACCGGCTATCGGCACAACGAGCGGTTCGGCATCCGCTCGGCCGGCCTGGACGGGGTCACGGTCGACGCGGCCGCGGTCAACGAGCGGGTCAAGAAGCTGGCGCTGGCCCAGTCCGGCGACATCCAGGCCAAGCTGGTCAAGGCCGGTGTCGACGTGGTGCACGGCCGGGCCCGGCTGGGCGAGGACACGCTCGGTCACACCCACCAGGTGCTGATCACGCCCCACGACGGTGCCGAATACGCCGTCGATGCCACGACCGTGCTGTTGGCGACCGGCGCCACGCCCCGCGTGCTGCCCACCGCCCAGCCCGACGGGCAGCGCATCCTCGACTGGCGCCAGCTCTACGACCTCACCGAGCTGCCGTCCCACCTGATCGTCATCGGCTCGGGTGTGACCGGCGCCGAGTTCGCCAGCGCCTACCTGGCCATGGGGGTCAAGGTCACGCTGGTCTCCAGCCGCGAGCGGGTCATGCCGCACGAGGACGCCGACGCCGCCATGGCGATCGAGCGGGTCTTCCGCGAGCGCGGCATGACCATTCTCAGCCAGGCCCGCGGCCGCTCGGTCGAGAACACCGGGGACGGCGTCAAGGTCACCCTCGGTGACGGCAACGTCATCGAAGGCTCGCACGCGCTCATCGCGGTCGGCGCGATCCCCAACACGGCCGATCTGGGCCTGGAGGAGTACGGGGTTCAGGTCGGCGACGGGGGCTACGTGACCGTCGACCGGGTCTCGCGCACCAACGTCCCCGGTGTCTACGCGGCCGGCGACTGCACCGGCGTCCTCGCACTGGCCAGTGTGGCCGCCATGCAGGGGCGCATCGCGATCTGGCACGCCATGGGCGAGGCCGTGGCCCCGCTGCGCCTGCGCACCGTCGCGGCCAACGCCTTCACCGACCCCGAGCTGGCCACCGTGGGCGTCAGCCAGAACGACGTTGACGCCGGCCGGGTGCCCGCCCGTCAGGTGATGCTGCCGCTGAGCGGCAACGCCCGGGCCAAGATGGCCGACCTGACCGACGGCTTCGTCAAGCTGTTCTGCCGGCCCGCCACCGGTCAGATCGTCGGCGGCGTGGTGGTGGCGCCCAAGGCGAGCGAGCTGATCCTGCCGATCACCATGGCGGTGGAGAACAACCTGACGGTGGACCAGCTGGCCCACACGATCACTATCTACCCGTCGCTGTCGGGCTCGATCGCGGAAGCGGCGCGTCAGCTGATGCTTCACGAGCTGCAGTGAAATCCGCCTTGCCCTTTTCGGCGGCTTTTTCCGCGGCGGCGATCTCCAGCTCCGCGTCCTTGCGGCCGCCGAACAGGGCGAGGATCCACCCGGCCGTGCCGAAGACGACGGCGGCCGTGGCCGCGACCGCGAACAGGCGCCAGGCCGACTGGGTGAGGGCCGTGCCGCCGACGTGGCCGACCAGTCCGCCGTACGTGCCCCAGGCCAGCGCGGCCAGGCCGTCGTAGAGGATGAACAGCTTGATCGGGTAGCCCCGGCGGCCGGCGTGGAACCCGGCCGCCATGCGGCCGCCGGGCACGAAGCGGCAGAGCAGCAGCACGAGCGGGCCGGGCCGGCGCAGGCCGCGGGTGAACCGCTCGGCCGCGCGGCGGGTCTTGGACTCCTCTTTGGGCCCGTCGTCGTGCTGTGGCCCGTACCGTGCGCGGAGCGCGGCCAGGCGGCCCGAGCCCAGGTCGCCGCTCGACCGGCCCAGCGTGAAGGCGATCGAGTCGCCGGCGAACATGCCGAGCGCGCCGACGGCGATCACGAGCGCGAGATTGAGATTTCCGTAGACAGTCAGCGCCCCGGATGTGATCATGATCGCCTGGATCGGGACCACCGGAATCATCGCGTCGACCGCGAGGAAGCCGAAGAGAGCAAGGTACGCCCACGCCGGTGTTGCCATCATGGTCAACAGTTCGGTCATGGGTCCTTTACCTCACGGGGTGTTAGGGGCCTCTCGGGAATTGTCCGTGGAGGCACCTGAGAATGTGCTGTGTTTCAGGATGCTCCTGATCAGGGCCGGTCGGCGGTGATGCCTGACACGGTATTGTCTCGATCTCCCGAGCGCTCGCGGTTTTTCCGCCCGCCTCCGCGTCTTGTCCTATTTGTCACCAGGCAAGTTTTCCGCTCGGGCTCCTCGGGCGTACCGTGAGGTTGCCGGAACGCCGGGTCCCCCGTTCTCGGTGTGCCGGCCGGCGGGCCGTCGGTAGGTCCCGTACCGGCGGCCCGCCTCCCAGGGCGCATCTGGTGGATCATGCGGGGCTGCGGCGTGGCCCAGCCCGCGCCTGACGGCGGCCGCAGAACACCCGCATACAACACCGGTATGCGGGCGCCCTGCGGCCGACGCCAGCCACGACCTGGACCTCGCCTCGCTCCCGCCTGATCCACCAGATGCGCCCTAGTCTGTGGGGGTGCCCGTTCTCGCCGCTCCCGTCACCGACGTCCACAAGTCCTTTCTGGAGGCCATGGCCGAGTACGAGGCGGAGGGCCGGGGCGCGCCGGGCGACTTCAGCAACATCGGCAGCGACCTCCGTGTGTGGTCGGCCACATGGTCGCAGCCCGCGGCGTTCCACGACTTCGTCGAGGGGCTGCGCGCGCAGGCTCTCGCGGAGACGCCCCGCCCGGCCAGTTTCGTGCCGACCACCGTGTTGTGGTGGATCGAGGGTGTCCAATATCTGGGCCGCCTCAACATCAGGCAGCGGCTCGCTCCGGGCGTGACCGGCCAGCGTAACGGGCATATCGGATATGACGTACGCCCGTCGGCCCGCCGCCAGGGCCACGCCACCGCGATGCTGGCCGCCGCGCTGCCGATCGCGGCATCGCTCGGCCTCGACAAGGTGCTCGTCACCTGCGACGCCGGCAACGAGGCCTCCCGGCGCACCATCGAGCGCAACGGCGGCGTGGCCGACTCGCCGATCGGCGAGAAGCTGCGCTACTGGATCACGACCGCTCGGTGAGCCGGTCAGTCGATGGTGCAGACGACCGCGCCCGCGGTGACCGTCTCGCCGACGGCGAGGGACAGGCCTGACACCGTGCCCGCCTTGTGGGCCTGCAGGGGCTGCTCCATCTTCATGGCCTCGACCACGACGATGACGTCACCTTCGGAGACCGTGTCGCCGTCGGCCACCGCGACCTTGACGATGGTGCCCTGCATGGGCGCGGTCAGGGCGGCGCCGCCGGCCTGGGTGGTCGCTCCGCTGCCGCGCTTCTTGGTGGGCGCCGCTTTCTGCTGAGCCGGACGGCTGGTCAGGAGCTGGGCGGGCAGACGGACCTCGATCCGCTTGCCGCCGACCTCGACCACGACGGTCTCGCGCTCCTGTGGCTCGTCGCCGGTGGCCGGGGTGGTGAACGGCTCGACGCCGCCGGCCCACTCGGTCTCGATCCACCGGGTGTGCACGGTGAACGGCTCGCTCGTGAAGGCCGGGTCGCGCACGACGGCCCGGTGGAACGGCAGCACGGTGGCGATGCCCTCGACCACTGTCTCGTCGAGCACCCGGCGTGAGCGCTCCAGCGCCTCCTCGCGGGTCGCTCCGGTCACGATGATCTTCGCGAGGAGCGAGTCGAAGTTGCCGCCGACGACGCTGCCCTTCTCGACGCCGGCGTCGACGCGGACACCGGGGCCGAGCGGCCACGCCAACTCCACGACCTTGCCCGGCGCCGGGAGGAAGTTGCGACCCGGGTCCTCACCGTTGATCCGGAACTCGATGGCGTGCCCGCGCGGGACCGGATCTTCGGAAATGTCCAAAGTGGCGCCATCAGCGATGCGGAACTGCTCGCGGACGAGGTCGACGCCGGCGGTCTCCTCGCTGACCGGGTGCTCCACCTGGAGGCGGGTGTTGACCTCGAGGAAGGAGATCGTCCCGTCCTGCCCCACGAGATATTCGACGGTGCCCGCGCCGTGATAGCCGGCCTCGCGGCAGATCGCCTTGGCGCTGGAGTGGATCGAGGCGCGCTGCTCGTCGCTCAGGAACGGCGCCGGCGCCTCCTCGACCAGTTTCTGGTGGCGGCGCTGGAGCGAGCAGTCGCGGGTGCCCACCACGATCACGTTGCCGTGGGTGTCGGCCAGGACCTGCGCCTCCACGTGGCGGGGGCGGTCGAGGTAGCGCTCGACGAAGCACTCGCCGCGCCCGAAGGCGGCCACCGCCTCGCGGGTCGCGCTCTCGAACAGCGACGGGATCTCCTCGATCGTCCGCGCCACCTTGAGCCCGCGACCGCCACCGCCGAACGCGGCCTTGATCGCCACCGGCAGACCGTGCTCCTCGGCGAACGCGATGATCTCGTCGGCGCCGGCCACCGGCTCGGGCGTGCCGGGCACGAGCGGGGCGCCCGCCCGCTGCGCGATGTGCCGGGCCGTGACCTTGTCGCCCAGATCGCGGATCGCCTGCGGGGTGGGGCCGATCCAGGTGAGGCCGGCGTCGATCACCGCCTGGGCGAACTCGGCGTTCTCGCTGAGAAACCCATAGCCCGGGTGTACGGCGTCGGCACCGGCCCGCTCGGCGATCTCGATCAGCTTGTCGACCCGCAGATAAGTATCGGCGGCAGTCTCTCCACCCAGCGCGTACGCCTCGTCGGCGAGCCGGGCCGGTAATCCGTCCCGATCACTGTCGGCGTAGACGGCGACGCTGGTCAGCCCGGCGTCCTGACAGGCCCGGATGACCCGGACGGCGATCTCGCCCCGGTTGGCGATCAATACCTTGCGCACGGGCTGAGCCTAGCGGCACTTTTATGCTGATGAGGTGTCCGCTACGCGCATGATGATTCTCGGCCTGGTCCAGTGGATGCAGCCGGTGCACGGTTACGACGTCCGCCGCGAGCTCCTGAGCTGGAGTGCCGACAAGTGGGCCAACGTTCAGCCCGGGTCGATCTACCACGCCCTGCGCAAGATGACCGAGGAAGGCTTGCTCCGCGAGGTGGTGACGGAGCAGGTGGGCGCGCGGCCGGCCCGTACGACGTACGAAATGACCGAAAAAGGCGAAGCCGAATTCCAGGCACTTCTGCGCAAGGAGTGGTGGAACCTCGCGCAGATGACCGACCCCTTCATGGCGGCCTTCTCGTTCCTGCCGGCGCTGCCGCCGGAGGAGGCGGCCGCCGCGCTGCGCAACCGGGCGACCCAGCTCCGCTCGGCGGTCCAGCAGCTCGAAGCGGCCATGGCGGCCGACTGGGCCGACAAGAAGCCGATCCACGTGGGCTGGATGTGGGAGCGCAGCGTCGTCATGTGGGAGGCCGAGATCGCCTGGTGCGAGCGAACGGCCTCTTTAATCAAATTTGACTAGTAAAACTTGATCGTCGTACGCTGCCCGCATGATAGAGACTCGCGGGTTGCGCAAGTCGTTCATCTCGCGCCAGGGGCGCGACAAGAAGACCGTCGAGGCCGTCCGCGGCGTCGACCTGGAGGTGGCCGAGGGCGAGATCTTCGGCTTCCTCGGCCCGAACGGGGCCGGCAAGACCACCACCCTGCGGATGCTGGCCACACTCATCGAGCCCGACGGCGGCACGGCCACGATCGCCGGCGCCGACCTGCTCGCCGACCCCGGCGAGGTCCGCCGCCGCATCGGCTACGTCGCGCAGGGCGGCAGCACCTGGGACGACTCGACCGCCCGCGAAGAGCTCGTGTTGCAGGCCCGGCTCTACGGCATCGGCAAAGCCGATGCTCTGCGCCGGGCCGAGCGGGTGCTCGAGGGCTTTCAATTGACCGGGTACGCCGACAGGAAGTGCAAGACGTACTCGGGCGGCCAGCGCCGGCGCGTCGACATCGCGCTCGGCATCATCCACGAGCCCAAGGTCGTCTTCCTGGACGAGCCGACGACAGGGCTGGACCCGCAGAGCCGGGCCCACATGTGGGACGAGATCCGACGGCTGCGCGCGGAGGGCATGACCGTCTTCATCACGACCCACTACCTCGACGAGGCCGACGCGCTCTGCGACCGGATCTCCATCATGGACAACGGCGAGATCGTCGCCTCGGGCACGCCGGCCGGCCTGAAAAGGGAGATCTCCGGCGACGTGGTCCGGGTCGGCCTGCCGGTGGACGCGGTGGCGGCCGCGGCGCAGGCGCTGACCTCGTACAAGCTGGAGACGTACGAGGACAACGTGCGCCTCTACGTGGAGGACGGCGCCGTGGCGATCCCGCAGATCCTGCGCGCCCTCGACGCCGCGTCGGTTCCGCTGGGCACTATCGAACTGCATCGCCCCAGCCTCGACGACGTGTTCCTGACCAAGACCGGCCGATCGCTGCGGGAGAGCTGACATGAAACTGCTGCGCGACACATCGCTGATCTTCAACCGGCAGATGCAGCTCCTCCTGCGCAACCCGGTCTGGATCTTCGTGGGCGTCTTCCAGCCGGTCATGTACCTGCTGCTGTTCGCGCCCCTGCTGAAGCCGGCCCTGCAGGTGGGGTCGAACGCGGAGGCGTACGAAATCTTCGTCCCCGGCCTGCTGGTCCTGCTGGCGATCTTCGGGGGCCTGTTCCAGGGCTTCGGCCTGATCGCCGAACTGCGCGCGGGCGTGATCGAGAGGTCCCGGGTGACACCGGTGAGCCGCCTGGCCCTGCTGCTGGGCCGCTCGCTGCGCGACGTGGTGTCGCTGATCGCCCAAGCCGTGATCATCACGCTGCTCGCGCTGGTCTTCGACCTGCGGGTGTTCCTGGGCAACCTGCTGTTGGCGTACCTGATGCTGGCCTTGATCTCGTTGATGACCTCGGCCCTGAGCTACGGGGTGGCCCTGGTGGTGAAGAGCGAGGACGCGCTGGCGCCGCTGATGAACACGGTGGCCCAGCCGGTGCTGCTGCTGAGCGGCATCCTGCTGCCGTTGACGTACGCGCCGGGTTGGCTCCAGGGCATAGCCGACTGGAACCCGTTCTCGTGGGCGGTGAACGGCACGAGGGCCCTGTTCCGGGGCGATCTGGGCGCGCCGGACGTGTGGCAGGGCCTGCTCATCATGGCCGTGCTGGCGGTGGCGGCGGTGGCGTGGGCGGCCAGGGAGTTCGCCCGGAGCGTCCGCTAGTCGCCCTTGTTCCACAAGGCGATGATCGGAACACCCATGTCGGCGAGGAGCGTGCGGAGCAGCGGAAGCGAAAGCCCGATGACGTTACCCGGATCCCCTTCGATCCGGTCGACGAAGGCTCCGCCGCGCCCGTCGAGGGTGAAGGACCCGGCGACATGGAGAGGTTCCCCGCTGGCGACGTAGGCCTCGATCTCGGCATCACTGATGTCAGCGAAATGCACGGTGGTGGTGCCGACGGCCTCGGCCTGCTTGCCGGTGACAAGGCTGGTCAGATGGTGCCCGGTGTGCAGAACACCGGACCGCCCGCGCATGCGAAGCCACCGTTTGGTGGCTTCGTCGGCGTTGGCCGGCTTCCCGAAGATCTCACCTTCGAAGGCCAGAACAGAGTCACACCCGAGCACGACAACACCGGGGTCGGCGTTGAGTTGGGCGGCGATGGTCCGAGCCTTCATACGGGCAAGGGCCAAGCAGAGCGAGGAGGCATCCTCGGCCTCCACGACAGACTCGTCCACCCCACTGACCATCACATCGGCTTCAATGCCGGCCGCCGCAAGAAGTTGCCGCCGAGCCGGACTGGCCGACGCCAAAATCAGCCGATACGCGATGTCCTGTTCCTTCTGCACGCCCCGAGGCTACAAGTCAAACACCCACGAAAGCAGCACACCTCACGGCGTTTCCCCTAGAGACCTAGACGCCGCCAGCCCCACCGTCACCGCGTCGCCGCCGAAGAAGAACGAAGAGCAGAGCACCCCCAAGAGCCACGACAGCGGCAATCCCGCCGTAGACAAGCCCGCTCCCACTCCCAGCTTCGTCAGCCTGTGGTTGAGCGGCCTCCACGGCACTAGTCGCAGGCCCAGGCCCAGTCGTAACGGTGGCCGGAGCCGAGGTCGTGGGCGACGCCGAGGCCTCACCTTCAAGGGGCGGCACGTCAGCGGTAAGAGCCTTCACCAGATTGAGCCGCCCAAAGCCGCACTCGTTGTCCCGCCCGGGCGCCCCAATATCATCGGCCGTGGCAGTAATTCGATGAACAACTTCTTCAGCCGAGAGCTGAGGAAATTTGGCTCGAACGAGTGCAGTTGCTCCCGATACGACGGCAGTTGCTGCTGAAGTTCCACTCGTATCGACGTACTTTCCCTGCGTTTGTGTGGTGGTGATGCCATCGCCTGGCGCGCATATTTGAACCCTAGGGCCGGTGATTGAAAAAGGCGCGTGCTTTCCGTTGCGATCGACTGCTCCTACAGTTAAGACGCCGGCGATTGCCGCTGGATAGGCCATGATGGCTTGCTTGCTCTTGTTCCCCGCGCCGGCAACGACGACTATATCGTCAGCCAGTGCGGCGCTCACGGCGTCGGCTAGGTCGAATGCCGGTCCCGTTTCGGCGGATACATTGATGACCTTGGCTCCATTTTGCATCGCCCACTTGACGCCCTTTGTCATGGTCGCTGCAGGCATGCTGTTGCCTCGGTTTGTAATCTTCACCGGCAGGATTTTTGAGGACGGGGCTATGCCCAGAATTCCGTCGTCACCTCTGCCGTGGGCGGCAATGATGCCGGCCATGCCGGTCCCGTGGCCGTCTTGATCCGTGCGTCCATCGCCCTCTCTCGATGCGAGATTGACGCCGGCTTTGAGGTTGCGCCGGAGATCGGCGTGTGGATAGACGCCAGTATCAATGACAGCAACGGAAATCCCCAATCCTTTGGAGATTGTATGCGCCTTGGAGATGTTTAGGCTTTTCAGATACCACTGGTCGCTGCGGAAGCTGTCCGCCTCTGCGGGGTTCGCCGGAAGCATCAAGAATGTTGCGGCAGCGATGATTCCGATCGCGCCGTACTTTGATCGCATGGCCTACTCGAGTCCTATCGCTGGCCCCGGGTCGATTTTCCGTTCACGTGGAGGCATCACTATAGGGTCGACGCCTTGTGCTGTAGCCCAAGGGTTGTCGGGATCCCAGCGGGTTTCCTCAGAGTCGCTACGTCGAGCCGTAACGCGCCCACCGGTCTGGCTATATGGACCGCCGATAGTTCCCGACTGCCCGGCGGATGGAATGCCTCGATTGCCTAATCCGTTGGCTCCGGCAGTCCCATTTGGGCCGCCAATTATCCCACCGATTGGATTCACTCGCGTGGGCCCTGACCGCAGTCCACCCGGCTGACCCATGCCAATGGCGGGGGAACTGCCGATCAGCCCGCCAGGTGGCATCGCGTGGAGACCGCCCGTTCCGTTGGAATTCGGGCGGGCAAGGCCTTCGCGCGGCAAATTGGTACCACGGGCGGGGCCGGTGCCCGTGGGCGGAATGACCGACGTTCCCCCCGGAGTGAAGGGTGTGCCAGCTACCGGAGCGAGGAGGCCGGGCGGGGTGCCTGGTCCAGGTGGGTTGTTCGGAAGGAGCGAAGGAGACGGACTGGTGATCGAGGGAGGGGAAGCCTGAGGGCTTGTTCCGCCAAGAATAAGTCCGGGCTGTTGACCGAGGCTCGGAGAAGTGGCTGCAGGCGGCGTTAATCCTGGTGACGTAAGTCCGGGTGGAGGTGGCCCGATTGGCGATGGGGCAGTTGTCGGAAATGTGATCGAGGGTCGCGAGGATCTAGAGGATTCTCCGTCACTCCCGAACACCGGCGTTAGCGGAGGGATTGGCGGAGCCGTGTACGCGTTTCCGTCATTGACGGAAGTAGTTTCATCGATTTTATTCGAAGGCTGATATAGCTTGGGTGTTCTGATGCTGACCTGGGCTAGCGCCAAGTCGCTGCTTACGGTGCTCAAGAGGGCGGCTGCCTTCTGGCGCAACTCCTCCTGTCGGCCGTCTGCTACCGGGGGCTTTTCCGTGGAGGTCACGCCTGGGTCGGCTTTTTGGGCCTGCAGCTGCTGCGCGTTGAACGTGGTCATCAGCTGCGAGTTGTTCGTGTACTCGTCGTAGATTGCCTGGATGTCTTTCTGGGCCAGGCTGATCGACAACGTGGCTGAGGCGAAAGCGTCGTGGTTGGCGATGGCTGCCTCGTACGTGTCGTCCAAGTTTTGGATCAGCTCGTCCAGGCGGGTCAGGTAGGCGAACGCTGCCTCGTTCTTCTCGGGGGGCCAGACCGCCGCCAAGTTGTCTCGGTAGTTCTGGACCTGCCAGCGATGTTCCGTGATGAGGTCGGCTGACTGCTTCCAGCCTGTCAGCAGCTCGTAGTGGGCCGCCGTGTCGGGCTGTTGGATCAGCTTCTGCATGTCGTCGACGGTCATCGCGTACCAGTTGGTGCCGCCTCCGCCTCCGCCGTCCGCCACCAGCATCAGAGGTCTCCCTCGACTGTTGTGGTCTCCGGTATGCCGTACTTGTCGAAGGCCTTTGCCACGTCGGTGACCTTGGCGTGGGAGAAGCCGTCCGAGCCGGCGTACTTCTTGCTGATGTCAGCCGCGGCCGAGGCGAAGCCCTGGGTGCCGTTCGCGTAGTTGTACACGTTCTGATGGGTTACGTCCTGCGCCTCCCGGTGGGCCGTCAGGAACGAGGCCAGCTCGGCGAACGTGAAGTTGAGTGGTGACAACGGGGTGCCCATCGAGGCCGAGACGCTCTCGAGATGGGGGGCGTAGCTGTCCTTGACGTTGGCGGCCAGCTTGGCGGCGAACTGTTCCATCGCCTGGATGTCGGCCTCGATCTGGCCGAAGTCCGTCGTGCCGTAGTCGCGCAGCCACGCGGGGCCCAGATCCTCCTCAGGAATCATCGCCATCCTCCCCCGAAGATCGGAACAAAACCGGACCAGCGTGGGTGAGCGTAGTCGGTTGTCGCCAGCCTCGGGGGAGCCTGTGGACAGTGACGGGTGATGATCTAGCGGGGTTGCGCCGAGGCGCGCCACGAGGCCGGGCGCATCGATGGTCGTGCGGACCGGGCCCAGGCCGAAGAGGTGATCTTCGGCTGCTCCCCATCCACCGCACTGGATGCCGCGGCCAGTACGGTGACCAGCGCGGCCAGCTCAAGATCGGTCGGTTCGCCGCGCACGACGCTGACCAGCGGTTCCGTATCCATCGACCGAGCGTACGACGTGAACAGGGAGATCCGGTGACACGTATCCCACACTCGGCTGATCGATTCGCTGTCGCTCGACAGCACCGGGTATTTTCTCCGTGATGTCTTCCTCGCCCCCGCTCATCGTCGCAGACCGTTACCGGCTCGTCGCGCCGCTCGGTCAGGGCGGCATGGGCCGCGTCTGGCGGGCGACAGACGTCGTCCTGCACCGGGACGTGGCCATCAAAGAGCTCGTCCCGCCGCCCGGTCTGACGCCCGGCGAGCGGCAGGAGATGCGTGAGCGGTCGCTGCGCGAGGCGCGCGCGATCGCCCGGCTCAACAACATCAACGTGGTCCGCGTCTTCGACGTGCTGCGCACCGACGCCGATCCGTGGATCGTCATGGAGTACGTCCCCTCGCGCTCCCTGCAGGACACGCTGGCCGCCGAGGGGCCCTTCAACTCGGTCCGGGCCGCCGAGATGGGCCTGGGCGTGCTCAACGCGCTGCGCGCCGCCCACCGGGCCGGCGTCGTGCACCGCGACGTCAAGCCGGGCAACGTCCTGATCGGCGCCGACGGCCGGGTCGTGCTCACCGACTTCGGCCTGGCCACCGTTCCGGGCGACCCCAACGTCACCCGTACCGGACTGGTGCTCGGCTCACCGGCGTACATCGCTCCCGAGCGTGCCCGCGACGGCTCGGCCGGCCCCGCCGCCGATCTCTGGTCGCTCGGCGCCACGCTCTACGCCGCCGTCGAGGGCGCCTCGCCGTTCGCCCGCCCGTCGGCGATCGCGACGCTGGCCGCGCTCGCCACCGAAAACCCGCCTCCGGCCCGCAACGCCGGCCCGCTGAAGCCCGTGCTCAACGGCCTGCTGCGCAAGGACCCGGCGCACCGCATCAACGCCGAGGAAGCGGAACGCCTGCTGCTGCGCGCCGCCGGTCGCCGCGGCAAGCTGACCTTCCCGATGAGCCCGACCATGCGCCGCCCCGGTGTCGGCCGCGACCGCACCGGCATGCCGAACACCGGCGCCACGCCCGTCGTGCCCGGCCCTCGCCCACCGGTCCGCCCGACCAACCCGCCCCCGCAGCCTCCAGTGGTGAGTGGCCGTCCGGCGGCCGGCGACGGCCGGCCGCCGATCTTTACCCCGGGCAAGGCCACTGTGGGCCGCCCGGCCGCCGAGACCCCGACACGTGTCGATCGCCCCGCCGCCAAGCAACCGCCGCGCACCGACCCTCCCAAGACCGACAAGCCGCGCATCGACGCCACCCGCGTCGACGGCCCTCCGGTCCGGGACGACAAGACCGCTTTCATCAGTACGCGTCGTGGACCGGCCCCCGACACCGCGCGCCCCGACACCGCGCGCCCCGACACCGCGCGCCCCGATCCCACCAACGGCGCCCCGCCGCGCACGACCCGCGCCGGGCACGCCGGTTTCACCGCGGCCGACGTCGCCGCCGCCCGCCGGGGCAAGCCCGCCGCTCCGGCCAACGACGCCACCACAGTGGTCCCCAAGCCGATGCCGGCCGACGCGACCACGGTGATGCCGCGCGTGGGCAAGCCGGCCGACGCCACCACGGTGGTTCCGCCACCGAAGACGCCGATCGACGCCACGACCGTGGTTCCCGCGCCGAAGCCCTCGATCGACGCGACAACGGTGGTCCCTCCACCCAAGAAGCCGGTCAAGGCCCCCGCGAAGAGGACACCCCCAATTTCCGCGTACGCCGGAAAAGCGGTGACCGAGAAGCCCGAGCCGCAGACGAAGGCCCCGGCAGTACCCCCGACCGATGACGATAAGTCCGTTAAATCGGGCGGCGCGTCGAGTGGGTCCGAGGCATCGCCGAGCGCATCCGGGGTCACAGAGAGCAAGTCCAAGGCCGCGTCGAGTACGCCCAAGGCCGCCCCGAGCGCCGCTGCGGCAGCCGCTGCAACGAGCACGTCCGAGGCCGCCCCGGGCGCACCCTCGGCCGCGGCTGCGCTCAGCACGTCCGAGGCCACGAGCACATCCGAGGCGAGCCCGTCCGGGGCTGCGACCAAGTCCGGTACTGCGAGCTCGTCCGAGGCTGGGACCACGTCCGGGACTGTGGGCTCGTCCGGGGCTGGGACCACGTCCGGGACTGTGGGCTCGTCCGAGGTTGCGACCGCGTCCGGGGCTGCGACCACGAGCACGTCCGAGTCCGGGCTGAGCACGCCTGATAACACTGGCAACACGCCCGAGGCCGCGAGCGCATCCGAGGCGGGTTCCGGATCGGGCGCCGACGGCAAGCCGAACGCTGACGCCGGCCGGGCGTCCACGCCCTCGACGGAGGTCGTTGCGGCAGCCGCTGAAGCCCCGTCGGCCGACGAGGACCCGACGGCGTCCGAGGCGGTGTCGTCCGAGCGGAAGACGGCCGAAGAGAAGCCAGCGGCCCAAGCGGAGCCAGCGGCCGAAGAGAAGACGACAGACGAGGAAAAGTCGGCAGCTGAGGTGAAGCCGGCCGGTGAGACGTCCGCGCCGCCGGGCAAAACCGAGGCCGCGGCACCCCAGGCAGACGCCGACGCCGCGGTCGGAAGCACCGAGGCCGCCGGCGCGGCCACCTCCAGCCCCGAGGCCGGTGGCCCCACTTCGGAAGCACCGTCCTCAGCGGCGCCCACCTCAGGCGCGCCCGCAGCGGACACCCCCGCGTCCGCCAGCCCGACGCCTGCGAGCCCCGCGCCCGGAAGCTCGACGTCGGCAAGCTCGACGCCCGCGAGCCCCGCGTCTGAGAGCTCCAAGCCCGGAAACCCCGCTCCTCGCGGTTCGGCGCCGGAGGCCGTGGCGACTGGCGAAGCGGCAACACCGTCGGCTGAAAAGGCGGAGGCTGCGCAAGCTTCGCTCGCCGAGCAGAAGGCCCGGCGGCAGGTCCCGTCCGACGATCAGAACGCCACCAAACTGGTCGCCGATCTGGGTGGTTCTGACAAGACGGCGGTCGCCGGGATGATTCCGCCCCGGCGGAAGAGCTCCGACATTCCGGCCGTGCCCGGTGTCAACCGGTCGAACCGTCCGGCTTGGACGCCCATGCCGGTCACGCCGTCGTACTCGAGCAGTCCTGGCGTCACCGTCTTCGGCACCCGCCTCACCTATCGCCAGGCTGCCATCGGCTTCGGCGTGGTGCTGCTCATTGTCGTACTCGTCGTCGTGCTTGTCGTTCAGGCCTTCGGCGACGACAACGACGGGAACACCGACGCGAACGCGGTCACCCCCACCACCTCCGCCGGCGCCGCCCCGCCGGGGTCGGCGCCCGCGAGCGGCGCCGCCAAGCCCACCACCAAGGCGCCGACCACGCCGGCCGCGAACGCGCTGCCCGCCGGCTGGACGCTGTTCACCGACCCGACCGGCTTCAAGATCCCGCGGCCGGCGAACGCCTCGCGCAAGGTCACCAGCAACGGCACCGAGTTCAAGTGGAACAACCGGCTGCTGATCGTGTCGCAGACGACCAGCCCCGAGCCCGACGCCTACGAGGACTGGGTCGAGCAGGAGAAGGACCGCGCCAACACCATCTACAAGTACGACAAGGTCCGCATCGACCGGGTGACCGGCTACTTCAAGAACGCCGCCGACTGGGAGTACTACTACACGACCAGCACCAACAACCGGCAGCGTGTGGTCAAGCGCAACATCGTCGTCAACGACCACCAGGCGTACTCGCTGAACTGGTATGTCAGCCCCGAGGACTGGGACGCGTCGCAGGCCGACCTCAAGGCCATCTACGCGGGGTTCAAGTCGAAGGCGTGATTCCCCGGATGAATGGGTAGTTCACGTCGTATCACCGAGGAGGTGCGACATGAACTGCCGACGGTACGGCAGTAAGCCCACCCTAGGACTCTGGGTGCTGATCGGGTTCGCGGATCTCGTTGTGCTGACCGTGACCATCGGCCCGCTCGCCATGTTCGCCATCATCGCCCTGCTGGCGGTCTTCGCCGGCGGCATCTACGCCGCCCGCACGCTCACCAAGCCTTCCGAAGCCCCCGCCAAGGCGGTACTGCGACGTCGCGCATAGCGTGATCGGCTACAGTTCGGCGCTGTGTCGATCGAAGGCGTGACTGACTTCTGGGACAAGCTGCTCGGCGCCCAACCGGACCCGCCCGGTCTGCTGGTGCTGCTCACCGCGCTGGCCGGCCTGCTGGCCGTGTCGTTCCGTCCGGTGTGGCGGATCGCCCGTAATGCCGTGACGATCGCGCACGAGGGCGGTCACGCGTTGTTCGCGCTGCTGACCGGCCGTCGCCTGCGCGGCATCCGGCTGGAGTTCGACACGTCGGGCCTGACGCTCTCGTCGGGCCGCCCGACCGGCCCGGGCATGATGCTCACGCTGCTCGGCGGCTACATCGCGCCGTCGCTGGTCGGCGTGCTCGGCGCGTGGCTGCTCGGCGGCAACCGGATCACGCTGCTGCTGTGGCTGGCCGTGCTCCTGCTGCTGCTCATGCTGATCAACATCAGGAACCTGTTCGGCGTGGTCTCCCTGGTGGTGACGGGCGCGATCGTCTTCGTCGTCTCCTGGTACGCCACGCCCCAGGTGCAGGCCGCGTTCGCCTACGCCGGCGTCTGGTTCCTGCTCTTCGGAGGCGTACGTCCCGTCTTCGAGCTCCAGAGTCTGCGCCGCCGGGGCCGCATGCCCGAGTCGGACGCCGACCAGCTGGCCCACGTCACGCACGTGCCCGCCATCTTCTGGGTCGGCGTCTTCCTGGTGGTCAACGTGGCCGCCCTGGTCGTGGGCGCGTTCATGCTCGCCGGCCAGTGGCTCCCGTCCGGCTCATAGCGGAATGTTGCCGTGCTTCTTCGGCGGCAACGTCTCCCGCTTCGTGCGCAGCATGCGCAGCGCCTGAATGATCTGCGCCCGCGTCTCCGACGGCTGAATGACCGCGTCGACGTAGCCTCGCTCGGCCGCGATGTACGGGTTGGCCAGGGTGTCCTCGTACTCCTGAACGCGCGCCGCTCGATTTTCCACAGGCTCGTTCCGGTAGAGGATGTTCACCGCGCCCTGGGCGCCCATCACCGCGATCTGCGCGGTCGGCCACGCGAAGTTCATGTCGGCGCCGAGGTGCTTGGAGCCCATCACGTCGTACGCGCCGCCGTAGGCCTTGCGGGTGATCACCGTGATCTTCGGGACGGTGGCCTCGGCGTACGCGTAAATCAGCTTTGCCCCTCGCCGGATGATGCCGTCCCACTCCTGCGTCGTGCCCGGCAGGAAGCCCGGCACGTCGACCAGGGTGAGCACCGGAATGTTGAAGGCGTCGCACGTCCGGACGAAACGGGCCGCCTTCTCCGAGGCCGCGATGTCGAGCGTTCCCGCGAAGTGGGTGGGCTGGTTCGCGACCACGCCGACCGGGCGGCCCTCGACGCGGCCGAAGCCGACCACGATGTTCTGCGCGTAGAGCGGCTGCACTTCGAGGAAATCGTCGACGACGGTCTCGACGACCTTCTTGATGTCGTACGGCTGATTGGCCGAATCCGGGATCAAGGTGTCCAGGGCCAGGTCGTCGTCGGACGGCGACAGGTCGGCCGGCATCTCGAACACGGCCGGCTCGTCGAGGTTGTTCGACGGCAGGTAGGACAGCAGCGCCCGCACGTAGTCGATCGCGTCGTCCTCGTCGGAGGCCAGGTAGTGGGCGTTGCCGCTGCGGGTGTTGTGGGTGCGGGCGCCACCCAACTCCTCCATCGCGACCTCTTCGCCGGTCACCGTCTTGATCACGTCGGGGCCGGTGATGAACATGTGTGAGGTCTGGTCGACCATCACGGTGAAGTCGGTGATGGCGGGGGAGTAGACCGCGCCGCCCGCGCACGGGCCCATGATCAGGGAGATCTGCGGGATGACGCCGCTGGCCCGCACGTTGCGGAAGAAGATGTCGGCGTAGAGGCCGAGCGCGACCACGCCCTCCTGGATGCGGGCGCCGCCGGAGTCGTTGATCCCGATGATCGGGCAGCCGGTCCTCATGGCCAGGTCGAGCACCTTGACGATCTTCTCGCCGAAGACCTCGCCCAGCGATCCGCCGAAGACGGTGAAGTCCTGCGAGAAGACGCAGACCTGCCGGCCGTCGACGGTGCCGTAGCCGGTGACCACCCCATCGCCGTACGGGCGGTTCTTCTCCAGCCCGAAGTTGGTCGAGCGGTGCCGGGCGAGCGCGTCGAGCTCGACGAAGGAGCCCTCGTCGAGCAGCATGGCGATCCGCTCGCGGGCCGTCTTCTTGCCCCGGGCGTGCTGCTTCTCGACGGCACGCTCACTTCCGGCGTGCACGGCCTCGTCCGTACGGCGGGTGAGGTCGCCGATCTTTCCGGCAGTGGTGTGGATGTCGGCCTGGGCCGTGTCCGGCTGCGTCGTCACAGTGGTGCCTCACGCTCTCCGCGAAGGGTGGAAACAGCGGACTTGATCGTAGTGCGAGATCGGTTCGCGCGCCGCTACGGGTGCGTTTCGCACTCAATGCCCCATTCGTTACCCCTCACGTGACGAACTGGATGACCGCGGCCGGGATCGCCCTCATCGCCGGCGGCATCGCCACTCTGATCTGTTTCCGCAGCGTGCTGTTCCGTGTCGGCGGCCGGCGGGCGGGCCGGAGGGCGGTCCGCGAGGCCACGCGCACCGCGGTCCTGGAGGCCGAGGCTCAGGGCCACCGGGGCCGGGGAAGCCGCCGTCGCGGCCGCCCGGCAGCACCGGAGGACGAGGAGCGCGGCGGCTTGGCGATGATCGGCTTGGCCGCCGACGAGGACCCGGAGACCCCGGAGACTCACCCCAGGCGCCGGCGTCGCCGTCAGAGCTTGCCGCCGTACGCCGATGAGCGCGCCCAAGCGCAGGAGGACGCGTTCGCCGTCCCCGAGGCGCCCTTGGACTTGGACGGCGAGTTGGCGTCGGAGCGTGCCCTCGATCCCGAGAGCGACCCGGAGTGGCAACCCGACCCGGGCCGGAAGCGCACCCTCGGACTCCAGCGCGACCCGAGGCGGAAGCGCGAGCCGAGGCGGGATCGCGAGCCGGGACCAGACCGCGAGGGGGAGCCGGAGAACTTCGGGCTGGACCGGGAGCCGGGCCCCGGGTTCGAGCTGGACGGGGAGTCAGGCCCCGGGTTCGAGCTGGACGGGGAGTCAGGCCCCGGGTTCGAGCTGGACGGGGAGCCGGACCGGGAGTTCGCGCTGGATGAGGAGCCGCGCCGGCGGGATCTCGATCGGGAGCTGAGCTCGGAGGCCGAGCCGGCGGCAGCCGTGGAGGAGCCGGCGCCCACGCCGATGTCGGCAGGTCGTCTCGGACACCGGGTCGAGGGCTGGGTCCGGCCCGAATATCGGCAGACCCGCGACGAGCTGCCCTCCGGTGAATACTGGACGCCCATCCCGGTCGAGCTCGACGCCGACCACGAGCCCTCGGCCAAGGGTTACGGCTGGCCGGTCGCCGTCGAGCGCCTTCCCCCGGTCCCCGATTATGAGCCGGCTACCGGTTTCGACCTCACCCCGGTCCACGAGCCGACCGAGGTGGTGCCCACCTGGCCGCCCGGCGACGACGGCGAGCGCCCCGGCCGGATCCGCCTGCCCCGCAGCTGGCAGTCCCGCAACGACAAGCGCCGGGCCGCCCGCGAGCACCCACCGGCCCGCGAGTGGCGCCCGGAGAACGAGGCCCCACCCGCCGAGCGCCGCCCCCGCCCGCGCCCTCGGCCCCGCCCGGCCGAGGCGCCCCCGCCGCCATCCCACCCGAGCCGCGTCTACGTGAGCCGCCACGCCGCCGACCCACCCCAGTGAGCAGCGCGGACTAGGCTCGGCTGATGTCTTCGCCGTTTACCGATCTCGACCGTCCTCCGCTGTCGCCGCGGGCGCTGGAGCGGGCGCTCGTGACACCCGGCGGCTTCTGGCGGCGGCTTGATCTGCGGGCCGAGACAGCCTCCACCAACGCCGACGCCATCGCCGCCGCTCAAGGCGGTGAAGCCGAAGGGCTCGTGGTGGTGGCCGAGAGCCAGACCGCCGGTCGCGGGCGCCGTGATCGGCAGTGGACCTCGCCGCCCCGGGCCGGGCTGACCTTGAGCGTGTTGCTGCGTCCGGGCGTACGGAATGAGGAAAAAGGCTGGCCCGCCGTGCCGCCCGGCGCCCTCGGGTGGTTGCCCCTGCTGGCCGGGGTCGCCCTGTGCGAGGCCGTGACCCGGGTGTCCGAGGTCGAGGCCGCGCTGAAGTGGCCGAACGATCTGCTCGTGGGCGGCGGCAAGTGTGCCGGCATTCTGGCCGAGGCCTCCGGCGACGCCGTCGTGGTCGGCATCGGCCTCAATGTGAGCACCCGCGCCGAGGAGCTGCCGGAGACGAACGGGCTGCCCGCCACCTCACTACGCGTGGCCGGTGCTCCCGTCACCGACCGTGACCCTCTGTTGCGGGCGACACTGCGCGGCATCGCCTCCTGGTACGAAGGGTGGCGTGGCGCCGACGGCGACGCCGAGATGTCCGGGCTGCTCGCGGCGTACCGGCGCCGCTGCGCCACTATCGGCCGGCAGGTTCGCGTGCTGCTTCCGGCCGGTGGTCCTCTCGAGGGCGAGGCCACCTCGGTCGACGCCGACGGCCGTCTGGTCGTCCGTACGGCGGATGGCGCCGATGTTCGCGTCTCGGCGGGTGACGTGCTCCACGTACGCTGACCGCGTGGCGTTCCCGGAGGAAGTTCTGGCCGAGGAGGAGGAGCTCGTCCTCCACCTGCGTCCGCATTGGAAGTCGGCGATCCGGCCCGGCCTGATCGTGCTGCTCGCGGTGGTCGTGAGCACCGTGGCCTGGGTGATGCTGCCGACCAACGAGGGCGGCCGCATCGGCTTCGCCGTGGTCGCGCTGATCATGCTTTACCAGGGTGTCCGTTATGGGGTGACGCCGCTGGTGAAGTGGCGGTGCACCCACTACGTGCTGACCGACGAGCGGATCCTTCTCCAGGACGGTGTGATCGCCCGGGAGCGGCGCGACCTGCCGCTCAACCGGATCAACGACCACGTGGTCACCCAGTCGGTGCTCGACCGGGTCTTCGGGTCGGGGACGTTGAAGGTCGACTCGATCGGGGAGCAGGCCGTCCTGCTGGCCGCTGTCCCGCGGGCCCAGAGCGTGCAGACGCTGCTCTACGAACTGATCGAGCAGGACCGCGTGCGGCATCCGGAGGACGAGGAGGACGAGGCCGAGCCGGAACCGGAGCTGCCGGTGCAGCAGCGGCGCGGCCTGTTCAGGAGACAGGCGAAGAACTAGCCTTCGGCTCGTCCTCGGTGCTCAGCTCGGCCAGGCCGGCCGCCGCGTCGAGGTCGGCCAGCTCGCCCTCGTGACCGTCGACCGGGGGCTTGAGGAAGACGAAGGTTCGGTACGCCCAGAAGCGGAAGACCGTGGCGATCACGATGCCGAGCAGGGTGACGGCCATGAACTCGTACTTGTTGTGCTCCTCGGTCAGCCCGAAGCCGTACTTGCCGATGGCGATCGTCCCGGACTGGATGACCATGCCGACCAGGTTGAAGCCGAAGAACAGCGTGTACTCACGGCGGAGCGCGGTGCGCGTGTGGTGACGGTACGTCCAGTAGCGGTTGGCGAAATACGCCAGCGTGGTGGTGATGATCGTGCCGACGACGCTGGCCTTGACCGCGCCGATCGGCAGCAGGGCCCAGGTGATGGCCAGGTAGAGCAGGGTGTTACCGGCGCCGATGACACCGAACGCGATGGCTTCGGGGGCGAGACGGCGCAGGTGTGACGTCAGCGAACTGACTGAAGGCATTGGGCAACCTTACGGGAGAGTGGGCTGTTACGCCGTGTCACGAACGGGGGATGCAGGCGGCGTCACAGCCGCCCGGCTGTCGTGAGGGGGTGGCGGGCCCGGCGGGGTCGCATCAGGTGTCGCTGCCGAGGGGAAGACGAACCGGCGGTACGACCAGAAACGGAACAGCGTGCCGACAGCGGTGCCGAACAGTTGTCCCGAGATGTTGTCCGCGAGCGTGGTCTGGAAGACCGGCCAGATGCTGCCCAGGCCGTAGTGGCTGATGGCCAAGCAGGCCAGCCCGATGCCCAGGCCGATGGCGTTGAGCACGAAGAACATCGTGTATTGCCGGGCCATGTTGGCGTGGGCCGCGTGCCGCCAGGTCCAGAACCGGTTGCCGGTGAACGCGACGGTGGTCGCCAGCACGGTCGAGATGGTCTTGGCGAACAGCGTTTCTACGCCGGCCTGGAGCAACACGTTGAAGATGGCGAGGTCGATCGCGAAGGAGATGCTCCCCACCGTGCCGAACTTGCCGAGCTCGCGGACGAGTCCCCGCATCCTTACGCGCAGGCCGGAGGGCTGCGTCGGCGAGATGTCGGGCACGGTCCGAGAGTACCGGGGGCGGTCACGCCCCGCTGTTTTCGTTGGCGAGTCTTAACCCGCGCTGCTGGTACGGAGGGTGCATGTCGCTGATCTCGGCGATCTCGGCCACCCGCTCCCGGCAGCCGGCGCACCAGCCCAGATGCAGGCGCATGCGGTTGCTGTCGCGCGGGGCGAGACGCCCGCGCAGGTGGACGCCGAGGCGTTCACCGGCCCATCGGCACTCCGGGTGCTTGGCCACCGCCACGTGCTGCTGGAGATAGTTGCTGCGCAGGCCCTCGCGGGCGCGGTGGGCGAGCACGGCCACGGCGTTGGGGGTCATGCCGAGCATCCCGGCCACCTCGGAGGGGGTGTTGCCCTCGACCGCGGTCTGCCACAGCACGTCGCGCCAGCGCTCCGGCAGCTGCCGGAACGCCGCGGCGGCGTACGCCCGCTCCAGCCGGTCCAGCGCCGGGTCGGTGTACGGCTGGCCCTCGTCGTAGCGGGTGAGGTCGTCGGTGAACTCCAGCCGCCGGTCTCGGCGGGCCCGGTGGTAGCAGACGTGCCGCATGGTAGTGGCGAGGTAGGCGCGGAAGGCGACCAGCGGCCCCCGGCCGGCCCGCAGGGCGGCGAAGACCTTGGCGAACGTCTCGGCGACGAGGTCGTCGGCGTCGGCCGGGTCGCGGGTGAGCCCGTACGCCAGGTGCCGGGCCGCGGCGTGGTGCCGTTCGTAGAGCGTCCCGTACGCCGCGGTGTCCCCTTCACGGACCGCCGCCAGTAGTTCGGTGTCCGTGTCGGTTGGACTGCCCGGGATGGTCATTCCTGCCTCCTAGGAGAGGAAAGCCCGATTACCCAAGCTTAGGGGGTTAAGTCCGTTTTGTGAAAGTCGCCGAACGGCGGGGCGCAACCCCGGCCGTTCCGGGGATGTTGCGCGGAACTGCGCTCAACGACGAAGAATCGAACGTCTGCAAGCAAAGATGCCGAGGATTGTGCGGTTCTCCACAGCTTCTCCCGATGAAGACAACGTTGAACGCCCTTAGGCTTCGGTAACTCCCCAAGACTGCAAGTGGTCCTGGTCAACGCCGACCGAAGGAGATCACCGTGCCCCCTACTTCTCATCCCCGGCTTCTCGCCTGGATCGAGGAAGTAACCGCCCTGACCACTCCCGACCGCGTCGTCTGGTGCGACGGCTCGGAGCAGGAGTGGCGAAATCTCACCGATGCCCTGGTCGAATCGGGTTCGCTCGTACGGCTCGACCCCGCGAGGAAGCCGAACTCGTTCTGGGCGCGCACCGACCCCGGTGACGTCGCCCGCGTCGAGGAGCGCACCTTCATCTGCTCGGCCGACGAGGCCGACGCCGGCCCCACCAACAACTGGATGGCGCCGGCCGAGATGAAGACGACCATGACGGAGCTGTACCGGGGCTGCATGAGGGGCCGGACCATGTACGTGGTCCCGTTCTGCATGGGACCGCTCGACGCTCCGAACCCGATGTTCGGGGTGGAGCTGACCGACAGCCCGTACGTCGTGGCCAGCATGCGCATCATGACCCGGATGGGCTCCGGCGTTCTCGAGGCCATGGGTGACGACGCCGACTTCGTGCCCGCGCTGCACTCGGTCGGCGCGCCGCTCGCGCCGGGGGAGCAGGACGTCCCCTGGCCGTGCAACGAGACGAAGTACATCTCCCACTTCCCGGAGACCCGCGAGATCTGGTCGTTCGGCTCCGGATACGGCGGCAACTCGCTGCTCGGCAAGAAGTGCTACGCGCTGCGCATCGCCAGCGTGGCCGCCCGTGACGAGGGCTGGCTGGCCGAGCACATGCTGATCATGAAGTTGACCTCGCCCGAGGGCCAGGTCCGCTACATCGCCGGCGCCTTCCCCTCGGCCTGCGGCAAGACGAACCTGGCCATGCTCGAGCCGACGCTGCCCGGCTGGAAGGTCGAGACCGTCGGCGACGACATCGCCTGGATGCGGTTCGGCGAGGACGGCCGGCTGTGGGCCACCAACCCCGAGTTCGGTCTGTTCGGCGTCGCCCCCGGCACCGATTTCCACACCAACCCCAACGCGATGCGCACGCTCGCCCGGGGCAACTCCGTCTTCACCAATGTCGCCCTCACCGACGACGGCGACATCTGGTGGGAGGGCATGGGTGAGCCGCCGGCCCACCTGACCGACTGGAAGAACCAGGACTGGACCCCGGACTCGGAAAACCCTTCGAGCCACCCCAACAGCCGATTCTGTACGCCCATCGAGCAGTGCCCGATCCTCGCCGACGAATACCACGATCCGCGTGGCGTGCCGATCGACGCGATCCTGTTCGGTGGCCGCCGCCGGACCACGGTCCCGCTGGTCACCGAGGCCCGGGACTGGGTGCACGGCGTCTATCTGGGCGCGACCCTCTCGTCGGAGACCACCGCGGCCGCGGTCGGCCAGGTCGGCGTGGTCCGCCGCGACCCGATGGCCATGCTGCCGTTCATCGGCTACCACGCCGGTGACTACTTCCAGCACTGGATCGACATGGCCAAGGGCGCCTCGGGTGACGCGGCCAAGCTGCCCAAGGTCTTCTACGTCAACTGGTTCCGCCGGGGTGATGACGGTCGTTTCCTGTGGCCGGGCTTCGGCGAGAACAGCCGCGTCCTGAAGTGGGTCGTCGAGCGTCTCGACGGCCAGGGCGAGGCGGTCGAGACGGCGATCGGCCACGTGCCGACCCCGGACGGCCTCGACCTGACCGGCCTCGACATCGACCCCGGCGACCTGGCGGCCGTGCTCCGCGTCGACCGCGACGAGTGGCTGGCCGAGATCCCCCAGGTCACCGAGTGGTTCACGAAGTTCGGCGACAAGCTCCCGGCCGTCCTCTGGTCCGAACTGGACGCGTTGCGCGCCCGTCTGTCCGACGCGTGACGTCCCGCGCCCGTCTCATCCTCGCGTGAGGCGGGCGCGCTCCGGGTAACACCGACATGTGGCCCGACCCCTCCGCGTCCTGATCGCCCTGCTGGTGACGACCGCGGCCGCCACCGTCGTGGTCGAGATCCTCAACTACTCGTACGCGCCGGAGCACGGCTTCGGGCTCGCGGTCCGCACGGGGTGGGCGCTGCTGCGTACTCTCGGCTGGCTTCTGTTGATCCGGCAGGTGCGCCGGTCACGGGCGGCGGCCCGTCCCCTCGGCCTGATCCTGGCCGTGACCACGATCTTCGCGGTGGGGCGCCTCGTCGTCCCTCGCTCGGGGACACCGCCGCTGCCGGGAGTGATCGGCTTCGCCGTCCTGGTCGTGCTGTGCGCCGCCGTGGTCGCTCTGCTCTATCGGCACCCGGTCGTGCGCGAACAACTGGTGCGCCATCCGAAGCGGCTGTTGACGCGCGAGACCACGCCGCGCCGCGCCCCGGTCAGCGGTTGGCTGCTCACCGCGCGGCTCGCCGCCTTCACCTACAGCCCGCTGATGCTGGTGCCCTGTCTCATCGCGTTCGGTGAGCTGGGTGATCGTCCAGAGTGGCTGCTGGCCGTGGTGTTCTGGCTGTTCGCGGGCATCGCGGTCAGCTATGCCGTGCTCTTGTGCACGATCTTCCTGATGCGCGGCAAGGCCGGAGCGCGCCGCGCCCTGGGTTGGCTGACCTTCTTCGTTCTCCTTTGGGACCTGCCGCTCTGCTACTTCCTGCTCGGGACGGACGGCCTGATCCGTGACGGCGCTCCGCTGGTGGCCGCCGCGCTGCTCACCTGGTACGCCTTGTACCGGGCGGCCTCGGTGGCCGACATCCCCGCCGAGGCGCGCACCTGAGGAGGGCCGGCATGCCGGTCGAGAGCTTCGACGTGGTGGTGGCCGGCGCCGGTCCGGCCGGTGCCGCGGCCGCGATCGCCGCCTGCCGGGCCGGTGCGAAAGTGCTGCTGCTCGACCGCGCCGACTTCCCCCGCGACAAGGTGTGCGGCGACGGCATCGCGGCCGAGGCGGTCGCCGTCCTCGACGGCCTCGGCGTGTCCGGGGTGACCGATGGTTATCCGGCTATCGAACGGTTGCGCCTGGTGGCGCCGGGTGGCTCGGCGGTGGCCCGGCCGCTGCCACGGCCGGCGCACACCGTGCCGCGGCGCGTCTTCGACGAGCGCCTGGTGCGGGCGGCGGTCGCGGCGGGGGCGCAGTTGCGGCGTCATGTCGTACGCCGGGTGAGCGATCACGGCGACGCGGTGGTGATCGACGATCGCGTGCGGGCGCGGGTGCTCATCGGCGCCGACGGGGCCGGTTCGGTCGTCCGCAAGCAGCTCGGTCATCCGGTCAATCCGCCCGGTCATCTCGCCGTCGCGATCCGCGGCTACGCGCCGTCCACCACCGCCGGCGAACAGGTCATCGTCACCACACGGCAGCGCTGGCCCGCCTACGCCTGGGAATTTCCGATCGGCGACGGCACCGCCAACGTCGGTTACGGGGAGGTTCTTCGTGGCGTGCCGCTCTCCCGGGCGTACCTCCTCGGAAGGTTGGGAGATCTGCTGGCCGGCGCCGAACCGGCCGGAGTGCGCGGGCACCACCTGCCCCTCTCCACCCACCGGCCGCCGCCCGGCCGCGGCCGCGTGCTGCTCGCCGGTGACGCCCTCTCGCTGATCAACCCGTTCACCGGGGAGGGGATCTTCTACGCCGTGCTCTCCGGCTCGCTGGCCGGCGTGGCCGCCGCGGACGGACCCGAACGGGTGGCCGAGCGCTATCGCGACGCGCTGCGCCGGCGGCTCGGGCGTCATCTGCGGCACTCCGGCTTCGCGGCCTGGCTCAGCCGGCGACCGGCTGTGGTCGACGCGGCGGTGGGGGCGGCTGCCCGAGATGGTGGTGTTTTCGACCGGATGGTGGAGCTGGGGCTCGGTGACGGGGTTTTCGACGCTCGCACGATCGGACTCATCACCTTGCGGTTGAGTCACCGTCGCCAAGCCCACCCTTGAGTCGCTACCGCGGCGGGCTAGGGTTTGATGCGATGAGTCTGCGGTCCCTGATCTCCACTCCGTTCTACCGCGTGTACGAACGGCGGCTGGCCGGCAAGCTGGCCGGCAAACCCGTGCCCCAGCACGTCGGCGTCATGTGCGACGGCAACCGTCGATGGGCCCGTGAAATGGGGTTCGTCGACCCCAACGACGGCCACCGCGTCGGCGCCGCCCGCGTCAAGGAGCTGCTGACCTGGTGCGACCAGGCCGGCATCAAGCACGTCACGCTCTATCTGCTGGCCACCGACAACCTGCGGCGCCCGGCGGCCGAGCTCGACCCGCTGCTCCAGATCATCGAAGATCTGGCCAGCGAGCTGGCCGAGGAGGGCAACCCCTGGCGGCTGCGCATCGTGGGCGCGCTCGACATCCTGCCCGCCAGCACGGCCACCGTGCTCAAGGCGGCGCAGGAGAAGACGCGCAACCGCACGATCGGCGTCGAGGTCAACATGGCGGTCGGTTACGGCGGTCGCCGCGAGATCGCCGACGCGGTGCGCTCGCTGCTGCACGAGCAGGCCGCGGCCGGCCGCACGATCGAGGAGATGGCCGAGATCCTCGACGTCGACCACATCGCCGAGCACCTTTACACCCGTGGTCAGCCCGATCCCGACCTGGTCATCCGCACCAGCGGTGAGCAGCGGCTCTCCGGCTTCCTGCTCTGGCAGTCGGCGCACTCGGAGTTCTATTTCCACGACGCCAACTGGCCCGATTTCCGCCGGATCGATTTCCTGCGGGCATTGCGGTCGTACGGCAACCGGCAGCGCCGCTTCGGCGCCTAGAACCGCTCGAGGCCCTCGGCGAGGAACTCGGCCACCGCGCTGGGGGAGTCGAGGGTCAGGTCGGCCGCGCTGGACACCTCGGCGCCGGTCTCGGGGTTGGCCACGGCCACCGCGACACCGAAGAACGACGGGTCGACCGCCTCGCGGGCGCGCAACGCGTCGAACGCCTTGATGTCGGACATGTCGTCACCGAAATACCAGGCGCAGCCCGCGTCGCGGACGGCCTCGGTGATGACCATGCCCTTGTCCTGGTCGACCGGCGGCTTGAGCTCGACCACCATGCGGCCGGCCTGGATGCGCAGGCCCTTGGCCTCGGCCTGCTCGTGGCCCCAGCGCTCGACGTCGCCGGCCCGCTGCGGGGCCGTGCGGTAGTGCAGGGCGACCGACAGGCGCTTGTATTCGACCAGGACGTCGCCCGGCAGCTCGGTCTTGGCCCGCTCGGCCAGCTCGGCCATGGCCGGCACCCAGGGCAGCGCGGCCGGCTCGGTGACGACCTCGCCCTCGTGCCACACCTCGAGGCCGTAGAGCCCGTAGAGGTCGACGCCCTCGAGCGAGGAGAAACGCGACCGCAGGAAGCTCACCGGACGGGCCGACACGATGGCGACACGGTGCACGACGGTGGCCAGCTTTTCGAGCACGCCCAGCACGGACGGCACCGGCTGCGACGCGTCCGGGTCGTCGGTGACCGGCGAGAGCACGCCGTCGAAGTCGAAGAAGAACGTGGTTTGGAGCCGGTGCTCGGCCGTGAAGGCCCAGGCGTCGGCGATGCTCAGCGGATGGTTCGTACGCGGAGTCTGTGCCACGACGTCAGATTACCCGCCAAGGGTGTCCTTTCATGCGCGAGAAATTAGCCGAGAGTTGGACGTCACCCGTTTTTGCGTACTACCGCGTACGGCTGATGACCGCTAGCGTTTGAGTCATGGCACGGGGTCATCCCGAGCCAGCCGGCCGGCCCGGACCTGCGACAAGTGCGCCACGGGGCCTGCAATCCGTCCCGTGCATGAGATCGGGCGCCGGAGGTGGCGGACCGCGGGCGTACCGGGTTGCACGCCCGCTGGAGCAGGCCTGTGACATCACGCCGATCTGACGCCGACGTCGCTAACTCTTCACGTGACTCGGCCGCCAAAGTCTCCGGAACAGAACCGGCCCGAGAGGGCCGTGTTTTCGTTCTGGACACCTCGGTCCTGCTGTCCGACCCGGCGGCGTTCCGCCGGTTCTCCGATCACGAGGTGGTCATCCCCCTCGTCGTGATCTCCGAGTTGGAGGGAAAACGCCACCATCCCGAGCTGGGCTGGTTCGCTCGCCAGTCGCTGCGCTTCCTGGACGAGCTCCGGATCAAGTTCGGCCGGCTCGACCAGCCCGTCCTCTGCAACGACGAGGGCGGCACGCTGCGGGTCGAGCTCAACCACGCCGACCAGAGCGTCCTGCCGCAGGGCTTCCGCAACGATTCCAACGACACCCGGATCCTCTCGGTGGCGCTGGGGCTCGCGGCCGAGGGCCGCGAGGTCACGCTGGTCAGCAAGGACATGCCGCTGCGGGTCAAGGCCGCCTCGGTCGGTCTCACGGCCGACGAATACCGGCACGGGCAGGCCAGCGACCCCACCTGGACCGGCATGGCCGATCTCAAGCTGGGTGAGGACCAGGTCAGCGCGCTCTACGGCGGTGAGGAGCTGGAGCTCGAGGAGACCGAGCGCCTGCCCTGCCACACCGGCCTGGTGATCCACTCGCCGCGCGGTTCGGCGCTGGGCCGGGTCAACCCCGACAAGTCGGTACGTCTGGTACGCGGCGACCGGGAGGCCTTCGGCATCCGCGGCCGCTCGGCCGAGCAGCGCGTGGCCCTCGACCTGCTGCTGGACGAGTCGATCGGCATCGTCTCGCTCGGCGGCCGGGCCGGCACCGGCAAGTCGGCGCTGGCGCTCTGCGCCGGCCTCGAGGCCACGATGGAGCGCAACCGCCACAAGAAGGTCATCGTGTTCCGCCCGCTCTACGCGGTCGGCGGCCAGGAGCTGGGATATCTGCCCGGCACCGAGAACGAGAAGATGTCGCCCTGGGCCCAGGCCGTCTTCGACACGCTCGGCGCGGTCGCGCACGCGAACGTGGTCGAGGAGGTGATGGCCCGCGGCATGCTCGAGGTGCTGCCGCTGACCCACATCCGCGGCCGGAGCCTGCACGACGCCTTCGTGATCGTCGACGAGGCCCAGTCGCTGGAGCGCAACGTGCTGCTGACGGTGCTCTCCCGCATCGGGCAGGGCTCGCGGGTGGTGCTCACCCACGACGTGGCGCAGCGCGACAACCTGCGGGTGGGCCGGCACGACGGCGTCACCGCCGTGATCGAGGCCCTCAAGGGACACCCGATCTTCGCCCACGTGACGCTGACCCGATCGGAGCGTTCGCCCATCGCCGAGGTGGTCACCGACCTCCTCGAAGAGATTCCACTCTGAGTGATCGCTACACTCCGTAAGGTGACAACGGTGTCCCCTTCGGAGTGACGCGATTTATGCGCTCTTTCACCCGATTTGAGCGTGAAATTGGAGTGAGCAAAGTCACAACCCCGCTCTGACGTTTCACATCCACTTCACGGTGCGCCATGGTGTCTGGCGAGCGCCATGCGTGGTCATCGTCGTCGGAGATCGACTTCGGGCCACCTTCCCGATCGAACCTGATCGAGTTGCCGGCCCGCGTGGTCGCGGTGCTCACGGCACGTTCCCCCTGGTGGAGGGCGTGCCGTGTCATTGCCCCCGACGAAGGGAACCTTCGTGAATCGGCTCTGGAGCCGGGTCGGAGTACGAGTCACCGCAGTCGGCCTGCTTGTCGCGGGTGCCGCCGGAGGTGTCTATCTCGGACAGGACCGGGAAGTCCAGCAGACGAGTGCCGAAGCGCAGCTTGTCGTGCAGGCCAATGTCGACGACACCGCGCTGCTGAAGCAGCGCCAGGCCGCGCACGCCGCGGACCGGGCGCAGCGCAGCCAGGCCGAGGCCGGCGCCGCCGAGAAGGCGGCCGCCGCGGCCAAGGTCTCCGCCGCGCAGGCGCGCTCGGCCGAGCAGAAGGTGATCGCCGCGAAGAAGGCGGCCGAGGCCAAGAAGGCGGCCGAGGAGGCCGCGAAGAAGGCCGAGGAAGCCAAGAAGAAGGCGGAAGAGTCCGAGGAGAGCAGCGGCCCCACCGAATACACCGGCGAGGTTCCCGCCTCCTGCAGCGAATATTCGGGCGCCCGCAAGACCGGCTGCTCGCTGATGATCGCCGCGGGCTTCGGCATCGACCAGTTCCCGTGCCTGAACAAGCTGTGGGACAAGGAGAGTGGCTGGAACTACAAGGCCTCCAACCCCAGCTCGGGCGCGTACGGCATCCCGCAGTCCCTGCCCGGCAGCAAGATGGCCTCCGAGGGTGACGACTGGAAGACCAACCCGGCGACCCAGATCAAGTGGGGCCTCGGTTACATCGAGGGCCGGTACGACACCCCCTGCGGCGCCTGGGCGCACTCGCAGGACACCGGTTGGTACTAAGTAGACGAGCTTCCTGAACGGGCCGCGCGGCAAACCGCGCGGCCCGTTTTCTTGTGATCAAATGTCCATATGGTCCGAAATGCCGCTTCACTGGTCATGATCGGTGTCCTCGCGGCAGCGCTGGGTGCGGGCTCCTCACCGGCTCACGCCTCAGGGGAGCCCCGCCCGGTGCGCGAGGTGGTCGGCGGCACCGTGGCGCCACAGGGCAAGTTCCCCTGGGTGGTGCGGCTCTCGATGGGCTGCGGCGGCACGCTGGTCGCACCCCGGGTCGTGCTCACGGCGGGCCACTGCGTCGACGGCACCGGCGCCTCGAACCGGATCGAGATCACGGCCGGGGTGTCCGACCTCAAGTCGCGCCGCGCGCTGACCGCGCGCAGCGTCTCGGTCATCCGCGCCGCCGGGTTCAAGGACGAGACCCGCGGCGACGACTGGGCGGTCATCCAGATGGACCGCGTGCTGCACCTGCCCGTGCTGCCGATCTCGCCCGAGGTGATCGGGAAGGGCCGCTACACGGTGATGGGCTGGGGGCAGACCCGCGAGGACTCGGTCAAGCAGGAGCGGCGGCTGCACTACGCCACGGTTCCCATGGTCTCGGACGCGAGCTGCGCGAAGGCGTACCTCAAGGCCGGGGTGAAGCTCGTCGATGACGAGCAGATGTGCGCCGGGGATCGTCGGGTGGACACGTGCCAGGGCGACAGCGGCGGGCCGATGGTCGACCAGGACCGCCGCGGCCAGTGGGTGCAGGTCGGCATCGTGAGCTGGGGGCTCGGCTGCGCGCGGGACGGCTATCCGGGCGTCTACACCCAGATCAGTACGTTCCGTCCCGCGATCGTCGCGGCGCTGCGCAAGCTTCAGTAGAGGGGCTTGGGCCGCTTGCGGCGGAACAGGATCGCCGCGATCACCCCGCCGAGCAGACCCAGCAGGTGCCCCTGCCAGGAGACCGGCTGATCGGTCGGCAGGATGTTGTAGACCTGGTACCAGTACAGCAGCCCGATGAACGCGGCCACGCCGAGGTTCCACCAGCTGCGCTCGACCAGTCCGCGGGTGAGCAGCAGGCCCAGATAGCCGAAGATGACGCCGCTGGCGCCGACCACCACGCTGTTGGGGTCGCCCACGAACCAGACGCCCAGGCCACTCACCAGCATGATCACGAAGGTCGACCAGATGAACCGCTTGGCCCCACCGGCCAGGGCGAACGTGCCGACCAGGATCAGTGGCACGGCGTTGCCGTAGAGGTGGTCCCACCCGGCGTGCAGGAACGGGCTGAACAGCACGCCGTCGAGGCCGGCGATGCGGTGCGGGATGATGCCGCCGGCCACGTCGAGCTGGCCCGAGCCGATGCCGACGTCGATCGCCTCGATGAGGAAGAGGAACGGAACGACGGCGCACATGGTGAGGAACGCGCGCCCCAGGGACGCGTAGAACTCGTTCGTGCCGAATTTCGCCTCGGCTTCGATGCGGGTCGTGTCTGCCCCGTAACTCATCCGTCAATGGTTCCAGGGCCGGGCAAGGCCCGCCAACTCTCGGCGAGCCTTGCCAGCTTGTCGTTATATAACCGGCTCGCCCTCGCCCATCGGGACGGTCGGCAGATGCCCGTCGAAGTCGACGGCCGAGTAGAGGGCCAGCTTCTCCAGACGGTGGTACGAGTCGATCACCCGGATGGTGCCGCTCTTGGACCGCATGACGATCGACTGGGTGTGCGCGCCGCCGGAGCGGTAGCGGACGCCCTTGAGCAGGTCGCCGCTGGTCACGCCGGTGGCCACGAAGAAGCAGTTGTCGCCGGTGACCAGATCGTCGGTGGTGAGCACGCGGTCGAGGTCGTGCCCGGCGGCGATGGCCTTCTCCCGCTCGGCGTCGTCGTGCGGCCACAGCTTGGCCTGGATCATGCCGCCCAGGCACTTGATGGCGCAGGCGGCGGTGATGCCCTCCGGGGTGCCGCCGATGCCCATCAGCACATCCACGTCGGACTCGGCCCGGGCGGCCGAGATGGCGCCGGCGATGTCGCCGTCCGAGATGAACTTGATGTTCGCGCCGGCCTGGCGCACCTCCTCGACCAGCCGGGCGTGCCGGGGACGGTCGAGGATGCAGACGGTGACGTCGGAGATGCTGGACCGCTTGGCCTTGGCGATGCGGCGCAGATTTTCGGCGGTGCCGGCGTTGATGTCGACGACGTCGGCGCAGTCCGGCCCGACAGCGATCTTGTCCATGTAGAAGACGGCACTCGGGTCGAACATGGCCCCGCGCTCGGCCACGGCGAGCACGGCCACGGAGCCGGGCATGCCCTTGCTCATGAGCGTGGTGCCGTCGATCGGGTCCACCGCCACGTCCACCTCGGGCCCGGTGCCGTCGCCGACCCGCTCGCCGTTGTAGAGCATGGGCGCCTCGTCCTTCTCGCCCTCGCCGATGACCACGGTGCCACGCATCTGAATCGAATTGATCAGCTTGCGCATGGCGTCGACGGCCGCGCCGTCACCGCCGTTCTTGTCGCCGCGCCCGACCCAGCGGCCGGCCGCCATGGCAGCAGCCTCGGTGACACGAACCAGATCGAGGGCGATGTTGCGATCGAGATCCTGCGGGACCCGTGCTGGCATGGGCGCCTCCTCGCGACTCTGCGGGGCTGGTGAGTTACCCGATCCTCACATGTGCGGATGTGCAAAGTCCCGCCCCAGCGACATGGTTAACAATGGGTGAGTGGAACCAGCCGCACCGGACACTCCCGCCCCTTCCGCGCCTCAGGCCGCACCGGCCTCGAGCCCAGCCCCCGCGCCCGCTTCCGGCCCCGCGGCTGCGGCTGCGCCCGCTTCCGGCCCCGCGCCCGCTTCCAGCCCCGCGGCTGCCGCTGCGCCCGCCTCCGGCCCCGCGGTCACCTCCGACCCCGCGCCGGCCTCCTCGCCTGCGGCTCCCTCCGCGCCCGGTTCCACTTCCGCGGCCGCTCCCGGTTCTTCCGCCGCGTCCGCCACTTCTTCGGCGGGGGCGGCTTCTTCCGCGGTGGCGGTTGCGGACGAGACTTCGGCGGGGCAGCAGCCGGAGGCGCCGGCGCGGCTGGAGCGTGGGCAGGCGCGGTCGCCCAAGGACATGGCGATGTCGCTGCTGGTCCTGCTCGTGCCGATCGCGCTGCTGCTGATCTTCTACCGGACCGTGCTGAACGGCGACGCGCCCATCACGGTCGACCCGGCGCCCGCACTGCAGGAGGCCCAGCGCGCCAACATCTTCCCGGTCCTGCAACCGACCGGCCTCGGCGACGACTGGCACGTGTCAGCCGCGACGTTCCGCCGCCAGACCGACGGCGCCACCCTGCGGATCGGCTACGTCGACCCGGACAAGGACGCGCTCCAGCTCGTCGAGAGCAACATCCCCTCGGCCACCCTGCTCCCGACCGAGCTGACCAAGGAGGCCAAGCCGGCCGGCGAGTTCCGCTCGGACGCCGGAGTCTGGCGCCTCTACGACACCCGCCCCGGCGAGAAGGCCCTGGTCCTGGCCGACCAGACCCGCACGGTCATCGTCATCGGCAAGAGCGACGTCGACCAGCTGGAGCACCTGGCCGAGTCACTGCGCTGACCGCCGCCCGCGCGCTGAGCGTCCGCGTCCAACGCCGTGCCCGCCAAACGCACACGTCGATCGCCGTGCCCGCCAAGCGCCGTCGAACGCCGTGCCGCTAAGCGCCCGCGTCGAGCGCAGCGCCCGCGTCGAGCGCAGCGCCCGCGTCGAGCGCAGCGCCCGCGTTGAGCGCCGCGCCTGCCGCGCGCTGGCCGCACGAAGGCTCGGACCGAGCTGAAGCCGGCGGGCGTTCAGGATTCAGCGCGGGCGGCGCGGGCGGCCTCGATGCGCTCTCGGGCGCCATCGAGCCAGCGCTGGCAGATGTCGGCCAGTTTTTCGCCGCGTTCCCATAGCGCCAGCGACTCCTCCAGGGAGCTGCCGCCCTGCTCCAGCCGCTCCACCACCGTGGCCAGCTCGGTGCGCGCCTGCTCGTAACTCAGCTTGTCGTCGCTCATTCGTTCTCCTTTACGACTGCCTGCAACTCGCCCGAGGCGAGCCGCACCCTCACCAGGTCGTCGGTCTTGACGTCGTCGGCCGCTCGGACCACGTGGCCGTCGGCGCGCTGGACGATCGCGTAACCCCGCTGGAGCGTCGCCGCCGGTGACAGCGCTCGCAGGCGGGCCACCGTGTGCCGCAGGTCGTCGTCGGCGCGGCGCAGGCGATTTTCCAGGCTGCGGACGGCCCGGTCGCGCAGGGCGGTCACGTCGGCCTCGCGCTGGTCGACCAGCAGCTCCGGGCGGGACAGCGACGGGCGCGAACGCCACGACTCGAGGCGGTGGGTCTCGCGGTCGACCAGGGTGAGCACCGCGCGCTCCAGCCGGCGCCGGGCCACGTCGATCAGCTGTCGCTCCTCGGCCAGGTCGGGCACGATGCGCTTGGCCGCGTCGGTCGGCGTCGAGGCACGCAGGTCGGCCACGTAGTCGAGCAGCGGCGCGTCCGTCTCGTGGCCGATCGCGCTGACCACCGGCGTACGAGCGGCGAAGACCGCTCGGCAGAGCGCCTCGTCGGAGAACGGCAGCAGGTCTTCCACGCTGCCGCCGCCCCGGGCGATCACGATGACGTCGACCGTCTCGTCCTTGTCGAGCACCTTGAGCGCGTCGATGATCTGGGGCACCGCGGTGGGGCCCTGGACCGGCACGTTGATCGTGAAGAATTCCACGGCGGGCCAGCGGCGGCGCGTGTTCATCAGGACGTCGCGCTCGGCCGCGCTGGCCCGGCCGGTGATCAGCCCGATGCGCCCGGGCAGGAAGGGCAGGCGGCGCTTGCGCTCGCGGGCGAACAGGCCCTCGGCCGCCAGCAGCTTTTTCAGCCGGTCGAGCCGGGCCAGCAGCTCACCCAGGCCGACCTGGCGGATCTCGTCGGCGCGCAGGCTGAGCGTGCCCCGGGCGGGGTAGAACTCCGGCTTGGCGTGCAGTGTGACCCGGGCGCCCTCGGCCAGCTCGGGCGCGCCGGCGTCGAGCACGTCGCGGTGGGCGGTCACGGTGAGGCTCAGGTCGGCCGACGGGTCGCGCAGGGTCAGGAAGACCACGCTGGAGCCGGGGCGGCGGCTGATCTGGGCCACCTGACCGTCGATCCAGACCCAGCCCAGCTTGGAGATCCAGGCGCCGACCTTCTGACTGACGACGCGCACCGGCCACGGCTCGTCGGCGGTGCTCTTGGCTCCTGCTGGCTCACTCACCCGGCCAGATTACGGAAGCCCTCTGACATTCTCCTCGTCCGCGGTGCGCGTCCCGCGCTCCTCGGCATGATCGTTCGCTGTCGGCGGTCGCGCCGGCGGGGCCGGGGAGGGCCGGGACGGCGCGGGCGTGAGGCGGGCCACGGCGATCAGCACGAGCATCCCGGCCAGCGCCCAGAAGAGCAGGTCGATGACGATCCGGGTGCCGTCGGCGTGCCATCCGCCGGGATCGCGGGCCAGCACGGTGAAGGGGAAGCCGTGCCGCACCTCGTACTCGGTGGAGCAGCAGTCGACCCGTGCCTCGGGCAGTGTCGAGATCACCAGGCCGAGCAGGGCGACGGCCGAGCCGGCGATCCGCGCGATCCGTCCCGGGTGGCAGCCGACCCGTTGGAGGCCGAGCAGGGTCACCCCGGCCAGCAGGAGCACGACGTGGAACAGCCCGTACGCGAACGAGTCGAGACCCATGGCGAGGTTGAGCAGGGCGAGCGCGGTGAAGGCCCAGCCGATGATCAGGCGGAGCGTGGTGGCCGCTCCGGCCAGGGGTCCGGGGTCGTCCACCGGGGCCTCGGGCATGAGTCCGAGTATCCCGGCGAATGAGGGAAGTTACAGCTGATATCCACTTTTAGGACGCCGGAACAACAGAACTACCACTAGGAGCAGCAAACCGGCGTACGAGAAAAGCAGAAGGTCGGCGAAGAGCGAGAGGAAATTGACCGTCCAGTCCGCGCTCGCCGCCAGCCGGACCGCGGTCTCGGAATCGTCTGCCACGGCGCCCCGGCTGGCCCAGCTGAACGGCCAGCCGCGGTCGACGATGAAAGCGACGTCGCAGCACATCTGTGACTTCGAGGCGGCGAGCCCGGCCGCCGTGCCGGCCAGCGCGCAGAGGCCCATGACGATCGCGGTGACCCGGCCGGGCAGCCGGACGCGATGTGGCATGAGCAGGACCAGCCCGCCCGCGGCGAGCACCGAGCCGATCAGCAGATCCAGCCGGTAACTGGCCGAATGCAGATTGAGAAGAATCCAGGTCAGGCCCAGGACCAGCGACAACGCACCCACGGTGAAACGCAAGGCCTTGGCCGACTCCCGAACGATCACCGCACGAGTATGCCTGTGGCGCGGATCGCAGAGAAGCATGGGTGAGAGGGATCCACGTACCATGGCCGGGTGACTGAGCCCCGGAAGCGTGTGTTGCTGGCCAAGCCGCGCGGCTACTGCGCCGGCGTCGACCGTGCGGTGCAGACCGTCGAGGAGGCGCTGAAGCTCTATGGCGCCCCGGTCTACGTGCGCAAGCAGATCGTGCACAACAAACACGTGGTCAGCACGCTCGAAGCGGCCGGCGCGATCTTCGTGGAGGAGAACGAGGAGGTGCCCGAGGGCTCCACCGTCGTCTTCTCGGCCCACGGCGTCGCCCCCGAGGTGCACGAGCAGGCCAAGAGCCGCAACCTCAAGGCCATCGACGCGACCTGCCCGCTGGTCACCAAGGTGCACCACGAGGCGAAAAGGTTCGCCGCGGACGACTACGACATCCTGCTCATCGGCCACGAGGGTCACGAGGAGGTCATCGGCACCTCCGGCGAGGCGCCCGAGCACATCCAGCTGGTCGACGGCCCCGACTCGGTCGACAAGGTCGTCGTCCGCGACCCGTCCAAGGTCGTGTGGCTCTCGCAGACCACGCTCTCGGTCGACGAGACGATGGAGACGGTGGCCCGCCTCAAGACCCGCCTGCCGCTGCTCCAGTCGCCGCCGAGCGACGACATCTGCTACGCCACGCAGAACCGGCAGCATGTGGTGAAGGAGATCGCCCCCGAGTGCGACGTGGTCATCGTCGTGGGCTCGACGAACTCCTCCAATTCCGTACGTCTCGTCGAGGTCGCCGTCGACGCGGGCGCCCGCGCCGGCCACTTGGTCGACTACGCCTCCGAGATCAAGGACGAGTGGCTCGAGGGCGCGACCACGGTCGGCGTCTCCTCCGGCGCCAGCGTCCCGGAAGACCTGGTCATGGAGGTGCTGGGCCACCTCGCGACCCGGGGCTTCGGTGAGGTCACCGAGTTCACGACGGCCGAGGAGCGCCTGACCTTCTCGCTGCCGCAGGAGCTCCGCCGCGACATGAAGGCCGCCGCCGCTGCGAAGGCCTAGTCGATCAGCTCGGGCGACTGAGGCTGTCTGGGGGCCACCTCGATCTGCGGGGGCGTGACGATCTCGTCGTCGGAGACGCCCATCTCGGCCAGCTTGCGCGCGCTCACCAGCACGCGCGCTTCCAAGGAGCCAACCGCCCGGTTGTACGCCGTGACGGCGCCCCCGAGCGCACTCCCCACCTTCCCCACGTGGTCGCCCAGGGTGGCCAGCCGGCCGTAGAGCTCGCGCGCCAGACCGTGCACGGCCACAGCGTTGCGGGCCAGCGCCTCCTGCCGCCACGAGTAGGCGACCGTGCGCAGCATCGCGATCAGCGTGGCCGGGGTGGCCAGCACGACGTTGCGCCGGAAGGCGTGCTCCATCAGGGTCGGGTCGTGCCGCAAGGCGACGTCGAGGAACGGGTCGGCCGGCAGGAAGAGCACCACGAAGTCGGGTGACTGCTCGAACGCGGTCCAATATTCCTTGGCCGCCAGCGCGTCGACGTGGGCCCGCAGGTGACGGGCGTGCTGGTTCAGGTGGGCGTCGCGGCCGCGCTCGTCGCGGGCCTCCAGGGCCGACAGGTACGCCTCGAGCGGGGCCTTGGCGTCGACCACCACCGTGCGGCCCCCGTGCATCCGGACCACGAGGTCAGGGCGTACACCCGAATTGTCGGTCGTGGCCGTGACCTGCTCGGCGAAGTCGCAATGCTCGAGCAGGCCGGCCGCCTCGACGATGCGGCGCAGCTGATGCTCACCCCAGCGGCCTCGCACCTGTGGCGTCCGCAGCGCCGCGACCAGCTGTTTCGTCTCGGTGCGGAGCTCGCCCGAGACCTCGCTCATCGAGCGCACCTGCTCGCGCAGCTCGGCGTACGCGTCGACGCGCTCCCGCTCCAGCTCGGCGACCCGCTGCTCGTAGCGGCGCAGGGTCTCGTGCAGGGGGGCCACGGCCCGGGCCACGGCCTCCTGGGACTGGGCGGTCGCCTCGTACGACAGCGCGCGCATCGACTGTTCGAGGCGTTCCTCGCCGTCGGCGCGGGCCTGCACGGTCGCCTCGAGCCGGGCTATGTCGGCGGCCGCCCGCAGCCGCGCGGCGAACCAGCCGATCGCGGCCCCGGCGGCCAGACAGAGGAGCACCACGGCCAGCGTCGAGACAGTCACATGACGGAGATTGCCAGACGGCTACGACGTGATTCGCGAGGGTACCGTTGGAACATGAGCGTGTTGCTGATTCTGGCCATCATCGTCGTGGTCGTTCTCGTGATCGCCTTGGCGCGGCGGAACGGGGCGGCATCTCAGCAAACGCGGCTCGAGGACGCCCGGGCCGAGGCCCAGAGGTGGTACGAGCGGCTCGGCGGTCAGCTCATGAACCTGCACGGCAGTGACACCGCCGCGCAGCAGGCCCTGGCCGACGCGGGCGAGCGGTACAACGCCGCCGGCGGGCAGTTGCAGCAGGCGAACACGGTCCGGCAGTACGAGCTGGCGCGCGAGTCGGCGCTGGAGGGTCTGCAATATGTGCGGGCCGGCCGCATCGCGATGGGTCTCGACCCGGGTCCCGAGCTGCCGCCGCTGGCGAGCGCGCAGGGCGTGGGCCAGCTGACCAAGGAGCGCGAGGTCAGCGTGCAGGGCCACAGCTACAAGGCGGGCCCGCAGCCGGGCGCCGACACTCCCTACTACTACCCCGGTGGTCGCGTGCAGGGCCGTCCGGTTCCGGCCGGCTGGTATTCGACACCGGTCTGGAAGACCGCGCTCGGCGCCGGCGCGGGCGCCCTCGGCGGTCTGCTCATTTTCGACGCCCTGTTCTCGCCCGGCTTCGGCGACATGGGCTACGGCGACGGTTTCCAGGACGGCTACGCCGACGCCGCGGGCGACTTCGGCGGCGGCGACATGGGTGGCGGCGACATGGGTGGCGGCGACTGGGGCGGTGGCGGCGGCGACTTCGGTGGCGATTTCGGCGGCGACTTCTAGGCGTCGGTCCGGCGCAGGTGTTTGGCGAGCTCGCGGCGTAGCCGTCGCGGGCCCGGCCAGATCTCGCTGAGGTCGGCGGTGAAGGCCGGACCGTTCGGTGTGTCGGCCAGCGCCGGCCAGCCGACCCGCTGGCCCTGCACCGGGTGCACGCTGTCGAGGTCGACCGGCGTGACGTCGAGGACGTTGCGCAGCCGGTCCCGGCGCACCTTCACCGAGGCGATGTCCTCCCAGGCCAGCAGGATCGGGTCGCTGTCCTGCGCGGCCAGTTCGAGCCCACCCGACGACACCCGTACCCACGTCTTCAGGGAACCCCGGGTGGAATAGGCGAAGCAGGCCGCTCCGAACAGGGCGACGGCCCCGGCCTGCAGGGCGGTGTGCCACCACGGGTTGCCGGTTCCGCCCGTGACCACCGCCATGATCGGCGAGACCAGGGCGAACGACAGCATCAGCAGCAGGAAGACGGTGACGAACGTCCGCACCGGCGACGACCGGAACAGCACGGCATCGCGTGCGGGCGCCTCCACCTGGTCAGGCGCGATCATGCCTCTCATGCTGCCCTGCCGGCGGCCCCGGCTCCGGCTTTTCGCCAGAGCCGGGACCACCTCCGGTCAGAAGGCGCTGGCGATGACCAATTCCGGCGTACGTCCGGGCAGCCTGTCCAGCTTGGCGATGCGCCCGGCCGACTTGACGTCGCTCTCGATCAGCGCCAGCTTGTCGAGCAGCTCGGCCGGCCCGAGCGCCTCGGCCAGCGGCACGTCGGCCTTCATCGACAGCTTCCGGTCGCTCTTGGCCCGCCGGACCTGGCGCAGCGCGTCGCCGGCCAGGTCGAGCAGGCTGGCGTCACCCTCGCCGGCGACCCGGGTCAGCTCGTATGTCGTCGGCCAGGTCGCCTTGTGCACGGAGCCGTACCGCCACCACGACCAGACCTCCTCGGTCACGTACGGCAGGAACGGCGCGAACAGCCGCAACAGCACCGACAGCCCCGCGGCCAGCGCCGCCCGGGCCGAGTCGGCCCCGGGCCCCTGGGCGTACGCCCGCTCCTTGACCAGCTCGATGTAGTCGTCGCAGAACGTCCAGAAGAACGTCTCGGACGCCTGGAGCGCCTCGGTGTGGTCGTAGCGGTCGAACGCCTCGGTGGCCGCGCTGACCACCGCCGCGAGCCGGGTCAGCATGGCCCGGTCGAGCGGCTCGGTGACCGGCTGCCGCAGCGCCTCGGCCGCGCCCAGCCCGAGTGCGAACTTCGACGCGTTGAGCAGCTTCGTCGCCAGCCGCCGGCCGACCTTGATCTGGGCCGGGTCGAACGCCAGGTCGGCGCCGGGCCGCCCGTTGGCCGCCCAGTACCGGACCGCGTCCGAGCCGTTCTGCACCAGCAGGTCCATGGGCGTGACGACGTTGCCCTTGGACTTGGACATCTTCTTGCGGTCGGGGTCGAGGATCCAGCCGGAGAGGACGGCCGTCTTCCACGGCAGGACGTCGCTCTCCTGGTCGGCCCGCAGGATCGACGAGAACAGCCAGGTGCGGATGATCTCCTGGCCCTGGGGGCGCAGATCCATCGGGAAGGTGCGCCGGTGCAGGTCGTCGTCGTGCTGCCAGCCGGTGACGATCTGCGGGGTGAGCGACGAGGTGGCCCACGTGTCCATCACGTCGGGATCGGCCGTGAAGCCGCCCGGGACGTCCCGCTGCGACTCGTCGAAGCCGGGCGGACACTCCGAGGAGGGGTCGACCGGCAGTGAAGATTCGTCCGGTATGAGAAGCTGGTCGTAGTCCGGTTCGCCAGCGTTGTCGAGCCGGTACCAGACCGGGATCGGCACCCCGAAGAAACGCTGCCGGCTGATCAGCCAGTCACCGGTGAGCCCGTTGACCCAGTGCTCGTAGCGGTGTCGCATGTGCTCGGGGAACCACTGGAGCTCCCTGCCCCGCGCGAGCAGCCGCTCGCGCAGCTCGGGCTCGCGGCCGCCGTTGCGGACGAACCACTGCCGGCTGGTGACGATCTCGAGCGGTGAGTCGCCCCGCTCGTAGAACTTGACCGGGTGGGTGATCGGCCGGGGTTCGCCGATCAGGTCGCCCGACTCGGTGAGCAGCCGGACGATCTCGCGCCGGGCCGCGTTGACGGTCAGGCCGGCGAACTCCCGGTACGCCGCCTCGGGGACGCCGGCCGGGCGGTCGGCCAGGAACCGGCCGTCACGGCCGAGGACGACCCGCGTGTCGAGCTGGAGGTCGCGCCACCAGGTGACGTCGGTGATGTCGCCGAACGTGCAGACCATCGCGATGCCGGTGCCCTTGTCGATGGCGGCCATCGGATGGGCCTTGACCGGGACCTCGACGTCGAAGAACGGCGTGCGGACGCTGGTCAGCCCCTCGTAACGCTCGTCGCCCGGGTGGTAGACGAGCGCGACGCAGGCCGGCAGCAGCTCGGGCCGGGTGGTGTCGACCTCGACCGGGCCGTCCGGCCCGTGGAAACGCAGGCGGTGGTACGCGCCCGGGCGCTCCCGGTCCTCGAGCTCGGCCTGCGCGACCGCCGTGCGGAAGCCGATGTCCCACAGCGTCGGAGCCTCCGAGGTGTACGCCTCGCCGCGCGCCAGGTTGTTGAGGAAGGCGCGCTGCGAGACGGTCTGCGAGTGCCGGCCGATCGTCGTGTAGGTCAGACCCCAGTCGACCGACAGCCCGAGCGTGCGCCACAGCGCCTCGAACGCCTTCTCGTCCTCGGTGGTCAGCCGCCCGCACAGCTCGACGAAGTTGCGCCGCGAGATGGCGATCGGCTGCTTGGGCGGCGTGGCGGGCGGCTCCCACTCCGGGTCGTAGGGCAGCGCCGGGTCGCACCGGACGCCGTACACGTTCTGGACCCGCCGCTCGGTCGGCAGTCCGTTGTCGTCCCAGCCCATCGGATAGAAGACGGCCTTGCCGCGCATGCGCTGGAACCGCGCGACCGTGTCGGTGTGGGTGAAGGAGAAGACGTGCCCCATGTGCAGCTCGCCGGATACGGTCGGTGGAGGCGTGTCGATGCTGTATACGTCCGAGCGCTCCTTCGAGCGGTCGAACGCATACGTGCCCTCCTCCTGCCAGGTGCGCGCCCACTTGTCCTCGAGCCCGTCGAGTGACGGCCGCTCGGGGAGACCGGCGCGTCCGGTCGTTCCCGTATCAGTCATGTGCGGAATGCTACGGCGAAACGACGGGCCGGGCCGCCGATAAATCGGCGACCCGGCACACACCCCGGGGCGGCCGGGCTCAGACGGCGAGGCGCCCGCCGTCGACCGGCAGCACCGCTCCGTGCACGAAGGACGCCTGATCGCTGACGAGGTAGGCGACCGCGTCCGCGATCTCGGCCGGGTCGGCCACCCGGCCCGCCGGCGCGGCGCCGGCCAGCGAGTCACCGAAGTCCACGGTCCCCTCGGTGGCGGTCGGGCCGGGACTCACCGCGTTGACCCGCACGCCGGACCGGCCGTACTCGGCCGCCCATGCCTTGGTCAACAGGACGATCGCGGCCTTGCTCGACCCGTAGAGCGCGGCGCCCGGCATGCCGAACCCGGCGACCATCGTGCTCAGGTTGACGATCGCCCCGTGCCCTCGGGCGGCCATCGCGGGGGCCAGCTCGGCCACGAGGAAGAACGGCACCCGCACGTTGATGTCGTAGACCGCGTCGAACTGGGCGCCGGTGACCTCGTGGGTCGCGGCGAACGGGTAGATGCCGGCATTGTTGACCAGGATGTCGACCCGGCCGCCGAGGCGCACCGCGGCCCGCGCGAGCTCCCGCGCGCTCGCCTCGTCCCGAAGATCGGCCGCGATGAAGTCGGCCTTGCCGCCCGCGGCACGGAGTCGCGCGACGGCGGCCTCACCCCGATCGCGGTCGCGCCCGCTCAGAACGACGTGGCTCCCCAACTCGGCCAGCCGGGCGGCCGTCGCCCGCCCGATCCCGCTGGTGGCGCCCGTGACCAGGGCGATGGTGCCGGACAGATCCCGCTCCACGGAAATACACCTGCTCTCTCGACGGTCGAGCGCGGACGCGCCCGATCCGCCCGGTGCAACCGCGCGAGCGAATGTCCACTTCCGGGGTAGTTGTCGGTTTCTCCTTATGCCCCCTATCGGTTCCGCTTAGACCGGCCCGCCCGGCTGTTCCAAGGCGGCCACCAGCCGGCCGAGGTCACGCCGGCGCGAGTCGGCCCGCCAGGTCGCCCACGTGCGGCGCACGAGGGGCGAGCCGGCGAGCGGCAACCACACCACCTCGGCCGGCAGCGGTTGCGGCCAGTTCGCGGGCGCGAGCGAGAAGACCTGATCGGTCAGCACCGAGGTCAGCTTCACCTCCGGAATCAGCGCCTGGCTCCCGGCGACATCGTCGGTCGGCCGGAGACCATGGCTGCGCAGCACCGCCACGATCTCGTCGAACCACGCGGGACTGTCCGCCCGCGCAAAACTGAGCCACCGCAGCCCCGCCAGCCTTTCCAGCCGCACGGCGCCCGGCGCGCCCGCCCCGCCCGGCCCGCCCGGGCCGACCGAGGCGTCTGGCCCGCCTCGCTCGTCCGGGGCGGCGGCGGGTGGGTCGGCGATCTCCTCGGCCACCCGGCGGGCCAGCAGGACGCCGAGTGGCTCGGTGCCGATCCGCAGCGCGTCCAGGTCGTCGCCGTCGGGGCGTTCCCGCAGCAGGCCGAGATCGAGCTCGCCCGCCCGCAGCGCCGCGAGCTGAGCGCTGGTCGACAGGTGGCGTGGCTCGACCCGGAGGGGCGGTCCGGCCAGCGCCAGCTCCGCCAGCGGCCCGGCCAGCAGCTCGAACCGGACCTCGAGCGGCAGGCCCAGCCGCAGCGCGGGCTCGGCGGCGCCCGGCTCGCGGGTGACGGCGGCGATCGCCCGCTCGTAGCGGCCGAGGACCGCCCGCGCCTCGTCGGCCAGCACCGCGCCGGCCGGCGTCGGCCGAACTCCGGTGACGCCCCGGATCAGCAACGCCGTACCGAGCTCGCGCTCGATGGCGGCCGCGACCTGGGACACCGCGGGCTGGCTCAGCCGGAGCCGGCGGGCCGCCGCCGAGAGGCTGCCCTCCTCGACGACGGCCACGAACACCCGCATCTCGCGCAACTCCATCGGGTCATCGCATCACACCCGCCGCCGGCCGCGAGGTGTCCTGGTCGGCCCGCTCGGGATCTTCGAAGGCGAGCAGCCACTCCTTCACCGGCAGGCCCCACCGATAGCCGCCGAGCGTGCCGTCGAGCCGCAGCACCCGATGACAGGGCGTGAAGAGCGCGACCGGGTTGCGGGCACACGCGGACGCCGCGCCCCGGATCGCGGCCGGCCGCCCGGCCAGGCGCGCGAACTCCGAATAGGTCACCGGGGCGCCCGGCTTGATCTCGCGCATGACCTTCCACGCATGGCGGATGAAGGTGCCGCCGATGCGCTGCTCGACGGTCACGGCGTCGAGCGCGGCGTGGTCGCCGTCGAAATAGGACTGGACGTGACCGGTGACCGGACCGACGTCGTCGGCCGGCTCGGCCGGGGCGCGCAGACTCGGATGGACCAGGCTCAGCAGGTCGGCGACGTCGGTCGTGAAGCCGGCGGCGCGCACGGCGCCGGACGCGGAGACGATCACGGTCAGCGGGCCGGTCGGGGTGTCGAGCGTGCGGTATTTCAACATCGGGTCCTCCTGGGGTCGTGGTCCAGCGTGGCCCGTGCGGACGGGCCGTGGGGAAAGATCTTGTTAGGGCTGTGGACAAGTCGTCAGGCGGCTCTCCACAGCCGGATAAGTCCGTATGAGCGCCATGGCCGCCACCGCTCGGCGTGCGCGGCGAGCGCCTTCGGCGTGGTCGGCAGGCCCAGAGCCGCGGCTCCGCGCCGGGCGGCCAGATCGGTGGGCAGGAAGACGTCGGGATCGCCGATCGCCCGCATCGCGACATATCCGGCCGTCCACGCGCCGACTCCGGGGAGTTCCTCCAGGCGGGCGACGGTCTCGGCGCGATCCGCGCCCGGCTCGAGGTCGATCTTGCCGTCGGCCACGGCCGCCGCCAGCGCCCGGATCGTCTCCCGGCGCGCCACCGGCATCCCGAACGCCTCGTCGGGCAGCTCGGCCACGACCGCCGCGGACGGGAAGACGCCGGCTGACCGGGCACCGGCCGCGCGGATCATCCGGATCAGGGTCGTGCGCGCACCCGCCACCGAGACCTGCTGACCCACGACCGCCCGCACGGCCATCTCGAAGCCGTCGACCGCGCGTGGCACCCGTACACCCGGCTCCTGTGCGACAGCCGCAGCAAGCGCGACGTCCGCACCCAGCGTGGCATCGACGGCGTCGGGGTCGGCGTCCAGATCGAAGAGCCGCCGGCAGCGGGCCACGGCCGGCGCCAGATCTCGCACGTCACCGAGCCGCAGCGTCGCCGTGACGAAGCGGTCGGCCGGGGTCAGCGCGACGGTCGCGCTTCCGTGGGGCAGGGACAGACCCCGGCGGTACGTCTGACCGTCGCGCTCGTCGACACCCGGGAGCGCCCGCGTCTCGAGGAAGTCGAGCAGCGCCGGCACGTGCAACGGCGAGCGGTAGGCGAGCCGTACGGTGATCGTGCCCGGCTCGTCCGCCACACCGCTCGCCCGCCGTGCCCGCAGCTGGCCGGGCGCCTGGGCGTACACCTCCTGAATGGTGTCGTTGAACTGGCGGACGCTGCCGAAACCGGACGCGAACGCGATCTCGGCCAGGCCCAGGCCCGTGGTCTCGATGAGGATGCGCGCCGTCTGCGCTCGCTGGGCCCTCGCCAGTGCCAGCGGACCGGCGCCGAGCTCCGCCGTGAGCAGCCGGTTGAGGTGACGCTCGGTGTAACCGAGGCGGCTCGCCAGGCCGGGCACCCCCTCGCGGTCGACCACGCCGTCGCCGATCAGGCGCATCGCCCGCCCGACCAGGTCGGCCCGCGCGTCCCACTCGGGCGAGCCGGGCGCGGCGTCCGGGCGGCAGCGCTTGCAGGCGCGGAAGCCGGAACGCTGGGCGGCGGCCGCGCTCGGATAGAAGCGCACGTTCTCCCGCTTCGGCGTGATGGCCGGGCAGGACGGGCGGCAGTAGATGCCGGTGCTGGTCACGGCGGTGAAGAACCAGCCGTCGAAGCGCTGGTCCCGGCTGTCCACGGCTCGGTAACACCGTTCGAAGTCCAGTTCCATGACGTCGAGTCTGCGCTTTCGGGCCGGTGGATTGCTGGCGGGATTCGGACATGGCCATGGACCCCGTAGACTGACGCTCCGTGAGCCTCACCATCGGAATCGTCGGCCTGCCCAACGTCGGCAAGAGCACCCTGTTCAACGCCCTGACCAAGAACGACGTGCTCGCCGCGAACTACCCGTTCGCGACGATCGAGCCGAACGTCGGGGTCGTCGGGCTGCCCGACGAGCGCTTGGGCAGGCTCGCCGAGCTGTTCGCGAGCGAAAAGGTCATCCCGGCGCCGGTCAGCTTCGTCGACATCGCCGGCCTGGTCCGCGGCGCGTCGAAGGGTCAGGGCCGCGGCAACGCGTTCCTCGCGAACATCCGCGACGCCTCGGCCATCTGCCAGGTCGTGCGCGCGTTCTCCGACCCGAACGTGCTGCACGTCGACGGCAAGGTCTCCCCGTCCGACGACATCGAGACGATCAACACCGAGCTGATCCTGGCCGACCTCCAGACGGTCGAGAAGGCGCTGCCCCGCCTGCAGAAAGAGGCGAAGCTCAAGAAGGACCGGGCGCCGGTCGTGGCCGCCGCCGAGGCCGCGTTCAAGCTGCTCAACGACGGGGTGACTCTGCACGCGGGCGCCGCCGCGGCGGGTATCGACGTGGAGTTGCTGGGCGAGCTGCACCTGCTGACGACAAAGCCTTTCCTGTACGTCTTCAACGTGGACGAGGAGGAGCTCGGCAACGCCGCGTTCCTCGACGAGCTGCGCGCCCTGGTGGCTCCGGCCGAGGCCGTGTTCATGGACGCCAAGATCGAGTCCGAGCTCATCGACCTCTCACCCGAGGACGCGAAGGAGCTGCTGGAGTCGACCGGCCAGACCGAGCCCGGCCTCGACAAGCTGATCCGCGTCGGCTTCGACACGCTGGGCCTGCAGACCTATCTGACGGCCGGCCCCAAGGAGGCCCGGGCCTGGGTGATCCCGGTCGGCGCCACCGCCCCCGAGGCCGCGGGCGTCATCCACAGCGACTTCCAGCGAGGCTTCATCAAGGCCGAGATCGTCAGCTTCGACGACCTGATGGCCGCCGGCTCCATGTCCGCCGCCAAGGCCGCCGGCAAGGTCCGCATGGAGGGCAAGGACTACATCATGAAGGACGGCGACGTCGTCGAGTTCCGGTTCAACGTTTAGTCGAGCCGCAGGTCGTGGCGTTTTTCCTACTCGTTTGACACACTTGGGTGATGGGTGAACCGACGTACAGCATCGGGGAGGGCCCGGCGACTCGGGTGAGCCTGTCATTGCCAGAGGGGACCGCCGAGGCGATCCGGGCCCGAGTGGGCAAGCGGGAGTTCTCCGCGTTCATCGCTGAGGCGGTGGAGCGGGAGTTGCGCGGCCAGGTGCTCGACGAGTACCTGGCCGACTATGAGAGCCGCAAGGGGCCGGTCTCCGAGCATGCCCGTAAACGGGCACGGCAGGTCTTCGACGAGGTCTTCGCCGAGGAGGGTGAGTGGCCCGCCGCAAGCTGAGCCACGAGGGGACCCTGGTCCTCGACAGCGAAGGGCTTTCGAAGCTGCTCGCCGACGACGAGCAGGTGGTGGCTCTGGTGGCCGAGTCCCGCTCACGAGGCATGGAGGGCGTGATCTGCGCGCTCACCATCATCGAGGCCGTTCATGCCCGCACGAACAAGTCTCGCCTGAACTGGGTGCTCTCCGGGCTGCGCGTGATTCCGTTGGGTGACGAGGAGGCGAGGGCGGCATCGAAGCTGCTGATGGATGCCGGCCTGCACGGTCACAAGTACGCGATCGACGCGGCGGTCGCCGAGGCGGCGTTACGCCAGCATCGCCCGGTGGTCATGTTGACTTCCGACATCGACGACATGGCCAAGCTCTGCGGCGATCGCATCCGGCTCGTGGCGGTGTGAGTTCTCAGCCTTTGTGGCCGGGCAGCAAAGCAGCAGCGCTGTGACCAGTCGGCTGTGCCGGATCTGCTGAGGGCAGGTTCGGAAGACTAGCCTTCCGTCGATCAGCTCGATGTGACGCGGTGCTTCCGGGAGCCGGTCGAGGTCGTCGGCACGCCACCGCGGTACCGCGGTCATGTCGTCACCGCCTCCAGGTCAGATGAAGATCCACTTCCTGGAGATGAAGTAGTTGATCGTGGAGAGGGCGGCTGTGGTCAGCACCTTGGCGATCAGGTACATGACGCCGAGGGTGGTGAGGAACTTGACCAGCAGGACCGTGATCAGCAGGTTGACGGCCACCAGGGCCAGATATTTGGCCAGCTGATGGTGCAGGCGGCCGGTGGAGGCGAAGGCCCACTGGCGGTTCAGCAGGAAGTTCACCAGGAAGCCGGCCAGGAAAGCGATGGCCGTGGCCGGCTCCAGCCACATGCCCACGACGCCGTGCAGCACCCACAGCAGGCCCGCGTCGACGACCACGCTGGTGCCGCCGACGATCAGGAAACGGAAGCCGCTGCTGCGGGTGATGCGGAGGGCCGTCTGCCCCAGGTCGGCGCCCGCCGTCATCGGCGGACCAGGGCGAGCAGCAGCGCCAGGCCGGAGCGGAACAGGTAGATCATCGCCTTCGACGGCGAGTTACTGGGCGTGCCGCCCTGGCGGGGGCGCATCGAGACCGGGATCTGCTTGATCACGTAGCCGGAGCGCTTGGCCTGGACGATCGTGTCGACCGTGTCGCCGAGGTATTCGACCGGGAAGTTGCGCGAGTAGAAGTTGATCAGCTCGCCGCGGCAGGCCCGATATCCCGACGTGGTGTCGGTCAGCCTGGTGCGGGCGATCGCGGACAATGCCTTCGACAGCAGCTTCATCGCCCACTGGCGGGGGCCGGCGACCTTGTAGACGCCCTCGCCGGCGAACCGGGCGCCGATCACGAGGTCGGCCTCGTCGAGCGCGGCGACCATGTCCTTGATGTAGCGGGGGTCGTGCTGCCCGTCGGCGTCCATCTGCACCGCGACGTCGTAGTCGTGCTCGACCGCGTAGCGGTAGCCGAGACGGCGGGCGCCGCCGACGCCGAGGTTGTACGGCAGCCGTACGACCTTGGCACCCGCCTGCCGGGCCACGGCGGCCGTCGCGTCCTTCGAGCAGTCGTCGACGACCAGAATGTCCATTCCGGGGACTTCTTGCTGCAGTTCCTTGATGACCGCGGCGATCGATTCCGCTTCGTTCCACGCGGGCAGGATCGTCAGCACGCGTTCCGTAGTGACGGTCACGGCGTTTTCACTTTCTCCCGCAATTCCTGCAATTCGGCGACATCCGCCCGAAGTAGGGCAATCTCCTCGGAAAGGCTCCGGGTCTCCTCTTCCAGGCGACTGCTCTCCCAGGAGAGGTGCACGGCCACCAGCAGCAGGAAGACGACGCTGGCGAACAGGAAGAGGCTCAGGCCGGACGCGATGCCGAGGAACGACGACAGCCCGTCGAGCAGCGTCGGGATGAACGCCAGTGGAAGCACGGCGACCGCCACCAGCAGCCACAACGCGCCGTATTTCTCACGCAGTTGCCGCCGCCGCAGCAACTCGAATATCACGACCAGCATGACGAGGCCGGTCGTGGCCGTCACGAAAGTAAGTCTCATTGATTTCCCCCGCTGTCCCCGCGGTCTTAGCGAGCGGACACTACCGCACACCGGCCACTTTCGAGAGATCGAGGCTTAGGGATTTTTGGGAACTTATCGGTGTACAACAGGCAAATGACCACGGTCTGTCTGTGCGCGGGCTGTGCCACACGCGACAACGGGACAGTGGCGCGTGACCGATGCTGCTACCGTTCGCCGGTCATTCGCTGGTTGACGCCACCGGCGCCCCAGGCAGGAAGAATCAGACGACCATCATGACGACAGAGGTCATGCCGCCCGCGCAGCGCGAAGCGACGGCGGCGAAAGACAGCTCCGGCCGCATCCGATGGATCATCATCGGCGTACTCGCCCTCGGCTGGCTGGCCGGGGTGCTGTGGCGGCTCTGGCTCGGAAATCCGATCACCCACCCCATCGCGCACACCGACGAGGACAGCTACATCAACGCCGCGCGCGCGATCGCCGGCGGCCCGGGCGGCTTCAGCTCGGAGACCCCGCTGTTCCGCCGCGTCGGATATCCGTTGCTGATCTCGCCCGCCTTCTTGTTCGGGCTCGACTTCACCACCTCGTACAAGATCGTCCAGGTCGTCAACGCGGCCATCAGCGCCCTGTCGCTGCCGCTGGCGTACCTGCTGGCCCGCCGCATGTTCGGGCTCAAGACCTGGATCGCGCTGGCCGCCGCCTTCGTCGCCGCCACCATGCCGGCCGGCACCTTCTGGTCGCTGGTGGGCATGACCGACGCGGTGATGGCGCCGCTCATGCTCGGCTGGTTCCTGGCCATCCACTGGTGGCTCGGTGAGCCGGCGCGCAAGGGTGCCGCGATCACGGTGGGCGTGCTGACCGGCGTGCTCTACATGGTGCACATCCGCGGCACCATCCTGGCCGTCGTCTTCTTCGCGTTCCTGGCCTTCCTGCTCTACCGCCGCAAGGCGACCTGGCGCATGGCCGGCCTGTCCGTCGTGCCGCTGGTGCTGCTGGTCGTGCTCAACCAGATCATCATCGTGCTGCTCGGCGACAAGGTGCACGTCCGCGGCGACATCGTCGGCGGCGGCACCCTCGAGGTCTTCACCAGCGTCCAGCGGCTCCAGGTCTTCTTCGGCTCGCTCGGCACCAACATCTGGTACATGTGCGTGGTCACGGCCGGTCTGGCCGGCATCGGCTGGGCGGCGGCGTCCCTCGAGATGTTCCGCCCCAAGCGCGACGTGGCGTACCGCTGGACCGGTGGTCTGGCCCTTTTCAGCACGCTCGGCGTGGCCCTGGGCGCGGCGCTGATCCTGGCCGGCCTGCCGGTGAACGCCGACGCGATCTACTCGCGCTACGTGCAGACGTTCGTCCCGTTCTGGATCCTCTTCGGCTTCGCCGTCCTGGTCGACAGCCGGCTGCGCGCCGTGGCGAGATACGCGGTGGTGCCCGTGCTGGTCCTGGCGGCCGGTGGCGGCCTGATCGCCTATCGCCTGCACCATGTCGCCGAGCAGGGGCACAAGCTGTCGTACGGCACGTTCGGCGGCCCCGACATCATCACCATCACGGCCGGCTGGACGCACTTCCGCCCGCTCGTCGGCACGGCGATCGGCCTGATCGGCCTGGCCGTGATCGTGGCCGCCACCCGGATGCGCCAGCTGGCGATTCCGACGCTGGTGCTGATCGTGGTGGCCAACGCCGTGACCATGGTGGTGATGCGCGACCGCATCATCGAGCCGCTCGGCCAGAAGTTCAGCATCGGGCTCAACCTGAGGGAGCTCGGCGTCGGTCCCGGTGACAAGGTCGCCTTCACGGCCAAGATGACCAACGAGGGCTACTTCGTCATGTACCACGACGTCTACTGGCAGGACGTCACCTTCCTGCCCAAGGGCGGAAAGCCGCCGGCCGACGTCGACGTCGTGATCGGCCGCTACCTGCCCTCGCGTCCCGATCTACAGTGGCCCGCCGCCCAGTTCGGCTTCAAGCTGCTGAAGGGCTCGGGTCTCTACGACGCCCAGGTCGGCGTCTGGCGACGCCAATAGGCCAAGACGGCCGCCGGGTACGCCCCGGCGGCCGTCCGCTTTTCAGGCCAGCGTCCGCTCGTAGCAGACGGAAAGACCGGAGCCGATGTACGGCCCGAAGAGCGGGATCTCGCGATATCCCTCCCGCTCGTAGAAGCGGATCGCGTCGGGCTGGGCCGGGCCCGTCTCGAGGCGCAGCGTGGTCCAGCCCCGCTCCCGGGCGGCGTCCTCCAGGGCGCGCAGCAGCGCGGTGGCCGTGCCGTTGCCGCGGCTCCCGGGCACCACGTACATCCGCTTGACCTCGGCGCTGTCGTCGTCCAGCCGTCGCAGCGCGCCGCAGCCCAGGGCGTGCCCCTCGTCGTCGAGCGCGACCAGGAAGAGGTCGATGTCGGCGGCCGACGGCGGCGTGCCGGGCTCGTGGTCGTCGCTGCCGTAGCGCTGGTCGAGCTCGGCCCGCTGAGCCGCGCGCAGCGCCGCCCCGGCCGGATCGTCCCAGTCCCGCTCCTCGATGGTGGCCATGGTGCCCTCCTGTCGTAACAAGCGTTACGGTAACATCCGTTACGAGGGCAGGGGGAGCGGATATGTCACGGACGGCCGACAAGAAGGGGCAGGAGGCGGCGCTGTCCCGCGCCGTCTGGGACGTGCTGGGGGAGCAGGGGCTGGAGCGGTTGACCGTACGGGCGGTGGCCGCGGCCGCCGGATGCACCACCGGGCTGGTCATGCATCGCTTCCCCAACCGGCAGGCGCTGCTGCGCCATGCCCGGCAGCTGCTGCACGAGAAGACCCGGGCCCGGGTCGAGGCGCTGGAGCGGGACGCGCTGTCGCCGCGGGCCGCGCTGCAAGAGGTGCTGCGCCAAGGGCTCGCGCTCGACGCCGAGACCCGGCACGAGAGCGTCGTCTGGATGGGATTTCTCGCCGCCGCGGTGGCCGACGACGAGCTGGTCGAGATGCACCGGGCCAACAACCGCGCCTGGCGGGCGCGCGTGGAGCGGCTGGTCGGCGAGGCCGCCCCGGATTGGCCGGCGGCGCGGGTGTCCGACGCGGCGCTGGGCCTGATCGCCATGGCCGAGGGCGCCGCCGCCTTCGCCGCGGCCGACCCCGCCGCCTATCCACCGCTCGCGCAGGAGCGCATGCTGGCCGCGGCCCTGGACGCCTATCGGCTCAGCGAGGAAAGCCGCTAGCTGCTCCGGCGGGGCGAGGACGGCGAGGCGGCCGGCTCAGCGTGGGGCGTCGCCGGCGATCTCGTTCAGGGCGGCGGCCAGCTTGTCGAGGTCGATGCCGCCCAAGTGGTCGAAGATGTGGCGGCGGACGCTGGCCAGGTGGGTCGGCCACGCCTCACGCAGGCGGGCCAGGCCGCGCTCGGTCAGCACCGCGTTCCAGCCGCGCAGGTCGTCCTCGCACTTCACCCTGGTCAGGTAGCCGAGGGACTCCAGCTTGGCCGCCAGCCGGGTCATGCCGCTCAGTGACATGTCGCACGCCTGGGCCAATTCGCTCATCCGCATGCGCCCGTGCGAGGACTCTGACAGGTGCCGCAGCGCGCTGTACTCGCTGGCCGACATGCGCTGCTCGCGCTCCAGGTCGGTGTTGAGCTGCCGGGGGAGCAGTTGCAGCATCCGGCCGATTCCGCGCATGACCGCCTCCTCCGAAGGCGTCAGGGCGTGGAGGCCCGGCGGCAGTGCCGGGTCGGGTGTTGTGGCGGACATGACATTGATCGTACGGCCAGACCGCAGGAATACTTCTTTGACGTAGCAAGTTTAGTCAGCGTCACAGATCCTCGAAGCAACGAAGCGGAGCACCTCATGACCACCAAGATCGGCATCATCCTGGGCAGCACGCGTCCCGGCCGTAACGGCGAGGCCGTGGCCAAGTGGGTGCTGGACATCGCGTCCAAGCGCACCGACGCCGAGTTCGAGCTGGTGGACCTCCTCGACTACAACCTGCCCCACCTCGACGAGGCGATCCCGCCGTCGATGGGCCAGTACACCAAGCCGCACACCCTCGAGTGGGCCAAGAAGATCGCGTCGTTCGACGGCTTCATCTTCGTGACCCCCGAGTACAACCACTCCACCTCCGGTGCGCTCAAGAACGCGATCGACTTCCTGTTCGCCGAGTGGAACAACAAGGCCGTCGGCTTCGTCGGCTACGGCTCGGTCGGTGGCGCCCGCGCCGTCGAGCACCTGCGCCTGATCGCCGGCGAGCTCATGCTGGCCGACGTCCGGGCCCAGGTCCTGCTGTCGCTCGCGACCGACTTCGAGAACTACAGCAAGTTCCTGCCGGGCGCCCACCAGGAGGCGGCCCTGAACACCGTCCTCGACCAGACGGTGGCCTGGAGCACGGCCCTCAAGCCGCTCCGCAACGCCTGATCAAAAAGGACACGTAGCGGGGGATGCTTGCATCCCCCGCCCCGGGCAGCACAATGCCTAAGGTGCAAAACCAGACAACTAGTGACTCTTTACAGCAACTGCTTGAAATGCCACGAAAGTCTTGGTGGGCCCGGCTGCCGTTCGGTGTCCGCATGGCGGCCGGCGGCGGCGCGCTGCTGGTCGTGACGTCCGCCGCGGTCGGCGGTGTCGCCGCCCTGACCAGGGACGACCCCGCCGCGCCGCGCATCGTCACCGCCGTCGGACAGGCCGCCGCCTCTCCGGCCCCGCACGATCCGCAGGCGCCGGCCCCAGTGGCTCCGCACCATGCGAAACCCCAGTACGACGCCGCGGCCAGCCTGCCCCGCGTGAACGACCAGGCCGACCGCACGGCCACCCGGACGCCCAAGCAGGCGCCGGCCCGGGTCGCCGTCCCGCCGTCCAAGCAGGAACAGCAGTCGCCGCCTCAGCAACAGCTTCCGCAGCAGCCGCAACAACAACAGCCGCCTGCGGTGGCCGCCGGCGATCCGCGTCCCGTGCTGACCACCCGCACGGAGACCGAGACACGGGAGATCCCGTTCCAGACCCGCCTCGTGCGCGATCCGTCGCTGCCGCGGGGCGCCCGCAAGATCCAGACCGCCGGTGTTCCCGGCGAGGAGACCCTGCGTTACCTGGTCACCTTCACCGACGGCAAGCAGACCGAGCGCCGCCTGCTCGACAGCACGATCACCAAGCAGCCGCAGCACCGCGTGATCGCGTTCGGCTCGCGGAGAGGCCCCGGTGGCGGTCCTGGCGGAGGCGTGGGAGGTCCGGGTATGGGCCACCGCCCGCCGAAGGGATGCGACGACTTCTGCCTCCCGCTCGGCCGGTCGGCCGACTGCCGGCAGGAGAGCGCCGTCCAGCTCGGCGGCTCGGTCACGATCCTCGACCAGGACATCGCGCTGCTCGACGCCGAGTCGCTCGGAAATCTCGGATGCGGTCCGAAGTGGGCGCCCACAAAATAGGGCGTGACCTTCGACGAGCTTCTCGCTGAGGCCGCGGCCGTTCCCCTCGAGGGCTGGGATTTCTCCTGGTTCGACGGCCGCGCCACCGAACAACGCCCGTCGTGGCATTACGCCGATCGCGTCGCCGATCGGCTGGCCCGGGCGACGTCGGCGATGGACCTGCAGACCGGCGGGGGCGAGGTCTTCGCGTACGCCATCGGCAAGGCCCCTGGAAATCGCCGGCTCATCGCCACGGAGGCCTGGCAGCCGGAGGTGGCCGCGCGCCATCTGGCGGTTCCGGTCGTCCGGGCCGATGATCACCTTCCCTTCGGCGACGCCACGTTCGACCTGGTGGTGAGCCGTCACCCGGTGAGCACGCCGTGGGCCGAGATCGCCCGGGTGCTGCGACCGGGCGGCGTCTTCCTGTCCCAGCAGATCGGCCCGGGCAGCAACCGCGAGCTGTCGGAGGCCATGCTCGGGCCCCTTCCGCCTCCGGCGAAGAACCACCCCGGGCAACTCGCGGCGGCGGCTGAGGGCGCCGGGTTCGAGCTTCTCGACGTACGGGCGGAGCGGCTCCGCGCCGAATTCCATGACATCGCCGCCGTCGCGTATTTCCTGCGTAAGGTGATCTGGACCGTGCCCGGCTTCACCATCGAGAAATACCGCGACCGGTTGCGGGCCGTCCACGAGGAGATCACCGTGAAGGGCGTGTTCGTCTCCCACGCGACCCGCGTGCTGATCGAGGCGCGACGATGGCCCTGACCGACGCCCAGCTGACCGCGATGGCCGCCGAGCTGATGCTCGTGCCCGGCATCACCGCGGTGGTGCTCGGCGGCAGCCGCGCCCGGGGCACACACACGCCCGACTCCGACACCGACCTCGGGCTCTACTACCGGCACCCGCTCGACATCGATCGGCTGACCGCGGCCGCCCGCGCCATCGCCGGCCCGTCGGCCCAGGTCACGGCGCCCGGCGGCTGGGGACCGTGGGTGGACGGGGGCGGCTGGCTCGAGGTCGGCGGCGACGCGGTCGACCTGATCTACCGCGACCTCGACCGGGTCACCGCCGTCTGCGAGGGCGTCGAGCAGGGCCGGTACGCGTTCCACACGCAGGCCGGTCATCCGCTCGGGTTCGCCGATCACGCGTACGCCGGGGAGGTGGCTCTGGCCCGGGTCCTGGCCGACACAGGGGAGCTGGAGGAGCTGCGCAAACGCCTGCGGGTCTATCCGCCGGCACTCTCGCGCGAGCTGGTGGCCGGGCTGTGGGAGGCCGACTTCCTGATCATGATCGCTCGTAAGGGCATACCGCGCGGCGACAGCGCGTACGTCTCCGGTTGCCTGTTCCGCCTGGCCGGAGTGTGCGCGCACGCCCTGCACGGCGCGGCCGGCCAGTGGCTGATCAACGAGAAGGGCGCGGTCGCCGCCGCCGGCGCGCTGCCCGGCGCTCCCGAGCATTTCGCCGAGCGGGTCGACAAGGCCTTCGCCGCCGTCGACGGCGATCCGCTGCGCCTGCGACTGGCCATCGACATCGCCGCCGACCTCGTGCTCGACACGGCCGACGCGTGCATGAGGATGGTGCCATGACCGCCGACGAGCCCACCATCCTCGCCACGAGCGCCTTCTTCGAGGTCGGCCGCTTCGGCGACTTCGCCTGGCGTCCCGGCAAGATCCACCGGTTCGCGGCCGAGCTGGCCAACGTGTCACAGCCCCGGATCTGCTTCCTGACCCAGGCCAGCGGCGACTTCCCGCAGGTCATCGGCGCGCATTACGCGGCGTTCGCCCGCACCGAGTTCGCCGCCTCGCACCTCCAGCTCATCCCGATGCCGAACGTGGCCGACATCCGGTCGCACCTGCTGGAGCAGGACATCATCTGGGTGCACGGCGGCAGCGTGGCCAACCTGTGCGCGCTGTGGCGGGTGCACGGCGTCGACGAGATCCTGCACGAGGCCTGGCAGGCCGGCGTGGTGCTGGGCGGCGTCTCGGCCGGCTCGATCTGCTGGCATCAGGGCGGCAGCACGGACAGCTTCGGCCCCGACCTGCGGGCGTTCACGGACGGGCTGGGCTGGCTGCCGTACAGCAACGGCGTGCACTACGACGCCGAGGAGCAGCGCCGGCCGAAGATGCACGAGCTGATCGCCGACGGCACCCTGGGCGACGGCTACGCCACCGACGACGGCGCCGCACTGGTCTACCGGGGCACGACCCTGGCCGAGGTCGTCGCCGACCGGCCGGGCCCGCGCGGTTACGCGCTGCGGCGCCGGGACGACGGCTCGGTCGAGGAGACGCCGCTGCCCACGAGGGTGCTCTAGCTGGCGTAGTGCAGGATCACGTTGTGCACGTGGTGGGTCTTGTCGGACCCGCGGAACTCGACCTCGTACGTGTGCGTGCCGACCGTGATGGCGATCGTGCCGGTCGAGAAGAACTGGCCGGCCCAGCTCTTGTTGCTGACCACGCTCACGCTGCTGACCTTCGAGTACGGGATGCTCGTGATCGCGAAGCGCTTACCGACGAAGGACTTGTCCTGGATGATGATGCGGCGGTTGGTCAGCCCGATGAAGCCGGTGCCGGCGCCGATCGCGTCGTAGACGGCGATGATCGTCTCGCCGTCGAGCAGGCCGCTCTGCACCTGCTCGTACTGGCCCTTGCTGTCGTAGATCACTTCGCTCATGGCGCGAGCGTAGCGACAACGGGCTATTGCGGGTTGGTCAGCTGCGTATCGGTCACCGTGCGGTAGAAGTCCTCGATCCGGGCGGCTAGGGTGACCTCACCGTCCGTGAGGGCGTCGCCATCTCGGTCACCGAGGCAGATCTGAGTGTGACCGTTGGTGCGCCGGATGTTGGGTTGAATGCGTAGTGTGTCCGCTGCCACCTTGATCCGTTCCGTCAATGCGGCATGCTGACTGTCGTCGCACGCGAGATCGCGCCGCAGCTGGACGCCGTCGCGCGTCCACTCGCTCAGCACGGTCAAAGCATCAGTCAGGTAGTCGGAGCGGTTCACTCGCTGTCTTCTGGCCCGCATCGCCCATCCCCCTAGGCGTCGTTGCCGGCTTGTGGCCAAACTGTCGCCGTGTCGTCATGGTCGGTGCCTCACAGTCTTGCTCTCCAGGACAAGCATGTCCACGCCCACATATATGTGTTTGCGTGACGATCGGGACGGCTCGGGCACCCGGAACGGCAAACTTTTGTGGAAAGCTCTGATCTCATGCGGCCGGAACAGGATGTCAAGTCACCTAAGTCACGCAGAGTCATCGTGGCGGCGGTGATCATCAGCGACGGCCGGGTGCTGGCGTGCGAGCGGTCGGCGCCGCCCGAGGTCGCGGGCCGCTGGGAGTTCCCCGGGGGCAAGGTCGAGCCGGGCGAGACCGAGGAGCAGGCCCTGGTCCGCGAGTGCGTCGAGGAGCTCGGCGTGCGGGTCGAGGTCGGTGGCCGGGTCGGGCCCGACGTCTCCCTCGCGCACGGCCGGGCCGTGCTGCGGGTCTTCAGCGCCCGGCTGCTGGGCGGCGACATGCCGCGGGCGCTGGAGCACACGTCCATGCGCTGGCTCGGTGTTGACGAGCTGGACAGCGTGCACTGGCTGCCCGCGGACAAGCCGATCGTCGCGGAGCTTCCCGCTCTACTGAGCGTCTGAGCCGTACGTCTTGCGAAGCTCCCGCTTGAGGACCTTGAAACTGGGACCGAGCGGGAGCGACTCCGCGAAGCGGATCTTGCGGGGATATTTGTGCTTGCCGAGCTTCTCGCGGGACCACTCGATCAGCTCGTCGGCCGACACCGTGCCTGGGTCGGCAACGACCACCGCGCAGATCTCCTCGCCGTGCACCGCGTCGGGCACGCCGATCACGGCCACCTGCTGCACGGCCGGATGCCGGGCCAGCGCCTCCTCCACCTCACGCGGATAGACGTTGAAGCCGCCCCGGATCACCAGGTCCTTCTTGCGGTCGACGATCGCGATGAAGCCGTTCTCGTCCTTGGTGCCGAGATCGCCCGTACGGAACCAGCCGTCGACGACGGCTTCCTCGGTCGCCGAGGGATTGTTCAGATAGCCGGCGAAGACGTTGTGACCGCGGATGACGATCTCGCCGAGCTCGCCGTCGGGCAGCAGCTCGATCCGCTCGTCGATCTCGGGCCGGGCGATCTCGACCTCCACACCCCAGATCGGGTGCCCGACCGTGCCCGGCTTCGTGCCGAACGCGGGCTGGTTGGTGGTCGCCGTGGGCGAGGTCTCCGAGAGGCCGTACCCCTCGAAGATCTCGGCCTTGAAGGTCTCGTTGAACTTCTCCAGCACGGCCACCGGCAGCGAGGCGCCGCCCGAGACGCAGAGCCGCAGCTCGGGGAGCGCCTCGGCCTTGGCCGCGGCCTCCAGCAGCCCGATGTACATGGTCGGCACGCCGTGGAAGATGGTCACGTTCTCCTTGACCATCAGCTGGATCGCGGCCTCGCCGGTGAAGCGGGCCAGCAGCACGAGGGTGCCGCCCATGCGGAAGGTGCCGTTCATGCCGACGGTCTGGCCGAAGGTGTGGAACAGCGGCAGGCAGCCCATCGTCACGTCGTCCTCTTTCAGATCGTGGATGTCGAAGACGTTCACGATCGTGTTCATGACGAGGTTGAGGTGGGTCAGGAGCGCGCCCTTGGGCTTTCCGGTGGTGCCGCTCGTGTAGAAGATGACCGCGACGTCCTCGGCCTCGCGGCTGACGTACGTCCGTAGCGGTGTGGTGACGGCCTCTTCGAGCCGGTCGATGCCCGGCACGGCAGGTCCGACCGACACCACGTCAACCTCGGCGATCTTGGAGGCCGCAACGGCGTTCTCCAACTGCGACGAGTGGGCGACCAGCAGCTTGGCGCCGCTGTCCTTCAGGACGTACGCGTTCTCCTCGGGCGTGAGGAGTAGGTGCATCGGCACGATCGTGGCCCCGACGGCCAGCGTGGCGTAGTAGACGCGGGGGAAGTCGGCGAGGTTGGGAATCTGGATGGCGACCACATCGCCGGGGCCGATTCCCTTCGCTTGAAGAGCCGACGCGTACGCCAAAGTCTGTTGCCAGAGATCGCGGTAGGTGATGCGCTCGGTGGTGACGCTGTCGACCACCGCGATTTTGTCGGGATATCTCCGTGCCGCCTCGGCCAGAACGGTAGCCAGCGACAAAACGGTCATGCCAGGTGCCCTCCGATCTTCGTGTACCCGCGGAGCAGGTCCCGCGAGATGATCAGGCGCTGCATCTCGTCGGTGCCCTCATAGATACGCATAAGTCGCACCTGGCGGTACCACCGTTCGATCGGAAGCTCTCGCGTATATCCCATGCCGCCGTGGATCTGCATGACCCGGTCGACGACCTCGTTGACCATCTTCGCGCCGTAGAGCTTGGCCATCGAGGAGGCGTGCCGGGGGTCCCAGCCCTGGTCGACCGTCCAGGCCGCGCGCAGGATGAGCCAGCGGGCCGCTTCGATCTCGACCTCGGAGTCGGCGATCATCCACTGGATGGCCTGGTTCTCGCCGATCTTCTTGCCGAAGGTCTCGCGGGTGTTGGCGTACTCGAGGGCCATGCCGAGCGCCCGCTCGGCGATGCCCAGGGCGTTGGACGGGATCAGGTACCGGCCCTTGCCGATCCACTTCATGCCCAGCTCGAAGCCCTGACCGATCTCACCCAGGATGTTGCGCGCCGGCACCCGGACGTTGTCGAAGACCAGCGCCGCCGGCCCGCCCTCGCCCATGGTCTGGATGAACTCGGAACGCCAGCCCATGGCGCGGTCGACCAGGAACGCCGTGGTGCCGCCGCCGCGGACGCCCTTCTCCCGGTCGGTGACCGCGACGACGATGACGAAATCGGCGTCGTTGCCGTTGGTGATGAACGTCTTCTCGCCGTTCAGCACCCAGTCGTCGCCGTCCTGGCGGGCGCTGAGCTTGATGTTCGCCGCGTCCGAGCCGGCGCCGGGCTCGGTGATGGCGAAGCAGGAGATCCGTTCGCCCTCGATCGTCGGGATCAGGAACTCCCGCTTCTGGTCCTCATTGGCGTAGTAGAGGATGTTGTCCGCCTCGCCGCCGAACTTGAACTGGACGAAGGTGCGGCCCACCTCGGTCCAGATCAGCGACTGCATGACGGCCGGGAGGTTCATCCCCCCGTACTCCTCCGGTGTGGAAAGGCCCCAGAAGCCGAACTTCTTGGCCTTCTGCTGTAGCTCGCGCAGCTCGCTGAGCTCGAGCCCGGGCTGGTGGCGCCGCTCGCGGAGCAGCGCCTCCTGCTCCAGCGGCATGACCTCGCGGGTGATGAACTGCCGGGCGGTGTCGCGAATCGCGCGTTCCTCGTCGGTGAGCGAGAAGTCCATGTGCTTTAAACTAGCGGTGTAAGTTTTTACACGTCCAGTGCTGATTTTCTCGGGGAGATCGTTTATGGCGCGGCCGCGACAGGTTCTGTTGACGCGGGAGCGGATCGTCGAGGCGGCCTCGGCCCTCATCGACGCCGAGGGGCTCGACGCGCTCTCGATGCGCCGGCTCGCCACCGACCTGGGCGTTCAAGGGCCGTCGCTGTACAACCACTTCGCGACCAAGGCCGAGATCATCGACGCGGTGGCCGACGCGGTAGTGTCAAAAGTAGATTTGTCGGCCTTTGGGGCTTATGAATGGCCGGACGCCTTGCGGCGATGGGCCAAGTCCTACCGAGCGGTGCTGGCCGAACACCCGAACATCGTGCCGGTGCTGGCCCAGGGCCCCGGCCGCCGTCCGGCCGGCCTGGCCATGGCCGAGGCCGTCTACGGCGCGCTGGTCGAGGCCGGGTGGAGCTATGCGCGGGCCACACACATCGGCGCGCTCATGCGCTACCTGGTCACCGGCTCCGCGCTCGGCTCGTTCGCGCTGGGCTTCGACGTGGATCCCCAGCTTTACGAACGTTATCCACACCTGCACCACGCCCCGCTTCTGGCGGAGCATCATGAAGCCGTGGACGAAGGCGCCTTCGAACTCGGTCTGGACCTGCTGATCACCGGCCTCACGGCCCGACAAGAGGGGACCCGCTGATGACATCGCTCGATCGCCCGCACCTCTACCTCGGTGGGGAGTGGGCCGCGCCCACCTCCACCGAGACGATCGCTGTGGAAAACCCGGCGACCGAGGAGGTCCTGGCCCACGTTCCGGCCGGCACGGCGGAGGACGTCGATCGCGCGGTCACCGCCGCCCGGGCCGCCTTCGAGGGCTGGGCGGCCACGCCGATGGCCCAGCGGGCCGAGGTGCTCGACCGGTTGCACACGTCGCTGTCGGCCCGCGCCGGCGACATCGCCAGGACCGTCGGGCTCGAGCTGGGCACGCCGGTCAAGGTCGCCCAGCGGGTCCAGGCGGGACTGCCGCTTGCGGTCCTTCGGGGGTACGCCGACATGGCCGCCCGCCCGGTGGAGGAGAAGACGATCGGCAACTCGCTGATCGCGCACGAGCCGGTCGGCGTGGTCGGCGCCATCACGCCGTGGAACTACCCGCTCCACCAGGTCGTGGCCAAGGTCGCGGCGGCCCTGGCCGCCGGGTGCACCGTGGTGCTCAAGCCGAGCGAGCTGACGCCCCTGGTGGCGTACCTGTTGGCCGACGCGGCCGACGAGGCGGGCGTGCCGGCCGGCGTGCTCAACCTGGTGACCGGCACCGGCCCGGTGGTCGGCGCGGCCATCGCCGGACACCCCGATGTGGACATGGTGTCGTTCACCGGCTCCACGGCGACCGGCAAGGCCATCACCCACGCGGCCGCCGACCGGGTGGCCAAGGTCGCCCTGGAACTGGGCGGCAAGTCGGCGAACGTCATCCTGGAGGACGCCGACGTTGCTCGCGCGGTCAAAGTCGGCGTCGGCAACGCCTTCCTGAACTCGGGGCAGACCTGCACGGCCTGGACCCGCATGTTGGTGCATCGCGACCACTACGACGAGGCGGTCTCGCTGGCCGCCAAGACCGCTTCCGGCTACACCGTGGGCGACCCGTTCGACGAGGGGACGCGGCTCGGGCCGCTGGTCTCGGCCGCGCAGCGTTCGCGGGTCGAGGGCTTCATCTCGCGAGCATCCGCGCGACTGGTGGCGGGCGGGCTCGAGGCACCGGTCCCGTCGACCGGACATTTCGTCGCGCCGACCGTCTTCGCCGACGTCGACCCCGACAGTGAACTGGCCCAGGAGGAGATCTTCGGCCCAGTGCTGTCGATCATCCCATTCGGGTCGGACGACGAGGCGGTGTCGATCGCCAACAACTCTCGTTACGGCCTGGCCGGTGGCGTGTGGGGTTCATCCGAGCGGGCCCTGGCCGTCGCGCGCCGCCTGCGCACGGGCGCGGTCGACGTCAACGGTGGTGCGTTCAACCCGTTCGCGCCGTTCGGTGGTTACAAGCAGTCCGGTGTCGGCCGCGAGCTGGGCGAGTTCGGTCTCGCCGAGTTCCAGCAGGTGAAGGCGATCCAGCGATGACGGCGTGGTTCAACGGACTGGTCCTGCGCGAGCCCGGGGCCCGGCCCGCGGTGGCCGAGCTGCACCTGCCCGAGGTGGGGCCGGGCCAGGTGCGCATCAAGGTGCGAGCGGCCGGCGTCTGCCACTCCGACCTGTCCATGGTGAACGGAACCATCCGCCCCTCGTACCCACTGGTCCTCGGCCACGAGGCGTCGGGTGAGGTGGTGGAGGTCGGCGAGCGGGTCACGCGGGCCGCGGTGGGCGACCACGTGGTGCTGAACTGGCAGCCGGCGTGCCGCAACTGCTGGTTCTGCGACAACGGCGAGCCGTGGCTGTGCTCGACGTCGTCCGGGGTGGCCTCGCTGGAGAACGGCGTCACCCTGGACGGCGTGCCGGTGCACGTGGGCCTGGGCCTGGGCGCGTTCGCCGAGCAGGTGGTGGCCCCGGAGAACGCGGTGGTCCGGGTGCCGTCCGAGCTCGACTTCGAACGAGCGGCCCTGCTGGGCTGTGGCGTCCTGACCGGTTTCGGCGCGGTCCGCAACACGGCACAGGTCGCCGCCGGCGAGTCGGTGGTGGTGATCGGCCTGGGCGGCGTGGGCCTGTCGGTGGTGGCGGCGGCCCGGGCCGCGGGCGCGTCCGACGTGATCGCGGTGGACGTCTCGGAGTCGAAGAAGGGCCTGGCCGAGTCGGCCGGCGCCACCGACTTCGTGGTCTCCTCCGACACCCTGTCGCGAGAGATCCGGGGCCGGACGTCGGGCCGGGGCGCCGACCACGCTTTCGAGTGCGTGGGCCGGGCGGCCACGATCCGGGCGGCGTGGCGGGCCACCCGCCGGGGCGGCAAGGTGACGGTGGTGGGCATGGGCTCGAACGACGACCAGGTGTCGCTGTCGGCCCTGGACATCTTCTCGTCCAACCGGACGCTGCGCTCCTCGGTCTACGGCCAGGCCGACCAGGACGTCGAGATTCCGGCCTTGGCCGCCGGCGTCCTGTCCGGCCACATCACCCTCGACCACCTGATCACCGACCGCATCACCCTGCCCGAGGTCCCCGACGCGTTCGACCGCATGTCCCGCGGTGAGGGCGCCCGCTCGGTCGTCGTCATCTGATATTCGGCGGCCCCGGGTCGCGTCCATGCGGTAGGACCGTGGGATGCGACCCGAGGCCGGCCAGGTGCTGCACTTCTCCGAGGATCCGACGATCGAGCTGTTCGTCCCGCACGTCGCGGCGACGGCTCAGCAGTCCGAGGCGTATGTCTGGGCCGTCGGACACGATCGCGCGCCCGACTATTGGTTTCCAAGACAGTGCCCGCGGGCCATGGCGTGGGTGGCCAAGGGAACGTCCGATGAGGACCGGGAAAGAATCATCGGCGCCGGCTGCGGAAATCGGGTCCACGCCATCGAGTACGCCTGGTGGGACGCGATGCGCACGACGACGTTGTACGCCTACCGGTTGCCGTCCGCCCCGTTCCACCCGATCGACGACACGGACGAGCCACCCGCCGTGGTGGCCACGGAGCCGGTGCGCCCGTTGGCCCCACCCGAGCCGGTCGGCAACCTGATCGACTGCCACGCCGCCGCCGGCATCCAGCTGCGCCTGCTGCCCAACCTGTGGCCGTTCTGGGACAGGGTCATCACGAGCAGCCTGGGCTTCAGCGCCATCCGCCTCCGCAACGCCAGCCCCCACCCCAACCCCGACCCGCCCACCTACTTCGCCGCCCGCAACTCACGCTGACAGCCCGAAGCGCGCCAGGCGCGGCTCACGCCGACAGCGCGGCTCACGCCGACAGCGCGCCCTTTTGCCGCGCCCTTTTGCCGCGCGCCCCTTGCCGCGCGCCCTTTTGTCGAGCGGCGAGCGCTGATGAACCGGGCGCGGCCTATGTTGAGGGCGCGGCCTGGAGGAGGGACGTGATCGTGCGGGACAGGGCGGCGCGGGCCGCCGGGACGGACAGGTTCATCGTTTCGCGCCACGTGGACCAGGTCGGCCACATGCTGATCGCGGTGAGGGCGTTCAGCAGCTCGTCGTTGCCGTCGACCTCGACCGCGAACAGCGTGCCCAGCTCGGCGCGGACCCGTTCCACGTGCAGCTGGCGATAGCGCCGCAGCGTCTCGGAGAACGGCTCCTTCAGCGCGGCCGCCTTCGCCGTCGGGCCGATCTGTTCGAGCAGGCGGGTGCGCTGCCGGCAGTACGCGTCGATGCGCTCGGCCAGTGGCAGCTCGGGCGAGACGGGGCGGTGCGCCGCGTCCCGGATCTCCAGTACGCGGCGCCCGCTCGCCGTGAACAGCGCCTCCATGTCGGCGAAGTGGCTCCACAGGGCGCGCAGCGACACCCCGGCCTGCTTGGCGATGCGGTCGGCGGTCGGCCGCAGGTCGCCCTCGCGGATCAGCTGGAGGTGGGCGTCGACTATCGCGTTGCGGGTCCGCTCCGACCGGGCGGTCCGCCCGTCGACGCGCTGGGGTGCCGGGCTCACAGGCCACCCCGAACTGTCTGGCTCACGTGGCGCTCCGGTAGCGGTTCAGCTCCCGTCGGGCCAGGGAGCGCTTGTGGACCTCGTCGGGCCCGTCGGCCAGGCGCAGCGTACGCGCGGCCACCCACAGAGCCGCGAGCGGCGTGTCCTGGCTCGTGCCGGCGGCGCCGTGGGCCTGGATGGCCTTGTCGACGATCCACTCGACGGTCGACGGCACGATGATTTTGATGGCCTGGATCTCGGTGTGCGCACCCTTGTTGCCGACCGTGTCCATCAGCCACGCGGCCTTCAGCACCAGCAGGCGAGCCTGCTCGATGCGCACCCGCGACTCGGCGATCCAGTCCTGGATCACCCCCTGCTCGGCCAGCGGCTTGCCGAACGGCGTGCGGGTCAGCGCCCGCCGGCACATCAGCTCGAGCGCCCGCTCGGCCATGCCGATCAGGCGCATGCAGTGGTGGATGCGGCCGGGGCCGAGGCGCGCCTGCGAGATGGCGAAGCCGCCGCCCTCCTCGCCGATCAGGTTGCTCACCGGCACCCGAACGTTGTCGAAGATCAGCTCGGCGTGGCCGCCGTGGTCGCCGTCGCTGTAGCCGAACACCGTCATGCCGCGCTTGACCGTGAGGCCGGGTGTGTCCCGGGGGACCAGCACCTGGCTCTGCTGCACGTGCCGGGCCGCTTCGGGGTCGGTCTTGCCCATCACGATGAAGATCCGGCAGTTCGGGTTCATGGCGCCGGTGATGTAGAACTTGTGGCCGTTGATGACGTACTCGTCGCCGTCGCGCTCGATGCGGGTGCCGATGTTCGTGGCGTCCGACGAGGCGACCTGCGGCTCGGTCATCGCGAAGGCCGACCGGATCGTGCCGTCGAGCAGCGGCGTCAGCCACTGCCTCTTCTGCTCGTCGCTGCCGAACTCGGCGAGCACCTCCATGTTGCCGGTGTCCGGCGCCGCGCAGTTCAGCGCGGCCGGCGCGATGGCCGGACTGCGGCCGGTGATCTCGGCCAGCGGGGCGTACTGAAGGTTGGTCAGCCCGGCGCCGTGCTCGCCGGGGAGGAAGAGGTTCCACAGGCCGGCGCTTTTCGCCGCGGCCTTGAGGGTTTCCAGAATCGGCGGCGGCTCCCAGCCGTCGCCGCTGTGATAGCCCGCCTCGGCCGGGTAGACGTGCTCGTCCATGAAGGCGAGCAGCCTTTTGCGGTAGTCCTCGGTCTGAGCGTCGAAGCCGAAGTCCATCAGTGTCCCTCCAGCGCCTCGTGGCCCCGCATGACCAGCGGGCCGACAAGGTTGCCGATCGTCTCGAAGCCCTCACCCACGGTCTGGCCCTGAACGTAGCGGTAATGCACACCCTCGAGGATCACCGCGAGCTTGAAAGCGGCGAATCCCACATACCAGTGGAGATCACTCACATCGCGCCCACTGCGCTCCGCGTAGCGGGCACCCAGCTCGGCGATCGTCGGATGGCCGGGCACTCTCAGCGGCGCGGTCGGCCGGCCGTCGCCACCGGTGTTCAGCGGCAGCCCGGCGTAGGTGATCATCAGCGCGACATCGCTGAGCGGGTCGCCGAGCGTGGACATCTCCCAGTCGAGCACCGCGTTGACGCCCAGGTTGTCGCCGATCAGCACGTTGTCCAGCCGGAAGTCGCCGTGCACCACGGCACCCGGGCCGCCGGCCGGGATGTCCACCGCGAGCCGGGCGTGCAGCTCGTCGATGCCGGCCACGTCGCGGCTGCGCGACGCGTCGAGCTGCTTCTTCCACCGGTTCACCTGGCGCGCGTTGAAACCTTCCGGCTTCCCGAAGTCACCGAGACCGATGGCGTACGGATCGAGGCCGTGCAGATCGGCCAGGGTGTCCACGAGCGACAGGACCAGGCCGCGCATCGCCTCGGGGCCGAGCGCCTGGAGGTCGGCGACGTCGCGGTAGATCCGCCCGTCGACGTGCTCCATCAGGTAGAACGGCGCCCCGATGACCTCGGTGTCGGAGCAGAACAGCACCGGCCGCGGCGCCGGAAAGCCGGCCTTGGACAACGCCTCCAGCACGCGGTGCTCCCGCGCCATGTCGTGCGCGGTCGGCAGCACGTGCCCCAAGGGCGGTCGGCGCAGCACCCAGCGGTTCTCGCCGTCGGTCACCGCGTACGTCAGATTGGAGCGCCCGCCGGCGAACATCCGCCCGGTGAGCTCCTTCTCCGATCCCAGGTATCCCCGCAGACGTTCGAGGTCGAGTCCTTTCACCGGCTGCTCCCTTCGAAGGCCCTCTGCATCTTGTTCATGCCCCCGAGCCAGCGATCGGTGTCGTTGGCCCGTAGACGATAGAACTCGGCCACCTCGGGATGGGGAAGGATCAGGAAGCTGTCGCCTTTCAGCGCCTCGGCCACGATCGTCGCGACCTCGGCCGGCTCCATGGCGCTCTCGGCGAGCAGGGCGGCGCTGGCGCTGCCGCGCTCGCTTCCACGGGTCAGCATGTCGGTGCGCACGCCCTGCGGGCACAGGGCCTGCACGGTCACGCCGCGATGGGAGTACGTGGCGCGCAGCCACTCGGCGTAGGCCAGGGCGGCGTGCTTGGTCACCGCGTAGGGCGCGCTGCCCAACAGCGACAGGAGGCCGGCGGCGCTCACCGTGATCACCAAACGCTTGGGTTCGCCCTGGTCGAGCCACCGGGGCAGCAGGGCCCGGGTGACGTAGACGTGCGACATCACGTTGACGTTGAAGTCGCGCAGCCACACCTCGTCCGGCGTGCTCTGGTCGCCGGCCGTCAGCACGCCCGCGTTGGCGCAGAACAGGTCGATCCCGCCCAGCTCGGCCCACGCGGTCTCGATCAGGTTGCGGGTGTCGTCCTCGTTCGCGGCGTCGCCGGCGACGGCCAGGCCGCCGATCTCGCTCGCGACCGCCTGGGCGGCGTCCGGGTCGAGGTCGTTGACGATCACCTCGGCCCCGTCGGCGGCGAACCGGCGGGCCAGGGCGGCGCCGATGCCGCCACCGGCGCCGGTGACCACGACTCGTTTCACTGGACGCTCCCGGTCAGCGTCACGCCGCCGTCGATGACGACCGTCTGCCCGGTGATCCAGGCCGAGTCGGGCGAGCAGAGGAAGGCGACCGCGCCGGCCACGTCCTCCGGCACGCCGAGCCGGGCCAGCGGATAGGCGGCCGCGACCTTCTCCTCGCGACCGTCGTACAGCGCCGACGCGAACCTGGTCTTGACCACGGCCGGGGCGACCGCGTTGACCCGGACCTTGGGCGCCAGCTCGACGGCCAGCTCCTCGGTCAGGTGGATCAGCGCGGCCTTGGTGACCCCGTAGAACGCGATGCCCGGCGACGGGCGGACGCCGGAGACCGACGAGATGTTGACGACCGCCCCGCCCTCGGACAGCCCGCCGCGCAGAGCCTCCTGCACCCAGCCGAGCGTGCCGATGACGTTCACCTCGAAGATCTTCCGGGCCGCGTTCAGGTCGATCGTGCCGAGCGGCCCGTACACCGGGTTGATCCCGATGTTGTTGACCAGCGTGGTGACCGGCCCGAACTGCCCGAGCACGGTGTCGATCACGGCGGCCCGGTGATCGGGGTCGTCACCCTTGCCGGCCACCCCGATCGCCACGTCGGGCCCGCCCAGATCCTTGGCGGCGGTGTCGAGCGCTTCCGCGTCCCGGCCCGTGATGCACACCTTGTATCCGTCGGCCACGAAGCGTTGCGCGATGGCGAACCCGATTCCCCTGCTGGCTCCGGTCACGATCGCCACTTGGTCCGCCATCGCCGCTCCTCAGTTTCTCTATTTGCACTACTCGTGCAGACACTAATTAGCAGTTGCCGTCGCCGCCAACCTTAGGCAGCGGGGATGCCGTTCTGCGGCGGGGTCACCGCGGGTGCTTCATAGACCTCCACCGCTCCGTCGCCGTCGTCGGTGCGGTACGGCTTGCCGAAGAACTGGGCCTTGCCGCCGGCGATCTTGGTGAGCTGCTGACCGGCGTACCCGGAGTGGTCCTTGTCCGAGTAGCGCACCGGCACCAGGCCCGGCCCGGTGAAGCCGCCCTTCTGCACGGCGGCGATGATGCCCTCGCGGGTCAGATCCTTGCCGGCCGCCTGGAGCGACTGGACGAACAGGTACGCCACGGACATGCCGTACACGACGTTGTTGTCGAACTCGGCGCCGCCGTTGTACTCCTTGTTGACCTTGGTGTAGAGCTGGATCCACGGGTTGGCGTCGTCGTTGGCCAGCGGCAGGTAGTTCGCCGCCACGACACCCTCGAGCAGCGGCGCGGCCGCGCCGAGCGTCTTGGCCAGCGTGGTCGGGTCGGAGCCGACGTTGCTCACCACGTACTGCGGCTTGAACCCGAGCTTGGCGCCGGTGCCGATGGTGAGCGCGGTGAAGCCGGGCACCGTGGCCAGCATGACCACCTGGCAGCCGGCCGCCTTGAGCGCGCCGACCTGAGGTCCGACGTTCGGGTTGGTCGTCACGTAGGACTGCTTGGCCGCGACCGCGCCGAGCACCTTCTCGATGCCGGCCAGGCTGTCCCGGCCGAAGTCGTCGTCCTGGCCGAGGAAGCACACCTTCTTGCCGGCGTGGTTCTCCTTGACGTACGTGGCCAGGATCTTGCCCTCGACGGTGTAGTCGGGGTTGAAGCCGAAGGTGCCCGGATATTTGTCGGGCTGGTTCCAGCTGCGGCTGCCGCTGGCCACGAAGAGGTCGGGCACCCGGTTGGTCTTGAGGAAGTCGAGCACGCCGGTGTGAGTCGGGGTGCCGAGGCCGTTCAGGATCGCGAAGACCTTGTCCTGCAGCACCAGTTGACGTACGACCTGCTGGGTGTTGGCCGGGTTGTAGCCGTCGTCCATGATCTTGTAAGTGATCTTGCGGCCGTGGATGCCGCCGTTCGCGTTGACGTAGTCGAAGTAGGCCTTGGTGGCCGGCGCGATCTTGGAGTACCCGGCGGCGGCCGGGCCGGTGAGCGGCATGTGCGTGCCCACCACGATCTCGGTGTCGGTCACTCCCGGCGTGTTTCCGCCGCCACTGCTGCCATTACTGTCGTCCCCGTTGCTGCAACCGGCCGCAACCAGCAGCAGGGCGGCGAGGACGATCGCGGTGGTGCGTTTCATCATCGGCCTTTCTGAGCGCAGATCTCAGGGATTTCGGGGGTTACGAGCCCGCTCGGTGCGCGGGTTTCCTGCTGAGGCGAGCCCGCCAGGAGCGCGGAAGTCGCAGTGACGCGAGGCCGCCCGGGGCGGCGAGCATGACGACGACGAGAACGACGCCGAAGAAGGTGAGGGCGAGGTTGCCCTCGAGCCGCTGAGAGCCGGAGGCCTCGCCGATCTCGTGAGCGACGGCGGGCAGCGCCACCAGCAGGAAGGCGCCGATCACGGCCCCCGACAGCCGGCCCAGGCCGCCGATCACGATCGCCATCACCAGGAAGAGCGAGAGCGTCAGCGGGAAGGCGCCCGGCGACACGCTCTGAGCGAGGACGGCGAACAGCGCGCCGGCCAGCCCGGCGCAGGCGGCCGAGATCACGAAGGTCCAGACCTGCGTCCGCGCGATGCTGATGCCGGCCAGCTTGGCGGCGGTCTCGTCGTCGCGCACGGCCCGCATGTCCCGCCCGAACCGGCCGCGCGTGATCAGCGCGAGCGCCAGCACGGTGACCAGGGCGCCACCCCAGCAGACCCAGGCCTGCCACTGCTCGACGGTCATCGACTCGGGCGGCGGGTTGAGGATGACGGACAGCCCCTGATCGCTGTTGAACGTCTCGTCGAACGTGCTGGTGATGGACGGGACGACCACGGCCACGGCCAGCGTGAGCCCAGCCAGATAGGGCCCTCGCAGCCGGGCCGCCGCGAGCCCGATGACCAGCCCGGCGACGGTGGTCACCAGGATCGCCACGATGATGCCGACCGCCAGCAGGTTGAACTTGTTCTGCCAGAGCGCCAGCGTGTAGGCCCCGGTGGCCATCAGGGCGCCGTGCCCCAGCGACAGCTGGCCGTTGAGTCCGGTCAGGACGGTCAGCCCGGCGGTGACGCAGAGATAGGCCCCGATCGTGGCCAGCTGATAGATCCGGAACGGCGGCAGCGTGTACGTCAGCACGACCACCACCACCGCGCCGAGAGTGACCATGAGGAACGGGTTGAGCCGCCGCCGAGCCGCCGGCGCGATCATCCGGGTGGTGACCCGGTCTCGGAGCACCGTCATGCTGAGCCCGCCTTAGGCATGCCCTTCCGGCCCTCGCCGGCGAGGCCGTCGCGAGGTGCGGCTGGGTGCCGCTCGGTGCAGGCGGTCATGCCGTCCTCGCTTTCGATCGGGCGAACAAGCCGTCCGGCCGGCCCAGGAGGACGACCACGAGCAGGCCCAGGACCGCCATCGGGGCGACCGTGGCGCCGAGGTAGCCGCTGATGTACGACAAGACGAGGCCGACGATCAGGCCACCGATGACCGCGCCGATCGGGCTGTCGAGCCCGCCCAGCACGGCGGCGGTGAAGGCCGAGATGAACAGCACGTCCATCGCCGTCGGGTGTAGCCCCAGCTCGGTCGGGATGACCAGCATTCCGGCGAGGGAGCCGACCGCGGCGGCCAGCGCCCAGCCGAGCGTGAGCATGCCGCCGACCGGCACGCCGAGCAGGCGCGACACGTCCGGCGCGAAGGCCGCCGCCCGCATCCGCAGGCCGGTCGGCGTGCGGGTGAACAGCAGCGTGAGCAGAACGACCACGGCACCCACGGCGGCGAAGACGAAGACGTCGTAGCGCGAGAGCAGCGCCACGCCACCGATGTTGAAGGCGTCCCGGCTGAACGGCGCCTCGGCCGGCCGGAACTCGTTGCCGTAGACCATGCCCAGGACGCCCTGGATGATCAGCACCAGCCCGAGCGCCACCACCACCCCGTTGAGCGGCGACGAATGGTCGACGAAGCGCATCACGACCCGCTCGACGGCGGCGCCGAGCAACAGCCCGGCGACGAGCGCCACAGCGAACCCGACCCAGTACGAGCCGGTCGCGTCGGCCACCGAATAGGCCACATAGGCCGTGGCCACCGCCATCGCGCCCTGCGCGAAGTTGACGATCCGGGTGGCCCGCCAGATCAGCACCAGGGCCAGCGCGAACGCCGCGTAGACGGCGCCGCGACTGAGCCCGTCGAAGGTGAGGAACAGGAAACGGTCCATGTCAGAACCCCAGGTAGGCGTGCCGGAGATCGGCGTCGTCGGCGAGCGCCGCGGCGTCGTCGCGGGCGGCTATGCGGCCCAGCGACAGCACGACGCCCTGGTCGGCGATGGACAGGGCGCTGCGCACGTTCTGCTCGACCAGCAGCACCGCCAGCCCGGTGCGGTCGCGCAGATCGCGCAGCAGCGCCATGATCTGGCTGGTGACCCGCGGGGCCAGACCCAGCGACGGCTCGTCGAGCAGCAGCAGCCGGGGCTGCGCGGCCAGGGCGCGGCCGATCGCCAGCATCTGCCGCTCACCGCCGGAAAGCTGATGGCCGAGGTGGGAGCGCCGCTCGGCGAGCCGGGGGAACAGCTCGTAGATCGGCGCCAGCGACGGCTGCGGCTTGCGCCAGAGGCCGCCGAGCCGCAGGTTTTCGTCGACGGTGAGCTCGGTGACCACGCCGCGGCCCTCGGGCACGTGGGCGATGCCGTGCCGCACCAGCCGCTCGACCTTGACGCCACGCAGGTCGGCGCCGTCGAATACGACACGGCCCTTAATCGGCGGCAGCAGCCCCGACAACGCCCGAAGCAAAGTCGTCTTGCCGGCGCCGTTGGCGCCCAGCACGGCGACGATCTGTCCCTCTTGAACGGTGAGACTGACGTCGTGCAGCACCGGCGCAGCCCCATAGCCCACGGTGAGGCCGTCGACCTCCAGCAGGGCGCTCACGCGGCCGCTCCCAGATAGGCCTCGGCGACCTTGTCGTCGTTGCGGATCTCGCCGGGCGTGCCAAGGGCGATCGGCTTGCCGAAGTCGAGGACCAGGATCTCGTCGCAGACCGACATGACCAGGTCCATGTGGTGCTCGACCAGCAGGACCGTGCAGCCGGCCTCCTGGATGAGCGTGGCCAGCCAGCGGATCTCGTCGGCGTCCAGCCCACCGGCCGGCTCGTCGAGCATCAGGATGCGCGGCTTGGCGGCCAGGGCGCGGGCCAGCTCGACCCGCTTGCGCTTGGCATAGGGCAGCGAAGCGGGCAGGGCGGCCGCGTGCTCGGCCACGCCACAGCGCTCGAGCGCGGCCCACGCCTCCTCCTCGTGCTTGCGTGACCGCGCGCCGACCAGCACGTTGTCGAGGACGGTCATGCCGTTGAACTGGCCGACGCCCTGGAGGGTGCGCGCGATGCCGCGGCCGCTGAGGTGATGGGGCCGGGGCTTGAACGGGCGCCCGTCGAGCGTGATGGCGCCCGACTGCGGCGACACGAAGCCGCAGATGACGTTGAACAGGGTGGTCTTGCCGGCGCCGTTGGGACCGATGATGCCGACGATGCGCCCGGGCGGCACCCGGAGCGACACGTCGTCGAGGGCGAGCAGACCACCGAAGCGGACGGTTATGTGATGGAGCGCGAGCCCTTGATCCGCGGGGGAATCGGAGCTTGCGGTCGGGGACTTTGACGAATCCGTTGACATGGTCACCTCGGCTCGAACCGGCAGAGTGGCCTGTGCAGACGGGCGCCCAGGGGGCGGCGACCGTCCTGTGTAGAAAGTGAAGGTCAACTATTTACACTTGGAGTGTAACTTTCTGGCTGTGCACGTCAACCGTCTGTTTCCATGTTGTTTCAATCGGCTTTTACCGGCATGATGCAGCGCCCCGGGAGCCCGCTGGCTCCGGGTGTCGCCGGGTGGTCGTCAGGCCACGTTGATCGGGCGGAACTGGACGCTGACGCGCGGGCCGACCGCCTTGGCCGTCTTGAGGATCGCGTGCTCCCACGTGCGCTGGCACGAGCCGCCCATGACGATCAGATCGCCGTGGCCGAGCGGGAACCGCAGGGTCTCGTGGCCGCCCGCGCGGGGCCGCAATGAGAGGTGGCGCGGCGAGCCGAACGAGACGATCGCGACCATGGTGTCGTGGCGGGCCGAGCGGCCGAGCGTGTCACCGTGCCAGGCGACGCTGTCGCGGCCGTCGCGATAGAGGCACATGCCGGCGGTGACGAAGTCCTCGCCGAGCTCGGCGGCGTAATACCGGTTGAGCTCGGCCTTGGCCTCGGTCAGCGCCGGATGGGGCAGCTCCTCGTCGCCGCCGTACCACCGGAGCAGGCGCGGGACGTCGACGACAGAGTCGTACATCTGGCGGCGGTCGGCGCGCCAGTCGATGCCCAGCAGTGTCTCGAAGACCTCGCCCGAGCCCTGCAGCCAGCCCGGCAGCACGTCGACCCACGCCCCGGCGGTGAGCTCGTGGCGTTTCAGGCGCCCCTCGAGCGGCCCGACTTCAATGGCCGGGCCGCCGGAGAGATCGAACATCGACGGCTGATAGGTGCTGGTCATGCGCAAAGCTTAGTACGGATGTTCGAAGATCGTTTCGGCCCTGTGGATAACTCTCGAAGTCGCCGACCGATCCCGAAATGTCCGGCGCGTCTAGGCCGAGGAGGGGGAAGGCGAGGAAGGGGCGGGCGAGGAAGAGGAAGGCGGGGAAAGGGAGGAGGGGATGAGGAGGCCTAGGAAGAGGAGGCCGAGGACGAGGAGGGAGAGGACGAGGACGAGGACGAGGACGGAAGGGAAGAGGACGAGGAGGGAGGGGACGAGGAGGGAGGGGACGAGGGGGCCGAGGAAAGGGGAGGCGGGGAAGAGGGAGAGGCAGGGGCGGGCCGGGGGCGCAGCACGGAAGCGGCGACCGCGGCGGCGATCACGCCGCCGGCCACTCCGACCAGGGCCGTCGTGGAGATGGCCTCGACGAAGGAGTTCTGCGCCAGGCGGGCCAGGGCCGCGTCCCCCGTCGAGGCCGCGATCCCCAGGGCGTCGCCGATGGAACGGCGCGCCTCCTCGGGCGCGTCGGACGGCATCGCGCTCCGGTAGGCCGTCGTGAGCACGCTGCCCAGCACGGCCACACTCAAGGCCGTACCCACCTGCTGCACCGTGTCGTTCACGGCCGATCCCACACCCACCCGGTCCGGCGGCAGCGCGCCGAGCAGTGTCCCGTAAGCCGCCGGCCCCGCCGTGCCGCTGCCCGCGCCGATCACCACCAGCGCGATCGCCAGCCGAACGTATCCGTCACCCGGCGACAGCGACGCCAGCACGCCGAACCCGCCCGCCATCAGCAACAGCCCGGCCGCCAGGGCCACCCTCGTACCGAACCGCTTGTCGACCACGACGCCGATGCCGTTGAAGATCACCGCCGTGATGAGCAGCGGCACGAACGCCAGGCCGGCCTTCATCGGCCCGTACCCCAGAACGAACTGAAGGTATTGGGTCAATGCCAGCAACACTCCGCCGGCCGAGAACGACAGCAGGACGATCGACAGGCTGGCGCCGCCGAAGTTGCGGTCGCGGAAGAGCGACAACGGCAGCATCGGCTCGGCGACCCGGCGCTCCCAGAGGGCGAACGCGACCAGCCCGACCACCGCGACGGCGAACCCGCCGACGGTGGTCGCGGCCGCCCATCCGTCCTGCGCCGCCCGGATGATGCCCCAGACCAGGGCCGTCATGCCGATCGTGGAGAAGAGCGCGCCGAGCAGGTCGGGGCGCGAGGCCCGGCCGTGCGATTCCGGGATGATGGCCAGCGCGGCCACGATGCCGAGGATCGCGATCGGCACGTTCATCAGGAACACCGAGCCCCACCAGAAGTGCTCCAGCAGCAGGCCGCCGAGGGTGGGCGCGCCGAGCGAGCCGAGCATCAGCACCGAGCTCCAGATGGCGATGGCCTTCTTGCGCTCGGACTCGTCGAACACCGTGGTGAGGATCGACAGCGTGCCCGGCATGAGGAACGCGGCGCCCACGCCCATCAGGCCGCGGACCGCGATGAGCTGACCGGGCGTCTGGCAGAGCGTGGCCAGCACCGACGCGCTGCCGAAGACGATCAGGCCGGTGACCAGCCCGCGGCGGCGGCCGTGGCGGTCGGAGAGGCCGCCCGCGGTGAGCAGCAGGCCGGCGAAGACCAGGATGTACGCGTCGATGATCCACTGAATGTCGGCCGACGAAGCGCCCAGGTCGCGGATCAGCGACGGGATGGCGATGTTGAGCACCATGTTGTCGACGACGACCACCAGCAGACTCAGGCAGAGCACGCCGAGGATCAGCCAGCGACGCGGGTTGCGTTCCTCCACGAATAACCCCGTTCTCGAACACTGTGCGATTGACTCGCACACCGTACCAGCGAACTCGAACACTGTGCGAGTGGCTTTAGGATGGGGCTATGACCTCGAAGTTCGCCGACTCCGTGTGGCTGCGGCCGCCGCGCACCCGCAACGGCCAGCCCACCCTGAGCCGGGAGCAGATCCTCCGCGCGGCCATGGAGATCCTCGACGCCGAGGGGCCGGCCGGGCTGAGCATGCGCCGCCTCGGCACCAAGCTGGGCTCGGGCGCGACCTCGCTCTACTGGCACGTGGCGAACAAGGACGAGCTGCTCGAACTGGCCGTCGACGAGGTGATCGGCGAGATCTACGTCCCGGAACCCGGCGACACCGGCTGGCGGATCGGCGTCTCCGTGTGGGCGACCGGCATGCGTGCCGCCCTGTTGCGTCACCCATGGGTGATCGGCTTGCTCGGCACGCATCCGACTCTGGGACCGAACGCGATGCGGATGGGCGACCGGATCGTGATGCTGCTGACCGGCGCCGGCTTCACGGGCATGCCGCTGTCACACGCCAGCGCGATGATCAACGCGCATGCCATCGGCGCCGCCACCACCGAGGCGGCCGCGCATGCGGCAATCAAGCGCAGCGGCCTCGACATGGCCGGTGCGGCCGACCAGATGCGGCCGTATGTAGAGAAGATGGCCGCCGAACATCCCGCCTACGGCGAATGGCGGCGCCACGCCGGCGTGGAAGGCCGTGACCAGCAGCAGCTCCTGGACGAAGGGTTCGCCTTCGGCCTGGAGCGGCTGCTGGACGGCTTGGAACTCTGGTTGACGAAGAACTAGTGGGCGTTCGGGTCGGAGCCCGAGTCCGCCTTGTCGGCGGGCGGGTGATAGGTCACCGTGCCCGGCGCCATCGGGAACGACAGGTCGTCGCCGAACGGTGACGGGCCACCCTGCGTGGGCAGCGAGATCTCGGAGACGTCCATCTTGCCGTCCTCACGCACCGGCGCGCCCTCGGGCAGACGGGCGCTGGAGTAGTGGGTCGTGTCGGTGGTCGGCGCCGGGGAGGCCTCCAGCTCGTCGCGACGGAAGATCTTGCGGCCGAGCCAGACCAGGGGGTCGTATCGTTTGTCCACCACGCGCTCCTTCATCGGAATGATCGCGTTGTCGGTGATCTTGATGTGCTCGGGGCAGACCTCGGTGCAGCACTTGGTGATGTTGCAGTAGCCGAGGCCCTGGTGTGCCTGCGCGTACTGCTTGCGGTCGGTCCGGTCGTCGAGCGGGTGCATGTCGAGCTCGGCGGCCCGGATGAAGTAGCGCGGGCCGGAGAACGCGGCCTTGTTCTCCTCGTGGTCGCGGACGACGTGACACGTGTTCTGGCAGAGGTAACACTCGATGCACTTGCGGAACTCCTGGCTCCGCTCGACGTCGATCTGCTGCATGCGGTAGTCGCCCGGCGCTACCCCGGGCGGGGGCGCGAACGCGGGCGTCTCGCGGGCCTTCTCATAGTTGAAGGACACGTCGGTGACCAGGTCGCGGATGACCGGGAAGGTCCGCAGCGGCGTGATCGTGACCGTCTCGTCCTCCTCGAAAGTGGACATCCGGGTCATGCAGCCAAGCCGCGGCTTGCCGTTGATCTCCATCGAGCAGGAGCCGCACTTGCCGGCCTTGCAGTTCCACCGGCAGGCCAGGTCGGGCGTCTGCGTGGCCTGGAGCCGGTGGATGATGTCGAGCACGACCTCACCCTCGTTGACCTCGACGTCGAAATCCTGGATGTCGCCGCCGGACGAGTCGCCGCGCCAGACGCGGAAGTGGCGCTTCGTGCCCATTACTTCGCCTCCGTCTTGCTCTGCGCGTCCGTCCGGGCGCCGGGGATGTGAGCCGCGCCGGGCTGGTTCAATTCCTCGTCGGTCATATATTTGGCCAGCTCACTGCGCTCGAAGAGCTCGATCAGCTCATCGCGCATGGTCGGCAGCGGCTTGTGCTCGAGGTGCACGTCGCCGCTCTTGTCGAGCGAGCAGACCAGGTTGACCTGCCGCCACTGCGGGCTCATCTGCGGGAAGTCCTCGCGGGTGTGGCCGCCGCGCGACTCCTCCCGCTCGAGCGCGGCCTTAGCCGTGCACTCCGAGACGACCAGCATGTTGCGCAGGTCGAGGGCGAGATGCCAGCCGGGGTTGTAGAGGCGGCCGCCGGTCGCGCCCACATTGGCCACGCGGGCCTTCAGGTCCTGCAACCGCTTGAGCGCGTCGGTCAGCTCGCCCGCCCGCCGGATGATGCCGACCAGGTCACCCATCACCGCTTGAAGATCTTGTTGCAGGGTGTACGGGTTTTCGCCGCTCTGCCTCTGCAGAGGCGCCAGGGCGGTGGTGACAGCGGCTTCGACGTCGGCGGTGTGCACCCGTGGCTTCGCGGTCAGCGAGTCGGCGTACGCCGCCGCGTGCTCACCGGCGCGCTTACCGAAGACCAGCAGGTCGGAGAGCGAGTTGCCGCCGAGCCGGTTGGAGCCGTGCATGCCGCCGGACACCTCGCCCGCCGCGAACAGACCGGCCACCGTGCCCAGCGCCGCGCCCGAGTCGGGGTCGACCTCGACCCCGCCCATCACGTAGTGACAGGTCGGCCCGACCTCCATCGGCTCCTTGGTGATGTCGACATCGGCCAGCTCCTTGAACTGGTGGTACATCGACGGGAGGCGCCGGGTGATCACCTCGGCCGGCATGCGGGTCGACACGTCGAGGTAGACGCCGCCGGCCGGCGTGCCCCGCCCCGCCTTGACCTCGGAGTTGATCGCGCGCGCGACCTCGTCACGCGGAAGCAGCTCGGGCGGCCTGCGGTTGTTGTCCGGATCCTCGTACCACCGGTCGGCCTCCTCCTCGGTCTCCGCGTACTGCTTGCGGAAGACGTCGGGGACGTAGTCGAACATGAAGCGCTTGCCGTCGGAGTTGCGCAGCACGCCGCCGTCGCCCCGGACCGACTCGGTGACCAGGATGCCCTTGACGCTGGGCGGCCAGACCATGCCGGTCGGGTGGAACTGGAGGAACTCCATGTTGATCAGAGTCGCGCCCGAGCGCAGGGCGAGCGCGTGCCCGTCGCCGGTGTACTCCCACGAGTTCGAGGTGACCTTGTAGCTGCGGCCGACGCCGCCGGTCGCGAGCACCACGGCCGGGGCCTCGAGCAGGATGAACTCGCCCGACTCGCGGTAGTAGCCGAACGCGCCGGCCACCCGGTCGCCGTCGAGCAGCAGCTCGGTGATGGTCGTCTCGGCGAACACCCGGATGCGCGAGTCGTAGCTTCCGGTCTCGGCGAAGTCCTCCTGCTGCAACGAGACGATCTTCTGCTGCAGGGTGCGGATCAGCTCGAGGCCCGTACGGTCGCCGACGTGCGCCAGCCGCGGATATTCGTGACCGCCGAAGTTGCGCTGGGAGATCTTTCCGTCCTTCGTACGGTCGAAGAGCGCCCCGTACGTCTCCAGCTCCCAGATCCGCTCCGGAGCCTCCTTGGCGTGCAGCTCGGCCATCCGGAAGTTGTTCAGGAACTTGCCGCCGCGCATGGTGTCGCGGAAGTGGACCATCCAGTTGTCGCGGCTGTTCACGTTGCCCATCGCGGCGGCGGCGCCGCCCTCGGCCATGACCGTGTGGGCCTTGCCGAACAGCGACTTCGAGATGATCGCCGTACGCTTGCCGGCCAGCCGGGCCTCGATCGCCGCCCGCAGGCCGGCCCCGCCGGCTCCGATGACGACGACGTCGTAGTGGTGTCGTTCGATGCGAGTGCTCATGTGTGCGCGCCGCCCCCTAGCCGACGAACCGCAGGTCGGAGAACCATTCGGCGGACAGGGCCATGACGTAGAAGTCGGTGACCGCGAGCGTGCCGAGGGTGATCCAGGCCAATTGCATGTGGCGCGTGTTCAGCTTGGACACGAAGGTCCAGAACCGGTAGCGCACCGGGTGTTTCGAGAAGTGCTTGAGGCGGCCGCCGGCGATGTGGCGGCAGGAGTGGCAGGACAGCGTGTACGCCCAGAGCATCACCACGTTGACGAGCAGGACGATGTTGCCGAGACCGAAGCCGAAGCCGCCGCCCGGGCTGTGGAAGGCGATGATCGCGTCCCACGTGTTGATCACCGAGATGATGGCGGCGGCGTAGAAGGCGTACCGATGGGCGTTCTGGAAGATCAGCGGGAACCGGGTCTCACCCGAGTATTTGCTGTGGCCGTCGGGGACGGCGCAGGCCGGCGGCGAGAGCCAGAAGGCGCGGTAGTACGCCTTGCGGTAGTAATAGCAGGTCAGCCGGAACAGCAGCAGGAAGGGCAGCGTGAAGGCGGCCTCGGGGATCAGCCAGAAGCTGGGCAGCGGGGTGCCGAACAGCGCCGCCTCGGGAACGCACCGATCGGTGATGCAGGGTGAGTAGAACGGCGTGAGGTAGTGGTACGCCTCGACGAAATACCACTTGTGCATGAACACGCGGACGGTCGCGTAAGTGACCCAGGCCCCGAGGCCGATGAAGGTGATCAGCGGCGGAAGCCACCATCGGTCGGTGCGCAACGTCTTCGCCGTGATGGCCGCGCGCGATCGGCCCGCGCCCGGCCTCGTTGCCGTCGTCGTCATTCGATCTCCTGATCGTGCCTGTCCCCATGACTGGCTGCTGTGTGACCCGGCTGTCAACGAGCGAGGAGCCTTGGCAGCCGCCGTGATGTGGAGCACACGTTACGCCGGGGGTCAGACAGTTTCGCGCTCAGGGATGCGGTATGGATCACAAAATTCGACCCCGATCACATCGACAAGATCAAAAGCGTTAATGGATCTTGGTCCGTACGCGTCGAGGTGTGCAAATAGGACGAATCACAGGTCCGGCGCGGCGAGCCGCCGGATCGAACCGGCGCAGCCGGCCGGCGAGGACTCGACGAGATCGTCGGCGACCGGTTCCCCGTCGGCGTTGCGCGGCGCGACGTAGAAGGCCGGCGCGCTGGTCTTGGACTGCCGGTCGAGAGCGTCCGCGAACACGGCCCGGGCGTCGAGCAGTTGACGCCAGTCGTCCTGGTCCTCGGCCGACGGCACCTCACCCACGAAGATCCGCACGGCCGCGTTCTCGTTCCGGACGGCGGTGGCCCGCGCGGTCGGGCCGGCGGTCGCCCCCGGCGGGACGAGCTTGTTGAGCCGGCGTTCCAGATCGAGACAGCGGTCGTCCCGCGATTGCCGAACCTCGCGGGCGTCAGAGGCTTGATCCCGTACGCCGTCGACCGCGTCGACAACCGCAAGCGCGCCCACACAGATCGCGATGACGACGATCGCGGCCCCGAGGGAAATTCCCGCCACGAACCATTGCCGCCGCCGGCGTTGCCGCGCCCCACCGCCCGCGGGCGCCAGCCCGAACATCCGCCGCCCACCCGCCGACGCCGCGGCTTGTCCCGCCCCAAATGCGGTTGCGGGAGGAGAGGAGGTAGGTGAAGACGCGGAAGACCCCGAGGTGGTCGCGGAAGTTCCGGCGCTTGCGGGAGTTCCGGCGGGCGCAGGAGTTTCGGCGGCCGCGGGAGTTCCGGTGGCCGCAGGAGTTCCGATGGGCGGAGGAGAGGAGCCGGGGAAGGACGCGGGAGCAGCTGAGGTGGGCGCGGGGGAAGAGCTGGGGAAGGCCGCGGGAGCACCTGAGGCGGTCGCGAGGGATCCGGCGGGCGCGGGAGGAGAGGGGAAGGAGACGGGAGAGCCGGAGGTGGGCGCGGCAGTCCCGGCGGGTGCGGGAGCAAGGGAGGAGGGCGAAGGAGCGGGAAAGCCTGTGGCGGGCGTGGGAGAGTCGTCCGACGCGCGGTCGCCCGTTCCCGGCGCGCCACTGTCGGCCGGCCAGCTGCCGGAATCCGGATCGCGCGGCGTTTCGCTCACCGGCCCAGTGAAACACGCCGGTCAATGCCGCCGCCCGGCCGAACTTGGGGTCCGGCCGGGCAGCGGGTGTCAGCCGGAGGCGTTGCCGGTCAGGTTCCAGGAGGACAAGTGGAGGGCCGGGGCCGCGTAGCGGGTGCCGGACCAGCGGTCGGGCAGCAGGATGGACTCGCTTCCGATGCCCTTGACCGCGCCAGGGGACAAAGCCTGTGGGTAGGACTGGGTGAAGCGCATGTTGCTCACCGGGGCCACCAGCTCGCCGTTCTCGATCAGCCAGACGCCGTTGCGGGTCAGGCCGGTGATGATCAGGGCTTTCTGGTCGAGGACCCTCGTGTACCAGAAATCGGTGATCAGCAGGCCGCGCTCCATGCGGGACACCAGGGGGCGGGCCGACTCCGCGATCGGGTTGCCTGGCTCGGCCGCCGGGAGCTCGGGCTCGGTCGCGGCCGGGGCCGCCTCGAGCCGCATGTGGGTGGCCATCGGGCCCCACGAGCGGGATGTCGGTGAGGCGTGACCCGTCGACGCCGTGCCCGCGTCGGCGGCCGAGGCCCGGTCGTGTGCCACCGCCTTCGTCACTCCGTCGCGGACCAGCACCAGTGACTCGCGCGGGGTGCCCTCGATGTCGAACGGCAGGCCCGGCGCCGGTTCGGAGCGGCTGCCCAGCGGCTCGTCCACGATGGTCACCTGCGGGTCGAACTGCTCGGACTCGAGCTCGGCGAACGACTGCTTCTGGGCGAACGCCTTGCCGTTGAACCCGAACAGCGCGAAGTTGTCGAGCAGGTCGGCCACCGCCTCCGGCTCGAGCACCACCTCGTAGCGGCCCGGCGGCAACTCGATCGGGCTCTGCGCCGCCCTCGCCTTGGCCGCCGCCCGCGCTCCCAGGGCGGCTCCGTCGAGGCCGGCCAGGCGGCCCCCGGCCAGCCGGGCCACGCCGTCGGCGCCGTTCAGGCGCGCGATGCCGTCCATGGCCGCCTCGGCCGTGCGGCCCTCGACCGCCTGACCGGCGCTGTTGGCGAAAGCGGCGGACGTGTAGGTCGTACGGCAATAGCCTGCTGTTTCCAGGCCTTCCGCCGCTCGCACGAAATCGCGCACCCGCTCGGCCCGCTCGGCCGGCGTGGCCCTCGCGGTCGCCTCGTCGAAGCCGAAGTCGAGACCCGACCGCGGACCCGAGCCGTGATGGCCGGCCGAACCGTGCAGCGGCGACGGCGGGGTCAGACCTGGCCATGCCGTGTCGGGCGGGCTCAACCGGACCGCCGTCACCGTGCGCTCGACCAGGCCGCGCAGGCCGGACGGCTCGGCCACCGTGGTCGAGCCGCTCGCCGACCGGCCCTCCAGGTGGAGCCGGAGCCGGATGGTCGTGGTCGCCTCGGCCACGTTCTGATGGATGGCCGAGTTGGCGAACCTGGTCAGCGCCTCGGCGTCGTGGCGCACCGTCACCTCGGCCTCAGCGGCCGGGCCGGCGATCTCGCGGACCAGCTCGATGACGCGGGCCGCGAGCTCGAGCTCGGCGCCCGTCCGGATGATGTCGGCGGTCATCCGCGCACCCCCACTCGTACGTTGGTGAACCGGGCCGGAGCGGCCGGATGGCCGGTGTGACCCACCTGGCCGGGCTGGCCCTTGCCGCAGTTGGGCGTGCCCCACGCGATGGTCTCGGAGGAGAGCATGTCCATCGACTGCCAGAATTTCGGGCCGATGCCCGTGTAGGTCGGGTTGCGCAGCATGCGGCCGAGCTTCCCGTTCTTGATCTCGTAGCCGATCTCGCAGCCGAACTGGAAGTTGAGCCGCCGGTCGTCGATCGACCAGGACCGGTTGATGTCCATGAACACGCCGTCGTCGGTCGACGCGATGATCTCGTCGAGCGTGTGCGGGCCGGGCTCGAGGCCCACATTGGTCATCCGGACCATGGGGAGCCGGGCCCAGCCGTCGGACCGTACGCTGCCCGCGTAGTCGAGGCCGGCCACCGCCGCCGAGTCACGCCCGGCCAGCACGCCCACCCAGATGCCGTCGCGGACCGCGTCGCGCTTGGTCGCCGGCGTGCCCTCGTCGTCGAAGCCGAAGCTGCCCAGCGCCCCGGGGATGCCGGGGTCGATGGTGATGTTCATCAGCTCGGAGCCGTAGCGCAGGGAACCCAGCTGTTTCAGGTCGAGCCAGCTGGTGCCGGCGAAGGCCGCCTCCCAGCCGAGGATGCGGTCGAGCTCGATGGCATGCCCCACCGACTCGTGGATCTGCAACGCCAGCTGCTCGCCGCCGAGCACCAGCGTGGTCTCGCCGGGCGGGCACAGCGGAGCGGTCAGCAGGGCCCGCGCCTCGTCGGCCATCCGTGGCGCGTTGCCGACCAGGTCGAGGCCGTCGACCAGCTCCCAGCCGCTCGTGCCGTACTGCCCCCGGTGAGACGGCCAGGAGCGGCGCTGGATCTCGCCGTCACCGTAAGCACTGGCCGTGACGCCGGCCCCGCACTCGCGGATGTGCTGGTCGATGCGGTGGCCCTCGCTGGAGACGAACCATTTCCGGGTGTCCCAGATCTGGTAGATGCCCTCGGCCAGGTCGGCGCCGGCCTGCTTGGCGGCCGCGGTGGCGCTCACCAGCAGGTCGCCCTTGGTGGAGAGGCCGACACCGAGCGGGTCGACCTCGCAGGAACTGGCCCAGCTCGCCTCGACCGGGTCGCCCGGCACCAGGTCGACCGGTGGGCCGGGGACCGTGGCGCTGGCCGTGGCGATCTGCGCCGCGCGGCGCCCGGCCGCCCGCGCCGCGGACTCGGAGAGGTCGGGAACGGCGTAGAACCCCCAGCTGGAGCCGACCAGGGCCCGGACGCCCAGGCCGGCGCTCTCGGCCGAGCCCAGCTCCTCGACGTCGCCGTCGCGGGCGGTCATCGACTCGGTGCGCCGCAGCATGACACGGCAGTCGGCGTAACGGGCACCGGCGTCCAGCGCGGCTTGCACCGCCGCGGACGCCTCATCGAAGTGGCTCATGAGGCGACCCTAGGCCAGGGGTGCGACAAAACTCAGCGGAGGAACGCGAGCTCCTCTTCGAGCGTGGCGGACTCCACACAGGTGAAGCCGGCCGGCGAAGCGCCCACGACCAGCAGGGACTCGGTGGGCTCGGCGCCGAGCAGGCTGTGGTGGGCGTAGACGTCGGCCGAGTCGTGCCGGTCGCCGAGATAGCGCTCGGCGAACGCGGCCGGCAGGTCGTGCCAGTCGAGCACGGGCGATCGGGCCACGCCTCGGTGGAAGACGTCGGGCCGGCGCAGCACCGCCATCGCGGCCAGCCATCCGCCGAGTCCGGCGCCGCGCACGGCCACCGCCGACAGGTCGAGGTCGGGATGCTTGCCGACCAGCGCGTACAGGGCGTCCACCTGATCGGCCAGGGCCACGTCGACCAGCCGGCGATGGACCACCTTTTCGTAACTGGGTGCTATTCCGGGCGTACCCCGGCCGTCGATCGTGACGACGGCGAAGCCGGAGTCGGCCCACCACTGTTTCTCGAGCCAGGTCAAGGGATCGTGCACCACCTGCTGCCGGCCCGGACCGTCGCCGAGCGTGACCAGCACGGGCAGGCGGGTCCCGGCGACGAAGGACGCTGGATAACGCACCGACGCCGGCAGCCGGCGGTCGGTCACACGCTCGAGAACCGGCGGGCTCGTGGGCGGCGGAGTCGCGGCCACGCTGCGCAGGGTGGTGACGTGGGCCTCGCCGCGCCACACCTCGCCGTCGACGACGAGGACGTCGCCTCCGGCCTCCGCCCGGTGCCAGCCGGGGGCCGAGGTGATCTTCCTGGCCTCGGCGCCACCGCCGCCGAGAGACGTACGCACGCGGAAGACGTCCTGCCGCCACGGGTCGCCCTCGGTGCCCTCGACGATCAGATCGGGCGCGCTCGGTGGACCGCCGGGACGCGGCGCCGAGCCGACGACCCGCCGCACGTAGAGGCCGGGCGGCGTCAGCAGGCTGCCGTCGGCGAACAGGCACCGCGCGTCGAACCCGTCGTGGGCCAGCTCGCCGCCGACCAGCACCCGGCCGTCGGGCAGGTGACGCGGCGTCCCGGTCACCGGCTCGACCCAGCGGGCGTCGGCCAGTTCGGCGTGCACCTGCGTCTCGCCGGTGCGCGGATCGATCGCCAGCACCAGGCCGTGCTGCTGCATGCGGCGCAGCACCGTGATGAGCGGGCCACCGCTGTCGGCCCAGCGCACGTTCACCACGTACGGATAGGTCTCCCGGTCCCAATGCACGTCGACCCAGCCGTAGTCGAGGTCGAGCAGGTGCAGGCTGGTCGAGGCGGCCGTGCGCGCGGCGAGGATCTGGCCGCCGTCCGGCGCCCACCACCAGCCACGCCGCCGGCCGAACCGCTCGGCCGCGTCGTCGGGCACACCCCAGGAGATCGACCCGCCGTGCTCCCGCCAGGCGCTGCCCGGCTCGCCGGCCAGGAGCCGATCGCCCTCGGGCCCGGACACGCGCAGCGAGGCGGCCCCGTCCTTCCGGGTCACGTAGCCGACGCGCCGCCCGTCGGGATCGGGCCGGGGATCCTCGACCGGGCCCTCGGCCGGCACGTGCGTCACCTCGCCACTGATCAGATCGGCCCGGCACAGCTGTCCCTCGAAGACGAACGCCGCGGTCCGGCAGTCACGATCGACCGCGTACGCCGTCACGGGTTTCGCCGAGACGAGCGTCTCGGTGGCGGTCGCCACATTCAAGACCCAGAGCCGGCCGTACGGATCCTCGGGGCCGGACGAGCGCAGGAAGGCCACCCGCGCGCCGTCCCCGCCGACCGTCACCTGGTACGGCGCGCCGTAGCGGAAGTGACCGGTGCGCTCCGCGAGTCCGGGGTAGTCCACCTGGACAGCATCGCTGATCAAGCCGCCTTCCCGCGCCCCAAACGACCAGCCCGGCATCGCCGAACCTGTCGGAGGTCCCGCGTAGAGTTGCGCCCGTGACTGACGCCCTGCCCGCACGCCGGCTGCTGCTGGTGCACGCCCATCCCGACGACGAGGTCACCGGCACCGGCGCCACCATGGCCCACTACGCCGCGTCCGGCGCCCACGTGACGCTCGTGACCTGCACCCTCGGCGAGGAGGGCGAGATACATGTGCCGGCGCTGGCCCAGCTCGAGGCCGCGCAGGCCGACCAGCTCGGCGGCTATCGCATCGTCGAGCTCGAGCGCGCCTGCGCCGCGCTGGGGGTGACCGATCACCGCTTTCTCGGCGGCGCCGGCCGCTACCGCGACTCCGGGATGATGGGCCTGCCGACCAACGAGAACCCCCGGGCGTTCTGGCAGGCCGACCTCGACGAGGCGGCCGGGATGCTCCTCGAGATCATCCGCGAGATCCGTCCCCAGGTCATGATCACGTACGACCCGAACGGCTTCTACGGTCATCCCGACCACATCCAGGCCCACCGGGTGGCGATGCGGGCGGCCGAGCTGGCCGGCGACGAGGGCCCGCAGAAGATCTACTGGACCGCCATGCCGATCAGCGTCCTGCGCGACGGCATGGAGGCGTTCCGCGAGCTCTCCGACAACCCGTTCGCCGACGTCGAGCGGGTCGAGGACCTGCCGTTCGGCCACCCCGACGACGAGATCGCGGCCCGGATGGACGGCACCGACCACTACCAGCAGAAGGTGGCGGCGATGCGCGCCCACGCCACCCAGATCCCCGACAACTCGTGGCTCTACGGCATCGCCGGCGACTTCGGCGGCGAGTTCATGGGCGTCGAGTACTACACGATCGCCAAGGGTGAGCGCGGCCCCGGCGAGGGCCCGCACGGCTGGGAGAGCGACCTGTTCGGCGGCCTGGGTCTCGAGCAGCCCTCCGCGGCGTCGGAGGGCTCGGCCCGATGAACCGCGCGGACACGGGCGCCCGGGTCCCGGTGGCCCGTGCCGCTTCGGACGAGGAGACCGCGGTGAGCGCTTCACAGACCGGCGGCGACGAGACGGTGGCCGAGATCAGGTCCGGCGGCGACGAGACGGTGGCCGAGGTCGCGTCCGGCGGCGACGAGCGGCCGACCATCGAGGTGACGCCCGGCCGGGAGCCGTGGGCCGGCGCCGAGTCGCTGATCCGGTGGGGCGGCCTGGTGGTGGCGATCCTCGCGTCGTTCGTGAGCGGGGTGTTCGAGCTGCTGCTGACCACGCTGCGCGCGGGCGACCTGGTGTCGGTCTGGAGCGGCGACGCGATCGGCTCCGGCGGCGGTCCGCTGCTCGGTCTGTCGGTGGTGCTGGCCGCGGTGCTGAACTACGCCATCGCCTGGTTCGCGGTCACGACGACGCGGCGCAAGTGGGCGCTCGGGCCGCCGTGGGCCCTGTGGACGCTGATGATGCTGCTCGCGGCGGGCGTGCGCACGAGCGAGGGCGACTATCTGCTCGGCGGCGAGAACTGGATCGCCCTGGTGATGATCCTGGTCGGCAGCCTGACGTACGCGGTGTACTCCTATCGCTTGATCTTGAAGCGCACCCTTCCCTGACGGCACCTCCGCGCGCCATCCTGATCCCGCCCGGTCCGCCGGGCGGTACCGGGTGAACCGGTGACCGCCACGTGGCGTAAGAACGAATCGAGAACGGCTGATCCGATCGGCCGGGCGATTCGCGGGGCTTCCCGCGCCGAGTGGTGAGGTGAGCGCGCGTGAAGTCGAGCCCCGATGTCCCACCCGTGGTGGCGGAGCCGGCGGCCGGGGAGCCCGCCGGCGGCGACGTCGCGGTGGAGGTGGCCGGGTCACGGTCGAAGCGGCGCTGGCTGATCGCGGGTGGCGTGGTGCTCCTTCTGGCCGGGGTCACGGCCGGTGGGGGTGCCTATGCCATGGCCGGGGACATTCCGCGCGGCACCGAGGTGCTCGGCGTCGATCTCGGGGCGACGTCGCGGGCGGAGGCCGAGAACCTGGTCGGGGCGGAGGCGGCGGCCCGGAGTGAGCGGCCGGTGCGGATCACCGTCGACGGCAAGGACGTGACGCTTGCGCCCTCGGCCGTGGGATTGGCCATCGATGTTCCCGCGACTGTCGACGCGGCGGCCGGCGGTGGGGTCCGGCTCTTCGGGACCCGGAAGGTCGCGGCGGTCGTCCGGCTCGACGAGGCGAAGCTCGAAGCGGCGCTGCGCAAGCACGTGGCGAGCGGGCGGATCGGCATGAAGAAGCCGGGGATCGCTTTCGCGGGTGTCGCGCCCGTGGCGACGTACCCCCAAGCGGGTCTTGACCTTGATCGTGGGATCGCGGCGGAGCGGGTGCGTGCGGCGTGGCCCGTGGGTGAAGTGGCCGTGGTGCCGCTTGTCGAACGGACCCCGGTGACCACGAAAGCGCAGGTGGACGAGCTGATCGCCGGGTTCGCGAAGCCGGCCGTGGCGGCGCCGGTGACCGTGAGTGTGGGCGCCGTGAAGTTTCAGCTCTCGCCGGCGGCCATCGCGAAAGGGCTGGTCTTCCGCGCGGACGCCGACGGGCGGCTGACGCCGGCGATCGACGGGGCGAAGCTGCGGGCGGCCGCGGCCAAGGAGTTCGCCAAGGCCGAGACGCCGCCCCGGCAGGCCAGGATCACGCTGGCCGGTGGGGCGCCGAAGATCGTGGCCAGCACGCCCGGCAAGGTCGTAGCGCTCGGCAACGAGCTGCTCGCCGTGCTGCCGGAGCCGGCGCCCCGCGCGATCACCGCGACCCTGAAGGCCACCCCGGCCGGCGCGACCGACGCCGCGGTGGCCAAGCTCGGGATCAAGGAGCGGGTGTCGACCTTCACCACGTACTTCACCGGTGGCGCCAAGTCGCCGCGCAGCCAGAACATCATCACGATCGCCAAGGCGGTCGACGGGGCCGTCGTCAAGCCGGGCGAGACGTTCTCGCTCAACGGGCACACCGGCGAGCGTGGCTATCACAACGGATACAAGGACGCGCCGGTGATCGTCAACGGCGTGCTCGAGCCGGGCGTGGCCGGCGGCGCCTCGCAGTTCACGACGACGCTGTTCAACGCCGCCTACTACGCCGGCCTCCAGGACGTCGAGCACAAGCCGCACTCGTTCTACTTCTCGCGCTACCCGGCCGTCATCGAGTCGACGATCTTCTATCCCACCCTCGATCTCAAGTTCAAGAACACCACGCCGTACGGGATTCTGATCGACACCGCCACGACCGGTCGCTCCGTGACGGTCTCGATGTGGGGCACCAAGATCTACGACAGCGTGAAGACCGTCTACGGGCCGCGCCGCAACCACACCAGCCCGCCGACCGTGCACCGCGAGGACGGGCCCAAGTGCCTGACTAGCAGCGGACTCCCAGGTTTCACCCAGGACGCATGGCGCGTCATCCGCAAAGATGGCCGGGAGATCGAGCGCAAGAAGTTCACCTGGCGCTACGATCCCGAACCACGATTCGTGTGCGGGGAGGAAGAATGAGGCAGCAGCGCTGGTTCCCGGCCGTGGCGCTGGCGGTCGGACTGTTCGCGATCAACGTGGTGGCCCGGCTGCTCACGCGGTTCGTGTTCGACGGCGACGACACGGCCGAAAACCGTGCTTCGATCATGATGTTCGCGCTCATCGGACTGGTCATCGCGATCTACACGTTCATCGTGTCGCAGCGGCGCCGGCCGTCCGAGTGGCTCCTGCCCGACCTCGTCTTCGGCGCCGTCGGCGGCATGCTGCTGACCATCCTGGTCGGACCGTTCATCAGCGGTGGGCAGCCGTTCTCGAGCGGCGCCGGCAACTTCTTCTCGCAGGTCTGGCTCTACGGCGGCTTCGCGATCGGCGGCACCCTGGTCGGCTACTGGATCTCCATGATGCTGGGCAAGGACTACCGGTCGCGCTCGCTCAAGGCGTACACCGAGTCCCGTCAGGCGAAGCCGCGCAAGGTCGTCCGGCGTTAGAGCGGCGCTTCGCGTGTCAGGTACGTGTGGTGGGTCGTGAAGCCGATCCGGCCGTAGAGCGTCACCGCCGGCGTGTTGCGCTCCTCGACCTGCAGATAGGCCCGGGTGGCGTTGTGCTGCGTGGCCCACTGGGCGAGAGCGCGCACCACATGCTGGGCGATGCCGCGGCGGCGGGCGGCCGGCGCCGTCTGGAGCAACGAGACGCCCAGCCACCGGCCCGGGTCGGTGACCGCGCCGCGGCCGACCGCGAGCAGGCTCCCGTCGGCGTCACGCACCTGGGCGAAGGCCACCTCTTCGGGGCCGGTGAGGATGCGCACCGCGGCCGCGGGCAGCGTGCCCTTGTGCTCGGCCACCATGGCGTACCAGTCGTCGCCCGGCGTGTCGGCCACCTCGACCGGCGGCAGGTCGGCCCGCGCCTCCAGGCGCGACAAAAGCGGAGAAAGCAGGGCCGTCTGGACGAGCGTGAGCGGCCGCGACGTCCAGCCGCGCCCGTCCAGGGTGGCGTTCACCGGCGCCGCCAGCGGCATCGGCGCGTTGATCAGCGGGCGCTGGCCGTGCTCGCCGTACCAGTCGGCGACCCCGTCGATGGCCGCCTCGAGCGTACGGTCGGGATCGCCCACGGCGAGCGCCGAATTGGCCCGGCCGGTCCAGTTGCCGGCCGCGCGCAGGATCCAGCCACCCAGCCTGGCCTGCACCGGGGCCGGCCAGGCGGCGTTCGCGGCGAGCTCCAGATCGATGACGTCACGGGCCGGCGGGCGGCGGGCCGGTGGCACCCGCTTGGCCCGGTGCACCTCGCGCAACGGCACCCGCACGGTGCCCTTGTCGGTGGCGATGGTGAGATCGGTGTCCGTGAGGTCGACCAGCTCACCCAGGGCATCCGTGTAGAGCGTCCGGTCCGGGGTAACGCCTACAATTCGGCGTACCACCACCCGGTGTCCCACATCCTGCCGACGGAGCACGTGTCACCTCCTCCGGCGGAGATACTAGGCTCTGCAACTGTCGCCGGCGGTGAGCCGTGCGAGGCTTTGGAGGGAAAGACCCGTGACCTACATCATCGCTGAGCCGTGCGTCGATGTGCTCGACAAGGCGTGCATCGAGGAATGCCCCGTCGACTGCATCTACGAGGGCAACCGGATGCTCTACATCCACCCCGATGAGTGTGTCGACTGCGGGGCCTGTGAGCCGGTCTGCCCGGTTGAGGCGATCTTCTACGAGGACGACGTCCCGGAGCAGTGGAAGGACTACACGAACGCGAACTACGAGTTCTTCGAGGACCTCGGCTCGCCCGGCGGCGCGGCCAAGGTCGGCAAGATCGACAAGGACTCGCCGTTCATCGTCTCCCTCCCGCCGAAGGCTTGAGCGCGCTTTCCGCGGCCCTGCCGGACTTCCCCTGGGATCTCCTGGAGCCCGCCAAGGCCAAGGCCGCCGCTCACCCCGACGGGATCGTCGACCTCTCGGTCGGCACCCCGGTCGACCCGGTTCCCGAGCTGATCCGGCGCGCCCTCGCGGGCGCGTCGGACGCTCCCGGATATCCGCTGACCGCCGGCACCCCGGCGCTGCGCGCGGCGATCGGTGACTGGCTGGCCCGCGCCTGCACAGCGTCGGGCACCCTGGGCGTGCTGCCCACGATCGGCTCCAAGGAGCTCGTGGCCTGGCTGCCCACGCTGCTCGGCGTCGGGCCGGGCGACGTCGTGGTGATCCCGTCGGTCTGCTACCCGACATACGAGGTGGGTGTCCGCCTGGCCGGCGCGACAGTGATCCGCTCCGACTCGCTGACCGCTGTCGGTCCCACCCCGCGCGTGAAACTGATCTGGATCAACTCGCCGTCCAACCCGACCGGCAAGGTCCTCCCGGCCGAACACCTGCGCAAGGTGGTCGACTGGGCGCGCGAGCGCGGCGCCGTGGTCGCCAGCGACGAGTGCTACCTCTCCCTCGGCTGGGAGACGCGGCCCGTCTCGGTGCTCGACGACGCGGTCACCGGCGGCGACTACACCGGCGTGATCGCCGTGCACTCGCTCTCCAAGCGCTCGAACCTGGCGGGATATCGCGCCGGCTTCGTGGGCGGCGACCCCGCACTGGTCGGCGAGCTGCTCGCGGTCCGCAAACACGCCGGCATGATCGTTCCGGCGCCGGTCCAAGCCGCCATGATCGCGGCGCTGGGCGACGAGACGCACGTGAGCGAGCAGCGCGCCCGATATGCCGAACGCCGCGAGTCGCTCCGGGCCGCCCTGACGAAGGCCGGCTTCGAGATCAGCCACTCGGAAGCGGGCCTCTACCTGTGGTCGACCCGCGGCGAGGACAGCTGGCAGACCGTGGACTGGCTCGCGGAGCGCGGGATCCTGGCCGCTCCGGGAGCGTTCTACGGGCCGGCGGCGGAGAAGCACGTACGGATCGCGTTGACCGCGACCGATGAGCGGGTCGCGGCCGCCGTCAAGCGCCTGAGCTGATCTTCCCGCCTTTTTGGGCGCCCTAGTTCGACAGTGGCCGCTACGTTGGTTGCGTTGCGAGACGACGTAACTACGGGGAGGCGGCCGTGGGTGACGGCATTCGCGTCGAGAGCGACGGTCTGACGGCATTTTCCGGCAAGGTCCACGACGACACGTCCCGGACCATCGAGCCGGGCTACGCGGACGCCCGGGTCTATCTCGATTCGGGCGTACGCTTCGGCGCGAACAACGCGGGCGGTGGGGTGCACGCCGCCAAACAGAGGTACGCGGAAAGCCTGCGCGCCTCGTCGGCGAACATCGTGGAATACATGCGCGCGGCCCGGGAGCTGGCCGACGCGGCGACGGCGGTGGCCGCGATCTTCGACAGCACCGATCTCAGGGCGAAGGAACGGGCGTCATGAGCGGCGATTGGTGTACGAACTGGGCGGCCTACAACACGCCGCGGCTGTGGTCGATGGTGATGAACGAGGACGACCCGCTGGCCCGCTCCCAGGTGGGAGCGTGGAGGCGCCTGGCGGGGTCGGTCCGCGGTGAGAGGGACGCCCTGGTGGCGGCCCGGGCCGATCTGGTGGCGGCGTGGCCGCCGGAGGAGAACGCGTCGGCGGCGGCTTTCGTCAACCAGATCGACAACTTGATCGCGAGGCTCGAGACGGCGTCGGCCGACGCGGAGACGACGGCGAACGGGCTGGACAACATCCTGAACGCGCTGGCGGGGGCCAAGGAGCGGATAAGGCCGCTCTGGGAGCAGTACAAGGACAAGAGCAGCGACGTGGTGCCCCGCTGGTTCGACAGTGCCGAGGACGAGATCGACGAACAGGCCCGTCAGCACATGATCGACGCGGAGCGCGCGGTCGCGGACGCCGTGGCGATGTTGAAGGTGCCGCCGGCGTTCGAGTTCCACATCGAGGACGTCAAGGAGTGGCCGCCGGCCGGGGGCGGTTCGGCGAGGCTTTCGCCGGGTGGCGGGATCGACGTGTTGGTGCCGCACGAGCCGGTGCCGCCGCTGCCGGGCCGGGAGGCGACGTTGCCCGATGGCGCGGGGGCCGGTGCTGGAGCGGGCGTCGGGTCTGGGGCTGGCGTCGGTGGTGAGGCGGGTGCTGGCGCTGGGGCGGGTGCAGGAGCTGGCGTTGGTGCTGGAGCTGGCGTCGGTGGGGGATCCGATGCTGGAGCGGGCGCGGCGATCGGCGGCGGCGGGGTTGGGTCCGGAGCCGCGGGTGGTGGCGGCGGCCCTGACCTGGCCGGCGTGATCAATCCGCCGGGCTCCGGCGGTGAGGCCGGGCCGATATCGGGTGGCGGTCTGTCCGTCAGCGGGACACAGCTTCCGGGCGGGGTCATACAGGTCCCGGGATTGCTGCCGGGCGCGGGTGGAGGTTCGATCATCGGCGGTGGCCTGGGGCGAGCGCCGAGTTCCACGTCGGCCGGTTCCGGTGCTGGCCGTGCGCCGCTGCCCTCCGGTGCGGTGATCGGCGAGATCGGAGGCGGTCAAGTCGGTGGCGTGGGCCCGGGGCTCACCGGAGTGGCCGGGCGCGGCGCGGGCGTCGTGCCTGTCACCGGTGGACGTCGAAGCCGATCCGATCGCCGATCAGCTTCCCACCCGGACGAACTGGTCAGCGGTGGCGGGGGCGTTTCCGGCTCCGCGGCGACGGGGGCGCCGATCGGAGGACCGGTCAGCGGTCGGCCGGGCGCTCTCCGGTCTGGCGGCGTGCAGTCCGGCCCAGCCGGGTCCGGTGGCGTGCTGCCGGGTGCAGGCCGGTCCGGTGTGATGATGCCGGGCGCAACCCGGTCCAGCGGGGTGGTGCCGGGCGCTACTCGGGCCGGCGGGGTGGTGCCGGGCGCTACTCGGGCCGGCGGGGTGGTGCCAGGCGCTACCCGGGCCGGCGGCGTGCTGCCGGGCGCTACCCGGGCCGGTGGCGTGCTGCCGGGCGCAGGCCGACCCGGTGGCGTCCGGCCCGGCGGAGGGCGGTCCGGTGGTGAGCCTGTTCCGCGGCCTTCGTGGCTGCCGGATGATCCGGTGGGGCCCGAGCGTCACCAAACGGCCGCCGGCGGCCCGGCGCACAGTGGCAACCGTCGTGGGCGGGACTCCGGTGAGCGGGCCCGATTCGAGCCGGACAGTGCCTGGCGGGTCGCCGAGGGTGTCGCGCCGGTGATCTCCCCGGGTGAGGACGACGACTGGCACGACCCGGGGCCGAACGTGATCGGCCGTCGCGGGTGACCGGGCCCGCCCGTCGGTCCATCGTGGGTGGTTCTTTCGCGCGTTCTGGCGCCATGGCCGGAGCTGTGCTGCTTCTCGTGTTGTTCGGCGGGGCGCCGGCCCGCGCCGATGTCTGGCGCGATCGTCAGTGGTACTTCGCGCCCATGAAGCTGGCCCAGGCGCAGAAGCTCGGCCGGGGCGGTGCCGGTGTGACCGTTGCCGTGATCGATACCGGTGTCGACGCACGGCATCGTGACCTGCGCGGAGCCGTCGTCGGTGGGCGCTACACGCCCCGGGACGAGCCCGCCGGCAATGTGATCAGTGGCCCGCACGGCACCGCCATGGCCGCCCTGATCGCCGGGCGGGGGCACGGTGACGGGGACGGCATTCTCGGTGTGGCGCCGCGCAGCAAGGTCATGCCGATACGACCCGTGATGGATCACGCGCTGGTCGTCGAGGGGATCGAGTGGGCGATCGCGCACGGCGCCAAGGTGATCAACATGTCGTTCGAGCTGGAGTCGGACGGGACGTTGCAGCGGGCGGTGGCCAAGGCCGTGGCCGCGGACGTGGTGCTGGTGGCGGCGGCCGGCAACGAGAACCGGGGTGTCAGCGAACCGGCCCGCTATCCGGGTGTGATCGCGGTGGGCTCGGTGGGGCGCGACAACAAGGTCACCGGTTTCTCCAACCACGGGCCCGAGCTCGACGTCGTTGCCTACGGCGTCGACATTCCGGTGGTCCGGCCCGGCGGTGAGTACGCGGTCACGAACGGCACCAGCGTCTCGTCGGCCATCGTCGCCGGCGCGGTGGCGCTGGTTCGGGCGCGTTATCCGGACATGTCCGCGAGCGAGGTCGTCGACCGGATCACGGACACCGCCGTCGATCGCGGGCCCAAGGGGCGCGACGACCGGTACGGGGCGGGGCAGCTCGATGTGCTGGCCGCGCTGACCGCGAAGCGTGCTCCGAAAAGCGTGAGCCCGGCGCCGAGGATCGTGAGCTCCATTCCGGAGCCGGCAATCGACGACAACCCCCGGCCATCGCTGATCGTGATCACGGGATCACTCCTGCTGAGTGCCATTCTGATTCTGACGCTCCTGCTCCGGAAACGCCGAAACTCCTGATCAAGACCCGGATCGGATGATCGGGGGCGATTCGTGGGGTCGAATGGGTGCCGGGTTCTGCGCTACTCTCGGTGTCAGCCGGAGATCGGGGGAGCGCCGGTGAACTCATTCGCCCATGCACCACGCAAAGCGGATAACGATGTACGCCTCGCCGACGCGTGGCGGTTCGTGTCCGATGTCGAGTCGGCGCTGAGCCATGCGCAGCGCATCACCGGGCCGGACCGGACGGGCACCGCCTGGGCGGTGGTCGACTCGGTGGGCCGGTTCGTCGACATCGGACTGCGGCCCGGCTGGTGGGAGGCCCTGGGCCCGGACGGCGTGGCCGCCGGCCTGCTCGAGGCCCTGGAATCGGCCCGCCTGAAGGCCGCCCTGGTCCCGCTGCTGCTGCGCCGCAACGGCGAGCCACAGAGACGAAACGGCGAGCCGCGGGAGAGAAGCGGCAAGTCGCAGGAGCCGGGCGGCGAGCTGTGGGGACAAAGCGGTGAGTCGCGGGAGCAAAGCGGCGAGCCGCAGCAGCGAAGCAGCGTGCCGCGAATGCGAAGCGGCGAGCGGCAAGACCTGCCGGATCTGCCGCCGCCCGAGGCGGCCGATTTTCTGGACGCCGCTCGTGGTCGTATCGCCGAGGCGTATCGGCTGATCGACGAGGCCGGTAAGCGGATGCGGGAGCAGCAGGCCACCCGCGTGATCGCCGGCCCGCGCGGGCTGTTCCGGTTGTACGTGCGTGGTGAACGGATCGAGCGGGCCGAGGCCGGCCCCCAGCGGCCGGTGGCCGGCGACACCGACCGGCTTGTCGCCGACGCCCGCGACGCACTCGCCGAGCTGGCCCGGGGCCGCGACAACTCCCTGGCGTCATGGCGGCTGTGATGTGGGAGGAGGCGCGACGATGACGGCCGAGAGCGCCGCCGCCACCCTTCGCGAAGCCACCGAGCTCGTGCACGAGACGGCGGGGCGGCTCGGTGACGCCTGGCAGCAGTTCGCCGAGTCGGTGCGCGATCTGATCCGGCGGGCCCGGCTCTTCCTTCGTGAGGACGGCGTCTGGTCGGCCGTCGTCCGCGATCTGCCCACCGATGTCGCCGAGGCCATCGCCGCGATCGACGGGCTGCTGGGCCGCCTCCGGCCCGGCGTCGACCGGATCATCGAGGTGTTGCGGGCCGTCGCCGGCCGGGCCACCTCCGTGTTCTCGCTGGTCGAGACCGCTGTCGCGCAGGGGAGTGAGATCGCCGGGCGGTTCGGGGGCCGGGCCGGGTCTATCTCCCGGTGGCTGGGGAGTGTCGGTGGCGGCCAGGTGGCGTACGTCGTCGATCTCGGCCATCTCGGCGCCGAGCTGACCGGTCAGTTCGTCGGCGCCGCGATCGAGGCTGATGAGACCTCGGCCGCCAGCCTGCCGGCGTACGCGGGAAGCCTGCGGCGTCTCGCCGACCGGGTCGACGCCGATCTTCAGCGGCTGATGGGTGAGGCACGTGTCGCCGACCTTCGATAGCGTCTCGTCCATGAGCCAGCAACCGACGATCGTGGTCCGCGGCGAGGCGTTCCGCGAGGTGCCGCCCGAGCAGGCCGTCATCTCCGTGACCGTGTCGGCCCGTGACCGTGACCGCGAGACCGTGCTCAGCCGGCTGCTCGACCGTGCCGCCGAGTTGCGGGCCGCCCTGGCCGGTGAAGACAGCGAGAGCGGTGCCGTTCAGGTGTTTCCCGAGCTCAAGCGTGGCAGTGAGCGCGTGGTGGCGTACACGGGAAATGTCGAGACCCGCGTGACCGTGACCGATTTCGAGGCCCTCGGCGCGCTCCTGCTGCGGCTGGCCGGGCTCGAGTTCGCGTCCGTCTCCGGGCCGTGGTGGCAGCTGCGGCCGGGCAGCAAGGCCGGTGGCGAGGTCCGGCGCGAGGCGATCGCCGACGCTCTGGCCCGCGCCCGGGAATACGCGGCGGCGGTCGGCGCCCGGGTCGACCGGCTGGTCGAGATCGCGGACGAGGGTGTGGGCGGCGGCCCGATGATGTTGATGCGCGGCGAGACGGCCGCTTTCGACATGGCCGGCGACCCGGACCGTGGGTTCGAGCTCGACCCGCAGCGGCAGACCGTGCAGGCCGCGGTCACGGTCCGGGTCACGATCACCGAGCCCGACCTTTCGGCATAGAAGCGAAAACCGTCCGGAGAACCACCCTTTTAGGCGAGACTGATCGGCATGCCGAAGGGCCGCGGAGACGTCCTGCTGCGGGTGGCCAACGTCAACCCGGACAGCGTGACCACACACACCGACCGGGTTCTGTACTCCGCGATCGGTGCCTTCATCCTTCTCTACTTCGTGTACGCCACGCTCGGTGGCGCCGCCTTCATCGACGCGGGCTCCAACTACCAGCATCCGTGGTATCGCTGGCTGGTCGGCCCGATGGTCGCGGCGGGGGTGGTGGCGTACGACCGGGCCGTGGTGGGCCGGGTGTCGATCAGCTACGAGCGGCTCGACTCGACCGACCCTCAGCACTTCCTCAAAAAGCCGACGATCGGCCTGTACGCGGGCCGGCTCGGCCTGGCCCTGCTGTTCGCCGTGCTCATCACCGAGCCGCTGATGCTCTCCCGCTATCAGGGCGAGATCGACGCCCGGCTCAACGAGGTCCACAACCAGCAGCTCAGCCAGATGGACAAGAGCGGCGTCATCGGCACGTACACCGGGCGGCTGGGCGAGCTCAAGCGTGAGACGGCCGCCGACGACGCCGCGGTGCGCGACCTGACCGACCGGGCCGCCCAGAAGCGGCACGACGCCCGCGCCCTCTACGACCAGGCTCTCGCCGACTCGGCCGGCGACGGCGTGTCCCGGGCCGCCGGATGCCCGAGCGGCGGCTACTGCGACACGCTGGTGAAACGCTCACGCTCGCTCGACACCGAGGCGGCCACGCTCGACAAGCAGGCCGGGGCCCTGCTCGACACCCAGCGCACGGCCCGCGAGGCCCGCAACGCCGAGCAGGTGGAGCTGACCGGGCGAATCGCCGAGCAGCGGGCCCTGAACACCGAGTCGGTCCGTGACAACGCCGGCTTCGGCGCGCGCACCGCCGCCATGTGGCATCTGGTGACCACCGACTTCTGGGGTGTCGGCGTCTTCTACATCGGCATCATGCTGCTGCTGGTGGCGCTCGACTGCGCCGCCGTCGGGCTCAAGTTCGCGTCCAAGGGCAACGCCTACGAGCGGAACGAGGCCCGGGTCGCCCGCCGCCACGAGCACGAGGCCACGCTGCTGCACGAGCGCGGCATCCAGGACGCCCGCACCTACGGCGACGCGATGGCGCGGGTCGTGGCCGAGAGCATCGAGGCGGCCGCCCACGACGAGGAGGTGGCGCGCACCTCGGCCGAGCGGGCCGGCGAGGTGCTGCGCCACTCGGTGGTGGTGCCGCACGAGGTCCACGAGCTGGCCGCGCACGACGGCAAACACCACCGCTCGCTGCGCAGCGAGCTGTTGCCACCGGAGCACGAGCACGACGGCCGCCACCGCCGCAACATTCGCGCTATCTGAGCTTGGTGGCCGCCCACAGAGCGGCGGCGCCGGCCAGCCCGGCGGCGACCAGGCCGTGGTGCTGCGACAGCCAGAGCTGCGCGCTGCGGGACTTGGCCTGGTCGTCGAAGGCGCCGTGCGCGCCCGCGTCCGGCTCGCCGCGGCCGTCGGCCGGTTCCCACAGGTTGGCGGGCTCGTCGGCCGGCCGTTTCTCGTCGGTCTGCTGGCTGTCGAAGCCGGTCCGGGCCAGATAGCGGTCGAGGATGCCGGGCGCGACCGCGTTGGCGATCAGCGTGCCCACGGTCGAGCCGCCCACCCAGTATTCGCGGCGCTTCGGGTGCTCGGCCGCGTACAGGACGGCCTTGGCGGCCACCTCGGGCTGGTAGATGGGCGGGACCGGCTGGGCCTTGCGGGGCAGCCGGGACAGCACCCACCGGAACTGCGGGGTGTTCACGGCCGGCATCAGCACCATGGTCGTGTGCACGTTGCTCTTGTCGTGCAGCAGCTCGACCCGCAGCGCCTCGTTGAAGCCCTGGATGGCGTGCTTGGCGCCGCAGTAGGCGGTCTGCAGCGGGATGCCGCGATAGGCCAGGGCCGAGCCGACCTGCACGATCGTGCCGCGGTCACGCGGCTGCATGCGGGTCAGGGCGGCCCGGGTGCCGTAGACGTAGCCGAGATAGGTCACCTCGGTGGTGCGGGTGAACTCGTCCATGCCGATGTCGGCGAAGCGGGCGAAGACCGAGCTGAAGGCGTTGTTGACCCACAGGTCGATCGGGCCGAGCTCCTTCTCGATCCGGTCGGCGGCCTCGTCGACAGCGGCGTAGTCGGCCACGTCCACCTCGATCGGCAGCGGGGTGCCGCCGGCGCGGCGCACATCCTCGGCGGCCGCGTCAAGGCCGTCCGATCCGCGCGCCAGCAGAGCGACCGAGTCGCCGCGCGCCGCCAGCCGCCGGGCCACCGCCCGGCCGATGCCGCCGCTGGCGCCGGTCACTACGGAGATCCTTGTCATGCGGTGGAGGTTCCGCGATAAGGGCCCGGGGAAACCTCAATCCGAGGTCCGGCGTACGCCCGAGGCCTGCACCGGCACGGTGAAGGTGGCCCCCTCACAGGCGGCGGCGGCGTTCTTGCGCATGCTGAGCGCGGTGGTGACGGCGAAGGCGCGGACGGCGTTCTGCTCCACCTCCCAGGTCACGTCGAACCGGGGCTTGGTGAACTCCACGGCGGCGTCGACACACCCGGCATCCCGATGCTCCGGATCGGCCACGATGTTGCCGGCGCCCGCCGCGACCGAGGTGATCCGGATGGGATATCCGGTGTCGTTGGTGACCGTGACGGTCATGTTGCCGCTGCCGCCCCGCCGCAGCGGCACGTTCAGGTCGGAGCGCCCGCGCAGGGCGAGATCAACCGGTCCGGCGTCGGACACGGGCCGCGTCTCCGACCCGGTGATCTGCCAGTAGGCCCACGCCGCGCCCGCGTTGACCACGACCGCGGCCGCCGCCGCGATGCTGAGGATGGTCCGGGTGCGCCGGTCCAGCTTGGCGCTTTTCCGTACGTCACCAGGGCTGCGAACTTCCCACGTCGGCTCCTCGTGGTCGGCCGTCGCGAGCTCGACGTGCAGATCGCCGGCCCTGTTACCGTTCTTGCCACGGTCGCGGATGCCGCCTTCACGCAGTCGAGTGAGGACCTCACGCCGCATCATGACGGTGCCTCCATGTTCCGCGTTCCTCCTCGACGACCGGTGGGGACTGGTGTGTACAACGGTCCTCGACGACGCCGGGTCATGTGATCGGGATTCCGTCCGCCGTTCTGCGCGCATAAATCGCACAAGCCCGTCTGTCCGGCTTACCCCGACCGGGGGAATACCGAGGACAATGTCAGTTCACCGCCCTGACCAGCGCTTTCTCCAAAAGCGCACTTCATCGGCCCGGACGCGGCCCTAGCAGCGACAACCCAAAAGTCAAAATCCAGGGCGCCGGCCCTTGTACGAATAGATGTCGCGTTCCCGCTTCATCACCGACTTCGCGTCGAACGGACTAATTCGACCGGGCTAATCCCCACCCTGCAAAATCGATCGAGCCCTCGGCGTGGGACCCCGCCGAGGGCTCGATCATTTCCCCACCTATTCAGGAATGTCCGCCGGTGCCGAGTCGCTGGCGGACGGCTCGACCGGTTTCGGTGGCTGCTCCGAAGGGGCCGTCCCGGTGGAGGTCGGCGGCGAGTCACCGGGCGTGGACCCGGGCGTAGGACTCGTCCGCGGTACGGCCGCCGGCGTCGTGCCGGGAACAACGGCGGCCTCGGTGGTAGCTGTGGGCGCCACTGGCGTGGCGGGTGTGCTCGGCGCGGTGGTGGGCGCGGCGCGAGCGGCATCAGCGGCGGGCTGCGAAGCCTTCACCGGCGCCGGAAAGTTCAGTTTGGCGCTCTTGCCACTTTCGTCCCCGACCCAGAGCGCGAAGCGGGGAACGACCGTCCAGTACCAGCGTCCACCGGCCACCTCTTCCGCCCCGAAGGTGACCGACTCGGTTGCCTCTCCGGTGGCGGTCACCGTGCGGGAGATGCTCGGCCGAGCCGGAGTGTCGGCGCTGTACGCCGTGACCACATACCGATCCATCCGGACGTCGGGCACGATCTCCTGTGCGCTCCAGCTGACCACGGCGGCCGACGACTGCTTGGCCACGCTCGGCGTTGTTCCGCGGGGCATGGAGGGAGCTCGCATCTTCACCTGGCCGTTGCCGCTGATCGTCCATGCGGCGTTGGCCGCCATCGTGCCGGCCGCGCCGAGGCCGCCGACGACCACCGCAACCAGCAGATATCTGAGCGGCTTCCTCATCGGGCCACTCTTCCGGCAACTCCGGCCAGGGCGATGGCGAATCGGGTGTTGGAGCACTTGGGGGCGGCGTTCCTCGGCATCGTGACCGGGATGGCGCCGGGCAATGTGGTCCGGCGGCCGGGCTTGAGGATGATCGGCAGCCTTCCGGTGTAACCGCCCACTCGCAGGCTGGCCGCTGTTGCCGGGCAATCGCGGCGTGCCGTGCCGACCAGCCGGCCCTCCAGGCCGCGCAGAGCGATCGGGTGACCGTACGGATTGACCACGGTGACCTTGATCTTTCGCGTCACGCCGGGGTAGAGGCCGGTGACCGATTCGCCGGTCAGCGCGAACCTCACAGTGCCTCCGCTGTCACGGTCGCCGTGGCTGAGCAGCATGGCCTGCTCGGTCGGCGCGCCCTGCTGGCCGGAGGCGGCCACGACGCAAGCCGTGAAGAGTGTCGCGGCGGTGGTGATCGCGGTCCGCCAAGCCATCGGGATCTGCCTCATTCGCGTCGAAGGTGCGGTGCGCGGTGGGGCGGGCCGGATGCCCGCCCCACCGAGGCGATCAGTGCGGGGCGATCTCGCCGACGAGCGACGCGGTGATGGTGAAGACGGCACCGGCGCAGACGGGCATCGCCTGCTCATCCATCTTCACCTTGCCCAGCGCGACATCGGTGTGGGTTCCTGTGGCCAGGTCGATGGTGGGCACGTCGATGAAGGTCAGCTTGGCCTCGCCCGCGCCGCATCCCGCCTTGGTCGAGGTGACGTTGGTGACCGTGACGCCGGTGATCCGGACCGGGTAGTCGTTCGGGTTGTTGACGGTCGCTGTGGTGACCGCGACGGCCTTGTTCGGGTAAAGGCGGTTCGCCGGAGCGTTGCCGAGGTTCGCCGTGGCGGTGACGTTCCCGATGGTGGAGGAGGCCGCGTAGGCGGTGCCGTTGCCGCTGAACCAGCCGGAGGCGTAGGCGAAGGCGGCGGTTCCGCCCGCGACGGCCATAACGGAGCCGGCCACGATGGCGGCGGAACGCTTGGTGAACTTACGCATTGGAGTGTCCTCCTGGGACGGTCAACTTATCGCTCGTGAATGGTGTGGCCGGTGCCCCTCGGCGTTCCGGCGCTGCGACAAAGATGGCCGAATCCGTACGGAGAAACGATAGTGCTTCCGCCTGTCCTGTTCCGCACGCCAAGACAAGGGACTAGCGCCGTTCCGATGACCCCGCAAGGCTGACGCTAACGTGAGGCTTCGTGCTCTCCGCTTGCGTTCGAGATCGTTGAAAACGTTCTGAGCAGGGGAAACAGTGGGCTATCAGGTGGGTGCCATGATATCAATCAAAGTTGAGATCCACTGGGCGCGCGGGCGCCGACAATGTGAGAAAAAGGGACTCAAAATCGCGATACTTGCCACCCGGCAAGCGCACCCGGACCCTAATGAGTGATGCTATTTCCGGTGGCCGTCACCTGAAAGAGGCTTTACGCGGACGCCTCTGTCGAGGCGATGGCCTCGATCTCGACCTTGAAGGCTGGATTGACCAAGCCGGCCACCTGCACCAGCGAGCTCGCGGGCGGGCGGCTGGGGTCGATGACCTCGTCTCTCGCCGTACGGAAGGAACCCAGGTCTTCCATGTCCGTGAGAAAGACGGTCAGCTTGACCACGTCGGACATCGACGCTCCGGCGCCCGCCAGCACCGCCGCGATGTTGCGGAAGACCTGCCTCGTCTGCTCCAAGGCGTCGCCCGGGCCCACCAACTGGCCGGTCGCGTCGAGCGGGACCTGGCCCGAGACCAGCACCAGACGGCCGGTGACGGTGACCGCGTGGCTGTACCCGTTCGTCGGCGGAGTCCCCTCGGGGCGCGCATGGTGCTGCACGCGACCAACCTTAACCGCTACGGTCGGGTCCATGGCTCTGGTCTTCGGTGAGGTGGCCGCTCTCTACGACGACGTGCGGCCCGGATATCCGGACGAGCTGGGCCGGGCCGTGGCCGAGGTGGCGCCCGAGGGGAGCGCCGTGGACATCGGCGCCGGCACCGGCAAGGGCACCGAGGTGCTGGTGAAGATCCATGACAACGTCACCGCCATCGAGCCGGACGGGCGCATGGCCGCCGTTCTGCGGAAGAAATTTCCGGCGGTCGAAGTCTTGGAGAGCACCTTCGAGGAGTGGACGCCCCCGCCGGGCGGTGTCGGGCTGCTCGCCTGCGCGATGGCCTGGCACTGGATGGCGGAGGAGACCCGCAATCAGCGTGCTTTCGCCGCTCTCACTCCGGGCGGGATCCTGGCGGTCTTCGGGCACCGGTTCGGTTATGCCGATCCCGCCCAGTCCGCGGCCATCGGCGAGGTCTTCGACCGGACCGGCCGCGACGTTCCGACGCGGCCCGACCACTGGGTCGCCGCCGACGTGCGCGGCTCGGGGGTCTGGTCCCGCGTCGACGAGCTCGAGTGGCACGAAGACCTGCCGCTCAGCACCGAGGGCTACCTGGCCCTGACCCAGACGTTCTCGCCGTTCCGCCGTCATGCGCCCGCCCTGCAACGCCGGGTCCTCGACGGGCTGCGGGCGGCGATCGACGGGTTCGGCGGCACGATCACCTTGGACCTGCACACCACTCTCGTGATGGGGCGACGATGATGCTGCTCGACGACCGGAACGCGATCATCTACGGCGGGGGCGGCTCCGTCGGCGGCGCCATGGCCAAGGCCTTCGCGGCGCAAGGGGCAAAGGTCTTTCTGGCCGGCCGTACGGCATCAAGCCTGGACGAGGTCGCCACAGCGATCCGTGCGGCGGGCGGCCGGGCCGAGACCACGGTGCTCGACGCGCTGGACGAGGCGGCGGTCGACGCGCACGCGGCCGAGGTCGGCCGGATCGACATCTCGGTGAACGTGATCTCGACCTACGACGTGCAGGGCACACCGCTGGCCGAGATGGACGTCGACGACTATCTGTCCCCGGTGGCCAAGCCGTTGCGCTCGCAGTTCCTCACCACGCGGGCGGCGGCCCGCCACATGATCCCGCGCCGGCGGGGCGTCATCCTCTTCTTCGGCGGCGAGGGCGACAAGACGGCCAACCGGATGCACCGGCTCGGCGGGCTGCTGGCCGGGTTCGCGGCCGTCGAGGCGCTGCGCCGCCAGCTCGCGGCCGAGCTGGGCGAGCACGGCATCCGGGTGGTCACCCTGGCCACGTCCGGCGTCGCCGAGACGTTGCCGGACGACATGCCCGGGGCCGAGGAGATCCGCGAGATGATCACCGCGACCACGCTGCTGGGCCGGGCCGCCACGTTGGAGGACGTGGGCAACGCGGCCGTCTTCGCGGCGTCGGACTGGGCCCGCACGATCACGGGCGCCAGCATCAACGTCAGCTGTGGGGCGTTTCTGGACTAAGCACCTGGCCAGAAGTCTTGTCCGTAACCGGGTGGGAGCCAGGGTGAGGTCCAGGGTGCGGCGGTGGTGAGGTTCTGGGCGTCGGTGCGGTGTTGGAAGAACGCGTGGGCTTGGCGGATGCGATCGGCCATGGTCGCGGGAGCGGTGTTGGCGATGTGGTGTTTCATCGCGGCCCAGATCCGTTCGATCGGGTTGTCCTGGGGGCTGTAGCGGGCGCCGCGGATCAGTTGCAGGCGGGGGTGTTCGTCGAGCCAGCGCTGGGTGATGCCGGACAGGTGGGTGCCGCCGTTGTCGCAGATCACGGCCACTGTGGGCGCGTTGGGGTAGGCGTCGAGCAGTTGTTGCAGGAAGTAGCAGAACACCACGGACGCGTTCTTGACCGAGATGTGGTGGTGGACGGTGCCGGTGGCCAGGTTGATCGCGCCGTGCACGGTGCGGCGCAGGTTCTTGCCGGGGGTCATGACCCGGTGGCGCAGGCCGTGTGGCATCCAGCAAGCGCGGACGCGGGCGATCAGGTCGAGGTGGGTTTCGTCTTCGGCCAGCACGACTGATCCGGTGGGCAGTTTGGTGATCCGGTCGCGGATGTCGGCGCAGATCGTGTCGTGGTCGGGGTCGCTCTTGGCGATCAGGCGCGGGCGGGCCCAGCGGGCTTGCTCGCGTAGTCGGCGCCGCAAGGTGGACAGGCTGATCGCGGGACGGCCGAGGGCGCGCCAGAGGCGGCTGGTGGTCCAGGCTTTCGGGGTCAGCAGAAGCCGGTGGATGCGGTCGCCGAGGCGGTGGCTGCCTGTGCGGGGACGCCCGCAGCGGGGCCGGTCGGGCAGCCCTGCCAGGCCTTCGTGCTGGTGGCGGGTGATCCAGCGGCGCACGGTGACCGGGTCGTAGTGCAGCAGTTCGGCGATTTCGCCGGCGGACATGCCTGCCGCGGAGAGGATGACGATGACCATGCGGGTGGCGGTGCGCCAAGGGCCATGCAGGGCAGTAATCAGTTCGGTGTGTTGATGTGCGGACATGCGGGCGTAGACGTGCGCAGGGCGCATACTGACGGTGACCTCGTCGGGGGTTTCGGTCTGCTGTGGTAGCTGGATCCGAACCCACGACGAGGTTTTTACGTGGCTACGTCCCTCTTCCCGAGTGAGTTACGTACAGAACTTCTGAGCAGGCGCTTAGACCCGGGCGAGCTGCTCGGCGAAGAGGGTCGCCCGGGCCATCTCGCCGGGGGCGCGGCCGGCGCGGGCGGCGACGAGTCCGTCCGGCTGCCAGATGCCCGAGCGGCCGGCGGTGGCCGGGAAGGGCGGGCCGGAGGGGCCCGCGCAGGAGGCGATCGCGGTCCAGACGCCGTACGTGGTGCTGATCCGCCGTGCCCGCTCGGCCAGGACGACGTCGTCGGCCGGCTCGTCGACCACGCCGGCCACGTACGCGTCGATGCCGAGGGCGGCGGTGTCGGCCGCGTGCTGCTCGACGCCGGTGTCGCGGCAGATGCCCAGGCCCAGGCGCCAGCCGTCGACCTCGATCACCTCGGGGCCGGGGCCGGCCAGGAAACGGCCCTCGGTGTGGTGCGGGTACTGCTTGCGATAGACGACCTGCACGCCGTCGGCGTCGATGCGCAGCATGCCGATGTACGGGCCCGGCACCGGCGCGCCGACCAGCGCGACGGTGTCGGTGGCGGTACACGACTCGATCAGCGGGGTCAGCCGCGGATCATCGGGCTTCAGCAGGGGCGCGTCCAGGTCGTACCCGGTGAGCGAGAGCTCGGGGAAGACCACCACCCGGGCGGCGGCCGCGCGGACCGCGGACGCGTGCCGCGTGACGTTCGCGGCGATGTCGAGCGTGTGCACCGGCGGTTGGGCGACGGCGATGACCAGAGAGCGCATGGGGCGATCTTCCTGTGGGGGATGCGGTTCTAAGGACGTACGGCTTGGACGAGGAAACGGTGTGCGGTCACGGTCAGCCCGCCGTGCAGCCGGATGAACGTGTCCAGTCGGGCGAGAGCCTCGGCGTAGCGGCTCGGGGTGAAGTCACGGATCTGCCAGGGAAGGTCACGCAGCTGGCGGATCACGGCGCCGATGTCGTGGAAGGTGACCGGCGGTCGCTCCTCGCGCACGTCGGTCACCTCGAGGCCGGCGGCGCTGAGCGCGCCCGCCGCGACATCGGCGTTCCAGGGCTGGCGGTGGGCCGGCGGCGCGTCCAGCGCGTGGTTGAGCCCGGCCAGGTCGTCACTGCCGACCTGCTGGGTGAGGAGGCGGCCGCCGGGCCGCAGCAGGCGGACGATGTCGGACGCGGGGAGCCGCCCATGCCGGCTCAGCACCACGTCGAACTCGTCCTCGCCGCCGGGAAGCTCGGTCAGCACCGGCACGTCGAACGGCGCCAGCCTGTCCCGGGCGACGGGGGTGTTGCGCGCCCAGCTCTCCACCGCGACGGTGTGCCGGGGCAGCGGGGTCAGCTCGGCCAGCAGCTCGCCGCTGCCGGTGTCGAGATCGAGCAGCGAGCCGGCGTCACGCAGGAGGGTGCGGGCCAGCGACGGATAGGACCAGGTCGGCTCGGAACCGACGTGGCGACCGTCCAGCCAGGCGAACTCCCAACCGGTGGCGCGCTCGCCGACGGCCGGGCCGGCCGTGTCCTCGTATCGCTGACCGATGCGCACACCCCCGACGGTAGCCACTGTCCCTGTGCGCTACGCAGGGGGTGTGACATGGCTCAAAGCAAGATTGCAGCCTTCAGGCAGGTTAAGGGCGGCTGGCGGGGTGGTCGGATGGGGTTAACCGGGCGTTAAATACTCAGACCTCCGCGGTGTACCGGACCGGCATCAGAATCGAGAACCGGGAGTCGTCGCCCGGGACGCGGACGGCCAACGGCTTGATCGGGCCGTCCAGTTCCAGGACCAGCTGGCCGGCGTTTCCGGCGTCGAGAGCCTGGAGCAGAAAGTCACGATTCACCGCTACGTGGGTCTTCGCGTCGTCGACCCACTCGCTTTCCGGGACCGGCCGCACGCCACCGGCCGCGTCGAGGCCCAGGACCGTGACCTCATAAGCCCGGCCCTCGTGCTCACGGGTCACCGTGGGGCTGGCCGCCACCGCCGAGCGCAGGGCGGCCGTGTCGACCGTGACCCGGCGGGCCGGGTCGGCCAGGCCGCCGAGCAGACGCCGATGATCGGGGAAGTCGAGGTCGAGCGGCTTGCCGTCGATGGCGTCTCCGCCGGGCAGCTCGACCCGGACGTCGGCCGGGGCCAGGTCGAGCACGACCGGGCCGTGGGTCAGGCGAGGCCGCAGGCCGTCGAGGAAGTCCAGCGGCAGGACGGCCCGGGCCGGCGGGCCCTCGACGGTGGCGGCGACGCCGGCCACGGCCATGCGGAAGCGGTCGGTCGCGACCAGGGTGAGCTCGTCGCCGGTCACGTCGAACAGCACGGTGCCCAGCATCGGCAGCGTCGGGTCGGCCGACGCGGCGAAACGGACGGCGTCGATCGTGGCGGCCAGGGCGGCGCCGGGCAGGGTGAGGCGGGTCATCAGATGCTCCTCCAGGTCGAGCAGGGCGTGGATGCGCAGGAGCTCACGCTTCGCGTCGGCCAGACCGTCCTCGAGCCGCCGCCGATGGTGATCGAGCCGGCGGCGTACCGAAGAAGGATCTTGAAGCTCGCGGACGGCCTGGGCGATCTCCGCCACCGGCATGCCGACCCGGCGCAGGCCGGCGATCAGCCGTGCCGCCCGCACCTGCTCGTCGGCATAGCGGCGATAGCCCGTCGCCGGATCGACGCCGGCCGGGACGAGCACGCCCGCCCCGTCGTAGAACCGGAGCGCGCTGACGCTGAGCCCACTGGCCCGGGCCACCTCGCCGATGCTCCGCATGTCTCCTCGCACCTCTGAGAACCTGGTGCCTCGACCTGGTCGAGGGTCAACCCGCCACCAGTGTCACCGCGACCGCGAGCATCACCAAGGCGATGAAGCCGTCCAGGATCCGCCAGGCGGCGGGACGGGCCAGCAGCGGGGCCAGGCGGTGGGCGCCGGCGCCGAGGGCGGTGAACCAGACGACGCTGGCGGCGGCCGCCCCGGCGCCGAACAGCCAGCGGTGCGGATGTTGCTGGGCAACCGAGCCGAGCAGCAGCACGGTGTCGAGGTAGACGTGCGGGTTGAGATAGGTCAGGGCCAGGCAGGTGAGCAGGGTCGCGCCGAGGGCGGCGGGGGCGCGCTCGGCCGGGGTCAGCGCGGCCGGGCGCAGCGCGCGGCGGGCGGCCAGCACGGCGTACGTCACCAGGAAGGCCGCGCCGACCCAGCGGATGACCGTCACCGCGTCGGGGCGCGCGGTGACCACGGCGCCGAGCCCGCCGATGCCGGCCAGGATCAGCAGCAGATCGGAGAGCGCGCAGACCAGGACGACGGCGAGCACGTGCTCACGGCGCAGGCCCTGGCGCAGGACGAAGGCGTTCTGGGCGCCGATGGCGATGATCAGGACGGCGGACGCGGCGAAACCGGCCAGGGCGGAGGTGAGCACATTCTCGACGGTAGGAGTGCTCAGGACCGTACTCAAGCTAAAGATTTTGACGTTGCATTAGATTCTCTAATCATGGACTTCGCTCAGTTGGCCACGTTCCAGGCGGTCGTCGACTCGGGCAGCTTCGAGGCGGCGGCCCGGCAGCTGCATGTGACGCCGTCGGCGGTGAGTCAGCGGATCAAGGCGCTGGAGCGGTCGGTGGGCCAGGTCCTGGTCCGGCGGGCCAAGCCTTGTGTGGCGACGCCGGCCGGTGAGGCGCTCGTGCGGTTCGCCGGGCAGGTGGCGCTGCTCGAGCGGGAGGCGCTGAGTCAGGCCCGCGACGGCACCCGGGTGTCGATCGTGGTGAACGCGGACTCGCTGTTGACCTGGTTCCTGCCGGCCCTGGCCGAGGTGCCGGGGCCGCAGTACGAGCTGCACACCGATGATCAGGACTACACGGCCGATCTGCTGCGGTCGGGGACGGCGATGGCCGCGGTCACCGCCGATCATGTCGCCGTGCAGGGGTGCCGGATCGAGTCGCTGGGCGCTATGCGGTATTTGCCGGTGGGGCGGCCAGGCGCGGAGGCGTTGATCGTCTACAACCGTAAGGATCAGTTGCAGCACCGGTTCATGGCGGCCACCGGAATGCCCATGTCGGATTTGTCTATCCATTACGTCCCAGCGGCATCGGCCTTCGTCGAGGCGATCAAGCTCGGCCTCGGCTGGGGGATGGTGCCGTCATCGATCGCCACACCAGGCATCGAAGCCGGGCACTATGTCCAATTATTTCCGGACAAGTTCCTCGACGTGCCGCTCTACTGGCAGTACTGGCGAATCGGATCAGAGGTGCTGGAAGAACTGACGGCCGCCGTCAAGACAGCGGCCGTCAGCGCGCTGATCTAGTCGTTGGCGTGCAGAGCGGCGTTCAGCTCGATGCCCGTGCCCTTGCGCGGCCGCGCCTCGAGCGCCCCGGTCACCGAGTTGCGCCAGAAGAGCAGGTTGTCGAGGCCGGAGAGCTCACGCGCCTTGACCACCCGGCCGTCCGGCAGGGTCAGCTTGGAGCCGGCCGTGATGTACACGCCGGCCTCGACCACGCAGTCGTCGCCGAGCGAGATGCCGATGCCCGCGTTGGCCCCGATGAGGCTGCGCTCGCCGATGCGCACCTTGTCCTTGCCGCCACCGGAGAGCGTGCCCATGATGGACGACCCGCCGCCGATGTCGGAGCCGTCGCCGACCACGACGCCCTGCACGATGCGGCCCTCGACCATCGAGGTGCCCAGCGTGCCCGCGTTGAAGTTGATGAAGCCCTCGTGCATGACCGTGGTGCCCGGGGCCAGGTGGGCGCCGAGGCGCACCCGGTCGGCGTCGGCGATCCGCACGCCCGACGGGGTCACGTAGTCGGTCATCCGCGGGAACTTGTCCACGCCGTAGACGGCCAGGTGGCGGCCGGCCGCTCGCTCCAGGAAGCGCAGCTCGTCGACCCGGTCGGCCGGGCACGGGCCGGCCGAGGTCCAGGCCACGTTGGCCAGCGCGCCGAAGATGCCGTCGAGATTGAGCCCGTTCGGCACCACCAGGCGGTGCGAGAGCAGGTGCAGCCGCAGGTACGCGTCGGACGCGTCCTTGATCGGGTCGGCCAGCGAGCCGATCGTCGTGCGCACCTCGACCGTCGACAGGCCGGGCAGCGCCCGGGGCCCGGTCAGCCCGGCCGGCAGCACCGGCGGCTCGGCCGGGAGCTCGCCGAGTCCGAGGAAGGGGAACCAGGTGTCCAGGACCTGGCCATCCGCGGTGACGGTGGCGAGGCCGATGCCCCAGGCGGGGGAGGTCGAGATCGCAGTTTCCACGGCCGAAACTCTACTGGGCGTGACGAGGATCGTAAGTCGATGGGTGATTCACTTCCGGCCGGTATCGTGCGGCCTATGGCCAACCCCCTGACCCCGGACGTGTTGGTCGACCCCGTGCAGCTCACCCGCGCCCTGGTCGACGTCGAGTCCGTCTCCCGCAACGAGCGGCAGATCGCCGGCTACGTCGAAGAAGTCCTCCGCCAGATGCCCCACCTCAGCGTCGACCGGCTCGGCAACACGGTGATGGCCCGCACCGATCTGGGTCGTGACCAGCGGGTGGTCCTCGCCGGCCACCTCGACACGGTGCCGCTGAACGACAACTTCCCGTCGACCGTCGTCGACGACCTCATCTACGGCTGCGGCACCTCCGACATGAAGTCGGGCGTCGCCCTCGCGCTGCACCTGGCGGCCACCCTGCCCGACCCGGGTTACGACATCACCTACCTCTTCTACGAGGCCGAGGAGATCGACTCCCAGTTCAACGGCCTGCGCCTGGTCGCCGAGGAGCGGCCGGACTGGCTGCACGCCGACTTCGCGGTGCTGCTGGAGCCGACCTACGGCGTGGTCGAGGCGGGTTGTCAGGGCACGCTTCGGGTGCGCGTACGCACCACGGGCCGCCGGGCCCACACGGCGCGGGCCTGGCGTGGGGTCAACGCGATCCACGCGGCCGGCGAGGTGCTGCGGCGACTCTCGGATTACCGGGCCCGCACGGTCACCATCGACGGTTGTACGTTCCGTGAGGGGCTCAGCGCCGTCCGCATCTCCGGCGGTGTCGCGGGGAACGTCGTGCCGGACGAGTGCGTCGTCGAGGTCAACATGCGCTTCGCCCCCGACCGCACGGAGAAGCAGGCGCTGGAACACGTGCACGAGGTCTTCGAGGGCTTCGACGTGGAGCTGACCGACTCGGCCCCGGGCGCGCTGCCCGGCCTGACCGCGGAGCCGGCGCGCGAGTTCCTGGCCGCCGTCGGCGCCGAGCCGGCGGCCAAGCTGGGCTGGACCGACGTGGCGCGGTTCGCGGCGCTGGGCATCCCGGCCCTCAACTACGGACCGGGTGACCCGCTGCTGGCCCACGCGCCGGACGAGCACGTCGAGATCGGCAAGATCCGCGACGGCGCGGCGACGCTGCACCGCTGGCTGGCCTCCGCCGACTTCTAGGCGTTCTTGATCCGCACCCGGCCGATGGCGGGAGCCGCCGGCAACGCCATCGGCGGGATCTCGATCGTCTCCTCGGGATCGGAAGCGGCTCCGGCGCCGAACGCCATCCGCCGCTCCTCGACCACCAGTCGGATGCGCCGCTGCATGCGGCGCTGCATCTTCAGGCGTTCGTATCGGGTCGTCACGGTGGCTCCTTAAGCCCGGGTGGCCGTGCGTGCCGCGAGAGATTTCGGTAACTGTACAGACGCATGAGAGCTACCGTCCGTTGCTTCAATCTGGCAAAAAGGTCGGCGGCCCGCAATCCTCTTACCGAAACCCACCCGGTTGTTCACCGGGTTACTGACCGTCCGCACTACCTTTTAGGCATGACGGACAGCACCAACGGGCGACGCCAGGGCGGGGCGGAGCGTCATCGCGGCGCGGTCACCCTGCGCCGCGAGTCGATTCCACCGAGCACCGCCGACGAGAAACTCCTCGATTCCCATCACCGGCGCGAGTGGAAGACCAAGGACGCGTGGCGGGCGCTGCGCATCCTGTCCGAGTTCGTCGAGGGCTTCGACACGCTGGCCGATCTGCCGCCCGCGGTGAGCGTCTTCGGCTCCGCCCGCAGCACCCCCGAGAGCCCCGAGTGCGAGCTCGCGGCCGACCTGGGCGCGGCCCTGGCCGAGGCCGGATACGCGGTGATCACCGGCGGCGGCCCGGGCGTGATGGAGGCGGCCAACCGCGGCGCCACCGAGGCCGGCGGCATGTCGATCGGGCTCGGCATCGAGCTGCCGTTCGAGCAGGGCATCAACGACTGGGTCGACATCGGCATCGACTTCCGCTACTTCTTCGTCCGCAAGACCATGTTCGTGAAGTACGCCCAGGCGTTCGTCGTGCTGCCCGGCGGCTTCGGCACCCTCGACGAGCTGTTCGAGGCGATCACCCTGGTGCAGACCAAGAAGGTCACCCGCTTCCCGGTGATCCTGATGGGCACGCAGTACTGGTCCGGGCTGTTCGACTGGCTCAAGGGGACGATGCTGGCCGACGGCAAGATCAGCGAGGTCGACCTGGAGCTGCTGCGTCTCACCGACGACGTCGACGAGGCGGTCCAGATAATCGTGGACGCCGACGCGGCGAACGGGAAACGCTGACGTGGCGGCCATCGGCGTCTTCTGCGCTTCCTCCAGCACCCTCGAACAGAAGTGGCTCGACCTGGCCACCCGTACCGGGCTCGAATTGGGGGCACGCGGCCACTCGCTGGTCTCCGGCGGCGGCTGCGTCGGCATGATGGGCGCGCTGGCCGACGGGGCCCGGGCCGGCGGGGCACACACCCTCGGCGTGATCCCGCAGTCGCTGGTCGACCTCGAAGTGGCCGACCTGGCCTCCGACGAGCTGATCGTCACCAGCGACATGGGCGCCCGCAAGAACATCATGATCGAGCGGTCGGACGCGTTCATCACTCTGCCCGGCGGTCTCGGCACGCTCGACGAGCTCTTCGAGGTGTGGACGACCTCGACGCTCGACCTGCACGACAAGCCGATCGTCCTTCTCGACCCCGACGGCTTCTACGACGGGCTGGTCGCCTGGCTCGGCCAACTGGCCGACACGGCGTTCGTCCGCTCGGCCGCCCTCGAACGGGTGATCATCGCGAAATCGATCGGTGCCGCCCTGGACGCCATCGAGGAGCACCTGGCGTAAGGCGTCCCGCCGGGCGGGTGTCACCACACCCACCCGGCGGGACCAGGGCCCCGGCGAGCCCGCCGGTGGACGGGGCGCGCCGAGCGCGTTCTCACCGGACGCGCCGGCGCGCTCGCGCCGGCCACCGGCGGCGTCGCGCTCGCCGGGGGCTGAATGCGTTTAGCCCGACCGTGCTCCTGCGCGGCCCCGGCGTCAATAGATGTCGATCAGTGGTTTCCGTTTGGCGGGTCGTGGTTGACTGCCGTCATGCCCCCGCAACGGGCGACCCTCATGCAGGTCGCACAGCGGGCCGGCGTGTCCCGCAGCACGGCCTCCTTCGTCCTGGCTGGACGCCACGTGGACATGAGGATCTCCGAAGACGCCCGGCAACGGGTCCTCCGGGCGGCCCAGGAGCTGGACTACCGGCCCAACTTGATGGCACGCAGCCTGCGAACGAAGGTGACCAGGACGATCGCGCTGGTCTCGGACACGCTGGCCTCCGACCCGTACGCGGGACGGGCCATCCAGGGCAGCCTGGCCGCCGCCGTCGCCCAGGGCAACCTGCTCTTCATCGGCGAGACCGACGGCGACCCGGTGGTCGAGGAGAAGCTGATCTCCGACTTCCTCGACCGGCAGGTCGACGCGTTCATCTACGCGAGCATGTTCACCCGCTTCGTGCGCGTGCCCAAGCTGCTCAAGGACCGTCCGGTCGTGCTGCTCAACTGCCTGACCCGGGGCGCCCGGCCGGCCCAGCACCAGATCATCCCCGACGAGCTGACCGCCGGGGCCGACGCCGCCCGGACCCTGCTGCGGGCCGGCCACCGGCAGCGCATCCATCTGGTCGGCACACCCGCGACGAAGGTCTTCGCCGGCCGGGAACGGCTCGCGGGCATCCGGGCGGCGCTGGCCGACGAGGGCGTCAAACTGGCCGGCGTCGTCGAATGCGACTGGTGGCCCGACTCGGCGTACGAGGCCGTCTCCCAAGCTCTCGAGGACGGTTTCGCCCCGAGCGGGCTCATCTGCCTGAACGACCGCATCGCCCTCGGCGCCTATCAGGCCCTGCGTGACGCCGGCCGCTCGGTGCCGCGCGACGTGTCGGTGGTGTCGTTCGACGACTCCGAGCTGGCCGCGTGGCTGCGCCCGCAGCTGACGAGCATCGCGCTGCCGCACTATCAACTGGGTTGGGAGGCAGTTCAAACCCTTCTGGGTCCCGTACGCGACCCCGCCGTCACCCGCCTGCCGATGCCGGTCCGCATGCGCGCGTCGGTCGGCCGACCGCCCGGGGAATAACGTCATACCCTCGTGGTTTCCTTGATGCCGTGAGCACGCCGGCCTCCTCCGCCGCGGTGCGCCGTCCGGCGTACCGCCTCGTCCGGCGTCCCCCCACGGCGCCGCCCGAGATCCTTCAAGACCCCTTCCAGACGTACGTCACCTCGCACACCGACGGTCCTCTCCTGGTGGTCGGCGGCCCCGGCACGGGCAAGACGACCACGCTGGTCGAGTCGGTGGCGGCCCGGGTCGCCGAGGGCGCCGACCCCGAGACGATCCTGGTCCTCACGTTCGGCCGCCGGGGCTCGGCCGCCCTGCGCGACCGCATCGAGGCCCGGATAGCCGGCGACGAGGGCCGGATAGTTCACGAGCCCCTGGTGCGCACCTTCCACGCGTACGCCTTCGGCCTGCTCCGCCGGGCCGCCGCCGAGCGCGGCGAGCCCTCGCCGCGCCTGCTCACCGGCCCCGAGCAAGACCTGATCATCCGCGAGCTCCTCGAGGTGGCGGGCGACCCCGAGGCCCCCGACGCGATCGGCTGGCCCGAGTCGCTGCGGCCCGCGCTCCCGACGAAGGCCTTCGCCCAGCAGCTCCGAGACCTGATGCAGCGAGCCGCCGAGCGCGGCATAGGCCCGGCCGACCTGGCCCGCCTGGGCGAGCGCCTGGGCCGAGCCGACTGGCCGGCGGCGGCCCGCTTCCTGCGCGAATACGTGGCGGTCCTGGCCCTGCGCGACGTGACGACGAGAGGCTCGGCCGCGTACGACCCGGCCGAACTGGTCCGGGCGGCCAGCGGCTTGCTGCTGGACACGCCGGACCTGCTGGAGGCGGAGCGTCGCCGCCTCTCGTACGTCTACGTCGACGAGCTGGCCGACACCGACCCGGCCCAGATAGAGCTGCTGTCCCTGGTCGCCGGCGGCGGCAAGCCCCTGGTTGCGTTCGCCGACCCCGACGCGTCCATCTACGGCTTCCGGGGCGCCGACCCCGGCGTCGTCTCCAGCTTCCCGTCCCACTTCCGCACGGCCTCGGGCGCAGTGGCGGAAACCTTGACCCTCCACACGAACTTCCGGGCTCCGGCCCCGTTGCTGGGCGCGACCGCCCGGGTGGCCCGCCGCATGCGGGGCCCGATCAGTCACCGCCCCATGCACCCACCGGAGCCTCCCACCCCACCGACTCCTTCGCCGGAGTCCGACCCCTCGGCCTCACCCGTCCCCCCGCCGGATTCCGCAGTTTCGCCAGCGGAGCTTTCCCCTGAGTCCCGCGCCTCTTCGCGTGAGCCCTCCGCTCCCACTTCGCCCGAGTCCGCGATCTCGGCGGTGGGCGAACCCTCCTCGCTTCCCGCCGCCTTGAGCGAGCGATCAACTTCGGCTCCCACTTCGCCCGAGTCCGCGATCTCCGCGGCGGGTGAACCCTCCTCCCTTCCCGCCGCCTTGAGCGAGCGATCAACTTCGGCTCCCACTTCGCCCGAGTCCGCGATCTCCGCGGCGGGTGAACCCTCCTCCCTTCCCGCCGCCTTGAGCGAGCGATCAACTTCGGCTCCCACTTCGCCCGAGTCCGCGATCTCCGCGGAAGGCGAACCCTCCTCCCCTCCCGCCGCCTCGAACGAGCGATCAACTTCCGATTCGCACCAGCCGCCCGGAAATATCGCGACTTCCGCCAGCGAGTCGGCGTTGGCTGGGGTCGAGGCAGCGGCTGGGGTGACACCCGCCGGCGCTGAGGCAGCGGCTGGTGCTGAGGCAGGGGTGGGTGCTGAGGCAAGGGCGGGCGCGGGGCTGGGCGCAGACTCGGGTGCGGGTGCGGGTGCGGGTGCGGGTGCGGGTGCGGGTTCGGGTGCGGGTGCGGGTGCGGGTGCGGGTGCGGGTGCGGGTGGCGGTGGGCTTCGGGCCGGGGCGGTTGTCCGGATTTTTCGGGCGGCTACGGCGGAAGCGGCCTATGTCGCGCATGCGCTTCGGGAAGCTCATCTGCTGCAAGGGGTGCCCTGGTCGCGGATGGCCGTCGTGTTGAGGTCGACCTCTCTGCAGCTGCCTTCGTTGCAGCGGGCGCTGGCGGCGGCGGGCGTGCCTACCGTGACGCATGCCGAGGATCTGCCACTTCATCTTCAGCCGGCGGTGGCTCCCTTCCTTCTCCTTCTGCGGTGTGCGCTCTCTCCCGAAGCGCTGAACGAAGAGGCGGCGGTCGCCCTGCTGCACTCGCCGCTCGGTGGGGCCGATCCGTTGGCGGAGCGGCGGCTTCGGCAAGGGCTCCGGGCGCTGGCGCTCGCCGCCGGTGATCGGCGGCCGTCGGGGGAGCTGCTGGTCGACGCGGTGCGCGATCCGGCCGGGCTCGACATGGTGGAGCGGCGCTGGGCCCATCCGGCGCAGCAGGTGGCTCGGTTGCTGGCGACGGCGCGGGAGGCGGCCGCGGCGCCGGGGGCCACGGCCGAGCAGGTGCTGTGGACGGTGTGGAAGGCCAGCGGTCTGGCCGACCGGTGGTACGCCATGAGCACCCGCAACGGACCGGCCCCGGAGAACGCCGACGCGGGCCGGGCCCGGCAGTGGCGGGCCGAGGCGGCCGACCGCGATCTCGACTCGATGGTGGTGCTCTTCGACGCGGCGGCCCGGTTCGTCGACCGGCTGCCCGGCGCGCGCACCGAGGTGTTCCTCGATCACGTGCTGGCCCAGGATCTGCCGGCCGACTCGATCGCGCCGAGTGCCGACCGGGGTGAGGCCGTACGGCTTCTGACCGCCCACGCTGCCAAGGGCCTGGAGTGGGACGTCGTGGTGCTGGCCGGTGTTCAGGAGGGCATCTGGCCCGACCTGCGCCTGCGCGGCAGCCTGCTCGGCTCCGAGCGGCTGGTCGACTTCATCGCCGGCCGGGCCGCCTCGGGTGAGGCCGCTGTCGTCGGCCAGACGTCGGCCATGCTCGACGAGGAACGCCGGCTGTTCTATGTGGCCGCCACCCGGGCCCGCCGCAAGCTGATCGCCACCGCAGTGGCCTCGGCCGGCGTGGGCGGCTCCGAGGGGGAGGAGCAGCCCAGCCGCTTCCTCAGCGAGCTGGCCGAGCCCGAGCCGGGCCCCGAAGCCCCGCCCGCCGACCCCGACGACCCAGGCCCCACCGACCCCGGCCCCGACCCGTCCGACCCCGGCCCACCCGAGCCCGACCCCACCGACGCGGATAAGGACACGGACCCCGCCGATGTGGATAAGGACGCGGACCCCGCCGACGTGGACAAGGACGCGGACCCGGCCGACGTGGATGCGGACAAGGACGCGGACCCGCCCGGCGCGGATGTGGATAAGGACGCGGGCCCGGCCGACGTGGACAAGGACGCAGACCCGTGGGGCACCGCCGCGCCGGGTGAAGCCGCGCCCACGAAGGCCGAGGTCGCCGGAGAAGGGCTCGCGGCTGCGAGGGAGACACCCGAGGTCGCTGGGGCGGCGCCCAAGACCGTGGGGAACGCGTCCGAGGCTCGGATCGAGGAGGCGATTCTCTTCGGGCCGCGAGCTGATGTCGAGCCGGGCTACGAGACTCCGGGCGACGATGACGCGAGCGCGCCCGACCAGCCGGGCGACAGGCAGCCGGGCGACAGGCAGGCGGGCGACAGGCAGGCGGATGGCAAACAGGCGGACGAGCCCGGTGAGCTGACCATGGGCCGTACGCCCCGGGCTCTCACCCTGGCCGCCCTGGTGGCCGAGCTTCGTACGGTCGTGGTCGGCAGCAACCAGACGCCCAGCCGGCGGTGGGCCGCCGCGGCCGAGCTGGCCAAGCTTGCCCGAGCCGGGGTGCCGGGAGCCCATCCGGACGAGTGGTGGGGGCTGCGGCCCCTCTCCGACGACCGGCCCCTCGTCGATGACGGGGAACCGGTCAAGGTCACTCCCTCCTCGATGGAGAGCGCCCTGCGGTGCAGCCTCCGCTGGCTTCTGGAGCGCCATGGCGGCGCCGCCCCGGCCGGGCCCGCGCAAGGGGTCGGCAATCTTGTGCACGCCGCCGCCATGCTCGCCGAGAACGCCAACGCCGATCGGGAGAAGCTTGTCGAATATGTCAGCGCCCGCTTCGACGCCATCGAGCTCGCCGCCCGCTGGCTGGCCGGGCCCGAGCAGGAGCGGGCGCAGGGCATGGTCGACAAGCTGTTGCGCTGGCTGGCCTCCAATCCCCGGCGGCTTCTCGCCATCGAGCACGAGTTCACCGTGCGGCTCGAGGACGAGCGGCGGCCGATCGAGCTGACCGGGCGGGTCGACCGGCTCGAGATCGACGAGGACGGCCGGCTCGTCGTCATCGATCTCAAGACCGGTAAGACGACCGCCGTGTCCTCAGCCGATCTCGAGGAGCACGCCCAGCTCGCCGGCTATCAGACCGCCGTGCAGGCCGGCGCCTTCGGTGACTACGGCGACGAGAGCGGCGGCGCCGCCCTCGTGCAGCTTGGGCCGGGCAAGGAAGCCCGCGAGCAGATGCAGCTCCCGCTGGCCGACGCCGACGATCCCGAGTGGGCTCAGGCCATGGTCCGGCGTACGGCCGAGACGATGGCCGCCGCCACCTTCTCCGCCGTCGCCAACAGCCGGTGCCGGGTCTGCCCGGTCCGCACCAGTTGCCCCATCTCCGGCAAAGGCCGCCAAGTGGTAGAGCAGTGACCCAGCCGAGTCTTTTCGCCGACGAGCCGTCGGCGCCGCGCCGCCGGGCCGATGCCGGGCCCCGCTACACGCCGGACGAGCTGGCGCGGCTTCTGCGGCTGCACCGGCCCACCCCGGAGCAGGCCGAGATCATCTCGGCGCCCGTCGAGCCGCTGCTCGTGGTGGCCGGGGCCGGCTCCGGCAAGACCGAGACGATGGCGTCCCGGGTCGTCTGGCTGGTGGCCAACGGCTACGCCCATCCGGACGAGATCCTCGGCCTCACCTTCACCCGCAAGGCCGCCGGCGAGCTCGCCCACCGGGTCCGCACCCGGCTCGGCCAGCTCGTCCGCCGCCTCGGCCGGGACGACGCCCTGGCCGGCGAGGCCACCATCTCGACCTATCACTCGTACGCGGCCCGGGTCGTCACCGAGCACGGCCTGCGCGCCGGTTTCGAGCCGTCGGCCCGGCTGCTCACCGAGGCCGCCCGCTGGCAGATCGTCGACTCGCTGGTGCGGTCGTACACGGGCGAGATGACCGGCGTGAACCGGGCGCCGGGCACGGTGACCGACGACGTGCTGGCCCTCTCGGGCGAGCTGGCCGAGCATCTGGTCGCCCCGGACGAACTGGCCGCCTGGACCGGCCGGTTCTTCGCCGAGGTGCAGGAACTGCCCGGCCGTGTCTACAAGGACGTCGCCGACATGCTGGGCCGGCAGCGGCTGCGCCTCACCCTGCTTCCCCTCGTACGCCTCTACGAGCAACGCAAACTCGACCTCGAGGCGATGGACTTCGGCGATCAGATGGCCCGGGCCGCGATGGTGGCCCGCGACCATCCCGAGGTGGGCGAGATCGAGCGGGGACGCTTCAAGATCGTCCTGCTCGACGAGTACCAGGACACCAGCCACGCGCAGGTGACCATGTTGAACAACCTGTTCGGCGGTGGTCACCCGGTCACCGCGGTCGGCGACCCCTGCCAGTCCATCTACGGCTGGCGGGGCGCCTCGGCCGGCACGCTCGAGCGGTTCCCGTCCGAGTTCCCGCGCCGCGACGGCACCCGGGCCCGCATCCGGGCTCTGACCCGCAGCTGGCGCAACCGGCCGGAGATCCTCCAGGTCGCCAACGTGCTCTCCGAGCCGCTGCGGGCGTTCGGGGCGCGGGTCGAGGAGCTCCGGTCGGCGGCCCGCGTGGCCGACGTCGGCGGCCGCACCGTTTCCTGCGCCTTGCTGCCGACCTTCGCCGACGAGGCCGACTGGATCGCCGACTCGATGCTGCGGGCCTGGCAGATCGCGGCCGGCATGCCCGGCTCGCCGCCCGACGAGATCCCGATCGAGAAGCGCCCCACCAGCGCCGTCCTGGTGCGGGTGCGGAGCCAGATCGCGGCGATCGAGGAGGCGCTGCGCGATCGGGGGCTGCCGGTCGAGGTGGTCGGTCTGGGCGGGCTTCTGGACACCCCGGAGGTCCGCGACGTCGTGTGCACGATGCGGGTACTGGCCGATCCCACGGATGGTGCCTCGCTGCTCCGCCTGCTCACCGGCGCCCGCTGGCGGATCGGCCCGCGCGACCTGGTGGCCCTGCACCGGCGGGCCCGTCACCTGGCCGCGGCCCGGGCCGCCGTGGTGGCCGGGGCCGAACCGGACGACGTGGTCGGCGACCGCCTCGACGACGCCACGCTGGTCGAGGCGATGGCCGATCTGGGCGCGCCGCAGCTGTACTCGGCCGAGGGCTATGCGCGCCTCCAGGCGTACAGCCGGGAATTGAGTGCCTTGAGGCAGCGCCTGGACCAGCCGTTGCCCGATCTGGTCGCGGACATCGAGCGGACCGCCGGCCTGGACGTCGAGGTCGCCGTGCGCGGATGGGCGGCGGGCGACGCCGGTCTGGCCCGTGGACATCTGGACGCGCTCGGCGACACCGCCGCCCGCTACGCGGCCGAGACCGACGGGGGCACGCTGGCCGGGTTCCTGGCCTTCCTGGCCGCGGCCGAGGAGGAGGAGCGGGGCCTGGAGCCGGGCCAGGTCGACGTGGTCGAGGGGGCGGTGCAGATCCTCACCGCGCACGCCGCCAAGGGCCTGGAATGGGACGTGGTCTCGGTGGCCGGCCTGAGCCGTGGCGTGTGGCCGGGTCAGAGCCGCAACACCGACCACTACCTGATGGGTGTGGGCGTGCTGCCGTTCCCGCTGCGCGGCGACCGCGACGGCCTGCCCCGGCTCGACCTGTCCGGGGCGCTGGAGCAGAAGGACGCGGTCGGCGCGGTCACCGCGTTCGGCCGGGCCTGGCGGGAGCATGACGAGCGGGAGGAGCGCCGTCTGGCGTACGTCGCGGTGACCCGGCCCCGGCGGCTGCTGCTCTGCTCCGGCTATTGGTGGGGCGACGGCGTGAAGCGCCCGCGCGGCCCGTCGGTCTTCCTCGACGAGATCCGCGCGACCTGCGACGAGGGCGCCGGAGTGGTCGACGTCTGGACGCCGGAGCCGGCCGCGGGCGCCACGAACCCGGCCGACCAGCAGGACAAGCGGGTGGAGTGGCCGTCCGATCCGCTGGGCCGGCGCCGTCCGGCCATGGCGGCCGCGGCCGACCTGATCCGCCGGATGATCGCCCAGCCCGATCCGTCGGCCGCCGAGGCGTTCGTCGAGCTGGCCGAGCGGGAGCCGGAGATCCTGGCCCGGGCCGGGCTGGCGGCCGACCTGGCCGGCATGCCGGCCGACGGTCAGGACGACATCGAGCGCTGGCGTACCGAGGCCGATCTGCTGCTGGCCGAACGCGACGAGCGCGCCCGCCGGGACGGCCCGATCGAGGTGTCCCTGCCGGCCCATCTCTCCGTCTCGCAGCTGGTCGTGCTGCGCCGCGATCCGCAGGCGCTGGCCCGGTCGCTGCGCCGCCCGCTGCCGCCGCGGCCGATGCCGCACGCCCGGCGGGGCACGGCCTTCCATTCGTGGCTGGAGCAGCGGTTCGGCGCCGAGCGGCTGATCGACATCGACGAGCTGCCGGGCGCGGCCGACGACGACGCGGCGGCCGACGAGGAACTGGCCGCGCTGCAGGAGGCGTTCCTGGCCAGCGAGTGGGCCGACCGCACCCCGGTCGAGGTGGAGGTCCCGTTCGCCACCACGATCGCCGGTGTCGTCGTGCGCGGCCGGATGGACGCCGTCTTCGCCGAGTCGGCCAACCGTTACGACGTCATCGACTGGAAGACCGGCCGCCGGCCCGAAGGCGCGGACGCCGAGGCGGCGGCGATTCAGCTCGCGGCGTACCGGATCGCCTGGGCCTCGCTGGCCGGGGTGCCGGTCAACCGGGTCCGTGCCGCCTTCCATTACGTCCGCGAGCAGGTCACCGTGCGGCCGGTCGACCTGCTGAGCGCCGAGGAGCTGGCCGCCCTGGTCGAGCGGATCCCTACTCCAACGGGTGATTGAGGCCGGCCGCCGCCAAAAGATGGAGCAGGGCCGCGGCGTACGCCTCCTCGGCCGTCCCGCCCCGGAAGGGCCGCCGCTCGCCGAGCAGGTCGATCAGCGCCTCGTAGCCGTCGGCATCCCGGCTGAGCTGCTGGAACGTTCCGCCGAGGAGCTCGCGCAGCTGGTCCTCACGCGGCAGCCACACGGTCTCGTCCATCTCGACGTCGTCCAGGGCCCACTCGGTGGTCCCGTTGAAGCCGATCACCGGCCCCTCCGGCATCGAGTGCACCTCGATGGTCATGTTGCTCAGCACGAAGACCTCGTCGTCCAGGTTCCGGTCGGGGATGGCGAACCGGTCGCCCAGGGCCGGTTTCCAGGTCAGCCCGGCCTCCTTGAGCTGTCCCGCGAGTTGTACTCCGATCACCGGCAGTCCCCCTTCTTCGTGTTAGGCTCTCCGCGTTGTCAGTTTGGTTCCCAAGTACTCAGGAGCGCCTGTGGGGAAGTCTGCCCCAGGCGCTCTTTGTCGTAACCCGGGTTTCTCCGGTACGGGCGATCAGTACGGCGACACGAGACTCGCGAAGTGCGGGTCTTACTACCTCGTTCCCGTCCATAATGGCCGGGAACGATCGACCGTCGAGGAGACGAGCATGGTTACCGGCGTTGTGAAGTGGTTCAACGCGGACAAGGGCTTCGGGTTCATCACCCCGGACGACGGCGGCGCCGACGTCTTCGCCCACTTCTCCGCTATCCAGACTTCCGGCTACCGTTCGCTGGACGAGAACCAGCGGGTTGAGTTCGAGGTCACGCAGGGCCAGAAGGGCCCGCAGGCCGCGAACATCCGCCCGCTCTGATCTCTGTCCAGATCAGGTAGCAGGTAGAACGACAAGAACGGCGCCGCATCTCCCAGTCCGGGGTGCGGCGCCGTTTCGTTTCTCCGGCTAGACCGCCGCGGCCTCGGGCAGGGGCGCGGTGCCACCCAGGTGGGCCGGGAGCCACCAGCGGTCCTCCGGACCCGAGGGCTTGTCCGGGTACGCCCGCTGGGCCGCGTCAAGGAGCCCGCTGAGCCGCTCTTTGAGCGTCGCGGTCAGCGCGTCGGGCGAGACGCCCTTGGGCATCTCGATCGCCTGGCCGATCTTGATGATGATCGGCACGTGGCGCTTGCCCAGCTCCTTCTTGTGCCCCTTGGTCCACAGCCGCTGCGGGCCCCAGACGACCATCGGGATCAGCGGCACCTTGGCCGTGCGGGCCAGCCGGACCGCGCCCGACTTGAGCTCCTTGACGGTGAACGACTCGCTGATCGTCGCCTCGGGGAAGACGCCGACGATCTCACCGTCCTTCAGGGCCTGGGTCGCCTCGCGGAACGACGCGGCACCGGCGTCGCGGTCGACCGGGATGTGCCGCATGCCGCGCATCAGCGGCCCGCTGATCTTGTGGTCGAAGACGGACTTCTTGGCCATGAAACGGACCAGCCGTTTGGCCGGCTGGGCGCCGAGCCCGCAGAAGATGAAGTCGAGATAGCTCACGTGGTTGCTGGCGAGCACCGCCCCGCCCGTCTGCGGGATGTGCTCGGCTCCGTCCACCTGAATCTTCAGGTCGAGCGCGCGGAACCAGGCCTTTGCTGCCGCGACGACCGGGGGATACACGAGTTCCATGGCAAGACGGTAGCGGAACTCGCTGAATTTCTCCTGGGCCGGATGCAACGGAACGCCCCTATCGAGCGTCTAACCATTGTCTGGTCTTTTTCACTGGGAGGTGACGGCATGCGGGGTCCTTCGGCCCGCCGGGAGTTGGCGTTCGTGTGCGCCTTCGCCTCGGTGGGAGTCGCGCTGGTCCTCGCCGTGGCCTTCACTCCGTGGTATCCCGCTTTGTCCGACCCGGCCGGTGTCGCCCCCGCCGTGTGGCATCAGATGATGGGCCTCCTCGGGGGCGTCTAGGGCCCGTTCACGATCGTGGTGTTCACTGGGATTCATGTCCGACCAGACGTGGCAACGACCGGGCGGTGGTTTCGGCTCCGGTCTCGTCACGGGTGTGCCCTCGCAGCCGCCTCCACCGTCGGACCCTCAGCCCTCACGTGATGACAAAGGCCGGCAGAAGCGGCAGATCAGGATCTTCGCGGCGATCGCCGGCGCCATTCTCGCCATAGGTCTGACCATCCTGCTCGTGGTGGTGCTGTCCTCGGACACCAATCCGTTCCGCGATCAGGCCTCGGCGCCGACCGATGTCCGGCCGCCCCTGGCCCAGGCCTGCCCGGCGCCCAGCGAGTCGCCCAGCGCCGGGGCGACCCAGGCGCCGAGCGCCCCGCCGCCGGAGTCGGGCCGGCGCACGACCGACACCGAGGCCGGCATCTCGTACAAGGCGTACGGCGATCCCTGGGTTCCGTGGGACACCGTCTGGCGGGCCGGGACGCTCGAGGTGCCGTACAAGGTGGGCCAGCATTTCGTCACCGAGCAGTACAGCGGCGGGAGCTACCACGCCTCGATCCTGTCGGCCGCGGTGCCGGCGGCGGACAACGACGCGGTGACGCTCAACCTGGAGTGCGTGGGCCGTCAGGTGGCGGCGGACGTGCGGGCCGAGTACTACCCGCAACCGAACACGATGGACGCGATCCGCGACGAGCTGACCACGCTGGGCGGCCGTCCGGCCTGGGTGAGCGAGTTCCGCCTGCACTTCACGTCGCCCGGCCTGACCGCCACCGACGAGCTCTCGGCGGTGGCGGTCATCGACGTCGGAAAGACAACGGCCGCGGTCCTGTACGTCTCGATCCCCGGCACCCACAAACAGTTCGACTACGTGGTGGACGACGTCCTCAAGTCCGTCAGGCCTCTTTGAGGCCCCATCGCTTTCTCAACGCGTTGTCCACGACGTTGAAGAGGACGTCGATCAGGATTCCGATGATCAGGACGACGATGATGTAGCAGATGACCAGGCTCGAGTCGCTGAGGTCGCGGGCCTGCTGCATGCGTACGCCGATGGACAGAGCTCCCGGCACGATGACCAGCAGCTCGCCCGCCATCAGGCTGCGCCACGAGAACGCCCAGCCCTGCTTGAGGCCCGAGATGAACGACGGCAGCGACGCCGGCAGGATCAGGTGCCGGTATTTCGCGATGCCGCGCATCCCCAGCACCTGGCCCACCCGCAGCCACGTCCGCGGCACGTAGTCGATGCCGCTGATCAGGCCGTTGGCCACCGAGGGGGCCGCGCCCAGCACGACCACGAACAAGATGGCGCTCTCGCTGAGCTGGAAGAGCAGGATGGCCAGCGGGAACCACATGATCGACGGCATCGTCTGCAGGCCGGTGATCAGCGAGCCGATCGCCGCCCGCAGCGGGGCGAACTGGGAGACCAGCGCCCCGATCACCGTGCCGATGACCACGGCCAGCAGGAAGCCGGTGAAGGCCCGGGTCATCGTCACCCGGACGCCGTCCCAGAAGTCGGCCGTCGTGATCACCGTGCCGAGGTCGGTGAAGACCGTCTCGGGCGAGGGGAGCACGTAGATCGGCTTCCACTCGGCCCAGACCACGATCTGCCAGACCAGCAGCACGATGGCGATGGCCAGCAGCTTGGGCCAGGTGCTCTTCCAGATCCGCTTGCCGGCGTTGCCCTTCTGGCGCTTCGGGCCAAGCTCCAGCGCGTCCAGGCCGCTGACGGCCCGGTCCAGGGTTTCAGTTGCCATGACGGGCCACCTCCGCGCGCAGCCGATCGGTGATCTCGGCGGCCTGGCCGGAGACCTCGGGGGAGTCGATGCGCCGGGGGCGCTCGTGGGTGATCGCGTAGTCCTCGATCACCCGGCCCGGGCGGCTGCTCAGCAGGATGACCCGGTCGCCGAGCCGTACCGCCTCGCGCACGTTGTGCGTGACGAACAAGACGGTCAGCTCCCGCTCCCGCCAGATCCGCTCCAGCTCGTCGTGCAGGATGTCGCGGGTCATCGCGTCGAGCGCGCCGAACGGCTCGTCCATCAGCAGGACGTCGGCGTTCTGAGCCAGGGCGCGGGCCAGCGCGACGCGCTGGCGCATGCCACCCGACAGCTCGTGCGGCCGCTTGTCGCCGAAGCCCCGCAGCCGGACGACGTCCAGCAGCTCGTCGGCCCGCTGCCGGCGCTCGGCCCGGCCCGCGCCCTGCAGTCGCAGCGGCAGCTCGACGTTGGCCCGCACCGAGAGCCACGGGAACAGGGCCGCCTCCTGGAACATCAGCGAGACCTTGCGGTCGCCGATGTCCAGGGTCCCGCCGCTGACCCGGTCGAGCCCGGCCACGAGCGAGAGCAGAGTGCTCTTGCCGCAGCCGGACGCGCCGAGCAGGCAGACGAACTCACCCTTCTCGACGGTCAGCGAGACCTTGTCGAGGGCCAGGAGGTCGCCGTACTCCTTGGAGACGTTCTCCAGCTGAAGGACGCTCATGATCAGGCCGCGGAGTCGCTGACCTCGGGCTTACCGGCGGCCTTGAGCAGCTCGTTGAGCGGCCCGAGGTCGTAGATGCCCTTGAGGTCGACGGGCTTGAGCAGACCGACCTCCTCGGCGTGCTTCGCGCTGGTGTAGAGCGACGAGGCGACCGGGTCGGCGGTGAAGGTCAGGTTCTTGAACGAGGAGGCCAGCACCTCGTCCTTGAGCGGCTTGCCACTGAGCGCCTTGATCTGCTCGTTGGCCGCCTTCTGGGCGCCCGCGTTGTCCTTCTCGATCTCGTCGAGGGCCTGGAGGTGACCCTGGAGCAGCTTCTTCACGGTGGCCGGGTACTTCTTGAGGAAGTCCTGGGTGACGATCAGGTGGGTGGTGACGAACAGCCCGTTCGGCCACAGGTCCTTCTCGTTGACCAGCACCTTGCCCTTGGACTCGAGGACCAGGCGGCTCAGGTTGGGCTCGGGCACCCAGGCGCCGTCGATCGAGCCCTGCGCGAACGCCTGGAGCGCTGTCGCGTTGTCCTGCGGCAGCACGGAGACGTCGCCGCCGCCCTGGGTGTCGGCGTTGAGGCCGTTCTCCTTGAGCCAGGCGCGCAGCGCGACGTCCTGGGTGTTGCCGAGCTGCGGGGTGGCGATCTTCTTGCCCTTGAGGTCGGCCGGGCTGTTGATGCCCTCCTTGACCACCAGGCCGGCGCCGCCGGAGGTGCTGCCCGCGATGATCTTCAGGCCGCTGCCCTTGGACTGGGCCCAGCCGTTGATGGCCGGGTTGGGGCCGATGTACGTGGCGTCGATCGCCCCCGAGAAGAGCGCCTCGATGGCGGCCGGTCCGGCGTTGAACGTCTTGGTCTCGAGCTTGGTGCTGCCGAGCGCGCTCTGGAAGTAGCCCTTGTTGACGCCGATCAGCGCCGGGGCGTGGGTGATGTTCGGGAAGTAGCCGAGGCGGATGGCGCTCGCCTCCGCGGTGCTGCCGCCGGAGGCGCTGTCGTCGTCGCCGCAGGCGGCCAGCAGCGAGGCGGACAGCACGGCGGTGGCGGCGAGGGCAAGCGCACGTATGGTGCGGGAGCTCATGGCTCTCTACTCCTAGATGTTGTTGAGTTGGGCCAGGGTCCGGTGGTCGACGACGCCCTCGATGGCCTCCTCGACGGCGACCCAGACGTCGCGCAGCCCGATGGCCGCGCCGCGGTAGGTCGTGGTGCCGGTGGGCAGTCCGCGCACGGTGGTCAGCGCCCCGCCGACCGCGCGGACGACGTCGCCCACTGTGATCTCGGTCGCCGGCCGGGCCAGCGCGTATCCGCCGTCGACGCCGCGGTGGCTGTGCAGCAGCCCGGAGCGGCGCAGGTCGAGCAGGATGCCTTGCAGGAAGCTGAGCGGAATGTCCTGGGCCGCGGCCAGCGAGGCGGCCTTGACCAGCCGCGGATGCTCAGCGGCGACGGCGAGCATCGCCCGGACGGCGTAGTCGGTGCGTGCCGAGACGTACACGGTTCCCCCTGACCGTCCGTGCCATTGTCTGTCTAACCTATCTAGCGGATAGGAATAATGGCCTAAGTAGAGATTGGGGTCAAGCCCCGTGCCGGGCACTGTCCGGATGACGGGATGCGATCGCTCGGTGACCGGCCGCCGCCACAGTGGCCGCCGAAGGCGCTAATGTCATTTTGTGGCGCGCAGAATCAAGATCCCCGCGACGAAATATCCGGTCGAGCGATTCACCCTGGACAACGGTTTGCGGGTGGTGCTGACTCCCGATCGCAGCGCCCCGGTCGTCGGTGTCGCGGTCGTCTACGACGTCGGCATCCGCTCCGAGCCCGAGGGCCGCACCGGCTTCGCCCATCTCTTCGAGCACCTGATGTTCCAGGGCTCGGAAAACCTGGAGAAGCTGGCCCACTTCCGGCATGTGCAGGGCGCCGGCGGCACCTTCAACGGCTCGACCCACCTCGACTTCACCGACTACTTCGAGGTGCTGCCGTCGGGCGCGCTCGAGCGGGCCCTCTTCCTCGAGGCCGACCGCATGCGCGGGCCCCGGCTCACCGAGGAAAATCTGCTCAACCAGATCGACGTGGTCAAGGAGGAGATCCGGGTCAACGTGCTGAACCGGCCGTACGGCGGGTTCCCGTGGCTGCGCCTGCCCCCGGTGATGTTCGAGACCTTCGCCAACGCCCATGACGGCTACGGCTCGTTCGGCGATCTCGACAGCGCCACCGTCGAGGACGCGCAGAACTTCTTCGACCGCTACTACGCGTGCGGCAACGCGACGCTCGCGGTGGCCGGCGACTTCGACGTGGCCAAGGCCACCGAGATGATCAAGCGGCACTTCGGTGACGTGCCGGCCCGCCCGGCGCCGGAGCGGCCCGACTTCGACGAGCCCGACCTCGACGGTGAGCGCCGCGACTCGTACACCGACAAGCTCGCCCCGCTGCCCGGCGTGGCCAGCGCCTGGCGGGTCCCCGACCCGATCAACGCGTTCCGCGACTACCTGCCGTTCGTGGTGCTGGCCGAGGTGCTCACCGACGGTGACGCGTCCCGGCTGGTCGAGCGCCTGGTGCAGCGCGACCGCACGGTGACGAGCATCGGCGGCTACATCGGCTTCATGGGCGACGAGTTCCAGGTCCGCAACCCCACCGCGCTGCTGTTGCAGGCGCACATGCCGCCCGGCGGCGACGCGGAAAAGGTGCTGCGCACGGTCGACGAGGAGCTCGACCGGCTGGCCGCCGACGGTCTGCGGCCGGGCGAGCTGGAGCGCACCCAGGCCCGCATCGCCACCCACCTGCTGCGCGACACCGACGCGGTGCTCGGCCGGGCGCTGCCGATGGCCGTGCTCGAGCTCCAGCGCGGCCGTCCCGAGATGCTCAACGAGCTGCCCAAGCTGGTCGGCGAGGTGACCGAGGCGCAGATCGTCGCCGCCGCGGCCACCCTGCGCCCCGAACGTCGCGCCACCGTCGAGGTCCTCCCGGGAGCCACCACATGAGTTCGAAAGCCCTGCCCGACCTGATTCCCGACGCCAAGCTCAAGCTGCCGCGTGAGGCCGAGCGCACGATCGCCGGCGGGCTGACCGTGATCGCCATCCGGCGGCCGGCGGTTCCGCTGGTCGAGCTGCGGCTGCGGGTGCCGTTCGGCAAGACGCCGCTGCCCCGGGCCACCCTGCTGTCGCAGGCGCTGTTCACCGGCACCAGCGAGATGACCAGCGTCGACATCGCGGCCGAGCTCCAGGCCGTCGGCGGCGGCCTCTCGGCCGGCCTCGACCCCGACAAGTTGCTGATCAGCGGCAACTCACTGGCCGCGGGGCTCGACCGGATGCTGGAGATCCTGGCCGCGGTGCTGACCGACCCGGGCTATCCCAACGAGGAGGTCGCCACCGAGCGCGAGCGCCTCGTCGACCACATCCAGGTCGCGCAGAGCCAGCCCGCCCATCTGGCCCGCACCGCCCTGCTCAAGCGGATCTACGGCAAGCACCCGTACGCCGTGCAGACCCCCGAGCCCGAGCAGGTCCGCTCGGTCCGCCCGGCGCAGCTGCGCGCGCTGCACGCCGACCGGGTCCGTCCCGAGGGCGCCGTGCTGGTGCTGGTCGGCGACATCAACCCGGAAAAGGCGATCGACGCCGCCGAGAAGGCGCTCGGCAGCTGGACCGGCCCGGCCAAGGACGGCACGATCCCGCCCACCCCGCCGCTGGAGCCGGGTCCGCTGCTGCTGGTCGACCGGCCCGGCGCGGTGCAGTCGTCGCTGCGCATGGCGCTGCCGGCGCTGGAGCGCACCGACCCCGACTACGCCGCCCTCCAGCTGGCCAACCTGGTCTTCGGTGGCTACTTCTCGTCGCGCTGGGTCGAGAACATCCGCGAGGACAAGGGATATACCTACGGCCCGCACACCGGCATCGAGCACTTCGCGGCCGGCTCGGCCCTGATGGTGGCGGCCGAGGTGGCCACCGAGGTGACCGGCCCGTCGCTGCTCGAGACCCTCTACGAGCTGGGCCGCATCGCCAGCCTGCCGCCCGGCGAGGACGAGCTGGAGCAGGCCCGCCGCTACGCCCTGGGCACGCTGCGGCTGGGCATGTCCACCCAGGCCGGTCTGGCCGGCCTGGCCAGCATGTACGCCGGCATCGGTCTGCGCCTGGACCATCTGCGCGACTACACGGCGGCCCTGGCCTCGGCGACCCGCGAGCAGGTGGCCGACGTGGCCTCCCGGTTCCTCGCGCCGTCCAAGGCGGTCACCGTCGTGCTCGGCGACGCCGACAAGGTCGAGGGCCAGCTGTCCGTGCTCACGACCGTGGAACGCGGCGCCGAGTGAGCGCTCCGGAACAGCCCGACCTGCACGAGCAGCCCGGTTCGCCACCTCTGGCCCGCACCACCCTCGACCGGGCCGCCCACCACCGTACTGACGAAGCCTGGTTGTCCGAGGCCTGGACCAGGGGCCTGGTCCTCGTGGTCGACCTGTCCAAGGGCGGCCGGGCGCTGGTCCGGGACGACGCCCTCGTCCTGGTCACCTCGGACGAGGCGCCGGAGGGCGAGCACTGGTTCCTGGGCGAGGACCGCGACGGCACCCCGCTCTGGACCATCGACGCGCCGCTGGCCGAGATCGAGGGCACCCGCGCGGCGACCCTGCGCGACGTCGGCCACCTGCTCAGCGACCGCGACGCCGGCATCTTCACCACGGCCGCCGCGCTCGGCAACTGGCATCGGAGCCACAAGTTCTCGCCGCGTACCGGTCAGCCGACCAAGGCGATCGAGGCCGGCTGGGCCCGCGTCGACGACGACGGCAACACGATGTGGCCGCGCACCGACCCGGCCATGATCGTGCTGGTGCACGACGGCCGGCCCGGGCCCGAGGGGCGCTGCCTGCTCGGCCACAACGCCACCTGGGGCGCGGCGCCGGACGGCGGCCTGCGCTTCTCGTGCCTGGCCGGCTACGTCGAGCCCGGCGAGTCGGCCGAGGCCAGCGTCGTGCGCGAGGTGGGCGAGGAGGTCGGGCTGCGGCTGAGATCGCTGCGGTACGCCGGCAGCCAGTCCTGGCCCTACCCGGGCTCCCTGATGCTCGGCTATCACGCGACGGCCGACCCCGACCAGCCGCTCACGCTCGACCCGGCGGAGATCGACGAGGCGCACTGGTTCTCGCGCGACGACATCGCGAAAATGATCGCGGGCGACTATCAACACCCGGAAACGGGTGTCCGGATGGGCCTTCCGATGCCTTCTTCGATCGCTTTCTATCTCATTGAGAGCTGGCTGGCTGTTTGAACTTTCTCTAATCAGAAAAGTTTTCTGCTTCCTGGGTAACCTTCGCGCGCCACCGACTCGTCTTCGCTATACAAAGACCGAGAGGTGGATATTCGATGACGCAGGTGGAAGCGCCCGCATGGGCACCGATGACGGCCGATGAGCGCGCCCGGTTCGACCGGGACGGCTTTCTGGTCGTACGCGGAGTGTTGTCGCCGAGCGAGATCGACGTCGCCCGCGCCGCGATACTCGGCGCCTACCAGCGCGCCGGCGAACCCGGTGGTCACGGCCTCGGGCCGACCGGCGCGCTGCACCAGCTGTCGGCGGTGACCTCGCTGCCCGAGCTGGCCTTCCTGCTCGACCATCCGGTGGCGTTCCGCTACATCTGGTCGCTGCTCGGCTGGAACGTGCACGTCTATCACTCCCACATCGACGTGCATCCGCAGATTCAGGTGAAACAGAAGGACTGGTGGCACTGGCACCAGGACGGCGGCCGGCAGAACCGCGAGATCGAGACCGATCCCCGCCCGATGATGTCGGTGAAGCTGGCCTATTGGCTGTCCGATGTGAGCGAGACCGGGCGCGGTAATTTCACCGTTCTGCCGGGCAGTCACAAAACGAACTGGCTGCCCGGTCCGCCGACCCGCGGCGTTCCGTGGCCGCAGCCCGAGGGCGCCATCCAGATCACGGCCGACCCCGGTGATCTCGTCGTCTTCGACCGCCGCCTCTGGCACGCCCGCTCGGACAACTACTCGACGATCACCCGGGTCGGCGCGTTCTTCGGATATACCTATCGCTGGATCGCCGGCCGGGACGAGACCGCGGACCTGCCGAACCGGCCGGAGTGGGCGGGCTTCTCCGACGTGCAGCGTCAGCTGCTCGGTCACGCCGGTGACGGCAGTGGCGACCACGCGTGGGGTCACTTCCCGCGGACCACCCCGCTCTACGGGGCGCTGAAGGAGCGCGGTCTGCTGGACTCCAGCATTCCGGCACTGATTCCGTAGGGTCCGGATTAACATCCGTATGTGGGACAAAACGGGACATTAGTCAAGACGGCGACGGCGGCGGGCCGCAACGTGCTCGAGGCGCTCGAGGACGAGCACCCGGCGCGGTCGCTGTCCCGGCTGAGCGACTCGCCGGCCGCGGTCCGGCTGCTGCGCGAGCTGTTCACCGTGGCGGTCCGCCGCAGCTTCGTCGGGCGCGACCCGCGCGACGTCACCGGATATGTGCGCGACCTGCTCGAATATCAGTCGCTGCCGACCGGCGGCGGCCTGGCCCGCGAGGCCGAGGCGGTGATCCGGTCGGCGGTCGGCGAGCCCGACCTGGCGTACCGGATCCCGGACCTGCGCCGTTTCGAGCTGATCTGTTACGTCGTGGGTGATCTGGTGCGGCCGCCCGGCATCCCGCCGGCCCACCTGGCCGACCTGGTCGAGCAGGCCGAGCACCGGGTGGAGCGGTCGTCGTGAGCGCCGTCTTCCCGCCCGAGCCGCGGCTCGGGCACCTGCTCCAGGCGGTGGCCCGCAACGACGTGCCGGCCCGGCTGGCCGCGCCGGCGGGCGACACGGAACGCCGCGTGTGGGAGATCGCTTTCGGTCTCATGGTGCGCCGCCGCTTCCTCACCGACAGCCCGCTGGCCGAGATCGGGCGCAGCGTGGCGACGGCCGTGAACTTCCACGCCGCGGCGGCGCTGCCCGCGCTCGACGCGGAGATGCTGGTGCGCGAGGCGCTGGGCGAGAAGGTGCCGGTGGAGGACATCGACGTGGCCGTCCGCTCCGGCGTACATCTGCTGTTGTCGGCTTCTCTCGCCGACGAGCTGGCGATGACCGACGGCGAGCTCGACGACCTGATCAAACAGGCCGAGAAGCTCGCCGTCCCGATTCCTATGCCGGTGGTGGTCGCGGACGAGCCCGCGGAGGAGGTCAGCTAGCGGCCAGCGCGGCCAGGTGCTCCTTGACCTGGACGATGGACGGGTTGGTCAGCGCCGACCCGTCGTCGAACTTCAAGGTCGGCACCGTCTGGTTGCCGCCGTTGACGCTCATCACGAAGTCGGCCGCGGCCGGCTCGCGCTCGATGTCCACGACGTCGTAGGCGATGCCCTCGCGGTCGAGCTGCGACTTGAGGCGGTGGCAATATCCGCACCAGGACGTCGAGTACATGGTCAGCATCGGTCAGGATCCCTTCGGATGGGTCACATGGCACAGCGCCTTCAGGCACAACGCCCACCGCTGGTGTCATGATTCCCAGTTGTGCTGACTGATGCGGTGCTGGCCGGGCTGGACCCCGAACAGCGGACGGCGGTGACCGCCCCGGCGGGCCCGGTCTGCATCCTGGCCGGCGCGGGCACCGGCAAGACCCGCGCGATCACCCACCGCATCGCCTATCGGACGCTGGCCGGCGAGGTGAACCCGCGCCACATCCTGGCCGTGACCTTCACCGCCCGCGCCGCCGCCGAGATGCGGTCGCGGCTCACCGAGCTGGGCGCCCGCGGCGTGCAGGCGCGCACGTTCCACGCGGCGGCGCTGCGCCAGGTGCGCTACTTCGCTCCGCGGCTGCTCGAGGGCCGGGCCATGCCCGAGCTGCTGGAGAGCAAGGCCCGCGTGGTCGGGCTGGCCGCGGCCCGGGTGGGGGTGCGGGCCGATCGCACCGGCGCCCGCGACCTGGCCAGTGAGATCGAGTGGGCCAAGTCGTCGCTGGTCGAGCCGGGCGAATATCCGGTGGCGGCCACCAAGGCGCTGCGCGAGCCGCCGTACGAGCCGGCCAAGGTGGCCGAGGTGTTCGCCGCCTACGAGGAGCTCAAGCGGCGGCAGGGCGTGATCGACTTCGAGGACATGCTGCGGGCCGCGGTCTGGGGCATCGAGGACCACCCGGACGTGGCCGAGCAGATCCGCGCCCAGTACAGGCACTTCGTGGTCGACGAATATCAGGACGTCAACCCGCTCCAGCAGCGGCTGCTGGAGGCGTGGCTGGGCGGGCGCGACGACCTGACGGTGGTCGGCGACGCCAGCCAGACGATCTACTCGTTCACCGGGGCCACGTCGTCGTACCTGATCGACTTCCCCCGGCAGCGGCGCGAGGCGGTGGTGGTCCGGCTGGTCCGCGACTACCGGTCCACCCCGCAGGTGGTCGGTCTGGCCAACGCCGTGATCCGGCAGGCGCGCGGCAACGAGGCCCGGCTGCGCCTCGAGCTGGTCGGCCAGCGGCCGCCCGGTGCCGAGCCCGAGCTGAAGATCTTCCCGGACGAGACGGGTGAGGCGGCCGCGGTCGCCAAGAAATGCCGTGAGCTGATCGGGGCGGGCACGCCGGCGAGCGAGATCGCGGTGCTCTTCCGGACGAACGCGCAATCCGAGACGTACGAAAAGGCACTGGCCGAGGCCGAGGTGCCGTACGTCGTCCGCGGGGCCGAGAGGTTCTTCGAGCGCACCGAGATCCGCCAGGCGATGATCGCGCTGCGGGCGGCCGTGCGGTCGATTCCCGGCGAGACGCCGCTCGTGCAGGCGGTCGTGGAGGGGCTGGCCGCGACCGGCTGGCAGCGGGAGCAACCCCCGGCCGGTGGCGCCGCCCGCGAGCAGTGGGAGGCGCTGGCCGCCCTGGTCACCTTGGCCGAGGAGTACGCCAAGAGCCCCACCCTGGAGCCGATCGGGCAGGCCGGGGCCGTGCAGCGCGACCTCACGCTGTCCGGCTTCAACGAGGAGCTGGCCCGCCGGGCCGAGCAGCAGCACGCGCCGACCGTGGCCGGTGTCACCCTGGCCTCGCTGCACTCGGCCAAGGGCCTCGAATGGGACGCGGTCTTCCTGGTCGGTCTGGCCGACGGGACCCTTCCGACGACGTACGCCAAGACGCCTGAGCAGCTGGAGGAGGAGCGCCGCCTGCTCTACGTGGGGGTCACGCGTGCGCGGCAGTACCTGTGGCTCTCGTACGGCCAGATGCGCTCGTCGGGCGGCCGGGCCCGCCGCCCCTGCCGCTTCCTGCCGCAGCTCGAACGCCACTCGACCACCGAGCGGGCCGGCGCCGACCGGAGTCGGAAACCCGACCGAAGGCGCCCGCAGGTCTCGTCCTGCCGCATCTGCGGGGCCACCCTGCTGGCCGGCGCCGACCGCAAGCTGGGCCGCTGCCCGACCTGTCCGTCGGACCTCGACGAAGATCTCTACGAGCGTCTGAAGACTTGGCGCGCGACTATGGCCGAGGAGCTCAGCGTTCCTGCGTACGTGGTGTTCACCGACGCCACTTTGGTGGCGATCGCGGAGCGCCGTCCAGGTAGCCCGGCCGAGCTTCTGGCGATCGCGGGAATCGGGCCCCGCAAGCTCGGCCAGTACGGGCCCGCGGTGTTCGCTCTGGTAGGTGGCGCCGACCCACTTTCGGCCGCCGCGGAAAAACTTTGAGAATCAACCCCTTAATTCGTTTGCCCTCCCGTGCGGGGCAGGCATAGCCTCAGGACACAGCTCACCGAGCGGGAACGTTCGGCGAGGTCAAGACACGAGTGCAAGCAATTGGAGGAGGTGGCAGACATGGAGATCTTCGAGATGACGATGACGCGACCGTCGATGCCGCTGACCCTTGCCTGCGCTCCGTCCGCTCTCCAGCCGGCTGCCCCCGTGGCAGTGCTGGCCGCCGAGCGGGCTCCGGTGTCGCGGGTGCACCAGGTCTCCGCTCAGGCCGAGCTGGCGGAACTGGGTCGCGGCGGCGCCATCAGCACCAAGAGCACCACTGGGTTCGTGGGCAGCAATGTCTCCATCTCCAAGCGCTACACGGATGGTGGCAGCGGTGTCCCGCCTCGAGGAAGGCCGGTCTGACAAACAGACCTCCGGCTCACCTCGAGGCCGCGGAACCCGTAACCGGGATCCGCGGCCTTAATTTTTTGCCGGCTCATCGGCCGGTGCACGACCTGAACGGCGATCCAGAAGATCGAAGAGAAGAGAGAGGTGACCGGGCTTTATGAGTCTGGCGCTGGCCCCACTCGACGTGAGCGTCGAGATCGAGGCAAACCTGCCCTGTCGGAAGTTCGACCCGGACCTGTGGTTCTCGGACTCCCCGGCCCAGCTGGAACTGGCCAAGTCGCTCTGCGGGGACTGCCCGCTGCGCGTCGAGTGCCTGGCCGGTGCGGCCGAGCGGAACGAGCCCTGGGGTGTCTGGGGTGGAGAGATCTTCGAGCGCGGTGCCGTGGTTCCGCGCAAGCGGCCGCGTGGCCGTCCCCGTAAGGCCGACGTGGCGCGCGACGCCGAGCTGGCCCACGAGGTCGAGGAGCGGCTCGCCGCGAACGGTCTGGACTCCCGCAACTCCGTCCGCCTGGCGGCCTGACATGCACACCCTCCCCAACCCCCTTACCCGAAAGCCGAGCATCGAGATGAACCCGAACGGAACGAAGATGAGACTCCTCCAAGAAGCGTTGTCCCGTGCCCGAATGCGTCGGCCTCAGAGTGACTACACACCTGAGGCACACCGTCCCGCCCGTCGAGTAGCCATGGAGGCCCAGCACCGGGCCTCGCGCGAGCTCGGTGGAGGGCGTTTCTAGACGCTTTTCAACAGACAAAGGCCCGTCCGCTCACTGAGCGGACGGGCCTCTTCGTGTTCTACGCCGACAGGAAGACCTCGATGGCGGCGGCGAGGTAGGCCGGATCGTCGACGTGGGTCAGCTCGCGGGCCGAGTGCATCGACAGCAGCGGGACGCCGACGTCGAGCGTGGGAATGCCGAGCCGGGCCGCGGTCATCGGGCCGATCGTCGAGCCGCAGGGCACCGCGTTGTTCGAGACGAACTCCTGCCACGGCACGCCCGCCTCGGCGCAGGTGCGGGCCCAGAGCGCGGCGCCGGTCGCGTCGGTCGTGTAGCGCTGCACCGCGTTGATCTTCAGCAGGGGCCCGCCACCGGCCACGGGACGGTTGACCGGGTCGTGCTTCTCCGGGCGGTTCGGGTGTACGGCATGACCGGCGTCCGAGGAGAGGCACCACGACCCGGCGATGGCCCGGGCCAGATCGGCGCGGTCGCCCCCGAGCGCGGACGAGACCCGCTCGAGCACGTCGGCCAGGAACGGGCCGGCCGCGCCGGAGCGGCTCTCGGAGCCGACCTCCTCGTGGTCGAACGCGGCCAGGATCGCGATCGCGCCGGCCGGCTGGGCCGCCAGCAGCGCGGTCACCCCGGCGTGCACCGAGGAGAGGTTGTCGAGCCGGGCCGAGGCGAAGAGCTTGCCGTCCTGGCCGAAGCGGGCCGGGGCGGCGCTGTCGACGGTGATGATGTCGTATCCGGCGACGGCTTCGCTGTCGATGCCGGCCAGCCCGGCCAGGTGGCCGACCACGTCGGCCTCGCTCGCCGCGCCGACGCCGAAGACCGGCTGGACCTCGCGCTGCCGGTCGGGCGCGAACCCGTTGTTCAGCTCGCGGTCGAGGTGGATGGCGAGGTGCGGGATGCGGGCGAACGGGCCGGTCCGCACCAGGTGGCTCGTGCCGTCGCGGTGGACGACCCGGCCCGCGAGCTCCAGTTCACGGTCGAACCATGAGGCGACGATCGGACCCCCGTACACCTCGACCCCGGCCTGCAACCAGCCGTAAGCGGACGTCGAGGGTTTGGGCTTGAGCTTGAAGCCGGGCGAGTCGGTGTGCGCGCCGAGGATCCGGAACGGGGTGCCGGCGGCCGCGCCCTCGGGGATCGCCAGCGCGATGACCGAACCGTCCCGCACGATGAGCAGCCGCGCGCCCGGCCGGACGTCGTCGCGCCAGTCGGCGGTCTCGTCGAGCGTGCGATATCCGGCCTCGCCCAGCCGGCGGGCCACCTCGGCCGCCGCGTGATAGGAGCTGGGTGAGGCGGAGACGAAGGCGGCCAGATCGTCGATGTGGGTCATGGCCTTCAGGCTACGGGCGCCTCGTGCGCGAATCCCGGCAGCCACTTCTCCAGGATGCCGCGGTAGGGCGCGCGGGCCTCGAGCTGGCACAGCACGCCGATCGAGCCGAGCGTCACCCGGTGGATCAGCAGGTACGACGGAGGCAGGTTGAGCTTGCGGCTGAGCTGGTAGGCCGGCGAGCGCGGGTTGCTGAGCCGGGTCGCCTCGCCGCGCAGCCAGGCCCGGGTGAACCGGAACTCGTCGACCGCGACCGGCTCGATCATGGGCCGCAGGAAGTCGAGAACGGCCCGGGCGTCGATCTCGTCGTCGGGCTTGATGAAGCCTTCCTCGCGCAGCCCCTCGGCCACCCCGTCGGCGTCGTCGTCGAGCGCGAGGCGCACCAGCCGCCCGATCGCTTCCGGGTGCCCGCCGGGGAGCCGGGCCACCGCGCCGAAGTCGATGACGCCGAGCCGCCCGTCGGCCAGCATCCGGAAGTTGCCCGGATGCGGGTCGGCGTGCAGCAGCCCGGCCCGGGCCGGCGCCGAGAAGTGCAGGAGGGCCATGAGCCGCCCCGCCTCGTCACGCTCCTCCTCGGTGCCGTCGGAGATCACCTTGGCCAGCGGCGTGCCCTCGACCCACTCGGTCACCAGCACCCGGGGCGCCGAGGCGATCACCTGGGGAACATAGATCTCCGGGTCTCCGGCGTACGCCGTGGCGAAGGCCCGCTGGGTCTCGGCCTCCATGGCGTAGTCGAGTTCCTCGGTGATCCGGTCCTTGAGCTCGGCCAGCAGCGGCTTGATGTCCATGCCGGGCTGGATGATCTTGAACATGCCGGCCAGCCGGGACAGCTGCTTGAGATCGGCCAGCAGGGCTTCACCGGCGCCCGGATATTGCACCTTGACGGCGACGGGCACGGTCTTGGGCTTGGCGTTCTTGCGGGCGGGCGGAAGTTTCCACACCGCGCGGTGCACCTGCCCGATGCTGGCCGCGGCGGCCGGGCTGTCGTCGAACTCGGCGAAAAGGTCACGCCAGTCGTCGCCTAGCTGCTCGGCCAGCGCCTTGTGGAGGCTGGCGACCGGCATGGGCGGCGCCGCCTCCTGAAGCTTGGTGAGCGCCTGCCGATAGGGCCCCGCCATTTCTTCGGGCATGGCCGCCTCGAAGACGGACAGCGCCTGCCCGAACTTCATGGCGCCACCCTTGAGCTGCCCGAGCACGCTGAAGAGCTGCTCGGCGGTGCGCTGCTGAATGTCGGCCGAGATGACGTCGGTCGCGATCCCGACGGCACGCTTGCCCAGCCCGAGAGCCGTCCGCCCCGCGAACCCAAGAGGAAGCGAGGCCAGCTTGGCCGTCCGGGCCGCCGCCCGCCGCGGTATGTCGCTCACCAGATCATTGTGACCGACGCCGCGCCGTTACTCGGCCCGCCTGGGGCGGCTTCGCCCTACTCGCCCGCAAAAGTCCGTTACAAGTTTCCCACCCCTCCACAAATCCCGCCCCGCCCCACCACAACCTCCACCCACTGCCCACAGCCGCCCGACTCGTCTCCCGCAGCACCCCCGTGCCCACTTCCCCGCATCAGTCCCGGGGGGACCTACCGCGGTGGTCCCGCTATGCGCTGTCTTCCCCGCAGCCGCCCGGCTCGTCTCCCGCGGCACCCCTTTGCCCAGCGCCGCCTGCCGGCCCGCCACACCCGAGGTCAGCTGCCGCACACTCCCCGCATCCGTCCCGCGCCGCGCACCTACCGCGATGGGCGGCGTAGCGCTGTCTCTCCCACAGCCGCTGTCCCGGCCAGTTTTCGGTCGGCCATCACCCGCGGCCACCGTGTCGGCCGTCCGCCCCCACGCCGTCTTCGGGCTGGCCGTCTTCGACCACGGGCCTCCCGTCGCTCGCTGTCGTCGCCCGCGTCGCCCCCGCCCGCCCGCGTTGCCCTCGTCCGCGTCGCCTGCCTGCTCGCGTCGCCCGCCTGCTCGCGTCGCCCGCCTGCCCGCGTCGCCCCCGTCCGCGTCGCCCGCCCGCCCGCGTCGCCCGCCCGCGTCGCCCGCCGTCGCCTGCGGGCTGTGCGTGTCGACGGTGTCGCCGAATGCCCGGCTTCGCCTTGCAAGCTGCCCTCGCTCGGTCTTCCCTCGTCCTCGATGTGGTGGCCCCTGGCGACCGGCCACCGTGTCGTCTCGTTGCCGGTCTCGGTCGGCGGCTGCGCTGTGGGGCGGTGTTGCTTCCTCGGGCGGCTCCGGTCGGGGGCCTCATGCGTCAGTCGCGTTTCTCTGGCGGGGTGGGCGCGGCTCGGGCGCGTTGTTCTTTCGCGGCCTGCGGGTGGTGGATGACTGGGACGCGCGTGGGCGGTGGGTGCAATCGCAGAGGGGGTGTGGGGTCCACGTTCGGCGGCGGAAACGGGCCGGGCCCGTGATCTCGATCGAGGCACCGAGGGTTTCCGGGGTGTCGCCGTCCAGGTAGGCGAGGGCCTCCGCGACGGCGTATGCCGTGGCGGCCAACAACGTCGTCACCGCGCACGGCTCGGGACCGAGGTTGCGGGGCGCGCCCGGCCAGTTGGCGTCCCTGTCCAGGCGATGGAGTTCCAGGCAGGCCAGGCATGGGCCGCCCGCCTGGGGGACCAGCGGGCCGATCATGGCGGCGCCGTCCCGGATCGTCACCGCCAAGTGGGGCTGGCGGCGGGCGGCGTGGGCCGCGGCCACCAGGGCCGCCGGCTTGTCGTGGTCGAGTTGGACGACCAGGGATGGTCTCGCCGTTCTGAGGTGGCGTGTTTCGGTGCCCGGCATGGCCTGGGCCACCGCTTCCGCTATCGCCTCGCTCCGCGGCGTGCCTATCGTGCTCTTGCGGAGCGGGCCGGCCGACAACTCGTCCTCGTGGACCGTGCCGGGGACGTCCGCCCGCACGTGGCCGACGCCCGCCTCGGCCAGCGCCACCGCTATCGGCGCGGCCAGACGGCCACGCCCAGTGATCATCACGGAGGCGACCCGGCGTCGCCGGAGGGTGGTGGTGGGTGCGCGTCCGCCTTTCGCCACCGGTGCGGCTCGCCGGTCGTGGAAGGCCAGGGCCGTCGCCTCGCCGACCAGCCTCTGGTGGACGGTGCCGGTGGGGGTTCGCGGGATCACGGCGGCGGCCGGCAGGGCCAGGCCGGCCGTGTGCAGGAACTCGAGGACAGCCCTCGCCTGGTCGGCGGGAATGCCCAGCTCGATGGCCCGGAGCAGGATCAGGCGCTCGGGGCGGGTGCCGTCGAGCAGGTCGAGGATCTCGGCGGCGCGGGGGTCGGGCAGGCGCAGCAGGACGGATCGGGCCGGGTCGGCGCCCAGCTGCAGCTCGGTGTCGTCGCGCCAGACCCGGGGGAGTCCGGGCAGAAGGAGAGGGCGGTTCACGAGTGACAGCATGTCACCGCGGCGATGCGGAGCGAGTTCGTTGTCCACAGGCCCACACCGCCCGTGAAGCGGGTTATCCACAGCAGTGGACGAGCTATCCACAGGCTAGAGGGTTGTCCACAACCTCACTCAACGTGCTCGGTTCGCTGGGGATATGGCAGTGCCGGGTAATGCACCGGGGAGGGCGACCCGCCCTCCCCGGTCGGGTGACGACTAGGCCTTGGCCTTGCCCAGGATGCGGTTGACCGTGGTCCCGCACACCGGGCACTTGCCCTTGGCCATGTTCATGCCGGTCTTCGAGACCTCGACGGTCCCCTGGAAGTCGCGCTTCTCCTTGCACTTAACGCAGTAGCCGTTGTACGTGTTGTCGGCCACGGTTCCTCCTAGTCAATGTTGTCGGCCGGGGTGGGCCCGAGCGACCTTGTTCGGCGCTGGACCGATCCGCGACCACGTGGATGTGGCCACCCGTCAGGGCCGTCCACTACCCAGGTCAAGCCGGTTCCATGTCAGCGCGGCCCCGGTGGTGTCGGCGCCGACGTGAGTGTGCCGGGAGGAATCGCCCTTTTTGGCCACTTGTGCCGCAACACGCCGGTGATTGCCTTCAAACGGTCGTAAAAGGGACGCGAGGCACGTGCGCTAAGTTGGCACGCTGTCATCGATGTTGCGGCTGTGGAAATTTTTTCCGGTAATACAGGGAGCAACTACGCATATCCGGCGGGTGTCATCCGCCGTACTCTTGCGGTGACATGGGTCTCACGGATTAGCGTCTCAACGTGAACCCGAATCTGGGCCTCGCGAGCCGGTGATGGCCCGGACGCGCAAGCCTGTCGTCGAAGTGCGGCGCAGCCAGCGCCGGCGTCGCACAGTGTCCGCGTACAGGGACGGTGAGCGCGTGGTCGTGCTCATCCCGGACAGGTTCTCCCGTGCCGAGGAGACCGAGTGGGTCGAGCGCATGCTGGCCCGCCTCGAGGCCCGGGAAGAGCGCATCCGCCGTACGGACGACGAGTTGTTGTCCCGGGCCCGCCGCCTCACCAGCCGCTACCTCTCCGACCACGCTGAGCGGGTCCGCCCGGCCAGCGTGCGCTGGGTGACCAACCAGAACGGCCGCTGGGGTTCCTGCACCCCCGACGACGGCACCATCCGCATCTCGCACCGCATCCAGGAGATGCCCGACTGGGTGATCGACTACGTGCTGCTGCACGAGCTGTCCCACCTGGTCGTCCCCAGTCACAGCGCCAGCTTCTGGGAGCTGGTCAACCGCTATCCCAAGGCCGAGCGCGCCCGTGGCTATCTCGAGGGCATCTCGGCCGCGACCGGGTTGGTGCTGGCCGACGACTGACGCTTGCGCTTGCTTCGGCCGTACGACCTGAGGCCGCACCCGCCGGTAGGGTGGCCTCCGTGGTGAAGAGGCTCGTGGCTGCGCTGCTGGTGCCCGTCGAGTGGAGCCCGCCCGGCGTCGGGCTCGCCGCGTGGCGGGCCGCGATGGCCGAGGACGTGGTCGACCTTCTCGCGCGCCTGGCCCAGGCCGAGGCGGCCATCGCGGCGGTTCCCGGTGATCGTGAGCTGGCCGAGGAGATCGCCTGGCCCGGCATGCGGATCTACGAGGTGCCCACGGCGACCTACGGCCCGGTGCTGGCCGCCGCCGAGGCCGACGGCTTCGATCAGGCCGCCGTCATCGCGGCCGACGCCCCCGACCTGCCCGGCATGATCCTCGGCAAGCTCCTGCGGCCCTTGGAGACCAAGGCGGTCGCGGTGGCCGCCGGTGGGCCCGGCAACGGCCTTCTCGGCCTGGCCACGAGCCTTCCCGCCCCGTCCTGGCTCGCCGACCACGACCTGGAAACGGCAACGGCACAGATTCTCCGGCGTACGGCTCCTGAGCCCGGCGCCGTCTCCTCGACCCCCGAGTGGCGCCGCCTGCGCGGCCCGGCCGAGCTGTCCTCGCTCGACCCGGCTCTGGAGGGCTGGGAGAACACCCGGGCCCTCCTCGGAGGTTGAAGCTCGAGTTGCAGCTCAGCCCGCAGCACGCGGCAAAGGCTGGGGACGGCAGCAGATCGCGCTGTCGAAGCGGTGCTGTGGCCGATCCGTACTTCTGAAAAGCCGGACCGGCCACGGCCAGTTACTTGCCCTCGTCTTCGCCCTTGTCGAGGTTGTCGAGCTCGCTGATGTCCCAGTCGGACTCCGCCTGGGCGAAGGCCTGCGGGTTGGCGAAATCCTCGTCGGTCGGCAGCAGGTCGGGGTGACCCCACAGAGCGTCACGGCCCTGGATGCCGCGCTGCTCGGCCACGGCGGCCCAGAGAGCGCCCGCCTCGCGCAGACGGCGCGGACGCAGCTCGAGGCCGACCAGGGCGGCGAAAGTCTGCTCGGCCGGGCCGCCCGCGGCGCGGCGGCGGCGGAACGCCTCGCCCAGCTGCACCACCGAGGGCAGGCGGTCGCCGGCGGCGGAGTCGACCACGTGACCGACCCAGCCCTCGATCAGGGCCAGCGCGGTCTCGAGGCGGGCCAGGCTCGCCTTCTGCTGCGGCGTGTCCTCGGGCGTGAAGATGCCCTCGAGCGCCATGGCCTGCATCGACTCGGGGTCGGTGGGGTCGACGCGGCTCATCGCCTCTTCGATGGCGTCACGGTTGACCGTGATGCCGTTCGCGTACGTCTCGACGGCGTTCAGCACGTGGGCCCGCAGCCACGGGACGTGGCCGAACAGGCGCTGGTGGGCCGCCTCGCGCAGCGCCACGTAGAGCCGGACCTGGTCCTCGGGGATCTCGAGACCGTCGCCGTAGGCCTTGATGTTGGCCGGGACGAGCGCGGCCGTGCCGGTCGGGCCGAGCGGCAGGCCGATGTCGCCGGCCGAGAGCACCTCGGCCGCGAGCTGGCCCAGCGCCTGGCCGAGCTGGCCGCCGAACAGGGCGCCACCGAGCGTCGCCACCATCGACTGCATCGGGCCGAGCTGCGCTTTCGCCTCATCGGGGACGAGATCGCCCATGGCGCCCACCATGCGGCCCGCGATCGGGTCGCACAGCTTCTTCCAGACGTCGAGGGTGTTGTAGATCCACTCGTTGCGGTTCCAGGCGGCGGCCGATCGGATGCCGCTCGGCAGCGCCGAGGCGGGGTCGAGCCACAGGTCGGCGAGGCGCAGCGCCTCCTCGACCTGGTTGCGCTCGTACATGTTCACCGCGGGGTCACCGGACGCGGACAGCTGGCTGGCCGCGACCTGCCGGGCCAGGTCCCAGTTGACCGGGCCGCTGCCGGGGCCGGCGAACATCTGCTGCAGCTGCGCCATGAACTGCTGCATCTGCTGCGGGTCGGAGGGGTCGGGCGGCTGGGCGCCCGGCAGGGAGAAGCCGAACGGGATATCAGGCACGTAGTCAACCGTACGCGGGAAACGCCCGCTCCGGACCGATGGCGGTGTCAGCTCAGAGAGAACTCAGGCAGGGGGGATAGTCTCACGCGCATGAGACGTCGTGGTGTCACGGTAATCCTCGGCGCCCTGATCACCGCCCTGCTGGCAGTCGGTGTCATGGCCGCACCCCTGCCCTATGTCGTGCTGAAGCCCGGCCCGACCGTCAACACCCTCGGTTCGGACAACGGCGCCGAGGTGATCCAGGTGACGGATGCCGCCAAGACCTCGACCTCGGCCGGGCAGCTCCGGCTGACCACGGTCAACGTGCAGTCGCAGGTGGAGTTGGTCTGGGCGATCAGCAGCTGGTTCAGCCACTCCGACGCGGTGGTGCCGCGTGAGCTGATCTACCCGCCGGACAAGTCGGAGAAGCAGGTCGAGCAGCAGAACGCCGAGGAGTGGACGGAGTCGCAGGCCAGCGCGGTCACCGTGGCGCTGAAGAAGCTGGGATATCCGGTACTCACCTATGTCAAGAAGGTCACCGCCGACGGCGCGGCGACCGGTGTGCTCAAGGCCGACGACGTGATCACCGCCGTGGACGGCACCAAGATCACCGATCCGAACAAGCTGACCGAGGTGGTCCGGGCCAAGCCGGCCGGCACCACGTTCACGATCTCCTACACGCGGGCCGGCAAGGCGGCGACCGGCAAGGTCACCACCAAGGCGAGCGGTGACGACAAGACGCCGCGCCTGGGCATCGAGATCGGCACGAAGCAGGACGCCCCGTTCAAGGTCAAGATCGACCTCAACAAGATCGGCGGCCCGAGCGCCGGCCTCATGTTCACGCTCGGCATCCTCGACAAGCTCCAGCCGGCCGACCTGACCGGCGGCAAGATCATTGCGGGAACCGGCACGATCGACGACAACGGCAACGTCGGCCCGATCGGCGGCATCCCCCAGAAACTGGTCGGCGCCAAGAAAGCCGGCGCTCAGATCTTCCTGGTCCCCAAGGACAACTGCGCCGAGGCACTGAAGAACGCCGTGGACGGTCTGCCGATGGCCGAGGTCGCCACCGTGGACGACGCGCTGACCGCCCTCACGACCTTCACCGGTGGCGGCACCCCCAAGCCGTGCTCGGCTGCGTGACAGATGTCGTACTGTGAGACACCGGCCCGACTGAATTGTGGAGCCTCCGTTGGTTATGCGAAATAGCCCTCTTCCGAGGATGAGCCGGCGCGGTCGCGTCACCGTCGGCGTCCTGGTCGGGGTCTTCCTTCTTTTCACGCTGCTCGGGTGGGGCATCGACGCGTACACCGATTATCTGTGGTTCAACGAAGTCGACTTCGTCAACGTCTTCTCCGGTGTTCTGCTCACCCGGCTCCTGCTGTTCCTGGCCATCGGCATCGCGGTGGCCCTGATCATCGCCGCCAACCTCTACCTGGCCTACCGGCTGCGCCCGCTGCTGCGGCCGCACTCGGCCGAGCAGGCCACCCTCGAGCGCTACCGGATGATCATCGCGCCTCGCCTGGGCACGTGGATCACCGTCATCACCGTGATCATCGGCTTCTTCGCCGGCCTGTCCGCACAGGGCCGGTGGAAAGACTGGATGCTGTTCCGCAACGGCGGTGACTTCGGCGTCAAGGACCCGCAGTTCAAGGTGGACATCGGGTTCTACATCTTCGACTACCCGCTCTGGCGCTACATCCTCGGCGTCGCTTTCACCGCCGTCGTGCTGTCGGTGCTGGGCGCGCTCGCGGTCCACTACATCTTCGGAGGGGTACGCCTCCAGGGCGTCGGCGACCGCATGACGACCGCGGCCCGGGCCCACCTGACCACTCTGGTCGCCATCTTCGTCCTGCTCAAGGCCGTGGCGTACGTGCTCGACCGCCGTGCCCTGCTCCTCGAGCAGCACGTGTCGCCGGGCCTTTACGGCGCCGGCTACACCGACGTGAACGCGCTGCTGCCGGCCAAGGAGATCCTGGCCTACATCTCCATCGTGGTGGCCATCGCGATCATCGTGTTCTCCAACGCGGGCATGCGAAACCTGGTATGGCCCGGTGTGTCGCTGGCCCTGCTGGCCATCTCGGCGGTGGCCATCGGCGGCATCTACCCGCTCGCCGTGCAGAACTTCTCGGTCAAGCCCAGCCTGGCCGAGAAGGAAGCGCCGTACATCAAACGCTCGATCGAGGCCACGAGAGCGGCGTTCGGGATCGACAGCACCGAGACGGCGCCCTACCGCGCCAACAACGTGGTCCCGCAGGCCGGCCTGACCAGCGACACCAGCGCCCAGAACGCCCGGCTGGTCGATCCGCAGCTGGTCTCGCAGGCCTTCACCCAGTCGCAGCAGTCCCGTGGCTTCTACGACTTCGGCAAGAAGCTCGACGTCGACCGCTACACGATCGACAACAAGACCGCCGACTACGTGGTCGGCGCCCGTGAGATCAACGACGACAAGCTGACCGCGCAGCAGCGCAACTGGCTCAACCGGCACACCGTCTACACCCACGGCTACGGCCTGGTGGCGGCACCGGCCAACCAGGTGGTCTGCGGTGGTCTGCCGTACTTCGTCTCCGGCTTCCTCGGCGACGACCGCCCGCCGGGCTGCTCCTCGGCCACCGACGAGATCAAGGTCGACCAGCCCCGCATCTACTTCGGCGAGCAGTCCACCGAGTACGCGATCGTCGGCCAGGAGGACGCGAACAAGAAGGTCGAGTTCGACCGTCCGCAGGAGGAGAACAACAACGCCGAGGAGCTGTACACGTACGACGGCAAGGGCGGCGTGCCGATCGGCTCGTTCTTCCGCCGGCTCGTCTTCGCGGTCAAGAACACCGAGAGCAACTTCCTGCTCTCCGACGCGGTCAACTCCAAGTCGCGGCTCATGTACATCCGCGACCCGCGCTCGCGCGTGGAAAAGGTGGCGCCGTTCCTGACCATCGACGGCGACCCGTACCCGGCCGTGGTCGACGGCCGGATCACGTGGATCCTCGACGGCTACACCACGGCCGCGACCTACCCGTACGCCCAGAAGATCAACCTGGCCAACGAGACGCGCGACGAGCTCACCGGACAGGGGCAGTTCGCCCTGGCCCGCGACGACGTCAACTACATGCGCAACTCGGTCAAGGCGACCGTCGACGCGTACGACGGCACGGTCAAGCTGTACGAGTTCGACGAGAACGACCCGGTGCTCAAGGCGTGGAACAAGGCGTTCGGCGGTGACCTGATCATCCCGAAGGCGGAGACGCCGGCGTCGCTCGAGGCGCACTTCCGCTATCCGCAGGACCTGTTCAAGGTGCAGCGCAACCTGCTCACCAAGTTCCACGTGACCGACCCGCAGGCGTACTTCTCGGGTCAGGACTTCTGGCAGGTGCCGAACGCGCCCGACTCGCCGTCCAGCAACATCAAGCAGCCGCCGTTCTACCTGAACGTGCAGCTGCCCGAACAGGACCAGACCAGATTCCAGCTGACGGCCGGCGTCACACCGGCCAACCGCGAGAACCTGGCCGCCCTGATCTCGGGCTCGTACGTGGACAACAAACCCGTCCTGCAAGTCCTCGAACTACCCGATCAGACGGTCATTCCCGGCCCGGTCCAGGTCCATCAGAAGATGACCAACAACGCGGCCGTACGCCAACAGCTGAACCTGCTGTCCAACAACGCCCAATCCCAGGTGCTGTACGGCAACCTGATCTCCCTGCCGGTCGAAGGCGGCGTCCTCTACGTGGAACCGGTCTACGTCAAGACCGGCAACCAGGACAACGCGGCGCCCCTGTTGCAGAAGGTCCTGATGTCGTACGGCGACGGCGGCACGTACGTGGTGCTCGCCGACAACCTGAAACAGGGTCTGGAACAGCTGGTCACCCAGGGCAAGAACGCGGGCGCCGGAACGGGCAACAACAACAGCGGCAACACCGGCGACGGCAACACGACGAACCCGCCGCCGGCCTCGCTGACCGGGGAGCTGGCCCAGGCCGCGGCCGCGCTCGACACGGCCATCGCCAACGTCAAGACCGCCCAGCAGTCCGGCGACTTCGCCAAGTACGGCGAGGCGCTCCAGGCCCTCGACACGGCGATGACCAACTTCCAGAACGCCCAGAAGGCCGCCACCGGAACCGCCCCCTCGACGGCGCCGTCCACGGCCCCGTCCGGAGCGGCCCCGTCAGGGTCAGCCGCCCCATCACCGACACCTGGCGGCTGACGGATCGCAGGTGGTGGCCCGCCTCACGGCGGGCCACCACCACCCGTTTTGCAGCCAACGACAGGGTTGCGCTAGTGTTAACAGGCCGACGCGGGGTGGAGCAGCTCGGTAGCTCGCTGGGCTCATAACCCAGAGGTCGCAGGTTCAAATCCTGTCCCCGCTACAAATGGGGAATTCCCTGTCCGCTGAGTGCGCGGACGGGGATTTTTCGCATGTCTGCCTGGGGGCCGAGCCCCCAGACCCCCACGGTGCGAGCGGGTGCGCTTGGTGGGTGGGTGCGCTTGGTGAGGGCGCTTGTGAGCTTGCTAGCGGTCCATCAGTAGGTGGCGGACCATGGCTGCTTGCAAGGTGTTCACCTGGGCTAACAGGGCGGCTGAGGCTTCGGCTTGGATTCGGGCCTTGGCCAAGGTGACTGACTCCTGGGCGGCGTCTACGCCTACCAAGTTGTCGAGGGCTGCTTCTGTGGTGGCGGACTGGGTTGCAAGGGCTGTGGCGTGGTAGGTCATGGCTGAGGAGAGAGCGGCTGTGGAAGTCAGGCTGTCTGTTACGGCTGTGCGGGCCTCGTCGATGGCGTCCAGGGCGTCGGTCTGGTCGGTGGGGGTGCCGGTGGTGAAGTCGATGGCGTTCAGTTTGAGGGTGGCGGAACCCAGTTGGTCGGCGGCCACGGAGATCGCGGTCAGCTGAACCTCGTCCGAGGCGCTGCCGCTGGAACCCACCCTGAAGGTGAGCGGGGTCGAGGCGATGGAGCCGTCCAGCAAGCTCTTGCCGGCCACCGTGGTGGTGGACGTGCTCAGCCTGGTCAGCTCGTCGGTCAGCTGGGTCACGGTGTTCTGGGTCGCGGTGACCGAGGTGGGGTCGGCGGTGTTCAGAGCCAGGACGGCGTTGCGCAGGTCGCCGAGGATGTCGGAGGCCGATCGCAAGCCGGACGCGGCGGCCTCCGCGGCGGAGCCGGCGTCCTGAGCCGCCCGCAGGTGAATGGCGGTGGCGCCCTGCTGAGCTCGTAGCGAGATCTCCCTCGTGGCGGCGACCGTGTCCTCGGCGAACGAGGTGAACCGGCGACCGGAGGCGATGCGGGCCGACGACCGTTCGACGGCCTGCCAGGCCTCGGCCTGATAGCGGGCGATCCGCATCGCGGTGACGCTGCTGCTTCCGCTGACGAACATGGGGGACTCCTAGGGTGGCTACGAACCCGGGGGAAGGGATTCAGCCCGACATGTCGGTCGCTGCTCTCGATACGCAACGTTCTGACCGCCGGATTGCACCACCGAACGGGAACAACCAACCGAACGGCTACCCGCCGGCACCGCAAAAGGCGGTCACGAAGCCGGGGTGGGCAGGGCGAACCAGAACCGGGTGCCGCCGCCGGGATTCTCCTCGACGCCCACCGTGCCCTGGTGGCGTTCGATGATGCGCTGGACGATGGCCAGGCCGAGGCCCGTGCCGGGATAACCCTCGCTGCCCTCGGCGCGGGTGAAAGCGTTGAAGACCTCGGCCCGCTGCGACTCGGGGATGCCGATGCCGCGGTCGGCGACCTCGACACGGCACACGCCGCCGGGCTGAGTGGTCGCGGCGACGGTGATCTCGGCGGTCCGGTCGGCCGGGGTGTACTTGATCGCGTTGCCGATGAGGTTGTCCAGCACCTGGCGGAGCTGGGACGGATCGCCGCAGACCGTCGGCAGGGGAGCGCAGTCGATCTTCGTGCCGGGTGGGGCGCTGCCCAGGCGCTCGGCCACGATGCTGTCGACCAGCTCGTTCAGGTCGACCTCGGTGAGGCGCAGCGTGGTGCTGTCGGCCATGGCGTACGCCAAAAGGTCGTCGATCAGGTCGCGCATGCGGCCCGCGCCGGCCTGGATGCGGGTCAGGTAGCGGCGCTGCTTGTCGGGCATCGCGCCGTCGTCCAGGTCGGCCATCAGGTCGGCGTAGCCGATCACGTTGGCCAGCGGGCTGCGCAGGTCGTGTGCGACCACACCGGCGAAGCCGACCAGCTCCTCCTCGCGCCGGCGCAGCTGCTGCTCCACCGCCTCGCGGCGTTCGATGTCGTCGCGGAGCTCGGCCGTGGCCTGATCGACGCGGCGCAGGGCCCGGTCCCGGGAGGTCACCACGGTGGCCGTCAGCAGGGCGAGCAGAAGCGTGATCACGCTCCCTATGGCCGCCGCGCCCCGGGCCAGCCAGGCCTCGGTCGCCGGCAGCAGGCGGACGGTGGGCCGGATGGTGAGCTGCCACTGCTTCTGCGGAATCGGGATCTCGACGACCCGTTCGGGCATGCCGGTGTCGACCCGGGCGTCCGGCTTCCACGTCGCGATGGTGACCGGTCGGCCGCTGGAGACGTCGGCGAACTCCAGGCTGACCTGATCGCCACCGATCACGCCCGGCGTCGGCCCGAGGAACTCCCGGCCGTTGAACGTCATGGCGATCCAGCCCCGGAACTCGCCGGCCGCGGTGGCCGGCTGCGTCGCGAACACGGGCGCCGCCATGACGAAGTACCGGTCGGCGATACCCGGAACCTCGAAGGTGGGACTGGTCGCGATCCCACCGTCGGTCCGTGCGCTCCGCAAAGTCCGTACGACCTCGGGTGTGCCCCGCAGGTCGCCACCGAGGCTGGGTGTCGCGCCGATCAGGGAACGCCCCAGCACGACGAAGAAGTGCTCCCCGCTCCCGGAACTCCCCGGCTTCAAGGTCAGGCCGCTGCTTCCCCGGCTACGCCACTCGGCCTGGGTGGCGGCCGCCGTGCCGTCCGTGGCGCCGACGATGAAGCCGATCTCGGCCGCACCGGGAAGCCGCTGCCCGTTGATCGGCGCCGCGATGGCCCCGAACGAGTCGGCGGTCAGCCGGGCCTGAGCCCCGAGCGAGGCCGACAGGTCGGAGAGAGCCAGCCCGTACTGGATCAGCTCGGCCATGACGACCTGGGCCACCACCGTCTGCCGCTGCTCGAAGGCGCGCTCGCTCCAGCTCTTCGCCGTGCTGTGCAACGCGTACGTGGCCAGCCCCGTGCCGAGCACCCCGAGCAACACGACCACGCCGACCACCAGGCCGGACCGTCGCCCCAACCGGCGGACGCCAACGGCAGCGGTCATGATTTCGACGCTAACCCGGAGGCGGAGAAGTACAGGGCGGTTTCCCGTCGAGTACCCCGGATTGGCCGCCCGGGGACCCGGCAGGGTAGTGTTAAGGAGCCGACGCGGGGTGGAGCAGCTCGGTAGCTCGCTGGGCTCATAACCCAGAGGTCGCAGGTTCAAATCCTGTCCCCGCTACAAAATTTGATGGCCCGAACCTTTCGAAGGTTCGGGCCATCTTTGTTGTCAGGGTGAGCCTCGGCTGGCCGCCGCTAAGGCCTCATTCCGTGGCGGTTGTGTCCCGAGAGAAGAGTGGCTCCTGGTGTGAACGCCGGTACCGGGTCCCTCGACTGCGCGGGCCGTTGCCGATCAGATCCACTGTTCCCTCCTCCCGCATGATGGACAGCCAGCGACGGACCGTCTGATCGCTGAGCCCGGTCCGGGTTGCCAGCTCAGTCCGTGAGAGCGTCTCGTCGCCGAGAGCGGCAAGCAGTGCGGGGCGGCGATCTGCCCGTGCCATGGGCCCGCTCATCCGGGAGGCACGACGTGGTGCCAGCCGGTACTGCGCCCAGCGCCGGGTACCGGTTTGAGTCACGAGTTCGCGGGCGACGAGATCCCGAAGCTCGGCGGTCGCCACGCGTGAATCGACGCCGGTTGCGGCCCGGTAGGAGCGGTTGTCCAGGGCTTCGTCCTCACGGAGGATCGCGAGAGCGACGCATTGGCTGTCAGTGAGACCGTGCTCCCCGAGGCCCGTGATCCAGCCGAGAACCTGCTCGGAGAGCAGGGTGTGGTTCGGGAAGGTGACGGTAAAAGACGAAATGCGATCCTCGAAGTGAGGCGGACTCATGCCGGCGCTCAGGAGCGCGTCCAGCATCGAGCGAATGCCGGAGCCCCGATTTTCGCAGACGGTCCTCGTCTCGCCGGGCAGCGGAACGTCTTCGAGCAGCTTCATCAAAGTCGCGTTGCGGGCCGAGGAGATGCCCTCCTCCCCGAGGCTGTCGACAGTGACAGGACCGAAAAGTCCACCAGGGTTCTTGATGACGAGGCGGTCGGGGTACATCTCGACTTGGATTTGGGTACCTCGTGCGCTGCCTGACAGGTCCCGGTGCACCAACGCGTTGACGATCGCCTCGCGCAATGCGGTCTCGGGGTACTCCCAGATGTCTTGGCGGCCGGCGCCGGTCACCACCGCACGACGTGCCATATTTCGGCGGATGGCGGTCAGGGCATCACGGGCCATGACCGGTATGGGGCCTTCGAGAGCGACGTTGTCCAAGAAGCGCTGGCCGGTAGCAAGCTCACCGCCCGTAGCAGTGGGGTAATGGACGAAGCTGAGCATCAACTGCGGAAACCGCTCTTGCGGATAGTTTCCGAGGGCTAGGAGGCCGGCGAGCGAGACAACGTCGTCGCTGTCCGGCGTGGAAACAAGAACCTTGGCCCGGCGAAGCACGGCGAGGCGGTCAAGATCCTGGAACGCGTATGGTCGGCTGGTTCGCAGCCGCGCGATCAAGGCGTCGACAGCCGTTGGCACCAAGTCGCCGATTCCGGTGCCGTGCACAGCCTGCTCGTCATCTCGTGGCTGGCCTCGTGACGACAACATGATCTGCACTTCGTAGGCTGACAGCCGCCGGTCGCCGTCGCTGACCCGGACGAAGCTTCCCTTGGTCATGCCGGCCCCGATGTAGAAGCACGGTCGGTTGGCCGGATCAAGCTCAGGGATCTCAGCGACGACGACGTGCTCACCCTCGAACTGGTGGATCCCTATGAGTGGCCGTATCGCGGGCTCCATCTCCGACGAGCACATCGACGCGAAGTCAGAGGCAAGCTTGGCTGGATTCGGCAGACCGGCGGTCGCGAAGCCCCGGCCTTCGTCGAGGCCCAGAATGACGACACCGCCGCGTGTATTGGAAAAGGCTGAGAGCGTCTCCCGAAGAGACTTGGGCAGACCGCCGCTGCTCTTCTTCACCTCGATGTCGGCGATGTCCGCGCCGAGAACACGCAGGTTCGCCACGATCTCGGCCAGTTCTGTGTCCAGCACCCGGACTCCCCGTTCATACCGTCATGCCAACTACATGATAGCTAGCATGATGATGAGCATGACATGGGCCATCGGAGCGCGGGCCTCTCGCGCGGTGGACTGAACGGCCACCGCGCGAGTCCAGTGCGCTTAGGCGGCCAGCTCCTTGTAGAGGAGGGACAAGTCGCCTGAGAGGGCGGACTTCACGTTTCGGCTCACCTCGTCAACCAGGACCTCGTGGGTGTTGGACTCGATGCCGTTCAGGGCGGCGATGGCCACGTCGCCGGGGGCGGTCTTGGGGGCGTTGATGTTCGTGGTCATGTCGGTGTCCACGTAGCCGACGTGCAGGCCCGTCACCTCGATGTGGCGGGGGCGCAGCAGCAGGCGCAGCGAGTTGGACTGGGACCAGAGGGCGGCCTTCGAGGCGCTGTACGGGCCGCCGTCGGCGAACCAGGACAGGGCCGAGTGCACGTTGAGGATGTGGCCGCCGCCGTTGCGCTCGATCACCGGGACGAAGGCGCGGGCCAGCAGCAGCGGGCCGTAGAAGTTGGCCTCCATGTCGCGGCGGACCTCGTCGAGCGGCGAGTCCAGGAACGAGGCGCCGGAGGCGAGGCCGGCGTTGTTGATCAGGATGGTGACGTCGGTGGCCCGGGCGGCCGCGGCGGCGACCGAAGCCTCGTCGGTGACCTCCAGGGCCAGCGGCACGGCGTCGGGGTGGGTGATGGTGCGAGGGTCGCGGGCCGTGGCGTACACCTTGCTCGCGCCCCGGGCGTACAACTCCTCGACCAGGGCCTTGCCGATGCCGCGGCTGCCGCCGGTGACGAGCGCTACGGAGTCCTTGATGGCGGTCATGACGCGTCCTCTCGGAGAAAACTGATCGGTTTCCACCAAGGTAAACCGATCGGTTTCCGTACGGCAAGGCTCAGCCCTGTGACGAAGAAAACCGATCGGTTTTTGAGCGAGCTATGCTGTCCGCATGACCGGGGAAGCCACGCGGGACCGACTGCTCGACGCTGCGGCGGATCTCTTCTATCGCGAGGGCGTCGGCGTGGGCGTCGAGGCCCTGAGCCGCGCCGCCGGCGTCTCCAAGCGCACGATGTACCAGATGTTCGGCAGCAAGGACGAGCTCATGGCGGCCGGGCTCGACCGGGTCGGGCCGGCCTTCAACGCCCTTCTGCTGCCGGCCGAGGACGACGGCGGGACGCCGCGCGAGCGCATCCTGCACGTCTTCCGCAGCTTCGAGGAGACCGCGACCGCGCCCGGATTTCAGGGCTGCCCGTTCGTGGCGGTCTCGCTCGAGGTCAAGGCGCCGGACCATCCCGCGCGCCTGGTCGCGCGGCGCTACAAGGACATGCTCACCGCGTTCTTCCGCGCCGAGGCCGAGAAGGGCGGCGCCGCCGACCCGGAGAAACTGGCCCGCCAGCTCACCATGACCTTCGACGGGGCGAGCGCCTGGGCCGTGATGCACGGCGAGGCGCCGGACGCGGCCGACATGGCCGCCGTGCTGCTCGACGCCGCGGGTCTCTGACGCTGGTCTCTGATGCGTGAAGGACCTGTCTGATCAGCAGTTGGTCTCGCCCGTGCCGACGATCGCCCACTTGCAGGCGTCGACGGTCAGACCCGCGGGCGTACGGAGTTGGGCCGTGTCCCCGCCGTTGTTCCAGACGTAGCCGCTCTTGCCGGCCCGGCCCCAGAACCGGTGGGTCGCCGTGTTCGTGCCCTTGCCGGTCTGCACGAAGATCGACGCGCCGGCGTTCAGATAGGTCGTGCCGCTGAACTTGTAGACGATGTTCTGAGCGTCGCGCAGCGTCCAGCCGTTCAGGTTGACGCGGGTCTTCGTCTTGTTGGTGAGCTTGACCCACTCGGCGTTCAAGCTGGCGTTGGTGCCGGTGTCGGCGCCCGTCGAGTCGTACCGAATCTTGGTGAACTGGACCGAGCCGACGGTGGCGGCCTTGACCGTGATCTTCAGTTCCGGGGAGTAGTTGCCCTGCAGACCCTGGCCGGCGTCCCCACCGACGTACGCCCGGAAGGTCTGCACGCTGCCCGGCGCCAGGCCGCCGATCTTGGCGTCGAGGAAGGCGCCGTCGGCGTCGCTCGCGCCCTTGCCCGAGAACACCGTCTTCCAGGTGCCGTTGGCCTGCTTGAGCTGGAACTGGTACGGCAGTCCGCCCTGACCCGGAACGTTGTAGGCGGTGAGATCGGCCCGGCCGGCGACCGTCGACCGGCCGGTGAGGCCGACCTGCAGGCGCGAATAGACGGTCACCCGGTTGGAGACGGCCGAGCCCTGGTGGACCTCGAAGAAGAAACCGGAGTCGACCCAGCGGCTGAACGAATAGCGCCCCGAGGCGTCGGCCGTGGCGACGACGGTGCCACCCTTCGTCCAGTCCTGGGCGGGCTGCATGTCGTTCCAGCCGATCGCGGTCTCGTACAAGGCCACCTGTGCACCAGGGTCGGCGATGCCCGAGAGGGTCACGGGGTTGTAGCCCACTATGACAGGCGCGCTGGCCTGCAGCGTAGGGGCGCCGGCAGCGGAAGCCGGAGCGGCGACGGCGATCACCGCGCCGACTCCGGCAACGGCGGCCATGGAGGCGAGCCTGGAGATCATTCGCAGCAGCTTAATGAAATGACAGCGCCCCCGGATTGGCCGTCAGGACACTGGCGAGGACGCTTTCCGCCGATGGGTTCCGGCCGTTGCGGGCCGATTCTGGTGCTCGATATCCAGAAGCTCCGGCCCATCCAGCGGAACCCGGTACCGATAAGTGATCCCCTCGTCCCGAACGACAAAGTCGTCCGAATCCTCCCGCCGCCACGTCAGAATCATCTGCCCGTACTTCTCGGCAAGTTTGACCAGCGCCGGGAAGTTGTCGACGTTGACCACAGGTTTGCCGGGTGGGCTGGGCATAGGCTCGACGTGCACGAGGAGTTGTGGATAGCGCCGCTCGATTTGGGCACGGGTACGAAGCGGCATCCTGCGTACAGCGAGAAGTAGAACGATCGTGGTCAGAATGGCGGCGGTGATCAGGGAGAGAATGGCGTACGACCGGGCTTGTGACGCCGTTAGACCGAGAATTCCGATCTCGCGCGCGACGGCGGTGGTGACCGCGGCGCCTGCGTCGCTGGTGATCAGCTTGGTATTTCCGCCCAGTGTCATCTGCATCCGGTTCACCTCAAGGGTGAGCGGCGCGGTGAGGGGGGTGCGACCGGGGGAGGTGACGCGTGCGGTGAGGGCGACGGAGACTGTGCCGCTGCCCCTCGACCCGATCGCGGCCGACGCGGCGTCGGCGCGAGCCACCAGCGTACTGAGGTCGAACTTCGTCGTCGCCTCGTACGCCGAGGCGGCGAAGGCCACGTCGTTGACCAGTTGAATGGTCGTGTGCCAGCCGGTGCCATTGGTGAGCTTCGCGCTGAGATCGAAGGTGCCTGCCGGGCCCGTGTACTTGGTGCGCAGATCGACGTTGTCCGTCAACCTGCGGAAGATCGGTTCAGGTGAGGTCACGGTCGTGCCGTCATAGGCAGCCGACTTCGGCACCGTCGCCGAGTAGGAGTAGGCGATCGAGCGTGCCGGTGGGGCGGCCGCGGTACGCGTCTCAACGACGGGTTTCATCCAGCCCAGGACGCCGAGCAGGAGTGCCACCGCAGTGATGGCCACGGCAAGATATGCCGCACCACGGAGAGCGGGCGGGAGGCGTTGCACGGTTTTGAGCACCGCCGCGGCGGTCTCCAGCGAGCCTCCCTGCCGCGACATGGCCTTCACCTTCTTCTTCCGGCGACCTCGCGGGATCTCCCGCCGGTTCCGCGCCGCGGTGGCGGCGCCGCCACTGACGACCAGAAAGCTGAGCATTCCGATCCCGGTCGGGCCGAGAAAGGGCTTCAGCCACTTGCCGCCCCGCGGCACGTGCAGGACGGCACGACCGATCATCTCTTCGGTCGTGGGGGTCAGCGGGTCGATGGACTCGTTGTTGTCCCCCTTCATGGCGAAACCGGAGGAACCGTCCCCGCCGATGATGCGGTGAAGGACGCGCTGCCCCGGCCTGGAACCATGATAAGCGGCGATCTGCCCCACATGGTACGAATCGGCCTTCGCGACAAAGACCAGGTCGCCCTCGTAGTAGACCGGGTTCATGCTGATGCCCTCGGTCACCACGTAGGTGAGCCGCTCGGTCAGGGCCGCCCAAGCGCCGATGGCCGTCATCCCGAGGATGACGGCCACGACGGCGGTACGAAGAGGCTTCTGGATCGATGCTCCCGGGGCGCGACTACGAATCAGCCTCGCACCCCAGGGCACCGTCCGGAGCGGATTACTGGACCGTGATCTCGAGGCTGCTGATGCCCTGGTAGTAGCCGGCGGCGCCGTGGGCGTTGCCCGAGTCGGCCGTCGAACAGGTCATGGTGGCGAAAGCCGAGTCCGTCGTCACCGTGATGACACCGGTGCCACTGTTGAAGGCTGAGGTGAGGACCTCGGCGTTGCCGCCGCACACCCACTCGTCCGCGGCGCCGGGCTGATCGAAGGCTCCGCCCGCCGGCTTCACCAGGATGGTCTTGCTCGTCGCGCCGGTGAAGTCGAGGTCGATGGCGGTGATCTGCGTCTTGCTCACGTCGGCCGTGTAGGTGTAATCGATGTCGGTGACGACTGCGCCCGTGACAGACTGAGTCACCTTACCGCCGACCCAGATGTCAGCGGCGTCGGTGGCGTGCCGGGTCAGGCCGCCACCGGTCATGGCGGTGGCACCCGCCGCGATAACGCCTGCCGCCGCGACGCCGCCCACGATCTGAAGCATGTTGCGCATTTACTATCTCCCCTGGTTTCGGTTATCCGTGTTGTCCCGGTTTCGGTCCGGGGTGGTCGTCGTCAGCGGCCTCGCTGTCTCGGACACAAGATGTTTCGACCGTGGGGTGGGACCACATGAAGACCAAGGGGTTGCATCTCGGGTGCTGACGGTTCCCCGGAAACGGGCGCGCGGGACGGTCTGAGACAGTGGGGGCCGTATGACCGAGAGAGAGCTTCAAGCCGACTGCGCCCGCTGCGCCGCCCTGTGCTGTGTCGCGCCCGCGTTCGTTAAATCGTCAGACTTCGCCGTGACTAAAGCGGCCGGCAAACCCTGTCTCAACCTGGCCGACGATTTCCGGTGTGGCATCCACGAGCGGCTCGAGCCGCGCGGGTTTCACGGGTGTGTGGTCTTCGACTGCTTCGGTGCCGGGCAGCGGATCACCCAGGAGACGTTCGGCGGTCGTACGTGGCGGGACGCCCCCGAGCTGTCCGGGCCCATGTTCGCCGCCCTGCCCGTCGTGCGGCAGCTGCACGAGATCATGTGGTACCTGACCGAGGCGCTGAAGCTGAGCGAGGCTGCCCGCGTACACCCGAAGCTGGCCAACGCACTCGCCGAGACCGATCGTCTGGCCGGCGGAACGCCGCGCGAACTGGAGGCGCTGGATCTGGACGCTCATCGGCGCCGGGTCAACCCGCTGCTGCGCAAGGCCAGTGAACTCGCCCGTGGGCGCAACCGTCCCGACCACAGCGGCGCCGACCTGATCGGGCGACGGCTGCGCAAGGCCGACCTGCGCGGGGCGAGCTTCCGGGGTGCGCTGTTGATCGGCGCCGATCTGCGGGAGGCCGATCTGCGGCGGGCCGATTTCACCGGGGCCGATCTCCGGGGCACGGATCTTCGGGGCGCCGATCTGACCGGAGTGCTCTTCCTCACCGCCTCTCAACGTCGCGCCGCGGTCACATAGTCGCCCTAGGATGAGCGCATGCAGGATGTGTCGGGTGTGGTGTGGGTGGCGACCGTGCTCGGCATCGTCGGGCTGCTGCTGTTCGACTTCTTCTTCCACGTGCGCAAGGCGCATGTGCCGTCGCTGGGCGAGGCGGCCCGGTGGACGTCGATCTACGTCTCGATCGCGATCCTGTTCGGGCTCGGCGTCTGGATCTTCGGCGGCAGTCAGATGGGTGCCGAATACTTCGCCGGCTATGTGACCGAGGAAGCGCTGTCGGTCGACAACCTGTTCGTCTTCCTGTTGCTGCTCGGCAGCTTCAAGGTGCCCCGGGCCGACCAGCAGAAGGTGCTTCTCGTCGGCATCGTCGTGTCGCTGATCGCGCGGACCGGCTTCATCTTCCTGGGCTCGGCCCTGATCAACTCGTTCGCCTGGGTGTTCTACCTGTTCGGGCTGATCCTGCTGATCACCTCGGGCAACCTGCTGCGTGAGCAGCACGGCGACCAGGAGGAGAAACCCGACAACTTCGTGATCCGGATCGCCCGCCGGGTCCTGCGCACCTCCGACGAGTACGACGGCGACAAGCTGTTCACCGTTCAGGACGGCAAGCGGGTGCTGACCCCGATGGTCCTGGTCATGGTGGCGATCGGCGGAACGGACATCCTGTTCGCGCTCGATTCGATCCCGGCCATCTTCGGCCTGACCCAGAACGTCTACCTGGTCTTCACGGCGACCGCGTTCTCCCTGCTCGGCCTGCGCCAGCTCTACTTCCTGATCGACGGCCTGCTCGACCGGCTGGTCTACCTCTCGTACGGCTTGGCGGCGATCCTGGCCCTGATCGGCGTGAAGCTGATCCTGCACGCCATGCACGAGAACAACGTCCCGTTCATCAACAACGGCGAGTCGATCCACGTCGTCGAGATCACCACGCCGGTGTCCCTGGCTCTGATCATCTCGATCCTGCTGATCACCGTGGTGGCGTCGCTCCTGAGCCCCAAGGGCCGGGCCCAGACGTACGTCGCGGCAGCGCGCCGCCACGCCACAGAGTTCCTCGACATCGAGACGGACCCCGCCTACTGCGACGAGATCTTCCACAAGCTGCTGATCGAAGAGGCTCGCCTCAAGAGCCTGCCGGAGAAGTACCGGGCTCAGATCCGCGCCGAGGACGAGCTCATGGCGTTGCTGCAGCGAGCACACCAGCTGCACGAGGACCGGGTGGCAGCCGGCACGTGCTTCGTACCGGAATCGGCCGGCAGCCGGGAAGCCCGAGCCTGACCTCCGGCCCTGCGCGGTCTCTCGGGTCAGCTCTGGCGGTGGTTGCCCTGACTGGGGATGTCACCCGTGTCCTGGCGGGGGATCGGGCCGCGCGTGCGGGCCGCGTTGCCGGCGAAGCGGGCGGCGGTGCGCCGGACCGACTCGGCCCGGTCGCCGCCTTCCCAACCGGCGCCCGAGGTCGGGGTGGGGGTCGGGGTGTCCCAGCCCGCGCCCGAGGTCGGTGAGGAGGCGCCGCCGTACGGGGGTGGCTCGGGCGAGCGGGGCACGGGCCGCTCCAGGAAGGCCGACAGGTTGGTCTCGCCGGTCGGGCGGGTGCTGCCGGCCTCGGCGCCGCCGGAGACCAGGTCGGCCACGCGAGCGGCCAGGCTGGCGGCACGGGAGTCGAGGTCGTCGCGCCCGCGCAGGTCGCCGTCGCCGGCCGGCTGGACGCGCCAGCTCTCGGACGAACGGCCCCGGCCGTCGGCGGGCGAGGTGGGAGCGGCCGACGTCGGCACCGGCGGAGGCACAGGCGCCGGCGCGGGGACGATCGGAGCCGCCGGCGCGGCCGAGCGAACCACCGGCGCCGAGCCCGCCGCAGCAGACGCGGAGCCGACAGAGGCGGAGCCAGCGGGGGAAGCGAAGCCGGCGGCGGGCGCGGAACTCACGCCGGGCAAGGGCGGGCCGGAGACGACAGGGGGCGCCGAGTACGGAGCGGGGGCGTAGCCGGGCCGCGCGGCATGGTCATGAGCGGGGTAGGCCGAGGACGCGGTGTGGTCAGCGGGGTAGGCCGAGGACGCGTCGTGGCCGGCAGGGTAGGCCGAGGCGGCGTGGGGCGCGGCCTGCTCGGGGGCGGCGTGGGCCGGCTTGGCGTAGGCGTCGGCGGCGGGTGGGGCGTAGGCCGACGCGACCCACGGGTTCTGCGGCTGCTGGGGCTCGGCCGCCAGGCGCTGCACCGACACCGCGCCGATCAAGGTCACCGTCTGGCCGTCGCCGCCCTGGAAATTGTTGAACTCCGGGCCGATGACCAGGCGGGACAGCATGCGGGCCTGGAGCACCGGGATGCCCAGCTCGGTCGCGTGCTCCACCCTGTAGCGCGCGATGGCCTGCCGCAGCGTGTTGGCCAGGCGGTCGGCGTCGCCGACCGCGGCCAGGTCGCCGCCCGCGAAGACCAGGGCCGGGAACGAATTCTGCGGGCCGGCGCAAACCAGCTGGATCTGGGTGACCGTGCCCGAGCGGCCGGCGTCGCGGTTGCCCGGCTGCACCCGCAGGTGCTGCGGCCAGGGCCAGCGCAGCTCGCCCGTGCTCAGCGTGACCGGATCGCGGTAGAGCACCCGCTCCTCGGTGACCACGACCTCGGTCTCCTCGGGCAGCGTCCAGCGCGGCATCGAGGCCGGCTCGTCGAACGCGTACTCCGCGACGGCACACTTTCCGCTCCAGAGCACACGCTCCGTCGCGCTCTGTATCGAGTCACGCAGTGACGATCCGGCGGGGGCAGCGCTCGTCGGCGCGGCCACCTGCCCTGTATCTGCGGACGCGAAGTACTTGTCCGGCATGCGCGGCTATCCCCCCAGTAGTGCCGCGCCCCCACACGCGGCCGTAACCGATTACAGCGGGGCACAGAGAGTCAAACAAGTGGGCAAGCGCGAATCACACCGGATTTCCTGACGAGTACACGACAGGCCGGAAAACCTTCAACCCTTTGGACCGAAAGTGGTTACCTACGGTTACCGAAGAGGCTCGCTGGTGGAAGTGGTGACGCTACGGCGACACTGTCCGTCACGGGCGCGGCCCCGCCGGTGAAGCGGTCGAGGTCGGTCTCGACGCGTCCCGGGAACCAGTCGCCGGCGGCCCGGCGTGACAGTTCGGCGATCGGCGGCGGGGTCCGGCCGGCCAGCAGCACGAGATTGCCGAAGCGGCGCCCGCGCAGCACGGCCGCGTCGGCGACCAGGCACGCCTCGGGCAGCGCGGCCCGGATCGTGGCCACCTGGGCCTTGGCGTGGCGCAGGGGAGGCCCGTCGGCGACGTTCGCGACCAGCCACCCGGCCGGGTCGAGGACCCGCGCGATCTCGGTCATGAACTCCACCGAGGCCAGGTGGGCCGGCGTGCGGGCGCCCGCGAAGACGTCGAGCACGATCAGGTCGTAGCCGCCGTCGCGCATGCCCTCCAGGGCCGCCCGCGCGTCGGCCACGCGGACCCGGATGTTCGCCTTGGCCGGCAGGGGCAGGGCCCGGCGCACCAGCTCGACCAGCGGCCCGTCGATCTCGATCACCCGCTGGGCCGAGCCGGGCCGGGTCGCCGCGAGGTAGCGCGGCAGCGTCAGCGCGCCGCCGCCGAGATGCAGCGCGCGCAGCGGTTTCCCGGCCGGGGCGATCAGGTCGATCGCGGCCGCCATCCGCCGGATGTACTCGAATTCCAGGTGGGTGGGGTCGGCCAGGTCGACGTGTGACTGCGGCGCGCCGTCGAGCACCAGCGTGAAGGCGCTGTCGCGGTCGGGGTCGGGCACCACCTCGGCCACGCCGGAGGCGACCGTCTCGACGATCCGCTCGGATCTCCTGCGCTGTGCCACGCGGCAAGTATCCAGGTGCCGGCGGCCGTCACCGCGTCGGGGACCATTTCGGAGTTCTGGCCCCAAACCGCTTTTTTCTGGCCAGACTTCTCGCGTCGTCTCTCTTTTTCTGTACGGAGGTGGACCGTGTCGACGAGCAATGTGCTGGCGCAGATCATCGGCGGGGAAACGCGCCGCCCCACGGGCCCACCGCCGGCCGGCGCCATGCCCGCGATCCTGGCCGCGGCCCAGGAGGAGGCCGGACCGCCGTTGAAGATCCGCCGCTACCTCTCCGACGAGGGGCCGGCGTTCTGGCGCTGGGACTGCGCCAATTGCGGCGAGTACGGCGGCGGACGGCACCACAGCGACGCGATGACCCGGGCAATGCGGCACTGCGCCGAACACCCGGACCACCGCTCGTCACTGCTGCCGCCGCTTCTGTGCCGGCAGCGGGACAATTTCGTCCCTCTGCACCCGATGCTGCACGCGGTCGACGACGATCCGCCGCCCCCGCCGCTGGCGGTCTGAGAGCGGCGGCGCTCAGCCGTTGGTGTCGCCGTCGCCGGTGCGCTCCTGCGCCTGGTCGACGCCCTTGTCCACCTGCGACGAGTACTTGTTGCCGGTGCGGTCGTCGACCTGGTCGCCGGCCTTCTCGAGACCCTCGTCGACCTGCTTGTCGTGCTTGTCGGCGAAGTCCTTGGCCTGGTCCATGAAGCCCATCGTCAAACTCCTTCTTGCTCCGGGGGTACGCCTTCTCTGCTTCCCGGGCAGGAGGGAGCAAAACGTCAGGGACGGGTGTCGCCGTCCCCGGTGCGCTTCTGCGCCTCGTCGACGCCCTTGTCGATGTGCGACGAGTATTTGTGGCCGGTGCGCTTGTCGACCTCGTCGCCGATCTTCTCGAGGGCCTGGTCGACCTGCTTGTCGTGCTTGTCCAGGAAGTCCTTGGCCTTGTCCATGAAGCTCATCGGCTCGCCTTTCTCTCTCCGAGGACTTTCGCGACCGCGTGGACGCGCGGGTCCCCGGCTATTTTCTCCAGCCCCGTCCTGAGCGGCATCCGCCAGTTCGGGTACTCGTCCATGGTGCCGGGCAGGTTGGGCTGATCGAGCTCACCCAGCACGTCGTAGAGCGAGGCGGTCACGAAGCGGCACGGCGTTCGGGCCAGGAACTCGTGCATCGCCACGATGATCTCGGCGTCCGTGCTGCTCGCGGTGATCAGCCCCTCGGCCCGCAGCGCCTCGAGCAACTGCCCGCGGTCCTTGGCCGCGTTCTCCCGCTCCTGCTCGACCGGCCCGGCCAGCTGGCCGAGCTCGGCCCGCACCTTCACCTGCTCACCGGCCAGGAAGCCGGCGGCGGTGGGCAGATCGTGCGTCGAGATCGAGGCCAGGGCGTTGCGCGGATACTTCGCGGCCGGCAGATAGCCGCCGTCCGGATCGTCGTCGTCGCGGGTGAACCACAGCACGGCCGAGCCGAGCATGTTCATCCGCTCCAGACCCTCGGTGACTTCCGGCAGTACGGTCCCCAGGTCCTCACCGATCACGACGGCCCCCGCCCGGTGCGCCTCGAGGGCGAGGATGCCGAGCATCGCGTCCGGGTCGTAGTGCACGTACGTCCCGCCGTCGGCGCCCATGCCCGGCGGCACCCACCAGAGCCGCCAGAGGCCGGCCACGTGGTCGACACGCAGCCCGCCGGCGTACCGGAAGATCCGCCGCAGCATGTCCCGATAGGCGGCGTAGCCGGTCTCGATGAGCCGGTCGGGCCGCCACGCGGCCAGTCCCCAGTCCTGGCCGAGCTGGTTGAACGCGTCCGGCGGGGCGCCCGCGTGGACGCCGGCCGCGAGCACGTCCTGCAACAGCCAGCCGTCGGCCCCGCTGGGGTCGATGCCGACGGCCAGGTCGTGCACGACGCCGGCCGGCATGCCCCGGCGCCGGGCCTCGTCGTTCGCGGCCTCCAGCTGATCGAGCAGCAGACCCTGGATCCAGGCGTGAAAGGCGATGCGCTCGCTGGCGAAGGCCTTCACCTCGGGCGTGTCCGGCCGCTGGAACTCGGGCGGCCACGCCTGCCAGTTCGGGCCGTGCACCTCGGCCAGCGCGCAGAACCGGGCGAAATCGAGCAGGCCCTCGTCCGTGGACACGGCTGACGTGTCGGCCAGGGGCCAGAGAAGCTCCAGAGCGGCGAGTTTGGCCTTCCAGACGGCGCTGTAGTCGATCAGCTCGGTCGTGGCGGGCCGCAGCGCGTCGATCTTCGCGCGCAGCGGGGAGCCGGCCCGGCCGTACTCGGGAATGTCCTCGATGCGCAGATAGAGCGGATTGACGAAACGGCGGCTGGACGGCGAGTAGGGCGACGCCGGCACCGGCAGCGTCGGCGTGATCGCGTGCAGGGGGTTCAGCAGCACCAGACCAGGCGAGCCGGAGACGCCGAGGAACTCCCGCAGGTCACCCAGGTCACCCATGCCCCACGAGCGGGACGAGTGCAGGGCGTACAGCTGAAGCATCCAGCCCCAGGTCTGCGGCGGCTCGGGCAACTCGGTGGGCACCACCACGAGCGTCACGCTCTGCCCGCCCACGTCGAGCCGGTGCCAGCCCAGGGGCAGATCGTCCGGCACCTCGTCCACCTCGCGGGTGGTGCCGTCCTCGAGCTCGATGGTGGCCGGTCCGGGCAGGTCGCGGCCGCTGCCGCGCCGCACGACGACGGTGCCGGGCATGCGGCCGAGCCGCTCGCGCTCGCGCACGGCGGCCAGCCCGGTGCTGATCGCGGCCGGTGTCGTGGCGTCCACGCCGAGCAGGCCGAGCACCCCGACGACGGATTCGGCGGAGACATCCTTGCGCTCGCGGTGCCAGTCCTCGTACCAGGTGGCCACTCCGTGAGCCGTCGCCAGTGCCGCCAGGTCGGCGTCCATCCGCACCCCTCTCAGTTCGGTCCCGCTGGTCATACCCTGCCCGATGGTGGGGTACTCGCGTGGCCGCCCTTGCCCGTGTCGGTCAAGATGGGGTGCATGTCTTCAGTGGTGAAGTGGTGGTCCCGGATGGCCGCGGTGGTGACCGGCGCCGTGTTGACGCTGGTCGTGCCGGTGCACGCGTGGGCGGCGACGAACGGGGTGGCCGACGTCGCGGTCGAGGCGGCGCGGTCGCGGCGACGCGGCGGCTTCGGGTTCTTCGGCATCTTCGGCGCGCTGTGCTGCCTGTTCGTGGTCGCGGCGATCGTCCTGGTCTTCGTGCTGGTCTCCCGCAACCGCAAGCGGAAGTAGGGCTTTTCGCCGAACCTCAGGGATCATGGCGAATCCCGGCCTAGCGTTGAAGGATGCGCATCCGAGCGGGATCGGTCAGATCGGCGGCGCTCGGCACAGGGGTGGCGGTTGCTCTCTGCGTACCCCTGGCCATCTCCGTCGCCGCCGGGGCCGACAGCAACGTGCTGATCTCGCGTGGCCGGCCGGCCACGGCGTCGTCGGTGGAGCGGGGCGCCACGGCGGCCCAGGCGACGGACACGAGCACGGTCACCCGGTGGGCCAGCGCGAGCGGTCCCGGCAGTCAGTGGCTGCGCATCGACCTCGGCGCGGTCAAGCGGGTCGAGCGGGTCTCGTTGCGCTGGTCGACGACGTACGCGAAGACGTACCGCGTGCAGACCTCGATGGACGGCGCCAACTGGACGTCGGTCTACGCCACCACGGCCGGCAACGGCGGCACCGATGATCTGAAGCGCCTGAACGGCATGGGCCGCTTCGTGCGGGTGCTGGCGACGCAGCGGGCCACCCGCACCGGCGGCTATGCGCTGGGCGACGTCCGCGTCTACGGCCCGGCGTCGAAGGTGCTGCCGGCGGCCGCCCCGCCGACCGGCTCGCTGGCCTCCGGCCTGGAGGACAAGCGGAAGAAGGAGGCCGCGCTCCAGCTGGTGTCGAGCGCCGAGAACTCGACGGTGAGCTGGCGGAACTCGTTCAGCTACATCGAGGACATCGACGACGGCCGGGGATATACGGCCGGCATCGTCGGCTTCTGCTCGGGCACCTCGGACATGCTCCAGGTGGTGCTCGAATATACGAAGCGCAAGCCGGCCAACGTGCTCGCCCGCTACATCCCGGCGCTGCGCACGGTGGACGGCTCCGACTCGCACGCGGGGCTCGACCCGGGCTTCCCGGCGGCCTGGCGGACGGCGGCCCGGGACCCGATCTTCCAGAAGGTCCAGGAGGACGCCCGCGACTGGATGTACTTCAACCCGTCGGTGCGCATGGCCCGCCTGGACGGCCTGCGGGCGCTGGGCCAGTTCGCCTACTTCGACGCGGCCGTGATGCACGGGGTGTCAGGGTTGCAGGGCATCCGGGCCGCCGCGATGCGGGCGGCGAAGACCCCGGCCCAGGGCGGCGACGAACCGGCCTATCTGAACGCCTTCCTCAACGCGCGCGTGGCCGAGATGCGCTCCGAGGAGGCGCACAGCGACACCACCCGCGTCGACACCGCCCAGCGCCGCCTGCTCGGCCGCAGCAACCTCGATCTGACGGCCCCGTTGAGCTGGAGCGTCTACGGCGACGCCTATCGGATCGCGCGCTGAGTCAGACCTTCTGGAAGAGGTTGGGCAGCGCCGTCGGCTCCCACCCGGGCAGGGAGGTGTGCGCCTCCTTGACCCGATAGGTCACTCCCTTGTACGTCACCAGATCGCCCGCCGCGTAGTCGGTGAAGGCCTTCCACGCGGGCACCGAGGGTGCGCTGCTGGTGGGGGCGGCGCTCGTGGGAGCGGCACTGGTCGGTGCCGTGCTGGTCGGAGCCGCGCTGGTCGGAGCGGCACTGGTCGGCGACGAGGTGGGCACGGACGGCGTGGGCAGCGGCTTCGCGCTCGCCGTCACCTTGACGAAGTCGACGATCATGCGGCCGGGGCGGCGGCCGTCGGTGGCCAGGTTGAGCACCAGCGCGATCGGCAGGCCGGGCTCCTCGGGCACCAGCCGCAGGGCCGGTTTGCCGTCGACCGACCACAGGATGGCGGTCGGCGACCAGTCGATGGTGTACGTGTGGAAGTCGTCGCCCGAGGTGCGATCGGCGTCCTCGTCGAGGGTCTCGAGCGTGCCCCGCAGCACCCGGCCGTACTTGTCGACCACCCCGAAGGCCCGCCACGGTCCGCTCTCCCGGCTGACCTTGATCCGCGCCTCGGCGTGCCCGAACGGCTGCGCGAAGGCCTTGCGGGTGCTCATCAGGCGGTCGACGACGAGCTCGCCGTCGCGCTGCCGCCCGTTCTCCCGGTCGTCGCCGTCGATCAGCCACTTGGCGGCGTCGAGCCGCTCGCCGCCGAAGTCGTCGGAGAAGCTGGACCGGCGCTCCGAGGCGTCGGCCACGTCGTTGCGGCCGGGCAGATAGATCGCCGCCGCGAGCCCCACGATCGCCACCGCGAGGGCGGCCACCGCGCGTGGGCGGATCGGCCATCTCGACGTGTCTGTCCGGTGACGTGCCTCGCCCACCACTACCCCCTCCCGTCCAACCGCCCCACCACCGCCCTTGATCGGACTGAAGGCTCTGCTGGACAGCAGGCACGATGCTAAACGTGAGGCAGACTCGCGCAAGCTCGGGGAGCGCGGCTTAAGGATCTCTTAAGGAAGATCGGCTGGACACCCGAACCGTGGTGCCGCCGGAGCCCGTACGAAGCTCGAAATCGTCGGTCAGCTCCTCGGCCAGCCACAGCCCCCATCCGCCCGGCTGATCGGCCGGTGGGCGCACGGCCGGCTCGGCCCGCCGCGCCGGCAGGCCGTCACCGGAGTCGCTCACCTCGCACACGACGGAGCCGTCCGCGTGCCACAGGGCGACCCGGCCCAGACCGCCGCCGTGCCGGACCGCGTTGGTGAGCAACTCGTTGACCGCGACCACGAAATCGTCCAGCCGGTCGCCGCGGAGACCGGCCTCGGCGGCGCAGGACGCGACGGCGTGCCGCAGCGCGGTGATCGAGCTGTGGTCGAACGTCTCGGAGAGCAGAACCTGGGTGCTGATCCTTCGACGTTAGGCCACGCCCGATCTTCCCGCAGTGCGGCCTGCCGGTGGCGAGCGCCATGTGGGATGGTCGGCGCATGCCGGACGTACGCGACAGCGGCTTTCAGACCCCGCTGTGGAGGGCCATCGCGGTCTACCGGATAGCCGCCCTGACGTACGCGACGATCCTGGTCGTCGGCAACGTGGGCGATTATCTGAGGCCGGTGCTGGCCTGGCCGGTGCTGGCCGTGATGGCCGCGTGGACGGTCGTGACCACGTACGCGTACGGAAATCCGGCCCGCCGGCGGCCGCCGCTGCTCGTGGCCGACCTGCTGATCACCATGGCCGCGCTCGCGGCCAGCATTTTCGTGGTCGGGCGGACCGCCCTGGAGGCCGGGCGGCCCACCCTGGCCGTCGCCTGGCACGTCGCGCCGGTGCTGTGCTGGGCCGTCGCCGGCGGGCGCCGGGCCGGCATCGCGGCCGCGCTCGCCATGGGCGCCACCGACCTGATCGTGCGGGCGCACTACGACCAGGCCGCGCTCACCGGCGCGGTGCTGATGCTGCTGGCCGCGATCGCCGTCGGCTATCTGGTGCGGATCGCCGAGGTGGCGCAGGAGCGGCTCGAACGGGCCGTCGAGCTCGAGGCGGCCACGCGGGAACGCGAACGGCTGGCCCGGGAGGTGCACGACTCGGTGCTCCAGGTGCTGGCGCTGGTGAAGCGGCGGGGCGTGGGCCTGGACGGCGAGGCGGGCGAACTGGCCCGGCTGGCCGGGGAGCAGGAGACGGCGCTGCGCAGCCTCATGGCCGGGCGTGTCCTGAGTGATCCGGAGGGGGCCGATCTCGACCTGATGGCGCTGCTGGAGGCGTACGCCTCGCCGGTCGTGACCGTCTCGGGGCCGGCCGGACCGGTGCGGCTGCCGGCCACGACGGCGCGTGAGTTGCGGCTGGCGGTGGCGGCCGCCCTGGACAACGTGGCCCGGCACTCCGCGCCCGGCACTAAGGCCTATGTGTTCGTGGAGGACGAACCGGGCGAGGTCGTGGTGACCGTGCGGGACGACGGCTGCGGCATCGAGCGCGACCGGCTGGCCGAGGCCGAGGCGCAGGGGCGGCTCGGCGTGGCCCAGTCGATCCGGGGCCGGGTGGCCGAGCTGGGCGGGCGGGTCTCGATCGTCTCGGCGCCGGGCGAGGGGGCCGAGGTGGAGATGGCCGTGCCGCGGGCACCGATATCGTGATCCGGTGACCGCTGCGATCCGGGTGATGGTGGTCGACGACCACCCGATGTGGCGCGAGGGCGTCAGCCGTGACCTGTCCACCGCCGGCTACGAGGTGGTCGCGACGACCGGTGAGGGCCGTCAGGCGGTCCGCATCGCCGCGGCGGCCCGGCCCGACGTGATCGTCCTCGACCTCCAGCTGCCGGACGTCTCCGGTGTCGAGGTCATCAACGGCCTTCAGAGCGAGGTTCCGGGTGTACGGATCCTCATGCTCTCGGCCAGCGGTGAGCAGCAGGACGTGCTCGACGCGGTGAAGGCCGGCGCCACGGGATATCTGCTCAAGTCGGCCGGCCTCGACGAGTTCCTCGACGCGGTGAGCCGCACGGCGGCCGGCGACACGGTCTTCACCCCCGGCCTGGCCGGGCTGGTGCTGGGTGAGTTCCGCCGGATCGCGCCGCGGGAGGCCGCGCCGAAGCTCACCGAGCGGGAGACCGAGGTGCTGCGCCTGGTGGCGAAGGGCCTGTCGTACCGGCAGATCGCCGAGCGGCTCGTGCTGAGTCACCGCACGGTGCAGAACCACGTTCAGAACACGCTCGGCAAGCTCCAGCTGCACAACCGCGTGGAGCTCACCCGCTATGTGATCGAGCAAGGGCTCGAGGAGCCCGAGCCTCAGTCGTAGTCGGGCGCGTTCGTCTCGTGCATGGCCAGTTCCTCGGCCGAGGCGCCGCCACCCGACGCGCCCGCGTCGTAGGCCACGCTGTCGGCCTCGTCGTCGAAGCCGTAGCCCTCGTCCGGCGCCACCAGGCGGCCGACCGGCTGCGGGTCGTCGTCGTCGAGCTGGCCGTCGTCGTAGAGCGAGACCTGCGACTTGGGGTCGGAGGTCGGGCTCGCACCCCACACGTCCGCGTCGAAGTCGCGCTGCTCGGAGCTGTCGACCGTCTCGTCGATCGGGTCGCGGCGCTGCGGGATCGGGTCCTCGGCGCCGAAGTCGGGCTCCTCCTGGCGCAGGCGCGCGTCGAGGGACTCGCCCTCGCGCGCCTCCTCGGCGGTGTCGCCGAAGCGGTTGGAGCCGCCGGGGCCGACGCCCGCCAGCGCGGCCGGGTCGGCGCCGTCGGCCCAGCGGCCGCTCTCGACCTCGTCGTAGGCGGTCGAATCGTCATCCGCGGTGTCCGGCAGGCCCGAAGCCTCCGGGTCGGACACCTCGGCGGGGTAGTCGTTGTCTCGCATGAGCGCAATCTACCCGCGTGCGGGGTCCGTCATGCTCGCCCCGTTGGGTTTGCGGACAGTGGCCTTCGCCGCTTCCTCGTCGTCGATCAGCGCCCAGACGACCTTGCCGCCGTCCAGGCTGAGGCTGCCCCAGCGGGTCGACACGGAGTCGATCAGGAGCATGCCGCGGCCGCCGTAGGCGGTGACCGGCACCGGGGTGCCGTCGAAGGTCGGCACGGTCGTGGAGCGGTCGCGGACGGCCACGCTCATGCCGTCGCCGTGCGTGGCCAGCAGCACGATCATCGGGGTGTGCGCGTGCGCGACCACGTTGTTCACCAGCTCGGTGACCACGATGCAGGCCGGGCCGGCCAGGTCGGGGCAGTCCCAGCGGCCGCACTGCTCAGTGATCAGCTCGCGGGAGCGCCGGGCGGCGCCGGTGGCCGGCTCGAGCTCCAGGCTCACCCGCCGCTCGGGTCCGGGCTCGCCGAGCGCGGCGAAGGCCTGCCGCCGGTCGGGCCACACGGGCCAGCCCGCGCCCTGCCAGGCGCCGGTGTCGGGGGCGCAGAGAGCGAGATGGGCGCTGGGCCAGTCGGCGGTCTCCCGGCGGACGTCACGGAGCACGTCGGTCGCCCCGGGGCCGTCGACGCTCAGCCCGGCGACGTCGACCACGACCGCCTCGGGCTGCTCGGCGAGCAGGTCGAGCAGCAGGGACCGCACCATGGGAGCGCTTCCAGCGGTCAGGGCGCCGCTCAGCTGGACCAGGGGGTACGTCTGCCCGCGGTCCACCAGGTGCCGCACCTCGCTCGACATGATCGCTCCATTGTGCAGAACACGTGCCGCTTTCGCATTTTCGCGGCGGAAATCTCAGCCGCGGGTCGCGCGATGCGGAGGTAATCGGGACATATACGCCACTACGGCATGGTCAGCTTTTTACCCGCGTGCCGCACTTCCATACACGCCGAGAGGCGACGGTCACAGACAGGTCGGCCTTTAGTCCCGTCAAGGGCGGTGGGTGGGGGCTGGAGGACGGTCGGCCTGCGGTCCCGTTGAGGCGGCGGGCGACAGCACTCATCCGTTCCGCCGCCACCTCGACCGGGTCGGGCTGGAGGACGGTCAGCCTTCAGTCCCGTTAAGGCGGTGGGCGGGGGCTGGAGGACGGTCAGCGGCTGGTGGCGGCCGGGCGCAGCGGAGTCTTCTTCTCCGGGCGGCAGGCCTCGGCCGTGGAGTGGTGATGTTGAGGCTCGGCGTACCGGGTCAGCCCGATGACCGCGACCAGCGTGATCACGAAGCCGAGCGCGCCCAGCCAGCCCCGGCCGGGGTGGATCTGGTCGCCCAGCAGCAGCAGCCCGACGATCGCGGCCGGCACGGCGCCGCCCGCGTCCATGGCGGCCACGGCGGCGGTGGTGGAGCCGCGCTGCATGGCCAGGCCCAGCAGCAACTGGCCCAGCAGGGAGTGCACGACCAGCAGGTAGAGCAGCGGATTGGCGAAGAAGCCGCCGACCGAGTGCTCGTTGGCCAGCGGGCGGGCGGCGATCGCGGCGGCGGAGAAACCCACACCGGCCAGCGAGCCCAGCACGACCGAGCCGAGCGCGCCCTGCAGACGTACCGCAAAAAAGCCCGAAGCCGCGATGACCAGGACCGACAGCGCCAGCATGGCGACGGCGAAGGCGCCCAGAGGGCGCGCCGGCGCCGGTTTCGCCGAATGCACCAGGCCGGCGATGCCGACCAGCAGGAGCGCGAGCAGGCCGATCTCGGCGACCGGAAGCGACCACTTGAGCACCAGAACGCCCAGCAGCGCGGTCACGCCGAGGCCGGCGGCGACGCTGGCCTGCACCAGGAACAGCGGAAGATCCTCACGGGCCAGGAAGGCCAGCACGAAGCCGAGGACCTGGCAGCCGAGGCCGAGCAGATAGGTCCGCTGACCGGCGAGGCGCACCAGCAGACCGGGGTCGAAGGTGTGGTGCACGGTGGTCCGGGCCGCGGCCGCGGACTGCAGCAGGTTAGCCACCCCGTACGCCAGAATCATGGCGGTGAGGAAGAGCCAGCCCGAGGACACCACCTGACGCACGATAGACCAGGGGCGGGCCGGGTTCAGCGCTTCGGGGTGCTTTGCTCAGCTGGGTGCACGCCCTGTCACAGAGGGCTACTGGATTTTCGGGGTCAGGGCGGTCAGCACGGTTTCGTGCAGCGGACCGTTGGTCGCGATCACCGACGACTTGTCGGCCGGGAGACGTCCGGCCAGGTCGGTGATGGTGCCGCCGGCCTCGGTGACGATCGGGATGAGAGCGGCCATGTCCCACAGCGACAGCTCGGGCTCGACCATGACGTCGAGCGCGCCCTCGGCCAGCAGCATGTATCCGTAGAAGTCGCCGTAGGCCCGGCTGCGCCACGAGGCGAGGCTCAGATCGACGACGTTCGGCAGCAGGCCGACATCGGACCAGCCGGACAGGCTGGCGAAGCAGAAGCTGGCGTCGGACATCCGCCGGACCCCGGAGACGCCGATGCGGGTGGCCGCGTGCTGGTGCTTGCCGGCGAAGGCGCCGTGCCCGCGAGCGCCCCACCAGCGCCGGCCCAGGGCCGGGGCGGAGACGAGACCGGCGACCGGCGTGTCGCCCTCGAGCAGGGCGATCAGGGTGGCCCAGATGGGCACCCCGCGCACGAAGTTCTTGGTGCCGTCGATCGGGTCGATGACCCAGCGGCGGGTGCCGGGGCCGGCCGCGGCCTCGGTGCGCCCGAACTCCTCGCCCAGAACGGCGTCGCGCGGGCGGGCCCGCCCCAGCGTCGACCGGATGGCCTGCTCGACGGCGGTGTCCGCGTCCGACACCGGGGTGAGATCGGGTTTCGACTCGACACGCAGGTCGAGAGCCCGGAACCGCCCCATCGAGATCGAGTCGGCGGTGTCCGCCAGCATGTGGGCGAGAGCGAGATCGTCCGCGTAACCGGCCATGACGGAACGCTAACCGATCCCCGCTGGCGCCTTCCTGAGAGCCCGCCCTCCCCGGAGCGCGCCCTTGTGAGTGGCGCGCCTCTTCCCACCGCGCGGCCTTGTGGTGGCGCGCTTCTTCCCCAGCGCGCCTCTTCCGTCCGCGCGCTCTCTTTCGGGAGCTCGCGTCAGAGCGGGTGCGCGGTGAGCGTGTCGTCGGGCGGGGTGTCGCGGGGGTCGGTGTCGCCGGCGCGGGAGGCGAGCAGCCGCCGGTAGGAGGCGAGCCGCCGCGGATCGGCCTTGCCCTCGGCCACCCACGCGTCCAGGCGGCAGCCGACGTCGGCCGCCGTGTGCCCGCAGTTCGGCTGGTCGTCGAGCGTGCCCTCGACCAGGTCGGGGAAGCCGTGCAGCAGGCTCTCGGCGCTCACGTGGGCCAGGCCGAAGCTGCGGATGCCCGGAGTGTCGATGATCCAGCCCGGATCCTTGCGGGAGCGCCCCACCGGCGGCAGCCGCAACGCCACGGCGCTGGTCGACGTGTGCCGGCCCTTGCCGATGGCGCTGACCACCCCGACGGCGCGCAGCGCGTCCGGGACCAGGCGGTTGACCAGCGTGGACTTGCCGACCCCGGAATGGCCGACCAGCACCGAGATGGCGCCGGCCAGACGCTGGCGAACCTCGGTGAGGTCGCTGTCCGGGCGGACCAGAACGTACGGCAGGTCAAGCTCCGCGTAGTAGTCGACCACGGCCTCGGGCCCGGCCAGGTCGGCCTTGGTCAGGCAGAGCAGCGGCTCGATGTCGGCGTCGTACGCCGCGACCAGGCACCGGTCGATGAATCCGGTCCGCGGCGGCGGATCGGCCAGCGCGCTGACGATCACGAGCTGGTCGGCGTTGGCCACCACGACCCGCTCGAGACGCCCTTCGGGCGTGGTGTCGTCGTCGTCCGCGGTGCGGCGTAGCACCGAGGTTCGCTCGGCGATGCGCACGATGCGGGCCAGGGCACCCGGCGCGCCGGTGACGTCGCCGACCAGGGCGACCCGGTCACCGACCACCACGGACTTGCGGCCCAGCTCGCGGGCGCGCATGGCGGTGATGACCGGTGCGTCGGGCGGGGCGTCGGTGACCACACAGCCGTACCGCCCCCGATCCACGGTGATCACCAGGGCGTCGACGGCGTCGTCGTGCTTCGGCCGGGTCCGGGTACGCGGGCGCGACGAACGGCCCGGACGGATCCGGACGTCGTCCTCGTCGTACTCCCGCTTGCGCGCAGGCAGATCTAGCTCCTCGCCACGAGTCCCGCCCAGAGTTCGGGGAACTCGGGCAACGTCTTCGACGTACACGCTACGTCGGTCAGTGCTGTGCCCGGCACAGCGAGGCCCATAACCGCCGCGGCGTGTGCCATCCGGTGATCGGCGTAGGTCTCGAAGCTCGACGCCCGCGGCGCGCCCGGCACGATGCGCAGCCCGTCGGGGAACTCGGTGACATCGGCCCCGGCCTTGCCGAGCTCGGTCGCGAGAGCCGCGATGCGGTCGGTCTCGTGCCCGCGGATGTGCGCGACCCCGCGCAGCTCCGACGGCCCGTCGGCCAGCGCGGCCAGGGCGGCGACGACCGGGGTGAGCTCGCTGACCTCGGACAGGTCGGCGGTGATGCCCCGCAGCGACCCGGTGCCGCGCACGGTCAGCCCGTCGTCCGACTGCGTCACCTCGGCCCCCAGAGCCGTGAGCAGCTCGGTGACCCGCCCGACCGGCTGCCAGCTCTCGGCCGGCCAGCCGGCCAGCGTGATCGTGCCCCCGGTGACCATGGCGGCGGCGAAGAAGGGCGCCGCGCCGGAGAGGTCGGGCTCGATCACCCACGTACGCCCGCGCAAAGCCCCCGGCTCGACCGTCCACACATCGGGCACACTCTCGTCGACCACAGCGCCGGCGGCACGCAGCATGTGCGTGGTCATGCGCAGGTGGGGCGCGGACGGCACCGGCGGCCCCTCATGGCGAAGCCGCAGCCCCTTGGTGAACCGGGGCGCCGACAGCAGCAGCCCGGAGACGAACTGACTGGACCCGGAGGCGTCGATCACGGCCTCGCCGCCCTCGACCAGCCCCGCTCCGCGCACGGTCAGCGGCAGCCCACCGGACTCGGAAGCCTCGATCGACACCCCGAGCGCCCGCAGCGCCTCGACGATCGGCCGCAGCGGCCGGTTGCGCGCGTGAGGATCACCGTCGAACTCGACGGTCCCGTCGGCCAGCGCCGCCGCCGGCGGCAGGAAGCGCATGATCGTGCCGGCCAGCCCCACATCGACCCGGGCCGGCCCGCGCAGTGCACCCGGCTCGACCGTCCACTGCTCGTCGGCGCTCGTGTCGACACCCACGCCGAGCGCCCGGAGGCCGGCGGCCATCAGCTCGGTGTCACGGGCCCGCAGGGGCCGCTCGACCACCGAAGGCTCAGCGGCGAGCGCGGCCAGCACGAGTGCCCGGGCCGTCATCGACTTGGAGCCGGGCAGGCGAACGACACCACTGACCGGTCCGGACGCGGTCGGGGCGAGCCAGGGGCGAGCTTGAGCTGTCACGCCCGCCATTCTGCCCGGCCCCTCCGACATTTCCCGGCAGGCTTCCCGCCGGCCGGGACTCCTGCTCCGGACGGCGATGTGCCATGTCGGCGACAGGCGGGCACGCGGGACCACGGAGCGCGGCCGGAAGGCGTACCGTTTCCGGCCATGTGCGGGCGGTACGCGACGACGCGGAGCGAGGCCGACCTCAGCGATCTCTTCGAGGCTGTGAACGTGGCCGAGACGCTGGGGCCGAGTTGGAACGTCGCCCCGACCGACCCGGTGCCGGTGGTGCGGGTCTCGCAGACACACGAGGCACGCGTGCTCGACACGGCCCGCTGGGGCCTGGTGCCGCCGTGGGCCAAAGACCTGCGAGCCGGCGCCCGCATGATCAACGCGCGCTCCGAGACGGTGGCCACCTCCCCGGCCTTCGCCTCGTCGTTCGCCAAGCGGCGCTGCCTGGTGCCCGCCGACGGCTGGTTCGAGTGGGTGCGCGACGGCAAGCAGCGCCAGGCGTACTACATGACACCGTCCGACGGTGCGCCCCTCGCTTTCGCCGGCATCTGGTCGGCCTGGGGCCCGGAATCGGTGGTGACGTGCAGTGTGCTGACGACGGCGGCGCTGGGCGGCCTGGCCCGGGTGCACGACCGGATGCCCCTGATCCTGCCCCGGGACCGCTGGCCGGCTTGGCTCGCCGGCGGCGGCGACGCCGCCGAGCTGCTCACGCCGCTCGCGCTGGGCGAGTTGGAGGCCATCGAGATCCGTGCCGTACGCCCAGACGTCGGCAACGTCCGCAACAACGGCCCACACCTCCTGGACCCACCAGTGGCGTCGGCGCTCCCAGACCCGCCGGCCGAATCGACCCTCTTCTGACCAACCCGACCTCCTAGCCAATCCGACCTCCTAGCCAACCCGACTTCCTAGCCAACCCGACTTCCTAGCCAACCCGACTTCCTGGCCAATCCGACTTCCTGGCCTCCGACCCTTCTGGCCGTCCGACCCTCCTGGCCTCCGACCCCTCCTGGTCTTCGACCCTTCTGGCCATCCGGCCCGCTCGACAAATCCGACTCTCCCGGCCAATGCCACCTTCCCGACTAATTCGGCCTTCCGGCGAACTCGAACCTTCAGGCGAAGCCGACCAAGATGCGGCCCGCAGCCGGCCGGAGCGCCCGCCCGGACACGGGCATGGAGCGCGCGGGGCCGGGGGCGGCGCGCGCAAGGCGGGGTCGGGAGCGGTGTACGCAAGGCGGGGCTGGGCGGGGTGTGTGCAAGGCGGGGCTGGGCGGGGTGTGTGCAAGGCGGGCGCCGGGGGCGGCGTGCGCAAGGCGGCGCCGGGGGCGGGGTGCGCAAGGCGGGGCCGGGGGCGGTGTACGCAAGGCTGGGCCGGACGGGGTGGGCGCAAGGCGGGGTGTGGGCAAGGCGGGGCCGGGCGGGGTGTGCGCAAGGCGGGCGCGATGTGCCCAAGGCGAGGCGGCCGCGGTATGCCCCAAGGAGGCGACGAGCGCGGTGCGCGGGATCGGCCGCGGGACGCCGGGCCGAAGAGGGCGCGGGACCGGCTGTCGAACGGCGGGCCGAAGGAAGGCGCGGCCCAGGCCGCCGGGCAGCCGGAGCCGTCGTGGGAGCGATCCCACAAAGGGGGTCCGAAGGGGACGCCCGGACGGTAACGATTGGCTGGGAACCGGGATGATCAACTGATCGTTTGGTTGGTAATTGTCAGGATTTTTAATAGGCAACTTTGTTTCAAGATAGATAAGACCCTTGTTCTGATCTCTTTCCTTGCGATACAAAACTGCGCCGGAGTGGTGCTGGTTCGCACGGTGCGGACCGGTCGCCACATGCACGACCGGTCCCACGGGGGAGGTGGGCTCATGACACGGGCACGTATGCCGCGTCCACATGAAGTTGCCATCGCGCGACGTGATCCTCGACTGCTCGAGGCGATTCGCGAACGGCGCTCGGACGAGGCCTGGCGGACACGCGGCGCATGCCGCTCCGTCGATCCGGAAACCTTTTTTCCCGCTCCGAACGAGCCGTCCGAAGGCGCGGTCTCGCTCTGCGGCACCTGCACGGTCCAGGGCCCTTGCCTGGCCTGGGCACTGCAGGTCGGCGACTGTCACGGCGTCTGGGGCGGCACGACGCCGCGCGAGCGCCGGGCGATGCTGGTGGCCTGGCGGGAACGGGTCGGCCCGGACGGCGAGGCGGTCGACGACGAGCCGGACGAGGAAGACCGCAGATTGCTCACCCTCTTACCGGTCATGCCGGTGAGCCGCTGATTACATAGGGGCTGTGACCAGCTCCGAAATCGAGACACCGCGCGGGCCGGCCGGCCTTCGGATCACCGAACCGGCCGGTCCGCCCGTCAGCCTGCTCGTCCTGGGCCACGGCGCGGGCGGCGGCGTCGACGCGCCCGACCTGATCGCCGTTCACGACGCGGCTGTTGCTTCGGGTGTACGGGTGGCGCTCGTGACCCAGCCCTACCGGGTCGCCGGCCGTCGTGCCCCCGCGCCCGCCGGCCAGCTCGACGAAGCGTGGACCGCCGTCGTGCGGTCGTTGCGCACCGGCGTACAGCAAATTCCTTTGATCGTCGGCGGGCGGTCCAGCGGCGCGCGGGTCGCCTGCCGCACCGCGAGCGAGCTCGGCGCCGCGGCCGTTCTCTGCCTGGCCTTTCCTCTGCACCCGCCGGGCAAGCCCGAGAAGAGCCGCGCCGGCGAACTGCCCACTGACGTGCCGACCCTGGTCCTCAACGGTGACCGGGATCCCTTCGGTGTCCCGGAGCCGACCACCGGCGTCGAGGTGATCACCCGCCCCGGAGCCACCCACGACCTGCGCAAAGACGTCAAAACGACCGCCGAACTGGCGGTCGGATGGTTGCGGGGTCATGGATGGGCCAGTTGAGGTCTGACCGGTACCAGAGTCGCGTTGCGCCCGTCCGTGTCGAGGGCGCCGAAAACGTCTAGGCGAAGCCGAGGGCGTTTTCGGTGACCGCGACACGGACCTGTTGGGGCGCAACGCCCGCCGAGCGGAGCGAGGCCATCAGCAGGGAATGCAAGTTGCGCCTAAGTGGTTGTACGGCTCGGAGCTTGTACGTCGGAAGGGGTAAATGAGGTGCGAGCCGGAACCGACTTCCTCGAGCGCGAGGGCGCGGAGGTGACCCGGGTGCGGGATCTGCTGGATTCCCCCGAGTGGCCGGCCACGCAACCCGCCTCTCTATCGGTGAGTGTCAGCACACCGGCGGTTTTCGAAGCCGCTGATGGGGCACTACCCGTATCCTCGGCGGGGCGGTCGAGGGGAGAGCTCAGGGTGGCCCAGACAGAACGGACCGAGGAGCGCCGGGCGCGCTTCGAGCGGGACGCGTTGCCTTTTGTGGACCAGCTGTACGCAGCCGGTCTGCGGATGACGCGTAATCCCGCGGACGCCGAGGACCTTGTTCAGGAGACATACCTGAAGGCGTTCTCCGCGTTCCACCAGTTCGAGGAGGGCACCAACCTCAAGGCTTGGCTGTACCGCATCCTCACGAACACGTATATCAACTCGTACCGGCGCAAGCAGCGTCAGCCGGTGCAGGCTCCCACCGAGGAGATCACCGACTGGCAGCTCGCCTCGTCGGAGTCGCACACGTCGGCGGGCCTGCGGTCGGCCGAGACCGAGGCGCTGGACCGGCTGCCGGACAGCGACATCAAGGAGGCCCTCCAGGCTCTGCCCGAGGACTTCCGCCTGGCCGTCTACCTCGCTGATGTCGAGGGTTTCTCGTACAAGGAGATCGCCGACATCATGGGCACGCCGATCGGCACCGTCATGTCCCGCCTGCACCGTGGGCGGCGCAACCTGCGCAAGACCCTGGAGTCGTACGCCGTCGACCGGGGCATCACCCGGTCCGCTTCGGAACCGCAGGAGGCGTGAACCGATGAGCGGCCACGACGACGAGCACGACACCGATTGCGGCATCGTTCTTTCCGAGGTTTACCTCTACCTCGATCTGGAGTGCAGTGAGGACCGGCGGACGCTGATCCAGAAGCACCTGGACGACTGCGACGGCTGCCTGCGGGAGTACGGCATCGAGCACGAGGTGAAGGCCCTGGTGTCCCGCTGCTGCGGCGACGAGAAGGCCCCGCGCGAGCTGCGCGACCGCCTGCGGGTCAAGCTCGACCAGCTCGAGGTGCAGGTCGAGACCCGGGAGTACCTCCCGTAAGGACGACACGAAAAAGCCCGGCGGATATCCGCCGGGCTTTTTCTGTTCAGCTGTTGGGACGCTTGCCGTGGTTGGCCGAGCTCTTCTTACGGGCCTTCTTCTTACGGGCCTTCTTAGCCATGGTGAGACTCCTGTCGGTGCGGTGTTTCCCGCGTCGATCGTAGTCGGGCCGCTTCCGTGGTTTGATGACCCCACCTAAGCCCACGAAGCGAGGAGGATTACCGATGGCCGACGAGATCCGGGCCGAGATGGTGGCGAACGTGTGGAAGGTCGTGGCCTCGGCCGGTGACACGGTCGCCGAGGGGGACACCCTCGTCATCCTCGAGTCGATGAAGATGGAGATCCCCGTCCTGGCCGAGTCGGAGGGCACGGTCGCGGAGCTGGCCGTGCACGAGGGCGACGTGGTCCAGGAAGGCGATCTGATCGCCGTTATCGCTGCCTGAACGACCACTTCAGGAGCAGGCGGTTGCGGCCGCGCGGGCGGGGGACCACCGGGACCCTGGTCATCGCGGCCGCGAGCTGACGCGTCGACCGGTCGAGGGCCGGCGTGGCCAGCGCCAGCTCGGCCACCGAGCGGGCGCCCGGCCGGGACGCCACCTCGCTGAGCCGGGCCGTCACGATCTCGGCCACGTCGTCGCGGGCGGCCGGGTCGATCCAGGCCGCGACGATCATCGCGAACAGGGCTGCCTCGGTCACCCGGTCGAGGCCGCCGTCGAGCAGTTCCAGCAGCCGCCGGCGGCGGGCCGAGTCGAGCCAGGGCTCCTCGGTGCCGTGGTGGAGCAGGCCCAGGCAGGCCCAGATCTCGGCCGCGGCCACGTCGGCCGGCGGATGGGCCAGCAGTGCCGTCAGATCCGGCGGCGACAGCATGATCAGCGGGACGGCCGCGTCGTACGCGGCCGACGGGTGGGCCCAGGAGAGCGCGGCCACCTGGCGCAGGCGGCGGATCGCCTCTTCCGAGGGCTCGCCGCTGGACGGGGCGTAGCCGCGCGGCAGCGGGGCGGCCGCCGGAGCGCCGCCGAGCCACGGGGTGTCACGGCAGCAGTCGGCGAGGTCGCTGTGCTCGTGCGACTCGTCGGGGTGGTCGCGGATGTAGTCGGCCAGGCGGACCAGATGCATGAGGTCGCCGTCGGCGCGGTAGCGCAGCCGGTGGGCCGTGTGCACCGCGCAGTCGTAGTCGGGGTCGCGCTCCAGCGCCCGGTCGACCCAGCTCAGCGCGTCCTCCAGCCGGCCGTTGTCGGCCAGGGTGCCGGCGATGTCGGCGTAGACCGAGAGGTCGTCGGGGTCGTGGGCGACCGCGCGGCGCAGCGCCGCGAGCGCCTCGGGCAGCCGGCCGGCGCTGCGGTAGGCGTACCCGAGCCAGATCTCGCCGAGCTTGGAGGGACGGACCCGGGCCCCGCGGGCGGCCCAGTCGACGGCCAGGTCGTGCTCGCCGACCCGCCGGGCCAGGGCCGAGCCCGCGCCGAGCAGCATGGCGTGCTCGGGGTGGGCGGCGATGGCGTGCCGGACGACGGTCAGGTAGGGGCGCAGGGTGGGCGGGGCCGGTTCGCCCACCCGGGTGCAGAGGCGCATGAGAATCTGGGCCAGCAGGCCCGGCTCGATGCGCACGCCCAGGGCGGGCTCGGCGACCCAGGGCACGCCGGCCCAGTCGGCCGCGGGCGCGTGCCCGCTCGCGGCGGTGAGCAGCGGCAGGCCGTCCTCGGGGCGGCCGGCGGCGGCGAGCAGGTGGGCGCGGGCGGCCAGCCGGCCGGCCGACGTGTGCGGGCCGACCTGGAAGAGGTCGAGGCCGCCGCCGGGACGGGCGGCCAGCCTGCTCAGCAGCTCGTGGGCCTCGGGGAGGACCGGCGCGTGGGCCAGCGCCCCGGCGAGGTGATCGGCGGCTATCTCCGGCTCCTCGCGCGCCAGAGCGGATCTTGCCTGCTCAAGTGCGCGGTCGGCCGCACGGCGTACATCCACGGTGCAGAACAGTAAGCGATACGGGCGAGTATGTCAGCATCCGTTTGCTGCGCATTAGTGCGCGAAACGTTGACGATCTAAGCTGTTTCTTGCAACACTGCGCATCGATTGCGCGATAGATGCTCATCAGGGGAGGAACACGTGACACAGCGAGGCCAGGGGATGGCGGCGGACATCGCGGAACAACCGGGCGGATTCGCGCGGCTCATCGAGGGTGAGCACGCCGAAGCGATCGCCGCGGTGGCCGCCGAGGTGGCCCGTCGCAAGCCGCGCAACGTGGTGTTCGTGGGCCGGGGCACCTCCGATCACGCGGCGCTCTACGGGGCGTACCTCACCGAGATCCGTCTCGGCCTGCCGGTGGCCAGCGCCTCGCCGAGCGCGATCACGCTCTACGGCGCCCGGCCCGACTTCGCCGGAACGCTCGTCATCGGCGTCAGCCAGAGCGGCGGCTCGCCCGACCTCACCGGCGTGCTCCAGACCGCCCGCGAGACCGGCGGCCTGACCCTCGCCGTGACCAACAACCCGTCCTCCCCGCTGGCTCAAGCGGCCGAGCTGTCGATCGACGTGGCGGCCGGCCACGAGCGGGCGGTCGCGGCCACCAAGACGTACACGGCCGAGCTCCTCGCCCTTCTGATGTTGATCGAAGGCATCCGGGCCGGCGACGGCCGTCTGCCCGGCGAGGAGAGGGCCGCGCTGGACAAGCTGCCCCAGCTGGCCGAGGACGCGCTCGCCGATCCGGCCGCGGACGATCTGGCCCAGCGCTACCGCTTCGCTTCCCGGATGGTCACGACCGGTCGGGGGTACGCCTATCCGACCGCCCGCGAGGCCGCCCTCAAGCTCATGGAGACCTCGTACCTGCCCGCGCTCTCGTTCTCGGGCGCCGACCTGCTGCACGGGCCGCTGGCGATGACCGACCCCGACGTGCCGGTGCTGGCCGTGGTCGGCGACGGGCCCGGCGGCCGGTCGATGCGCGACGTCGTCACCCGGCTCGCCGAGCGCCGGGCCGACGTGGTGACGGTCGGCGCGACCGACGTGACCGGCGCTTCCGGGCGGCTGGCGGTGCCCGCGGTGACCGACGAGCGCTACAGCGCCCTGCTCGACATCCTGCCGTTGCAGAAGCTCGCGCTCGCCCTCGCGCTGGCCCGTGGTGAGGACCCGGACGCGCCTCGCGGCTTGAAGAAGGTCACGACGACCCTTTAAAGAAATATGGACGTGGAAAGCTTGGGCTGTGTCCACGTTGCGTGATCTGGCCGAGGAGCACACCTCCCTCGGCCCAGCCGACATCGACCACCTGCACCGGCTCGCGGGTGACTGGCAGCTGCTGTCCGACCTCTCCTTCGCCGACCTGCTCCTCTGGGTGCCGGTGAAGCGGGAGGACGGGCAGCCCCGCGAATATCTGTGCGTGGCCCAGGTGCGCCCGAACAGCGCGCCCACCGCGTACCAGGACGACCAGGTCGGCAAGATCGTCGGCGGTCCCGAGGTGGCCCATCTCGACATCGCCTTCGGCCAGGAGCGGATCTGGCGGGAGGGCGACCCCGTCTGGTACGGCGACACCCCCGCCCGTCACGAGGCCATTCCGGTACGCCTGCGCGACGACAACGGCCGCGAGGAGGGCTGGAGCCAGGTCATCGCGGTGATCGGCCGGGACACCAACCTCTCCACCGCGCGGACGCCCAGCCAGCTCGAGCTCAACTATCTGACCACCGCCGACGACCTGGCCCAGATGGTCGCCGACGGCACCTTCCCGCCGCCGCGGCACCCGGGGGAGACCACCTCGGCCCCGCGCGTGGGCGACGGCCTGGCCCGGCTCGACGCCGGCGGCAAGGTGACGTACGCCAGCCCGAACGCGCAGTCGGCGTTCCGCCGGCTCGGCTTCAACGCGCACCTGGTCGGCGAGGAGCTGTCGACGCTGATCAGCCGGCTCGCGGCCGACCCGCTGGAGGGCAACGACGCGGCCGAGCGGATCCTGTCCGCGCTGCGCGGCGAGTTCCCGCCCCGCCAGGAGGTCGAGGCGCGCGGCGCGACGGTGCTCACCCGGGCCCTGCCGCTGCTGCCGGCGGGCGTGCCGATCGGCGCGCTCGTGCTGGTGCGCGACGTGACCGAGGTCCGGCGCCGGGACCGCGCGCTGATGACCAAGGACGCGACCATCCGGGAGATCCACCACCGGGTCAAGAACAACCTGCAGACCGTGGCCGCGCTGCTGCGCCTCCAGGCCCGCCGGGTCGACGCGCCCGAGGCCCGGATGGCGTTGCAGGAGTCGGTGCGCCGGGTCGCCTCGATCGCGCTCGTGCACGAGACGCTGTCGATGTCGAGCGACGAGGCGGTCGAGTTCGACGGCATCGTCGACCGGGTCGCGACGGCGGCGGCCGAGGTGGCGGCGACCAGCATCCAGGTCAAGATGCGCCGCGAGGGCACCTTCGGTGTGCTCCCGGCCGAGATCGCCACCTCGCTCGTCATGGTGCTCAACGAGCTGCTGATCAACGCGGTCGAGCACGGCTTCCCGGCCGACGAGGACGAGAACGGCGAACCCGAGCCGCCCGGCCCCGAGATCGGCGAGGTGGTCGTGTCGGCCCACCGCTTCCGCAAGCAGCTGCACGTCACGGTGGCCGACAACGGGCAGGGGCTGCCCGAGGGCTTCGCGGCCGACGCCGGCGGCCGGCTCGGCCTGCAGATCGTGCGGGCACTGGCCACGGGCGAGCTGCGCGGCAGCATTGAGCTGCGCAATCGCGCCGGCGGGGGCACCGAGGCGGTGCTCGTGGTGCCGCTGGGCAAGAGATGATCTATGCGGCGTGACACATTCTCGAAATCTGGACCACACTGGCCGAGAATGGTCGGGCATGAGAGGCTAGCCCACATGACCGCTGCAGTTGACCGCCGCTTCGTGGCTCGCCGCCACGTCGATTACGGCCGTGTCCGCAGCGCGATGTGTCCGGGTTCCTGACGCCGCCCGATTTGTGTTCCGGGTGCGCGAGACGCCCCGGCCACTCCTGACACCGAAGTCGCGAGTCCCCCAAAGGCCGAAAGCGTCCTCCCGCGCCCACCCTAGCCCGGAGGACCGCCGACATGGCGCCCAGCAGCACACCCGCAGGCCCGGCCGCTCGTCCCCGCAAGGCGCGCGGCGAGGGACAGTGGGCGCTCGGACACCGTGAGCCGCTCAACCCCAACGAGCGGATCAAGAAGGACGACAACCCGCTCAACGTCCGCGCCCGCATCGAGAACATCTACGCCCACGCGGGCTTCTCGTCGATCGACCCGCAGGACCTGCGCGGACGTTTCCGCTGGTGGGGGCTCTACACCCAGCGCAAGGCGGGCATCGACGGCGGTCGCACGGCGGTGCTCGAGCCGCACGAGCTCGAGGACGAGTACTTCATGCTCCGCGTCCGGGTCGACGGCGGCGCGCTGAGCCTGGCCCAGCTGCGCACGATCGCGGGCATCTCCCAGGAGTTCGGCCGCGACTCGGCCGACATCACCGACCGGCAGAACATCCAGCTGCACTGGATCCGGGTCGAGGACGTGCCGGAGATCTGGCGCCGGCTCGAGGCGGTCGGCCTGCAGACCACCGAGGCGTGCGGCGACTGCCCGCGCGTCGTGCTCGGCTCGCCGGTGGCCGGCATCGCCCGCGACGAGGTCCTCGACGGCACGCCGGCCATCGACGAGATCCTGAAGCGCTACATCGGCGACCCGCGCTACTCCAACCTGCCGCGCAAGTTCAAGTCGCAGATCTCCTGGCTGGCCGACGGGCCGTACGAGACCAACGACATCTCCTTCGTCGGCGTCGTCCACCCGCAGCACGGCCCCGGCTTCGACCTGTGGGTCGGCGGCGGCCTGTCCACCAACCCGCGCCTGGCCGAGCGCCTCGGCGTCTGGGTGCCGATCGAGGAGATCCCGGACGTCTGGGAGGGCGTGGTCGGCGTCTTCCGCGACTACGGCTACCGCCGCCTGCGCAACCGCGCCCGGCTGAAGTTCCTGCTGGCCGACTGGGGCGTGGCCAAGTTCCGCGAGATCCTCGAGAAGGAATACCTGGGCCGGGCCATGATCGACGGGCCGCCGCCGGAGTTGCCGGCCAAGCCGATCGACCACATCGGCGTGCACAAGCAGAACGACGGGCTCAACTACATCGGGGCCGCGCCGGTGGTCGGCCGCACGTCCGGCACCCAGCTGGCGAAACTGGCCGACGTCGTCGAGGAGCATGGTTCCGACCGGGTGCGCCTGACGGCGTACCAGAAGCTCCTGGTCCTCGACATCGCCGACGACAAGGTCGAGTCGGCCGTCGCGAAGCTGCGCGCGATCGGCCTGGAAGCCCGCCCGTCGGCCTGGCGGCGCGGCACGATGGCCTGCACCGGCATCGAATATTGCAAGCTCGCCATCGTCGAGACCAAGGCGCGCGGCGAGGAGCTGGTGGCCCGGCTCGAGGAGCGGCTCAAGGACTTCGACGCCGACATCTCGATCCACATCAACGGCTGCCCCAATGCCTGTGCACGCACCCAGGTGGCCGACATCGGCCTCAAGGGCCAGCTCGTCATGAACGCGCACGGCGAGCAGGTCGAGGGCTTCCAGGTGCACCTCGGCGGTGGCCTCGGCATGGCACAGGGGCAGACGTCCGGTTTCGGCCGCAAACTCCGCGGCCTCAAGGCAACGGCGGAGGAGCTTCCGGCGTACGTCGAGAAGCTCGCCCGCAACTACCTCAGCGACCGCGAGTCGCCGGGGGAGACCTTCGCCACCTGGGTGCTCCGCGCCGACGAGGAGCTCCTGAAATGAGCGACGCCCGATCCACCCCGCTGTACTGCCCCTACTGCGGCGAAGAGGACCTGTTCCCGAACGAGGCTTCGCACGGCGCGTGGGAGTGCCACTCCTGCGCCCGGGTTTTCACGGTGAAGTTCAACGGCTTGCTATCTCGGGGAGGCAAGAAATGACCATCGTGGCCGCAACCAACCTCAACCTGGTCAACCTCGGCGCACCGGCCGTCGCCCAGGATCCCGCCCGCCGCTCCCGCGAGGAGCTGGAGGTGCTCGCCCGCGACGCGGCGCGCGAGCTGGAGGGCGCACCGGCCGAGGTGATCGCCAAGTGGGCGACCGACACCTTCGGCGACCGTTTCTGCGTGACCAGCTCGATGGCCGACGCGGTGGTGGCGCACGTCTTCTCCCGGGTCTCGCCCGGCGTCGACGTGGTCTTCCTCGACACCGGCCTGCACTTCCCGGAGACGCTCAAGGTGCGCGACACCGTCGCCGCGACGATGAACGTCAACGTCCGCTCGATCCGGCCGCGGATGACGGTCGGCCAGCAGGACGGCGAGTACGGTCCCCGGCTGTTCGCCCGCAGCCCCGACGAGTGCTGCTTCCTGCGCAAGGTCGAGCCGCTGGAGCGCGCACTGTCCGACTACGACGCGTGGGCCACCGGCCTGCGCCGCGACGAGTCGCCCACCCGGGCCAACACGCCGGTCGTGGCCTTCGACGCCAAGAAGGGCAAGGTCAAGGTCAACCCGATCGCGGCCTGGACCCAGGCCGAGGTGGACCGCTACATCAGCCGGTGGAACGTGCCGGTGAACGAGCTCTTCAAGAAGGGCTACGGCTCGATCGGCTGCTGGCCGTGCACCCGGCGCACGAAGGCCGGCGAGGACCCGCGAGCGGGCCGCTGGGCGATGTTCGAGAAGACCGAATGCGGTCTGCACGTCTGACCGTCCTGCTGGTCGCACACGGCAGCCGGGACCCGCGGGCCGCCGCCTCGACGGAGGCGCTGGCCCGCGCCGTGCGACGGGCACGCCCGCGGTGGGACGTGCGGGCGTCATATCTGGACCACGCGGGGCCGAGGCCGCTCGAGGTGCTTACCGGCCTGCCGGCCGGTTCCCGGGCCGTCGTGGTGCCGCTGCTGCTGACGGCGGCCTATCACGGCCGGGTCGACGTGCCGGCGATCCTCACGGCGGCCGCTCATCTGCCGATCCACGTGAGTCTGGCCGACGTGCTAGGCCCCACAAATACGGAAATTCCGGGTTTGCTCCTCGACGGTTTGATCGACCGCCTCGGCGCCGCCGCCTCGACGAGCGGCGATGTCGCCGACGCGGGGGCCGGCGGCGCGGTGAGCGTGGGCGGTGTGGGCCGGGCCGGCGGCGCGGCCCGCGTGGGCGGTGTGGACAGGGCCGGCGGCGCGGACGGGGTTGACGCGGCGTGCGTGGGCAGCGTGGACGGGGTTGGCGCGGCGAGCGTGGGCGGCGCGGCGAGCGTTGGCGGCGTGGGCTTGGTCAGTGGTCGAGGGCTCGGCGGCGCGAACGGGGCCGGTCGTGGGCTCGACGGAGTCGTGCTGGCGGCGGCGGGGACCCGTGACGCGGCCGCGCGAGAAACGATCATGTGGGTTGCGGAGGCTCTCAGCGGCCGCCTGGGGCTTCCCTGTACCGTCGCCTATGCCTCGGGGGCCCTGCCGCGTCCCGGAGGCGCTGTGGGGCTTCTGCGGGGCCGGGTTGGAATGGCGGCCTACTTCCTCGCTCCGGGGCATCTCTACGACCTCGCGGTGCGCTCGGCGCTCGATGCGGGCGCGGTGACCGTCGCGGCGCCGCTGGGCGACGCGCCCGATCTTGTACGCCTGGTGATCGATCGCGTCGTGCTGACTCAGAGTCACTATTCCGTTGCGGCATAAGGCGGGCACGGACGGTATGGAGAATGTGGACCATTGGTTGCGGGCGTCCGCAATTTCGAGATCATTTCGTGGATTCTCGATGGAACCCAACGTGATCGAATTAGCGCGCTGGGCGAACCCCGAAGGAACCTCTCAGGAATCGGCGCGCTGAGTAATCGACCGGAAACAGCAAGACGCCCCGGTGCCGAACGGCCCGGGGCGCAAATGCTGTGGGGGATTGGTTCAGGCGGTAGGAGCGCCGACCCGCAGGCCGCCGCGACGCTTCACGGCGCGCCGCTCGTCTTCGCTCATCCCGCCCCAGACGCCGGCGTCCTGACCCGATTCGAGTGCCCAGGAAAGGCAGCTCTCGGTCACGGGACACCGCCGGCACACGGCCTTGGCCTGCTCGACCTGCAGGAGCGCGGGGCCGGACGTCCCGATCGGGAAGAACAGCTCCGGGTCCTCGTCGCGGCAGATCGCATCGTGACGCCAGTCCATGGCGGCAACACTCCTTGTTTCGGATGGGGTAATGAATCGCGTTACTGGTTTACCTATGCATGCGCGTTGGCGGCCGGTGGGCTGGAACCCTCCGCTCGCCGTGCGTCAGCAAGCTTTTGTGTTTGTGGCAAGCCGTTCGGCGCATCTGAATTAGGAACGCGCACAAGCAGCAGCCGGTTACTTCATATCGCTTGTGAATGCTTTCACGAACTCTGGCGATGTCAAGGGTAGCGCCAGAAGTTTCTCCCGGCGGGTGAGCTGGCTCACGGCCCCTTTGTCCGGTTTCGGGGCTACTGCCAGGACCCGGTGACGAACGCTCCCATCAATGTAGTACGGTCACGGCCCTCCTGCCGACCTTTTGACCGATTTTCTGTAACGGATCGTGAGGTTCCCTACCCCGTGATCAGCAGATCACACGTAGTGCCTCGGGAACGGACACGAAGTGCACCTTCTGGCGCTCGCCCAGATAGTCGCCGTCGAGCTGGAAAGGCTGCGGACGCGACGCCACCACGGTGAATTCGTCCTGGTCGTGCAGTTGCAGCACCTGTTTGCCGCTCGGATCGCCCTTGCGGGTCGCGAGCTGGGCCATCGTCCGGGTCGTGCTGGTGATGGCGAGGCCACGCAGGGCGAGCACGTCGAGACCGCGGTCGAACGAGGCGTTCGGGTTCGGGTTGATCGCGCGGTCGCCGAGATAGGTCCACGGGGCCGTGTTCTGGATGATGACCGTGCCCAGGTCGACCTCGGGCGGCTCGCCGGGGCGCTCGATGCTCAGCGGCGGGGTCTTGCGGTCGTCGCCGAAGAACTGGCCGACGATGGAGCGGAAGTAAAGGCCGGGCGTCGAGGTACGCCCGCGCAGCCGGGCCTGCTCGACCCGGCGCACCACGGCGGCGTCGAAGCCGAAGCCGGCGGCGAAGGTGAAGAAGCGGTCGTCGGCCCGGCCCAGCCCGATCACCCGGTGCCGGCCGTCGCGCAGCCCGTCGAGGATCACGCTGGTGCCCTCGGCCCAGTCGCGGGGCAGCCCGAGCGCGCGGGCGAAGACGTTCGTCGAGCCGCCGGGCACCACCGCGAGCGCCGGCAGCGCCTGGGCCCGCGAGTCGGTCATGCCGGTCAGCGCGCCCTCGGCGGTCATCAACCCGTTGACCGCCTCGTTGACCGTGCCGTCCCCGCCCAGGGTGACCACCACGTCGACGCCGCTCTCGGCGGCCGTCCGGGCCAGGGCCGAGGCGTGCCCGCGACGGGTCGTGTACTCCACCGACAGATCGACCGCGCTGCGCAGAGCGCGCACCAGGACGTCCCGGCTGCGCTCGCTGGTGGTCGTAGCCTTGGGGTTGACCAGCAGTAACGCTCGCATGCGCGGCACTGTACCCAACAACGGCCCGAAACACTGTCGGTATGGTGCTGCTGTGACCGGTGAGAAGTCAGTCGTTGACAACCCCTCGACGCTGGTGTGGGCGGTGCGGCTGCTCTACCTGGAGTGCGCCGCGCTGGCCGCGCTCACGGTGTGGCTCGTCGTCCAAGATCTGACGAGCGACGACGTCAACGTCGGCGTGGCGGTGTCCCTCACGGTGTTCGCCGCGATCGGCGTCGCCTTCATCTTCTTCGTGGCGCGGTTCCTGGGCCAGCGCCGGCGCGGCAGCCGCGGGCCGACCATCGTCATCCAGCTGTTCGTCATCGCCACCGGCGGCTTCCTCATCCAGGTGAATCCACTCTGGCTGGGTGTTGTGCTGATGGCCCTGGGTGTGCTTGTCGGCCTGCTGGTGGTGCTTCCGGCCAGTACAAGAGCACTGGGCATCGATTAACCGGTCTTATTTCGGGTACGAGGGCCTACCCTGTGGGAGTGACCGGATCAACGGTGCGGCCGCCCGCGTATCAACTACTGGCGGACGAGTTACGGGCCGACATCACCTCAGGGCGTCTCCAGCCCGGCGAGCGCCTGCCCCCGGAACCCGAGCTGTGCGTCAAGACCGGCGTCAGCCGGAGCACGGTGCGGGAGGCGTTACGCCTGCTGGCCAGCCAGCATCTCATCGTGACGACCCGCGGGGTGACCGGCGGGAGCTTCGTCTCGCACCCGGACGCCGAGCAGCTCGCCGACGGCCTCGCCACCGGCTTCACGTTGCTGACCAACTCGGCCGACGTCGGGCTGGCCGACCTGCTCGAGCTGCGCCGGGCGCTTGAGGTGCCGGCGGCCGGGCTGGCCGCGCTGCGCCGCGACGAGGAGCATCTCCTCGAGATACACGGCGCGCTCTTCGATCCGGAGCTCGACGACCTCGACGCGATCCTGGCCGCCCACGCGGCGTTCCACATGGCGGTGGCCAAGGCGACCGGCAACCCGCTGTTCGAGCTGGTGGTGCGGCCGCTCTACCACGCCTCGTTCGGTGAGGACGTCACCAACGACCTGCCGCCGGGATACTGGCGCCAGATCGACGCCGATCACCGGCTGCTGCTCGACTGCCTGACCATGCGCGACGCCGAGTCGGCCACGAAAGCGGCGGCCCGCCACCTCGATTACATAGCGGCGGTCGTGCGCTAGAAGTTCACGCGGCGCGTCACGAGGCGGATCGTGGCGCGCTGGCCCGTCGCCTCGGCCGTGGCCGACGTGGTCAGGGCGGTCAGCACCTTCCACGCGAACGACGACTCGGCGGGCAGCTTGGCGCCGCGCACGGTCGTCACGGTGACCTCGACAGTCAGGGCGTCCTCGGTGACCGCGAACCGGCAGTCGAGCTCGGCGCCGCGGGTCGCGATGGCGAGCAGCATCGCGCACGCCTCGTCGACGGCGATGCGCAGATCCTCGATCTCGTCGAGGGCGAAATGGAGCCGGGCGGCCAGACCGGCCGTCGCCGTACGTAGCACGCCGAGGTAGCCACCGTCGGCGGGCACGGTGAGCATGACGACGTCGTCGCCGATCGCCGGGTCCGGGTGTGTGTCCGTCAGAGTCACCGTGTCATCCTCCCAACGCCATGCACCCTAACGCCCGGCCGGAAACGACGCGACGACGGCAGGCCCGTCCGGATGAACGGGCCCACCGTCGCGCGCGGGACATCAGGCCTGCTTGGTCTCCCAGAAGATCTTGGAGATCTCCTCGATCTTGCCGAGCAGCTGGTCGGCCATGGCCGGGTCGACCGAACCCTTGGCGCCGGAGGCGCCGGCCAGCTTGGTGGCCTCGTTGAACAGGCCGTGCAGCTGGGGGTACTTCTCGAAGTGCGGGGCCTTGAAGTAGTCGGTCCACAGCACCCACAGGTGGTGCTTGACCAGCTCGGCGCGCTGCTCCTTGATCAGGATGGCGCGGGTGCGGAACTCCGGGTCGGTGTTCGCCTGGTACTTCTCGGCGATGGCCTTGACCGACTCGGCCTCGATCCGGGCCTGGGCCGGGTCGTAGACGCCACAGGGCAGGTCGCAGTGGGCGCTGACCACGGTCTTAGGCGTGAGGAAACGCGGAAGTCGCATCAGGACTCCTCCATACGGGGTTTGCGATGATCCGTGGTTGACACTACCCCTTACACCCGGCCGGTAACGCGACGGAGGACTGATGCCTTGAGGTGGCAACTACCACTGTTCGCGGTCCTCGTACACGGACCGTCGATGGTGCCCACTCTGCGCTCGGGCGACGCGCTGATCGTGGCGCGGGGCTCCCGCCGGACGAAGCCGGGACACATCGTGGTCGCCCGCTTCCGGTCGCGTCCCGATCTGCTCGTGGTCAAGCGGGCGGTCCGCGCGCAGGACGGCGGCTGGTGGATCGAGGGCGACAACTCCCTGGTGGAGGACGATTCGCGGGCGTACGGGGTGGCCGATGTCATCGGGCGGGTTTTAATCCGCTACTACCCGCGGCTCAGTCGGCTACGTTAGGGTTCAGGAATCGCAGCGCACACTCGCGCTGCGTCCGCTGTTTGCAAGCTCAGCTGTTACGGGTGATCCCCGCATCGCGCTCCGGTCCGGCGCACACTCGCCGTGCGATCGGTGAGCGCCTCGACCACGTTCAGATGCCGGTTGGAGTCACCGTGTCCTACTTCAGTTTCGAGCTCGATCCCGCCCTCGCCGCCGACCCCGTCTTCGACCTGCACCAGCGGGGCAAGATGGAGATCAGCGCGACCGTTCCGCTGACCAGCCGCGACCACCTCTCGCTGGCCTACACGCCCGGCGTGGCCCGGGTCTGCGAGGCCATCGCCGACGACGAGTCGCTCTACTCCGACTACACGTGGACGGCCAACACGGTCGCCGTCGTCACCGACGGCTCGGCGGTGCTCGGCCTCGGCAACATCGGCCCCAAGGCCGCGATGCCGGTCATGGAGGGCAAGGCGATCCTGTTCAAGCAGTTCGGCGGGGTCGACTCGATCCCGATCTGCCTGGACACGCAGGACGTCGAGGGCATCATCGCCACCGTCAAGGCGATGGCGCCGTCGTTCGGCGGCATCAACCTCGAGGACATCAGCGCGCCCCGCTGCTTCGAGATCGAGCGCCGCCTCGACGCCGAGCTCGACATCCCGGTCTTCCACGACGACCAGCACGGCACGGCCGTGGTCACGCTGGCCGCGCTGCGCAACGCGGCCAAGCTGCTCGGCCGCCGCTTCGCCGACCTGCGCGTCGTGATCAGCGGAGCCGGCGCGGCCGGCGTGGCGATCACCCAGACGCTGATCGCGGCCGGCGTCGAGGGCGCCAACGTCATCGTCTGCGACTCGCGGGGCATCATCCACGCCGAGCGCGGCGACCTCAGCCCGATCAAGGCCGAGCTGGCCGCGACGACCAACCTCTCCGGCCGTACGGGCGGGATGGCCGAGGCCCTGATCGGTGCGGACGTGCTGATCGGCGTCTCCGGCGGCGCGATCGAGGAGAGGGCGCTCGCGGGCATGGCGCCCGGCGGTGTCATCTTCGCCATGGCCAACCCGACGCCCGAGGTCGCGCCGGAGATCGCCCACAAATACGCGGCGATCGTGGCCACCGGTCGCAGCGACTTCCCCAACCAGATCAACAACGTGCTGGCCTTCCCGGGCATCTTCCGGGGCGCTCTCGACGTGCGGGCCTCCACCATCACCGAGCGGATGAAGGTGGCCGCGGCCGAGGCGATCGCCGATGTGGTCTCCGACGACCTGCGCCCCGAGGCGATCGTGCCGTCGCCGCTCGACCCCCGGGTCGCGCCCGCGGTCGCCGAGGCGGTCGCGGCGGCGGCCATCGCCGACGGGGTCGCCCGGCGTGGCGCGCGCTCCTCGGCCGAGGAGCGCACGACAGTCGCCTAGAAAGCGCTTAGGGTTCTTCCCTATGCGCGCCGCCTACGCCATCGCCGCCGATCCCGACGATCCCCGCTCCGCGCTGCGCGTGGGCGAGAGGCCCGAGCCGAGCCCGCCCGACGGCTGGGTGACGGTCGAGGTGCGGGCCGCCTCGCTCAATCAGCACGACCTGTGGTCGCTGCGCGGGGTGGGCCTGCCCGCCGACCGCCTGCCGATGATCCTCGGCTGCGACGCGGCCGGCGTCGACCCGGACGGCAACGAGGTGGTCATCTACCCGGTCGTCGCGGACGAGGCCGACCCGCGCGGCCTGTCACTGCTCTCCGAGCGGCATCCCGGCACGCTGGCCGAACGGGTCGCGGTGCCGCCGGAGAGCCTGGTGGCCAAGCCGGCCGGTCTGTCCTTCGTGGACGCGGCCTGCCTGCCCACGGCCTGGCTCACGGCTTTTCACATGCTGAAGACGCGCGGCCGCGTCGACGAGGCGGACGCGGTGCTGGTGCAGGGCGCCGGCGGCGGGGTGGCCACGGCGGCGGTCGCGCTCGCGCTGGCGATGGGCAAGCGGGTGTACGCCACCAGCCGCGACCCGGGCAAGCGCGAGCGCGTCGCCGAGCTCGGGGCCACGGCGGTCGAACCCGGCGCGCGCCTGCCCGAGCGCGTCGACGTGGTCATCGAGTCGGTCGGGGCGCCCACCTTCGACCACTCGATGAAGTGCGCCAACCCGGGCGCCCGCATCGTCGTCTGCGGCGCCACCGGCGGTCACCTGGCCACCGTGGACCTGCGGCGCCTGTTCGCCATGCGTCTCGACGTGCTGGGCAGCACGATGGGCACCCGCGACGACCTCGAGGACCTGCTCGGCCTGCTCGTGTCGACCGGGGTGCGCCCGGTGGTCGACTCGACGTACGGCTTCAGCGCGGTCGGTGACGCCTTCGCCCGGCTCGAGTCGGGCGACATCTTCGGCAAGGTGGTCGTCGACCTGCTGCACTGAGCCCGGGGGTTAGGGCAGTGCGTCGTCGAGCGTGGCCACCCCGCCGCGTGTCGCGTCCGCTTTCAGCCGCCGGCGGGCGGCGGCGTCGCCGTACAGGCTCCATCGCCAGAAGTCCGTGGTCGTCGCGGCCACGACGTCGAACGCGGCGCCGGTCGCGATGTGCCCGCCCTGGGTGACGCTGAGAAGGGCCTTGGGCCACGGTACGGCTTCGTAGGCGGCCCGGCCGTCGGCATAGCCCACCACCTTGTCGCGCCGCCCGTGCACGAACAGCAACGGCGTCTCCGGACCGGTGAACGGCGACGCGAGCACCTGACGGCCGGCCAGCACCACACCGGCCGTCAGCCGCTCGTCCCGGGCGTTGCTGAACATCCCGAGCGTGGTGATCCCGCCCGCCGAGTGCCCAGCGGCCGCGACCCGCTCGGAATCGACGTTTGTGAGTTCGGCCAGAACCTCGGTGATGACGTACGACGCATCGGCCGGCTGGTTGAGAACGTCGAGCACGTTGAGCTCGCCCGACTCGCCCGAGGTGTGCGGATAGGCCGGCGCCGCGACGACGAAGCCGGCCCGCGCCCACGAGCGCAGGAGGTCGGCGTAGCTGCTCGGGTTCGCGGTGAGCCCATGGCTGAAGAGGATGAGCGGGAACGGCCCGTCGCCCTGGGGTGCCCAGACCGTGGTCGTCAGTGGGCGGTCCGGCCCGCGCCGCAACGCCAACCGTCGCGTACCGACGGCGAACTGCCGCGCCGGCGCCTTTCCTGCTGCCGGTTTCGTCGGTGTCGGTGTCGGTGCCGGTGTTGGTACCGGCGCCGGGCTGGTCGTGGGGCTCGGCGCCGGTTTCTCCGCTTGAGGGGAACAGCCGGCGAGCGCGGCGGCTCCCAGCCCGAGGACAAGAGTTCGGCGATGCACCCGTCCCATGATGGCTCGGGCTAGCCGTCGATGGACTCCGGCAGCCGGAGGCGGGCGGCGGCGTCGCCGTACAAAGCCGATCGAAGGAAGTCGGTGGTCGTGCGGAGCATGGCCGGATAGCCGCGGTCGCCCGGGCGCAGATAGGTGCCGTGCGAGTCCTCGCGCATGAGGACGTACGACTTGGGCCAGGGCACGCGATCGTAAGCGGCCCGGCTCACGGCGACCGGCACCACCGGGTCGGCCCGGCCCTGAAGGAAGAGCAGAGTGGCGGGCGGCCCCGCGAAGGCGCCCGGCGCGGACCAGCCGGCCATGATGACGCCGGCCCGAAGGCGCGGATCGTGCCCGCCGACGAAAAGGCCGCTGGTCGTGTAGCCGCCCGCCGAGTGCCCCACGGCGGCGATCCGGCCGGTGTCGAGGTGGCCGCTGAGCGGGTCCCGGTGCGAGCGGTCGAGCCGCAACACCTCGCGCAGGACGAAGCGCGCGTCGTCCGGTTGCCGCTCGACGTCCGAGCGCCGGAAGTCCGGGGCGAACTCGCTGGTGTGCGGATAGGCCGGCGCCGCGACCACGAACCCGGCCGAGGCCCAGGCGGTGAGGGCGGCCCGCCACCGCACGGGCGAGCTCCGCAGACCGTGACTGAAGAGCACGACCGGAAACCGCCCGGCCGCGGTCCCGGTCGTTCGGCCGGCGGGAAAGAAGAGCAGTGTGGTCAGGCGACGGTTGCCCCGCTCCAGATGGAGAATGCGCAGCCCGACCGGATAGGAGACCGCCCGTGCTGACGGCGGCGGAGGCGCGGCGGCCGGGGCCTCGCCGACACAACCCGCCGCACAGAGCAGCATCAGGACAGCGAAGGTTGATTTCGCCCAAACCATCACCATGTGCCGACGTTACGGGTCGCCGCCGCCTCGTTGGGGTGAATTCCTCGTACGGGGGTGTTTGTCCAGCTAGATCGCCCGCCCGGTGGGCTGTTGGGTCGGCGGGGGTGCGGGGTTTCGCTAAGGTCTTCCGCATGTCTGACAACAGAGTCGACCCGAGCGGCAACACCGAGGCGTTCCGCGCCTTCACGGAGCACACCCCGCAGCAACAGCAGGCCCCGGCCTCCAAGACCCCACTGATCATCGGCGCCGTCGCTGTCGCCGTGGTCGTGATCGCCCTGATCGTCTGGCTCGTAGCCTGACTTCCGGCCCGGCGCGGGGTTGATCCCCGCGCCGCCGCCGTCGTCAGCGAGAGGCATCATCCGCCCGCGGCGCGGTCAGCGGCGGCGCGGCTGCCGGGTGTCAGCGGGAGAGGGAGAGCGCCGTCCGGGACTGGTCGGCGATCTCCAGCTCCTCGTCGGTGGGGACCACGCAGACCGGGATGCGGGTGCCGTCGGGCGAGATGACGGTTTCGCCGCTCGCGTTACGGATCGGGTCGATCGCGATGCCCAAGGGCTCCAGGCCGGAGAGCGACGCGGCCCGGACGGGTGCCGAGTTCTCGCCCACGCCGGCGGTGAACGTGATGGCGTCGACGCGGCCGAGCACGGCCAGATAGGCGCCCACGTACTCCCGGATGCGGCGGCAGTAGACGTCGAAGGCCAGCGTGGCCGCCGGATCGCCCGCGTCGCGGCGCTTGATGACGGCGCGCAGATCGTTCTCACCCGTGAGGCCGAGCAGGCCGGCGTGGCGGGTCAGACTGTTCTCGATCTCGTCGATCGGCAGACCGGCTTCGCGGTGCAGGTGGAAGACGACAGTGGGGTCGATGTCGCCGCTGCGGGTGCCCATCACCAGGCCGCCCTGCGGTGACATGCCCATCGACGTGGCCACGCTGCGGCCGCCCTCGACCGCGCAGGCGCTGGCGCCGTTGCCGAGGTGCAGCGTGATGACGTTCGTGTCCTCGACCGGGCGGCCCAGCAGCTCGGCCGTCCGGCGGGCCACATAGGCGTGCGAGGTGCCGTGGAAGCCGTACCGCCGGATCTGCCAGCGCGAGGCGAGCGACGCGTCGATCGCCCACGTCACGCCCTCGGGCGGGATGGTGGCGTGGAACGCCGTGTCGAAGACCGCCACCTGCGGCACGTCGGGCAGCAGCTTGCGGGCCACCTCGATGCCGGTCAGCGCGGCCGGGTTGTGCAGCGGGGCCAGCGGCACCAGCGACTCGACGCGGGCCACCACCTCGTCGTCGATGACCGTCGGCTCGCTGAACTCGGGGCCGCCGTGCACCACGCGGTGGCCGACCGCGGCCAGGCCGGACAGGTCGACCGAGTCCATGATGCGCTGGAGGGCCGCGCGGTGGTCGGCCGTGTCGCCGCCGGGCTCGCCGATCCGCTCGATGAGGCCCTTGGCCACGGTGCCGGCGCCGTCGAAGAGCCGGTATTTCACCGACGAGGAGCCGCTGTTGAGGACGAGTACCCGAGTCATCGTGCCGCCGCCTGGATCGCTGTGATGGCCACTGTGTTGACGATGTCCTTGACCGTGGCGCCGCGCGACAGGTCGTTGACCGGGCGGCGCAGGCCCTGCATGACGGGGCCGACCGCGACCGCGCCGGCCGAGCGCTGGACCGCCTTGTACGTGTTGTTGCCGGTGTTGAGGTCGGGGAAGATGAAGACCGTCGCCTTGCCCGCGACCGCGCTGTCGGGCAGCTTCGTGGCCGCCACCGCGGGATCGATGGCCGCGTCGTACTGGATCGGGCCCTCGACGGGCAGCTCGGGTGAGCGCTCCCGGACCAGCGCGGTGGCCGCCGCGACCTTTTCCACGTCGGCGCCGGCGCCGGAACTGCCGGTCGAGTACGACAGCATCGCCACCCGGGGCTCGATGCCGAAGGCGGCCGCCGTCCGCGCCGACGAGAGCGCGATGTCGGCCAGCTGGGCCGCGTCGGGGTCGGGGTTGACCGCGCAGTCGCCGTAGACCAGCACCCGGTCGGCCAGCAGCATGAAGAAGACGCTGGAGGCCACCGACACGTCGGGAACCGTCTTGATGATCTCGAAGGCGGGGCGGATGGTGGCCGCCGTCGTGTGGTTGGCCCCGGAGACCATGCCGTCGGCCTTGCCCGCCTGGACCATCAGGGTGCCGAAGTAGTTGACGTCGCGGACCACGTCGTACGCCAGGTCGAGCGAGACCGCCTTGTGCTTGCGCAGCTCGGCGTACGTGGCCGCGAACTCGTCGCGCCACTCGCTCGTCTCGGGGTCGACCAGCCGGGCGCCGCCGATCTCGAGGCCGAGCTCGCGGGCGCGGCGGGTGATCTCGTCGGGGACGCCGAGCAGGGTCAGGTCGGCCACGCCGCGCCGCAGCAGCGTCTCGGTGGCCCGCAGGATGCGCTCGTCGGTGCCCTCGGGCAGCACGAGGTGGCGGCGCTCGGCGCGGGCCCGGTCGATCAGGTCGTTCTCGAACATCAGCGGGGTGACCCGGCTGGAACGGGCCACATCGAGCAGGCGGGTCAGCTCGGCGGTGTCCACGCTCTCCTCGAAGGCGCCGAGGGCAGCCTCGATCTTGCGGGGCGTGCCGGTGCCGAGGCGGGCCTGGATGCGGCCGGCGGCCGAGATGGTGTGGTAGCTGTCGGAGTCGACCACGAGCATGGCCAGGCCGGTGTTGAGCCGCTCGATCACGCGGACCGCGCGCTCGTCGGGCCGCTCGCCGAGGGTGAGCACCAGGCCGGAGAGCGTCACGTTGCCCGCGGCGTGGGCGGCGCTGGCCGCCACCAGCAGGTCGGCCCGGTCGCCGGGGGTGATCAGCAGCGCCCCGTCGGTCAGGTGGTCGAGCAGGGCCGGCACGTGGGCGGCGCCGACCACGTAGTCGAGCACGTCACGGTCGAGCGCGCTCGCCCCGCCCGAGATGACAGTCGCGTCGAGCGCGGCCGCGACCTCGGCCACCGTCGGCGCGCTCACGGCCGCGACCTCGGGAATGGCCCACATCGGCACCGGCAGATCGACCGGTGACGTGGGCCGGGCCGAGGGCGGCACGCGGTTGGCGATCACGGCCAGGACGGTCGCGTCGAGGTCGGTGAGGGAGTGGTACGCGCTGCGGGCCGCGCCGACCAGCGACTCCGCGCCCCGGCCGGCGCCGCTGATCACCGGGATCACGACGCTGCCGAACTCGGTGGCCAGCCGGGCGTTGAAGCCGAGCTCGCGCGGGATCTCGTCGTCGGCGCTGGCGCCGGCCGCGAAATCGCTGCCGATCACCACGACCGAGCCGGCCAGCCGCTCGACCTCGCGGTAGCGCTCGACGATGCGGGAGATCAGCTCCTCCCACTTGCCGTCGGCCACCAGCGCGCTCGCCTCGGCGATGGTCACGCCGTAGGACTCCGCGGAGGGCGCCACCACCGGGTAGCGCTTCGTCAGCAGGGTGAGCAGCGGATCGTCGTCGGGCCCGGAGACCAGCGGCCGGAAGACACCGATCCGCGCGACCTGCCGGGACAGCAACTCGACCAGCCCGAGGGCGACCGTGCCCTTGCCGACGCTCGGTCCGAGACCGGTCACATACACGCTTCGTGCCACGGACCAAACCTACCGGCCGGGCCCGGAGGCCGCCGGGCCGAAAGTCCTAACTGTGGATGACGGTGTGCCCGTCACAAATGGCGGAGATACGCGGTCGGCGAGGCCAGGAACCCGCGCCAGTTCGCCACGATCTCCAGGTCGTCCCACGCGACCTTCTCGAGGCCGTCCGCCCCCAGCTGGAGGATGGTGGCCCCGGGCAGGGCCGTGAGCAGCGGGGAGTGGGTGGCGATCACGACCTGGGCTCCTGATGCCCGCAACTCGTCCAGCATCCCGAGCAGCCCCAGCGTCGACGAGAAGGAGAGCGGCGCTTCCGGCTCGTCCATCAGATAGAAGCCGTACCCCCGGAACTTGCGGGTCAGAAGCTCGAGGAACCCCTCGCCGTGGCTCTGCTCGTGGAGGCCGGCGTCGGGATTGTCGCCGGGAAGGCTCTCCAGATAGGTGTAGAGGCCGTGGGTGGTCTCGGCCCGGAGGAAGTACGAGTTGACGCGCTTGCCCGGCGTGCGGACGACCTTCAGCGCCGCCCCGAGCGGCGCCTCGGTGGCCCGCGTCGAGTGCCGGGCCGAGCGTGACCCGCCCTCCGGGTTGAGCCCGGTGGCCACGGCCAGCGCCTCGATCAGCGTCGACTTGCCCGACCCGTTCTCACCGACCAGGAACGTCACCCCGGCTGGGATGTTCAGCCCATGATCGAGCAGGGCGCGGACCGCCGGGATCCGCGCCCACCACTGCGTACGGTCGATCTCGGCGTCGGCGGAGAGCTCCACCCGCCGGATCGGCGAACTATTCGTCCTCGTCCTCGTCGTCGCGGGCCAGCCAGGTGGCCAGGCGCTCGATCGGGGTCTCGAACTCGGGGTTCAGGTCGACGAAGGTCCGCAGCTGTTCGCCCAGCCACTCCAGCGTGACCGTTTCCTGGCCACGCCGTTCGACCAGCTCCTCGATGCCGCGATCGGTGAAGTACATGCCCGGATAGTAAGAGGGGGCGCCCCGCCGCAGCGGAGCGCCCCCTCTCATTCGATCCTTACGGACGCGGCAGGGAAGCCTCGATCAGGGCCGTCTGCTCGGCGTCGTGCATCTTGGCCGAGCCGACCGCCGGCGCGGCGGCGGCCGGGCGGGAGATCCGCCGCAGGCGCACGCCCTCGAGGTGCTCGAGCAGGTTGAGCGCTACGAACGACCAGGCGCCCTGGTTGGCCGGCTCCTCCTGCACCCAGGCGTAGTCCTCGGCGTTCGGGAACTGGGCCAGGATGGCCTTGAGCTCGTTCACCGGCAGCGGGTAGATCTGCTCCATCCGGATGATCGCCGTGTCGGTGATGCCGCGCTCGGCCCGGGCCTGGAACAGGTCGTAGTAGACCTTGCCCGAGCAGAGCAGGACCCGCTTGACCGAGCCCGCGTCCAGCGGCGTGCCGTTGACCCCGGCGTCGCCGATGACCGGCTGGAACGTGCCCTGGGTGAAGTCGGCGACCGACGACACCGCGAGCTTGTGGCGCAGCAGCGATTTCGGCGAGAAGACGACCAGCGGCTTGCGCTTGGTGGACAGGGCCTGGCGGCGCAGCAGGTGGAAGTAGTTGGCCGGGGTGGTCGGGTTGGCCACCCGCATGTTGTCCTGCGCGCACAGCTGGAGGAACCGCTCGGGACGGCCCGACGAGTGGTCGGGGCCCTGACCCTCCTGGCCGTGCGGGAGCAGCAGCACCAGCGACGACTTCTGGCCCCACTTCACCTCGCCGGAGGAGACGAACTCGTCGACGATCGACTGGGCGCCGTTGACGAAGTCGCCGAACTGCGCCTCCCAGAGGACCAGCGCCTCCGGGTTCTCCACCGAATATCCGTATTCGAAGCCCATCGCCGCGTACTCGCTGAGCAGCGAGTCGTGCACGAAGAAGCGGGCGTTGCCGGTGGCCAGCGTGGAGAGCGGCAGGAAGTCCTTGCCGGTCTTGGCGTCGACGACCGAGGCGTGCCGCGAGACGAACGTGCCGCGGCGCGAGTCCTGGCCGGCGAGCCGGACCGTGACGCCCTGGCTGAGCAGCGAGCCGAACGCGATCAGCTCGCCGAAGCCCCAGTCGATGCCGCCGTCGTTGCCCATCTTGGCCCGGCGCTCGAGCAGCTGCTGCACCCGCTTGTGCGGGGTGAAGCCGTCGGGCAGCTCGATGTGGGCCTGGCCGACCGAGCGGACCACGGCCGCGTCGACGGCGGTGTCGACCTCGGGCTCGGCCTCCTCGGAGATCACCCGCGGGCGCGGCGGCGTGCCGGCCGAGTCGCGGGTGGCCTTGAAGACCTGCTCCAGCTGGGACTGGTAGTCGCGCAGCTGCTCCTGAGCGCCGTCCACGGTGATGTCACCCCGGCCGATCAGCTCCTCGGTGTAGAGCTTCCGCACCGAGCGCTTGGTGTCGATGATCTCGTACATGCGCGGGTTGGTCATCGACGGGTCGTCGCCCTCGTTGTGACCGCGGCGCCGGTAGCAGACCAGGTCGATCACGACGTCCTTGTTGAACGCCTGGCGATATTCGAAGGCCAGCTTGGCCACCCGCACGACGGCCTCGGGGTCGTCGCCGTTCACGTGGAAGATCGGCGCCTGGATCATCCGGGCCACGTCGGTCGAGTAGAGCGACGAGCGGCTGTACTCGGGCGCGGTGGTGAAGCCGACCTGGTTGTTGACGACCACGTGCACCGTGCCGCCGGTGCGATATCCGCGCAGCTGGGAGAGGTTGAGCGTCTCGGCCACCACGCCCTGGCCGGCGAACGCGGCGTCGCCGTGCACCAGCACCGGAAGGACCGTGTAGCCGTGCAGGCCCAGGTCGAGCCGGTCCTGCTTGGCGCGGACGATGCCCTCGAGGACCGGGTCGACCGCTTCCAGGTGGGACGGGTTGGCGACCACGCTGACGGTCGTCGCGTGCTCGCCGTCGGGCGCCGTGTACTTGCCGGTCTGGCCCAGGTGGTACTTGACGTCGCCGGAGCCGTGAGCCGACTTCGGGTCCATCTGACCCTCGAACTCGTTGAAGATCTTCTCGTACGGCTTGCCGACGATGTTGGCCAGCACGTTGAGCCGGCCGCGGTGGGCCATGCCGATGACCATCTCGTCGAGGCCGGCCTCGGCCGACGACTCGAGGACCGCGTCGAGCAGCGGGATCAGCGACTCGCCGCCCTCGAGCGAGAACCGCTTCTGGCCGACGAACTTGGTCTGCAGGAACGTCTCGAAGGCCTCGGCCGCGTTCAGCCGGTTCAGGATGTGCTTCTGCTCGTCCTGGTCGGGCTTCGTATATTTGATCTCGATGCGGTCCTGGATCCAGCGCCGCTCCTCGGGGCCCTGGATGTGCATGTACTCGATGCCGACCCGGCGGCAGTAGGTGTCACGCAGGACGCCGAGCACGTCGCGCAGCTTCATCTTCTGCTTGCCGGCGAAGCCGCCGACCGGGAAGGTCCGGTCGAGGTCCCACAGGGTCAGCCCGTGCTGGAGCACGTCGAGGTCGGGGTGGCGGCGGATCTCGAACTCGAGCGGGTCGGTGTCGGCCATGAGGTGGCCGCGCACCCGGTACGCGTGGATGAGCTCGACGACCCGGGCCGCCTTGTCGATCTGGCCCTCGGAGGTGTGCGCGACGTCGCGGACCCAGCGGACCGGCTCGTACGGGATGCGCAGCGACGTGAAGATCTCGTCGTAGAACCCGTGGTCGCCGAGCAGGAACTCGTGCATGGCCTTGAGGAACTCGCCGGACTGCGCGCCCTGGATGACCCGGTGGTCGTACGTGCTGGTCAGCGTGGTGACCTTGCTGACGCCGAGGTCGGTCAGGGTCTCGTCGCTCATGCCGGAGTAGGGCGCCGGGTATTCCATGGCGCCGACGCCGATGATCGCGCTCTGGCCGGTCATCAGACGGGGGATGGAGTGCACCGTGCCGATGCCGCCCGGGTTGGTGAGCGAGATCGTCGTGCCGGCGTAGTCGTCCATGGTCAGCTCGTTGCGGCGGGCGCGGCGGACCACGTCCTCGTACGCCTGCCAGAACTTGCGGAAGTCCATCTTCTCGCAGCCCTTGATGGACGGCACGACCAGCGTGCGCGAGCCGTCCTTCTTGGCCAGGTCGATGGCGATGCCGAGGTTGATGTGCTCGGGCTGCACCAGGGCGGGCTTGCCGTCGACCTGGGCGAACGAGTTGTTCATCTCCGGGTGCTTCATGACCGCGCGGACCAGCGCCCAGCCGATCAGGTGGGTGAAGCTGACCTTGCCGCCCCGGCCACGCTGGAGGTGGTTGTTGATCACGATGCGGTTGTCGACCATGAGCTTGGCCGGGACCGTGCGCACCGATGTGGCCGTCGGCACCTCCAGCGAGGCCGACATGTTCTGTACGATCTTGGCAGCGACGCCGCGGAGCGTGGTGGTCTTCGTACCCTCGTCGGCCTTGCCGTTCGACTCCGCGGGGGCCGGTTTCGGCGCGGGCTTGGGCGCCGGCTTCGGAGCGGGCTTCTCCTGAGCCGGGGTGGCGGGAACAGTCGGCTTCACAGGAGCGACGGTGGTGGCGGCCGGCGCATCCGTGCCGGCGCGCTTGGCGCTCGCGGTGGCGTTCGCCGCGGTCGCCTCGTCGGGCGTCACGATCGACCCCGTGGCCATCGCCGGCTTGTAGTCGGCGAAGAAGTCGTGCCATGCGGGGTCGACGCTGGTGGGGTCGGCCAGGTAACGCTGGTACATCTCGTCGACGATCCACTCGTTGGGACCGAAGTCCGCGAGTGGGTTCTCATGAGAAGTCTGCTGGGTCGACACTTCCGTGTTCGCCTCTTTCACCATGTTTGTCAGCACGCGACTGTTTCCGTCACATGGGACGGGAAGGATTCGGCATCCAGGCTACGCCGTCCCTAGAGGCGAACTGTCCCCACGTCGGTTGTGTGACGCGCTTTGACTAAGAGATGTCGCGACGCTTGGTGATCAATGTGCCGATGATTCCCGTGATCGCGGCGTAGCCGATCAGCACGACGGCGCCGACCCATCGCGGAGGGTTACCGGGAAGGTCGGTTCCCGAAATCATCAGTTGCGAGGCGGTCGTCGGCACGAGCACCTGAAGATTGTTGATCCACTCGGCCACCCACTCACTGAGCAGGAAGAACACCAGCTGCAGGGCCGCGCTGCCGACCACGTACGAGATGGCCAGGACCAGGGTCGCGGCGATTTGGCTACGGATCAGCACGCCCACGCCGACGCCCAGGATCGCCCACAGGACGAAGGCCAGCGCGTTCAGCCCGATGGCCCGCCACACGTCACCCGAGCCGAGTTGGGCCGGCACGTCGAGGTTCGACATGATCGGTGGTACGACGACCAGGTTGATCAGCGTGGTGATCAGCCAGACGATCAGGCCGATGATGATCGCGGCGCCGAACTTGGCCAGGATGACCGCTTCTCGCCGCGGCGTCGTCAGGAACGTGGTAGTGGCCGTCAGATGGAAGAACTCACTCGTCACGATGATCGCGGCGAGCAGCACCACGATCAGCACGCCGAAATACTGACCGCTCGTGTACAACGTGGTCGCCACGTTGACCGGCTCGAGCGCGGCCTGCACCTGCTCGGCCTGCTGGTCGGTGCCCTCCACCGTGCTTGCGTCGGTGGTGGCGAAGGTGGCCCAGTTGGCCAGCACGCTCGCCGCGTACAGCGGCACCAGCACGATGCCGAGGATCCACCAGATCGAGGTGGTGCGGACCTTGAACAGTTCCGCGTTGACCAGGCCGAGACTCATCGGATTCCAGCCTTTCCGGCCGTCAGCTGCAGGAACACCTGTTCGAGGTCGCCGCGCTCGGCGGCCAGCTCGTGGAGCTCGACCGAGGCGGTGAAGGCGGCGTGGCCGATCGCGGCCGCTTCGGCGCCGATGACCATGAGGGAGCCGTCGGACTGCTCGGTGGCGGTCGCGTTCAGCTCGGAGAGGGCGGCCTTGAGCTCGGCCGGCTGCGGGGTGCGGACCCGGACGTGCGCGCCCGTGCCCATCGTGCCCAGCACCTCGTCGACCGGGCCCTGCCGGATCAGCTTGCCGGCCGCCACGATCACCACGTCGTCGGCCAGCAGCTGCATCTCGCCCAGCAGGTGGCTGGAGACCAGCACCGTGCGGCCCTCGTTGGCCAGCGCCTTGAGCAGGTCGCGCATCCAGCGGATGCCCTCGGGGTCGAGACCGTTCGCCGGCTCGTCGAGGATCAGCACGCGCGGGTCGCCGAGCAGGGCCGCGGCGATGCCGAGCCGCTGGCGCATGCCCAGCGAATAGCCCTTGAACTTGCGGTTGGCGGCCGGGGTGAGCCCGACGATCGTGAGCACCTCGTCGGCCCGGGTGTCCGGCAGGCCGGCGGCCCGGCAGATCATCCGCAGGTGGTTGCGCCCGGTGCGGCCACGGTGGGCACTGGACGCCTCGAGCACCGCGCCGACGTGCTTGATCGGGTCGTGCAGGTCGACGTATTTCGTGCCGCCGAAGGTGGCGTGACCCGAGGTCGGCGTGACCAGGCCGAGCAGCATGCGCAGCGTGGTGGTCTTACCGGCGCCGTTGGGACCGAGGAAGCCGGTCACGCGGCCGGTGCGGACGCTGAACGACAGATCGTCCACCGCACGTAGACGTTTGTACTGCTTCGTGAGGTGCTCGACGACGATCTCGTCGGTGCTCATCGAAATCCTTTCCGTGGCCTGGGAGAGGTCAACCTACTAAACCGTGGCGATCCATGTGGCCCGTGCCGTGGCGAGACGGTCACCCTCCGGTCCGTACACGGTGGAGCCGACGAGCGCCTTGCGGCCGCTGAACTCGACCGCCGCCCCCACGACCACGCAGGTCGTGCCCGGTTCGGGAAGGGCCGTGACCTCGGCCGCGATCCGGCCCAGCACGTACGTCCGCCCGGTGATCAGCGCCGCCCATCCACCGGGACAGTCGAGCGCGGCCCAGACCACCGGGAGATCCGCCTCTTCGGGCACGGACCAGGGTGCGGCCGTACGCCCGTCCGGCAGCGGCCCGGAGAAGATGCGCAACCCGTCGGGGCGTTCGGTGCCGCACACGTAGCACGTGGGGAAGGGATGGGCCGTGAAGCCGGGGTACGACCGCGACGCCTCTACCGCCTCGGCCGGCCCGGCCGGCGCCACCGCCGGCAGTCCGGGGTCCACCTCGGCCAGCGAGGCCACGAGCGTGCCGCCGTCGAGCACCGAGCCACCGTCGAGCCGCAGCTCGGTCTCCAGCGGCGGCGGCACCCGCAACGTCACCTCGAACACCGGCCCACCAGGCCGTGCGCCGGCCGCGGCGGCGAACGCGCCGGCCGACCATCCACCGTTCCCGGTCCCCGGCGGCCCGTTGTAGCGACTCGGAATCAGCATGTGAGGAAGGCTCGCACAAGCCGTTCATTTTGTGGCCATGAATCGCCACCTGGACCGACATTCCATCGGCAGGTGTCACCCTTACACAAGTCACATGGCCGTATTACTTACCGCCGCCGCCCCCACCGGGACCAGCGGCTACACCCTGCTCATCGCCGACGACCCCGAGCAGGTCGCCGCCGCCCAGCGGCTGCGACGCGACGTCTTCGCCGGCGAGCTCGGCGCCCGGCTCCCCGCCTCCGCCGACGGGCGCGACGTCGACGAGTTCGACGAGTTCTGCGACCACCTGATCGTGCGCGACGACGCGTCCGGCGCGGTGGTCGGCACCTATCGGATGCTTCCCCCGCGGGCCGCCGAGCGCGCCGGACGCCGCTACGGCGACGGCGAGTTCGACCTGGCCGGCCTGCGCCCCCTGCGCGACCAGCTGGTCGAGACCGGCCGGTCCTGTGTGCACCCCGACCACCGCAGCGGCGCGGTCGTCAACCTGATGTGGGCCGGCATCGCCCGCTATCTGCACCTGAACAACCTGCGCTGGCTCGGTGGCTGCGCCTCGGTGCCGCTCGACGACGGCGGCGTCACCGCGGCCGGCGTCTGGGCCCGGGTGCGGAACAAGCACCTCTCCCCGCCCGCCCTGCGGGTCACCCCGCGCCGTCCCTGGCTCGCCGAGACCAGCCTCGAGGGCGACGCCAAGGTGCAGCCGCCGGCGCTGCTCAAGGGCTATCTGCGGATCGGCAGCTGGGTCTGCGGCGAGCCCGCCTACGACCCCGACTTCAACTGCGCCGACTTCTACGTGCTGTTCTCGATGGACCGGCTGGACCCGCGGTACCGCCGCCACTTCCTGGGAGCGAGCCGATGATCGCCCTGTGGCAGCCCGTCTCCGGGTGCACCGCGCTGTGCCGGGACGGGCTCGACCGGCGCGTGCTTCCCGGCGCCGGCTTCCTGCGCATGGTCACGCTGGCCGGCGTACTCGTCGGGGGTCTGCTGCTCGTGCCTCTCCTGCGGGGAGTCGCGCTGCGGACCCTGGCCCGCACGATGCTCGCGGTCCTGGGCATCAGGGTCGTCCGGCAGGGCCCGGCCGTGCGACCGGGCAGCATGCTGGTCGCCAACCACGTCTCCTGGCTCGACATCCTGGTGCTGATGGCGTCGGCGCCGGTGCGCCTGGTGGCCAAGGGCGAGGTCGGCGCGTGGCCGGGCATCGGCGCGCTGGCCGGCCTCTCCGGCGCGATCTTCATCGACCGCTCCCGGCCCAAGGCGCTGCCGGGCACGGTGGCCGAGGTGACCGCGGCGCTGCGGTCCGGCCGGACGGTCGCGGCGTTCCCCGAGGGCACCACCTACTGCGGCGCCAACCAGGGCACCTTCCGCCCGGCGCTGTTCCAGGCGGCCATCGACGCGGGCGCTCCCGTGGTGCCGGCCTCGCTCGTCTACGACTCGACCGCGGCCGCCTTCATCGGCGAGGACACCCTGTGGGATTCCGTACGCCGGGTCGCCGCTCTCAAGAAGCTGACCGTTACCCTCGTGACCGCGCCCGCGTTGCGTCCGGCCACCGGAGCCGATCGCAAGGCGCTCGCCCGCGCCGCGCAGGCCTCGCTCCGGGTGTCCGGCTACCGCCTGGCGGCCTAAGCAGGCTTTCAGAAAACTTTCAGCCGCCGTGCAGGCCGGTCGCAGCGGACTGATAAATACTGGGTGTCATGGCCGTTCAGACCCAGCCCAAGCAGGCCGAGGCGAAACTGCTCGTCGTCGAGGACGACGCGAACATCCTCGAGCTGCTTTCCGCCAGCCTTCGATTCGCCGGCTTCGACGTGAGCACCGCGACGAGCGGCAGCGCGGCGGTCAGCGCGGCGAAAAACTCCACCCCCGACCTCGTCGTCCTCGACGTGATGCTGCCCGACCTCGACGGTTTCGAGGTCATCCGGCTCATGCGCGAGGGCGGCCAGCGTACCCCCGTGGTCTTCCTGACCGCCCGGGACGGCACGGACGACAAGATCCGCGGCCTCACCCTGGGCGGCGACGACTACGTCACCAAGCCGTTCAGCCTCGAGGAGCTCACCGCCCGCATCCGGGCGGTGCTGCGCCGCACGACGCAGGGCGACGAGGAGCCGTCGCGCCTGGTCTTCGCCGACCTCGAGCTCGACGAGGAGACCCACGAGGTCTACCGCGCCGGTCAGCGCGTGCAGCTCTCGCCGACCGAGTTCAAGCTCCTGCGCTACCTGATGCTCAACGCCAACCGGGTGCTGTCTAAGGCGCAGATCCTCGACCACGTGTGGAAATACGACTTCCGCGGTGACGACAACATCGTCGAGTCGTACATCTCGTACCTGCGCCGCAAGGTCGACAACGTGCAGCCGCGGCTGATCCACACCCTTCGCGGCGTCGGTTACGTGCTGCGCAAACCCGCCGTCTGAGCCGCGCCGTGACCCTCACCGAGCGGGTACGCACTACGCTCCCCGCGCAGGGCAGCCTGCGCTCCGTCCCGCTGCGGGTCAAGCTGGTGGCGTCCGTGCTGACCCTGGTCTTCGCGGCGCTGGTCGCGATAAGCGCCGCGAGCACCTACGCCCTGCACAACTACCTGCTCAAGCGGGTCGACTCGTCGATCAGCGTCTACGCGGCCACGATCTCCCGGCTGCGCTACGCCACGAAGATCCCGGTGCCGGCCGACTTTTTCGTCTCGCTGAGCTCGGTGAGCGGCGTTCGCGACCCCGACGGCGTCGCGAAAGGCGACGACAGCCTGACCGAGGCCGACTATCCGCCACTGGTCAAGGGGCTCGACGACATCAACGCGGTGCTCGGCCAGCCGTACTCGGTCAAGTCGGCCAACGGCAAGGTCGAGTGGCGCGTGCTGGTCATCGTCGACCAGAGCGGCGCGGTCCTCCAGGTCGCCGAGAAACTGTCGGTGATCAAACAGGCGGTCAGCCAGCTGCTCTGGGTCGACCTGCTGGTCGGCGTGGGCGTGCTGATCGCGCTCGCCTCGGTCGGCGCCGCCCTGGTCCGGCAGAGCCTGATCCCGCTCCATCAGATCGAGCGCACCGCGGCCGCCATCGGCGCCGGCGACCTGACCCAGCGCGTGCCCGACCCCGAGGGTCACGGCGGGCCACCCACGACCGAGCTGGGCCGGCTCTCCCGGGCCCTCAACGCCATGCTCGCGCAGATCGAGGCGGCCTTCACCGCCCGCGCCGAGTCGGAGGCGGCGGCCCGTGCGGCCGAGTCGGTCGCGAAGGAGGCGGCCGAGGCGGCCCAGCATTCGGAGTCGCGGGCCGTGCGCTCCGAGGGCAAGATGCGGCAGTTCGTGGCGGACGCCTCACACGAGCTGCGCACCCCGCTGACCACCATCCGCGGCTTCGCCGAGCTCTACCGTCAGGGCGCGGTCACCAACCCGGAGGACGTGGCCAAGCTGGTGCGCCGCATCGAGGACGAGGCGGCCCGGATGGGCCTGCTCGTCGAAGATCTGCTGCTGCTGGCCCGCCTCGACCGGGAGCGGCCGCTCAACCTGGCCCCGGTCGAGCTGCCGGTGCTGGCGCTCGACGCGGTCGAGGCCGCGCAGGCCACCGCGCCCGAGCGCGCGATCGAGCTCGAGGTCCGCGACAGCGCCGAGAGCCTGGTCGTCAACGGCGACGACGGCCGCCTGCGCCAGGTGATCGGCAACCTGATGACCAACGCCCTGGTGCATACGCCGCCGGAGGCGACGGTGACCTTGCGGGTGTACGCCGAGCCGGGCGGCCGGGCGGCGTTCGAGGTGTCGGACACCGGGCCGGGGCTGACCGAGAACCAGAAAGCGCATATCTTCGAACGGTTCTACCGGGTGGACGAGGCGCGCACGCGCAACACCCAGCGGGCGGCCACCGGCACCGGTCTGGGGCTGGCCATCGTGGCGGCGATCGTCAGGTCACACCAAGGAACCGTCGAGGTGATCTCGGAATCGGGGCAGGGGGCCACCTTCAAGGTGACTTTGCCTACGCTAAATCCGGATAAAGCCTTCACAGAAAACATCCAGGGCTAACACAGGTCGGTACGAGCGCGACGGGGCAAGGTTGTGGGCATGAACGAGAACGAGACCGACCCGCGAGCCGCGGACGCCTCCTCTGAGAGCAGCAGCCCGGAGCGGGGACAGTCTGAGGAGCCGACGGCCGCGCAGCCCGTCGTTCCCCCGGCCGCGCCGCAGACCCCGCAGTGGGGCCCGCCGGCCGCTGCCCCGCAGTCCGGCGTTCCCCAGTCCGGCGCGCCTCAGGCCGCTGCCCCCCAGTCCGGCATTCCGCAGTCCGGCATTCCGCAGTCGGGTGCTCCCCAGTCCGGCATTCCGCAGTCCGGGATTCCGCAGTCCGGGCCGCCCCAGTGGCAGCAGTCCCCCTGGCAGCAGCACCAGGGCTACCAACACCCCGGCTACCAGCCTTACGGCCAGCCGCAGCAGCCCCATTCGCCCTACGCGCAGCAGTCGGCCTACGCCGGCACGCCGGGCGCCTGGGCACCGGGCGGCACCACCCAGACGCAGCCATCGATCGGCGCCGCCGAGGGCCAGGCCTGGAGCGAGGGCCAGACCTGGGCGTCGGACGGGCAGCCGGCCTGGGCCGCGCCCGTCGACCAGCAGCAGCGGCCGCGCAACACGCGAGGTCGCAAGATCCTGGTCGCCGGCGCGGCGGCCGTGCTGATCGCGCTCGGCGCCGGTGGCGTCGGCGCCGCGACCGCGCTCGCCTTCGACGACGACGGCTCGTCGCCCAAGGTGCAGACCGGAAACTCGTCGGTCACCAAGGTGGTCGACCGCTCGTCGCTGGCGTCGATCGCCTCCGCCGTGCAGGACAGCGTCGTCTCGATCAAGACCGACAGCGGTGAGGGCTCCGGCGTCGTGCTGTCCAAGGACGGCTACGTCGTCACCAACAACCATGTGGTCGCCACCGCCCAGGGCGACAAGGTCACCGTGATCTTCGCCGACGGCAACAAGTCGGCGGCCACGATCGTCGGCACCGACGAGCGCACCGACCTGGCCGTGGTCAAGGTGTCCGACGCGTCCGACCTCAAGCCGGCCACCTTCGGCAGCAGCGCCCAGATGCAGGTCGGCGACACCGTCCTGGCCATCGGCAGCCCGCTCGGCCTCGAGGGCTCGGTCACCGCCGGCATCATCAGCGCCAAGGACCGCACCATCCAGTCCAGCAGCGAGGACGAGCAGCAGCAGAGCCCGTTCGGCGGTCAGAGCCAGCAGCAGTCCGGCTCCACCACGACGATGTCCGGCCTGCTGCAGACCGACGCCCCGATCAACCCCGGCAACTCGGGCGGCGCCCTGGTCAACACCAACGGCGAGATCATCGGCATCAACTCGGCCATCGCCACCCAGGGCAGCGGCAGCGGCAACATCGGCCTCGGCTTCGCCATCCCGAGCGACAAGGCCAAGCAGGTCGCCGAAGACCTGATGGCCGGCAAGAAGGTCAGCCACCCGGCGCTCGGTGTCAGCGTGGCCGACGCCGAGAACGGCGGCGCCCTGGTCAGCCAGGTCACCGCGGGCAGCGCGGCGGCCAAGGCCGGTCTCCAGCAGGGCGACGTCATCACCTCGGCCGACGGCAAGGCCATCGGCGACTCCGACGACCTGGTCGCCGCGGTCCAGGGCGGCTCGGTCGGTCAGCAGATGACGCTGGAATACACGCGGGACGGCGCCAAGAAGACGGTCACCGTCACCTTGGCCGAGTCCAAGTAGGTTTTCTCCCCCGCTGCGGCGGGCGGTGCGGCAAGGGGGTTGCCGCGCCGCCCGCCGTACGTTTGTCCGGCGTCATTCTCCGATTACGGGGAAAACAGCCCAATTCGACACGCGGGTCTCGCCTTCGGCCGCCCGGACGGCCTAATCTGCCATTCGCCATCGCCCATGCGGCGACACCGAGGCAGTGAGAGGCGCGCCCTTCCGTGACGTCGTACGTCGAAAGCCCGACAAATGTCTGGGAGGCCGTGGCCGGGCGCGCTCCGGGCGAGTCCGGCGACCCGGGTCTCTGGGGCGCCGTCGTCGACCGCCTCAACCCGTCCCGGGCCCGGCCCGTGCTCCGCGCCGGCATCGAGGCCGTGCAGCTCGCCGACGCCCGCGGCGGCGAATATCTCCTGCTGCGCTCGCCCGACGACGGCACCCGGGCCGGATATCTGCGCCTCACCCCCGACGAGTGGCAGCTCGCTCTGCTGATGGACGGCGAGAACACCGTCACCCGGCTGGTCGCCGAGTTCGCGCGGATCGCCGGGCGGCTCGCCCCCGACCAGGTCCGCCGGGTCGTGGCCGACCTGGCCGCCCACCGCATGCTCGACGAGCTGCCGATGGACGCGTTCCGGCCGCTCGAGGAGATCGGGCGCCGGCCGCTGCCCTCGCCCGCCGCCTCCGGGCCGCGCCTGCTCACGTTCGACGCCGACGGCCTGTTCCTCACCCTCTACCGGGCCGGTGGCCGCTTCCTGTTCGGCAAGGGCGCCGGCATCGCCGTCGCGGCGCTCTCGGTGATCGGCGTGGCCCTGTTCGCGATCACCTGGGCCCGGGGGAGCCGGTCGCTGTTCCTGGCCGGGGACTCCTATCTGCTCGGCGCGATCGTGCTCCTGCTGCTCAACCCGATCGTGGCCGGCGTACGCGAGCTCGGGCGGGCCATGGCGGTCAAGGCCACGGGACGTGAGGTGCCGGCGGCCGGCCTGCTGGTGTCGTACGGCATGCCCTCGCTCTTCGTCGAGACCAGCGACGTGTGGATGGCCGGGCGGCGCGCCCGCCTGCTCGTGGCGGCCACCGGCCCGGCCGGTCTGCTGCTGCTGGCCGGCGTGGCCCAGCTCGCCGGTCTGGCCGTGCCGCCGCTGGCCGGTCTCACCTTCAAGCTCGCCTTTCTCTGCTATCTGGGTCTGTTCTTCCAGCTCAGCCCGCTCCTGCGGCGTGGCGGTCAGCAGCTGCTGACCGACTGGACCGAGATTCCGCAGCTGCGCGACCGGGCGCTGGCCTGGCTGAGTGGCCGCCTGCGCGGGCGGTCGCCGGCCTTCAAGACGCTCGATCGCGAGGGGCGCCTGATCGCGCTGTACGGCTACCTCGCCGTGGCCTGGATCGCGCTGGCGCTCGTCCTGGCGTACCGGCTCTGGATCGACCGGGTCTCGAGCGCGGCCACCGGGCTGTGGCACTCCGGGCCGCTCGGCGCCCTCCTGCTCCTGCTGATCATGGCCGGCGTGGCCGGCCCCATGGTCTTCGTCGTGGCCGGCAAGGCCGCCCGATGGCTGGCCGGCTCCCGGCTGCGCCGGGCCGAGAACGACCGCGAGGCCGACAGCCCGCGCCGGCTCGCCGCGCTGCGCGCCTCCGAGCTCGGCGGGCTGCCCGAGCCGGCGCTCCAGGGCTTGGCCGCCCGTGCCCGCTGGGTGCACCCTCCCAAGGGACGCCAGGTCGTGCTCTCCGGCGGCTCGCAGCAGGCCGTGCTCGTGGTCGTCGAGGGCGCCCTGGAGGCCCGCCGGCCCGGGGACCCGCCCGGCACGATCCGCCACCACGTCGGCCCCGGCGCGGTCGTCGGCCTGGTCAACGCGCTGACCGGCCGATCGACCCAGCTCGACTGGCACACGGCCGGCACCACGCTGCTCTCGGTGCCCACCGCGACCGTGGCCACAGTGGTCGGCCCGCTGCCCGGCCCGCCGCCGCAGGACCGGGCCGAGGCCGAGGCGCTGTTCGCCGACACCCCGGCGCTGGCCGGCCTCGCCGTCGACCAGCGGCTCGCCCTGATCGCCTCGGCCCACCCGGTCGACCTCGACCCCGGGGCGCCGGTCATCCTGCCCGGGCCCACCCACGCGGTGGTGGTCGAGTCCGGCGTCATCGCCCTGCCCGACGGCATCGAGCTGCGCCGTGGCACGCTGGTCGGCCCGGTCGGTGAGGGCAGCCCCGGCATGGTGGCCCAGTCGCGCACGCCGGTGCGGCTCTGGGTGCTGCCGGACGCCTCCGACCTGCCACCCCTGGTCGGCGCCACCCACCGGCCCGGCTCCGAGATGCCCGTGGTCACCGGCTTCCGGGGCTCCGGCGCCCGGGGCGCCTATCCGCCTCTCGCCGTGCCGCCCGGACCGCCCGAGGAGGAGGTCGCCCCCGAGGCCGACCAGCGTTTCGAGCGCGGGCTGCGGTGGGCGGCGGTGCTGGTGCTGACCGGTGCCGTGTTCGTCGCCGGGCTCAACTTCAAGGCCGGTCCGGCCTGGGCCGAGATGCCCTCCGACCAGCTGCTGCTGACCGTCGACACCGGCGGGGTGACGGCCACCTTCGACGGCGAGCAGCAGACCCTCGCGGCGGGCGCGTCCCGCCACATCGACCAGGGCGAGACCCTCGACGTCCCGGCCGGCTCGTCGGCCCGGCTGATCTTCCCGGGCGGGGCGTCCACGCTGATCTGCGGTGGCAGCAAGGTCGGCATCGGCGGCCTGCACGTGGAGAGCGGCCGGCACCGCGCGCCGGTGGGCATGCTGTCGCTCCAGAGCGGACGGCTGCTCGCCGGCACCGGCAGCACGAGCGGCGCCTTCCGGCCGCTGGCCCTCACCGTCGACCGCAGCGAGGGCCGGGTCACCAACGACGGCGCCGCCTGGTTCGCGGTCGAACCGGCCACGGTCACCGTCTCGTCCGGCAAGGTCGCCGCCGGCGGCACGGCCTCGGCCGCGACCGGCGCACAGCTCGCCTGCAAGGACGGCGCCCCGGTGGCGCCGCCGGAGGAGAGCGCCCCGCCGACGGAGGAGTCGGAGGAGTCCACGCCGGCCGAGGAGCCGTCGACTGCTCCAAGCATTCCGGCGTCGCCGAGCGCTACTGTAGTCACACCGTCACAGACCGATGATCCCGTCGAGACCACCGAGCCCGAGGCCCCCACCGACCCGACGGAGACGACGACCACCACCCGGCCGGCGACGACCGCGCCGCCCACCACCACGTCGCCGACTGTCCGGCCCACGACGCCCCGGCCACCGACCACGCCGCCGACCACTCCGAAGACGACGCCCCCCACCACCCCGCCGACGACTCCGGCGACGACGCCGCCCACCACGCCGGACGTGCCCGAGACGACGCAGAGCACCGGGGAGGGCGGAGCCGGCGGCTGAGCACGGAGTCCCCACACAGGAGGCTTGATGCTCTGCTGGTTCTGTGCCGAGGCCGCCCGCGCCACCTGCCGCTTCTGCGGCCGGGGCGTCTGCGCGGACCACGCCCGGTTCGGGCCGTACATCCTTCAGGTGAACCGGTCCGAGAGCCGGCGCCGGGCCGAGGCGCTCGTCGTCGACGACGCGGTGCAGTGCGGCTCGTGCCGTCCCCGTCCGCACGCGGTGGCGATGCCGGAGCTGGACTGATGGCCCTATCGTGCAGAGATGGCTAAGTTCGGCGGCGACGATCTGGGTCCGTGGTCCGAGTTCGGCACGGTGGCCGGCATGGTCGCGACCCAGAGCGGTCAGGACCTGTCCGAGCCGGCGCCGGTCTCCGGCCTCGGCGACAACCCCGACCTCGACGGCCTGCCCGCGGTGACGGGCCTCGGTGACGCGCCCCTCGCCCTCACCTCGCTGACCGATGAGATCGTCTCGGTGAGCGAGGCCGTGCGGGTACAGACGCCTCCCGAGGGTTACGACAACCAGGTCGACGCCGACGGCGACGGCGCCCTCGACGAGGCGACCTACCGGGGCCGCGCCGACGGCGGCGTCGACATCCTGGTCGACCTCAACGACGACGGGCGCACCGACTTCATCGGCGTCGACCTCGACCTCGACAACCGCGTCGACTTCGCCGGCTACGACAAGGACCACGACGGCGATTTCGAGAAACGGATGTACGACGACGACGGCGACGGTTTCCTCGACCGCTCCGTCTGGACCGAGGGCAGCTGACGGACGGCCGGGCGGTTCGGGCCGTTCAGCGGAACTGCCTTCACCGGCGGCTCCTCGTTGGACAGGGCAACATCGGCTGCTCCGTTCTCGAGGAAAGGCAGACAGAGTGAAGAAGAGGTTCTTCGTGGCGGCGGCCGCGGCGTCCATGCTGGGCTTCGCGGTGGCCACGCCGGCGCAGGCGGCCGAGGCGCCGGTCTATTTCAGCCGGATCTACTACGACTCGCCGGGCTCGGACACCCGCAGCAACGCCAGCCTGAACGCCGAGTGGTTCCGGCTGACCAACAGCACGAAGAAGACGATCCAGCTGAAGAACTTCACGGTCCGCGACGCGGCCAACCACGTGTACAAGTTCGGCGCCTACGCCCTGGCCCCCGGCAAGTCGGTGGTCGTGCACACCGGCAAGGGAACGGCCGGGAAGCCCTCGGCGGCCGACCGCTACTGGGGTTCCGGCAACTACATCTGGAACAACACCGGCGACACCGCGACCCTGCGCAACCCGGCCGGCAAGGTGATCAACACCTGCAAGTTCGGCAAGGGTGTAGCCACCAACTGCTGATCGGCCGGCCCCGTTATGCCCAGAGCTGATTCGCCGACAGGGGAATCGCTGGGAGACCGGGCGTTCCTGCGTAAAGCTTTAAGGCGTCGAACGGCCGGTCGAGTGACGGGCCCCCAGACGGATGCGAGAGGGTGTTGTCATGAGTGTTGACGAGTTGATTATGCGGGCCGGCGGCGCATCCTTCGACGACCAGGTGTTCGAGCGGCTCCTGCGCGAGCGGATCATCTTCCTGGGCAGCGAGGTCAACGACGAGGTGACCAACCGGATCTGCGCCCAGCTGCTGCTGCTCGCCTCCGCCGACAGCGAGAAGGACATCGCGCTCTACATCAACTCGCCGGGCGGTTCGATCAGCGCCGGCATGGCGGTGTACGACACGATGCAGTACATCAAGAACGACGTGGCGACGATCGCGATGGGCATGGCGGCCTCGATGGGCCAGTTCCTGCTCTGCGCGGGCACGCCGGGCAAGCGCTACGCGCTGCCGCACGCGCGGATCATGATGCACCAGCTCTCGGGCGGCATCGGCGGCACCGCGGCCGACATCGCCATCCAAGCCGAGAGCATGCTGCACATCAAGCAGACGATGAACGAGCGCATCGCCTTCCACACCGGGCACACCCCGGAGGAGATCGAGCGTGACTCCGACCGTGACCGCTGGTTCACGGCCGACCAGGCGCGGGAGTACGGCCTGATCGACCACGTGATCAGCCGGGCCAACCAGGTGAACCCGAGCGGCGCGCCCATCTCCTGACCTGCGAAAAGACGGGCGCGTGGCCGGTGGCCGCGCGCCCGTTGTGTGTTTCCTGAGCGTTCGGGGTAGAGAACTGTCATCCCCCATACCGCTCAAGGAGGTGCTGACGTGAGGATCCCGACGTTCTCCCGCCAGACCGAGACCGATACCACGGAGACTCCCGCCCCGCCGGCCACTACCTCCCCCGTGCGGCCGCGGCGTGACCCCGACGCGACCGCCGATCTTCCGGCGGCGCCCACCACGACCGAGCGCAAGCTCGGCCCGCCGCCGCCCCCGCCCTCGGTGGGCCGCCCCACCGGCAGCGCCGTCGTCGACCGGACGCCCCCGCGCCGGACCGACCGCGACGAGCCGCCCACGCTGGAGCAGAAGAAGGCCGAGCCGGCGCAGCCGGTGCCGGTCGAGCCGGCCGGCCCCAAGCCGCGGGCCAGCCTGCTGGCCACCCTCGGCCTGATCCTCGGTGTGGCCTCGGTGTTCCTGGTGCTGTCGGGCCCGCTGCTGGGCTACGGCATCGGCGTCGCCGGTCTGGCCCTGATCCTGTCGCTGAGCGGCATCCACGCCACCGGCAAGCGGCACGTCGCCGGCAAGTCGGACGCCCTGCTCGGCATGATCTTCTCGCTCGGCGCGATCGTGCTCGGCATCCTGGCCCTCACCGGTTCGCTGAACTGGCTGGGCACCGACATGCAGCCCGTGAACAATCTTCGCGAGTGGCTTGATGCACAGTTTGTCGACCGTTTCTGACGGGTAAGTAACTGTTGCGGCCAGCAATGAAGCCGGGCGCACCCCTCGGAACCGGGATGGGTCACCACCCTTCCCGCCCCGAAAAACCCGGCGGTTCGCCGGCACCCATTCACCCTCCGCGGGCGGCCTGGTTCAGGCCGCCCGCGAGGTGTTTGAGGCCCCACGCAACGAATCACCGTCCCGGCGCCTGAGCACGCAATGATCGAAAGTCAGGCGCATGGTTGAACCAGGGCATCGTGCGGGGTGGCGGCTCTAGCGTTTCTGCCATGAACACCACGGCCTCGCCGCGCCGCTACCTGATGTGCCGGCCCACCCACTTCGCCGTCACCTATCGGATCAATCCGTGGATGGATCCCACGGCGCCCTACGACAACGCGCTCGCCGTCCGCCAGTGGGAGAGCCTCCGGCAGACGTACCTCGACCTGGGCCACACCGTCGAGCTGATCGATCCGCTGCCGGGCCTGCCCGACATGGTGTTCTCGGCCAACGGCGCCACCGTGGTCGACGGCCGGGTGCTGGCCGTGCAGTTCCGCGACGCCGAGCGGGCCGACGAGGCCCCGGCGTACGCGTCCTGGTTCCGCGAGCGTGGCTTCACCGTGATCGAGCCCAAGCACACGAACGAGGGCGAGGGCGACATCCTGCTCGCCGGCGACGTGCTGCTGGCCGGCACCGGCTTCCGGACGTCGCACGCCTCGCACGCCGAGACGCAGGAGGCGCTCCAGCGCCCGGTGATCACCCTCCAGCTGGTCGACCCGGCGTACTACCACCTCGACACCGCGCTCTGCGTGCTCGACGAGACCAACGTGGCGTACCTGCCGTCCGCCTTCTCCCCGGGCTCGCAGGCCGTCCTGCGGCAGCTGTTCCCGCACGCGGTGATCGCCAATGCGGAGGACGCGGCCGTTCTCGGCCTCAACGCGGTGAGCGACGGCCGTACGGTGGTCCTGCCGGAACAGGCCACTCATCTCGCCGGGGCGCTGCGCGCCGCCGGATATCAGACCGTCGGGGTCGACGTCTCCGAGCTTCGCAAGGCCGGTGGCGGACCCAAGTGCTGCACCCTGGAGGTACGTTCGTGACGACCGTCGACCAGCGCACGCCTGGTGAGCTCGCCGAGGCGGAGCGGTACACCGCGCACAACTACCACCCGCTGCCCGTCGTGGTGGCCGAGGGCGACGGCGCCTGGGTCACCGACGTCGACGGCCGGCGCTACCTCGACTTCCTGTCCGGCTATTCGGCGCTGAACTTCGGCCACCGCCACCCGGAGCTGATCGCGGCCGCGCACGCCCAGCTCGACCGGGTCACGCTGACCAGCCGGGCGTTCGTGCACGACCAGTTCGCCGCCTTCTGCCGCTCGCTGGCCGAGCTGTGCGGCAAGGAGCTGGTGCTGCCGATGAACACCGGCGCCGAGGCCGTCGAGACCGCGATCAAGGTGGCCCGCAAGTGGGGTTACCAGGTCAAGGGCGTCGAGAACGAGCGTGCCGAGATCATCGTGGCCGCCGACAACTTCCACGGGCGTACGACCACGATCGTCAGCTTCTCGACCGATCCGGACGCGCGGGCCGACTTCGGGCCGTACACCCCGGGCTTCGTCGTGGTTCCCTACGGCGACCTCGAGGCGCTGGCCGCGGCGGTCACGCCGAACACGGTGGCCGTGCTGCTGGAGCCCATCCAGGGCGAGGCCGGCGTGCTCGTGCCGCCGACCGGATATTTCGCGGGCGTCCGCGAGCTCTGCACCGCCCAGAACGTGCTGATGATCGCCGACGAGATCCAGTCGGGGCTGGGCCGCACCGGCCGCACCTTCGCGATCGAGCACGAGGGCGTCGTCCCCGACATGTACGTGCTCGGCAAGGCGCTCGGCGGCGGCATCGTGCCGGTCTCGGCCGTGGCCGCCGACCGTGACGTGCTGGGTGTGCTCAAGCCGGGCGAGCACGGCTCGACCTTCGGCGGCAACCCGCTGGCCTGCGCGGTCGGCCACGAGGTGGTACGCCTGCTGGCCACCGGCGAGTTCCAGAAGCGCTCGGCCGAGCTGGGTGAGCGGCTGCACACGCGGCTCGGTGAGCTGGTCGGGCGTGGCCTGATCGCGGTGCGCGGGCGGGGCCTGTGGGCCGGTGTCGACATCGACCCGGCCCTGATGACCGGCCGCCGCGCCTGCGAGCTGCTGGCCGAGCGCGGCGTGCTGGCCAAGGACACCCACGGCTCGACCATCCGGCTGGCGCCGCCGCTGGTCGTCACCGAGGCCGAGATCGACCACGCGGTGGACCAGCTGGCGGCGATCCTGAAGGAAGCCGCTTAGCGTTCGAACTTGCGCAGGGCCATCGTCGGCGCCTCGCCCATCACCGACTGGGGCTGGGCGACGCCGCCGGTGGCCCACATGCTCGCGCGGCCCACGTTGACGTTGGCGTAGAGCTCCACCACGTCCTCGGGGCCGAGCGTGCGGGTCTCGCCCCGGCGCAGGGTGAGCCGGGCGTCGTCGTCGGCCGAGCCGCCGGGCCGCACGCCGCTGCCGTTCGTGCTCACGTCCTGCACGGTCAGCGTGCCGTCGGGGCGCAGCGTGAACTTCACGTGGCCGCGGCTGATCCACTTGCGGGCGTCGTCGGTGAGCCACTGGCCGAGCATGACCCCGGAGCCCTCGGGCGCGCGGCCGACGACCACCGGCTCGTCGGTCGAGACCACGAACCGGCGCCGGATGACCCCGTCGATGCGTACGGAAAGAACCTCGACCGCCGCCCGTTGACCGGCGTCCTTGAGCCGGGCGCCGTGCCGGGGGCAGGTCGGCACCCCGCCGCGCAGGGCCGGCGGCGGCTGCGAGACCGGGCTGGTGAAGGTGCGCATGTCGGCGAAGAAGCTGTCGGGGTCGCCCCCGCTGCCGTAGCTGGCACAGTTCGGCTCGGGGCAGCTCCACACGCGGGCCAGCAGCCGGTCGCCCATCGCCGAGCGCTCGGGCGGCCGTGGCGGCTCGTTGCGGCCGACCCGGGGAACCAGCACGGTGGTGCCGCCCTCGCCGGCGACCGCGGCCAGCAGGCGGCCCGGCTCGTCGACCCAGGGGTAGCGCTCGCGCTCACGGTCGGCCCGGCTGCGGGTCAGCACCGGCACGCCGAGCAGGTCGGCCGCCTCGAAGACGCGGCCGTCGAGCTGGGGGACCACCTCGACCTTGCCGTCGTCAGCCCAACGGCGGATGACCATTCGCTCGTTCGAGGTCAGATCGGTGTCGGAAAGCAGACCGCGGGGCACCACCACGTAGACCGGGACGTTCTCCTCGGCGAAGCGCAGTCCGAGCGCGTCGAGGACCAGGCCCAGCCGCACGGAGCTGGCCGGGCGACCGCCGTCGAGGTCCGCGTATCGGATGATCTCCGACATATCGACCACCGCGCGGGCGAGGGCGGGGTCGGTGGTGAGCCGGGCCTCGATGGCGTCGAGGACCTTGCTGATCTCGAATCTCACGGGTCCTCCCGAGGGGTGAGCGGTTTCTGCCACGGCAATCATGCCGCGTGCGCTTCGGAGGCGGGCGTCACACCCCTCGGATACGGTGGCGGCCGTCCGCCCGGACATCGACAAATTTGATATTGGCACATCGACGGGGAGCTCAATGATGAGTATTCGACGATCCGCCCTGGCCGGTCTCGCGTTCGCCGCGGCCCTGGTGGCCGGCGGTTGCAGCAGTGATACGCCAAAGGGCGACAGCGCCGCACCCGAGACCACGGCGCCCGCTTCCGCTTCCGAGGAGCTGACGCAGGCGTACGCCAAATTCAGTGATACGCCCGTGAAGTTCACGCTCACCGCGGCGGGCGGCGTCGGCGGCACCGGCTCGATCGACGCCAAGGCCAAGGCTTCGGAGATGAGCACCGATCTCGGCGCGGCCGGCACCATGGTCACCCGGCAGGTCGGCAAAGACCTCTACGTCAAGACCGAGGGCCAGGTGGGTACGGCGATCGGCGCCACCGAGGGCAAGTGGATGCACATCGACGTGTCGCAGGTGCCGGAGAGCAGCCCGATCAGCGTCAAGAACACCGATCCGGCCAACACGGCGAAATTGATCACCTCGGCCACCGGGGTGACGAAGACCGGTGACCACGCGTTCAAGGGCACGCTCGACATGACCAAGGCGGGCAGCTCGGTCATGCTGAAGTCGCTGGGTGACAAGGCGGCGGCCGTGCCGTTCACCGCCACGACCGACGCCGAGGGCCGGCTCACCGAGCTCTCGGTCGAGCTGGAGTCGATCATGGCGGGCGCGGGGAAGATGGTCGCGACCTACTCCGACTGGGGCGCCCCGATCGACATCGCCCAGCCTGCCGCGGGTGAGGTCGTCGAGATGCCGGCCTCGTTCCGCAAGGCCATGGGCGCGTAGACAGCGGTCCTGTTTGTCCGGAACGGCCTTCGGGCATTGATGTCGGTGTTGCCGGCGTCACCCGGAGGCCGGCCGGTCAGGAGGAACCGACATGCGGACACCACGGCTCGCCGGGCTGGGTCTCGCGGCCACGGCCACGGCCGCGCTGGCCCTCGCCGGCTGCGCCAACGGCGACGCGACGCCCACCGCCCCGTCCGCGCCCGCCACGTCATCCGGCGGCGTGACGGCCAGCGCGAGCACCGGCGCGGCCGACCCGGCCGCCGTCGAGGCGCTGACCAAGGCGACGTCACAGCTCGGCACGACCAGCTTCACGATCACGGCGACGTCGGGCACCGGCTTCAAGCTGGCCGGCGCGATCGACCCGGCCAAGGGTGTCGGCACCGCCGACCTCAAGGCCACCGGCTCCAACGCCGACCTCAGCCTCAAGACGCTGCTGATCGAGAAGGACCTCTACCTCCAGGTGCCCGGCTTCACCAAGGCCGGCACGTGGACCCACGTCGACGTGGCCCGGCTGCCCGAGGGCGCCAACGTGGGCCTGCGGCCCGGCGAGATCGACCCGGTGAACACCTCGAACCTGCTCGGCTCGGCCACCGACGTGCACGCCACCGGCGCCAACAGCTACGCCGGCACGCTCGACCTGACCAAGGCGGCCGGCCTGGCCGGCGTCTCCCAGGTGACCGTCGACAACACCCAGGCCCAGAACGTGCCCTTCACGGCCGGGCTGGACGAGCAGGGCCGGCTGTCGGTGCTGACCATCCAGATCCCGAACGCGCAGCCCCTCGAGGTGCTCTACACCGATTACGGCGTCCCGGTGACCGCCACCCGGCCCGCCGCCTCGGAGATCACCGAGGCTCCGGACAGCCTCTATCAGTCACTCGGAAGCTGACGTCGCGCTCCGCCTCGCGGTCCAGTCCGTGCTCAACGGGCGGAACGCGGGGCGGTTCTCGTCGATCCAGGCGTCGATCCTCTCCCACCAGTCGTAGAGCCAGGCGACGCGCTCCTCCTCGTCCTTCGGCACCTCCTCGGGCGGGACGCTCCAGAACCGCATGACGAGCCGCTTGTCCATCGGCAGCTCCCGCCAGATGTCGGCCGCGGTCACCATCCGGTCGAGGCCGGTGTGCGCCACGAAGACGACACCGGCGTCCGGAGCGGCGTCGATGGCCGCGAACAGGCCGCCCGGCTTCGGCGGCAGCACGTGCCGCAGGTGCTCGGCCCGGTCGGCCACCTCGGCCAGCCCGCGGTCCCGCAGCCGGGCGATCGCCCTGGTCCGGCGGCGCGGGGTGAAGTTGCCGCCCTCCGGGAAGATCACGAAGGCGTCGTTCTCGTCGAGTCCGGTCGCGAGCTCGCTGATCTGCTGCTCCAGCGTGGACGTGCCGGTGCGGCCGGGCGAGATGAAGCGGTTGGGCAGCCGGTTGAGCAGCACGTCGACCGCCGGATCCCACTGCAGGGCGGCCTTGAGCACGATGCGGGGCTCGCGGTCGAACCAGTCGACCAGCGCGTGGATCAGGATGAACGAGTCGCCCGGCCCGGCGTGCCGGCTGACGACGATCTCGGGCCGGCCGGGGACGGCGGTGTCGGGGTCGGTGCCGACCACGTCGACGGTCAGATGCAGCGCCCAGCGGGCGACCCAGAACAGGACCCGCAGGAAGGCTCCGGTCACTTGATAATGACGGAGCTGAAATTCCGGCGTACGGATGTGACGGCCGAACCCGGCCCACACCCAGAGCACCGCCAGCACGACCAGGGCGGCCGCGTCCCAGCAGAGGTAGAGGATGCCCAGCAGGACCAGGCGGGGCACCCGCAGATGCCCGGGAACCAGCGGCGACGCGACCAGGCCGAGGAAGAGCCAGAGCGGCAGGGTCGTCACCAGTACGAGGGCCAACAGGACGACGACGGGGGCTACGACGAGGCGGCGTATCCAAACCGGGGGGAGCGGCATCAGCGTTCGCCCGGCCCCGGCAGGGGATTGACGTTGGAAGCGAGGTAGCGCCGTGAGGCCGTGTACGCCCGGCTGATGCGGCGGCCCACGGCGGCCATGTCGCGGTAGGCCCACGGGCTGTCGTCCCGGCCCTCGCCGCCACCGCTGGGTAAGACGTGCACCCGTACATCGTCGGGCAGGAAGGCAAGGTCGCGCGCGAACCGATGCCGGCGGGCGATCTCGAAGGCCACCTGCGCCACCTCCCACGGACGGCGCGGCACGGCGAGCGGGCGCTCGACCCGGCCCACCTGCAACACGAAGATCAGCTTGGCACCGACCCGCACGGCCTCGCTGATCGGGATCGAGTTGACGATCCCACCGTCCACATAGTGCTCCCCGGCGATCTCCATGGGCGGCAGCAGGCCGGGCACGGCCGAGGAGGCGAGCACGGCGTCGACCAGCGGCCCGCTGTCGAACCAGTGCTCGGCCGCCCGCTCGATGCTGGCCGCGCAGCAGCGGAACGGCACCTTGAGGTCGGCGAAGGAGGCGGCGTCGCCGAGCTCGCTCTCCAGCAGCCGGCGCAGCGGCATGGGCGAGTGCAGATGGGTGCGGGCGGCGAACCGGCGCAGCTGCCGGCCGATCGAGTCGCCGTAGACCGTGGCTGCCTCGGGCGAGGTCCACAGCCGCACGAGCCGGTCGGTGACCGCCTCGCTCGGATCGGCGGCGACCAGGGCGCCGTTCACCGCGCCGATCGACGTGCCGACCACCATGTCGGGCCGGAAACCGGCCCGGAAGAGTGCCCGGAGCATGCCCACCTCGACCGCTCCGAGCACTCCTCCGCCACCGAGCACGAACGCCACCGGACCGTCGACCATGCGTTCATGGTGGCACGCGCGTCTGTTACTGGTTCTTGAAGTAGGCGCCGTTCTGGTTCTGGAACTCCCAGCCGGCGAATTTGTCCCAGTTGATCGACCAGGTCATGAGACCGCGGAGGTTGGGGTTGGTGCTGCTGCGGGGCGTGTACGACCCGCAGTTCGTACCCTTGATCAGACAGCCGACCGCCTGCTGGACGGCGGCCGGGGCGACATAGCCGTTGCCGGCGTTGACCGAGGCCGGGGCCCCGAAACCGACCTGGTCCTCGCGCAGGGCGGGGAACACGTTGGCGGTGTTGCCGGCGACCGGGAAGCCGGCGAGCAGCATGTCGGTCATGGCGATGTGGAAGTCGGCGCCGCCCATCGAGTGGTACTGGTTGTCGAGACCCATGATGGAGCCCGAGTTGTAGTCCTGGACGTGCAGGACCGTCAGGTCGTTACGCAGGGCGTAGATGACCGGAAGGTAGGAGCCGGCGCGGGGGTCCTGGCCGCCCCACGGCCCGGATCCGTAGTACTGGTAGCCGAGCTGGACGAAGAAGGTCTCGGGCGCCATGGTGAGCACGAAGTTGGCGCCGTACCGGGCCTTGAGCGTCTTCAGCGCCGAGATCAGGTTGACGATGACCGGTGTGGTCGGGTTCTTGAAGTCGGTGTCGCCGGTGTTCAGCGAGAGCGAGTGTCCCTCGAAGTCGACATCGACACCGTCCAGGCCGTAGCGGTCGATGATGGCGCTGACCGAGCTGACGAACTTGTCCCGGGCCGCGGTGGTGGTGAGCTGCACCTGCCCGTTGGCGCCGCCGATGGAGAGCAGCACCTTCTTGCCGGCCGCCCGCTTGTTCCGGATGGCGGCGACGAACTCGGCCTCGGACTCGACGCCCGGGCATTCGGTGGCCGGGCAGAGCGTGAAGCGGATGTCGCCGGAGGTGGCGCTGGTGGGCTCGCCGAAGGCGAGGTTGATGATGTCCCAGTTGCTGGGCACGTCGGCCATGCGCAGATATCCGGACCCGTTGGCGAAGCTGGCGTGCAGATAGCCGATGAGGGCCCGCTTGGGGAGCCCGGTGGCCGGGGGCTGGGTCGTGGGCGGCGGGGTGGTGGGCGGCGGCGTGGTGGCCGGTGGAGTCGTCGCCGGAGGAGTCGTCGGCGGGGTGGTGCCCCCGCAGACGCCGTTGTCGGCCCAGACGTCCCATTGACCGCTGTGCGTGGAGGGCGCCTCGTTCTGCGTCCACCACTTGGCCGTGTAGTTGCGGCCGTTCTGCGAAGCGACATTGTCCTTCACGTAGACGGCGGTGGCGCTCCAGGCCGGCGCGCACGCGGCGGCCGCGCTGGCCACCCCCGCCGACGAGCCCACATAGACAGTGCCACCCGTGGCCGCGACCGCGGCCGCCATGACGAAGATCATCGATCGGCGCATGGCTCAGTATGAATACTGTTAACTTTGTTTGTAAATAGCTACGTCGATGTCCGGCCGAGCCAGGTCGCCACGCACGCCTCGTTGCCCTCCGGGTCGGCCAGGGTCCACCACTTCGGGGCGTGCTCGTCCGAGACCAGGCGGCCACCGGCGGCCAGAGCCGCGGCGATCCGCGCCTCGGCCTGATCATGCGGCACGGCCACGTCGAGGTGCAGGCGATTACGTTGCGGCCGGGGAGCGTCCATGGCCTGGAACTCGACGCCCGGGCCGCGCCCGGCCGGATCGGCCAGATAGTCGTCGCCGATCTGGCGATAGCCCAGCAGTGCCCGCCAGAACGGCAGAACCTCGGCGACGGCCAGCGCGTCGATGGTGACGTTCACCAGTTGGACCGCCGCCGGGTCGGCCGTCAGCCCCGCGCGGCGCGCCGCCTGGGAGATCGCTCGCGCCAGGACGACGTCGCGGCTCGTCAGCATGACCGTGACACCGGCGTCTCGCAGATCCACCCGGGGTCTGTGCTCGCCGGACAGCCGGCCGATCTCACCGGCGAACACCACGCCCTCGGCGAACGAATCCGTCCGGAAATGGGACGCGACCACGTGGTAGAGGACGCGCCAGTCCTCGACGCCCTCGGCGGCGTGGAACTGCGCGGCGGTCATGCCGGGCCGAGGTGCAGGGAGGCGGCCAGTTCGGCGAAGCGGTGAGCCGTCGCCGGCTCGTCCGGGAGGTCGAGGATCGGGCCCAGGGCGGCCGCCCAGCCGTGGCAGAACAGGCTCCAGCCGTCGTGGGTGGTCACGTCGGGCCGCGTCCGGGCCTGGCGCAACAGGATCAGATCGCCGCGGTAGTTCAGGTCCCAGACGACCGTGCCGGCCGGGAAGCCGGCGGTGGGGGAGAGCGGGCTGCCCGGCCGGTCCTTGCCGAGGCCGGTGGCGTTGACCACGAGCGTCGCCGCGGTGACGAGCGGATCCCACGGGCCGGGGCCGATGTGGACGTCGAGGCGCACCCGCCGCCGCTCGGCCCACGGGTCGAGCACTTTCCGCAGATGGCGGGCCGCCGCCTCGTCGCGGTCGGTGAAGACCAGGCCGGCCGGCGGCGACGGGCGTGACAGCAGGTGACGGCCGAGAGCGATGGCGCTGCCGCCGGCGCCCAGGCAGAGCACGTGATCGCCCTCCGGCCAGATCTCGTCGACGACCCGTCCGATCGAGAGCGGGTCACGCGCGAAGCCGGCCAGCGTCCCGCCGTCCCGGCGCAGCGCGCTGACCTCGCCGCACTCGACGGCCAGCGGATCGAGGGTGTCGATCAGCTCGCCGGCGTCCCGCACCACCGCGACCTTGTGCGAGGTGATCACGGCGCCGAGCGCGTCGCCGTCGGCCTTCAGCTCGGTCAGCAGCGCCCGGTAGCGCGCGGCCGGTGCATCGAGTGGCAGGTCCCGGCCGACCAGGCGTACCTCGTGGCCGAGGTCTTTCATCCAGAGGGGAAATGCCTTGTTGATCAGGGATTGTCCGGTCGACACCCCGACGAACCACACCGTGCTCATGGTGCCATGGTGAGGTTCTGGCGCCCGACCACCTTCAGCAGGGCCAACTGGCCGGCCGCGTCGGTGCCGGGACGCGGGGTGAAGACCAGCAGGTGCTGGTCCTGGCGGGCGGTGGCCAGCACCTCGCAGTCGATGTCGATGACACCCACGGCGGGATGGACTATGCGTTTGCGGTCGCTGCGGCGTACGGCCACGTCGTGCCGGTCCCACAGGGCGGCGAACTCGAGGCTCTCGGCGCGCAGAGCGGCCACCAGGCGGCGCGCGAGCGGGTCGGCCGGGCGCATGGCCACGGCGGCGCGCAGGTCGGCCACCTGGATCTCGCCCTGGCGCTCGCGGTCCTCGGACGGGTAGAGCTCGCGGGTCGCCGGCTCGGTGAACCAGCGATAGGCGAAACTGCGGGCGAGGCCGGTGAACGCCGTCTGCTCGCCCAGCAGGGCCACGCCCATCGGGTTCTGCACGAGGATCACGCCGAGGTCGGAGATGACCATCGCCGGGAGGTCGGTGAGGGCGTCGAGCAGCCGGAGCAGGCCGGGGCTGACATGCTCGTCGACCCCGTACGAGGGCGGGGCCGGATGTCCGGCCAGGTGGAACAGGTGGTTGCGCTCGTCGGCGGTCAGGCGCAGGGCCCGGGTCAGCGCGGTCAGCATCTGCGGCGACGGCTGCGGGCCGCGGGCCTGCTCGAGCCGGATGTAGTAGTCGGGCGACATGCCGGCGAGCTGCGCCACCTCGTGCCGGCGCAGGCCGGGCGTGCGGCGGCGGGCGCCCGCGGTGAGGCCGACCTCGGCCGGTTGCAGCAGCTCCCGGCGCCGGCGGAGGAAGTCGGCGAGCTCCTTCTGATCCATGCAAGCAGCATGGCGCGCCGGGGGAGCGGTCAGACAGGGACCGGCGATACCTGTCTCACCGGGTCTCTCCCGTTCGGGCGTACGGCGCCTGATGGTTGCCCCATGAAGATTCTTGTCACCGGCGCGACCGGAACCGTGGGCGGTCACGTCGCCCGTCAGCTCTCCGGGCGTGGCCACGAAGTGATCGCCCTGGTCCGGGACCCGGGCAAGGCCGACCTGCCGGCCGACATCACCCTGATCGAGGGCGACCTGACCGACGCCGCGGCCGTGCGGCGGGCGCTGGCCGGCGTCGACCGCGCCTATCTGACCATGGCCGACGACAACGGCGCCGTCTTCGCCGCCGAGGCCGCCACGAGCGGCGTCGGCCACGTCGTCCTGCTGTCGTCGTTCACCGCCGTCACCGAACTGCCCTCGGGCGCGGCCAACTTCGTCACGGCCCGGCACCGGGCCGGCGAGCGGGCCCTGACCGAGGCCGGAGTGCCGTCGACGTTCCTGCGCGCGGCCGGTTTCGACTACAACATCCTGCTGTGGGTGGGCGACGACGGCGTCGTCCGGGCCCCGAACCCCGACGTGCCGCTGCCCATCGTCGACCCGTACGACATCGCGGCCGCGGCCGTGGCTCAACTGACCGCGGCCGATCCGGTGCCCGGCCCCTACCTGATCACGGGCCCGGCCCCGCTCTCCGTCCGCGACCAGGTCGACATCATCAACACCATCTTGACCAGGTCGTACGTCGTCCAGGAGATCACCGAGGCAGAAGCCGGCCTCCCAGTATCGATCCTGGAGACCATGGGTCCGGCCGCCACCGTGGTCGGCCCGACGAGCGACGTGGAGACCCTGACCGGCCGTCCTCCGCGCCCGTTCGCGGCCTGGGTCACCGGCAACCAGGCAGCCTTCAAGTAACGCCGGGTACCGTTGCGGCCGTGTCAGAGGACACATCATCCGCCGCCTGAGCCGCCGCCAATCGGCTCTAGCAGGAGATACAAGGACTGGAGCGGAGGCCGAGCCCATCTCGGCCCCACGCTTTCACCCGTAGCCAGGGCTGGAAGTATGGTGCCCGCTGCCGGGCCAGGAATGCCCGCGAGGCGGAAGTTGCCCGTCGGCCCCTCGGCGCTGGCCGAGGATGCTCGCCTGCGTCGCATCGAACGTGTAGAGGACCGTCGTCCCGAGTGTTGCCATGCCATTGCCTTTCGCTGTGCGCCCTCTACAGGCGTTCCATCCTCTGTGGATGGTCGAGCCAGGCTATGGAATGGCCACCTATTTTGGACGAGGCACTCGGTCAAGCGCCGCAGGTGGGACCTGCTGTCGTAAGTCGGACAGCAAGTCCGTTGCTAACGATCTTTGGGATCGCACACTTGTTCCCATGACGGATTTGTGGGTCACCAAAGATCTACCCGTGCTCAAGGCTGCCGTCGAACTGTGCGATGCAGGCAACGACAGTGCCTCAGTTAGCGCGATCGTGGAGCGCACGGGCTTCGACGAACAGGACGTGATGAAGTCCCTTCGTCGGTTGGACGGAGAACAGCCTCCGTATTTCGCCCGAATGGAGAAGATGTTTGGGGGAGGCGTGTCGCACGCCTTCGCACCCACTGGCCACGCCAGGCGTGCAGTGAGCCAATGGCCGCGCGCCGAAGCCAAGCTGGAGGAAGTCATCAAGCTCCTGACCGTGCTGGCCGAGAAGGAGCCCGACGAGGAGAAGGCCAAGTGGTATGTCAAAGCGCGTGAGCACCTGACGACGGGCGGTCGCGACCTCGCGGTCGGCGTGATTAGCGGTCTTATCGCCGGAGCCTGATCGAGCCGCTTGAGTGTCGGTCGCCAGATGCGCTGGCCGAAGTCCCGCTGGCGGTGAGGCGGAGGCACAGCTCCGGATCTGCCTCAGACGTACACCTCTGACCAGGGGAAGTCGCACAAGCCGCTCACCGGCTCAGATAGTGCGAATCTGGTGCGCCCGGGTACCGTTGCCGCCGTGCCAGAGGGACACACCATTCATCGGCTCGCGGCCCGGCATCGGGAACTCTTCGCGGGGCAGTCTTTGCAGGTCAACAGCCCCCAGGGGCGGTTCGCGGGCGGGGCCCGGGAGGTCGACGGGCGGCGGCTGGCCGACACCGAGGCGTACGGCAAGCATCTGTTCCATCACTACGAGGGCGACCTGAGCGTGCACGTTCACCTCGGGCTGTACGGCAAGTTCGCCGACGGTGAGGCGCCCGTGCCGGAGCCGGTGGGGCAGGTGCGGATGCGGATCGTGGGCGAGCGGCACTGGCTCGAGCTGCGCGGGCCGACCGCGTGCGAGGTGCTCGATCCGCTGCGGGCGCAGCAGCTACGCGACCGGCTGGGCGCCGATCCGCTGCGCGACGACGCCGAGCCGCTCGTGGCGTACGCGCGGGTGCGCGCCAGCACCAAGCCGTTGTTCGCGCTGCTGCTCGATCAGTCCATCGTGGCCGGATGTGGGCTGATCTACGCCAACGAGGTGCTGTTCCGGGCCGGGCTGGCGCCCACCACGCCGGGGCGCATGATCGGGGCCGAGTTGTGGGACGAGCTCTGGACCGACCTGCGCGCCCTGATGAAGGAAGGCGTGGCCCGGGGCCGCATCGACACCGTGCACACCGAGCACACGCCGGAGGCGATGCAGCGGGCGCCACGCGTCGACCGGCACGGCGGCGAGGTCTACGTCTACCGCCGTCCCGGTCAGGCGTGCCTGGTGTGCGGCACCGAGATCGCGCGCGGCCCGCTGGCCGGGCGCAATCTCTACTGGTGTCCTACGTGCCAGCCGGCGGGGTCGCCGAAGGGGTGACCGCCGGCGGCGCGGCCGGGGCCTCGGTGGGCAGGGCCGAGGGCGGCGGGCCCGGGATCTGCGGCAGGCCCAGCGTGAAGTTCGCCTTGAACCAGGGCAGGAGCTTCTCGTACGCCACGATCGTGTCGGGCTGGCCGAAGTCGTGCGACAGCACGATGGCGCCGGGCTTCACGCTCTTCTGCACCTCGGCGATCACCCGGGCGACGTGCTGCGCGGCGGTCTCACCCTCGGGATGGTCCCAGTCGCGCGGGTCGACCTCCCAGTAGATCGACGTCATGCCGGCGCCGCCGGCGACCGCCACGAGCCGGTCGGTGAAGTTGCCGCCGGGGGCGCGGAAGAACGGGATCTCGGCGCCCGGCACGGCGGCGCGGATGGCCGCGTTCGTACGGTCGAGGTCGGCCTTGATCTTCTCGGGCTTGTCCTTGCCGATCTTCAGGCTGTGATCCCAGGTGTGGTTGCACAGCGTGTGGCCGGCGTCGACGATCTGCCGGACGATCTCGGGGTGCTTCTTGACCTGCGACCCGACCAGGCAGAAGACCGCCTTGACGTCGTTCTTGGCCAGCAGGGCCAGGATCTTCGGCGTCTGCACCGGGTCGGGGCCGTCGTCGAAGGTGAGCGCGACCGCTTCGGTGCCGGTGGTGCGCAGCGAGGCGCCGGGACCGGCCGCGGGGACCTTGGCCGCGCTCTCGCCGGTCTGCTGCGCGCTCGGGGTGGCGCTCGGGGCCACTGTGGGCACTTCGGCGGTCGGCTGGGGCGCGGCCGTGTCGTCGCCGGGCGGCGCGGGGGAATCGGCGGCGGGCTTCTCGTCCTTGTTGCCGGCCGGCTTCGACTTGGTGGGCTCCTCGTCGTCCTTGGCCGGGGCGGCCTTCGACGGTTTCGGCTGCACGCCGACGACGGCCTGGGCGGCGGCGTTCACCGCGTTCACGCTCTCGCGCCGCTGCTCGGCCGGCATGGCCAGCAGCAGGATGCCGATGGCGACGAGCGAGGCGAGCAGCACCTGCTGGCGCGACTTGCCCATCAGCAGCCACGACTCGATCGGCAGGGTGCCGGGCGCGCGGTGGCTGCCCATGGCCGGCGGCCGCTGGGCGGCGGCCGGCTTGGCGAGCGAGTGCCGGCCACCGCGGGCGGGCCGCTCACCGCGGGTGGAGCGCTCACCGCGACTGGAGCGCTCACCGCGAGTGGAACGCTGGCCGCGTGAGGCACCGCGCTGGCGGGGTGCGGAAGCCGGCTCGCCGACGAAACTTACTACGGGCTTGCCGCGGCGATAACGGGTCTCCGGCCGCTCGATGACGCCGACGGTCGAGGCGCCGGTGGGAGAGGCGCCGGTGGAAGAGGCGGCGGCGGTCGAAGCGGCGTCGGAAAGCCCGGCGGAAGAGGCGGCAAGGGCGGAAGGTTCGATGATCGGGTGCTCGGACGTCACGTCCGCCAGCGACTCCGGTCGATGATGCCGCCCGCGCGTCGTCTGTCCGGCCGGGGTCGGATAACGGGGAGATTGCGGCGACATCCTGCATGCCTACCGTGCCGCAAGATCGAGCGCGAGACCGTATCGGTGGTTGTCACGCTACCGAGCGCGATATCACCTGGTAGCGCTTGGTGTCGGCGAATCCGGCGAATCAGCCCGCGTGCACCGCGTCCGTCGCCTTTCGGGCAGCGATCAACACCGGGTCCCACACCGGTGCGAAGGGCGGCGCGTAACTGAGATCGAGGGCCGTCATCTCCTCGACCGTCATCCTGTTCCACACCGCCAGCGCCAGCGCGTCGATCCGCTTGGCCGCCTCGGACCGGCCGACGATCTGGGCGCCCAGCAGCAGCCCGGTGCGCCGCTCGGCGATCAGCTTCACGGTCATCGACGTGGCGCCCGGGTAGTAGCCGGCCCGGCTCGTCGACTCCACCGTGGCCGTCACGAACTCGTACCCGGCCTGCTCGGCCTCGTGTGACGTCAGGCCGGTGCGGGCCACCTCGAGGTCGCACACCTTCGTCACCGCCGTGCCGATCACGCCCGGGAACGTCGCGTAGCCGCCGCCGATGTTGATGCCGGCCACCCGGCCCTGCTTGTTGGCGTGGGTGCCCAGCGGCACGTGGACCGGTCGCCCGGTGATCAGGTGGCGGGTCTCGACGCAGTCGCCGGCCGCCCAGATGTCCTCGTGACCCTCGACCCGCATGCGCAGATCGGTGCGCAGGCCCCCGGTCGCGCCCACGGGAAGGCCCGCGCTGCGGGCGATGGCGGTGTTCGGGCGTACCCCCAGACCCATCACCACGATGTCGGCCGGCAGCGAGCCGCCGGGGGTGACGACCGCGGTGACCCGGCCGCCGGCGGTCTCCAGACCCTCGACGTGGGCGTTGGTCACGATGTCGATGCCGAGGCCGCGGATGGCGTCCTGGACCATCTGCCCGATCTCCGGGTCGGCGGTCTTGGCCATGGGCTGCGGCGATTTTTCGAGCAGCGTCACGTCGAGGCCGCGCTGGATCATCGCCTCGGCCATCTCGACGCCGATGTAGCCGCCGCCGATCACGACCGCTCGCCGGGGCTTGACCCCACCGGACGAAGAGTCGAGCCACGCGTGGATGGCGTCGCCGTCCTCCAGCGTCTGCACACCGAAGACGCCGGCCTCCCGCACGCGCGCCCACTCCGGCACGACCGGGGACGCGCCGGCTGCGTACACCAAATGGTCGAAGCTCTCCCGCACCTCGCCGGACGAGGAGTGGGCCACCACCTGCCGGCGGTCGAGGTCGATGCCGACCACGTCGTGCTGGAGCCGGACGTCGATGCCGTTCTTGCGATGCTCCTCGGGAGTGCGGGCGATGAGCGCGTCCCGCTCGTCGACGGCGCCACCGATCCAGTACGGAATGCCGCAGGCCGAGTACGACGTGAAGCGCCCCCGCTCGAACACCACGATCTCGAGGTCGCCGGCTCCGAGGCGCTTGCGGGCCTGCGACGCGGCCGACATGCCGGCCGCGTCCCCGCCGATCACGACGAGCTTCATCAGCCCAGCCTACTGACCTCCGAGGTCTCCCCGCGTGGCCTTGGCCATCTGATCCACCACATCGGCGACCGTGCCCTTCTGGGCCAGGACGGCGCGCTGCCGGGCGGCCCCGGTGCCCTGCGAGCGCAGTCGTCCGAGAAGGACGGTCGCGTGCTCCAGGTCGCCGTGGCGTTCGAGTTCGGGGCGCACGTAGTCGAAGAGCTGGCGCATCAGCCGCCACGCGGGCCTCGGCTCGCGGGTGGCCATGTCGATGTTGACGCCCTCGAGCCCGTCGCGCGCGGCCCGCCAGTGCGCCGCCACCAGCAGGGTGTCCGGAACGACCGGGGCCGGACGGCCGTCGCGGACCTCGTTCAGCAGCGTGGCGACCAGGGCCCGGGCGAGCGCGGCCATCAGCACCGCGTCGTCGGCCGTGGGCATGACATCGCCCATCCGGATCTCGATGGTCGGATAGGTGGCCGAGAGCCGGGCGTACCAGTAGAGCATTCCCTCGTCGAGCATGGCGCCGCTCGCCTCGAGGTCGGAGATGAGCGTCAGATAGTGCTCGTACGACTCCAGGTAGGGCGCCGGTCCGACGGTGGGCCAGCGCTCCCACATCATGTAGCGCCAGCTCGCATATCCGGTGTCGCGCCCCTTGAACAGCGGCGAGTTCACCGTCGCGGCCTGGAAGATCGGCAGCCAGGGGCGCAGGTGGTTGAGGACCTGCACGCCGGTCTCGTCGTCGGGGATGCTGACGTGCACGTGGGTGCCGCACATGCCGGCGCCGGGGGAGAGGTCGCCGAAGCGCTCCTGCATCCGGTGGTAGCGCGGGTTGTCGACGACGCGGATGTGCGGCCCGGCCACCGGCCCGGTGCCCATGGCCAGCAGCCGGCTGCCGGCCCGCTCGGCGGCGGCGGCCACGCCGGCCCGCAGGCCGCTCAACGCGTCCGACAGGGCGCCGAGCTCGAGTTGTGGCGGGCTCGCCACCTCGATCTGGCTGCGCATGTACTCGTGCTGCACCGAGGGGCGCAGGTCGGCCGGCAGCTGGTCGAAGACCTCCTCGACCGCCTCCACGGCGCGTGGCTCGACCGCGTCGACCAGGAGATATTCCTCCTCGACGCCGAGCGTGTGCAGATCGTGGGCCTCGGCCAGCTCGGCCAGTTCGGGATCGATCGTCGTGCCGCCCGTGTCCATGGCCGCGAAATACCCGATCTTTCCGCCCCGGAAACGGTACCAACGGGCAATCGATGACAGTCCATATTGACAGCACATTCGTAACAAGCGTGAAATCCGCTGAGAGCGCTCTCACACCCCCTGCATGGAAGGCGCATCCCATGAGACTCCGTGTTGTGGCAGCGGGCGCCGCGGCGGCACTCGCCGTGGCCACGTCCGCGATCTTCGCGGTCACCGCCGAGGCGGCCGTGCCCGCCGCACCCTCCGGCATGACCACCGTCTTCAGCGACGACTTCACCGGCGCCGCCGGCACCGGGCTCAACCGCTCCAACTGGCTCTACGCGACCGGCACCGGCTATCCGGGCGGCGCCGCCAACTGGGGCACCGGCGAGGTCGAGACGATGACCGACTCGACGGCCAACGTCTATCAGGACGGCAACGGCAACCTGGTGATCAAGCCGTTGCGCGACTCGTCCGGACGCTGGACCTCGGGCCGGGTCGAGACCCAGCGCACCGACTTCGCGGCGCCGGCCGGCGGCAAGGTCCGCATCGAGGCCCGGCTCCAGCAGCCCAACGTCAGCGGGGCGGCCGCGGCCGGATATTGGCCGGCGTTCTGGGCCCTCGGCGGTGCGGCCCGCCCGGTCGGCGCGACCAACTGGCCGGGCATCGGCGAGTGGGACATCATGGAGAACATCAACGGCCGTGAGTCCGTCTTCGCGGCGCTGCACTGTGGCACCAACCCGGGTGGCCCGTGCAACGAGACGACCGGCATCACCAGCGGCGAGCGCGCGTGCAGCGGATGCAAGACCGGCTTCCACACGTACGCCATCGAGTACGACCGGACCACGGCCAACGAGCAGCTGCGCTGGTATCTCGACGGCAACAACTACTTCACGTTCAGCAAGTCGCAGCTGGACGCGACCACCTGGAACAACGCGACCCAGCACGGCTTCTTCGTGATCCTGAACGTGGCCATGGGCGGCGGTTTCCCGGCCGCGTTCGGCGGTGGGCCGACCGCGTCGACCCAGCCCGGCGTGCCGATGATCGTCGACTACGTCGCGGTCTACCAGTCGTCGGGTGGCACCACAACTCCGCCTCCTAGTGGGAACACTCGCGACGCCTTCTCCCGGATCGAGGCCGAGTCCTACAACGCGGCTTCAGGCGTGCAGGTCGAGACCTGTTCCGAGGGTGGCCAGGACGTCGGCTACATCGCCAACGGCGACTGGCTCCAGTTCACCAACGTCAACTTCGGCTCGGGCGGGGTGCGCGACTTCGTCGCCCGGGTCGCTTCCGGCGCCGGCTCGGGAGTGAGCGGCCTGGTGGAGGTACGCCTCGACAGCCGCTCCAACGCGCCGATCGGCAGCTTCGCGCTCGGCAGCACTGGCGGCTGGCAGACGTGGCAGTCGATCCCGGGAACGTCTCCGGCGTGACCGGCACCCACACCGTCTACGTGACCTTCACGAGCGGGCAGCCGGCCGACTTCGTCAACCTCAACTGGCTCCAGTTCCGCAAGTGACTCATCGAGAAATTTAAGGATATTTAAGGGCTCGTTCCTCTGGACTGATCTGTTAACAGTCCTTAATGATTAACACATGAAGGGCTATCGATCGGTTGTCCTGGCCACCGTCGCCGCGCTGGTCGCGGGCGGCGCCGCCACCTACTTCTCGGGCTCCGCGTCGGCCGCCGCGGCCTGCGCGCCGGCGTGGAGCTCGACCGCCGTCTACGTCGGCGGCAACACGGCCTCGCAGAACGGCCACAACTACAGCGCCAAGTGGTGGACGCAGAACGAGTCGCCCGCCACGCACAGCGGCCAGTGGGACGTCTGGGCCGACAACGGCGTCTGCGGTGGTACGACACCACCCACCACCCCGCCCACGACACCACCGACCACCCCGCCGGTGACGACACCCCCGCCCACCACCCCACCGCCCAGCAACGGCACCCTGCCGGCGCATTTCCTGACCGGCTACTGGCAGAACTTCGACAACGGCGCGGCGCCTCTGAAACTCGCCGCGGTCCCCACGACGTACGACCTGATCGCCGTGGCCTTCGCCGATGCCACCTCGACGCCGGGCGCGGTCTCCTTCACGCTCGACCCGGGCCTCGCGAGCGCCGTCGGCGGTTACACGGACGCCCAGTTCAAGGCCGACATCGCCACCCTGCACGCGCGTGGCAAGAAGGTCATCATCTCGGTCGGCGGCGAGAAGGGCACGGTCAGCGTGGCCAGCGCGGCCGCGGCCACGAACTTCGCCAACTCGGTCTACTCGCTGATGACGACGTACGGCTTCGACGGCGTCGACATCGACCTGGAGAACGGGCTCAACGCCACCTACATGGCCCAGGCGCTGCGCAGCCTGCGGGCCAAGGCCGGCAGCAACCTGATCATCACGATGGCGCCGCAGACCATCGACATGCAGAGCACCGGCTCGTCGTACTTCGCCCTGGCACTGTCCATCAAGGACATCCTCACGGTCGTCCACACGCAGTTCTACAACTCCGGCTCGATGCTCGGCTGCGACAACAACGCCGCCTACAGCCAGGGCACGGTGAACTTCCTGACCGCGCTGGCCTGCATTCAGACCCAGAACGGGCTGCGCCCCGACCAGGTCGCGCTCGGCCTGCCGTCGAGCACCCGCGCGGCCGGCGGCGGCTACGTCGCCCCCTCGGTGGTCAACAACGCCCTCGACTGCCTGGCCCGCGGCACCAACTGCGGCACCTTCAAGCCCCCGGCGACCTATCCGGGCATCCGCGGCGCGATGACCTGGTCGATCAACTGGGACGTCACCAACGGCAACGGCTTCGCCAACACCGTCAAGCCCCACCTCTCCACTCTCCCCTGATCCCCCCAGGAGAACCCCCGTGAAGAAACTCCTCGTACTGGGCTCGGTCGCCCTGGCCGCCACGGCCGCCGCGATCCTGCCCATGACCACCTCGAACGCCGCCGTGGCCTGCGCACCCGCGTGGTCCTCCTCGGCCGTCTACGTCGGCGGCAACACGGCCTCGCAGAACGGCCACAACTACAGCGCCAAGTGGTGGACGCAGAACGAATCCCCCGCCACACACAGCGGTCAGTGGGACGTCTGGGCCGACCAGGGCGTCTGCGGTGGCACGACGCCTCCGACCACACCGCCCACGACGCCGCCCACGACCCCTCCGACCACCCCGCCGGCGACCGGCACCAAGATGGCCTCGGCGCCGTACATCTACCCCGGCTGGGGCAACCCGCCGGCGCCCGCCACAGTGGTCAACGCGACCGGCATCAAGGCCTTCACGATGGCCTTCGTGCTCGCCAACAACGGCTGCAACCCGGCCTGGGACGGTGAGAGCGGCCTGACCGGCGGCGTGCACGCCAGCACCATCGCGGCGATCCGCGCGGCCGGCGCCGACGTCGTGCCGTCGATCGGCGGCTGGAGCGGCAACAAGCTCGGCCCCAACTGCTCGACCCCCGAGGCGCTGGCCGGCGCGTACCAGAAGGTGATCGACGCCTTCCAGCTCAAGTCGATCGACATCGACATCGAGAACACCGACGAGTTCGAGAACACGGTCGTGCAGGACCGCGTGCTCAACGCCCTGAAGATCGTCAAGCAGAAGAACCCGTCGGTGAAGACGATCCTCACCTTCGGCACCACGACCACCGGCCCGAACTACTACGGCACCCGGCTCGTGCAGCAGGCCAAGGCGCTCGGTGCGAACATCGACATCTTCACCCAGATGCCGTTCGACTTCGGGGCCAGTGACATCTACACGGCCACGATCAACACCTCCGAGGGCCTGAAGAACCTGCTGAAGACGACGTTCGGCTACACCGACGCCCAGGCGTACTCGCACATGGGCATCTCCGGCATGAACGGCCTGTCCGACCAGCAGGAGCTGACCACCGTCGAGACGTGGACGCGGATCCGCGACTACGCCCGCGACAAGGGGCTGGCCCGCTTCACCTTCTGGGCGGTCAACCGCGACCGCGGCTGCGCCGGCGGCGGCGTGGTCTCCAACTGCTCCGGCATCGCCCAGGCCGACTGGGCCTTCACGAAGATCAGCGCCGGCTTCTAGTGCGGGGCCGGCCTCCCGCCGCCGCCCACGAAGGGCGGCGGCGGGAGTAACGCTGTAAGCGAACAGCAGAGTCACCAACCGCACCGTCTCGGCCGGATGCGGCACCAACCGATCCGGCCGCACCAGCAACGGCGGCCCACAGCCACGCCTCGCTCGAACACGCCCTCCTATGGGCGCCCGGCAGCGTCACCGCATCCTCGAAGGTGGGATCCAACGCTCAAACCGGGGCCGCCCCCTGGGCGGACATCGTGACTAGCGCTCCGCCGGCGCTCGGTCGTTCTGGCGGGCGGCCGCGCGCCGCCTTTTCTTGATCTTCTTCGTGACCCAGCTGGCGACCATGAAGATGATCAGCGCCCAGATCACGTAGTCGAAGTAATGGGCGTACTGCTCGAGGTCTTTGTACTGCGATCCGAGCAGGTAGCCGCCGCCGATGAAGATGCTGTTCCAGACACCGCTGCCGATCGCGGTGAACAGGGTGAACATGCCCAGGTGCATCTTGTTGGCGCCGGCCGGGATGGAGACCAGGCTGCGCACCACCGGTGCGCAGCGGCCGAACAGCACGGCCGCCTTCTCGTGTTTCTCGAACCAGCGGTCGGCCGTGTTCAGGTCGTCCGCGTCGACCAGCGGGATCTTGTCGAGCCAGCGGCGCAGCCGCTCCTCGCCGAGGGCGTAGCCCAGCCAGTAGAGGGCGAGCGCGCCGATCACCGACCCGGCCGTGGCCGCGAACAGCACCAGGGCGAAGTTGACACGGCCCTCGCTGGCCAGATATCCCGCCAGGGACAGCACGATCTCGCTCGGGATCGGTGGGATCAGGTTTTCCAGGGCCACCAAAAGGCCCACACCGAGCTCGCCGAGTGATTCGATGACAGAGGTCACCCACGCTGTCAGTCCGCCGCCGCCCATCCGATGTTTGTACCCAACGAACCTGCGTCGAACCTGAGTGCTGTTTGCCCGGCCGTGACGCCGGTGAAGTAGAGGGACATGACCGACCGGTGGTACCAGAAGGCCGTCATCTACTGCCTCGACATCGACACTTTCGCCGACTCGGACGGCGACGGCTGCGGCGACATCCGCGGTCTGATCGGCCGCCTCGACTATCTGGCCCGGCTCGGGGTGACCTGCCTGTGGCTCAACCCGATCCACCCGTCGCCCGACCAGGACGACGGCTACGACGTGTCCGACTTCTACAACGTCGACCCACGGTTCGGAAACCTGGGCGACTTCGCCGAGCTGCTGCACCAGGCGGGCAACCTCGGCATCAAGGTGATCATCGACCTGGTCGTCAACCACACCTCGGACAAGCATCCGTGGTTCCAATCGGCCCGGAAGTCGCCGGACTCGCCGTACAGAAATTGGTATGTCTGGTCCGAGACCGAGCCCGCCGACCGCAAGCAGGGCATGGTCTTCCCGGGCGAGCAGAACGAGACCTGGACGTACGACCGGACGGCCAAGTCCTGGTACTACCACCGGTTCTACAAATTCCAGCCGGACCTCAACATCAACAACCCCGAGGTCCGCGAGGAGATCAAGAAGATCTGCGCGTTCTGGCTCCAGCTCGGTGTGGCCGGGTTCCGGATGGACGCGGTGCCGTTCATCATCGAGGAGACCCAGGCCGGCAACCCGAACTCGCCCAAGGACATGGACTTCATCACCGAGCTGCGGCAGTTCGTGCAGTGGCGCAAGGGCGACGCGGTGCTGCTGGCCGAGGCCAATGTGGAGCCGGACCAGCTGCGGCACTACTTCGGCGACGCGGGCGGCTCGGCCAACCGCATCCACATGCTGTTCGACTTCATGCTCAACACGAAGCTCATGCTGGCCCTGGCCCGGCAGAACCCGGAGCCGGTGATCGAGGCGCTGCGTGAGGCACCGAAGCTGCCCGAGGGCGGGCAGTGGGCCACCTTCCTGCGCAACCACGACGAGGTCGACCTGTCCCGGCTCACCGCCGAGCAGCGTGAGCAGGTCTTCGCCGAGTTCGGCCCGGACGAGACCATGCAGTTGTACGGCCGCGGCATCCGGCGGCGGCTGGCGCCCATGCTCGGCGGCGACCGGCGGCGGGTCGAGCTGGCGTACGCCCTGCAGTTCAGCCTGCGCGGCACGCCGGTCGTCCGCTACGGCGAGGAGATCGGCATGGGTGAGGACCTCTCGCTGGAGGGGCGCAACTCCATCCGTACGCCCATGCAGTGGTCCCTGCTGCCGAACGGCGGCTTTTCCACGGCCAAGAAGACCGTCCGGCCGGTGATCGACGACGGCGAGTACGGCTATCAGCAGGTGAACGTCACCCTCCAGCGGCACGATCCGCAGTCGCTGCTGGCCTGGTTCGAGCGGATGATCCGTACGCTCCGGGAGGCCCCCGAGGTCGGTTCCGGCACTTGTACGCACGTCGACCTGCCGGACGCGGGATCGATCCTCGTGCACCGGGCCGACGCCAGCACTGGCACGATGGTTTTCGTGCACAATCTGGGCCCCGAGGACGGCGTGGTCGATCTGACCTCGCTCTATGCCGAGGCCGAGTCCCCGACCGACGTGCTGGCCGACCAGGAATACGCGGAACTGGGCAAATTCGAGTCGGTTCAGGTGGCCGGCCACGGTTACCGCTGGATCAGGCTGCGTCGTCACGCGTAAAGTGCACTCCGAGTGCAAATAGAGCCAGGTGTATAGGAGAGCCGTATGTCGCAGTCCGCTCCCACCCGTACCGCCATCGTCACCGGTGCCGCCCGCGGCATCGGTGAGGCGACCGCCCGCCGGCTCGCCGCCGACGGCCTGGCCGTGGCCGTCGTCGACCTCGACGAGGGTGCCTGCGCCAACACGGTGACCGCCATCCACGACGCCGGCGGCACCGCCCTCGCCGTCGGCGCCGACGTCTCCGACCCGGCCCAGGTCACCGCGGCCGTGGAAAAGGTCGTGGCCGAGCTCGGCCCGCCCACCATCCTGGTCAACAACGCCGGCGTGCTCCGCGACAACCTTCTGTTCAAGATGACCGACGACGACTGGGAGACCGTCATGGCGGTCCACCTGCGCGGCGCCTTCCTGTTCAGCCGGGCGGTGCAGAAGCACATGGTCGACGCCGGCTGGGGCCGTGTCGTCAGCCTCTCCAGCACCTCGGCCCTCGGCAACCGCGGCCAGGCCAACTACGCGGCGGCCAAGGCCGGCCTCCAGGGCTTCACCAAGACCCTCGCCATCGAGCTGGGCCGGTTCGGCATCACCGCCAACGCGGTCGCGCCGGGCTTCATCGTCACCGACATGACCGCCGCCACCGCGGCCCGCGTCGGCGTCGATTTCGACCAGTTCGAGAAGGCCGCGGTGGCGCAGATTCCCGTTGGCCGGGCTGGTCGTCCCGAAGACGTCGCGAACACCGTATCCTTCCTCGTCAGTGAGGGTGCCGGGTTCGTCTCGGGCCAGGTCATCTATGTCGCGGGGGGCCCGCGGGCGTAGATCATTGCTGGAAGGCGTTACAAAGGAACTATGAATCGACGCATGGCTTCCCGCAGCGTCTCGCTGACGAGCACCTTCCTGCTTCTGGCGGCGGGCGGCGCGGCGGCGTGCGACAACGACGACGACTACCAGGACGCGGGTTTCTACTGCGCCGACGCGAACGGCAACGTCGTCGACGAGGACTACTGCGACGACGACCGTTCGTACGGCGGCAGCGTGGTGCCGTTCTTCATCTGGTATTCGGCCGCGTACGCCCCCGGATATCCGGTCGGCTACCGCCTGCCGGCCGGGGGAAACAAGTTCGCGTACAACGACAAAGCGGCCCGGCAGTCCTTCGGACTGCCGGCCACCGGCAAGATCGGCAACGGCACGGTGAAGACCAGCGTGGTCGGCAAGGGCGGCTCGGCCCGCGGCTCCTCGTCCAGCAAGTCGGGCGGCTGAGCGTGCGCCGAGTTCCCTACGGTCCGGTCCGCGAGGGCTGGCAGCTCACCAACTTCAGCCTCGGCCTGACGTACAACGACACCGAACTGCCGGACGGGACGATGATCTCGTACTGGCAGGAGGGCCCGTTCTACGACTTCACGGCGGCCGAGATCGAAGAGCTCGAGACGGCCACCACGACCCTGCACGCGATGTGTCTCGAAGCCGGCGACTGGATCGTGCGGCAGTGCCCGCGGCACACCGTGCAGGGCCGTAAGGACGGCTACTTCGCCTCGGTCTGCAACCCCGAGACGTGCTTCATGGCCCGGATCGGTGTGCCCGAGTTCGCCCACGAGCAGGTCATCCGCACGTGGTTCGACGGCGATGCCGAGACGTGGACGCACTACGACAAAGACCCCGACATGCGCCTGCCGATGGAGACGCCGGACTACTCGCCGAGCGTCTACGGCCGGTTCGACCTCTGGTACAACGGGGCCGGCAGCACGCCCAAGCTGCTCGAGTTCAACGCGCAGACCCCGACCGCGCTGGTCGAGAGCGCCGTCATCCAGTGGCACTGGATGGACCAGACCGGCGTGACGCAGCACGAGTGGCGCCAGTGGAACTCGATACACGACCGCCTCGTCGGCTGGCCCGCCACGCCGGGCGAGCCGGCCGACCCGGGCGCCTGGCGCCGCAACATCGACAAGCTCCGCGAGGCCCGCACGTGGCTGCCGGAGAAGCCGAAGATCTTCTTCGCCTACGAGACGTCCGAGACCTCCGGCGAGGACCGGATGAACGTGGCCTATCTGATGGCGACGGCCGAGGAGGCCGGATATCCGGTCGAGCTGATCGCGATGAGCCAGATCGGCTGGGACGTGGCCGGCGACCGGGTGGTCTTCGTGCCCTCGCCGGGCCAGGAGCACAAGGCCGAGCCGATCGACATCATCTTCATGCTCTATCCGTGGGAGTGGTTCTGGACCGAGGAGGGCGGCAAGGCCTTCTTCCGCAACATGGCCGACCCCACCAAGCACGGCACGGTCTGGATCGAGCCGCCCTACACGGCCGCCCTGCTCGGCAACAAGGCCCTCCTGCCGGTGCTGTGGAAACTGTTCGGCGACGACCCGGAGCGGAGCAAATACCTGCTTCCGGCCTACTTCGCCGACTCCTCCAAGGCCAAGACGCTGACCAGCTACGCCAAAAAGCCCGTCTGGGGGCGTGAGGGTGGCTCGGTCACGCTCGTCCGGGACGGGGCCACGATCAGCGAAAACCCCTCCGAGTACGGCGTGGACGGGCGCTACGTGGTGCAGCAGCTGTGCGAGCTGCCGTCGTTCGAGAGCCTGGAGGGCACGGTCCACCCCGTGATCGGCTCGTGGCTGATCGACGGGGAACCGGCGGGGATGGGCATCCGCGAAGGGCTCGGTGACGACGGCCTGGTCACGAAGGACCGCTGCTACTTCGTGCCGCACACCATCGAGTCGTCCCTTTAGGGGCGGTGACGCCAGATCCACCAGAGGCCGATGAACGGCAGGACCAGCGGGACATATCCGTAGCCGCTGCCGAAGTTCGACCAGACGGTGTCGTCCGGGAAGTCACCGGCGTCGGCGATGCTCAGGGTGCCGACCACGAGCACGCCGATCAGCTCGATGCTGCAGCTGATCAGCGCGATGAGCCGGCCCCGGGCGCCGCCGACGGCCAGGCCCACGGTGGCCGAGATGTAGACCAGGCCGGCGAACGCCGACAGCAGGTAGGCCAGCGGGGCCTCGCTGAAGTGCGTGGAGATCTGCACGAGCGCGCGGGCGCTGGCCGAGAGCGCGAAGATGCCGTAGACCAGCAGCAGCACCCGGCCGAGGCCGGTGCCGAGGGCGGCGTCCTTGGGGCGCGTGGGGGTCTCAGGAGACACTGGTGGTCACCTCCGCGATCTGCTGCAGGCGCAGCACGAGAACAGGTAGCACCAGACAGGCGACGCCGAGGATGAGACTGCCCCACCGCGTCGGCTCGAGCCGGGCCAGATAGAACGCGACCGGCCCGAAGGCGAGCGTGGTGACCAGGTAGCCCAGGAAGGTGGGCGTGTCACTCGGGCGTGAGCCGTCGAACAGGCCGATCACGGCCACCACGACCAGCACGGCGACCAGCGCGCTGAGCGCGAGCGTGGCCCAGAGGTCGACGTTGCTGGGCGGGCGGTTGAGCGCCGCGCGCAGCAGGAACCACGCCGCCAGGACAAGAGCGGCGATGATCGTCGCCACCGACAGGGGACCGTTCACCGGCACAGACTACTGATCGAAGGACGCCTGGTAGCTTGCGGCTGGACCATGAGAGAGGCAGGCGACTTCCGATGCGCTTCGGACTTTTCGGTACGGGACCTTGGGCACACCTGGCGCACGCGCCGGCCCTCGCCGCACACCCCGATGTCGACTTCGTGGGGGTGTGGGGGCGCAATCCCGACAAGGCGGCTTCCCTCGCCGCATCGCACGGCGCGAAGGCGTACGCCGACGCGGACGACCTGATCGCCGATGTCGACGCGGTGGCCGTCGCCCTGCCGCCGGACGTGCAGGCGCCTCTGGCCCTGCGCGCGGCCCGGGCCGGCAAGCATCTGGTGCTCGACAAGCCGGTCGCTTTCACGGTGGCCGAGTCCGCTTCCCTCGTGGCCGCCGCCGAGGAGAACAACCTCGCCTCGCTGGTCTTCTTCACCCGCCGGTTGATGCCGGAGATCGAGCGGTTCGTGGCCGACGCGGTGGCCACCGGTGGCTGGGTCGAGGGCCGGATCGTCCACCTCGGCCGCATCTTCACGCCGGACAACCCGTTCGGCGCGTCCCCGTGGCGTCAGCAGAGCGGCGGCCTGTGGGACGTCGGCCCGCACGCGCTGGCGCTGGCCATCGGCGTGCTCGGCCCGGTCACCGAGGTGGCCGCGATGACCGGCGCCCCCGACATGACCCACCTGCTGGCCCGGCACGCGGGCGGGGCGATCAGCACGCTCACGCTGTCGCTGGACGCGCCCGAGGCGGCCGAGCGCGAGGAGGCGGTCTTCTCGGGCCAGGCCGGCGTACGCACGGTCCCGTCGGCCCCGTGGTCGCCGGTCGACGCCCTCAAGCACGGCATCGACCAGCTGATCGCGGCCGCCGCGGGCGGACCGGCGGTCGAGCTCGACGTCCGCTTCGGCGCCCAGGTGACCGCCGTCCTGGCCGCGGCGCAGGAGGCGGTCACCACCGGTCGTACGGTCGCTATCGACAGCGCCAGATGATCGGCCGGCGGGGCGTGGTGGTGTCCTCCGCCGGGGGCATCACCCATCCGGCGATCACCGCGACGTCGTCGCTCACCGAGGTGACGAGGTAACTGTCCCGGCGGGACGGGCCGTCCAGGAGGAGCGGCAGGTCCAGGACGGCCCGGCCGATGTAGACCCGCGCGTCTCTGGGGGCGAGCCGGACCAGCTCACCGCGCTGCGGCTCCTTCACCTCGTCGTTCAGCCGCTGCCACGTGCCGGTCGGGGGGTGATAGCGCAGAACGTTGGGCGAGAGGGCGCCCCGGGTGCCGTAGATCCAGCCGTTACGGAAGACCTCCGGATAGAACGTGCTGCCCGGGGGTGCGGAGGCGTCCGTGCGTGGGGCGGCGGACCGCACGCCGTCACCCTGGGGCGGCGCCGCGAGATATCGGCCGGTGCCGTCGGGCGACCAGAGATAGCCGTCGCCGGCGATCGTGCCGATGATGGTGCCGTCCTCGGCGATGTCGCTGATCGTCACCAGCCAGGGCAGCGCGCCCTTCGGCACAGGCAGCAGTTCGGGCTCGGCATCGATCGAGGCCCAGCGCGCGGCCCGGATGTCCGTGCCGCTCCGGCCGATCGTCCCGGCGACGACCCCGGCGTCGTTGATCCCGCGCGCCATGCCCTCGCCTCCCTTCAGCTTGTGGAACCTGCCCTCCTGGAAGACGTACGCCCCCGATTGCGCGTTGCCGGTCACGGCGCCCGACGCGTTCACGCCCGTCACGGAGTACTGGGTCCCTGGTGCGCGGACGTCGGTGACCAGGGTGCCGTCCCGCCAGATCAGCAAAGAGTTCCGGAAGTTCCTGGGATTGAGCCAGTTCTCCGGCTCCGAGCCGGCGGCGAGCCAGGTGCCGGACCGATCAGCGGCCGGCGCTTCGGCGCTGCGGTGGTTCCCGATCGGCAAGTGGCCGACGGTGCACGCGGCCGGCACCGGCGGATCCGGGGGCAGCGTGGGCCGTGGTGTCTGCTGGGTGGCCAGCACGCCGCCGACCGAGGCCGCGGTGAGTGCCGCGACGAAGGCGGACCCACCGGCCCACCAGCGGCGGTTGCGCATCCGGCGCCCGTCCCGCATGGCATTGCTCACTGAGACCTTCGAGGGCGCGAGCGGCTCGTCGGCCAGGGGCCGGAGCAGCAGATGGGCGCCGTAGTCGTCTTCCCTCACAGGGCACCTCCCACGCGGTCGCCGAGGATTCTGCGCAGGGCGGTCAGCCCGTGCGACGTCTGGCTCTTGACCGTGCCCTCGGAGCATTCGAGGATCCGGGCCACGTCGGCGACCGACTGGTCGCACAGGAAACGCAGCACCAGCACGGCCTGCTGACGGGGCGGCACCCGGCGGAGCGCCGCGCGCAGCACGGTCCGCTCCTCGGTGGTCCCGCCCGGATGGGGTGGCGGTTCGGGTGGCGCGCCGCGCAGGCTGACCCGCCACCAGCCATGGCGCTTCTCGTCGAGGAAGGCCCGCACGAGCATCGTGTGCACGTAGTTGTCCACATGCTCCACCCGCGAGATGCGCGGCCACTTGGCGTACAGCTTGGTGATGGTCTCCTGGACCAGGTCATCGGCCTGGTCGCTGTCGCCGCTCAGCAGAAAGGCGATCCGCCGCAGAGCCGGCATCCGCCCATGGACGTACTCCAGATATCCCGTGTCCGTTTGGTCATTCATCCCCGCTCCCTGTGTTTACCAGTAGACGGGGAACGGCTCGGAGAGGTTGTAGAGGGTTTTCCGGAAACGGCGATGCCGGCGACCACGGGGTCGCCGGCATCGGTCGTCGCGGGTCAGGGAACGGTGCGCTCGATGGCGGCGGCGCCGTCGCGCTCCAGCTCCTGACGGGCCCTCTCGATGTTCTCGGGCGTCGGGTCCTTGCCCTCGGCCTCGGCCAGGTCCTCCGGGTCCCACGGCTGGTCGGCGCCGGTGCGGATCACCGGCTCCTCGCCGGGGGCCAGGAACTCCGGAGTGTCGGAGTCCTTGCCGCCTCCGGTGATGAACGCGTCCACCGCCACGTCGTCCTCGACGGCGTCGGCGACCTCCTGCGTCTCCTCCAGCGGCTGGCGAATTTCGTCGGTCATGATGTCCTCCCCAGGGGTGCTCAATCGTGTTCATACCCCGTTCCGCGACTCTCCGACCATGGGGCGGAAACGGACGATCATGCCGACGCCGGTCAAACTGAGCGCTAACTGGACAGGGCCTGCGCGTTACGGATGGACGCTTAGTAGTGGGCCGAATACATTTTCGCCTTGGCGCCCGTTAAAGGACCGCCGGCGGGGGCACTGCGCCGGAGGGTCCCGATCCGGCGGGCCCGGTAAGGGGGAACGCGACGTGACCAGCCTGTCCGATGCCGAGCGGGACGCGTGTGACGTGATGCAGGCCTTGGCCGGTCTGGCGGCCCTGCTGCGCCGGACGGCGGCGGACATACCGGGCCTGGACGCGGACGATCCCTCGGCCGACGACGCGCGCCGCCTGCTGCTCGGCCTGGCCGAGGACGGTGGTCAGGCCGCCTCCCGCGTGGTCGCCTACCTGCGCGAACAGCGCGGTGCGGGCGACGGCGAGCTGGTCTCGGTGCCGCCCCGGCTGGGCCCCTGGCGTGAGTGGGCGCCGTCGCGGGGTCACCTGTTCGGGGTGAGCGCGGCCCCTCGCCGCGCCCCCAACGAGGTCCCGCAGCCCCGCCGCAGCGATCCCGGCGAGTAATTCGCGTCACGACCGGAGGGTCTCCGAGGGGGACTCGCCGAATTTGCTGCGGTACGCCGAGGCGAAGCGTCCCAAATGAGCGAATCCCCAGCGGTGTGCGACGGCGGCGACCGTCACCCGTAAGGGATCGGCCATCCGCAGCGTCTCGCGGGCGCGGCCCAACCGGACCTGTTGCAGATAGGTCATCGGCGCCACTCCGACGTGGCGGCGGAATCCGTCCTGGAGCGACCGCACGCTCATCCCCGCTATCCGGGCCAGGTCGGTCACCGTGAACGGGCGCTCCGGCTCGCCCTGTATCGCCTCCACCACGCGCCGGATGGCCCGCGGCGGCCCCGCCGCGGCCGGGGCGGTCAGCTCCCGGTGATAGCGGTGCGGCACGCTCAGCAGCAGGCCGCTCAGCACGGCGCTGCGCAGCTGCTCGGCGATCATCGGCTGGTAGAACAGGCTCTGCGAGAACTCGAGCTCGTCGCGGAGCAGGCGTACCAGGCGGCTCCAGCTGTGCCCGGGCCCGCTCGTCAGGTCGATCTCGGGCGGCAGGTCGATCGGTCCCTCGATCGGGCGACCCAGCAGGCCGGCCAGCTCCTCCTCCAGGGCCTTGCGCTCGATCTTGACCGCGAGCTCGGCCGAGTGGGCCTCGCGTGACGTGTAGACCGGGCTGCCCGGACCGAAAACCACACCCTTGGACGGCGTGGCCACCACCTCGTGACCGGCGTGCCGCGCGTGCAGCCGCCCGCTGGTCGGCATGCTCACGTGATAGGCGTCGAGCTCGGCCACGAGCAGCGTCACGGCCGTCGCGAAACTGAGCTGGCCGACGGTCAGGGGACCGAGTTGGATCAGTTCCATCCCCAGCGCGAAAGTTCCCGCGCCTTCGGGCATGCCGACTGCCACGGGGTAGTAGAACCGATTTAGCAACGTCCGTGCTTGATCGATGTCCACGCTGCTGAGATGGACGACGTCCGCCGCCCCGGATGACGCGTGGGCGGACCTCGGAAAGACCTCAGCCATGCCGAGATGAGCTCCATCGCATACGGTGAGTATTCGGCCCCGATACGTGGAACGTCAACGTTCCCGCCACGCGCTGACCGTTCCAGCACATTCAGGCCATATGAACTACTCTGGCGTTCCGCGCCTACGTGGCGTAACTTGCAGACCAGCGGATTGTTGTAGGAACGCGGTCGGAGAGCGGCACCCGGGCGGGGTGCCCGACGACACCGAGACCACGGTTTTCTCCTCGGTCAGAGGTGTGCGTCCTCCGTGCGGCAAGTCGGCGTCGGCCCGCTCGACGCCAGGAAGAGGGCAGCCGTGTATCTGCCGATCACCACCCGCCAGTTGGCCGATGGAACCGTTGAGATCGCGCCCAGCGGGGAGATCGACCTGGACAACGCCCACGTGATGCGGGACGCCGTCAACGACGTGCTGACCAGCTCCACGCCGGGCAAGATCTGTCTTGACCTGCAGCGGGTCATGTTGATCGACAGCATCGGCATCGGCATCCTGGTCGCCTGCTTCCACACGGCCGCCGCCAGCGGGGTCAAGCTGGTGGTCAGCCACCCGAGCCCCACTGTCTACCGGCAGCTCTGGGTGTCCGGGCTGGTGGGGCTCCTCGGCTGCGCGGAGCCGCCCTCACCCCGTACGTCGGTGGGTCTCCGGCCTTCCTGATCTTCTTGCTTGTTAGATCGAGCGCATGACGGTTCTGCGCTCGATCGCGCTCTTCCTGCTGGCCGCGCTGGCCGAGATCGGCGGCGCCTGGCTCGTGTGGCAGGGCGTCCGCGAGCATCGAGGGCTGCTGTTCGCCGGCGCGGGTGTGATCGCGCTCGGCGCGTACGGCTTCGTGGCGACCCTGCAGCCCGACGCGAACTTCGGGCGGATCCTCGCCGCGTACGGCGGCGTCTTCGTGGCCGGCTCGCTGATCTGGGGGATGGTGGTGGACGGCTTCCGTCCCGACCGTTACGACATCATCGGCGCCGCCGTGTGCCTGGCCGGGGTGGGCATCATCATGTACCCACCCCGGTAAGGGCGTCAGTGCAGGGAGAGAGCGGCCGCCTCCTCCTGGGCGCGGCGCTCGTCACCGCTGAGCGTGGACAGCGGCTTCTCCTTGATGAAGACGACGGCGATGACCGCGAGGAAGGCGATCGGGGCCGCCACCAGGAACAGGTCGGACGTGGCGGTGCCGTAGATGTCCTTGACCACGGCCAGCACCTGGGGCGGCAGCGTGCTGACGTCGGGCACCTCGGTGGCACCGCCGGACGTGGCCGCCGCGCCGAACTTCTCGGCGAACAGCGACGTCACCCGGCTGGCCAGGACGGCGCCGAGCGCGCTCACGCCGATCGCGCCGCCCATGCTGCGGAAGAAGGTCAGCGCCGAGGTGGCCGCGCCGAGCTCGGCCGCCGGCACGTCGTTCTGCGCGGCCAGCACCAGGTTCTGCATGAGCATGCCGACACCGACGCCGAGCACCGCCATGTGCACCGAGAGCATCAGGACGCTCGTCCGGGCGTCGATGGTGCTCAGCAGCAGCATGCCGATCGTCATCACGATCGCGCCCACGACCAGGTACATCTTCCACTTGCCGAATTTCGTGATGAGCGCTCCGGCGACCGTCGAGGAGACCAGAAGACCGAAAATCATCGGCAGGCTCATGAGGCCGGCCACCGTCGGGGACTTACCCAGCGCGACCTGGAAGTACTGCGACAGGAAGACCGTGCCACCGAACATGGCCACGCCGACGAGCACACTGGCCACGATGGCCAGGGTGACCGTGCGGTTGCGGAAGATGCGCAGCGGCACCACCGGCTCGGGCGCCTTCGACTCGGCCCACACGGCCAGCGCCAGCAGCAGGACGCCGCCCACGACGAACACGGCGGTCTCCCACGACGCCCAGTCGAAGTGCTGACCGGCCAGGGTCGACCAGATCAGCAGGGTGCTCACGCCGGCCGTGATCAGCAGCGCACCCAGCCAGTCGATCTTCACCTCACGGCGCGACGTCGGCAGGTGCAGCGTCTTCTGGAGCAGGATGATGGCGGCGATCGAGAACGGCACGCCGATGAAGAAGCACCAGCGCCAGCCCAGCCACGACGTGTCCACCATGACACCGCCGATCAGCGGGCCGGCGATGGTGGCGACACCGAAGACGGCGCCGAAGATGCCCGAGTAACGGCCCAGCTCACGCGGCGGGATGATCGAGGCCATCACGATGGTGGCGAGCGCGGTCATGCCGCCGGCGCCGATGCCCTGCACGGCCCGGCTGACGATCAGCACGCCCACGTCCGGGGTGAAGCCGGCAATCAGTGAGCCGGCTACGAAAAGCAGCAGCGAGAGCTGGACCAGCAGCTTCTTGCTGTAGAGGTCGGCCAGCTTGCCCCAGAGCGGGACGGTGGCGGTCATCGCCAGCAGCTCGGTGGTGACGATCCACGTGTAGACGGACTGGCTGCCGCCGAGGTCGGCGATGATCCGCGGCAGAGCGTTGGAGACGACGGTCGAGGCGAGGATCGCCACGAACATGCCGAGCATCAGTCCCGACAGCGCCTGCACGACCTCGCCGCGCGACATCCGCCCGCTGGTGGCGTCGCCGTCTTCCTGGAGGCCCGGATCCGGCTTGTCGGACGGGCTGGTGACTGTCATCAGTCGCCTTTCTGTTTCTGGGGGTTCAGGCCCTCGGCCAGGACGCCGAAGGCCTCGCGGACGAGTTCGAGGAGGTCGCCGACGCCGTCGGTGTCGGCCCAGCGCATCATCGCGGCGCGCACGGCGGTGCCGGTGAGCGTGGCCGCGAGCAGCGGAAAGAAGTCATCGGCGGGCAGGCCGAGCCGGGCCGCGATGGCGCCGGCCGACTCCTGCTCGGCGACGGCGCCGCGCGCGACGAGGATCGGCAGCAGAGCCGGGTTGTTCTTGATGACGCGCATCCGCAGCAGCCACAGCTCCCGGTCGGCCTGGAACTGCTCGATCTCCGGGGTGAGCGCGGCCAGCACGGCCGGAACCAGGGGCACGTCGGCCGGCATGGCGAGAAGCCGATCGCAGACCGAGAGCCCATCGGTGATCTGCTCCCCGATGATGGCGTCGTCCTTGGTCGCGAAGTAGTTGAAGAACGTCCGCGGCGACACGTCGGCCGCCTCGCTGATCTCCTCAACCGTCACGTGGTCGAGACCGCGCTCGTCGGCCAGGCGCAGGGCAGCGCTCATCAGAGCAGACCTGGTCTGCTGCTTCTTCCGATCCCGGCGATTGAGCACAGCGAGAGGCTAGGCGCGAAGTTGCAGTCCCTGCAAACTTTTATCGACTGCAAGTGACTTGGCTCTCAACCCCGTCGATCCGGGGCTCGGCCTCACGACGGGGTCCTGGCCGTTGGCGGACGGGATTCCTGGTGCTTTCCGCGACGCGGCCCCCGACCGTTGGGGGCGGAATCTGATCGCCCGGCGTCTCCGCGTCACATCAGCGCGATGACACTGCTCGAGGCGAAGGACGGCCAGCCTCGTGACTACACCGAAATCGCCGAGGTGCTTCGAGCAGAGTTCCGCGGCCGTCGACGACCTCCGTCAGCTGTGGCGGCGCATTGCCTGACCGGCGTGGCCGGGGCGGGGAATCCCGCCGAAGAGATCCACGCCCTCGTCGTCTATGCGGAGAGTTTCGGTCTGACGAGCAGTCAGGCGCGCACGGTGCTCTCCGGTTCGAGGAAACCCTGACTGCTGGCGTGTGTCGCCTGAGCTCCAGCGCAGGGTGTTGCCGACGGCCGGGTACATGCCGTTGGCGGTGGTGGCCGTGTCGAGGGAAGCGGCCGGCGATGTCTTCGGCGGTACGGTGTCCTGGATGGACGGTGAACGGCTCCTTCAGTTCGTGTATCGGCCCGGGATTCTCGATCTGGGATGGGGACATCCGCGGCCCGAGCTGTTGCCGGTCGCGCAGTGGGCGGTGGCCGGGGCCGCGGCGGCGCGGGAGTTCGGGTGGCGGCAGCTCGCCTATGGGCGGGGAGTGGGGCCGGGGCCGCTGATCGACTGGCTGGCCGGGCGGGACGACCCGGGGACGGCGGCGGAAACCTTTGTCACGGCCGGGGCCTCTCATGGGCTGGCGCTGGTGACCGAGGTGCTGACCCGGCCGGGGGATGTGGCTCTGGTCGACGCGCCGACGTACCACCTGGCCTTGCGAGTGCTGGCCGATCGGGGGCTCGAGCTGGTGCCGGCGCCGGCCGACGCGGACGGGGTCCGGCCCGATGCGCTGGCCGGGCGACTGCGGGAGCTTCGTGGGGCCGGGCGGCGGGTGCCGATTCTCTATCTGGTGCCCACCTTCGCCAATCCGACCGGGCGCAGCCTTCCGGACGAGCGGCGGCGGGCCCTTGTGGAGCTCGCGCGGCGGCACGATCTCACGATCGTCGAGGATGACACCTATCGGGAGCTTTCGTACGCCGGTGCGCCGCCGCCTTCGCTGTGGCGTCTCGCCGAGGGTGTCGACGTGGTGCGGCTCGGGTCGTTCTCCAAGGTGGTGGCGCCGGGGCTGCGACTGGGGTGGATCAACGCGGCGCCCGAGGTCGTGGCGCGGCTGGCCGATCTGGGTTATGTGGACAGTGGTGGGGGCGTGAACCACTCGGTGGCACTGACCATGGCGGTCTTCGGTGAGAGCGGTTCCTACGACCGGCATCTGATGATGATCCGGGAGCGGTATGCGGCCCAGCGGGACGCTCTGGTGAGTGCCCTCGACGAGGTGGAATCGCCGGACGGGGGCTGGTTTCTGTGGCTGCCCACGCCGGCGGGGGTGCGCGCGGACGATCTGCTGGTGGCGGCCGAGCGGCACGGGACGTCGTTCGTGCCGGGGAGCCGCTTTCACGTCGGTGGGCGGGGCGGCGAGGAGTTCGTACGGCTGAGCTTCTCGCATCTTTCGCCGGCGGAGCTGGCTGAAGCCGGTCGTCGGCTGACAGTCGCTATGACGACAGGAAGCTGACGGTCTCGTCGACGGCCTGGGTGACGTACGGCTCGGCGTCGTAGAGGTCGACGTGGCGATCGGTGTCGAGCCAGACGGTCTTGTCGGCGGCCATGGCGGAGGCCAGGTCGGGCGAGCAGTAGTCGTCCTTGCGGCCATGGATGATGAGACTGGGTGGGAGCAGAGGGCGTACGCCCAGAACGTCCAAAGTCATCAGGCTGTGCAGGGAGCCCCGAGTCACCCGGTTCGTCCAATTTTCGGAGTGGGTCGAGTAGTAGGACCATGGTTCCTCGCCGGGCATGGCGGCCTCACCGGTCTCCGAAACGGCGGGCAGGTGGTCGTCGTAACGGGCGATCATGTCGGCCAGAGTCGCCCGGTAGGACGGCCGACCCATCCGGTCGGCGAACCAGGCCGGGCTGTTGTACGCGCCGGCGATGCCGACCACGGCGCTGACCCGGGTATCGGTGGCGGCGGCCCGCATGGCGTAGCCGCCGCCCAGGCAGATGCCGACCAGGGCGACCTGATGGTCTTGCGCCAGAAGGCCGACGGCCGCGCGCAGGTCGGCCAGTTTGCCCTGGCTGTCCTCGTGCTGGGGACGGCCCTCGCTCTCGCCGAAACCGCGGTGGTCGAAGGCCAGCGTGGTGAAGCCGGCGGCGGTCAGCCGCTCCGCGTACAGGCCCGTGACCTGCTCTTTGACGCCCGTGAAGGGTCCGGTGAGGACGATCGCGCGGTCGGAGGCGGCGCGGCGCAGGACGCCGGTGAGGGACAGGCCCTCGCTACTGAAGGTCACTCTTTCGGTCACGCCGTGACACTAGGCTGCGGGCGTGGCAGATCGACAGAAGGCACTTCCGGGTGCCCATCAGGCTGTGGTGCCGGACGTGCTCGAGGAGAGCTGCGTGACCCGGCAGGCGCTGGAGCGGCTGGCCGTGAAGTGGCGGGTGCTGCTGATCTACTCGCTGCTGGCCGGGCCGCGGCGCCCGTCCGAGTTACGGCGGCGGGTTCCGGGGATCACCCAGAAGATGTTGACCGAGACCCTGCGCGGCATGGAGGCGGACGGGCTGGTCGAGCGGCGGGTCCTCAAGGAGGCCGCGCCCCAGCACGTCGAATATGAGCTGACGGCGCTCGGGCTCACGCTGGAGGAGCCGCTGGCCGCGATCTGCAAATGGGCCTCGGTCAATCATTGAGCCTCGGTCAATCATTGAGCTGGGCCCGCTCGATCTCGGCCAGGGCCGCTGTCATCACGGCCCTGGTCTCCCGGCCCTTCAGAAGCTCGGCCAGCAGCAGAGCGGCATGACGGGCCAGGACGTCCGGTTTCGGAGGTGGGGTGTCATCTTCCTCCAGTACGCCCAGAGCGCCCGCCAACAGGAGCAGGACGACGTGGGGGTCGACGTCGGGCTGCCAGGCGGCGGCCGACCGGACGGTGCGCTCCAGCACGTCGCGCACGGCATCGCCGTCGAGACCGTCGGGATGAGCCTCCTCCAGCAGGAGGCGGGTCGCGGTGCCCAGGACGAGACCGTGGTCGAGGACCGCCAGATCGGCCACGGCCACGGCCAGGGCGTCACCGTCATGCGCCTGGGCCGCGGCGACCGCCTCGGAGGCCGCGGCGGCGATGGGCCGGGCGGGAGCCGGCAGATGCCGCCAGTTCTGTTCCATGACGAGGACCATAACGACAACCTCCGACAAAAAAGGAAGATGACCTCATGGCATCTCAGCTGCAGCAAGCGATGGCCGCGCGGGTCGCGCGCGGCGACTTCCCGGGGCTGGTCGCGCTGGTCGCGCGGGGCGACGACGTGCTGGCCGAGGCGGTCGGGGTGACCGCGTTCGGCGGTGACACGCCGATGCGCCGCGACACGCCGTTCCGGATCGCCTCGATGACCAAGCCGGTGATGGCCGTGGCCACCCTGATGCTGGCCGAGGACGACGTGCTCGACCTCGAGCAGCCGGTCGCCAACTTCCTGCCCGAGCTGGCCGGGCAGCGCGTGCTCGCCCGGCCCGACGGGCCGCTGGGCGAGACGGTCGAGGCCGAGCGGCCGGTGACCGTGGAGGATCTGCTGACCTTCACGCTCGGCTTCGGCGCGGTCATCGACGGCGAGCAGGTCGACCCGCCGTGGCCGATCGTCCGGGCCTGGCAGGATCTCGACCTCCAGATGCTCGGGATGTTCCCGCGCATCCCGCACGAGCCGGACGAGTGGATCAAGCGGTTCGGCTCGCTGCCGCTGATCACCCAGCCGGGTCACCAGTGGCACTACAACGCGGGCACGCTCGTGCTGAGCGTGCTGCTCGCCCGGGCCGCCGGAAAGCCGCTGGGCGACCTGCTGCGCGAACGGATCTTCGAGCCGCTCGGCATGCGGAACACCGGCTTCTCGGCGCCGCTGCCGCTGGCCGCCGAGCTGCCGACGCCGTACGAGAACGGCGAGGTGCAGGAGCTGGGCGACTGGAGCCGGCCGCCGGCGTTCCCGTCCGGGTCGGGTGGCCTGATCTCCACCGCCGACGACTTCCTGGCCTTCGCCCGTCTGCTGATGAACAAGGGTGTCCGCGGCGGCACGCGGCTGCTCTCCGAGCAGTCGGTCACCGCGATGACCACCAACCACCTCACACCGGCCCAGATCGAGTCGGGTTCCTTCTTTCTCGAAGGCAGTGGTTGGGGCTACGGTCTGGCCGTCACGGTCAAGGCGGACGAGGTCTCCGGGCCGGGGCGGTACGGATGGTCCGGCGGGTTGGGCACGACGTGGTTCAACGACCCTCACGAGGGCATCACGTTGATCGTGTTGAGCCAGGTCTCCGACCTGCTGTGGAACGGGACGATCGGCGAGTTCGGCAAACTGGCGTACAGCATCCGTCCATAGGGAGGCGCGATGACAAGTCTCGACGCGGTGACGGCGTGGGTCGGCAACTATCGCAAGGCCTGGGAGACGAACGATCCGCGCCACATCGGCGACCTGTTCGCCGAGGACGCGGCGTACTTCACCGAGCCATATGCCAAGCCGTGGCTGGGCCGCGACACGATCGTCGAGAAGTGGCTCGAGATCAAGGACGAGCCCGGCTCCACGACCTTCGAGTGGCATCCGCTGCTGGTCACCGAGGAGCTCGCCATGATCGAGGCGACCACCACCTATCCGAATGACGTCTACAGCAACCTGTGGGTGCTGCGCCTGGACAATCTGGGGCAGGCCCGGCAGTTCACCGAGTGGTGGATGAAGCAGCCGCACCCTTAGGTGGCCGCCACCGGGAGCAGCAGTCGCGAGCCGGCACAGTGGATCGTGTGCACGGACGGGGTCAGGGTGCGGGACTCGGCCGGTGTGCCGGGCATGCCCGGGTTGCGGGCATAGCGCGGGAACGAGCCGCCGGAGATCTGCAGGCGGAGGCGGTGACCGGCGCGCAGGCGGTGGAAGCAGGAGTCCAGCGCCAGGGTGAGGTGGTGGACCTGGCCGGCCGGGACGGCGGGGTCGAGGCGGTGCAGGTGGTCGGAGAAGTTGCGGGAGCGGCCGTGGCCGTCGACGTCGCAGAGGCGCACGAAGACGTCGGCGTGCCCCGGGTCGACCGCGACGGCCAGCTCCAGCGTGGGTGAGCCGATCACGTCGACGGCGGTCGGCAGCGGATCGGTGGTGAAGGTGACCACGTCGGTCCGCGACTCCAGCTTGCGGTTGTCCTTGACACCCATCGACCCGGTCAGCGTGCGGCCGCCGACGGTCGGTGTGGGCCGCCGCGGGTCGTAGCGGAAGCTCACCGTCCCCTCCTCGGGCCCGACCCGGACGACGGGCACCGCCGGGATCGGCTCGGTGCCCGTCGGGTCGGCTGCGGGGCCGGTGGCGGCGAAGGTCGTCGGGTCGGCTGCGGGGCCGGTGGCGGCGAAGGTCGTCGGGTCGGACGCGGGGCCGGTGGCGTCGACGGTCGTCGGGTCGGACGCGGGGCCGGTGGCGGCGAAGGTCGTCGGGTCGGACGCGGGGCCGGTGGCGTCGACGGTCGTCGGGTCGGCTGCGGGGCCGGTGGCGGCGAAGGTCGGCGCGTCGGCCGCGGAGCCGATGGTGGGAAGCGCGGTCGGCGGAGCAATCGCGGGGGACGCGGAGAGCGTGAGCCGGCGTGAGGCGTGGAGCTGGAACACCGCCGGGGTGGCCGGCGGTGGCCAGGCGGGCAGGGCGTGCCAGCGGCGTTCGCCGGTGCGGTAGACGCGGACCGGGGAGCGGCGGGCCGGCGGGCCGTCTGCCAGATGCTGGTCGAGCCAGGCCAGGCCCTCGCGGGCCACGGCGCCGGCGCCCTGGAGGCCGAGCTGGAGGTGGGTCCAGGGGCCGACGGTCAGGGCCACTTCGACGCCGCGGGCGCGCAAGGATTCGTACTGGAAAAGGGTTTGGGTCAAGAAAAGATCTTGCCAACCACTGATCAGAAGCGTCGGCGTGGAAACGGTGGTGAGGGCGCCGCCGGCGCGATAGGGCTGCCACCACGGATCGTCGCCGTCGGGGTGCGAAAGCCATTCGCGATACCAGGGCGCGCGGCCGCGCAGAACCGGATCGGCCGCGTCCGGCATCGGCAGACCCGACAAAGCGGGGCGGAGTCGGCGCGGCGCGGAGGCGCCGTTGCGTACACGGGAAAGCAGTCCGCCGTCCTCCTGATGGGCGATCATGTCGCTCCAGCCGAGGAAATCGCCGACGGTGAACGCGCCCGTGCCGAAGACGGCCTCGCGGAAATCGTGCGGACCGACCAGAACGATCGCGGCGCGCAACTCGGGCGGCGGATCCTGCATGAGCGCCCATTGCGCCCAGCCCAGATAGGACGCGCCCATGGTGGCCAGCCGGCCGTCGAACCAGGACTGTTTTCGCAGCCAGGCCACCGTGTCCTGCCCGTCCGAGGCCTCCTGCGCCATGGGGCGGAAAGAGCCTCCGGAGCCGAAAGTGCCCCGCACGCTCTGAATCAGCACGTGGTAGCCGCGTGCCGCGTAGAGCCGCCCCTCCAGGGCCGAGGAGGGAAATCCGCGACCGTACGGGGTGCGGATCAGCACCGTGCCTTTCGGGCGGGTGACGCGCGGCGCGAAATGGTCGGCGACCAGATCGACGCCGTCGCGCATGGGCACCCGCACGGCGGCCACCGAGTAGTCGTTGGCCGCCGGGGCGACCCGCAACAATCGCCCGAGAGCCGCGTCCGCGAAACGAAATGCCATGATCAATTCCTCCCCGGTCCGGCAAGAACAATAATCCGAATGCGAATGTGAATGCCATTCGAGTGGGTCTCGGATGTGCGATTTTCCGGCGAGACGGGCACACTGCCACGGTGGAGGTTCGGGAAACACTCGGCGGCCGATACAAATTGCTCGGTGAGCTCGGCCGCGGCGGCATGGCGGTGGTGTGGCGCGCCCGCGACGAGGTGCTCGGGCGCCGGGTCGCGGTGAAGGTGCTGGCCGCCCGTTTCGCGGGCGACCCGCAGTCGCGCGCCCGCATCCGCGACGAGGCCCGCGCGGCGGCGACCCTCTCCCATCCGAACATCGCCCAGGTCTACGACTTCGGCGAGGCGTCCGAGACGGGCACGCCGTTGCCGTACGTGGTGATGGAGCTGATCAACGGTCCCACCCTCCAACAGAGAGTGGCGTCGGGCCCGCTGCCGCCGCGCAAGGTCTTCCGCATCTGCGGCGAGGTGGCGGCGGCCCTGGCCGCGGCGCACGCGGACGGCCTGGTGCACCGGGACATCAAGATGGCGAACATCATGGTCACGCCGGCCGGGGCCAAGGTGGTGGATTTCGGCATCGCGGCGGCGGTGGGCCTGGAGCCGGAGGAGATGCTGGTGGGGACGCCGGCGTACCTGGCACCGGAACGTCTCTCGGGGGCGGCGGTGGAGCCGGCCTCCGATGTGTACGCCCTCGGGGTGCTCCTCTACCGGCTGCTGGCGCACGAGTCGCCGTGGAGCGTGGAGAGCACGACGCAGATGTTGCGGGCCCACGTTCATGTGGAGCCGGCGCCCCTGCCGGACCTGCCCGGCGTGCCGGCGACGGTGGCGGATCTGATTACCCGCTGTCTCCGCAAGGACCCTACGGAGCGTCCGACCGCGAGCGAGGTCTCGGCCATCCTGGCCGACGCGGACGAGGCTTTTGCCGTACGCGATGAAGCACGCGAAACACCCACAAGGATCCCGAGCCCGACATTGCCGGAGGAGGACGCACACACCGCACCCAGCGGTCGGGTCGGCGTGTCCGAGGGCCGCAGCGCTTCGAGTCGCGGGTATGCCGGGAGCGGGGGCGCCGGCTCGGCCGGCTGGGGCGCGGGGAGCGAAGCCGCCGGGTCGGCTGGCCGAGGCGCCGGCTCAGGGAGCGAAGTCGCCGGGTCGACCGGTTGGGATGCCGGCTCCGGGAGTGGGGCCGGACGGGATGTCGGCTCTGGAAACAACGCTGGCCGGGGCGTCGGCTCCGGGAACAGCGCTGGCCGGGGTGTCGGCTCTGGGAACAACGCTGGCTGGGGTGTCGGCTCTGGGGACGAGGGCGGCCGGGGCGCCGACGTGGCGAGCGCGGGCGGCGTTCCGGCTGATGAGGGCAGGCGGCCGGCTCGGCGTGGTGGCGACGGGCGCGTCTCGTACGACCGGGGGAGCGCCGCGGCGGTGACCCGGGTTCATCCTGGCGCGAGCCCGGTGGGTGGGCTTGCGGTTGGGGGCGGGCTGCGGCGCGTACCGCCGAAAGCGCGCAAGCCTCTCTTAGCGGGCGGCGCCGCAGTGGCCCTGACCGTCGCCGGGCTCGCGGTCTGGGGTCTGGCCGGCGACGAGAAGGGCGAGCGGCGGCAGGAAGCCGTCGTCGCGCCCACCTCGCCCGGGCCCGCCGCGAGCCGAGGGCTGGGGTCACCGACGGTGCGCCCCACCCGTGACGCCCACGCACCCGCCGTCACCCAGTCGTCCGGACACGGTGTGACCGTCTCCAGTGGACCGCCACCGTCCGTGGGCGTGCCCCTGGTGCCGATCGTGCCGTCCGGCAGCGCGGCACCCACCCCCAGCGACTCGGCCGAGGCCCCACCGCCGTCGTCGGCCGCGCCGCCCGAGGGCAAGCGGCTCGGGTCGGCCGGCGGTTCGGTCTACGCCGTCTGCGAGCAGGGGAAGGCCCGGCTGACGAGCTGGGAGCCGGCCGCCGGCTACACGGCCAAGGAGGTCGAGGCGGGCCCGGCCTTCACCGCGCGCATACTCTTCGCCACGATTGACAAGCCGGCTAAGAAATACCGCATCACCGTGACCTGCGTGGCCGGCCAGCCGACACCTGTGGTGTTGCCGCTCTAGAGCGCCGCCGACACCAGCGCGTCCGCCACCGACGTCCGGCTGTTCAGCACGGCCCGTCCCTGACGGTGCGTGGTGACCAACCCGGCGGCACGGAGCGTGCCCAGATGTTGTGACACCCCACCCGCCGTGATGCCGGTGCGGCGGGCCAGCTCGGTCGTCGACAGCGGTGCCGACAGCTCGGTGAGGATCCGGGCCCGCCCGCGGCCCAGCACGGCGCTCAACGCGTCCGGCGGCTGGGACGACCGTTCCCACAGCGTGGCCACGCCGCGTGCCGGGTACGCGATCTGTGGAACCTCGCCGGCCGAGACGGTCATGACCGTGGGCCACACGAACACCGACGGGATCAGCACCAGCCCGCTGCCGGCGGGCACGTCCGGCGCCAGGCAGTGCGGTTGATCGACCCGAAGCACCCCGTCGGCCCAGCTGACACTGGGATGCAGGTCGTTGAGGACGGCGTCGGCCCCCTCGGACGCCAGCCGCCGGGCCTGGCGCTGCACCTCGGCGTCGAGCAGGGCGCGCCTCCGCGGCCAGTCCGGTTTGACGGCAGTGGCCCAATATGCGGCGATCTCGTCGGCCAGACGGGCCAGGCCACCGACCGGATCATCGTGGAGGGCGCGCACGGGCGAGGCCATCAACGCCGTCTGCGCCCGTACGACCGAAGGGTCTGTCTCCAGCAATCCGGCCAGCTCGCGGTCGAGATCGGGCGACAACCCCGTCGGCGCCGGCGTCAGAAAATCGGGCGTGTAGCCACCGATCGGCGCCACCAGCCGCCCCAGCAGACCTCCAAGATCTTTGTTCCGTCGTACGCCGGCAAGCACCTCCCACAAGCACGACACGGCAAAACGGACACGCGTCGCCGAGACCGCCGACAGGGCGATGGAGACCAATTCCGACTCCGTGGTTTTAGCTGGGACTCAAACCTTACGGCCCTGGCCGGTCATCGCGAAGACTCGTTCCCGTGAACGAAAAAGCCGCTCTCTTCCGGTCCCTGCACACCCCTGGCACCCCGCTCGTCCTCGTCAACGCCTGGGACGCGGCGACCGCCCGGATCGCCGCCGCCGCGGGCTCGCCGGCCGTCGCCACGACCAGCGCCGGGGTGGCCTGGAGCCTGGGCGCCCCCGACGGCGACGCGCTCGACCGGGACGAAGCGATCGCCCTGATCCGCCGGGTCGCCGCCGCCGTCTCGGTGCCCGTGACGGCCGACATCGAGTCGGGTTTCGGTGCGACTCCGGCTGAGGTCGCCGAGACCGTACGGCTGGTGGTCGCGGCCGGCGCGGTCGGCGTGAACATCGAGGACGGCAGCCGATCCGTCGACGAGCAGTCGGCCCGGATCGCGGCCGCCCGCGATGCCGCCGGCGACGGCCTGTTCATCAACGCGCGGCTCGACGCCTACCTGCGGGGACGCGGCGACCTGGAGGAGACCGTGTCCCGGGCCGCGGCCCTGGTCGAGGCGGGCGCCGACGGCATCTTCGTGCCCGGCGTGGTCGACCCGTCCCTGGTGGCGGCCCTGGCCGAGCGCATCGCGGCCCCGCTCAACATCCTGACCGGCCCGGGCGCGCCCACGGTCGGCGAGCTGGCCAAGCTGGGCGTGGCCCGGGTCAGCCTCGGCTCGTGGGTGGCCGAGGCCGCGTACGACATGTTCCGTCGCGTCACCACGCGGGCGCTGAGCCAGGGCACGTACGCGGAAGAGCTCGCCGAGTCGTATGACTTCGGCGAGCTCAACGAGTTGATGCGCTATTCGGCGTAACGGGTGGGCGGGAACGGGTTGTCCTTGCTGAGGGGAACGTTCTCGCCCTCCGCCTCCTGCCGCGCCGTCACACTCTCGATGTCCTGCTCGACACTGTCGGCCTGCGGGTCGTACGGCACCGGGTCGTCAGTGGCCGGCGGAACATCCCCCCGGTCGTACGCCGTAACACCGGCCTCGGCCCGCTCCTCTTCCGTCCGGCGCGCCAGCTCGTCGTCATCGAGGTGCGCGGGGCGGCCACCGTGGAACCGGCGGTCACGCTCACCCTCAGCCGCCTCGGTATTGAAGTTCTCCCTGGTCATGTCGCTATCCCCTTCCCTCTCGGGCCAGCGTTTACCCGGCGCCACGCACCCATAACCGAAGCTGTCACGCGCGTCACGGTGATCGTCTACAGCAGACGCGCTCCGTAATCAAGACATCGACTGAGCTTGATCATGCTGTTAGCGTCAGCACGGGCGATGCGAATTGCGGAGGGCTTATGAAAACGCCAGGAAAAACAATTAGCCGATTCTCGATTATCCGCCGGTTAATGGCAGTTGTCGCGGTCTGCATCGCGGCGCTCGCGCTGACGGCGGCTCCCGCTCAGGCGGCGACGGTGTGGAGCCCGTGCTACACGCCGTGGGGCGGGGTTCAGGTCTGCCCGTACGCCAACGGCGATTCCTACCCGACTCACCCGGGCAGGTGGGTGTTCTTCAACTCCGCCGTCCTGGTCTCTCCCGGCGCTACGGGCGCTTCCTCCTGCGTGGTGACCGGCTGGGCGAAGATGGTCACCCGTGACACCAGCTGGGAGACGCCCCGCTATCAGCGGTCCTGCACCTCCGAGCTGAAGAACCCCGGCCTGCCCTCCACGAACACCGACGCTTTCCTGGACAGCGGAACAACCGCGGAGGCCATGTACCCGGCCATGTGCATCACTTTGCGCTGGGACACAGGTGACACCCGTCAACAGTGCTGGGCCGGCCCCTACACCCTAGTCTTCTGACCTACCCGGCCGTCCGTTCCGCTCCTGGACCGGACGGCCACCTTTTCATCAGCAATGGCCCACTCACGAATAGCGACCGCACATTCGCAGAAGCCCCACCCGTTCTTCCCCAGATGTGACCGCAAGAATTCCCCCAACCCCAACCACCGGGATGGGGGATCCGGGGGACCTCCCCACGGCGTGGGGTCTGGGGCTCGGGCCCCAGGAGAAAAAGCACGAGTCCCCAGCCCGCGCTCTCCAGCGGGCAGGGGACTCCCAGACTCGTGCCCCCGGCAGGATTCGAACCTGCGCTTTCGCCTCCGGAGGGCTGCGCTCAAAGGTGGCTAGGTGAGCCGCTGACATGGCGCAACGCTGTGCCGGGCGAGAGGAAGACGTCTTGCTCGGTACGTATTCGGTGAAGACAGCGGGAGGGAGGACGGTCTCGGCCGACCCCCACCAAGCTAGGCCTTGGACGGTAGGCGGCCGCCTGCGAGTGTTCCCGTTCCGCCTGCTGTGGTCGGCTATAAGGCGTGTCGTGTTCAGACTTCCTGTACGCCATCAAATGCAGCCCGAAACCGGCCGCTCACGCCACCGCCAGGGGCGTCCGGCGCTTAGCTGGTGCAGACGTTGGCCATGCGGCAGCCCGTCGGCTGGCGTACAGGAGCGGATCGAGCCGCGGCGACGACCGGTCGACGGCCTGGGCGCGCCGCGTGGTCGAGCAGCTTCGCCGGCCCCCAGGGCGCGTTACGGCCGTCGAGCACCGGGGTGCGGCAGCGCGAGCATGGCGTCCGGGCCCCCTTCATCGTCAAGGACGCTTCGTCTCGCCACGCGACGGCCACAAAATCGACAGCGCTGGACAGCGGAGCCCTCTGCGATCCTGCGCGGTCAAGGGTCAAGCCGAGGCCTAACCGCAGGTAGGCACACGCCGCCACTGACTCGGTCGCTGCACTCGCTAACGTCAAGTCTGACTTTGACACCGGAGAGCCGAATAGATGCCAACCCAGGGGCCCCGGTACATTCGCGTTAGGGGAACCTAAAGAAAAGCACGGTGGACTAGATGCTCAAGGAGTCCAGCGTCGATGATGGCATCAAGCTGTCAGCATCAGTGGATAGGTCTCTGCTCATATAAGTGACATTTGTTCTTGAATGATAGGTTCATCTCGCCCGTATAAGTCCTGCATTTCCAGTCCAAGCTGAGTTCGCGTCGATACGGCGACTCCGCCTTTGTCGAGAAGAATTCGGTTTCCAGGTGGGGTGCTTCCGCCAAAGTCCAGGACGAAGAGGCGGCGATGAGCGGAGAGGGCGCCCTCGCCTGCTGCTAGCGTTCCGCCTTTTTCTCCGGCCTCGATCACAACGAGTGCCATGCCAAGGCCGTAAATAATCTTGTTGCGGGTCATTGCTGCGCCGGCCATCCAGCGTTGAGTCGGAGGAAACTGAGAAACAACCAGAACGTTATCTGGCTTGAACAGTGATCGCGTGAAAGCCTTCTTGATGCGGAAGTGGTCGAACCCTTCCGCTAGAACAATGATCGTCTGCCCGCCTCGTTCCAGCGCGGCCAAATGTGTCTCGGTGTCGACACCCTTTGCGTAGCCTGAAACCACGACAATGCCGCGACTTTCTGCCTCTTCGCCGCACGCTCGGGCGGCCTTAAGGCCCAGTTCAGAGACGTTGCGAGACCCGCACATACCAATGCTGGGCGCTTTAAAGAGGCCAACATTTCCCCAGTAGAATAAAACCGGGCTCGTGGATGATAGCTTCCCGAGTTGATGCGGATAGTTCTCATCCCCCAGAAGAACCGCATCAATACCCTTATGTGCCATGTCGGCGGCTTTCTCCAACACGGTGGTTCGTTGTTCAAGTGGCAGCTCGCGGAAGCGTTGCCGTAACCCTTCGCGTCCTCTTCCAGCCAGTTCGGAAGAGATGCGCGTCGGAGTGCGTGGACTAATGAATGCCGTAAGGGCAAGGGTTAAGGACTCATTTTGCAAAGCGCTCCCAGCGCTTCCTGTAGTCATAGCTAGCTCCTTATTGTCTTAACAGCCGCCAATCCAAACACCCGGGTTGCTCCGGCTTTGCGTGCCGCGTGAGCGACGGCCTGCATGGAGCTGCCACTTCTGTATACGTCATCAACAATAATAACAGGTCCTCGAACTTTCGTGGGCATCTCAACGTTACCCATTAGTCCAGAAGTGTTTCCCTCTTTCGCTTCGCTTCGAGCCCCGATCGAGCAGGTCGTAGCGATCAGCCTCTTTTTCGTGGCGTCCGCCACTCTGGCCGCATACTTCTCTCCGAAGCTTTCACCGTCTGCCTTGCTGCCAGGAATTGACAGCACATATTCGACATTTGCGTACAGCGGGTGCGCACGGATGAAATCGACCGTCAAGTCAACGAGCTTGGTTAGTGCTGTTGCCTGCCGCCACGGTGTAAGGCGGTAGTACTTGCCGCGATGAACCAGGCCGCCAACGTACGTATTAGCCCAATCATGTGGATCAATATCCTCTTCTACCTTTTTGTACCAATCGAACGCGATGGCGACATCCAACTTCGGAGCCCGGCGCATAGAGAGGACATCCGTGAGGAGCTTCAGCATGGGGGTTAGGCCGCTAGGCAGCCCACGCGCCATCTCGAAGCGATGTGACCAAGTTGGCTGCCGGCTCGCCGGCACCGCGACTGGGCGTGCAGCGCCGGCGAAGGCGATCTGGACCTGCCGAGCGACTTCATCTGGCCCGCGCAGGTCCACCCATCGACGTGCGGCTTCAGGATCCACGGGTCTCCTGAGTTGGTAGTCCTCGAGCCGGTTGGCCCGCGAGTTCGGCACGAATGCTGGCCGAAGGTCGTCCATGGAGTGCTCCTGTAACGGATAACGCAGTGGGGGGCGTGACGTTACGACATGGTCACACATTGCATTACCGGACGGGAGGGGTGCGACAGGGAGGTTCCGGACATCGACGGCGGCGAGTCGTTGAGTCGCAATGCGATGCGGCCTAGGCTCAAGATCGATCATGAAACATCTCCAGGGGCGTCGTCGGAGTACCCCTAGCAGTAGCACCTGGGTATGACACTTCCGGTTCGAGCCTTGGCAGCCCCCCTCCGTCGAGTGACGAAACAAGCGGCTGCTGCACGCTCCCCTCGGCTCATCTCCTCTGAAGGCGCTGGTGAGTGCGGGGCCTTACGGCCTGTGAGCAGCAGGCGCACGCTTCTAGGTCCGCCGCCGTGTGCCCGCGCAGCGCACTGTCGCGTATCAGAAAAGACGCCATATCCCCTTCGTTGACAGGCGACCCGTAGCACAGTCGTTGCAGGTGGCTGAAGCGGCGGGGAGGGGTGCACCATGGCGGTCATACGTTTTGAGTTGCTCGTGGAGACTGCTGACGGCGAGAACTTCGTACACATCGGGGACGTTCTGGGCCTCGCTCTACAGGAGGGTCTCGGTGAACTCCGACAGGCTGCGCTCGGCATGGTCAAGGCCGAACCGATGTCAATTGAGGAAGCGCTCCCTACGATGAACGTCATGCGAGTTCAGGGACCGAGTGGTCCGCCCACTAGGTGGCTAATCAACTTTCCGAATAAGTCGAGCTAACCTGTCTGATGCCGCGGTCGGCCTTGCGGTGGAATCGAAGCAGGTGTAGAAGGCGTAGAACTGGCGGGCTCTGATGGACTGACGGTCGCATCCGGTTGCGTTTGCTCCACGACCCGCCGCACGATCTCCTCCACCTGCTGAGGTGTAATAGTTGGTTCCTGCTGTTTGTCCTGCATGTAGGACATGAGGGCGATAATGATGCTGAGGATGCTCACCACGATCGAGACGAATTGATAGTAGTCGATCTTATTATCTGGAAGGTTTGGGGCCAATTCGGCAAACTGGGGATGTTCAGCAAGAAAAGCGGCAACTTGCGCAGGAGTGTACTGCTGCTTCTGCGCGCGTCGCATCGCTTCCGCCAGCTCCTGATATTCCGGCAGAGAGGCGTTGGCATCACTGAGCGAACTCGTCAATATCCTGATGGTGGTGGAAAGGCGTGTTTGGCCATCTACCGCAATTAGCCGTCCGGTAGTCGCGAATCCGTAATCGCTGCTTCCCGTATCGTCGCTAATCTCGCGCTTGTGTTCAGTCATCGGCTTCCCTTCGTGCGAATGTTCCACGGTTCACGATTGCTTGTATCTTGTGTGGAAGCGGTTCGTCGGCAGGCGGGAGTACGTGGGTCCCGCCTGCCGTTCGGCTGCCGCGGCCCGCTTGGGATGCCAAACGAAGTGTGCAGGCCTGGGATAAACGGCCTTCCCTTCTGGTTCAAGAGGCGCGGTGTAACTCACCTCAGTAGCCACCCCAGGATCAAGAAGTCCCAGAACTGCTCGGTGGCTCGCTCGGCAAGCCAAGTTGCTCGCGTGCCGCCGCGAGTTGCTGTTGACGCTCCTCGTCGGTGAGGCTGGCCTGCCGTTCCTGGAAGCGCTCGACAGCGCCGGTGAGGGGATTGGCGTATGCCGAGCTTTGGCCGACGTCCCGCAGTTGGATTCGGCCGTCGAGGATGTCTCGGGCCATCTCGGCGAGGTCGGAGCCGGCGGCGCCGTTCTTGAGCCGGTCGAGGGCGCTTTTGATTGCTCGGGCAGTGGCAGGGTTCCCGGCCATCTGTTCGAGCTCACGGTTGAGGTTGTCGTCGGTCACATCAGTTCCCGGGGCCGGTGTATGCGGTGGCGGGCAGGGGCACCGCGGCGAGGTCGCCGCCTTGGTAGGCGGCGTCCATGACGGCGCCGAATAGGCCGAGGATGACTGTGCCGGCGGTGTTGATGATGATCGAGGCGTCGTTGATCAGTTGAAGCATGTCGAGCACGATCAAGGCGGCAGCGCCGTATCCTGCAACGGCTCCCACGCCGGTCTCGATGAGGGCGGTGCCGACAGCCGCGGCGATGGTGGCCAGGATGGCTTTGTCGGCCAGCGCTTGGAGGATGTTGCCGAGTTGGTTGGATAGCTGCCATGCCCCTTGGGCGGCCTTGTGGTAACTGTCCTGTGTTTTGGCGATGGCGAACTGCTGGCCGCTGGTGGCGGCAGCGAGGTCGGAGAAGTATTTGTAGGCCGCGTCGCTGGCGTTGCCGTCCCAGGAGGCGTCGAGGCGCAGCATGCCAGTCTGGATGTTGATGCCCATCTGCTGCATGGATTGGGCGAGGTTGGCCATGGCGTCGCCGAACTTCCAAAGCTTTTCCCAGTCGCCACTGAGCCAGTCGGTCATCCAGCCGAACACGTCAAAGCCGGTGAGCTTCTCGATGGCAGCGTTCAACCAAGCCGACGGGCTGACGTAGTTGAACAGGTCGATCGGGTTGACGAAGCCTTGACTGATGCTGTCGTCGGGCTTGGCCGGCTCTTGCAGGAATCTGGTTGGGTCGTCCATAGCGGTTCCCCCGTGTGTTGGTTCAGTCCCTGGACACCGACGGCCGTGGCGCGGCCGGGTAGGAGGCGTCGACCTTCGCGGCGGAAGCTTCGTCAGCGGTCTCATACGTCGCGGCAAGCTGCTTGAGCGCTGCATCAGAGGTGTCGAGCAGGTCGCCCAGGTGGTCGAGCATCCGGTTGAGGGCGTCGACGAAGTTGTCGTGTGACGGCATGACGGTTCCGATCAGGCCCTTCTCGTGGCCGCTGAGCAGACCGTGCTTGTTGACGTAGCTCTTGGCTGTATTCGCAGCTTGGCGGACAGCGGCGAGATCGTCGCCGTACTGGCGGACCGCTTCAGGCTCGACGCGGAAGCTCATCAATCCCCCATGGCGTTCAAGATGACTCCGGTGGCGATGAGCAGGACCAAGCCGATTGTCCCGTACAGCGCGCATGCGCGAAGGAGCGGCTTTGCTCCCTGCGGGTCGTCGGCGCGGTGGAGCTTGATCGCATCGCGCGCCGAGATGAAGAAAGCGGCCCCGGGCAGCAGGAGGAACGCGTAGCCCATGACTGGAAGCGTGTTGCCGGTTGCAATACCGATTATCGCTGCAACCAGAACCAGCAGGTAGACGAAGGTCAGGAGCAGCGCGAGCTTGCCAACGACAAGCTGTAGCTCCCTTACAGGATCACGCACCATGCCGCCTTCCGATTCCGGTTCTCCAGGACGGTACCAATCGACAGCCAACGAACTAAGACCCAATCTCGGCGGCGCGATAGGTGGTTGCGGAGCGTAAAGTTGCTGAGCGCCTAGCTGCTGGGTGACAGGGGTGACGGGTCTTTGTATATGCCTGTCATCTGGTCGCTATCGCCAATACTTTTGCGACATGCGAATGGGCGCCAGGTGTTCAATGTGAATCCATTTCCAGGTGTCTGATTGGCGTAGCGACGGGTGCGGTATCCTGAGTTCCTTCGATCTCGAACTGGAGCCTTTGCTGTGGCTGATGTTGAACGCACTCTTGTCCTGTTGAAGCCCGATGCGGTGGCTCGTGGTCTGATCGGCCGTGTGATCCAGCGCTTCGAGGACGCGGGGCTGAAGGTCGTCGGCACCAAAATGGTGCAGATGGATGCAGACCTGGCGAAGAAGCACTACTTCGACCTGGAGGAGCGGTTCGGCAAAGAGGTCTTCGACCTCACTGCGAGCTTCATGCAGATGGGGCCGGTTATCGCGCTCGTGCTTGAGGGCGTCGAGGCTGTCGCCAACGTCCGGCGTCTGGTGGGCTCCACCTTCCCGGACCAATCGGCGCCGGGGACCATCCGCGGAGACTTCGCGCATGTCTCGAAGGCGTACTCGCAGTCCAACAAGATCGTTGCAGCGAACCTCGTGCACGCGTCGGGCAAGCCTGATGAGGCTAAGTACGAGATCGAGCTTTGGTTCAACGCCTCCGAGCTGTACGACTATCAGACCGTGGCCGAGAAGTACACGTTCTGATGGCCGACGAAGGGATCGAGCAGCGGCCTTCGCTGAGCGATGTCCGCAAGCAGTACGAGGAAGAGCTCTACTTCCAGGACGATCGAGCGTCGGCTGAGTACGCGTACGCGCTTGCTGTGCGGCTGCGCGAGATCGGGCTCTTCAGTGAGGCCCGCCGGTTCGCCGGGGAGTGCCTTGAGATCGCCGAGCGGCTGCCCGCGAACACGCTTGATGATGTGGTTTCCACCAAGGCGTCGGTGGGCGGTGTTCCGTTGCCGGAACACTTCCACGACGGTGTGGTTCGGTCCCGGCTGGCTGACCTGCTCGGATCGGCCTAGCCAGCCGAGGACAGGTCAGCGCAGGTTAGCGTCCAGATGTTCTTGGACGGGGCCGAAGAACGGGTATGGAACCTTGGCGGCAAGGGTGGCGCGGTCGCACCACGCCACCTCTGCCAACTCTTCCTCGTCGGCTGTGTAGGCGGTCCCGTCCACCACGTCGCAGGCTGTGTAGATCATTGTTCTGCCCGTGTTGGGGTGGACCCGCACGCCAAGGCTGCCGCTCGCCCGCACGGTGAGGCCCGTCTCCTCCCGAGTCTCCCGAACGGCAGCATCTTCGCCGGTCTCGCCGGGCTCGACCTCTCCGGCCGGGAATTGCCAGGAAAGCTGACCTTCCTTCACGCGCCGGCGGACCATGAGAACTTGGCCGTCGTTGACGATGACAGCCGCCGCGATGGCCGGACGTTCTTCGGTGATGGGCTCGCTCATTGTTCCCTTTCCAAGGCGTGCAGAACTGGCGCGAAGATGCGCTGTTTCGGGATGAACCGGGTGACGTCTTCCTTCGGCGCCCACAGAGCGCCGGTGTTCTCGATCTCGTCGCGGTTCTCGACCTCGCCGGCGAGGTAGTCGCAGAGGAAGTAGCTGGCGCGGACGCCTGATAGCGGGTGGATGCGGCCGCCGAGTTCGTCGCGGACCGAGCAGTGCACGCCTGTCTCAGCGAGGGTTTCGCGGATGGCGACGGTCGCGGCGCTGGCGCCCGGTTTGACGATGCCTGCGGGAAATTGCCAAGTGATGCCGCTCGGGTCGGCGTCGCGCCGGCAGACCAGCAAGACATCGCCGTTCTTCAGGACGACAGCGATGGCGACTGCGAGGGCCACGGCGTCACCGATCGATGCGGCCTCGGCGTCGTCATCGGCCTTGAGCTGGCGCGCGAAGCGCAGCTTGGCGGCTTCGTCGGCCCGGCTGTATGTCGTATCGAGGGCCCGTTGCAGTTCTGGCCGGATGACGATCTCCGGCCGCTCACTCCATGACGCGATCGTGCGCTTCGCAACGCCGACCAGAGCGGCCATCTCATCCTGGGACATCCGTAGCGCTGCTTGGAGCGCGGTGGCGTGGCGACCAGTCCACTGATCGATGACCGTTTGCCGTGCCGGCTGGTTCATGACGCCCTCGGGCAGGGCGTGTCCGTCTGTGCTGTTTGGGTTCGGCGCAGACCGGAAGGCATCGGTCAGTCGACAACCGCAAGCGTGGTTCCGGCGGGGTAGGTCTCGACGTCACCGTTAGCGCGGGTAATCGTGACGGCGGCGGACGAGGTGAGGCTGTCGCCAGCTCTTAGCTCGACCTGCTCCGGTGCCTCGGCGACAAAAGTCCCGTGACCGTGGCGAATCTCGATCAGGCCCTCGGTCCGCAGGACCCCGAGAGCGCGGCGCACGGTCTCCCGGGCCAAGCCGAACTCGTCGTGAAGATCCTTCTCCGAGGGCATCCGCTGGCCGACTTGTAACTCTCCGCTGCGAATGCGATCGCGAAGAAGGCTGGCTAGCTGCCGGTATGCAGCACCTTCGCGATCCGGAGTGATCATGTGATCACATTAGGTACACGTGAATAGGCCTCAGGGCGTGTATGCGTCTAGACGTCTAGAGCGTTCCGAGTCATGCTGTAACAGCAGGCTCGATGGCACTCATCTGCCACAAGTGACGCTGGAAAGGATCGAGGCATGCCGGCCGAGACTCGGGAACGCTGTCCCCTTTACTGCACGACTAACCACAAGCGCGACGACACGAAACACGCTCACCTCATCGCGGAGGTGGACGTTGTCAGCGACAAGGGCATCGTTGCTGTCAACCTCGTACGCCGGGGTCAGTTTGACGAGGTCGAGTTGATGATGGGCCGGGGCTGGAGTGAGCCCGCGATCACGGACATGACGGTTGAGGAGGCGCGGGCGTTGCGCGATGCGCTCAACGTCGCGGTGGCAGTCCTGGAGCGTACGTAACCCGACCTGAAGGGACTTGAGCCCCGGACGCCGTCGGCGTTCGGGGCTCTTCTTCATCACAACTGCATCGAAAATGCGTCGGGAATGCTTTTCGCCTCATCGGCGGCGCGCGGGTTCTCCGGTTGACTTGGTCTCACCGGAAAGCAGCGTCTACGAAGGAGGTGAAGGCTCAGTGTCCGGAGCGACTTCCGTTGACCCGCGGCGCGGCCGGGATGCTTGCCACTCGCGAACGGCCGCCGGCCGCCAAGCGGGCGAACGTCCGAACATGCGATCAGCCGCCGGCGCTTGGCCGCGCGAAACGTAAGCCGCCCAGGTGACGCGACTGATCGGCGCTCCGGCTGAACGCAAGAACGCCAGAACGTCTTCGGTCGTCCACCAGTCTTCAGGTAGCTCGCTGCTCGCCTCGGCCATCACCGGGGAGGTTAGCAGTCGACTAGGGGAGATCTGCGGGGCGACTTCGCCCCGGCCCCGGCGGCGCCCTGCCTACCACCCGCTCAGCAACTGATCTTGTATCGCCGATCGCGGCTCTTCGCTTGCTCGAATACAACGTCACGTTGTAAGTTGCGGACTTGAGTGCAACTTCAAGTTGTATTCAGTGCGCGTCGTGCTCGATCGGCATCAACCCGGAGGGACATCCGTGTACCGCATCCCGTTGCCTGACGAGCCCACGCCCGCGCACCTCGCCGCGATCGAGCGTGAACAGCGCCTCCTCGAAGCCGAGATCGCGCTGGTCGACGCCGAAATCCGCTTCCTCACCGCCGAGCCGGCCCCGACCCAGCTCGACTGGCGTCGCCTCCGGCGCGCCCAGAACCGTGTCCTGCGCGAGATGGCCGCCCTAGTCGAGCGCTACCTCCGCTCGATCGACGAGGTGGCCTGATGCCGGCATGTCCGCGCACGGCGGCCGACCGGCCGTCACGACCGCATTGGAGGCCCGCGTGAGCCTCGGGATCTTTTCCCTCATCCTCATTGCCGTCCTGGTGATGCTCGCCATCGACGGCAAGACCCGCGGCCGGATCGTCGTCGCGGCGTTGTGCGCGTTGATGCTCGGCCTGGTCATCGCCGGCAGCGAGGGCGTGCTCGTCGAGCCGTCACACGCCCTGGTGGATGGCGTACGCGCTGGCCTGACTGCCATCGGTCGCTCGTTGGGCGGCAGCGAATGACCGGCTCGCAACTAGACCGCGTCCGGTGGGGCGTCCGAGGAGCGCTGCTTCTCGGCGTCGCCACCTCGGTCGCTGCGAACGTCCTGCATGCTCTGCCGAACCCGATCAGCCAAGCCATCGCGGCTTGGCCGCCGCTGGCGCTGCTACTCACCGTCGAACTGATCTCCCGAATTCCGATCCACCGACGCTCGCTGTCCACAGTCCGGCTGGCTGCCACGGCGTTCATTGCGGGCATTGCGGCATGGGTCTCCTACTGGCACATGGTCGGGGTTGCCTCTCGCTACGGCGAGGTTGGCGCCGCGCCGTACCTCATGCCGATGTCGGTCGATGGCGTGGTCGTGGTGGCGTCGGTTTGTCTCGTCGAGTTGTCCGGGCGGCTACGGCCCGCGGACGCCAAACCGGCCATCCCTGCGGACAAGCCGATGGACATCAAGCCGGACGTTCCTGCGGTCAGGCCCCGGACGCGTACGCCCGGCAAGCGGGACACCCGCAAAGCGGTGGCGCGGCTCCGTGCTCGACATCCCAGCCTGCCCGTCGCGGAGATCGCCAAGCGTCTCGGCGTAACTGATCGCACTGTCCGGCGTCACCTGTCCAGCGACACCAACTGATCTACGGAGAACACCGATGACCGACAACGCCCAACTCCGGCTCGCCATGGTCCTACAGGCCCTCGGCGAGAACGCCGAGGACATCGCCCACCTGCTCGAGTACGGCGGCTGGCGCGGTCTTCCGCACGACGCCAATTCGTGCCCGATCGCCCTCTACCTCCGCACGGTCGTCAACGACGTGACCAGCGCGGCTGTCGGCTCTGAACACGCCACGGTCCACACCGCCGGCGGGGCAGACATCACGGTCAGCCTCACGCCCGCTCAGGCCGGATTCGTCCTGGCCTTCGACCTCGGCGTCTATCCCGGCCTGGTCGCCACCAAGACCGACGACAACGGCGACGTCATCGACGAACTCGACCTTTAGCTCTGCCCGGGGCGCGGCTCCTTCGGCCTCGCAAACCAACGGCCGCGCCCAGGCCCCGATCGGCTCTCTGACCTCCCGGAGGAACTCCCATCATGGCAACCCCGAACCCGGACGACGAGTTCGACTGGACGGCTGCCGAAGCGAATATGTCGAACCTCGGCAACGTCATCCCCCTGCGCCGACCCGAGAACTGGTCGGCGGACATCGACGACGAGCACGACGAGATCGGCGACGAGCGGGCTCCCGTTGACCTGCCTGACAAGCCAGCCGTCACGCGCCGCGCGATCGTCCCGGCGTGGCTGCGTTCCTGGGCCGAGGCGCGGTCGTTTATGTGGTGGCTAGTAGGCCACTACACGCACGTCTGTCTCTATCACCTGGCCCGCCTTCCTCTCTACATCGGCCGTCTCCTATTCCGCGCACCGCGCGGGCTGGCTCGCACGGTCACCGGGACTTCGCGTTGGGTCTCGGACGCGGAAGGGCGGCCGGTTCGGCTCGCCGCCGTGCGACGGGAGGACGCGACGGACTACCTGCGGCTGTCGCGGCAGCGGGATGCCCGCGTACGGCTTCGGACGCTGAGTTTGATCGCGTTCTTGCTGGCCAGCGTGGTCATCGTCGCGGCTCTGGTCATCGCCGGACCGCGCTGGACCTGGTGGGTCAGCGCTGCCTCGCTATTCGCCGTGCTGGGCGTCGCCGGCTCGTCGGCTGACCGGCCGCTGATGGACGTCGCGTCCGTCAAACCGCGAGTACGCAAGCTGACCGCGGACGTCGTGACGCGAGCGTTTCTCGCGGCCGGCCTCTGCAAGCCAGACAACCCAATCAGCTTCCCGATGCCGATCATGCGCGACGGTCCGGGTTGGCGAGCGATCATCGATTTGCCGTACGGGACGAAGGCAGACACCGCGATCAAGAAGCGCAACGACCTCGCCGCGGGCCTCGATCTCGACGAAGTTCAGGTATGGCCTGAGCGCGTACGCGGAACCTCCGGCTCCGCACGGCGTCTGGCGCTGTGGGTCGCTGACGAGGACCCGTACGCGAAGCCCTCGGCCCTGTGGCCGCTACTCACCGAGGGGACCGTCGACATCTTCGGGACGTTCCCGTTCGGCGAGGACCAGCGGGGCCGTGTTGTGCGCTTGCAGTTGATGTTCACGTCGCTGCTGATCGGTGCGATCCCGCGGATGGGTAAGACGTTCGCGGCTCGCGTACCGGCCCTCGCCTGCGGGTTGGATCCGATCGTCGAGCTGCATATCTACGACGGCAAGGGCGGTCAGGACTGGCGGCCGTTCGAGCGCATCGCTCACCGCGTCGGCTTCGGCGTACGTGATGAAGTGGTCCTGGCCCTGGTCGAGGATCTGCGCGCCCTGGTCGCCGACATGAACCGGCGCTACGACGCCATCGCCACCCTTCCGGCCGACATTTGCCCGGAATCCAAGGTCACCCGCGCCATCGCGGAGCGCCGATCGCTCAAGCTCTGGCCGATCCTGGTCTCGATCGACGAGTTTCAGCGCTACAGCGGGCACCCTGTGTACGGCGATGAGATCGTGATCCTGCTGACCGAGCTCTGCAAGGTCGGGCCATCCGTGGGCATCATGATCGCCCTTGCCACCCAGAAGCCGGATGGCAAGGCCGTCCCCACCGATCTGCGCGACAACATTGGCACGCGCTTCGCCCTCAAGACGATGACGTGGCAGTCGTCCGAGGCCGTACTGGGGGCCGGCTCGTACACCGCCGGCTACGACTCGTCGCGGTTCCAGCGGGCCCACAAGGGCGTGGGCATCTTGCTCGGTGCCGACGATTCCGGCGCGGTCGAAGAGGCCATCACGGTGCGGACCACCCGCACGCCCATCGCCGACATCGACGCTGTGATCGGCCGGGCGCGTGCCCTACGCGAGGCGGCGGGAACGCTCACCGGGTGCGCGGCGGGGGAGCGCTCCGAGAGGGCCGAGTCGGTCTCCCTACTCGACGACTTCCTGACCGTAGTCCCGGTCAGTGAGCCGAGGGTTTGGTCCGAGACGGTCGCCACGCGGCTCGCGGAGCTGCGGCCCGAGGTCTACAGCGGATGGAAGCCCGAGCAGGTCGCAGCGGCGCTCAAGCCGTACGGCATTCGGGTCGGCCGTCAGGTCTGGGGCACCGATCCCGCCACCGGCGAAAAGGCCAACCGCAAGGGCATTCACCGCGCGGACGTCGTGGCAGCCGTTGCAGAACGTGACCGGCGACGTCGAGCCGCTTAACGCTAGCCGACCGCTAGACCTAGCCCGGGCTGGCGCTAGGTCTAGCGGTGCCGCTAGCTCTCCGCACTGTCTTCCACCAGGGCGCTAGCTCACTAGCGCCGAGGGCTGTTCGTGCCCCGAAACCGCTCTGGAGACTCCTCATGGACGTCACTCCCATCGCCGCTATCCTGCTCTGCCTTACCCCGATCTTCATCACTCTTTGCTACGCCGCTGTATGCGCTGCCAAGCCATTCCGCACCTGCCACCGCTGCGGCGGGGCTGGTTTGCGAGGTCGCGGCCGTGGCTTGCGGAGCCGCACCTGCCACCGCTGTGACGGGGCTGGGATCCGGATCCGGCGCGGCCGCCATCTCTTCAACGAAGTCAGCCGCCTTTACCGGGACGGCACCCGGTGAGCCGCCCAAGCGGAGGGTCACTGCGCACGACTCAAGGAGGCAAGACGTTGGCTGCCGATCAGGTCGGCAACGAACCCGTCATTGATCTGGCGAAGGAGAGGGCACGCCGTGGTCGCGCAGCGCGACCTTCCGCTTCCCGCGCGTACCTGACCGTCGCGGAGTTCTGCGCGGAGATGGACGTCGCGCGTTCGACCTTCTACGACTGGCGAGCGAAGCGACTGGCGCCTAGGTGCATCAAGCTGCCGAACGGCGAACTGCGGATCCGTCGCGCGGAACTTGAGCGTTGGCTGGACGAGCATGAGGAGAGGGCGGCGTAGGTGGCTACCACGTATGACGTCCGGATCTACGAGATCGATGTCTACAAGGGCAAGACGACCACGACGTATTGGGTTCAGTGGAAAGTCGCTGGCAAGCTCCCGTTGAAGAAGCGGCCCTTCAAGCAGAAGGCTCTTGCCGAGAGCTTCCGGGCGGAGCTGATGAGCGCGACCCGCAAAGGCGAAGCGTTCGACGTCGATGCCGGCCTGCCGGTCTCGATGAGTCGAGTCGAAGCGGAGATCTCCAGCTACGAGCTTGCCTGCAAGTACGTGGACGTGAAGTGGCCGCGGTCGGCGGCCACGACACGCAAGACGACCGCGGAGGCGCTTACCGCAGCGCTGCCGCTGCTCCTCACAAGCCATAGGGGGAAGCCTGACGATCGTCTGGTCCGAACCGCGCTCCGAGGGTGGGCATTCAACACCAATGCCCGTGCCAGCGAGGACATGCCTGGCGACGTGCGTGCGGCACTAGCCTGGATTGAGCGCAACACGCGGCCAGCTGCCGACCTCTCGAACCCCGGTGTGCTCAGGACGATCCTCGACGGGATGACTCTGCGGCTCGACGGCAAGCCGGGGGCGCCCGTGGTAGTGACGCGCCGTCGAAAGATCTTCACAGGAATGCTCGAATACGGGACGGAGATTAAGGCGCTGCCGTCCAACGCGTGGCCGACGATGAAGTGGTCTCCTCCGAGAACCGCGGCCGGTGGCGTTGACCGGCGTCGGGTCGCTAACCCGATGCAGCTCCGAACCCTGCTCGACGGAGTGAGGCGGCAGGGCAGGGCTGGCCCACGAATGGTGGCCTTCTACGCCTGCCTCTACTACGCCGCACTCCGGCCGGAGGAAGCCGCCGCAATCCTAGTCCCGCGCAACCTAGAGCTACCTGCCAAGAACAATGAGTGGGGAAAATTCGTCTTGGAGGCAGCCGAGCCGCACGCGGGGAAGCACTGGACGGACAGCGGCAAGAATCGCGACCTCAGGCAGCTCAAGCAGCGCGCGATCGGCGAGATTCGCGAAGTGCCTTGCCCGCCACCGCTCACGGCGATCCTGCGCGCTCACATCGACGAGTTCGGCCTCGGCCCGGGCGGCCGGCTGTTCGTGGGCGAGCGCAACAAGAATGAGCTCCCGATCCTGACGATCAACCGGATCTGGCGACAAGCCCGCGCGGCAGCCTTTAATAGCGAACTGGCAGCTTCGCCGCTAGCCGAGACTCCGTACGACTTGCGGCACGCTGCGGTATCGACCTGGCTCAACGCAGGCATCTCACCGACCCAGATCGCGGAATGGGCTGGCCAGTCACCCGAAGTCCTGTGGCGGAACTACGCGAAGTGCTTGGATGGAGGCGAAGCTGAGCTGCGGCGCCGGGTGGAGGCTGCATACAACGGCAGCAGCACGAATATGGCGTAAGTGTTTGGCCTGTGACAACTTCTCTATACACCTTCAAGGCGGCCCGCTTCGCGAGCCGCTCGCGCCGCCCAGCAGGGCCGGGCAGATTCAGCCAGTGGAAGCATGTGACTCTACGAGTTCGGTGAATATCTCGGAGGGTTTCTTCCAGTCGAAGATTTTACGTGGCCGGTCGTTGATTTCGGCGGCGACCCGGGCGAGGTAGTCGGGGCTGGACGTGATCGGGACGCCTTTCGGGAAGTACTCCCGGACGATGCGGTTCAGGTTTTCGTTGCTGCCGCGCTGCCAGGGGCTGTGCGGGTGGGCGAAGAAGACCGGCAACCCGGTCGCGGTGATCGCCGCGTGGCGGGCCATTTCGGCGCCGCAGTCCCAGGTCAGCGAGCGGCGGATCTGTGCCGGGAGGCTGCCGGTGGCGGCGATGACGGCTTCGGTGACGCTCAGCGAGTCCCGGCCGGTGAGCGGGACCAGGATCAGGAACCGGGACGTCCGTTCGACCAGCGTGGCGACGGCGGTCTTGCCGTTCTTACCGATCACCAGGTCGCCTTCCCAGTGTCCCGGCACGGCTCGGCCTTCGACCTCGGCGGGACGTTCGTCGAGGTAGCGGGGCTCGCGGATACGCGGCGCGGGCTCCGGACGTGGCCCGGAGCGGCGGGCCGGGCGGCCGGTGCGCAGCCGGATCAACTCCTTCGCCAGAGTGGAGACGGGTTGGGCGTAGACCCACTGGTAGAAGGCTTCGTGTGACACCCGCACAGCGTGATCGTCGGGCACGAGTTCGGGCAAGCGACCCGCGATCGAGGCCGGCGACCATCCGGCACGCAGCCGCTCGATCACGACCGTGCGTAACTGCGGCGAGCGTTCGACCGCGTACAGCTTCGGTCGCTCACGAGCCGCTGCCGCGGCGCTGTCGGCGGCCACCGCCCGATACCCGGCCCGGCCGCCGTGCCGGGCGATCTCCCGCGACACGATCGACGGGTTCCGGCCGATCCGCACGCCGATTTCTTTATACAGCAAGCCTTCCGCGAGTCCGCGGGAGATCTCTTCACGGTCGGTCGACGTCAACATCACACGCACGGCGGGCATCCTGTCCCACCGAACCACCAAGATCAAATGCTACGACCGACTGAATCTGCCCCGGGCTGGCGCCCGCCACTCGGGGGCCACGCGTCCGCTCCGCGGTGTGTGGACGAAGGCCGACGGTATGACAGGCGCTAGACGTGACTGCTCTAGGCGACGTGCCAGACTCCGCTCAGCGCCCAGTCTTCCTGGTCGCACGAAGGTAACGACCGCCCTCGAAAACCCGCAGATACGCCGCGTACATCTTCCTAATCGCCATAATGAATAGCAGGAATACGTACACCGCGATCGGCAAGACGATCGCCGTCGAAATAACATTCATTTTATCGTCAGGATGAGCACGGACGCCTGACGCAACAATGAGCACAATCGATTCGGTGGCTGAAGCTAGAGCACCCACTAAAAGATGAGCCGCAGTTTCACGGAAGAGGCGACGGGAAGACTCGCCAATCGACTCATGTCGGTCTTCCAGCCTGTCGCGTAAAGACGCCAATTGGGTGAAAGCGGTAAAGAGGATGCCGGCCATGAGGGCGCATCCCGCACCGATGGCACCGGGGTCGGTTAGCCGCCACTGCTGCCATACCGAAACAACACCCACCAACAAGGGGATGCCGTACAAGACCAGGCGGGCGGCCAGGTCGGGAGGGAGCCTCTCTTCATCTACATCGATCTGCACTCGACGCATCGAGCGAAGATGATCGAGGAAGAGGGGCCGGACGTCGAAACGATCAAACAGACCACTGCGCATCATGAACCTCCCCATGTACCGGTCATCCTAGTTGGGGGGTACGACACCCTCCGTAGCGGCTATTGTCGGGTACAGCTCCCGCACTGATTCTGAAACGGTCGAATACCACTTTTCGTTGCTGTACCGGTAGTCGCCCGTGTCGTAGATCCATTCCCCGATGTCAGCAGAGGGCTTCAGCGATCTCTTTCGGTCGTTCGGCCCATCGACCCGCAGCAAGCTGTCCTCGAAATCGAGAGGGATGGTCACGCCCGTGGCTGTTCGAGCGAGGTCGTTGGCAAGCGACACTCGCGCGTCGCGGTTGGACAGCTTTTCCCACTTCTCATTGACCCAGCGAAGAGCATGTTCGCGCATCGAGTCCTGCAGTTTTGATGCTCCGGGGATCTTCACGCTGAGGCGCACCTGACTCGTCAGGGGTTCACCGTCACGAGCAGTCTCGTGACGCGTGACCTCAAGTTCCCTAACCACGCCGTTGCGAATGAAGTGCGCGACAGCGGCACGGTCGGCCACGCCAGCGGCCAAGAACAAACGAAGGTCGGTTGAATAAAACCGTTTGAACGCAGCTTCAAGTCGACGATACGGACACGCGCGGCCATGCGTCTCCACGGCAAGGATCGCTGCCCCACCCTCGGGCGGGAACGTGATCAAAGCCCTAAAGTTCCGGCCAAGTGCGAAGCTTTCGATATCTTGGTCAGACTCAACACCTTCGGGATCGATAAGCTTGCCGTCTTCACCATACGGACCGTGATCGAATTCCAAGCGAAGGTCGAAGCCTGCCCGGGAAACCTCCATCAACCGAACGACGGTACCGGTTTCGGGAGCAGTGGTACCGTCTTCTTCCAGCCGAGCAGCATCCTCAAACTTCACGACTGAGTTCAAGCCTTTGGCCAGGTCCTCTTCAAGCAGATCAATGAAATGACCATGTTCCACGTGTCCGAAGTCGAGATTCGTGCGCCCCAAGCCTGCACGCAGATGAACCACGAAAAGGCGGTAACCGAAGCTACCCATCGACCGACCCCCTCGGCAGATTATGCAAGAAGGTCAGATTACATGTTCGTCTATGCCGCGTAAAATTGTCGATCTTGGAAGCCGTGTGACCTGTGGCCAAACAAGATCATCGCAAGAGATCCATAGCACCTGTTACCACGTACGCCTGTCGTTGGCACCTATTGCACCGAAGTAGTCGATGGCGGCAGTCCGGTTCAGGTGGTTGTACTCCCAAAAGATGGCTAGCGGAGGATCGCTCCCCGGGATGCGTGTGGCGTAGTCGTCTTCCGGGGCTAGAACCGACATCTGAGCATCAGGATTCGCTATGCCGTTCAGTACAGTCCGAAGCCGCGGCCAGAGCTCAGGGTTGGCCGCCTTGACATCGAGGATCGCGTCTCTGTACTGGCCGAAGTCAACCTTGTAGCGGTCAGATGGCTGCGACATGCCCCAATAATTACATTTGTTCGGCTCCTAGATGTCGTCTAGCAGCACACCGTCGTCACGCTCCGAGCGGTTGGCGCGAGCTTTCTCAATCTGGGCTCGGATCTCAGAGTTCTCAATCTCACTGATTCGTACGACCGCTACGGGGTGGAAGGTCAAGGTCCCGTCTACGGCTTCATGCACGAGGTAGCGGGTGTGCTCCTTGTGCCCGATGCGCCCCAATGAGACTCGGCGGCGGTCGTCCAGCTCAATCAGCACGTCTTTTTTGCCCAACTGCCCAACTTGGGTATCCGTCATACTTCCAAGCTAAGCGCAGTTGAAGCCCACCGCAAGAAGGATGAGCTTAGGCTCCCTGGAGAGTGCGCTGGTTCGGGTGCGCCCGGCCCCGAGCTAGGGCGTGCCCAGGGCGTGAGGGCGTCGCTAGGGCGTCAGAGGTAGACCAACAACGACCACCGTCGGCCAACGTTGGCCGTCTATACCTGCTGGTAGTGGGGCTCCGGTGGCGCCAACCTTGAGGGCGACGGACGAGTCGGCCTGTACGCCGGATGCAGGCTCTGACGCCGCCGAGCGCTCAGCATCTAAGGCAGATCAGCAGTTACGTGTAGGCGACGGTCCATCTACTTCGACACCCAGTACTCGCGCCGGATTGCGGTCGACGGCGGGCCGCGACTAGATGAGGATCGCCGGCGGTCGTCGAAAGACCCATGCGGCGACGTCGTGTGGCCCGGTTTACGCCGGGAGCTCTAACGTCGACGAGTCGACACGCGGGCGGCGCTTAGCCGCAGGGGCAACGCTTAGGCGTGCCTTCCAACGAGCGAGTCGACCTACGGTGTCGTCAGCATTGCTGTAGCCACCGGTACGCCCTCGGTACGAATCGCCGTGGAGGGCCGTTGAGAGTCGAACACAGCCGGGCAAGGTGATAGAGGCCAACTTTGCGCGAGAGAGACTCGCTGAGATCCTGTCTGGCACGCGAGGCTAGCACGACCATCGTTGTGGCCAGCGCAAACACTGATTGGGGGATCCGGGGGGCTTACCCCCGCGGCGTGGGGTCTGGGGCTCGGGCCCCAGGAAGATTCAAGTGCCCCCGGCAGGATTCGAACCTGCGCTTTCGCCTCCGGAGGGCGACGCTCTATCCCCTGAGCTACGGGGGCTCAGTGGTTCAGAACTCTAGCAGGCCCAAAGGAAGCGCCGCCAACCGGATACGGGTTGGCGGCGCTTCGGTGGTTTGTCAGCTGCCCTGGATGCTCTTCAGGAGCTGGTCTATCAAGGCGAGCTCGCTCTGCTGGCCGGCGACCATGGTCTGGGCCAGCCACGTGACGTCTTTGTCGTCGGAGAGCTTGAGGATCTCCTGGGCCATGTGGATGCCGCCCAGGTGGTGCTGGCGCATCAGGGTCAGGAACTGGATGTCCAGGTCTTTGCCTGTGGCCTCTCTGAGTTTGGCCAGCTGTTCGGGAGTGGCCATGCCGGGCATCAGGCCGTTCACCACCGAGCCGGCGGCGTCGGGCATCCAGGCCATGGGCTCTTCGGAGCTGGTCGGGCTCAGGCCCCAGTTGCGCAGCCAGGCCTGCATGTAGCCGATCTGGCCGTGCTGGGTCAGGGCTATGTCGCCGGACAGGGTGACGATGCGGCTGTCCGTCGAGTCGGCGTGGGCGATCATCGACATCTCGACCGCCTGGGCGTGGTGGGTCGACATGTCGCGCAGGAAGCCGGCCTCGACCGAGTTGTCGCCCGGGTGGGTGAGGCGGGGGATGAGGACGCCGCCGCCGATGCCCAGGGCCAGGCCCAGCACGAGGGCGGCGACGAGCCACCAGAGGCCGACCCGGCGGCCGCCGCCCGAGGTGATCGGGGCGGCGACCTCCGTGGATTGGTCGGTGGAGACCGGCATCAGCTGCCCGTCATCCCGGTGCCGGTGGCCGCCGCGGTCACCGGGCCGGTCGTCGTGTTGCCGCTGGAGCAGGCCGCGCCGGGCTCCATGGAGGCGTTGAGCCGGGCGTTCTTGATGAACTCGTCGATGCGGCTGTCGTCGGCGTTGTCGACCTTGAGCTGGTAGCCCCAGACCTGCAGGGAGATGTTCTTGTCGAGGCCCGCGTAGGGCGACATGAACATGTAGTCCTGGCCCTGGACCTTCTTCTTCAGCTCCTCGACCTGGTCGGCCGCGAGGCCCTGCTTGTACGTGATCCAGACCGCGCCGTGCTCGAGGCTGTGCACCGCGTGCTCGTTGGCGATGGGCTCGCTGTAGACGTCGCCCATGCAGTTCTGCCAGACGCCGTTGTGGGCGCCGCCGACCGGCGGGCTGGTGATGTACTGCAGCGTGCCGTCCTTGTGGTCGCGCGCGTCGATCGCCGCGTTCTTCTGGGCGCGGTAGTCGACCACGCCGTCGATGGCGTTGACCCGGTCTTCCCAGCTGCCGCCGCCCTTGACCGCGGCGAACACGCCGTAGCCGATGATGCCGACGGCGATCAGCACGACGACGCCGGCCACCGCGATGGGGCCCCAGTTGCGGCTGCCGGCGACCTTGACGGGGGCGATCGGCTTGCGGCCCTTGCCTCCCTTGCCGGGCGTCTGCTTCTTGGCGCCGGGACGAGACGCGCCGGGGCGTGAACCACCCGCGGGCGGCTTGCCCTGACCGGAGGTCTTGCCGACCTTGACGGTGGACGGGACCCTCTCGGGACCCGGCGTGCTCATGCTCATCGTTCCTCGTCGTTCGTCAGGAGAGGGGATTCGTCGGGAGGGGGAAACCGGTGCGCGGGTGGCCACCGAGCGTCGAAGTCTACCCCCGATAGCATGGTTGAGTGACTCCCGCCAACCTTGCTTCCACCGTTCTCTCAGCTGCTCGTGCCGTGTTCGAGACCCGCGGCCTCGACCTCTCCGCGCTGCCGGAGACGACGACGGTGGAGCGGCCCCGCAACCCCGAGCACGGCGACTACGCCTCGACGCTCGCCCTGCAACTGGGCAAGAAGGCCGGGGTGGCGCCGCGTGAGCTGGCCGCCGCGCTGGCCGAGGAGCTGAGCAGTCAGCCGGGCGTCAAGTCGGTGGAGATCGCCGGCCCGGGCTTCCTGAACATCCGGCTCGACGCCGCGGCGGCGGGCGTGCTGGCCCGCGACATCGTTCTGGCCGGTTCGGAGTACGGCCATTCGGGCGCCCTGACCGGCGAGAAGATCAACCTCGAGTTCGTCTCGGCCAACCCGACCGGCCCGGTGCACATCGGCGGCGTGCGGTGGGCCGCGGTCGGCGACGCGCTGTCCCGGCTGCTGCGCGCGGCCGGCGCCACGGTCGGCACGGAGTACTACTTCAACGACGCCGGCTCGCAGATCGACCGGTTCGCCAAGTCGCTGCTGGCCGCGGCCAAGGGCGAGCCCGCCCCCGAGGACGGCTACGGCGGCGCGTACATCGCGGAGATCGCTACCGCGGTCGTGGCCGAGGCTCCCGACGTACTCAAGCTTGATGATCCGGAAGCTCTCGAGACCTTCCGGCGTGTCGGCGTCGAGCTGATGTTCGCCGAGATCAAGCAGTCGCTGACCGAGTTCGGCGTACGTTTCGACACGTACTTCAACGAGAAGGACCTGCACGACCGGGGCGAGTTGCAGGAGGCCCTCGACCGGCTGCGCGAGCAGGGGCACATCTTCGAGTCCGACGGCGCCACCTGGCTGCGTACGACCGAGTTCGGCGACGACAAGGACCGGGTGCTGCGCAAGTCCGACGGCGACTGGACCTATTTCGCGGCCGACTGCGCCTACTACCTCGACAAGCGCAAGCGCGGCTTCGACCGCGTCGTGATCATGCTGGGCGCCGACCACCACGGCTACATCGGCCGGATGAAGGCCATGTCGGCCTGCTTCGGTGACGACCCCGCCAAGAACCTCGAGATCCTCATCGGCCAGCTGGTCAATCTGGTGCGTGACGGCGAGCCCGTACGGATGAGCAAGCGCGCCGGCACGGTCATCACCCTGGAGGACTTCGTCGAGGCTCTGGGCGTCGACGCTACGCGCTACGCGCTGGCCCGCTACTCGTCCGACTCGCCGATCAACCTCGACATCGCGGTCTGGACCCGGGCCAGCAACGAAAATCCGGTCTATTACGTCCAGTACTGCGCGGCCAGGACGGCGAACGTGGCCAAGCAGGCCGGCGACGCCGGGGTGAAGAAGGGCGAGCCCGGCGATTTCCGCCCGGAGCTGCTCAGCCACGAGAAGGAGAACGACCTTCTCAAGGCCCTCAACGAATATCCGGATGTGGTCGCCCGCTCCGCCCAGCTCCGCGAGCCGCACCACGTCGCCCGCTACCTGGAGGAGCTCGCGGGGGCGTACCACCGCTTCTACGACGCCTGCCACGTGAAGCCCAAGGGCGATGAGCCGATCACCGACACGAATGTCGCGCGGCTCTGGCTGAACGACGCCACCCGTCAGGTGATTGTGAACGGGTTGGGCCTGCTCGGCGTCTCGGCGCCCGAAAGGATGTAGGGATGCGCGCGCATGAGGCCGGGGCACTGCACGGCGACCTCGGGCACCGGGGTCCGGCGTGGCTGCGTACGCCGGAAAATGTCAATGCCCTCGTGCCGGAGCTGTGGCCGCGGACGGTCAGCCGGGCGTCGCAGGGCCATCTGGAGATCGGCGGCGTGAGCGTGGCCGATCTGGCGGCCGAGCACGGCACACCGGCCTATCTGCTCGACGAGGACGATCTGCGGGCGCGGTGCCGCGATTTCGTGTCGGCCTTCGGCGACGCCGACGTCTTCTACGCGGGCAAGTCGTTCCTCTGCAAGGCGGTCGTGCGGATCATCGAGGAGGAGGGCCTCTTCCTCGACGTCTGCTCGGGTGGCGAGCTCGCGGTCGCGCTGGCCGCCGGCTTCCCGCCGGAGCGGATGGGTTTCCACGGCAACAACAAGTCGATCTCCGAGCTGGAAAGGGCGCTCGACGCCGGCGTCGGCCGCATCATCGTCGACTCTTTTCAGGAAATCGACCGCTTGTCGGAAATGGCGGAAAAGAAGAACAAGCGCCCGAACGTCCTCGTCCGCGTCACTGTAGGTGTCGAGGCTCACACCCACGAGTTCATCGCCACCGCCCACGAGGACCAGAAGTTCGGCTTCTCTCTGGCCGGCGGGGCGGCCCTCCAGGCCGCACTCAAGATCCTCGACGAAGACAAACTGGAGCTGAGGGGACTGCACTCCCACATCGGCTCGCAGATCTTCGACACCAGCGGCTTCGAGGTGGCGGCCCGTCGCGTGCTCGACCTCCAGGCCCAGATCCGCGACGCCCGCGGCGTGGTGCTGCCCGACCTCGACCTGGGCGGTGGCTTCGGCATCGCCTACACCACCCAGGACACCCCGTCCACGCCGGGCGACCTGGCCAAACGGCTCAACAAGATCATTGAGAGCGAATGCGACCTGGTCGCGCTCCCGAAGCCGAAGATCTCGATCGAGCCGGGGCGGGCCATCGTCGGACCGGCCGTCTTCACCCTCTACGAGGTGGGCACGGTCAAGGACGTCGACGGCATCCGCACCTACGTGAGCGTCGACGGCGGCATGAGCGACAACATCCGTACGGCCCTGTACGACGCTTCCTACTCGGCCACCGTGGCGAGCCGGGAGAGCGCGGCCGAGCCGATGCTGGCCCGCGTGGTGGGAAAGCATTGTGAATCCGGGGACATCGTCGTGAAGGATGAATTCCTGCCCGCGGACGTGCAGCCCGGAGATCTTCTCGCGGTGCCCGGCACCGGCGCGTACTGCCGGAGCATGGCCAGCAACTACAACCACGTCCCTCGGCCGCCGGTGGTGGCGGTGCGCGACGGCGCCTCGCGCGTGATCGTGCGCCGGGAGACCGAGGACGACCTGCTCGCATTGGATGTCGGATGAGTGTGAAACCGGTTCGCCTGGCCCTGCTGGGCTGCGGCACCGTCGGTTCGGAAGTGGTACGCCTGCTGCACGACCAGGCCGGCGACCTGACGGCCCGGATCGGCGCGCCCCTCGAGATCGTCGGGATCGCGGTGCGCCGTCTCGGCCGCGAGCGCGGCGACCTCCCGGTCGACCCGGCGCTGTTCACCACCGACGCGCTCGGTCTGGTCAAGCGCGACGACGTCGACGTGGTGATCGAGGTGGTCGGCGGCATCGAGCCGGCCCGCTCGTGGCTGGTCGAGGCGCTGCGGGCCGGCAAGAGCGTGGTCACGGCCAACAAGGCGCTGCTGGCCGAGGACGGCGGCGCGCTGCACGACGCGGCCGCCGAGGGCGGCGCCGACCTCTACTACGAGGCCTCCGTGGCCGGCGCCATCCCGCTGCTGCGGCCGCTGCGCGAGTCGCTGCACGGCGACCGGGTCACCCGGGTCACCGGCATCGTGAACGGCACCACGAACTTCATCCTGTCGTCGATGGACGCCACCGGCGCCGGCTTCAGCGAGGCCCTCGACGAGGCGACCGAGCTGGGCTACGCCGAGGCCGACCCGACCGCCGACGTCGAGGGCTTCGACGCCGCGGCCAAGGCGGCCATCCTGGCCTCGCTGGCGTTCCACACGCGGGTCACCGCCGAGGACGTCTTCCGCGAGGGCATGACCGGGGTGACCGCGGGCGACATGGCCAGCGCCCAGGAGATGGGCTGCACCATCAAGCTGCTCTGCATCGCCGAGCGCGGCCCGGACGAGACCGGCCAGGAATCGGTGAGCGTCCGCGTGCACCCGGCGATGATCCCGCGCAGCCACCCGCTGGCCAGCGTGGGCGACGCCTTCAACGCGGTCTTCGTCGAGGCCGACGCGGCCGGCCAGCTGATGTTCTACGGCCGGGGTGCGGGCGGCCGGCCGACCGCGAGCGCGGTGCTGGGCGACATCGTGGCGGCGGCCCGCAACCGGCTCGCCGGCACCCGGGCGCCGAGCGAGAGCAACTACGCCCACCTGCCGGTGCGCCCGATCGGCGCCGCCGTCACGCGATATCACATCAACCTCGACGTGGACGACCGCCCGGGTGTCCTGGCCGCCGTGGCCGGCGTCTTCTCCCAGCACGAGGTGTCGATCGCGACCGTGCGCCAGTCGGGCCGCGAGGAGGACGCCAAGCTGGTCATCGTCACCCACGGCGCGCCGGACGCCAACCTGGCCGCGACCGTCGAGTCGCTGACCCGGCTCGACATCGTCCGGTCCATCGCCAGCGTGCTGCGGGTCGAGGGAGGGGTCTGAGCCGTGCTCGACCACGTGGGGTTCCAGTGCTCCGATCTGGCCGCGGCGGCGGCCTTCTACGACGCGGCGCTGGCGCCCCTCGGCGGCCGGCGGCTCATGGACGTCAAGGTCGCGATCGGGTACGGCACCGATCAGGCCGACTTCTGGATCAGCGAGTTCAGCGAGGGCGAGGGCTTCCGCGAGTCGCACATCGCGTTCACGGCGTCGACCCGGGCCGAGGTCGACGCGTTCTTCGCGGCCGCGGTCGCGGCCGGGGCCGAGGTGCTGCACGCGCCGGCCCTGCATCCGGAATATCACGAGAGCTACTACGGCGCTTTCGTCCGCGATCCGGACGGCAACAACGTCGAGGCGGTGTCCCACCGTCCCGAATAACGGACGGGCAGTCCCAAAATTCGGCGTGCTGAGGCACCCTGTTGCAGGCCAACGAAAAAAGGGAGACGACCATGTACCGGGGACTGATCGAGGCATACCGGGACCGGCTGCCGGTCACCGACGCCACCCCCGTGGTCACGCTGCACGAGGGCAACACGCCGCTCGTGCCCGCTCCCGTGCTGTCGCAGCGCACGGGCGCCGACGTCTACCTCAAGGTCGAGGGGGCCAACCCGACCGGCTCGTTCAAGGACCGCGGCATGACGATGGCCGTGTCCAAGGCGGTCGAGGACGGGGCCAAGGCGATCATCTGCGCCTCCACCGGCAACACCAGCGCCTCGGCCGCGGCCTATGCGGCCCGGGCCGGCCTCACCTGCGCGGTGCTCGTGCCGCAGGGCAAGATCGCGCTCGGCAAGCTGGCCCAGGCGCTGGTCCACGGGGCCAAGCTCCTCCAGGTCAACGGCAACTTCGACGACTGCCTGGCACTCGCCTCGAAACTGTCGCAGGACTTCCCGGTGGCGCTGGTCAACTCGGTGAACATCTTCCGGCTGCACGGGCAGAAGACGGCCTCGTTCGAGATCGTCGAGGCGCTCGGCGACGCCCCCGACATCCACTGCCTGCCGGTCGGCAACGCGGGCAACATCTCCGCCTATTGGATGGGCTATCGCGAGGACAAGGACGCCGGCAACAGCACGAAACTGCCGAAGATGTACGGCTTCCAGGCCTCCGGCGCGGCGCCGATCGTCACCGGCAAGGTCGTCGAGGAGCCGTCGACGATCGCCACCGCGATCCGCATCGGCAACCCGGCCAGCTGGACCAAGGCGCTCGACGCCCGCGACTCCTCGGGCGGCCTGATCGAGTCGGTCACCGACCGCGAGATCCTGTCGGCCTATCGGGTGCTCGCCCGTGAGGTGGGCGTCTTCGTCGAGCTGGCCAGCGCGGCCAGCGTGGCCGGTCTGCTCCAGCAGGCGCAGGCGGGCAAGGTGCCGGCCGGCTCGCGGGTGGTCTGCACGGTCACCGGCCACGGCCTCAAGGACCCCGAGTGGGCCATCTCGACGGCTCCCTCGCCCACCACGATCCAGAACGACGTGCTGATCGCGGCCCGCGAGCTAGGCCTGGCCTGAGCCCCAGGCCTCGTCGGCGGCCTTGAGCAACAACAGGGACGTCTGAGCGATCAGATCGAGCTCTTCGGCTGAGAGGCGGCTGAGGAGCGCGCGCATCTTCGCCTCCCCGGCGTTGAAGATGCTCCCGATGAGCTCGCGACCCGCACGTGACAGCCCGATCCGGCGTACCCGCCGATCGTGCAGGTCTTCCGTGCGGGTCACCAGGTCCTGCACGACCAGGCGGTCGATCATGCCGCTGAGCGCGGCGGCGCCGACCCCGAGCAGGCCGGCGAGCTCGCCGAACGGCACATTGCCGTGCCGGGAGAGCAGCATGAGTATCTTGAGCTGCGACAACGTCAGGTGCGACGAGAACAGCGGATCGGCCTGGTCCTCGGCGATCAGGTCCTGCAGGCGATGTTGCGCGCCCATAATGTCCGCGATGAGCTGTTCCTTCTCGGCCACCGCCGACCCTTTCTCCGTGACGCCATGATGGCCGGTTTGTGTCCCTCTGGTGACGGACGCTACCAGTGCACCCCGGGGAAAAACCATTTGTTCGCGTCAGGCAAACTATTCATGCTGGACGAACTATTACCGGGGGAGCGCACATGTCATTTCTGACCCGGCTCAGCCTCGCCAACAGAGGCCTGGTCGCTCTAGTCGCCATCGTCATCACCGGCTTCGGGATCTTCGCCATCCCGTCGCTGAAGCAGCAGCTGTTCCCGTCGATCGAGTTCCCCGCGGCCTTCGTGACCGCGACGCTGCCGGGCGCCGGCCCGGAGATCATCCAGGATCAGATCACCGAGCCGCTCGAGGACGCCGCCAAGGGCCTCGACGGCATCGACAGCGTCACCTCGACCACCCGTGAGGGCGTCGCCACGGTGACCGTGGCCTTCGTCTACGGCACCGACATCGACTCGGCGGTCAACCAGCTGACCACGGCCGTCAACCGGGTGCAGCCGCAGCTGCCCGACGACGTCGAGCCGACGATCTTCGCGGGCAGCACCGACGACATCCCGGCCATCGTGCTGGCCGCGTCCGGTGGCGGCGACGAGAGCGCGCTCCTCGACAAGCTGAACGACACCGTGGTGCCCGAGCTGAACAGCATCGAGGGCGTCCGGGACACCACGATCACCGGCGCCCGGTCCCAGCAGGTGGTCATCACGCCCGACCTGGCCAAGCTGACCGCGGCCGGCGTCAACCCGCAGGCGATCACCACCGTCCTCCAGCAGAACGGCATCTCGGTGCCGGCCGGCGCCGTGAACGACGGTGACAAGTCGCTGACCGTCCAGGTGGGCACGCCGATCACCACGATCGACCAGCTCAAGCAGGTCTTCCTGACCGGCGGCAAGGGCCCGGTCCAGCTCGGCTCGGTGGCCACCGTCGAGAGCAAGCTGCCCGCCGCCACCTCGTACACCCGCACCGACGGCGAGGCCAGCCTCGGCATCGCGGTCACGGCGCGGCCCGACGGCAACCCGGTCGACATCTCCCACGAGGTGCGCGACAAGCTGGCCGACCTCGAGAAGGACTCCGGCGCCAAGCTGACCGTCGTCACCGACCAGGCGCCGTTCGTCGAGCGCTCGATCGAGAGCCTCACCACCGAGGGCCTGCTCGGCCTCGTGTTCGCCGTCATCGTCATCCTGATCTTCCTGATGTCGGTGCGGTCGACGCTGGTCACGGCGGTCTCCATCCCGCTGTCGGTGCTCATCGCGCTGATCGCGCTCTGGGTCGGCGACTACACGCTCAACCTGCTCACCCTGGGCGCGCTGACGATCGCCGTCGGCCGCGTGGTCGACGACTCGATCGTCGTCCTGGAGAACATCAAGAGACATCTGGAGTACGGCGAGGAGAAGGTCCACGCGATCATCACCGCCGTCCGCGAGGTCTCGGGCGCGGTGACCGCGTCCACCCTGACCACGGTGGCCGTGTTCGCGCCGATCGCGCTGGTCGGCGGCTTCGTGGGCCAGATCTTCTCGTCCTTCGCGATCACCGTGACCGTGGCCCTGATCGCCTCGCTCTTCGTGGCTCTCACGGTCGTACCCGTGCTGGCCTATTGGTTCCTCAAGCCGCCGCCGGAGGGCACCGACACCGAGGCGGTCCGCCGCGCGGCCGAGGAGAAGGAGCGGCGCAACCCGCTCCAGCGGGGCTACCTGCCGGTGATCCGCTTCGCCACCAAGCGGCGCTGGGCCACGTTGTCGATCGGCCTGGTCGTGCTGATCGGCACGCTCGGCCTGGCCACCCAGCTCAAGACCAACTTCCTCGACCAGTCCGGCCAGGACTCGCTGACCATCAGCCAGGAGCTGCCGGTCGGCACCAACCTGGCCACCACCGACGCCGCGGCCAAGCAGATCGAGGGCGTGCTGGCCAAGACCGAGGGGGTCAAGACCTATCAGGTCTCGATCGGCGGCGGCGAGTTCAACCCGTTCCTCGGCGGCGGCGGCGCCAGCACGGCGAGCTTCAACGTCGGCCTCGAGGAGGACGCCGACGCGGTGAAGCTCACCGACCAGCTGCGCGACGAGATCGGCAAGCTGAGCAACGTCGGTGACGTGACCGTCGGCGCCGACGACTCCGGTCTGGGTGGCGGCAGCGAGCTGTCGGTCCAGGTCAAGTCGGCCGACGCCGAGGCGCTGACCGCGGCGACCGAGCAGGTGCGGAAGGCGATGTCCGAGACGCCGGGCGTCATCGACGCCACCAGCACGCTGGCCGCCAGCGTGCCGCGTCTCGACGTGGCCGTGAAGCGCGACGTCGCGGCCCAGTACGGGCTGACCGAGGCCGGGATCGCCCAGACCGTCTCGGGCTCCTTCCGCTCGGTGCCGGCCGGCCAGATCTCGGTCGACGGCTCCAGCCAGGACGTCGTGATCTCGTTCGGCGCCGCCCCGGCCGACCCGGCCGCCCTGGCCAAGCTGCCGCTCACCACCGCCCGCGGCGTCGTGCCGCTGAGCCAGGTGGCCGACATCAAGCAGGTGAACGGTCCCGAGGAGGTCACCCGGGTCGACGGCGAGCGCACGGTCTCGGTGACCGGCACCGCCACCGGCTCCGACCTCGGCGCCTCGACCCGTGAGCTGCAGAAGAAGCTCGACGCGCTCACCCTGCCGGCCGGTGCCACGGCCACCATCGGCGGCGTCAGCGCCGACCAGGCCGAGGCGTTCCAGCAGCTGGGCCTGGCCGTGCTGGCCGCCATCGCGATCGTCTTCATCATCATGGTGGCCACGTTCCGCAGCCTGATCCAGCCGGTCATCCTGCTCGTCTCGATCCCGTTCGCGGCCACCGGCGCGATCATCCTGCTGCTGGTCACCGGCACCGCGCTCGGCGTTCCGGCCCTGATCGGTGTGCTGATGCTGGTCGGCATCGTGGTGACGAACGCCATCGTGCTGATGGATCTGATCAACCATTACCGGGCGCAAGGCATGGGCGTGCAGGAGGCGGTGATCGAGGGTGGCCGGCACCGGCTGCGGCCGATCCTGATGACCGCCATCGCGACCATCTTCGCGCTGATCCCGATGGCGCTCGGCCTCACCGGCGAGGGCGGCTTCATCTCGCAGCCACTGGCCATTGTGGTCATCGGCGGCCTGGTCAGCTCGACGCTGCTGACGCTGGTGCTGGTGCCGACGCTCTACACGATGGTCGAGAACCGCAAGGAGAAGCGGCGGGCCAAGCGGCTGGCCAAGAAGGGCGGCGCTCCGGTGGTGGACGAGCCGGCTCCGGACCAGCCGAAGGAGCCCGCCTCGGCCCTGCGCGGTTACACCGACCAGTTCGAGGTGCTCAAGATGCCCAAGCGCCAGGAAGGCTGATCGCCTCCTGCCGGTAGGTTCGGGTACGTGTCGAAAGCGTTCTCGGTCCTTACCCGTAACCGGGACTTCCGCCGGCTCTTCGGAGCCGAGCTGGTGGTCTTCGGTTCCGACTGGTTCGTCATGGTTCCGCTGCTGGTGCTGCTCCCCGAGCTCACCGGCAGCGGAATCTGGGGCGGTCTGGTGCTCGCCGTCGACACGGGCATCAACGCCCTGCTCCTGCAGTTCACCGGCACCCTGGCCGATCGGTTCGATCGACGGAAGATCCTGATTCTGTCGAATCTGGCCGTATTCGCCGGGGTGTTGCTGCTTTTCACGGTCCGGTCGGCCGCGACCGCGCCGCTGGCCCTGGTCGCGATCGGCCTGATGGCGATCGCCAAGGCGTTCTACTCGCCGGCCGCGTCGGCCGCCCTGCCGAACATCGTCGAGCCGGAGGACCTGTCGGCCGCGAACGCGGTGTCCGGCTCGACCTGGGGCACGATGACGATCGTCGGGGCTTCGCTCGGCGGCGTGGTCGGCGCGGCCTTCGGGCCGTACGTCAGCTTCGGTGTGGCCGCCGTCTGCCTGCTCACCGGCGCGTTGCTCACCACCCTGATCCGCCGTCCCATGCAGGCGCCCCGCGAGGACGGCGCGGCGCCGCAGCGGACGTCGCATGCGATCCGCGAGTCCTTCGGCTATCTGCGCGACAATCCCCGGATCCGGGCCCTGGTCACAGTCAAGAGCGCGGCCGGCCTCGGCAACGGCGTGCTCATCGTCTTTCCGCTCATCGCCGGCATGCACGGGGCCGGCGTGCTCGGCGCGGGCCTGCTCTTCGCCGTCCGCGGCGCGGGCGCGCTGGTCGGTCCCTTCCTGCTGCGGCCGGTGCTGCGCCGCCGGTCCTGGCTCTTCCCGGGCCTCGCGCTGTCGATGGGCCTCTACGGCGTCAGCTACATCGGTGTCGCGGTGACGCCCTGGTTTCCGGCCGTGCTGGTCCTGGTCTTCGCGGCGCACCTCGCGGGCGGCGCCAACTGGACGCTCTCCAACTACGCCTTGCAGGGCGAGGTGCCCGACCGGTTGCGCGGGCGCGTCTTCGCCACCGACCTCATGCTGGCGACGATGGCCATCGCGGTCAGCCAGCTCGGCGCCACGGCCGTCGTCGACGTGGTCGACGAGCGGTGGATCCTGGCCGGCTGCGGCCTGATCACCCTGCTCTACGCGATCGGCTGGCGGATCGCCACCAGGCGTGTCGGACGGCCGTCAGCCGTCGGCTCGTGACCGGGCGCTGACCAGGGCCGCGATCAGCAGGCCGAGGCCGGCCGCGAAGAAGAGCGCCAGCAGGAAGCTGATGATCGCGTTGACCACGCTGAACTGAGTCACCGACATGTCGAACGGGCCCTGGGCCACGATCTGGGTGAAGACGGCGCTCCAGGTCATCGACGCGATGACCTCGGCCAGCAGCACGCCGAGCCCGGCCCGGGCCAGCACGCCGGAGCGACCGGGCAGCCGCCGCCCCGGCATCGAGACGATGACCAGCCCGGCGATCAGGACGGCCAGGACCGGGAACTGAACCATGAGGATGCCGACGAACGGCCCGATCGCATACACGAGGCAGAACTTAGTGGGTGGGTGCGACAAGAAGGTTGATCAGCGGCACCTAGCATGTGGCGATGGGCCTGACCTTCAGTACCGAGCCGGTCTCGGTCAGTACGCCGGCGACCAGCGCCAACCTGGGGCCGGGCTTCGACACTCTGGGGCTCGCGCTCACGCTCTACGACGAGCTGACCGCCCGGGTCACCGGCGCCGGCCACACGGTCGCCGTCGAGGGTGAGGGCGCCGGCGAGCTGCCGGGCGACGAGACGCACCTGGTGCTGCGGGCCATGCTCGCGACTTTCGACGAGCTGGGTGAGCGGCCGGCCGGGCTGGCCGTGGAGTGTGTGAACCGCATTCCGCAGGCGCGGGGCATGGGGTCGTCGTCGGCCGCGATCGTCGGTGGCGTGCAGCTCGCGCGCGGGCTGGTCGCGAACGGGACACACCTGATCGACGACGAGGCCGCGCTGCGGATCGCGGCCCGGCTCGAGGGCCATCCCGACAACGTCGCGCCGTGCCTGCTCGGCGGTTTCACCATCGCCTGGACCGAGGGGTCCGGGGCGCGGGCCGTGCGGTTGCCGGTGTCGGATCGCGTACACCCGACGGTCTTCGTGCCGAGGGAACGGGGTTATACCGCGTCGGCCCGGGCCGCGCTGCCCTCGGCCGTGCCACACGCGGACGCCGCGTTCAACGCCGGTCGTGCGGCGCTTCTCACTCACGCGCTGACCGCTGCCCCCGAGCTGCTGCACGCGGCCACCGAGGACCGGCTTCACCAGGGCTATCGGGCCGACGCCATGCCCGGGACCACCTCGCTCGTGGCGGCGCTGCGCTCGGTCGGCGTGGCCGCCGTGGTGAGTGGCGCGGGACCTTCCGTGCTGGCGTTGACCGAGGTCCCGGCCGATTTTCATCCGGGAACAGAGTGGCGCGCCGAGACGTTGGGCGTGGATGTCGCCGGTGCTCTTGTCAAAGGGAGTATGGTGGAACTCGCCTAGCGGGGCCCTGTTGCCGCAGGTCGCACGAGTTGACTACGCTCAAGACCAAGCACAGCCGCGAAGCGAGCGATTCTGCGGTTCGGCGCGCACCCCCGAGACTCTTATGGCCTTCTGGCCGTCTCACCTCCTCAAAGGCACACGCCGAGCAGCATCGAAAGGTCGCTGCACTCGCCGAGACCTACTCGCCAACCTCTGACGAGCAGGGACACCGTCGAGCTGCCGTGCTGCACAAACTCCCGCGCCGCTTGTGCGAGGCGGGTACCGCGACACCCGGCCACCAGGCTGCAGAAACCGGGAGTCTCGGGCTTTTTCCGACGGAAGGAATCCATTGAGCGACACCACCGACGTGACGTCGGGTGTTTCTGACGTCGCTGACGCCGGCGCCGGCACCACCGCGACCGCCACGAAGCGCCGCCGAGGCGGCACCGGGCTGTCCGCGATGCTGCTGCCCGAGTTGCAGAGCCTCGCCGCCTCCCTGGGCATTTCGGGCACCGCCCGCATGCGCAAGGGTGAGCTGATCACCGCCATCACCGAGAAGCAGAGCGGCGGATCCGCCGCGGCCGAGAGCGCGCCGCGTCCGCGGAGCGAGGCCAAGGCCGCCAAGGCCGAGGCCCCTGTGGCTCCCGTCGCCGAGGCGCAGCCCGCGGCCGAGGCGCCGCAGACCGCTGCCGCGCAGCCGGAGGCGGCGCCGGCCGCCGAGGGTGGCAGCCGTCGCGAGCGGGCCCGCCGTGAGCGCGCCCCGCGTGAGACGGCCCAGCGTGACACTCAGCGTGAGACCGCCCCGCGGGAGACCGCACCGGCCGTCGCCGCCGAGTCGGCTCCGGCCACGGTCGTGGCCACGGCTTCGGTTCCGGCGGTGGCCGCCGCCGAGACGGAGACCGTGGAGCGCGCCGACCGGCCCGAGCGTGGCGAGCGCAACCGCGACCGCCAGCGCAACCGGGACGACCGCGGTGGTCGCGACGACCGCGGCAACCGGGACGATCGGGGCAACCGGGACGACCGCGGCGAGCGCAACCAGCGGGACGACCGTGGCCCGCGGGACGACCGTGGCCCGCGGGACGACCGTGGCCCGCGGGACGACCGTGGCCCGCGGGACGACCGTGGCCAGCGGGACGACCGGGGCGACCGGGGTCAGCGCGACGACCGCAACCAGCGCGACGACCAGGGTCACGACGACGACGACAACGACGGTGGCCGTCGTAGCCGTCGCAGCCGTTTCCGTGACCGCCGCCGCGGCCGGGGCGACCGCGACAACGAGGGCGGTCAGCGCGACGGCGGCCGCGAGCCGCACGTGGGCGAGGACGACGTCCTCGTGCCCGTCGCCGGCATCCTCGACGTGCTCGACAACTACGCGTTCGTGCGGACGACCGGCTATCTGTCCGGCCCCAACGACGTCTACGTGTCGATGTCGCAGGTCAAGAAGCACGGCCTGCGCCGCGGCGACGCGGTCACCGGCGCCGTGCGGGCCACGCCCCGCGAGAGCGGCCAGGGCGACCAGCGCCGCGACAAGTACAACCCGCTGGTCCGGCTCGACACCATCAACGGGATGGAGCCCGAGGAGGCCCGGCGGCGTCCGGAGTTCTACAAGCTCACCCCGCTCTACCCGCAGGAGCGGCTGCGTCTCGAGACCGAGCCGCACATCCTGACCACCCGGGTCATCGACCTCGTCATGCCGATCGGCAAGGGCCAGCGGGCGCTCATCGTCTCGCCGCCCAAGGCCGGTAAGACGATGGTGTTGCAGGCGATCGCGAACGCGATCACCCACAACAACCCCGAGTGCCACCTGATGGTCGTGCTGGTCGACGAGCGGCCCGAAGAGGTCACCGACATGCAGCGCTCGGTCAAGGGCGAGGTCGTCGCGGCCACGTTCGACCGGCCGCCGCAGGACCACACCACGGTCGCCGAGCTGGCCATCGAGCGGGCCAAGCGCCTGGTCGAGCTGGGCCACGACGTGGTCGTGCTGCTCGACTCGGTGACGCGTCTGGGCCGGTCGTACAACCTGGCCGCGCCGGCTTCCGGCCGCATCATGTCGGGTGGTATCGATTCGACGGCGCTCTATCCGCCGAAGCGGTTCCTGGGCGCGGCGCGCAACATCGAGAACGGCGGCTCGCTGACCATTCTCGCCACCGCGCTGGTCGAGACCGGCTCGATGATGGACACGGTCATCTTCGAGGAGTTCAAGGGCACGGGTAACGCCGAGCTCAAGCTCGACCGGAAGATCGCCGACAAGCGGGTCTTCCCGGCCATCGACATCGACCCGTCCGGCACGCGTAAGGAAGAGATCCTGCTCGGCAAGGAAGAGCTGGCGATCATCCACAAGCTCCGGAAGGTGCTGCACTCGCTCGACTCGGGTGCGGCGCTCGACCTGCTCCTCGACCGGCTCAAGCAGACGAGGACCAACGTCGAGTTCCTGATGCAGATCGCCAAGTCCACGCCTGGCGAGTAATAGCGCAAAACGGGACGCAGCCTCTCCTAACGGAGGGGCTGCGTCCTTTTTGTCGCACACGCAGTGCGGTTCCACCCGACCGGGGTCGTGCGAATCTCCCTGAAGCTCTAGTGGGAGGCGCCGTATGAACGTGCCCGGCTACCGGGATACACCGTCCGAGACGTGGGATCCGGCGGCGCCCGCCGACCCCGGTGAGGCCGAGGACTTCCTCCGGCAGTGCTACACGGAGAACCCCCGGCTCGGCCCGGTCGAGCCCCGGCTGGCCATCGTCCGCGCGCAGATCGCGGCTACCGGCACGTACGTGCACACCACCGACGAGCTCGCCCACGGGGCGAAGATGGCCTGGCGCAACGCGAGCCGCTGCATCGGCCGCCTGTACTGGCGGAGCCTGATGGTGCTCGACCGCCGCCGGGCCCGTACCGCCGACGAGATCTTCTCGCTGCTCGTGCATCATCTGCGCACCGCCGGCGAGGGGACGATCCGCCCGGTGATCAGCATTTTCGCGGCGGCCCAGCCGGGACGTCCGTACGCCCGGGTCTGGAATGAGCAGTTGATCCGGTACGCCGGATACGGTGACACCGGCGGCTGCCCGGTCGGCGACTCGCGGATGGCCGGTTTCACCGACGCGATGCGCGGCTTCGGCTGGCGGGGCAAGGGTGAGCAGTTCGACGTTCTCCCGCTGGCCATCGAGACCCCACACGAGGGGGTACGCCTCTACGAGCTCCCCGAGCGGGCCATCCGCGAGGTCCCGCTGACCCATCCCGAGTTCACCTGGTTCGCCGAGCTCGGCCTGCGCTGGCACGCGGTGCCGGCCATCTCCAACATGCGGCTCACCATCGGCGGCGTGCACTATCCGCTGGCGCCGTTCAACGGCTGGTACATGGGCACCGAGATCGGCGCCCGCAACCTGGCCGACACCGACCGCTACGACATGCTCCCGGTGGTCGCGCGGCGCATGGGCCTTGACACCAGCCGGGCCTCGACGCTGTGGAAGGACCGCGCCCTGGTCGAGCTGAACCGGGCCGTGCTGCACTCGTTCGAGCGGGCCGGCGTGCGGATGAGCGACCACCACACCGAGTCGGAGCGGTTCCTCAAGCACATCGAGAACGAGCAGCGGGCGGGCCGCCGGGTGCCGGCGGACTGGACCTGGATCGTGCCGCCGATGTCGAGCGGGGTCACCCCGGTCTTCCACCGCTACTACGACGAGGCCGACCTGAAGCCGAACTTCTACCTGGACGAGGAGGCGGCTCGGCTAGCCCGCAACGAGCCGCAAGGGGGTGATGGCGCGTAGCGCCTCGGCCGTGGCCTCGTCGGCCGGCAGCTGGACCACCAGCCGGAGCCCGTGGTCGCCGGGCAGCGTCATGGTCTCGTAGGACAGCCGCAGCATCCCGGCCTGAGGATGGGCCAGGCGCAGCAGGCCGTGCGGCCGCGGCAGCCCCGGCACCCGCTCGGCCCGCTCGGTGAACTCGGCACCGGCCACCACGGTCAGCTCGTCCGCGAAGTCCGGGCGGGGCGGGCCGGCCTTCAGCACGGCCACCTGCTCGTCGGCCATGTGGGCCCAGTCCGGATAGGCCTCCCGGGCGCGCGGGTCGGCGAACAGATAGCGGGTCAGGTTCGGCATGTCGCCGTCGAGCAGGCCGACGGGACCGGCCAGGAGCCGGAAGCCGGACGTGTACGCCACCAGGTCGCCGACCTGGTTGATCAGCATGGCGGCGGCCGGTTCGAGCCGGTCGAGCACCGCCCGCAGGCCGGGGCGGACGGTCCGCATCGGGTCCTGGGCCAGCGCGCCGCAGATCACGCTGGACGACTTGGTCAGCTTGTAGAGGTGCTCGCGCTCGGCCGCGGTCAGCCGCAGCGGGCCGGCCAGCGCGGCCAGCACCTGCGGGGACGGGTGCTTGTCACGGCCCTGCTCGAGGCGGATCAGATATTCCACGCTGACCCCGGCCAGCATGGCCACCTCGGCCCGGCGCAGACCGGGCGTGCGCCGCCGGGTGCCGGGTGGCAGCCCGACCTCGGCCGGTGTCACCTCGGCCCGCCGCGCCCGCAGGAAGGTGCCCAGCTCGTTGTCGCCCACCCTTCGACGGTAACAACGCCGCGGCCGGTGAAGGTGTCCCCGCCGCTACCACCCTGAGCGCGGTCTCCCTGGCCGCCGCCGGCCGCAGAACAGTTCTCGGCATGACAGAGAAAGTGGTTGTGGTGGGCGGCGGTTACGGCGGCATCGTGGTGGCCCGGGCGCTGGACGACGTCGCCGACGTGACGGTGGTCGAGCCGAGGGAGATGTTCTTCCACCACGTCGCCCAGCTGCGGGCGGCGGCCGATCCGGCCTGGGCCGAGAAGATCTTCTTTCCGTACGACGGTCTGCTGTCCCGGGGCCGGGTGATGCGCGACACAGCGGCCGAGGTCCGGCCGGGCGTGGTCGAGCTGGCCTCGGGCGCCCGCCTGGACGCCGACTACATCGTGCTGGCCACCGGTTCGACCGGCCCGTTCCCGACCCGGATCACCATGACCGGCCGGGACGCGGTGGCGGCGCGGCTGCGCGAGCTGCACGAGTCGCTGGACCGGGCGTCCGGGATTCTTCTGCTCGGCGCCGGGGCGATCGGCGTGGAGTTCGCCGGCGAGATCGCCGCGGCCTGGCCGGGCAAGCCGGTGACCCTCGTCGAACCGTCGGCCGAGATGTTCGGCGGCCGGTTCCCGGACCAGATGCGCGCGGATGTGGCGCGACAGCTGGACGAGCTCGGCGTACGAGTGCTGCTCGACACCAAATTGGACACCGCGCCGGACACGCCGGCGGGCGAGGTCCGGCCCTTCACGGTGACCACCGGCGACGGCGAGGTGATCGCCGCCGACCTGTGGTTCGCCTGCTACGGGGGCACGGTGCCGAGCGACTATCTGGGCGCCGAGCTGGCCGCGGCCCGGGGACCCGGCGGCCGGCTCGCGGTCACCGAGCACCTGCGCGTGGCCGGGCACGATCGGGTCTTCGCCGTCGGCGACCTCAACGACACCCCCGAGATCAAGACCGGCCGGGCCGCCTCCCGCCAGGCCGAGGTGGCCGCCGAGAACATCCGCGCCCTGATCGAGGGTGGGCCGCTCACCGCGTACGAGCCGTTCCCGGACGGCATCATCGTCACCATCGGCCCGTCCGGCGGCGCCGGTCACGCCCCGGAGTTCGGTTTCTTCGACGCCGAGGCGGCGGTCGGCTTCAAGGGCACGTTCCTGCTGGACCACTACAGGGGTCTGCTGGGGTCTTAGGCGAACTCGTTCACCGCGAAGTCGTCACGGTGGCGCCACGAGTCGGGCGTGCGGACGTGGCCGGAGCGCACCCATTTGAGCAGCCGGTGGTCGAACTCGGCGGCCGGGATGCGCCCGGCCGACCGCACCACGTAGCCCTCGGAGCGCTCCTCGTCGCGCTGGGCGGCCCAGGCCGCCCGGGCCTCGGTGAGGCTGCCGCCGCGGTAGAGCACCGGTACCACCGGCAGCTCCAGCCGGTGGGCCCAGTCGACGGTGTCGTCCCAGCCGAGCAGGGTGTCCGTCTCGTCCCAGATGCCGAAGACGATGAAGACGCCGGGCAGGTCGTGGTACGCGATGCTGCGCCGGGCCCACATCGACTCGCCGCACACCCGCCAGTCGTCGGGGATCCGGTAGGCGGTCATCGCCCACAGCGCTTTCGCCGGCCGGTCCCACGGCTGGGTGCCCGAGTCGGGGGACCGGCCGTACATCGCGTCGCGGGTGAAGGTGAGGTTGCCGCCGTCGAGCTTCTCGGTCACCACGAGCTCACCGTCCAGCCAGGACAGATCGTGCTGCACCTTGTCGTCGTGGGTGGCGCCGGGGGAGTCGGGCAGGTGGAAGGTGCGGGGGTACTTCACTAGAAGTCTCCTTCCGCCACCTGGAACACGGTCAGGCCGAGCTCGCGCCACATCCGTACCACCTGTTTGCGGTCGTCGAAGACGCCGACGATCCGCCAGCGGTCGCGGATCTCCTCCTCGAAGATCTCCTGCTTGACCACCCAGTCCTTGCGGCTGTCGCCCCAGGGCCGCATGAATAGTGCTTCGTACGGCACGTCGACGTAAAGACCCAGCCAGGCCTCGGTCTCGGCGCGGCAGACCTCGTCGCGCCCCGAGCAGAAGACGATCGCGTTGCCGGCCGCGTGCATCGCCCGCACCGCCGTGATCACCGACTGGTGGGGGAGATCGGAGCCGACCTCGTCCCAGTCGTACGGCCCGCGGCCGTTCATCAGGGCGACGGTGCCGTCGATGTCGACCAGCAGGGCCGGCGGCAGCTCCGGATCGGGCTCGTAGACGGCGGCGAGACCGCCGGGAGCGACATAGGGCACCGGAAGCGGCAGCGACCGGTTGGCCAGATAGCGGTCGAACATGGCGCGGATGGCGTTCTCGCCCACACGTTCATCGGGGTCGCGGGAGGCGTCACGCCGGAGGCATTCCTTCAGCGGCACGTCGGTGAAGTCGTGCACCTCGAAGGTCGCGCCGTAGCGCGCGGCCAGCTCGGCCCACTCGCGCACCTTGCTCGGCCGCAGGTTGGTGTCGTCGACGATCACGCTGGTGCGCCGGCGCAGCAGCGACTCGACGGTGGCCCGCTGGGCGTCGGTGACCTGCGCCTCGGCCCACTGGGTGTAGAGCCGGGTGCCGTGCAGCATGCGGCGCAGGTCGTCGCGGTTGACCCGCACCACGCCGGGCTGGAGCTTGCGCGCGAACGTGGTCTTGCCGGACGCCGGCAGTCCCCGGGTGATCAGCAGTCTGGTCATGCCACCAGCGACATTACCGGACCGGAAATGGACATTATTCGCATTGGGTGCGTGGAATACCCGTGATAATCAGCGCGTTGGAGCCCATCGGACCGGCGATTTCTCGGTACGACTCGAGACATGGCAGACTGGTCCATCGGCCACGGTTCCGGTTCACGCCCGAGCCCACCGTCTTGTAGGGGCGGCGCGGTGCTGACAGCGACCCGGCGACCATCAATTGAGAGGGACCGAGAAAAATGAAGAGCGGCATCCACCCGGAGTACACGACCACCGAGGTCATCTGCTCCTGCGGCAGCACCTTCTCCACCCGCAGCACCGCCAAGGGCGACATCCGTGTCGAGACCTGCAGCGCCTGCCACCCGTTCTACACCGGCAAGCAGCGCGTGCTCGACACCGCGGGCCGCGTGGCCAAGTTCCAGGCCAAGTACGCGAAGGTCAACGCCGCGAAGAAGAAGTAACCGCGTCGACGGCGCCCGCACCCGGCTTCCCGGGAGCGGGCGCCGTTCGCATGTGATCCGAGTTTTCGTGGCGTGGCTTCCCTGGGGAGAGACCTGTGAGCACCGACCGGCTGAGTGCCCTTCTCGACGAATACACGCAGCTCGAGAAGCAGATGGAGGACCCCTCCATCCACGCTGACCAGGCTCTCGTACGCCGGGTGGGCCGCCGCTTCGCGGAGCTGGCGCCGATCTACGCGGCGAACGCCGAGCTCGAGGCGGCCCGGGCCGACCTGGCCGCGGCCAAGGAGCTCGCGGCCGAGGACCCGTCGTTCGCCTCCGAGGTCGAGGCGGTCGCGGCCACCCTGCCGCCGCTGGAGGAGAAGCTCGGCGAGATGCTGATCCCGCGCGACCCCAACGACGCCAAGGACGTGATCGTCGAGATCAAGGCGGGCGAGGGCGGCCAGGAGTCGGCGCTGTTCGCGGGTGACCTGCTGCGCATGTACACGCGCTACGCCGAGCGGCACGGCTGGGTGGTCGAGGTGATCGACTCGCAGGAGTCGGACCTCGGCGGGGTCAAGGACATCTCGGTCGCGGTCAAGACCAAGGGCGTGCCCGCGGGCGGTCACGGCGTCTGGTCCCGGCTCAAGTGGGAGGGCGGCGTGCACCGGGTGCAGCGCGTGCCGGTCACCGAGTCGCAGGGCCGCATCCACACCTCGGCCGCCGGCGTGCTGGTGCTGCCCGAGGCCGAGGACGTCGAGATCCAGATCGAGCCGAACGACCTGCGCATCGACGTCTTCCGCTCGTCCGGCCCGGGCGGCCAGTCGGTGAACACCACCGACTCCGCCGTGCGCATCACCCACCTGCCCACGGGCACCGTGGTGAGCTGCCAGAACGAGAAGAGCCAGCTCCAGAACAAGGAGTCGGCCATGCGCATCCTGCGGTCCCGGCTGCTGGCCATCGCCCAGGAGGAGGCCGACGCGGCCGCCTCCGACTCCCGCAAGGCGCAGGTCCGCACGGTCGACCGGTCCGAGCGCGTCCGGACGTACAACTTCCCGCAGAACCGCATCACCGACCACCGGATCGGCTACACCGCGTACAACCTCGACCTGGCCCTCAACGGCGAGCTCGACGGGGTGCTGGACGCCCTGGCCGCGGCCGACCGCGAGGCCCGGCTGGCCGGCGAGACGAGCTTCACGGCGCCTCGCTGACCTTCCTCACGGCACCTCGCTGACCTTCTTCACGGCACCTCGCTGACCTCGAAGAGGTCGCCCCGGGCGCAGGTCAGGAAGCGCGCCGCCGACTGGCAGTGATAGCCGGGCATCCGGTCGATCGTGCCGAGCAGCACGCGCCGCCCGGTGTCCAGCTCCCAGCGGGTCACCGCCGTGCGCCCCGGCGGGCTGACCGTCGAGCGCAGGAGCAGCACGCTGCCCGCCGGCTCGGGGCTCCAGACCGGGCTGCCGCGCGCGGGCGGCCCGACCGGCGTCCCCGTGGCCGCGTCGATCAGCACCGGCTCGCCCTCCTCGCGGCCGTCGTCGAGCACCATCCGGCTGTCGCCGACGGTGAGGGCGTTCGTCACGCCGGGCAGGCGCCACCGGACCTGTCCGGTCGCCGGGTCGTGGGCGACCAGGCCGCCGGCGCCGCTGAGGCACAGCGACGGGCCGCACGAGAAGGCGTACCCGTCGGTGTCGGCGGCGTGCCAGAGCTCCCGCAGCGTGTCCAGGCGGTAGACCGACAGGTCGAAGACGCCGGCCCGGGACCGGTTGACCACCAGGCGCCCGTCGAAGGCGACGAGGTCGTTGAAGTAGCCCTCCTCGGGCCGCGGATCGACCAGCGGGATCCGGCCGGTCGCGGTGAGCGCGCCCGTCGCGTACGCGTGGACCCGCACCTCGCCGGCGGCGGTGGCCGTGACCACGCTCTCCGGCCGCCCGCCGGTCGTGGCCACGATCTGGTTGCGCACTCCCGGGGTGTCGCGCTGCCAGAGGACGTGGTTGTCGGCGAGGCGGATCAGCCGCGTCCGCCGGAGGCCGCCCTCGGCCGTGTACTCGGCCATCAGGGCGGTGTCGTCGCCGATCGTGTGCGGCTCGCCGTCCGCCCGCCACACCTCGTCGCCGGTCGCGGCGGACAGGGCGATCGTGCGATATCCGGCCCGGCCGGCCTCGGCCGGCGCGAGCAGCAGGCCCGCCCCCTGGGCGGCCTGCACATATCCCACCGGGCCGGGCAGCGGACGCTGCCACCGGAGGTGGCCGGTGGCCAGGTCGTACGCGCTGATCGAGGAGGCTCGGTGCAGGAAGACGGTCTGCGGGGTCAGGGCCATGCCCTGGCTGCCGGCGGCGGACACGCTCCACAGCGGACGGACGCCACGCGGGCCGGGCACCGCCGAGCCGGCGAGGACGAGCAGTCCGAGGACGGCCACCGCGGCGCCGGCGACGCGCCGGTCGCGACCGAGCGGGCGGCGGTCCTCCGGGCGCCCGCCGGAGATCTCACCGAGCTCGATCGTGGCCATCCGCGGGCCGCTACATCGTCGTCATCGGGTGGGCGTCCTGTTCGCCGCGGCGGCCGCCAGAGCCGCGCTGAGGGTACGCCCGTTGGTGCCCACCTCGGACCATCCGGCGGCCAGCCCGACCGGGGTGCCGGGCACCAAGATCTGCCAGTTCTCGGCGTTGGTGGCGGCCGCCAGCCGGCGCGACACCTCGGCCGCCTGCGCTGTGCCGGCGCCCGGCAGCACCACCACGAACTCGTCGCCGGCGAACCGGGCCACGAAGTCGCCGCGGCGCATCACCCTGTTCAGGACGCCGGCGATGCGCTGGAGTACGAGATCGCCGCAGTGGCGGCCGTGCCGCGCGTTCACCGCGGTGAACCCGATCAGGTCGCAGACGCCGACCGCGGCCCGCTCGCCCCGGGCCAGCAGCGCCGCCACGTAGCGCTCGAGCTGGCGGCGGTTGGGCAGGCCGGTCAGCGGATCGGTGAGCGTCTCGTCGCCGAAGCGGCCCGGGTCGCGCTGGGTCTCCTGGGCGTCGAGGCGAGCCGCGACGCCGTCGAGATATCCGTCGCGGAACCGGTCGATGCGCTGCGCGGTCAGGCGGAACGCGTAGCGGTCGGCGGCGTGCGCGGCGGCGTGGTCGCCCGCGGCCGCGTGGCAGATGCTGCGCAGCCGGGCCGGCTCGGCCGCGCCCAGCACCTCGGGCGCCACCGGCACCGCGTCCAGCATGGACAGGGCCAGCCCGGGCCGCCCGCCGGCGATGGCCAGGCACACGTTGCCCAGGTGGCGCAGGTCGCGGGTGCGGACGCTGTCGCCTCCGCCGGTCAGCCACTCGGACGCGTCGGCCTCGATCTGTTCGCCGAGCGCGGCCCGGCGGGCCAGCGCGTAGCCGTAGGCGGCCCGGCTCCCGGGGCGCAGCCGGCCGGCGCCGGCCGCCGCGTAACGGGTCAGCTCGGCGTCGATGTCGCGCAGCACCCGCAGGCAGCCGTCGGTGTCGCCCTGGTGGTCGAGGGAGACCGCGTTGCGCAGCCGGATGCCGGGCGCCGCGAAGATCTCGGCCGCCATGCCGGCCGCGGCGCCGACCTGCCGGGCCTGCTCGATCGCGGTCAGCGCGTGGCCGTGGAAGCCGAGGTAGGAATACGCCATGGCCAGATCGTGCCAGCCCCAGGCGGTCTCGGAGTCGTTGTCGCGCACCGCGGCCAGCGACCGGGACGCCTGCACGAGGTGGGTCACGCCCCGGTCGAGGTTGCGCTCGAGATGGGCGCCGAGAGCGGCGAAGGCGTGCATCTGGCCGCGCAGATAGGGATCGGGGAGCTCACGGACCGCGTTGTCGGCGGCCGACATCGCGGTCGCCAGCTCGGCCACCCGGCCCAGGTTGATCAGCGCGCCGAAGCGCTGCACCAGAGCGTAGGCCCGGGTCGTGGGATCGGTGGCCGTGGCGAGGACGCCGTCGAGGATCGGGAGCGCCTCGGCCGACCGGCCGTCCTGTTGCAGGGCGCCGGCCCGGTGCAGCTCGTCGACGTTCTCCGCGAGCTGGTCCAACCAACTCACCAGGCGCCTCCCACCCGCGACACGCGAACAGATCGCCGACCCGGCCGGTCGGCGCCGCACGTGACGTTCGATGATTATGCCGTGGACCCGGACTCCGAAGACAGCTCCCGATCCCCGGCGCGCACGCGGCTGAGCGAGGCGATCGCAGCGGCGGTGGCCGATCTCTCGGCGGCCGGCGTGGAGTCGCCGCGGGTCGACGCCGAGCTGCTCGCCGCGCACGTGCTGGAGATCCCGCGAGGCCGTCTGCTGCTGGTGGACGGCATCCGGGCCGACGAGCGGCGCCGGCTCGGGGCGCTGGTGGCCGAGCGGGCCCGGCGCGTCCCGCTGCAACATCTGCTCGGCACGGCGGCGTTCCGGCACGTGGAACTTTCCGTCGGCGACGGCGTTTTCGTCCCACGACCCGAGACGGAGCTTCTCGCGGGCTGGGGTGTGGAGCGGACCGCGCCCGGCGCGACGGTGGTCGATCTGTGCAGCGGCACCGGCGCCATCGCGATCTCGGTGGCCGACGAGAGCCGGGCCGGGCGGGTGATCGCCGTGGAGCGCTCGCCGGTCGCGCTGGGCTATCTGCGGCGCAACGCCGCCGCGTTCCCGGTCGTCGAGGTCGTCGAGGGCGACGTCACGGACCCCTCGCTGCTGTACGGCCTGCGCGGGGCCGTCGATGTGCTGCTCTGCAACCCGCCGTACGTCCCGGAGGGCACCCCGGTGCCGCCGGAGGTGGCCGACCACGACCCGGCCGAGGCGGTCTTCGGCGGCGCCGACGGGCTCACCGTCATCCGCGAGGTCGTGCTCCGCGCGGCCGAACTGCTGAGACCCGGTGGTGTGGTGGGCATCGAGCACGACGACGTGCACGGCTCGGCCGTTCCGGAGCTGCTGCGCGCCGACGGCCGCTTCACCGATGTCCAGGCGCACGCCGATCTCGCCGGTCGTCCCCGGTACGCCACGGCACGGCGCACCTGATCGATGCGCCGCGGCGCATGGCAGACTGCACGGTGTGATGCTCTACGACTGCCGTACCACCGCGGACCGGGATCGCGGCATCGCCGCCGCCGTCGAGGCGGTCAAGAGCGGTGAGCTGGTGGTGATGCCGACCGACACGGTCTACGGTGTCGGCGCCGACGCCTTCACCCCGCACGCGATCACCGCGCTGCACCAGGCGCGCAGTGTCACCAGCCAGGTCCCGCCGCCGGTGCTGGTCGGCTCGCGGCACACGCTCGACGGCCTGGTCTACTCGCTGCCCAAGGCGGCCCGGGAGCTGGCCGACGCGTTCTGGCCGGGCGCGCTCACCCTCTACGTCGAGCATTCGCCGAGCCTCCAGTGGGACCTGGGCGACACCGGCGGGCAGGTCGCGGTGCGCATGCCGCTGCACCCGGTCGCGCTCGAGGTGCTGCGCGAGGTCGGCCCGATGGCCGTCACCACGGCCAACAAGCAGGGCCGGCTGGCCCCGAACACCGCCGACGAGGCCCGCGACCAGTTGGAGTACGCGGTGCGGGTCTACCTCGAGGCGGGCCCCGCGCTCGACCCGGCGCCCAGCACCATCGTCGACGTGACCGGCGACGTCCCGCGGGTGCTGCGCAACGGCGCCGTCTCGTTCGAGAAGCTGCGCGATGTCGTGCCGGAGATCGTGGCGGCGGAGGGCTGACGTGGAGCCGTTCACCGTCCTGCACATCTGCATGGGGAACATCTGCCGGTCGCCGATGGCCGAGCGCCTGCTTGCCCGCGCCGTCAAGGACCGCGCCGGCGAGGACGGCGAGAAGCTGGTCCGCAGCCTGAGCGCGGGCACCGGCGGCTGGCACGAGGGCGAGGAGATGAACCCGCCCGCCGCCCGCCAGGTGCGGGCCCGGGGCGGCGCGGCCGAGGGCTTCGCGGCCCGCAAGCTGCGCGGCGACTTCATCGACGAGGCCGACCTGATCCTCACGGCCACCGCCGACCAGCTCGACTACGTGGTGGCGCTGCGCCCCGAGGCGGCCGCGCGCACCTTCGTGACCGGCGAGTTCGGCCGGCTGCTGCCCGGTGTCGACGCGTCGCGGCTGCCGGCGGGCGGCGGCAGCCCCGAGGGCGTGCACGCCCGCGGCGTGGCCATCGTCGAGGAGGTGGCCCGGCTGCGCGGCGACGACGCGCCGCGCGAGGGCGACGACCTCGACGACCCGTGGGGCCGTGGGGACGGCACCTTCCAGCGCGTCGGCAACGAGATCGAGGACACCACGGTCCCGTTCGCCGTTCTGCTCCTGCCGTGACCGGCGCCGTCGTCCGCCCCGACGCCGAGGGTTTGCGCCGGGCCGTCGAGGTGCTGCGGGCCGAGTCGGTGGTGGCGTTCCCGACCGAGACCGTCTACGGGCTGGGCGCCAACGCGTTCTCGGCCAAGGCGATCGGGGAGATCTACCGGCTGAAGAACCGCCCGTCCTGGAACCCGCTGATCGTGCACGTGGCCAATGTCGAGGCGGCCCGCGCCCTCACCTCGTCCTGGCCCACCCTGGCCAACGAGCTGGCCGCGCAGTTCTGGCCCGGTCCGCTCACCCTCGTGCTGCCGCGCGCCCCGCATCTGGCCGGTGTCGGGGCCGGCGACGACACCATCGCGATCCGGGTTCCGGCCCACGAGGTGGCGCTGAGCCTGCTCGAGGCGTCGGGGCTGCCACTGGCCGCGCCGAGCGCCAACCGGTCGGAGTCGATCTCGCCGACCACCGCCGCCCACGTGGTGCGCAGCCTGCCCGAGGTGCCGCTCGTGCTCGACGGCGGCCCGAGCTCGTGGGGCATCGAGTCGACGGTCCTGAGCCTCGTGGGTCAGGAGCCCGCGCTTCTGCGCCCGGGCGCGCTCCCGCTGCGTACTCTCCGGGAAGTGACCGGGACCATCCGCCTGCCCGACGCCGGACCGGCGGACGGCGCCGCCCGTCCGTCACCCGGCATGAGCCGGCGGCACTACGCTCCCCGGGCGCGGCTGATCCTGGCCAAGGACGTGCGCGACGTCGACCGCTCCGAGCTGGCCGGCCCGGTCGGCGTGCTCACGTACGAGACCGCGGACGTGCCGGGAGCCGAGATGCTCTCGGGCGACCCGGCCGAGTACGCGGCCGACCTCTACGCGGCGCTGCACCGGCTCGACGACGCCCAGGTGGCGACGATCCTGGTCCAGGAGCCGCCGCAGACCGAGGACTGGCTCGCCGTCCGCGACCGCCTCAGCCGGGCGGCGGCGAAGTAGCGCCCTTGGCGATGTTGCGGGCCATGCCGCTGAAGATCACGCCGTGGAAGGGCAGGACCGAGGCCCAGTAGGCGTGACCGGCCAGCCCGCGCGGCAGAAAGACGGCCCGCTGGCGATAGACGCTGCGGCCCTCGCCGTCGCTGGACGCGCACATCTCGAGCCAGGCGCGGCCGGGCACGCGCATCTCCGCCCGGAGACGCAGCAGCTTGCCGGGGACGATCTCCTCGACCCGCCACCAGTCCAGGGCCTCACCGACCCGCAGGTGGTGGCGGTCGCGGCGGCCCCGGCGCAGGCCGACGCCGCCGGCCAGCCGGTCGAGCCATCCGCGGACCGACCAGGCCAGCGGGAACGAGTACCAGCCGTTCTCGCCGCCGACGCCCTCGATGACCCGCCACAGGGCGTCCACCGGAGCGTCGACCGGGCGGGTCCGCTCGTCGACGTACACGCTGCCGCCCGACCATTCCGGATCGGACGGCAGTGGCTCCGCCTCGGCGTCCCGGCCCGCCGCGTCGGCCCAGCGCGTTTCCACGTTGGCGTCGCGGATCTTGCCGAGGGCGTAGCGGACCGCCTCGTCAAAACCGATCGGTTTCTCGGGGTCGAACCGCGCGATGTCGTTCTCGTGCGCGACGGCCTCGTGAATCAGGCTGGCCACCAGGGGCCGGGCGATCGCGTTGGGTACCGGGGTGACCAGTCCGACCCAGTGGGCCGACAGCCACGGGCTGAGCGGCTTCAGCGGCACGACGACGCGGCGGCGCAGACCCGCGACCTTCGCGTAGCGCTGCATCATCTCGGCGTACGTGAGGACGTCCGGCCCGCCGATGTCGAACGCCCGATTCACCGACGACGGCATGGTGGCCGACACGACGAGGTAGCGCAGCACGTCACGCACCGCGATCGGCTGGATGCGATTGCGTACCCAGCGTGGTGTCACCATGACGGGCAGGCGCTCGGTCAGATAGCGCAGCATCTCGAACGAGGCCGAGCCCGACCCGATGATCACCGGGGCCCGCAGGACCGTGGTCGGCACCCCGCCGGCGAGCAGGATCCGGGCCACCTCGGACCGCGAGCGCAGGTGCGCGGAGGCCGGTCCCTCGGGCTCGGGGCCGCCGAGATAGACGATCCGGGACACCCCGGCCGCGCGGGCCGCCGCCGCGAAATTCCCGGCCGCCCGCCGGTCGCGTTTCTCGAAATCGCGGCGGCCGAGGGAATGCATGAGGAAATAAGCGACCTCGATGCCCTCGAAGGCCTTTGTGAGCGATTCCGGATCCTCCAGATCACCCTGGACGACCTCGGCCCGCCCGGCCCACGGAACGTCACGCAGACGGCCCGGCCCGCGGGTCAGGCACCGCACCTCGTGGCCGGCGTCGAGCAGTCGCGGGGCCAGCCGCCCGCCGATATATCCGGTCGCACCCGTCACCAAGCAGCGCATAACTGAAGACTGTGCCCGCCGAAGGGGCCGGATAAGCCATATGCTCGATTTCGGCAGCGTTGCCTACCCGGGGAGGGGCGCGTGGACAAGTTCTGGGGGCCGGACTTCGCCGCGCTCGAAAGTGCCGATCCGGAGGTCGCCGGTGTCCTTCTCGGCGAGCTGGCGCGCCAGCGGGGTGGGCTCCAGCTGATCGCGAGCGAGAACTTCACGTCGCCCGAGGTGCTGACCGCGCTCGGCTCGACGCTGTCCAACAAATACGCCGAGGGCTACCCCGGCCGCCGCTACTACGGTGGGTGCGCCGAGGTCGATCGCGCTGAGGAGCTGGCCGTCCAGCGCGCGTGCGATCTGTTCGGGGCCGACCACGCCAACGTCCAGCCCCACTCGGGCACCTCGGCCAACCTGGCCGCGTACGCCGCGCTGGCCGAGCCCGGCGATACCGTGCTCGCGATGGAGCTGCCGCACGGTGGTCACCTCACCCACGGCAGCCGCGTCAACTTCTCCGGCAAGTGGTTCCACCCGGTCGGATACCGGGTCACGCCCAACACCGAGGAGATCGACTACGACGAGGTGCGCGACCTGGCGCGGGCACACCACCCCAAGCTGATCATCTGCGGCGCCACCTCGTACACCCGGGCCATCGACTTCGCCACCTTCCGCGAGATCGCCGACGAGGTCGGCGCCTATCTACTGGTCGACGCCGCGCACTTCATCGGACTGGTGGCCGGCCGCGCGACGCCCTCGCCCGTCCCGTACGCCGACGTCGTCACCTGCACCACCCACAAGGTCCTCCGCGGCCCCCGCGGCGGCATGATCCTCTGCCGCTCCGAGCTGGCCGAGCGGGTCGACCGGGCCGTCTTCCCGTTCAGCCAGGGCAGCCCGATGATGCACGCCATCGCGGCCAAGGCGGTGGCGCTGCGGCTGGCCTCGCTTCCGGACTTCCAGGGGTACGCCCGTCAGGTCGTCAAGAACGCCCAGGCGCTGGCGGCCGGGCTCGCCGCCGAGGGGATGCGCCCGGTCTCCGGCGGCACCGACACCCATCTCGCGCTGGCCGACCTCACCGACCTCGGAGTGACCGGCCGTGACGCCGAGGCCCGCTGCGACCAGGCCCGCATCAGTCTGAACAAGAACGCCATCCCGTACGATCCGCAGCGTCCGGCGATCGCGTCGGGCATCCGGGTCGGATCGCCGAGCGTGACGACCCAGGGCATGCGGGAGGGTGAGATGCGGCAGATCGCCGGGCTGATCGGCGTCGCGGTGCGCAGCGATCCGGCCACGGGCGCGGGCGCGGCGCGGCTGGCCGGCGCGGCGGCCGAGGTGGCCGAGCTCGTGGCCCGCTTCCCCGCCTACGCTCGGCAGGAGGTGATGGCGTGAAGCGCTCCAAGGAAATCGAGGTCGAGCCGTACGACCCCGCGCTCGATCCGACTCTCAAGGAGAGGGACGAGGAGGACGACCGCCCGCTGCCCGACCTGCCGCCGTTGCCCGCCGATCCGCGCTGGCGAGTGGCCCACCTGCCGTTCCTGACGACCGTCGCGTTCGCGCTGCTGCTGTTCGCGGCCTCGGCCGGCTTCCTGCTCGACGGCGCCCCGGCCGGCCTGGGCGCCGCAATTGGCGTGCTGATAGTGACGATCAGCTATACGATGTCGACATTGGTGATCGCCTGGGCCGACACGGTGCGGCCGGCGCTGCTGATGCCGCTCGCGCTGCTGACCTACGTGCTGAAGTACTCGGTCCTCGGCGTCGTCCTCGCCTACGGGGTCACGAGCGACTGGCAGGGCAAGGACGCGCTCGGCTGGGGCATCGTCGCCGGCGTGGTGGTGTGGACCGCCGTGCAGGCGTGGTGGATTCACCGCGTCAGTCGCTCAAAGTGATCATCTAGCGGCCGTTTGCGCTCGTCAGCGTCCCTTTCGTGGTTTGTTGACCTCGAAACGGTGACGTGAACGGCCGTGGCGTGTCAGGTTATGGCGAAGGGGGAGTACCGTGTCCTTCCAGTTGCGCGACCCCTGACGCCTGGACAACTGCGGTTGTGCGGGGGGCCGCGCTTAGCCTTGTCTTTCCTGCTGATATCGTTCGGGCCGTCATGACCGGTCAAGAACCTCCCAGGAATCCCCAGGACGACGACGGTCCGCCTCCGCCCGACACGGGTATGGGAATGACTGCCGTCGCCTACCTCATCGCGGGGATGTTGGTTTGGGGAGGGATCGGTTTGCTGGTCGACCACTGGGTCGGGACCAAGGGCATTTTCGCCGGCATCGGCGCGGTCGTTGGTATCGGCGGCGGTGTCTACCTCATCGTGCGCCGTCTCGGCGCCTGACAGGAAAGGGCTACGGTGACCGGTCAGTCGACAGTCCTCGCGGCGGACGTTCCGTTCCCGCCGAGCGTCGAGGATTTCTACCTGCCCAGCATCGTGCCGTGGGGCGGGCACGACAGCTACTGGTTTACCAAGATCACGGCGCTGCTCTGGATCTCGGTAGCGCTGATCATCATTTTCTTCCTGGTCACGTACCGGAAGCCCAAGCTGGTTCCGACCAAGAAGCAGTGGATCGCCGAGAGCATCTACGGCTTCGTGCGGAACAACATCGCGGTCGACATGCTCGGCAAGCGGGGCATCAACTTCGCGCCGTACCTGACGACGCTGTTCGTCTTCATCCTGATCATGAACTTCTGGGCCATCGTGCCCTTCGCGCAGATCTCGCCGAACTCGCACATCGCCTTCCCGGCCGTGCTCGCGGTGATCAGCTACGTGATGTTCATCTACATCGGCATGAAGCACCACGGCGGACTCAAGTACTTCAAGCACGCTCTGATCCCGCCGGCGCCGTGGTTCATCCTGCCGCTGCTGATCCCGATCGAGTTCTTCTCGACCTTCATCGTCCGGCCGTTCTCGCTCGCCGTCCGTCTTTTCGCCAACATGTTCGCCGGCCACATGCTGCTGCTGGTGTTCACGCTGGGCGGCTTCGCGATGCTGAACGCCAACGTGTGGTTCGCGCCGTTCTCGGTCGTGTCGTGGGTGATGACCATCGCCCTGACCTTCCTGGAGTTCCTGGTCATCTGCCTCCAGGCCTACGTCTTCACCGTGCTGACCGCGAGCTACGTCCAGGGCGCGCTCGCCGACGAGCACTGAGCAGTTTTTGAAAGACCCGCAGTACCAGTAACACCCCGTTGTCGTCCCGCGTGACATTCACGCGAGATACCAGGAGGAAATTGCAATGGTTGACGTTCTTGCCGCCGTCGGTGGTAGCACCGCCGCCATCGGTTACGGCCTTGCCGCCATCGGCCCCGGCATCGGTGTCGGTCTGGTCTTCTCCGCGTACATCCAGTCCACCGCCCGTCAGCCCGAGTCGTCGCGCCTGACCCTGCCCTACGTCTGGATCGGCTTCGCGGTTATCGAGGCGCTCGCCCTCCTGGGCATCGCCTTCGGCTTCATCTGGGCCGGCGAGTTCTAAGCCCCCCTTCCCGCGCTGCGGAGGTCTGAATGATCACCACGTATTACCAGCTAGCGGCTGAAGCGGCTGAGACCGAGCACAACCCGATCATCCCGCTCTGGCAGGAGGTCGTGCTCGGCATCATCGCGTTCGGCATCCTCTGCTTCGTGCTGATGAAGTTCGTCTTCCCGATGATGGAGAAGACCTTCGCGGCGCGGGTGGACGCGATCGAGGGCGGCATCAAGCGGGCCGAGACCGCGCAGGCCGAGGCCAACCAGCTGCTCGAGCAGTACAAGGCGCAGCTGGCCGAGGCCCGCACCGAGGCCGCGCGCATCCGCGACGAGGCCCGGGCCGACGCCGAGGGCATCCGTCAGGACGTGCTGGCCAAGGCTCGCGAGGAGTCGGACCGCATCATCGCGGCCGGCAACGAGCAGCTCGCCGCCCAGCGCGAGAGCATCGTTCGTGAGCTGCGCTCCGAGGTGGGCACGCTCGCCGTCGACCTGGCCGGCAAGATCGTGGGCGAGGCTCTCGCCGACGAGGCGCGCAGCCGCGGCACGGTCGAGCGGTTCATCGACGAGCTCGGCGCGGGCTCGGCGGGCGGGCGGCGCTGATGGCGTCGACCGTCAGCCAGCAGGCGCTCGCCGATGCCGCTGACAAGCTCAACGGCAGCACCGGCACGGCCACGGCCGCGCAGGTCACCACCGTCGCCGACGAGATCCTGTCGGTGGCCGGCATCCTGCGGGCCCAGCCGGCCCTGCGCCGGGCGCTGACCGACCCGTCGCGCTCCGGCGCCGACCGCGGCGAGCTGCTGCGCTCGCTGCTGTCGGGCAAGGTCTCGCAGGTGACCGTCGACGTTCTGGCCGCTCTGGTGTCGGGCCGGTTCTCCCGGCCGGCCGAGCTGCTCGACGTCACGGAGCGCCTCGGCGCCGACGCCGTGCTGTCCGGCGCCCAGAAAGCCGGCAACCTGGCCGAGGTCGAGGACGAGCTGTTCCGCTTCGGGCAGATCGTCTCGGGCAACCCCGAGCTCGCCATCACGCTCAGTGACCCCGGCGCTCCCACCGAGCGGCGGGTTAAGCTGGTGGAGGACTTGCTGAAGGGCAAGGCCCAGCCGGCCACGGTACGGCTCATCGAGGTGGCGCTTGAGGGCTTCGGGGGCCGCAGCTTCGAGGGATCGCTGACCCGGCTGGTCGAGCTGACCGCCGCCAAGCGCGATCGCGAGGTCGCGTACGTGACGGTCGCCAAGCCGCTCACCGACGCCGACGAGCAGGCGCTGGCTGCCAAGTTGTCCGACATCTACGGCCGACAGGTCTCGCTGAAGGTCGACGTCGATCCTTCGATCATCGGCGGCGTCAGCGTCAAGGTCGGCTCCGACCTCTACGACGGCACGATCCTGCGTCGGCTCAACGCCGCCAAGCAGGCGTTCTCCAAGTAATTTTCCCTCGGCCCCCGCGCTTCGCGCGCGGGGCTGAGCAGGCCCCTCGGTGGCGGCGACGTCCCGAGCTAGACAGAGAAGGCAGAGGATGGCCGAGCTGACCATCTCCTCGGACGAGATCCGGGGGGCGCTAGAGCGCTACGTCTCGTCCTACACGCCCGAGGTCTCCCGCGAGGAGGTCGGCATCGTCTCCGATGCGGGCGACGGCATCGCGCACGTCGAGGGCCTGCCCTCGACGATGGCGAACGAACTGCTCGAGTTCGAGGACGGCACGCTGGGTGTCGCGCAGAACCTCGACGTCCGCGAGATCGGCGTCGTGGTCCTGGGCGACTTCGCCGGCATCGAGGAGGGGCAGCAGGTCAAGCGGACCGGCCGCGTCCTCTCGGTTCCGGTCGGCGACGCCTTCCTCGGTCGCGTGGTCGACCCGCTGGGCCGGCCGATCGACGACCGCGGCGAGATCGCCAGCGAGGGCGAGCGCGAGCTCGAGCTCCAGGCGCCCAACGTCATGGCCCGTCAGCCCGTGAAGCAGCCGCTGCAGACCGGCATCAAGGCGATCGACGCCATGACGCCGATCGGCCGCGGCCAGCGCCAGCTGATCATCGGCGACCGCAAGACCGGCAAGACCACGGTCGCGATCGACACGATCATCAACCAGCGCGCGAACTGGGAGTCCGGCGACCCGGACAAGCAGGTCCGCTGCATCTACGTCGCGATCGGCCAGAAGGCCACCACCATCGCGTCGATCCGGGGCACCCTCGAGGAGCAGGGCGCGCTGGAGTACACGACGATCGTCGCGGCCCCGGCCTCCGACCCGGCCGGCTTCAAGTACATCGCGCCGTACACCGGCTCGGCCATCGGCCAGCACTGGATGTACAACGGCAAGCACGTCCTGATCGTCTTCGACGACCTGACCAAGCAGGCCGAGGCCTACCGCGCCGTGTCGCTGCTGCTGCGCCGCCCGCCGGGCCGCGAGGCGTACCCGGGCGACGTCTTCTACCTGCACTCCCGTCTGCTCGAGCGCTGCGCCAAGCTCTCCAACGAGCTGGGTGGCGGCTCGATGACCGGTCTGCCGATCATCGAGACCAAGGCCAACGACATCTCGGCCTACATCCCGACGAACGTCATCTCGATCACCGACGGCCAGATCTTCCTCGAGACCGACCTGTTCGCCTCGGGTGTCCGCCCGGCGATCAACGTCGGCACCTCGGTGTCCCGCGTCGGTGGCTCGGCGCAGGTCAAGGCGATGCGCTCGGTCTCCGGCCGTCTCCGCCTCGACCTGGCCCAGTTCCGTGAGCTGGAGGCCTTCTCGGCCTTCGCCTCCGACCTGGACCGCGCGTCGCGGGCCCAGCTCGAAAAGGGCGTACGCCTGGTCGAGCTGCTCAAGCAGCCGCAGTACTCGCCGTACTCGGTGGTCGACGAGGTCATCGTGATCTGGGCCGGCACCACCGGCCAGCTCGACGACATCGACGTGGCCGACGTGCGCCGCTTCGAGCAGGACTTCCTCGGCTGGATCAAGCGGCACCGCAGCGACACCTACACCGCGATCGACTCGACCGGCCTGCTGTCGGACGACGACGTGGAGAACCTGAAGAGCGGCGTGACCGAGTTCAAGGAGCTCTTCAAGCGCGGCGAGACCGGTTCCTCGGTGAACGAGAACCCAGCCGAGCCGCTGGAAGAGGGCCGCCAGACGCGCGAGACGGTGACCCGCGAGGTTCCCCGTCCGGCCGAAGGCCAGTAGTCATGGCCGGTCAGGTACAGGCCCTCCGGCGGCGCATCCGCACCGTCCGGTCGACCAAGAAGATCGCGAAGGCGCAGGAGCTGGTGGCCACCAGCCGCATCGCCAAGGCCCAGGAGCGGGTTGCCGCCTCCAAGCCGTACGCGGAGGCGATCACCCAGGTCCTGACCGCCCTGGCGTCCAACGCGACGATCGACAACCCCCTGCTGGTCCCGCGCGAGCGGGTCCGGCGGGCGGGTGTCCTGCTCATCACCAGCGACCGCGGCCTGGCCGGCGCCTACAACGCCAACGCCATCCGCACCGCCGAGCAGCTGATCGAGCGGCTGAAGGCGGACGGCAAGGACCCGGTGCTGTACGTCGTCGGCCGCAAGGGCGTCGGCTACTACCGGTTCCGCAACCGGCCGATCGAGACCAGCTGGACGGGCTTCTCCGAGCGGCCGTCGTTCTCCGACGCCAAGGCGATCGGTGACGCCCTGCTGGAGGCGTTCGTCGCCGGCGCGGACGACACCGACGCCACCTACGGCCCGGACGGCATCCAGGGCGTCGACGAGCTGCACATCGTCAGCACGCAGTTCAAGTCGCTGATGACGCAGAGCGCCGAGGCGCACTTCCTGGCCCCGATGCAGGTCGAGGAGCGCGAGGTCGAGCCCGGGCTGCGCCCGGCCTACGAGTTCGAGCCGGACGCCGACGAGCTGCTCGACGCGCTGCTGCCGAAGTACCTCAACACGCGGATCTACGCGGCGTTGCTGTCCTCGGCGGCGAGCGAGTCGGCCTCGCGCCGTCGGGCGATGAAGAGCGCGTCGGACAACGCGGACGACCTGCTCAAGCGGTACACGCGCGAGATGAACTCCGCGCGGCAGGCCGCGATCACCCAGGAAATCAGTGAGATCGTCGGCGGCGTCGAGGCGCTGTCCTCGGCAGGAAGTGATATGTGATGACTGCTGTAGCTGAGCCCACCAAGGCGGAGACCGGTGTCGGCCGCGTCGTCCGGGTCATCGGCCCGGTCGTCGACGCCGAGTTCCCCCGTGACGCCATGCCCGACATCTTCAACGCGCTGCACGTGCAGGTGACCCTCTCCGAGGGCACCAAGACGCTGACGCTCGAGGTCGCCCAGCACCTGGGTGACAACATCGTCCGCGCCATCTCGATGCAGCCGACCGACGGCCTGATCCGGGGCGCCGAGGTCAAGGACACCGGCGCGCCGATCTCGGTGCCGGTCGGTGACGTGACCAAGGGCCACGTGTTCAACGCCCTGGGCGAGGTGCTGAACGCCGACCCGTCAACCCTGGACATCCAGGAGCGCTGGTCGATCCACCGCAAGCCGCCGGCGTTCGCCGACCTCGAGCCCAAGACCGAGATGCTGGAGACCGGCATCAAGGTGCTCGACCTGCTCGCGCCGTACGTGCGCGGTGGCAAGATCGGCCTGTTCGGCGGTGCCGGCGTGGGCAAGACGGTGCTCATCCAGGAGATGATCATCCGTGTCGCCCGGAACTTCGGTGGTACGTCGGTGTTCGCCGGCGTGGGTGAGCGCACCCGCGAGGGCAACGACCTCATCCTGGAGATGGAGGAGGGTGGCGTTCTCGACAAGACCGCCCTCGTCTTCGGCCAGATGGACGAGCCGCCGGGCACCCGCCTGCGGGTCGCGCTGTCCGCGCTGACCATGGCCGAGTACTTCCGGGACGTCCAGAACCAGGAGGTGCTGCTCTTCATCGACAACATCTTCCGGTTCACCCAGGCCGGTTCCGAGGTGTCGACGCTGCTCGGCCGTATGCCGTCCGCCGTGGGTTACCAGCCCACGCTGGCCGACGAGATGGGCGAGCTCCAGGAGCGGATCACGTCGGTCCGCGGCAAGGCGATCACCTCGCTGCAGGCGATCTACGTGCCCGCCGACGACTACACCGACCCGGCGCCGGCCACCACGTTCGCCCACCTGGACGCGACCACGAACCTCGAGCGGTCGATCTCCGACAAGGGCATCTACCCGGCCGTGGACCCGCTGGCCTCCAGCTCGCGGATCCTGGCGCCCGAGTTCGTCGGCGCCGAGCACTACGCGGTCGCCCGCGAGGTGCAGCGCATCCTGCAGAAGTACAAGGACCTGCAGGACATCATCGCCATTCTCGGTATGGACGAGCTCTCCGAGGAGGACAAGGTCACGGTGCAGCGTGCTCGCCGCATCGAGCGTTTCCTCTCGCAGAACACGTACGCGGCCGAGCAGTTCACCGGCGTCCCCGGCTCGACGGTCCCGCTCAAGGAGACCATCGAGGCGTTCAAGAAGATCAGCGAGGGTGAGTACGACAACTACCCCGAGCAGGCCTTCTTCATGTGCGGTGGCCTCGAGGACCTCGAGAAGAACGCGCACGAGCTGATGAAGGGCTGAGCTGCCTTAAGCGACAGCGGAGCCGCGCCGACCTTATGGGGGCGCGGCTTCGCCGTATCCGGTGTGTAATTTGTCTGATTTGAGGCTTCTGCGAGTCTCAGATCCAGTGGCTCTTTCTGGGTACTCTTGTCGTTCGTCAGGCGGCCGATATCGACAACCGTTGGGGGAGACCTGTGGCGAGGAAAAGGCGCGCGCCCTTGTGGGCGCGGCTCAGCGCGATCTTCGGCTGCGTCCTCATGGTGGTCAGCGGTGGCGCCATCGTCACCCAGCAGGTGCTGGTGGCCCGTTACGCCGGCGCCGTCGAGACGCAGGACCTGTTCGGTGAGCCGGCCGTCGGCGCCACCAAGAAGCCCGTCTCCGACATCAAGGGCCCGCTGAACATCCTGCTCGTCGGTGTCGACCCGCGTAAGGAGACGCAGACCCCGCTCTCCGACTCCATCATCGTGGCTCACATCCCCAAGGGCATGGACCAGGCGTACCTCTTCTCGGTCCCCCGCGACCTGATCGTCGACATCCCGGCCTTCCCCAAGACCGGCTTCAAGGGCGGACGATCCAAGATCAACGCCGCTATGGGGTACGGCAGCGCGGTCGGCGGCGGCAAGCACGATGTGGTCCAGGGCTTCGACCTGTTGGCCAAGACGGTCGGCCAGCTCACCGGCATCGACGAGTTCGACGCCGGCGTGATCCTGAACTTCAACGGCTTCAAGGCCATCGTCGACGCCATGGGCGGCGTCACCATGACGATCGACCAGAACGTGAAGTCGGAGCACCTCCAGCCGAACGGCAAGGCCCGCCCGCGGTACTCGCGCTGCGCCGACAACAGCTGCGCCCACCCTTATTACGGCCCCCAGGCCGAATACAAGGTCGGCACCCGCCACCTCGAGGGCTGGCAGGCCCTCGACTACGTGCGGCAGCGCTACGGCCTGCCCCGCGGCGACTACGACCGTCAGCGCCACCAGCAGCAGTTCATCAAGGCCATGGCCAAGCAGGCGCTCAGCAAGAACGTGGTGACCAGCCCGACCAAGCTCGACGCGGTGCTCAAGGCGGCCGGCAAGGCGCTGATCTTCGACGGCAACGGCCACAACGTGGTCGACTGGGCCTTCGCGCTGAAGAACCTGCGCTCCGACGACATGACCCTGATCAAGCTGCCGGGTGACTCGGTCATCGTGAACGGCGACTACCGGGGTGAGGCGCTGGAGGACACCGCCGACGAGTTCTTCAAGGCCGTCCGCGACGACCAGGTGCAGAACTTCATCTTCCGTCACCCTGAGTACATCAACAGCAACGTCTGACCTGCCGCGCTCCCGGCAGAGAGCGCCGTCTAGACTTCACCCAATCGGATTCTTCAACAGGAGGACAGCGTGGCCAACCAGCTGCCCGTCAAGGTCGTAGCCGTCGAGCAAAGCGTCTGGTCCGGTGAGGCCGAGATGCTCGTCGCGCGGACCACCGAGGGTGAGATCGGCGTGCTGCCGGGTCACTCCCCGCTGCTGGGCCTGCTGAAGGAGCCCTCGCAGGTGCGGGTGAAGCTCGCCGGCGGCGAGCAGCTCACCTACGACGTGTCCGGCGGATTCCTCTCGATCGACGCCGACGGCGTCACCGTTCTCGCCGAGAGCGCGACCCCCGCCACCCCCGAGACTCACTGACGACCGGCGATGGAGATTCTGGAAGTAATCGGAATCTGCTTCGCCGCTGCGCTCGTCCTGCTCTTCGCGCTCATCCTCCGCCGTCGGCTGCTCATGGCCGGCGGCGGAACCATTCGCCTGCAGATCCACGTGAGCCACCTGGTGCCCGGCCGGGGCTGGTCCACCGCGATCGGCCAGTTCGTCGGCGGCGAGCTCCGCATCCACCGGCTGTTCACCTTCGCCTTCCGGCCCAAGCGCGTCCTCGACCGTGGCGCCCTCACGATCGAGGAGCGCCGCCGCCCCGAGGGCCCCGAGCGCCTCACCATCCCCGGCCACTGGGTCGTCCTCAAGCTGGCCACGGCCACCGACGAGCTCGAGATCGCGATGGCCGAGTCCACGGTGACCGGCTTCCTCTCCTGGCTCGAGGCGGCCCCGCCGGGCCCGCCGGGCAGCATCGCGCGCCCGATCATCCGCCCCCGCACGATCGAGCAGTAGGCCGCGTCTCCGCAGGTGGCTCTCGCGGCGTACGGCCAAGGCCTCTAGCGTCTTCGGCATGCGGATTCGAATCATCGACGCCTTCACGGAGCAGCCGTTCGCCGGCAACCCGGCCGGGGTGGTCGTGCTGGATGGCCCCTCGTTCCCCGAAGCTTCGTGGATGCAGGCGGTCGCGGCCGAGGTGAACCTGTCCGAGACGGCCTTCCTGCACCCTGTGGCCTCCGAGGAGGCCGACTACGCGCTGCGCTGGTTCACGCCGGCCGTCGAGGTGGCCCTGTGCGGGCACGCCACGCTGGCCACGGCGCACGCGCTGAACCGCGAGGGCCTGGTGCGTTTCACGACCCGCAGCGGCGTCCTGACGGCCGAGACGGACGAGAAGGGCTGGATCACGCTCGACTTCCCGACGGCGCCGCTCAGCCCGATCCAGGCCGATCCCGGGGTGCTCGACGCGCTGGGGGTGACACCGCTGTCGGTGCACCACACCGGCCCGAACACCGACGACCTGCTGATCGAGCTGCTGGACGAGGCGGCGGTGCGCACGCTGACACCGGACCTGGCGGCGCTGGCCAAAATCGAGAACCGGGGCGTGGTGGTGACGGCCCGAGCGGACGACCCGGCCGGCCACTACGACTTCGTCTCCCGCTTCTTCGGCGCGGCCGCGGGTGTGGCGGAGGACCCGGTGACCGGAAGCGCCCACACGGCCCTGGCCCCGTTCTGGTCGGCCCGCTTGGGCGGCCGCACCGAGCTGACGGGCTATCAGGCCTCCGCCCGCGGCGGCTCCGTGCGGGTGTCCCTGCGCGACGACCGCACCCTCCTCACCGGCAAGGCCGTAACGGTCATCGACGGCACGCTGCACGCCTGACGCGGCCGGCGGGGTCGTGGAGACCCTCGTAGACGCGGTCGCGCAGGGTGTTCGCCCGCTGGCGGGGGAGGGCGGCGTGCAGGTCGCGGAGGATGACGCGGACCAGGACGTTGACCTCGCCCGGCCGGAGGGCCAGCCGGTCGCGGGCAGCCGCCGGGAGGGCCTCGGGTGGGGTCGCCGACAAGATGCTCACCTCCTCGACCAGGGCGGCGTCGGGGCCGAGGAGCTCGCGGACGCGGTCGCCGATCTCCTCGGCGGTCACCCCCTCGGGCAGGGCGACCGAGACGTCCCGGTGGGCGGCGGGCTGGGCCGAGACCGGGCGGTACGGCGACAGGTCCAGCATCTGGGCCGCCACCCGAGGGTCGGTCGAGCGCAGCAACCGGATGTCGTCGACGCCCTTGCGCACCATCAGCAGGCGATCGAGCCCGAGCCCGAGGGCCAGCCCGGCCCGCCCGGCCCCGACCACATGCGGCGCGGCAACTCCGCACTCGCCGATCTCCACCCAGCCGCCCGCCCAGGCCTCGATCTCCAGGCCGCCGATGGTGTACGGGTGGTGCGACGGATTTGTCCGCCAGGGGATTCCGGGAAGGGCGGCGGCCACGGCGGTCTCGACGAGTTGGAGCAGATCGCCGGGCCCGGGGGTGGTCGAGGTGATCCGCCAGAGGTCGAGCTGGTGGGGAGTGCCGGTGTGCAAGCGGTCTATGCAGTCGCGGCGATAGACGACGCCCGGGCAGGCGATGAGTGTGTCGGGCGTGCGGAGGCGCCGAAGAGCGCCGGGAATCAGGGCCGATGTCTGAGAGCGCAGCATCCGGCCATTGCCTACATATCGGGTGTAGCGGGCATCCCGGGCTGCCGCTGACGGACTGTAGCCGAGGCGGTCGTAGTTGTCGGCCACGTCGACTATGTGGTCGCCCCGGTGGATGAGCAGGTCGGTGGGTGGCCTGTGGAGGGCGGCGAGGATCGCGGTCACCAGCTGCTGGATCGCGTGGGGGCCTTGGGAGGGGTCGGTCAGGTCACGGATGGTGAGGGACATGAGCTTCTCCGCTTCGTGGAAGGCGGGAAGCCGCAGAAAAATGGCCGCCCGCGTGGGGCGGCCAGGAACGCGCAGATCAGCCGGCCGCCGGGGGCCGGGTGAAGACTGTCGCGCGTGTGGTCATGTCCCCATGGTGGCAGACCGGGCAAGCGGATTACGGCGGGCCGGACTGGAGCTCGACCTCGTAGCCCCACTGATCCTCCAGGTAGGCCGCGTACGACGACGGGCCGCCCGCGCGGGGGTGCTTGCCGGGGAAGAGCAGCGTCCACCCGTGCGACGCCGACTCGGCCGTCAGCCTGTCCACCTCGGCCTCGCCGCCGACCGTGAAGGCCAGGTGGTTGAGCCCGGGTGCCAGCCGGTCGTGCGCCGGGCCGGACATCGCCGGCGACTGCTCCAGCACCAGGTACACGTCGCCGTGACGCCAGGAGTGGCCGCCCGGCCAGTCCTGGTAGTCCTTCCAGCCCAGCGACCCCAGCAGCCAGCCCCAGGGGCGCAGCGCGCCGGCCAGGTCGGGAACCCACAGCTCCACGTGGTGCAGCACGGCTACTGCGCCGTCCCCGCGCCCGGCACCCACTTCACGTCGCCGTCGGGGTTAGCCACGCGGGACAGGATGAACAGGAGATCCGAGAGGCGATTCAGATATTTGGCCGGCAACTGACTCGTCCGAGCGGGGTCCGCACGAAGAAGTGCCCAGGCCGAGCGCTCGGCCCGCCTCGCCACCGTGCGGGCCACATGCAGCAGCGCCGCGCCCGGGGTGCCGCCCGGGAGGATGAAGCTGTCGAGCGCCGGCAGTCCCTCCAGGAACTCGTCGCACCAGTTCTCGAGCCGCGTCACGTACTCCTCGGTGATCCGCAGCGGAGGGTAGGGCGGATCGTCCGAGGCCGGGTTGCAGAGGTCGGCCCCGACGTCGAACAGATCGTTCTGCACGGCCTTGAGCACGGTCTTCACCGCGTCGGGCAGCTCTCCCAGGGCCAGCGCGACGCCCAGGGCGGCGTTGCACTCGTCGGCGTCGGCGTACGCCGCGATGCGCGGATCGGTCTTGTCGGCGACCTCGTTGTTGCCCAGGCGGGTCTGCCCGCCGTCGCCTGTGCGGGTGTAGATGCGGGTGAGGTGTACGGCCATGCCCCCACCCTACGGAGCGGCCGTTCGCCGCCGACTCATACCATGGCCCGCGTGGATGTGATCAGGGTGAAGGGCGGTACCGCGCTGACCGGAGAGGTCGGCGTGGGTGGCGCGAAGAACTCGGCTCTCAAGCTGATGGCGGTCGCTCTGCTCGCGCAGGGGCGCAGCGTGGTCGAGAACGTTCCGCGCATCACCGACATCGCCATCATGGCCGAGGTGCTGCGGCGACTGGGCTGCCAGGTCACCTTGGACGGGGGTGAGGCCACCATCGACGTGCCGGCCGAGCCGGGCAGCGAGGCCGACTACGACCTGGTGCGCCGGCTGCGGGCGTCGATCTGCGTGCTCGGGCCGCTGCTCGCCCGCCGCGGATATGTGCGGGTGGCGCTGCCGGGCGGCGACATGATCGGCTCGCGTGGGCTCGACATGCACGTCTCCGGCCTGGCCCGGATGGGCGCCGAGATCTCCGGCGAGCACGGCTTCGTGATCGCCTCGGCGCCGCACGGCCTGCGCGGCAGCAAGATCTGGCTCGACTTCCCGAGCGTCGGCGCCACCGAGAACCTGCTGATGGCGGCCGTCCTGGCCAAGGGCACCACCGAGATCGACAACGCGGCGCGCGAGCCGGAGATCGTCGACATCTGCGAGATGCTCATCGACATGGGCGCGCGCATCGAGGGCGCCGGCTCGTCGACCCTCACCATCGAGGGCGTCGACGAGCTCCACCCGGTGCGCCACACCACCGTCGGCGACCGCATCGTGGGCGGCACCTGGGCCTTCGCCGCCGCTATGACCCGCGGTGACGTGACCGTGCAGGGGGTGCGGCCCGAGTTCCTCGACATCGCCCTCGACAAGTTGGTCACGGCGGGCGCGACGGTCGAGCCGGGAGACAACTTCTTCCGCGTACGGATCGACGACCGGCCCAAGGCGGTCGACATCGTCACCCTGCCCTACCCGGGCTTCGCGACCGACCTGCTGCCCATGGCGATCGGCCTGGCCTCGGTGGCCGAGGGCTCCTCGCTGATCACCGAGAACATCTTCGACGGCCGCTTCATGTTCGTGAACGAGATGGTCCGGCTGGGCGCCGACATCCGCACCGACGGGCACCACGCCGTGGTCAACGGCCGGCCGCGGCTGTCCGGGGCGCCGGTGCGGGCGACCGACATCAGGGCCGGCGCCGGCCTGGTCATCGCCGGTCTCTGCGCCGACGGCGTCACCGAGGTGGGCGAGGTGCACCACATCGACCGCGGCTACCCCGACTTCGTGGCCGACCTGGCCAAGCTGGGGGCCGAGGTGGAGCGGGCCGACGTGCCCGAGCCGACCTTCGACTTCTGACCCGCGCTAGAGGGCGGGCGAGTCGCCGACCAGGCGGCGGGCCTCTTCGACCTGCTCGGGAAAGACGAGCACGGCCGTACGCCCGTCGCGCGCGACCGCGTGCGTGGCGCGGATGCCGGCGTCGCCGAGAAGCCGCCTGATCTCGTCGGCGATCTCGGCGTCACCCGTCACGGCGGCCGGGCACAGCAGCCCGTAGTCGTCGGGTTCGCCGAAGATGGCGAGACCGTCGGCGCACGGGTCGCCCGCCGGTTCGCGGGTGAGTGTCCATTGAAGGCCCATGCGCCAGAAGATCGCGCCGAGGAAGCCGACCAGACCGACGGCGATGAGTGGCCCGAGGAGGTACCAGCCGTTGCCTGTGGCCATGGGCATAGTCTCGCACCGCTACGCCGGCTTTTAAGCGGATTTGACCCGATAGGAAGACGGTCCTCCGCCTGAACTTCCGTTCAGGAGCAAGGCTAATGTGAGGCCGACGACACTCTTACCAGAGGAGAGGCACATGGCGGGTCGACTCGCGGTCATCGGCTCCGGACTGATGGGTTCCGGCATCGCGCAGGTCTCGGCGCAGGCGGGCTGGCAGGTCACCATGCGGGACGTCGACGACGCCTCGCTGCACCGGGGCATGACGGCGATCCGGGATTCGCTGGGCCGGTTCACGGCCAAGGGCAAGATCTCCGACGAGGACGCCGAGGCGGCCATCAGCCGCATCACGACCACCACCGACCTCGACGCGGTGGCCGACGCCGACATCGTGGTCGAGGCGATCTTCGAGAAGGTCGAGGCCAAGCACGAGGTCTTCCGCGCGCTCGACAAGATCTGCAAGCCGGGCGCGGTGCTGGGCACCAACACCTCGGCCATCCCGATCACCCAGATCGCCACGGTCACCGACCGGCCCGAGTCGGTCGTCGGCATCCACTTCTTCTCGCCGGTGCCCATGATGAAGCTGGTCGAGCTGGTCCGCGGCTATCAGACCTCGGACGACACGCTGGCCACGGCGCGGCAGTACGCCGAACAGGTCGGCAAGACCTGCGTCGAGGTCAAGCGCGACGTGGCCGGCTTCGTCTCCAACCGGCTCTTCTCGGCCATCCTGGTCGAGGCGATCAAGCTGGTCGAGACCGGCGTGGTGAGCGCGGCCGACCTCGACACGGTGATGAAGCTGGGCTTCGGGCACTCGATGGGCCCGCTGGCGACGGTCGACCTGACCGGCCTCGACGTCATGCTGAACGCGGCCAGCAACATCTACCGCGACACCGCCGACGAGAAGTTCTTCCCGCCGGAGCTGCTCCAGCGCATGGTCCAGGCCGGCGACCTGGGCCGCAAGTCCGGCAAGGGTTTCTACACCTACTGAGCGGGTTGGCCCCTACGATCGGCGGTATGACCCCTGAGCAGATGGAGTGGGCGCTGGCCGAGGCCGGCAAGGGCGCCCTCGCCGTCGCTCCGGGCTGGTTCCGGTCGTGGGGGACCTCCGACGAGAAATGGTCGGCGGTCAACCTCCGCGCGGCCACCCAGGTGATCGTCAACCACAGCCGCGAGGACGACCGTCACCCCAACAGCTGGACCGTACGGGCCCTGTTCGGCACCCACGCGGTCGAGCTGCGCGTCGGCCCCTACGACGCCAAGGAACACGCGGTGCTCGTCGCGCACGCGGTGCTCTCCGTGGCGTACGCCGAAGGGCCTAATCGAATTCCGGGTCTTGTTTCGGCGCCGGGCGCACCCGAATCTGTGTGATCGCGCGGCCGGTCACCTCGACGACCTCGGCCGTGTGGCCGTCGACCTCCACCACCTCGCCGGGCTGGGTCGGAATGTGCCCGAGCTCGGCCAGGACCAGGCCGGCCACCGTCGTGTAGTCGCCCTCGTCCGAGCGCTCGACGTCGACGCCGATGTCGGGCAGGTCGTGCATCGGGAAGGTGCCCGGCAGCAGCATGGCGCCGTCCGGCTCGCGCACCACCGACTGCACGTCGCGGTCGGTCTCGTCGTAGATCTCGCCGACCACCTCCTCGACCAGGTCCTCCATGGTCACGATGCCGTCGATGGCGCCGCGCTCGTCGACCACGAAGGCGAACTGCTGGTGCTGGACCCGCAGCTGGCGCATGGCGTCCGAGACCTTCAGCGTCTCGGGCAGGAACAGCGCGGTGTACAGGTGGTCGCGCACCGGGCCCTGGGCGTCGATCAGGTCGCGCAGGTGCACCACGCCGAGCACGTCGTCCAGGCCCATGGGCCCGGTCACCGGCGCCCGCGAGTGCCCGCTCGCGACCAGCCGGGTCAGCGCCTCGTTCGAGGGCAGGTCGCCCGGCAGGATCAGCACGTCGCGCCGCGGCACCAGCACCTCGCGCAGAATCCGCTCGGCGATCTCGAAGGCACCGCTGATGATCGTGCGCTGCTCGGGGGTGAACTCCTGCTGCTGGGTGACCATGTCACGGATCTCCTCGGTGCTGACCTCCTCGCGGGTCGCGTTCGGGTCGACGCCGGCCATGCGCACCACGAGGTCGGTCGACTTGCCGAGCAGCCAGATGGCCGGGCGGGAGAGCGTGGCCAGCATGTCCAGCGGCCGGGCGGCCAGCAGGGCCCAGCCCTCGGCCCGCTGCATGGCGATCCGTTTGGGGGCCAGCTCGCCGACCACCAGCGTGAAGAAGGTCAGCACGATGGTGACGAGCACGATCGCGACCGGCTCGGCCGCGGTGCCGAGGAAACCCAGCGGTCCGGTGAGCGGCTTGGCCAGCGACGTGGCGGCGGCGGCCGAGGCCAGGAAGCCGGCCAGCGTGATGCCGATCTGGATGGTGGCCAGGAACCGGTTCGGGTCGCGGGCCAGCCGGGCCAGCGTCCGGCCGCCCCGCGACTGCCGCTCGAGGCGCTGCAACTGGCTGTCGCGCAGCGAGATCAGCGCCATCTCGCTGCCGGAGAAGGCGGCGTTGACCAGCACCAGAACGACGACCAGAACAATTTGCCACCCATATCCGCCCACGGGCCCGCATTACCCTTTCCCGGTCGCCGCCAAGCCTCTCAATGCCGTGCCGCGAAGGCCAGCGACATCAGGGTCGCGGCGATCATGCCGCCCAGGAGGGTCAGGCCGATGCCGCCGATGTCGAGCCGGGCCTGGAGCCGCTTGTGGGCGACGAGGGCGGCCACCGGCACACCGGCCGACGGAGCGACGAGGAAGGCCAGCCAGCCCAGCGCCCGCAGGACCGCGCCGCCCCACACCCCCGTGCTGCCGAAGGTCACCAGGCCGGAGCCGACGAGGCCGGCCAGCGCCGCGACGACGGCGCCCAGCAGCGGGAGCAGCGGCAGCGCCCAGCGCGGCAGCGAGCGGCGCCCGGCCGGGTGAATGGTGTGGTCGATGCGCTCGGCGGCCCGGGCCAGCAGGGCGCGCGGGGCCTTCACGTGCGTCGACTCCGGGCTGCGGGGCAGGGCGGCCCGGGGCACGGCGTCGACCGGCACCGGCTCCGGCATCTCGCCCAGGGCCCGCACCCGCAGGCCGCGGGCGCGGCGCAGCTGGTCCCAGAGCCGGGCCGCCTCACGGTCCACATCGAGCACCTGCGCGGCGGCGGCGCCGGCCCAGCGGTCGGCCGAGAGCGCGTCGCCCTCGGCCCGCGACAGCTCGCCCGCGGCCTGGGCCGCGCTCTCCTGATAGGCGTGCTCGGCGTTGCCCATCTCGGCGTCGCGCCGCCGGGTGGCCTCGGCCAGCGCGCTCACCATGAGCTGGTAGTCGCGCCCGATGGGCTGGCGGTCACGTGTGGTCACTGTTCACCTCGTACGGGACGATGACTTCCGGGGTGCGGTGCACCGAGCGGTCGAAGAACAGGGCGCGGCGGTGGCGCGGATACCAGGCCGGGCCGCCGGGCTGCGGATAGAGCGGGGCCAGGTCGGGGCCCTGCACGTCGAGCGCCACCCAGGCCCCGATCGGGTCGAGGCGGGCGCCGGGCCCACCCAGGCTGTCGCGGAGCCGGCCCGGCGAGCGCCACCAGCCGAGCACGTGGGTGCGGTGCTCGGGGCCGTCGACCAGCAGGCGGCGCAGTGCGGCCGGGTCGGCGCCGGCGTCCAGCGCGTAGCCGAGCACGTAGTGCGGTATCGAGCCGAACGGCTCGGTGGGCACCGCGTCGCACCAGTCGGCAGTGGGCAGCTCGGCCATCAGCCGGGCCGCCGCGCGGGCCGCGTCCGGATCGAGGCAGACGACGCTGAAGTGCGCCGGCCCCTGCGCGGCCAGCGACAGCGCGGCCGCCGCGAGCACGTCGCACGCCTCGTCGGTGCGGGTGCCGAGCACGGCCAGGTTGCGGCCCGGCATCCGGCCCAGGCGCAGCCGGGCCGGGCGGGCGGCCACGTCGATCCGCTCGCCCAGCACCGCGCCCGGCGAGGAGCCGACCGGCGCCGCCGCGTCCGGCACCGGACCCGACGGCCGGCAGCTCTCGGGCAGGCGGGGCACGGCGTCGCCGTCGAAGAGCCGGGGCTCCTCGCAGCCCTCCGGGCGGTCACGCCACAGACGGCGTTGCAGGCTGCGCCAGACCAGCCGGTCGCCGGCGTCGGGCAGACGGACGACCTGGTTGGCCCCGGACGTGCCGGACTGGGTGTTGACCACCGCGTGGAAGCGCGGGATGACCGCGGCGGCCAGGTTGTCGTCGGCCAGGATGCGGCGCGCCTTGGGCAGGGCGATGCGCAGCGTGAACTGTCCGATCAGGCCGCCGCGCCCCCACAGCGCCTCGATGCCGGAGACGTCCTGGCTGGCCAGGATGAGGTGGATGCCCTGGGAGCGGCCGCGCCGGGCCAGGTCCTCGAGCAGCGTGACCGCCTCGTCGGCGACCGCGTCCCGCCCGGAGAGCAGCACCTGGAACTCGTCGATCACGGCGACGATGCGCGGCCAGTGCCCGGACGGGTCCTCGGCCCGCAGCTCGGCCAGCTTGGTGGCGTCGACCCGCTTGGCCGCCTGGGCCCGGGTCCGCAGCTCCTCGCTCAGATGCCGCAGCATGGCCAGGCCGAACTCGCGGTCGCCGTTGACGTTGATGCCGGCCAGGCGCACCTGGGGCAGCCAGGCCGGGTCGCGTGGTCCCGGCACGAAGCGGGCGAACGACACGCCCTCCTTGAAGTCGAGCAGATAGAACGCGAGCTCCTCGGGCCCGTACCGGGTGGCGAGGGCGGCCAGCCAGGCGTACAGCAGATTGGTCTTGCCCGAGCCCGAAGGGCCGCCGACCAGGGCGTGCGGGGGGTCGTCGCCGAGCGGGACCTCGACCAGCGTGCCGTCGGTGGCGTCGCCGATCGGCGCGACCAGGCCGTGCGCCGACGACTCGGCCCACAGCTCGCGCGGTTCGAGATCGGCGAAGCGGGCCGGCGGCGGGCCGGCGCGCAGGCGTTCGGCGGTGGCCCGGCAGAACGACGTCACCCGGTCGGCCGGCGGCGGGGGATCGAGGCGGATCTCCAGGTCGCCGGTGATGTCGCAGGTGGCGGTCTGATCGGTGACGACCAGGCGGCGTACGGTCGGGTGGTCGCCCAGCGCGAGACCGCGCACCACCAGATGCACACCACAGGCGACACCGGTGCGCACGATCCGGTCGAGCTGGGCCCGCTGGCCGTTCGTCAGCTCCTCGGCCGTCGCCGGGTCGGCCAGCAGCACCACGACCCGCCACGGCTCGGGCCGGGGACCGGTGGTGGCCGCGGTCAGGTCGGCCAGCGACTGGTGCTCGCCGGCCAGCACGGTCTCGTTGACGCGGCAGATGTGCTCGACGAGATCGTCCAATGTGGCGCTGAGCGAGCCGGGCGGGACGAACGAGATGCCGAGCGGGGCGAACGGCGCGAGCGTGCCGCCCAGGTGCTCGGGGTCGTAGACGGTGAGCTCGACGTCGCCGGGCCGGCTGCTGCCGAGCGCGCGCAGCAGCAGGCCGGTGATCACGCCGTCCACCACCGGAGGCGTGCCCTCGAAGTGCAGGTGGGCCGCGTCCAGGAACGGCACGAGGGCGGGCAGCGCGGCGGTGTCGTCCAGGTTGAGCGAGCCGATCCGCAGCAGGCCGGGCCGCGCCCCCTGGGCGGGCTCGGTGGGCGCCCACATCCGCCACGGCAGGCCGGCGGCGCCGGTGGCGCTGACCGCGGCCAGCCGCCGCACGTTGCCGGCGAGCCGTGTCGACTCGTGCTGGAACCGGCGCTGGATGTCGCGGCGGGCGGCGTCGCGGGCCTCGGCGAGCTGGTTCAGGCAGGTCGCGTACGCGTCGCGGACGAGCCGCCGCCGGTTCTGCGCCTCGCCGCGCGCCGACTCGGCCTCGGCCAGCACGGCCCGGGCCGCCCCGCGCGCCTCGGCCAGCTCCTGCCGGACGACGGCGACCAGCGCGTTGCGGTGGCTACCCACCCGACCCGGAATCACGCTGGGGGATTTTACTCATTTTCTGCGCGAAACGGACAACTATGTGCTGCGTGTCGGTGCGCCCCGCACGCTCCATCGTGGCTTTCCACCCGTGAGCTCGTCACGCAGCCGGGCCGCGATCACCGCGGCGCCCTCGGCCTGCCACCGCCGCAGCGTGCGGCGCGGCACCTTTCGGCGCATCCAGTCGAGGGCCCGGCGGGCGTCACGGTCCAGGCCGTCCGTGTTCAGCCTCCGGGCGTACGGGTTCAGGCCGAGCACCTGGCAGTAGTGCAGCGCGTTGTAGAGCCGCCAGGGATCCGTCGTGTCGAACTCCCCGGCGGGCCGCAGCCGGTCGACGCCCTCGTGCAGCACCCTTCTCAACTCCAGCGCCCTCGCCGGCGGCGGACCGAGCGACCGGTCGATCATCGGCAGGCCGATCAGCGGGCTGCGCATGAGCCGTCCCAGGTCGCCGTAGTTGTCGAGGGCCTGCTGGGTGAACCGCCGGAAGTCGTCCTCGGTCGCCTTGCCGAGGGGCCGATGCCGCGGAAGCGCTTCGACCGTCATCAGGAGAGCGGCCCGGTCCGACCGCAGCCGGCTGTCGCCGCGGAACGCGAGCGCGTTCAGCGCCCGCTGGACCGCCCCGGACAGCCCGGACAGCGTCATCACGACCGCCACCAGGGCGAACTGGAGGATGCGGACCGCTGCCGAGTCCACCGCGATCATCGTCAGCGCCGCCGGGCCGCCCAGCAGCACGATGGCCGCGAGGGCGCCCAGCACCGACCGGATCAGATCGGGGCGCAGCCGCTCGCCGGCCATCATGGCGTCGTTCACCGCGACCAGGAAGCCCAGGATCAGCAGGTCGAGACCGAGCGCGGCGACCACCAGGATCGGCGCGCCCAGGCTGACCGGCAGCAGCAGCGCGGTCAGCGTCACGCCGTAGAGCACCGCGGCCACCGCCAGGGCGGCCGGCAGCATCGGCGGCCGCACCTGGTCACGGAAACGCCAGAGCAACACCACCCCACCGGCCAGCGGGGCCAGCACCACGAGCCGGCCCGCCTCGGGCAGCGCCACCACGGTGATCAGGAACGCGGCCGACAACACCATCCAGCCGAGGTCGATCTGCCGTCGCTCGGGCAGCGCCGCCGGCAGCAGCGCCACCGCGGCCCCGGCCCAGAGCAGAGCCGGCGCGCAGAACAGGACCTGGGCCGGCATCGAGTTCGGCTCGACCGTCCACACCACGACCCCGGCCGCGTACGCCAGGAGCGCGGCCGCCGCCCGGCCCGTCGCCGCCCGCACCGGATCGCGGCCGAGGAGATAGCAGGCGGCCCACCACGCGAGAGCGAAGGCGGGAACGGCGATCGCGGGCACCCCGAGAGTCAACCAAAAGAGTGCGGTGCGCCGGAACCCGACAGCTGTGTGCGCTTCGCCCTTCTCTGCCGGCGGCGACGCACCACCCAGAAACCGCCGATCACGATCAACAGCAGTCCTACCAGGACCAAGATGGGCAACACGATGGCCAGAACGGACATCAGGACGCTGCCGATGTCTTCGGCCGTGCTGGCGACGGGTGCGCCGAAACCGGCCGTGGTGGTGTTCACGACAGGCCGGGAGGCGGCCTTCACGCCGTGCACGCACAGCGCGATGATCACGCCGGCCGCGATCGGCACCCACTGATGGGAGCCGAAGAACGAGCCCGGGTCGCTGACCGTGACGGTCTCGGAGGCCGAGCCGGCGCCGAAGGCGAGACCGCCGGCGGTGGGGCGCACCACGGTCTGCACGACGTCGTTGACGTGGTCGACGACGGGGACCTTGTCGGCCACGACCTCGATGGCCAGAAGCAGGGCGAGGATCAGCAGGGTCCAGCCGTTGGCGAGCCAGCCCCAGCCGCTGGGGAGATCGATGAGATCGGTGTACCGGGCCAGCAGGCCCATGGTCACCAGGGGGATGTAGGCATTCAACCCGGCGGATGCCGCCAGGCCGGTGCCGGTGAGCGCTTCGAGCACGTCTCCAGGATGGCATCGGACCGCCACAAGCGCCTTCCGGTACGGTCTCCAGGTGCGCCTGGTCATCGCGAAGTGCTCCGTCGACTACGTCGGACGGTTGTCCGCCCACCTGCCTCCGGCCGTCCGGCTGCTGATGGTCAAGGCCGACGGCTCGGTCTCCATCCACGCCGACGACCGCGCCTACAAGCCGCTGAACTGGATGAGCCCGCCCTGCAAGCTGCACGAGCAGCCCGGCGTGTGGAAGGTCGTCAACAAGGCCGGCGAGGAGCTCCGGATCACCCTGGAGGAGATCTTCCAGGACACGTCGTACGAGCTCGGCATCGATCCCGGCCTGCAGAAGGACGGCGTCGAGGCCCACCTGCAGGAGCTGCTGGCGGCCCACCCGGAGACCTTCGGCGAGGGCTGGACGCTGGTCCGCCGCGAGTACATGACCGCGATCGGCCCGGTCGACCTGCTCTGCCGCGACGCCGAGGGCAAGGCGGTGGCGGTGGAGATCAAGCGCCGGGGCGAGATCGACGGCGTCGAGCAGCTGACGCGGTACCTCGAACTGATGAACCGCGACCCGCTGCTGGCCCCGGTGCAGGGCGTCTTCGCCGCACAGGAGATCAAGCCACAGGCCCGCGTCCTGGCCACCGACCGCGGAATCCGCTGCGTGGTCGTCGACTACGACAAGCTCCGCGGCATGGAGCGCGACGAGCTCACCCTTTTCTGATGACCGCCTAATCGGCCTTGGGCATGGGGACGTCGCGGAAAGCTGACGTCGTGCGGTCGGCGTAGGCGTTCATGTCGCCGGTCTCCATCGGGCCGTCCCACGTGCGCGGCAGCGGCACCGGCACGGATGGGGCGACCCGCTTCACGATCTCGTCGAGCACCGTCTCGGCGTCGCCGACCCACAGGTGCTTGGCGCCCTCGACCGGCACGACCTCGCACTGCGGCACCGCGGCGAACCGGTCGGCGGCCTCGGCCGGGCGCAGGTAGTCGTCGAACTCCGGGATCAGGGCGGTGACCGGCTTGTCGGAGGCGGCCCAGGCCTGGAGGTCGCCGGGCTGCGAGAAGCGCAGCGGCGGTGACAGCAGGATGGCGCCCTTCACGGCCGGGTCGAGGCCGTGCATCAGGGTCAGGTCGGTGCCGAACGACCAGCCCACCAGCCAGATGTTCGGCAGGTCGGCGAACTCCGCGTATTCGATGGCGGCGGCCACGTCGTACTTCTCGTCGACGCCGGCCGAGAACGTGCCCTCGCTGGTGCCCCGGACGCTGCTGGTGCCGCGGGTGTTGAAGCGCAGCACCGCCACCCCGGCCAGGGCCGGCAGCCGCCACGCGGCCTTACGGAAGACGTGGCTGTCCATCATTCCGCCGTGCGTGGGCAGCGGGTGCAGGCAGACCAGCGTCGCCACCGGCTCGCCCTCGAGGGGCTTGGCCAGCTCACCGACCAGGGTCAGGCCGTCGGCGGTCTCCAGCTCGATGTCCTCCCGGTTCGCGGGCAGGATCGAGTTGGCACGGATGGAGTTGCTCACGAGGGTCAACCATAGCGAGGTGCGTTGCGGGAGCGCTCCACCCCTGGGAAGCGCCGGTCCCTGGCCTTCCAGCAGCCCGTGTGCCAGTGCCGCCGGTCCGACTCGTCGCCACGGCCGTCGATCGGCCAGGCCACCACGTGGGCCACGCCCGGGCGGATCCCCTGGAGACACCCCGGGCAGGTGTACGTCTTGACGGCCGCCCCGCCGAAGATCGACCGGACCATCCACTCGCCGTCCTGCCACTGCTGGACGCCCTCGATGCCCTTGCGAACCCGCTCGTCGGTCAGGTCGCGAGGCTCGTCGGGCCCGCCGCGACGGCGAGGATGGTTGCGGCGAGGGCTCACAACATCAAGCGTACAAACAAGTGCTGACTCGCCGGTAACAACGGTCATAGACTGCCGACCATGACCGCTACTCGCGTGCCCGGCCTCCCGGTCGTCGAAGACGGCGTGCTCATCTCCACCAACCCGGCCACCGGGCAGGAGGCGGGCCGCGTGCCGGTCTCCGACGCCGCCGCGGTCGGCGCGGCCACGGCCCGGGCCCAGGAGGCCGGCCTCTGGTGGCAGTCGCTGGGCTTCGACGGGCGCCGCGAGCGGCTGCTGCGCTGGCGCTCGCTGATCGCCCGCCGGGTCGAGGAGCTGGCCGAGCTGACCGGTCTCGAGGCCGGCAAGCCGCGGGCCGACGCGGTGGTCGAGGCGGCGGCCGCGGTCGAGCACCTCGACTGGATGGCCCGCCACGCCAGGAGCGTCCTCGGCCCGCGGCGTACCGGTAGCCGCCTGCTGCTCGTGGAGCACTCCGGACACCTCGAATATCAGCCGTACGGCGTGGTCGGCGTGATCGGGCCGTGGAACTACCCGATCCTCACCCCGATGGGCCCGATCGGCGGCGCGCTGTCGGCCGGCAACGCGGTCGTCTTCAAGCCGAGCGAGTACACCCCGATCGTCGGCCAGTGGCTGGTCGACACGTTCGCCGAGGTCGTGCCGGAGCAGCCGGTGCTGCAGGCGGTGCACGGGCTGGGTGACGTGGGCGCCGCGCTGTGCCGCTCCGGCGTGGGCAAGGTCGCGTTCACCGGTTCCACCGCCACCGCCAAGAAGGTGCTGGTTGCCTGTGCCGACAACCTGGTGCCGGCGGTCATCGAGGCCGGCGGCAAGGACGCGATGATCGTCGACGAGGACGCCGACGTGGCCGCGGCGGCCGAGGCGGCGGTCTGGGGCGCGATGACCAACGCGGGCCAGACCTGCATCGGCATCGAGCGGGCGTACGCGGTGGCCCCGGTCTACGACGCCTTCGTGGCGGCCGTGGTCGAGAAGGCCGGCAAGCTGCGCACCGGCCAGGACATCGGGCCGATCACCATGCCGAAGCAGATCGACATCATCCGCGACCACATCGAGGACGCGCTGGCCAAGGGTGGCCGGGCGGTGCTCGGCGGCGCCGGGGCCGTGCAGCCGCCCTACGTGGCTCCGACGGTTTTGATCGATGTTCCCGACGATTCCCGCGAGATCCGCGAGGAGACGTTCGGCCCCACGCTGACGATCACCAAGGTCGCCGACGCCGAGGAGGCCCTGCGGCGGGCCAACGACACGGCGTACGGCCTCGGAGGCTCCGTTTTTGGAAAGAAGAACGGCGTGCGCCTGGCCCGGCGGCTGCGCTCGGGCATGGTCGCGGTCAACGGCGCGCTGACCTTCTCGGGCATGGGCACCCTGCCGTTCGGCGGGGTCGGCGACTCCGGCTTCGGCCGCATCCACGGCGAGGACGGTCTGCGCGAGTTCGCCCGGGCCAAGGCGATCACCGTGCGCCGGGGACCGTCGGTGCTGCCCGCGATGACCTTCGAGCGGACGTCGTCGCAGGTCGGGACGATCATCAGGGCGTTGAAGATCCTGTACGGGCGTAAGTGAGCTAGGGTCCTCGACGTGGAAGCGGTCGAGGTCGAGGGCCTGCACGCCGGTTACGGGGCCACGCCGGTGCTGGTCGACGTCAACCTCACCGTGCCGACGGGCCAGGGTGTCTGTGTCGTGGGCGAGAACGGTGTCGGTAAGTCCACCCTGCTGCGCTGTGTCAGCGGCCTTCAGGAGATCGAGAGTGGCCGGATCACCGTCTTCGGCGGCGACCCCGGCGCGACCCCCGAGTTCTGGCGGGCCGTCGTCACCACCGTCGAGCCCCCGACGTGGTATCCGGGACTGACCGCCCGCGAGCACGCCGAACTGGTCTGCCGCGCCCACGGCCAGGACCCGGCCGAGGCCGGCATCGACGAGGCGCTGGAACGCTTCGGCCTGGGCCGGCACGCCGACGCCATCCCGCCGTCGCTCTCCTCCGGGCAGAAACAGCGGCTCGTGCTGGCCATCGCCCTGCTGCGCCCCAGCTCGCTGCTGATCCTCGACGAACCCGAGCAGCGTCTCGACCGCGAGGGCCGGGCCGACGTGGCCGGCCTGCTGGCCGAATATATGGCCGGCGGCGGCTCGCTGCTGATGGCCAGCCACGACGACGACTTCGCGATCGCGTCGGGCGCGGCCATCACCACGATGGAGTCGCTAAGCGCGGTCGCCGGATGACCACGGTCCCGCTCGCTCCCGTACGCCGCTGGATCCTGCGCACCCAGTCCGCGCACCGGGAGCGCGGCGCCACCCTGAGCAGCCTCTACATCGGCGTCCTGACCGTCGCCATCATCGGCGGCATGCTGCACCGGCAGCTGGCCGAGGTCTTCTGGCCACCCCACCCGGACGCCTCCGGCCTGGCCGGCGCCTCGCTCACCGCGCTCTGCTACGGCCTGCTCTATCTGGCCCTGCGCCGGTTCGGCCCGCTCGCGCTGAGCCGGGCCGCCGCCTCGTGGCTGCTGACCGCCCCGGTGAGCCGCCGCGGGCTGCTGATGCCGTCGCTGCGCATCGCCGCCGTGGTGGCCGCGGTCATCGGCGCGCTGATGGGCGTGGCGATCGTCGGACACACCGCCCCGCGCGATCTCGTCGGCGACGAGGTCGCCCTGCTCACCGGTGGCGGCGCGCTGCTCGGCCTGGTCCTGCTCCTGATCGCCGCGGCCGCGCAGGCCGGCGGTCGCTGGGGCGCCGCCGTCGACACGCTGATGAGCCTGGTCTTCGCGGCCGGTTTCGCCGGCCTGGTGGCCGACACGACCCTCGACCAGCCGGTCGCGGTCACCCCATGGCCCCCGGCCGGGACGCTGGTTCCGCTGGTCGCGGGCGTCGCGGTGGTCGTCGTGGTCGTTCTCGCCCTGGTCGTACGAGGTCTCACCCGCACGCCGAGCGATCACATCCTGGACGCCTCGCGCACGGCCGGCACCCTGTTCGACACGGCCTTCGGCATGGAACCGTCGTTCCTGACCGACATGATCGAGCGCCGCTACTGGGCCGGCCGCCGCCTGCGCTCGATCAGGCTCCCGTCCCGCCTGCCGGTGCTGGTGGCCCAGGACATCATGCTGACCCTGCGCCGTCGCCGCCGTCTGCTGTCCCTGGTCTTCCTGGCCGCCTTCCCCTTGCTGCTGGGCAACGCCCCGGCCTGGATCCTGGGCACAGCGGTCCTGCTGGGCACCTTGATCGCCGCCATGACGGCCACCGGAAACGTCCGCACCGACGCCGGCAACGCGGTCCTGTTGCGCCTGCTGGGCCTCTCCTCCCGCCAGGCGGTGCTCCAGCGCCTGTGGGTCCCCGGCGTCCTCGCGGCCCTGTGGTCGGCCGCGGCCCTGACCGCCCTGGACATGCTGGGCGACCTGCCGTCCGGCCCGTGGTGGGCCCTGGGCCTGGCGCTGGGCCCGGTGGGGGCGGCCGCGGCCGTCCACCGGGCGCGGGCCGGTTTCGTCCGCAACGACCTGCTGCCCCTGGACACCCCGATGGGCACCCTGTCGACGGGCCCGCTGGTCAACGCGGTGATGGGCCCCGACATGCTGCTGCTGGGCCTGCCGGCCCTGGTGGAGATCGCCCAGGGAAACCCGCTGTCCCCCACGACGGTCCTGGTCCAGGCCGTGGTCGGCGTCATCGGAGCCCGCGCCTATCTGTCCGGCACGACCGACACCAACCGCACGGAGCTGCACCGCTGACGCGGTACGGGGCTCAGCTCCACATCCGTTCGGAGAGGCCCCGCAACTCGGTCGCGCCCACGCGTTCCAGCAGGGTCTGGGTCGTGAAGCGCAGGTCGGCCGTGGTGTGCACGTGCTGCGGGGCGATCCGCTCGGCGGTGAGCAGATAACGCACCGCCTCGCGCTCGTGGCCGGGCATGTGGGCCAGGGCACGGGCCGTGTCGGCGTAGTAGAAGACCTGGCGGAAGCCGGCCGGGATGATCGTGGGGGAGGTCCGCCGGGCCACCGCGGCCGCCCGGCCGAAGTCGCCCCCGTTGACCTCGATGCTGATCCGCCAGATGTCGACGTTGGTCGGGCCGAAGAACAGGCCCATGGTGGTGGTCTCGCCGAGGCGCCCGGCCAGGTCGTGCGCCTCGTTGAGCCAGGCGTGGCTGTCCTCGGCCCGGCCCCGGCAACGGGCCGCCTTGGCCGAGATGAGCAGCAACGATCCGAGGATCTCGGCGCCGCCCGGCCGGCCCAGATGCCGGCGCAGGTCGTCCGCCCCGCGCTCGGCCAGGGTCTGCCCCCGCTGATAGGAGCCGCTGGCGGTGGCGGCGGTGGCCATCGCGTACGCCGCGTAGGCCAGCAGCATCGGGTCGTCCACCGCCTCGGCGGCGGCCCGGCAGCGCTCGGCGCCCAGCCAGGCGTCACCCGGATGCCCGAGGTTGCGCAGCACCGACGAGGCGATGAAGGCCGCCTCGGCGAGCAGCCGCAGCGCCCGCCCGCGATCCGGCCCGGCCGTCTCGGCGTGCAGATGGCGCAGCAGGCCCGGCAGCAGCCGCATCGTCCCGGCGTAGTCGCACGCCTGCCGCAGCGTGTCCACGAGCGACAGCGCCCGGTCGAGCTCGGCCATCGGCGGGGCGCCGTCCGTGCCCGGCTCGCTCAGGTCGATGTCGATGAGCGCGGTCCGCAGCGACTGCACGCCGGCGCGGGTGGCCACGGCCGCCCGGTCGGCGCCCGGGACCGCGATGCCGGCCAGATCGCCCGAGGAGCACTCCAGCGCCTCGGCGATGTCGGCCAGCACGAAACGATTGTTGGCCGCCTGCAGCCCCCGTTCGATGCGCCCCCAGGTGGCGTGCGAAATGCCGGCGCGGCTCGCCGCGTACCGGATGCTCCACCCTCGCAGCAGGCGGCGGGCCCGGATGCGCTCCCCGACGGTGGGGTCCGCGATCGGTCGTGGGCTCATGGGACGACCGTAATCGCGCCTGCCGCGAACGCGGTACAAAGTTGTACCGCCGGTGTCAGCGGGCCTCCTGGCTGGGCTGGACGACCTCGCGGATGATCAGCTGGACGCCGGCCACCATCGGGATCGCGACCAGCGCGCCCACCACGCCGAACAGGGCCACACCGAGCAGCGCGGCGACCACGGCGGCGACGTCGCTGACCTTGACCGAGCGCCGCATGACGTTCGGATAGATCACGTAGTTCTCCACCTGCTGGTAGATGATGAAGAACACGATGCAGACGATGCCCGCGGTCAGCGACGAGGCGAAACCGACCAGGCTCACGATGATCGCGCCCAGGGTGGCGCCGATCTGCGGGATGAGGTCACAGACGGCGACCACCACGGCCAGGGCGAACGGATAGCCGAGCCCCAGGATCACGGCCAGCAGCCAGCTGCTGGCGCCGGCCAGCACGGCGATCGAGATGGCGCCCACCATGTACGCGCCGACCTTGGTCAGGATCTCGTCCGTCAGCAACCGCACCCGCACCCGGCGCGAGGCCGGGACCAGCGAGTACGCCGTCTCGCGCATCCGGTCGAACGACGCCATGAAGTAGATCGTGAGCACCAGCACGGTGAGCACGTTGAACAGCGTGCCCGCGATCATCCGGCCCGCGCCGACCACGCCGCCGAGCGCGTTGGTGACCGTGCCCGCGTTGAGCGCCGTGCTCACCCGGTCGACGATGTCGTAGCGCTGGACCAGCTCGTTGACGGTCTCGTTGCGCTGGAGCTGCTGGATGTAGTCGGGCACGTTCTCGGCCAGCTGGGTGGTCTGGCTCACCAGCGGCGGGATCAGGGCGATGATGCCGCCGGCGATGAGGCCGACAACGGCCAGCGCGACGATCGTCACGGCCAGGCCGCGGGGCAGGCCCCACTTGCGCAGCCGGGTGACCGCCGGGTTGAGCCCGATGGCCAGGAACAGCGCGATGAAGATCAGCACCAGGATGGACGCGGCGTTGCGGATGCCCAGGAAGATCGCCCAGGCCAGCAGCACGCCGAACCCGCCGAGCAGGCCCATCATGAACGGGTTGCGCTTGTCCAGGGGCGGCCCCGGCCGCCCGAAGCGGTGCTCGGGGATCTCGGGCTCGACGGGCTCCGCCGGCTCGGTGTCTTGGGCCACCCGGTTCCTCCACTGTGGTGGGTGAGCCGGGTCTTACCAACTTGCCGGCCGCACGTGTCTCGGCCGCGACGTTATCGCTGCGCCGCAACGACCGCTACGCGCGGGGACGTGAGGGCAGGCACATCCGCTCGGCCGGCCGGCGCTATTCGGCGTCCGCGCCGACCCTCGTGGCCGGCGGGACGGTGACCTTGGCCGATGCCGTCACCTTGCCGGGGGCCTGAGTCTCGGCCGCATGGGCGCCGGTCGGGCCGCCGGAGGGCGCGCTGCCGGTGGGCGCGGCACCGGTGGACGCGCTGCCGGTGGGCACGGCGCCGGTGGGCGCTTCGGCCGCGTGGGATCCGACCGGTCCGCCCGCGACGGATTTCTCGGGCTCGGGCTCATCGTCGTCGGAGGACGAGCCGGCCGCGGCCAGCACCGCGGCGGCGGCCAGCTCGGCCACCCGCTTCGCCTCTTTCTGCACCTGGCGGCGGACGTCGGCCGCGTGCCGCTCGGCCGCCTCGCCCGCCTTCTTGGCGTCGGCCACCCGCTTGAGCTCGGCCTCGAGCTCCTGGCGGGCCTCGGCCAGGCTCTGGTGCACCTTGTCGGCCTCCTGCGCGCCGGCCCGGGCCCGCTCCTGGGCGGCGGCCAGCTCGCGCTCGGCCTCGGTCACCTTGGCCTTGGCCGTCTCGAGCTCGCGGCCGGCCTCGGCGATCTTCTCCTGCTGGGCCGCGATCTCGTTGCGGACCGCGGTGGCCTGCTCGTCGGAGCGGCGCAGCACGTCCTCGGCGTATTTGTCGGCCTCGCTGCGCAGGTCGGCGCACTGCTTCTCGACGGCCGTGCGGGTCTGGGTCAGCTCCTGGGCGACGGCCGCGCGCTTCTGGCCCAGCTCGTTGTCGAGCGCGGCCCGCTGCTCGGTGGCCTGCCGCTCGGCCGCGGCCCGCTGCGCGTTGATCTCCTGCTGGGTCTTGTCGCGCAGCGCCTTGATCTCCTGGTCGGCCTGCATGCGCGTCGACTGGGCGTACCCGTCGGCCTCGGTCCGGACGCGGTGGGCCTGCTGCGCGGTCTGCTCGGTGTGCTGCTGGGCCTCGGCCCGGGCCCGGGTCAGCGTCGTCTCGGCCTCGGCCCGCATCTGCTCGGCGCTCTGCCGGGCGGCGGCCAGCGCCTTCTCCGTCGCGAGGCGCTTGGCCGCGTCGGCCCGCTCCTCCTCGGCGCGGCGGGCGGCCAGCGCGATCTCGAAGTCACGGATGCCGTTGTGCGCGTGGGCCTCGGCCTCGGCCCGCACCCGCTCGGCCTCGGCCAGCCGGGCCGCGATGTCGTCGGTGGCCGACTGCTTGATCGCCTCGGCCTGCTCCTCGGCCAGCGCCAGGATCTGCTCGACCCGGGGACCGAGGTGGCGGAACGAGGCCTCCGGGCTCAGGCCGCCCTGGCGGCGCGCCTGCACCGCCTCCTGCTGGAGCCGCTCGATCTGGGCGGACATGGCCTGGATCTGGGTGTACGCCTGCTCGCGCTCGGCCGCCAACGCGGCGATCTCGTTCTCGGCCCGGGCGACGTACCGCTCGACCTGCTTCTTCTCATAACCGCGGAGGGCGGTCTCGAAGCTGGGTTCGGTAGCCGCGTCAGAGCCGAGACCGAAGATTTCGCCGTGCGACATGCTGTCCATCCTCACATACGCATCGTTCGGCCTTGGGGGGATACACACCCACCTGGCCGGAGTATGCGTCTAGTTGTGATTTGTCTTAGCCGACTGGCAAAGCAGACTACGCGCGAGAACGAGTGAGGCCGTACCGGAGCAACTCCGATACGGCCCGCGTCGATCTTGAAGAAGTCACCCACCGGCCGGCTCCCACCGTTGCGCACCCGCGCAAGGCGCGCAACCGGTGGGGTCCTGGGAAAGGGCTGAGGACTTAGTTGCTCTTGGCCGGCTCCGGCGTGGCCTCGGCCTCCGCCTCCTGCGGCGTTTCCGCAGCTCGCGGCGTCTCCGCGGCCCGTTGCGCCGGGGCGGCCTCCTTGGCCGCGGCCGCGGCGGCGGCCACCGCAGCCGCGGCCGCGGGAGCGGCGGCAGCGGGCGCGGCCTCGGCCGGCTTGGCCCCGCCGACGCCCGGCACCAGGCCGGACAGGCCCGAGAGCATCTGGCCGAGCTGGTTGGTGACCGCGTCCTTCTGACGGGTCAGGTCTTCGACCTCGCGCTTGGCGGCCTGCGTGGTGAGCTCGGCCTCGGTGCGCGCCTCGCTGAGCAGGCGCTGCGACTCGGCGCGGGCCTCGCTCACCGTCTTCTCCGACAGGGCGCGCGCCTTTTCGGTGGTCTCGGCGGCGTTGCGCTCGGACTCGACGCGGCGCTGCTCGGCGCGCTGCTCGATCTCCTTGGCCCTGTCCTCGGCGGCGCGGGCCCGCTCCTCGGCCTCGGCCACCATCTTCTGCGTGGCGCTGACCTGGGCCGCGTGCCGCTGCGACTCCTCGCGCTCGGCCTTCTCGCGCCGCTCGGCGATCTCGAGCGCGAGTGCCTGGAGATCTTTGTCACGCTTGTCGCGCGCGTCGGTCAGCAGCTTGGTCGCCTCGGCCCGCTTCTCCTCGGCCTCGCGCGACGTCTTGGCCCGCAGCTGGGTGATCTCGCGCTCGGCCGTGGCGCGCAGCGACGCGACCTCCCGCTCGACGGTCGACTTGAGCTCGGCCACCTCGTGCGCGGTGACCGTGCGCAGCTGCTTGGTCTCGCGGTCGGCGTCGGAGCGCAGCGTGTCGGCCTCGCGGCGGGCCTGCACCCGGGCCTCGGCGGCCTCGCGCTCGGCGTGGGTGCGCACCTGGCCGGCCTCGCGCTCGGCGGTCGCCTTCATCGCGGCGGCCTCGGCCCGCGCCTTGTCGGTGATCTCCCGTGCCTCGAGGCGCGCCGCGGAGAGGATGCCCTCGGACTCTCGCTTGGCCTCGCTACGGTGATCGTTCGCCTGCTCCTCGGCCAGCCGCAGGATCTGCTCGACCCGGGTGCCCAGCCCGGAGAGCGTCGGCCGGTTGTTCTCTTCCAGCAGTTTGTTGCTGTCGGCGAGCTTCTGCTCGAGCGCGACCAGCCGCTGCTCGGCCTGGCGCAGACGGCGCTGCGCGTCGTTCATCCGCTGCTCGGCCTCGGCTCCGGCCTGCGTGGACTGGTTGATGGCGGCGACCAGCCGGCCGAGGTGGGCGTCCACCTGCCCGCGGTCATAACCACGCAGCACCACCGTGAAGTCGTGCTGGGAGTTCGCGCCGTCGAAGAATGCCAAGTTTTGATCCTGCTGCTGGGGCATTGGGCCATCCTGGCGAAGACACCCCGGCCACGCAAGAGCGGGCGGGCATCGGAAAGGACACGTTAGATCACCTTTGAGCTGCCCGAAACCCACCCGTTCGGTGTGGGCTCCGCTGCTCATCCGCGATGCGGGAGAGTCCCGTCCGTGTCCTTCCGATCCTGCCAGGCGGAGGCGTCGACGTCAGGATGATTCATCCGAAGGGCTGACAGGCTGGACCAACTCCACCAAAACACCTCCGGCGTCCTTGGGGTGCACGAAGTTGATCAGCGACCCGGCCGTGCCGCGTTTCGGGGTGTCGTAGAGCAGCCGCAGCCCGCGGGCCCGCAGCGCGGCCGAGGCCGCCTCGACGTCGGCCACCGTGTAGGCCAGCTGTTGCAGACCGGGACCGCTGCGGTCGAGGAACTTGGCGATGGCCGAGTCGGGCCGGGCCGGCGCCAGCAGCTGGAGCCGCGGGCCGCTGCCGTCGCCCACGGCGAGCATGGCCTCCCGTACGCCTTGCTCCTCGTTGGTCTCTTCGTGCACGGAGCGCAAGCCGAAGGTCTCGGCGTAGAAGACGAGGGCCTCGTCGAGATCGGCGACGGCGATGCCGACGTGGTCGATTCGGAGCAGTCCGACGTCCGGCAATGTGAGATTCTCGGCCCCGGCGACACTGGGTGGAAGAGATGTCATTCTATTAGTGTTGCCTGAACGCACGTTCAGCCGCCTTCTCCAGATGGGAACAATGACGTGACCAGCTCGGTGATCGTGAGTGGGGCCCGGACGCCGATGGGGCGTCTGCTCGGCAACCTCAAGAGCGTACCGGCCACGGCCCTCGGCGGCGCCGCCATCGAGGCCGCCCTCCACCGCGGCGGCGTGCGCCCCGACCAGGTGCAATACGTGATCATGGGTCAGGTCCTCCAGGCCGGCGCCGGTCAGATCACGGCCCGCCAGGCCGCGGTGGCCGCCGGCATCCCGATGACCACCCCCGCGGTCACGGTGAACAAGGTGTGCCTGTCCGGCCTCGACGCGATCGCCCTGGCCGACCAGCTCATCCGGGCCGGCGAGTTCGACATCGTGGTGGCCGGCGGCATGGAGTCGATGACCAACGCGCCCCACCTGCTGATGAACCAGCGCCAGGGCACCAAGTTCGGCGACGTCCTCGTGCGCGACCACACGGCGTACGACGGCCTCGTCGATCCCTGGGAGGGCATCTCGATGGGCGAGTCGACCGAGCGGAGCGGCGTGAAGCTCGGCATCACCCGCGCCGAGCAGGACGCCTTCGCCGCGCAGAGCCACCAGCGGGCCGCCGCCGCCCAGCGTGAGGGCCGCTTCGCCGAGGAGATCGTCGCGGTCAAGACCGGCAAGCGCTCCGGCGACGAGTTCGTCGAGGTCGACGAGGGCGTGCGCCCCGACGCCACGGCCGAGTCGCTCGCCCAGCTCCGCCCGGCCTTCGCCGCCGGCGGCACGATCACCGCCGGCAGCGCGTCGCCGATCTCCGACGGGGCCGCCGCCGTCGTCGTGATGAGCAAGGCCAAGGCCGAGGAGCTCGGCCTGCGCTGGCTGGCCGAGATCACCGCGCACGGCAACGTGGCCGGCCCCGACAGCTCGCTGCAGTCCCAGCCGGCCAACGCGATCAGGCACGCCCTCGACAAGGCGCGCCTCACGGTCGACGATCTGTCCCTGATCGAGATCAACGAGGCCTTCGCCCAGGTGGTCATCCAGTCGACGCGTGAGCTCAAGGTCGACGACGAGATCGTGAACGTCAACGGCGGCGCCATCGCGCTCGGCCACCCGATCGGCATGTCCGGCGCCCGCCTGGTGCTCACGCTCGCCCTCGAGCTGCGCCGGCGGGGCGGCGGCTACGGCGCGGCCGGCCTGTGCGGCGGCGGTGGCCAGGGCGACGCGCTGATCATCAAGGTGGCGCCTTGAGCAGATCCCGTGACGTCCCCACCCTGGTCGCCAGGGCGCGCGAGGGGGACCCGCGGTCGGTGGCCCGGCTGATCAGCCTGGTCGAGAACGGCGATCCGGCGCTGCCCGACGTGGCGGCGGCGCTGGCGCCGTACGCCGGTCATGCCCAGATCCTGGGTCTGACCGGCTCGCCCGGCGTGGGCAAGTCCACCACGACGAACGAGCTGGTGCGCGCGCTGCGCAAGGCCGGGCGCCGGGTCGGCGTGCTCGCGGTCGATCCGTCGAGCCCGTTCACCGGCGGCGCCATCCTGGGCGACCGGGTGCGCATGCAGGAGCACACGACCGATCCGGGTGTCTACATCCGCTCGATGTCGAGCCGTGGCCAGCTGGGCGGCCTGTCGGCCGCGACCCCGCAGGCCGTACGGGTCCTGGAGGGCGCCGGCTGCGAGGTGATCCTGGTCGAGACGGTCGGCGTGGGCCAGGCCGAGGTGGAGATCGCCTCGCTGGCCGACACCACGCTGGTGCTGCTCGCCCCCGGCATGGGCGACGCGATCCAGGCGGTCAAGGCCGGGGTGCTCGAGATCGCCGACATCTTCGTGATCAACAAGGCCGACCGCCCCGGCGCCGACGCGACGTACCGGGACATCCAGGGCATGCTGGGTCTGGGTGAGCGAGGTCCGGGGGAGTGGCGGCCCCAGGTGGTGAAGGCGACGGCGGTCAAGGCCGAGGGCGTGGAGGACGTGCTGGCGGCCGTCGAGAAGCACCATGACTGGCTTGCGAAGACGGGCAATCTTTCCGTACGGCGTGAGCGCCGTGCCGCCGTCGAGGTGGAGGCGATCGCGTTGGGGACGCTCCGGTCCCGCATCGGCAGCCTGCGGGAGGGGACAGCGCTCACCGCGCTGGCCGCCGCGGTGGCGGCCGGTGAGCTTGATCCCTATGCGGCCGCCGATGAGCTGATCAAGGGCCTCTGAGCTTCGTCGGGCCTTGCTGTTCCCTGCGGCCCTTGCCGTCGGCTGCCGCCTTTGCTTGTCCGCTGCCGCCTTTGCTGTCCGCTGCCGCCTTTGCTGTCCGAAACGGCACTCGCGGACGGCGTGGCGGCTCGCCCGTGCGCCCGATGTCATCCCGATTTTTCCGGCATACGCTGAATTGGTCAGCGCCGGAAAGGATAGCGGACATGACCAGTCACAAGGGCAGCAGCCGGGGTGCAGCATGATTGCGCCGATCACCTTCCCCCGCGTCACCGGAACCACGGCCACCTATCTGCACCCGCTCCTGCAGAGCGCCGCGTTGCAGCAGAGCTCGCGCGTGGCCGACACGCAGCCCCGGACGACCGCCCCCACCCAGGAGATGCCGGCGATCCCGGCGGTAACGCAGGTGGACCGGACGGCGGCCTACTCGGCCGGCCTGGCCCGCGACGCGACGGTGGCCGCGAACTCGGTGAAGGCGACGGCAAAGGTGGCGCCCGCGGTCGACGGCACCGATCCGGGCACGATGCTGGCCCGGCAGATCGTCATGGAGCGCGCTTCCAGCCAGGTCGGGGTCCTGCTCAGCCGGGCGGCCGGGGAGCGCCGGGTGGCGCTGATGAGTGGGGTGCCCGCTTCACGCCTGGCCGACCTGAACACGACGACGTCCCGTCTCTACCACGCCCTGGACTTGACGGCGTAGGTCCGAGCCCCGAGCTTCGAGCTCCGAGCCGGCGGGCGACTGGGGGCCGGTTGCCGCCCGGTTTGTCCCGCCGGCTGGCTTGTGTTGTTGGCCGGCGGTGGTTCTGTCGGCTGGCTCGTGTTGTTGGCCGGCGGTGATTCTGTCGGCTGGCTTGTGTTGGTGGCGGGTTCTGTCGGCCGGTTAGTCGTCGGCCGGCTCGTCTGCGTGCCAGCTCGTTTCGGCCTTAGCACAAACGTGCGCGGTCGCTTGGTTGTCCACAGATCGTGCGCTGTCCACAGGCCAAGCGCACGATCTTCGTGATGTCGCGAGAATGGATGCGGGGCGGCTCCCCCTAGGGAGGGCGGGCGCGCGCGGGCGAGCGATTGCTGCGATGGGGCAATCGCTGTGTGGCGGGTGCTGCGAACGTGCAGGCGGTGCGAGGGCGCGGGCGCTGCGGGCGGGCGCTGCGCCAAGCGACGGGCGCCGTAGGTGGGCTTGGTGCCACCACGAAAGAGGTGGGCGCTGCGGGGTGGGTGCTGCTAACGCGCAGGCGGTGCGCGGGCGCGGGCGCTGAGGGCGGGCGCCGAGGGCGGGCGCTGCGGGGTGGGCATGGTGCCCCCACGAAGAGGTGGGCGCTGCAGGGTGGGCTTGGTGCCACCGCGAAGAGGTGGACGCCCCAGGTGGGCTCGGTGCCGCCGCGAAAAGAGGTAAGCGCCGCGGGATGGGCCTGATCTCGCTCTGAAAGAGGCGGCCGTGCTCGGTGCCACCGCGAAGCGGGCGGGCCGCCACGCCAACTCCGCGAAAGCGCTCCCGAGCAGTCGCCGCGCACGATCGGGCTCCGTGAGCCAGAGGGCCGGCCCTTCACGCGCTGGGCGGGAAACGCTCCAACGTCTCGGCGATCAATTCGGCGCTCCACGTCAGTGTGCCCTCAGCCAGGTCCGCTATGACTCCTCGGAGCCAATTCAGCTCCGCCTCGAGCATGGCGACCCGGTACTCGTCCTCGATCAGGAACAAGCGCGGTAGGCCTCCCGGCGCCTGCGCCCTGATGGCCGCCACCTTCTCGGTCAGCGCCTCCCTCCGCCTCTCCAGCAACTCCCGCACCTCGGCCGGGGGCAGGACTGGCAGGAACGCCAGGGCGGCCGGGAACTCGGGGAACTCGCGCGCGGGGGCCGGCAGCATTCCGGTCAGCCAGCGGCGCATGGTGGCCGTGCCGGCTTCGGTGATCTCGTAGATCGTGCGCTCGGGGCGGCCGGCCTCCCGTGCCGTTCCTCCGGGCCGGGCCAGGCCGTCTCGGACCAGGCGGTCCAGGGCCTGGTAGACGCTGTTGCGCTGGGCCACGTTGACCAACTGGTCCTGGCCTCTTTCTTTGATCATCTGCTGCATCCGGTACGGGTGCATGGGCGCCTCCATGAGCAGCGCCAGCAGCACCATGCCCAGCGTGGACCGGCGCGGTTCGGAGGTGGCCACCTGAGCAGACTACGGGGTTGACGATTAATAGTCATGGTATGCATAGTCAGAGCATGACTAAAGGAGAAGTGGTGATCGCTGGCGGCGGCGTCGCCGGTACGGTGGCCGCGCTGGCCCTGGAGCGGGCCGGGTGGCAACCGCGCGTCTTCGAGGCGTACCCCGAGGGCGCGGACGAGAAGGGCGCCTGGCTCACCGTGGCCGTCAACGGGCTCGCGGCCCTCCGTGAGCTCGGCGAGGATCCGGCCGAGATCCTGGCCGCCGGGTTCGCGACGCCGCGGCTGGCCATGAGCAACGCCAAGGGGCGGCGGCTGGCCGAGGTGCCGCTGGGTGGGCCCATGCCGGACGGCACCGTCACGACGACGATCAAGCGGGCCGATCTGTACGCGGCGCTGCGGCGGGCCGCCGAGCGGCGCGGCATTCCGATCGAGCACGGCAAGCGCCTGACCGGGTTCGCCGAAGAGGCGGGCGGGGTGACCGTCGGCTTCGCCGATGGCACCGAGACGAGGGGTGATCTTCTGGTCGGCGCCGACGGGCTGCGGTCGCGGACCCGGGAGCTGCTCAACCCGGGCGGGCCGAAGCCGCGCTATCTCGGGCTGCTCAATGCCGGTGGCTTCACCGACCGGGCCGTCGACGCCCCGGTGGACCGGACGCCGGGGATGATGCACATGGCCTTCGGGCGGCGGGCCTTCTTCGGGTGGGGTGTCGCGCCCGACGGGCGTGTCTGGTGGTTCGCCAATCCGCCCCGGGCGACGCCGGTCGAGCCGGGGGAGTTCACCCCGCAGCGGTGGCGCGAGCATCTGATCGAGCTCTTCGCGGGTGACGATCTGCCGGCCGCGGCGATCATCCGGGCCACCGACGAGGCGCTCGGGCCGTGGAACACCGATGACCTGCCGCGGGTGCCGGTGTGGCACAGCGACCGTGTGGTGCTCGTGGGCGACGCCGCCCACGCGGTGTCGCCGTCGTCGGGGCAGGGGGCGTCGATGGCGATCGAGGACGCGGTGGCGCTCGGGAGCAGTGATTCGCTGGCCGGCTACGAGCGGCGCCGTCGTGCGCGTGTCGAGCGCGTGGTGGCGTACGGCAAGCGGAGTGGCAGTTCGAAAACGGCGGGGCCGATCGGGGCGGCGGTCCGGGACGCCATGTTCCCACTGGTGATGAAGATGCTGTACCGCAAGGGCGATCCGCAGGCCTGGATCTTCGATCGAAAGGAGCCTTAGGGATCGTTCAGTTCTACCCCTAGGATGGGCGCATGGACGCAGCCGACATCGAGGCCGGACGCGAGCGCTGGCAGCGGCGCTACGACGCCGCCCGCAAGAGCGACGCTGACTTCACCACACTGTCCGGCGCCACGGTCGACCCCGTCTACGGGCCGCCGGCCGGCGCCGCCTATCCCGGGTTCGACCGCATCGGCTGGCCGGGCGAGTTCCCGTACACCCGGGGCCTTTATCCGACCGGCTATCGCGGGCGCACCTGGACGATCCGGCAGTTCGCCGGCTTCGGCAACGCCCAGCAGACCAACGAGCGCTACAAGATGATCCTGGCCGCCGGTGGGGGCGGGCTCAGCGTCGCGTTCGACATGCCGACGCTGATGGGCCGCGACTCCGACGATCCGCAGTCGCTCGGCGAGGTCGGGCACTGCGGGGTGGCGATCGACTCCGCGGCCGACATGGACGTGCTCTTCGACGGCATCGACCTCGAGAAGACCACCACCAGCATGACGATCTCCGGACCGGCCGTGCCGATCTTCTGCATGTATCTGGTGGCGGCCGAGCGGCAGGGCGCCGACATCCACAAGCTCGACGGCACGCTGCAGACCGACATCTTCAAGGAGTACATCGCGCAGAAGGAGTGGCTCTTCCAGCCCGAGCCGCATCTGCGCCTGATCGGCGATCTGATGGAGTACTGCGCCCGCGAGATCCCCAAATACAAGCCGTTGTCGGTCAGCGGCTACCACATCCGCGAGGCCGGCTCGACGGCCGCGCAGGAGTTGGCGTACACGCTGGCCGACGGCTTCGGCTACGTCGAGCTCGGGCTCAGCCGCGGGCTCGACGTCAACCAGTTCGCGCCCGGCCTGAGCTTCTTCTTCGACGCGCACATCGACTTCTTCGAGGAGATCGCCAAGTTCCGCGCCGCCCGCCGCATCTGGGCCCGCCACCTGCGCGACGACTACGGCGCGACCAGTGAGAAAGCGTTGTGGCTGAAGTTCCACACGCAGACGGCGGGCGTTTCCCTGACGGCACAACAGCCGGTCAACAACGTCGTCCGTACGGCTGTGGAGGCGCTGGCCGCGGTGCTAGGCGGCACGAACTCGCTGCACACCAACGCGCTCGACGAGACTCTCGCGCTGCCCACCGACGAGTCGGCCGAGATCGCCCTGCGGACGCAACAGGTCCTCATGGAGGAGACCGGGGTGATCAACGTGGCCGATCCGCTCGGCGGCTCGTGGTACCTCGAGGAGCTGACCGACCGCATCGAGGCCGAGGCCGAGGAGATCTTCGCCCGCATCCGTGAGCTCGGCCACGACGGGAGCATCACGGCGGGCATCCTGCGCGGCATCGAGGACGGCTGGTTCACGGCCAACATCGCCGAGGCGGCCTTCGTCTATCAGCAGGCGCTGGAGAAGAACGAGAAGCGCATCGTCGGCGTCAACGCGCACACCGGCACGGTGGCCAAGGAGCTGGAGATCCTCCGGGTCTCCCACGAGGTCGAGGTGGTGCAGAAGCGCGAGCTGGGTGACCGAAAGGCCGGGCGTGACGCCGTACGGCTGAAGGAAGCCCTCGACCGCATGCTGGCCGCGGCCCGCAGCGGGGAGAACATGATTCCGGCCATGCTCGACGCGGCGCGGGCCGAGGCGAGCCTCGGGGAGATCTGCGAGGTGCTCAAACAGGAGTGGGGCATCTACCGGGAGCCGGCGCGATTCTGAAGACCGCTGAGGAGTACGCCGAGATAGCGCTCCGAAGCGTCGTCGGCGCCGGTGCGGACCGCGTGCTGCACCCCGCACATGAGCCGGCGCAGGTCGTCGCCGGTGATGCCGGGACGGACCGCGCCCGCGGCCCTGGCCCTCTCGAGCACGGCGCCGAACGCCTCGAACAGTTCGGCGCCCAGCTCGATCGTCTCGTCGCAGGCGAAGCTCGGCCGGGACAGCACGGCCGCCAGGGCCGGGTCGGCCAGCATCAACCGGAGCCCGGCCCGCATGATCCGGGCGAAGCCGGCCGCCGCGTCGGGGTCGCGCTCGGCGGCGCGGGCGTCGGCGACCAGCGCGGCGAAGCTCTCCGCGGCGAGCGCCTCGAGCAGCACCTGATGGGTCTCGAAGTGCCGGTAGGCAGTGCCGACGCCCACGCCCGCCTGTTTGGCGATGGCGTTCATCGGCAGGTCGGTGTCGCCCGCCCGCAGCCGCTCGCGGGCGACCGAGAGCATCAGCTCACGCACCCGGGCCGAGTCGGCCCGGAGCTTCTCGGGATTCAGCGACGGCATTCTAAAAGGATAACTCATCCGTTATGCTGTGACGTCCGATATCAGGCCCGCCGCGGCGCGGCGGAGCGCCTTGTCAGCGTGCGAGACTAGGTAACCATGAGCGACCCACGGACCACTCCGTCGATCTTCACCCGCGGCGCGGTCGATCTCAGCGCGCTGCGCGCGCCCTCTCCGGCGCCGAGCCGCCCCGCCGCCGCCCCCGCCGACCCGCAGGCGGCCGCGCACGGCGGACCGCCTCCCGGAGCCATCCCGGGCGGCCTGCCCGGCGGCGCCGGCCCCGAGACGATCATCGACGTCACCGAGGCCAACTTCCAGTCGGCCGTCCTCGAGCGCTCGCTCGCGACGCCGGTCATCCTCGACTTCTGGGCCGACTGGTGCGAGCCCTGCAAGCAGCTGTCCCCGATCCTGGAGCGGCTCGCCCAGGCCGGCGGCGGCTCGTGGGTGCTCGGCAAGGTCGATGTGGACGCCAACCCGCGGCTCGCTCAGGCGCTGCGCGTGCAGGGCATCCCGATGGTGGTCGCGGTGGTCGGCGGCCAGCTCGTCGAGGGCTTCACCGGCGTGCTGCCCGAGTCCCAGGTCAAGCAATATGTCGACGCGGTGCTCAAGGCCGGCGGCGTGGCCGTCGAGGCGCCCGAGGACCCGCGGCTCGACGCGGCCGACGACGCCCTGATGACCGGCGACCTCGACGAGGCCGAGGCGGCGTACAAGAAGATCCTGGCCGAGACCCCGCAGGACGCCGCCGCCGAGTCCGGCCTGGCCCAGGTCGAGCTCTACCGCCGCATCCAGGGCGCCGACCCGGCGACCGCGCTGGCCAAGGCCGACGCCGACCGCGACGACGTCGAGGCCCAGCGCCTGGCGGCCGACATCGAGGTGCTCAGCGGCCAGGCCGACAAGGCCTACGCGCGCCTGGTCGCCCTGGTCAAGCGCACGGCGGGCGACGACCGCGACGCCGTTCGCAAACACCTGCTGTCGCTGTTCAGCGTGGCCGGCCCCGACGATCCCGCGGTGGCCGGCGCCCGGCGCGCCCTGGCCAGCGCCCTCTTCTAGGCAGGGAGCCGCTCCGTGCGCCGCATCGCTGTCCTCGACGCACCGTCCAACCTCGGTCTGCGCCCGCCGACTGAGACGTCGGTGCCGGGCTGCGCCAAGGCGCCCGGAGCGCTCCGCGACAAGGGCCTGATCACCAAGCTGGGCGCCCGCGACGCGGGCTGCCTGACCCCGCCGCGATACGACCCGGGCGACTGGCGGCCCGGCGACGGCGTGGCCCACGCCCAGCAGATCGCGGCCTATTCGAGGGCCCTGGCCGACCGCATCGGGGCGATCCTCGACGCCGGCGAGTTCCCGGTGGTCCTGGGCGGCGACTGCTCGATCCTGCTGGGCTCGGGCGTGGCCATGCACCGCCTGGGCGAGGCGGTCGGTGGCCGCATCGGCCTGGTCTTCGTGGACGGTCATTCCGACTTCCGCCACCCCGGAAACGCCTCGTACGTGGGGGCGGCCGCCGGTGAGGACCTGGCCCTGGTGACCGGCCGGGGCCAGGCCGACCTGGCCGCGATCGAGAGCCGTCGTCCGTACTTCCGGGACGTGGACGTGGTGGTGCTGGGCATCCGGGCCCAGGACGAATATCGCCTGGACCTCCAGGCGGCCGGCATCGTGACCCGTCCGGTGCCGGCCCTGAGGGCCGAGGGCGCGGCCCGCAGCGCCCAGTGGGCCCGCGACCAGCTGGTCGACTGCGCGGGCTACTGGGTCCACGTGGACGTGGACGTCCTCGACCCGGCGGTGATGCCGGCGGTGGACGCGCCGTCCCCCGGGGGCATCGCGTTCCCCGAGCTGGAGATCCTGCTGTCGGGCCTGGTGGAGTCGCCGCACTGCCTGGGCGTGGAGATCACGGTCTTCGACCCCGACTACGACCCGGACGGCCGCTACGCCACCGAGATCACCGCCGCGGTGGTGGCGGGCCTGGAGGTGGCGCACAACGTGACGCCACGCCCCGACCTGATAGCGGCCCGGGCCGACATGGCTTCCTCGCCGGAGGACGAGGCGTGGACACACCGGCGGGCCGCGGCCGCGGCCGAGAGCGTGACGTTGGCCGCCGCCGGCATGTCCGCCGGTCCCGACGAGGCCCTGGCGGAGACGGCGGTCCCCGCCACGACGATCCTGTCCGTGGAGGAGGGCGACGCGACCCCGCCGCTGCCACGGGACCCCGACCAGGAAGTCCCGGACGAGACCGGCGGTGACGACGACCCGCCGGACGCCGACGAGCCGGCCGAGCCCGCCAACCCCGAGCCCACCGATTCCACCGAGCCGGCCGAGCCGGCCGAGCCGGCCGAGCCGGCCGAGCCGGCCGAGCCGGCCGAGCCGGTCAATGGTGAGCCCGCGATCCTTGCTGAGCCCACCGAGGCAACCGACGCCGAGCCGGTCGACGCCGCCGAATCCGACGACCTGGAGCCGGAGCCGGAGCCGGCCGGAGTCCGCTTGGTGCCGCGCCCGCTCGGCCAGGCGCCACTGCTCGACTCCGACCCGTTGCCGGCCACGCGCCCCGGCATGCTGCGCCCCCGGTCGGCCGAGGAGCCGGCTCCCGACAACTTCTCGCTGCCGGCCCAGCGGCCAGCCTTCGAGCTGGGCCTGGAGCCGGGCCCCACCAAGCCCGCCGACATCGCCTGACGTCGATCCAGGGGGCTACTTCGCCAGGGCTCGCAGGAAACGGTCGACCGCCGGCACCGCGGCCTCGGAGCCCGCTCCGCCCTTCTGGATCATGACGGCGAAGGCCACGTCGCCCTGGTAGCCGATGAACCACGAGTGGGTGTCCTCGGTGCCCTCGTCGAACTCCGCCGTTCCGGTCTTTCCGTGGACCGGGCCTCCCGGAGTGGCCTTCAGGGCTGTACCCGTTCCGCCCGTCACCACCTCGCGCATCATCTGGCGCAACGCGGTCACCGCGGCCTCGTCCAGCTTGGGGCCGTCGGCGACAGGGGCCGCCGGCGCGGGGTCGGTGATCAGTTTGGGCTGCTTGAACTGGCCCCGGGCGATCGCCGCGGTCGCGCCGGCCATCGCCACCGGGCTCACCGCCGTCGCGCCCTGACCGAAGGTGGCCGCGGCCAGCTCGGTCGGCGTCGCGGCCGGTGACACCTTGCCGCTGAACGACTCCACTCCCAGGTCCCACTTGCCGCCCAGGCCCAGGTCCGCGGCCGCCTTCTGAAGGCCCTCGGCGCCGAGCTTCGGGGCCAGGGCCACGAAGGCCGTGTTGCACGACTTGGCGAAGTCGACGTGGAACGGGACGGTGCCCAGCACCTCGCCGTCGGCGTTCTTGAATTCGCGTCCGGCCACTGTCGCCTTGGCCGGGCACGCCACCGCCGTGTTGGCCGTCACCGCTTTGCGCTGCAACAAGCCGTACGCGGAAACGGCCTTGAACGTCGAACCCGGCGGGACCTGGCCGGTGAGGGCCGTGTCGACCGTGCCGCCATCGGGGCCGTTGGCGACCGCCAGGACCGCGCCGTCGCTGACCTTGATCGCGACCAGCGAGCTGGGCTGCTTGATCGACGCGAGGGCGGCGTCGGCCGCCAGCTGGGTCTTCACGTCCAGTGTCGTCTTTATCGGTTTCCCGTCGACCGGCTTCGACGTGAAGACGGCCGTGTCCTTGGGGGTGTCGTCGGACTCCGACGTGGGACGGCTGACGACTACCGACAGGCCCGCCTTTCCGCGCAGCGTGGCGTCGTACTTCTCCTGCAGGCCGCCGTGGCCGACGATGTCGCCCTGCGCGACCGTCTGCGGGTTCTTGTCGATGTCGTCGCGGGTCGCCTCGTCGGCCGTGCCCAGCAGGGCGCGGGCGAAGGCCCTGGTCGGGGCCAGGTCGCGGGTCGCCTCCTGGAACTGGGTGCCCTTGAGGGGGCGGACCTCGTTGCGGATCTTGAGGTAGTCGGGGCGGCGGAGCGTGACCACGTCGACGAAGGCGCCGGGGTCGCTGTTCTTCACGCGGGTGGCCAGGTCGGCCATGTTCACCGTGACGCCGACCTTGGCCAGGGCGGTGGTCAGGTCTTTCTGGAGCTTGGCCATGTCGGTGATGTTCTGCGGGACCACGCCGATGGTCACCACCTCGCGGGCGGTGACGATGGGCTGGCCGGCCGCGTCGAGCACGCTGGCCCGCTTCGAGGCGATCCGGCGGAGCTGGAGCTTGTCGCCGGCGACGAGGTCGCTCTGCACCAGCGCCGGCTCCCAGATCACCGACCAGCCGTCGGTGTTCCTCTTGGTGAGGCGGACCGTGCTCTCGTACGACCATGTGACGTCGCCGGGCAGCTTCCACTCGACCTTGATCGGCTGGGTGGCGTCGTCGCCGGTGGTCTTGGCGTCGCCCGTCGTGGCGACCGTCAGCGGCTGTTTGGCCAGCTCGCCGGTGAGCTCCTTGAGCTGGGCCTGCACGTCGGCCGAGGCCAGCTTGCCGCCGGCCGCGCTGACGAAGCCGACCTTGCCGAGGTCGTTGCCACGCCAGCCGGTCAGGAAGTCGTCGACGGTGCCGTCGGGCCCGTCGCCGGAGCATCCGGCGAGCAGGCCGGTGGCCAGAGCCAGGGCGGCAACGGTGGCGGCGAACCGGCGCATGGCCACACCTTTCCGGGGGTATGAGACAAACCCAAAGGATCAGACGTGACGGTAGTCAACCGATGCCCGTCCCGTTGACCCGCACAAGGTGAGAAAGGTCAAAATCGCCGCCGATCGGACCGTTCACACCGCGAGTGTGATCGTCGCCTCCGGCGCGTTCTAGGCTGTCCTCGACACGTTCGAACCCACAGTGTGGTGGGTGAGGGGAGCGCCAGACCATGGCTGTCGCCGACGAGGCCGCAACCGAAACCGAAGCCGATCTGGACTATGCCGCCGGACCAGGGCTGGCCCTGACGGGCCGCCTCGGCGCCTCCGCCGAGGAGGGCGAGCTCGACGAGCCGCTGCCCAACGGGGAGCGGTTGGTGGCCCAGGCCGTCGAGGTTGCGGGCAGCGATCATGCAACCGCCCAGCTCGTGGGCCGCTTCTGGCGGTTCGCACCCGACGAGGAGCTGGTCGGGTTCACGCCGCAGGAGATGTACGACGCGGCGGTCGCTCATCGCGAGCTCGCCCGCACGAGGTTGCCGGGCGAGCTGAAACTGGCCATCACGCCGCCGGCCGGGTCGCAGTGCCACACGGTGGTGCAGATCGTCACCGACGACATGCCGTTCCTGGTCGACTCGGTGATCGCGCTGCTGTCGGCCCACCAGTTGCAGGTGCACCTGCTGGTGCACCCGTTGATCGTGGTGCGGCGGGAGCCGCTGGGCGCGCTGGCCGAGCTGGCGGCCGACGTCGAGCCCGACGACGCGATCGAGGGCGACCTGGTCGAGAGCTGGATCCGGATCGAGATCGACCCGATCCGCAGTGAGGACACCCGCGAGCAGTTGCACAACGAGGTCCGCCGGGTGCTGACCGACGTGCGCGACGCGGTCGAGGACTGGCCGCGGATGCGCCAGCGGGCCATAGTGATCGCCGACGAGCTGGCCACCGCGCGCGGCTCCGAGGGCAAGCTGCCGGTGCCCGACAAGGACGTCACCGACTCGATCGAGCTGCTCAAGTGGCTGGCCCACGACCATTTCACGTTCCTGGGCTACCGGGAGTACAGGCTCGACGGCGACGTGCTGGGCGCCGTTCCCGGCACCGGGCTGGGCATCCTGCGCGGCGACAGCAAGCCTCGCAAGCTCTCGTCGATGACCCCCGAGGCGTACAAGAGGGCCCTGGAGAAAAGGCTCCTGGTCATCACCAAGGCCAACTCCCGGGCCACCGTCCACCGCTCGGCCTACCTCGACTACATCAGCTTCAAGATGTTCGACTCGTCCGGCGAGGTGATCGGCGAGCGGCGCTTCCTGGGCCTGTTCAGCTCGTCGGCCTATCGGACCAGCGTCCGCGAGCTGCCGGTGGTCAAGCGCAAGGTCATGGAGGTGCTCGACCGCTCGGGCCTCTCGCCGCGCGGCCACTCGGGCAAGGACCTGCTGCAGATCCTCGAGACGTACCCGCGGGACGAGCTCTTCCAGATCAAGACCGATGACCTGTACGAGGCCGTGATCGGTGTCCTGCGGATGGCGGGCCGCCGGCAGCTGCGGCTGTTCCTGCGGCGCGACGGCTACGGCCGGTTCATCTCGTGCCTGGTCTACATGCCGCGCGACCGGTTCACCACCGGCAACCGCCTACACATGCAGGAGATCCTGCTCCGCGAGCTGAACGGCGTCGGTCTCGACTACACGACACGGGTCACCGAGCGGATGCTGGCCCGCGTCCACTTCATCGTGCGCACCGACCCGGCCGACCCGCCGGGCAAGGTCGACCCCAACGCGCTGGCCGAGATGCTGGCCGACGCCACCCGCATGTGGGACGACGACTTCTCCCTGGTGCTCGAGCGCAAGCTCGGCGAGGAGGCGGCGCGCGAGCTGTTCACCCGCTACTCGACGGCCTATCCGGACAGCTACAAGGACGGCCACACGCCGTACGAGGGCATGCAGGACCTGGCCAAGCTCGAGCTCCTCGAGGAGGAGGGCCAGCTCGAGATGCACCTGTACCGCAAGCGGCGGACGGGACGCACCGGCGAGATCGAGCCCGACGACCACGACGTGCGGTTCAAGGTGTACCGCTACGGCGAGCCGATGCTGCTCTCGGCGGTGCTGCCGGTGCTGCACTCGCTCGGCGTGCAGGTGGTCGACGAGCGGCCGTACGAGATCCGGCGCAGCGACGGCACGATCTACCTCTACGACTTCGGGTTGCGCCCGCCGGCCGCGCATCGCGAGCTGGCCGAGGTGCGGCCGCAGGTGGAGAACGCCTTCGCGGCCGCCTGGCGGGGCGAGGCCGAAGTGGACGGCTTCAACGAGCTGGTGCTGCGGGCCGGGCTCACCTGGCGTCAGGTGGTGGTGCTGAGGGCGTACGCCAAATATCAGCGCCAGACCGGAAGCGTCTTCTCCCAGCGTTACCTGGAATCGACGTTCATCGCCTACCCGGAGATCGCCCGCCTGCTGGTGCGGCTGTTCGAGACGCGGTTCTCGCCGCGCCTGGAGGCCGGCGAGCAGCAGCGCTCGCGGCTCGCGGGTGAGCTGGTCGACCGGATCACCGCGCTGCTCGACGACGTGGACAGCCTCGACCAGGACAGGATCCTGCGGTCCTACCTGACGCTGATCCAGGCCACGCTGCGCACCAGCTTCTTCCAGCGCGGAGCGGACGGGCGGCCGAAGTCGTACGTGGCCTTCAAGCTCGATCCGCAGGCGATCCCCGACCTGCCCCAGCCGCGCCCCAAGTACGAGATCTTCGTGTACTCGCCCCGGTTCGAGGGCGTCCACCTGCGGTTCGGCGCCGTCGCCCGCGGTGGCCTGCGCTGGTCGGACCGGCGCGAGGACTTCCGCACGGAGGTGCTCGGCCTGGTCAAGGCGCAGATGGTGAAGAACGCGGTGATCGTGCCGGTCGGCGCCAAGGGCGGCTTCGTGCTCAAGCAGAAGCCGGGTGACCGCGACGAGGCGGTGGAGTGCTACAAGCGCTTCATCACGGCCCTGCTCGACGTCACCGACAACATCCACAGTGGCAAGATCGTGCCGCCACGCGACGTGGTCCGGCACGACGGCGACGACCCGTACCTGGTGGTGGCGGCCGACAAGGGCACGGCGACGTTCTCGGACATCGCCAACGAGATCTCGGTCGGCAAGGACTTCTGGATGGGCGACGCCTTCGCGAGCGGCGGCTCGGCCGGCTACGACCACAAGAAGATGGGCATCACGGCCCGGGGCGCGTGGGAGTCGGTGAAGAAGCACTTCCGCGATCTCGGCGTCGACACCCAGACGCAGGACTTCACGGTGGTCGGCGTGGGCGACATGAGCGGCGACGTCTTCGGCAACGGCATGTTGCTCTCTTCTCATATCCGCCTGGTCGCCGCCTTCGACCATCGGCACATCTTCCTCGACCCCACGCCCGACGCGGCCACGTCCTTCGAGGAACGCCGGCGGTTGTTCGACCTGCCGCGTTCGTCCTGGGACGACTACGACAAGTCGCTCATCTCGCAGGGTGGGGGCATCTATCCCCGTACGGCCAAATCGATCCCGGTCTCGCCGGAGGTCCGCGCCGCCCTCGACCTGGGCGACGCCACGGCGGTCAGCCCGGTCGAGCTGATGCGGGCCATCCTGCGCGCGCCGGTCGACCTGCTCTGGAACGGCGGCATCGGCACGTACGTCAAGGCGGCCTCCGAAACGCACGCGGACGTCGGCGACAAGGGCAACGACGCCATCCGCGTCAACGGCGGCCAGCTGCGCTGCCGCGTCGTCGGCGAGGGCGGCAACCTGGGCCTGACCCAGCGCGGCCGCATCGAGTTCGCCCGCACCGGCGGCCGCATCTACACCGACTTCATCGACAACACGGCCGGTGTGGACTGCTCCGACCACGAGGTCAACATCAAGATCCTGCTGGGCGGCGCGGTCACCGAGGGCGAGCTGAGCCTGCCCGAGCGGGACGAGCTGCTGGCGGCCATGACCGACGAGGTCGCGGCGCTGGTGCTGCGCGACAACTACGAGCAGGCGCAGGCCCTGGGCAACGCCCGCTCGCAGGCGCACTCGCTGCTGCCGGTGCACCGGCGCATGCTGACCTGGCTGGAGGAGAGCGGGCAGCTCAACCGCGAGCTCGAGGCCCTGCCGACCGACGCCGAGCTGGCCACCCGCTACGAGAACGGCGAGGGCCTGACGGCTCCGGAGTTCGCGGTTCTTCTGGCGTACGTCAAGATCGCCGCGGAACGGGAAGTCCTGGCCGACGAGCTGGTCGACGAGCCGTGGACGGCCTCCGTCCTGTCCGGATATTTCCCGACGCCGCTGCGGGAACGCTTCGCCACCCGGATGACCGGCCACCGGCTGCGCCGCGAGATCATCACGACCGTCCTGGTCAACGAGGTGGTCAACCGGGGCGGCACGTCGTTCATCTTCCGCGCCATGGAGGAGAGCGGCGCCTCGGCGGCCGACGTCATCCGGGCCTACGTGGTCATCCGCGACACGTACGGGCTGGCCGGCATCTGGGCCGACGCCGAGGCCCTGGACAACCAGGTGCCGACGCCGGCACAGACGCTGGTCTTCCTGGAGTCGCGCCGCCTGCTCGACCGGGCGGTCCGCTGGCTGGTCAGCACGAGGCGCTCGCCGATCGACGTGGCGGGCGAGGTGGCCCGCCTGCGGCACGGCGTGCAGGACCTGATGCCGAGGATGTCGGCGGTGCTCAAGGGCAACGAGCGCCTGTCGATGGACGAGCACATCGCGTGGCTGGTCGACAAGGGCGTGCCGATGGAGCTGGCCGAGCGGGTGACGCTGGTCAACTACGGTTTCGGCCTGCTCGACATTCTGGAGACGGGAGTGGCCACGGGCCGCGACGTGGACGAGGTGGCGCCGGTCTACTTCGCCCTGTCCGAGCGGTTCCACATCGACCAGTTGCTGTCGCACATCTCGAAGCTGCCACGAGGCGACCGGTGGCAGACGCTGGCCCGGATGGCGTTGCGCTACGACTTGTACGCGGCGCTGGCGGCCCTGACGGCGGAGGTCCTGCAGTCGACCCCGGCGGAGGGGTCGGCCGAGGACCGCGTCTCCGAATGGGAACGCGTCAATGCAGCCTCCATCGCCCGGGCGGCCAACGCCATGGGCAACGTGGGCGACACCCCGGCCGAGCTGGCGGCGCTGTCGGTCCTGCTCCGCCAGATCAGAACCTTGGTCAAGACCTCGTCGGCGTCCTGATCCGTTGCCGGTCCGGCTCCGCTGAAGGGCCGGGCCGGCTTCGCTCAGGAGCCGGCCCTCCGGAGGACGGCCTCGGTGCCCGCGATCAACACCGACAGGCCGTGCTCGAACGACTCGTCCGGCCGGCTGTGGTCACCGGCTCGGAGGGCCGCGGCCAGGGTGGGTAGCTGGGCCAGGACGGCCAGTTCGGCTTCGGTCGGTGGTACGACGGCGGCCTGCTCCTGAAGCACGAAGCCGTTCGTGTAATCGGCCACGGTCATGATCGTCCGAAGGGCGACGGCCGGGCTGAACCCGAGCCGGACCATGGCGGCGAGCTCCTCCTCGAAGCCGAGCAGGGCGTCCGGGGCCCTCCGGGCCGAGGTGATGAGCCGGGCGCCGTCGCGATGTGCGAGAAGCGATGCGCGGTACGCCCGTGCGCGCCGCCGAAGCCAGTCCGGCCACGCTTCGCCCTCGTGGGGCGGCCCCATGCCGGCGGCCTGGATGACGGCGCTGGCCATCCCGTCGAGCAGATCCTGCTTGGTCTTGAAGTGCCAGTAGAGCGCCGGCGACTGCACGTCGAGCGCCGAGGCGAGCTTGCGCACGGTCAGCCCGTCCAGCCCGACTTCGTTCAGCAGTCTGAGCCCCGCTTCAATCAGAACCTCCCGCGACAGCCCCTTCACCGTTCCCCCTTGCGCCGGCCTTGCACCGTTCCGCCCTTGCGCCGGCGTTCCACCGTTCCGCCCTTGCGCCGGCGTTCCACCGTTCCGCCCTTGCGCCGGCCTTCCACCGTTCCGCCCTCAGGGTCTCGGCGCCTCAGCTTAGCAGTGCTAAATTCTCCTTAGCGTTGATAAGGAGACTGCGATGAAGGTCGATGAGGGGCAGGGCCGCCCGATCCTCGTGCTGCACGGCGGGATGGGTGATCTCGGCAGCTGGGCCGGGGTGACCGACCGGCTGCGAGACCGGTTCCGCACGGTGCGGTGGCATCGACGGCAGTACCGGCTGGAGGTGCCGAGGAAGGTCACGATCGCCGACGAGGTGGCCGAGGTTCGCGAGGCCGCGAGGGCGCTCCGCGTGCCCGGCGGGACTGTTCTGGTGGGGCACTCGTCGGGGGCTGTGGTTGCGCTGGAGGCAGTCGTGGCGGATCCGGGGCTTTACTCGGCGGTGGTTCTCTACGAGCCGCCGATTGTGGTGGAGGGGTCCTTGAGTCTCCAGGCGGCGGGGCGCGGCCGGGCCGCTCTGGAAGCGGGGCGGGCCGGGACGGCGTTCGCCATTTTCATGCGGGAAGTGGCGCGGATGCGGTCGCCGATGCTTCGGGTGGCCGAGTTCGCCATGAACCGGAGAGGTGCGGCGCTCGGGCCTCTCGTCGAGCGGCAATGGGACGACGCTGAAGCGATCGACGATCTCGGCAACCGCCTGGAGGCGTACCGGGAAATCGCCGTGCCTGTCTTGCTGTTGGGCGGAAGCCGCAGCCCCCGGCACCTGGTCGAACGGCTGGACGCGCTGGAGCGGACCTTGCCGGGCGCCACGCGGACGACCATGCGCGGGCTGGGGCACACCGCCGAGCGGACGGCGCCCGGGCGCGTAGCGGCGGCCATTGCGGGGTTCCTCTGACGGATACCCGTACCCCCGAGGGGTATGCTGGTCGGCATGGAGCGGGTTATCGAGCTGGAGATCGGTGGGATGACGTGCGCCGCGTGCGCCAATCGCATCGAGAAGAAGCTGAACCGGGTCGACGGCGTCACCGCCACGGTCAACTACGCGACCGAGAAAGCACGGGCCACCGTGCCCGTCTCCGTCTCCGCGGCCGACCTCATCGCGGTCGTCGAGAAGACGGGCTACACGGCGGCCGAGCCCACGCCCGAGCCGGTCGCCGAGCCGGACCGGCGGGACGCGTTGCGGGACCGGTTGCTGATCTCGGCCGTGCTCAGCGTTCCGGTGATCGTTCTGGCCATGGTTCCGTCATGGCAGTTCGACTACTGGCAGTGGTTGTCGCTCGTTCTCGCCTCACCCGTCGTGGTGTACGGCGGTTGGCCCTTCCACCGGTCGGCCTTCGTCAACCTGCGCCATGGCGCGGCCACCATGGACACCCTCGTCTCCATGGGGACGCTGGCCGCCTTCGGGTGGTCCGTCTGGGCGCTCTTCCTCGGCGACGCCGGGATGCCGGGCATGACGCATCCGTTCTCCCTGACGGCGAGCGACGGCGACGCCATCTATCTGGAGGCGGCGGCCGGCGTCACCACGTTCCTGCTGGCCGGGCGCTATCTGGAGGCGCGGGCCAAGCGGCGGGCCGGTGACGCCCTGCGGTCGCTGCTCGAGCTCGGGGCCAAGCAGGTCACCGTCCTCGCGGACGGCGCCGAGCGGGTCATTCCGGCCGGCGATCTCACTCCGGGTGACATTTTCCTGGTACGCCCGGGCGAGAAGGTCGCCACCGACGGCGTGGTCGTCGACGGAGTGTCGGCGCTGGACGTCAGCCTGCTGACCGGCGAGTCGGTGCCGGTCGAGGTGCGCCCGGGCGACCCGGTCACGGGCGCGACGGTGAACGCCGGCGGGCGCCTGGTGGTGCGGGCCGAGAAGGTCGGCGCGGACACGCAGCTGGCCCAGATGGCCCGGCTCGTCGAGGAGGCGCAGAACGGCAAGGCGGCCGTGCAGCGGCTGGCCGACCGCATCTCGGGCGTGTTCGTCCCGGTGGTGATCGCGCTCGCCGCGGCCACGCTGGGCTTCTGGCTCGGCACGGGAGGGGGATCGTCGGCCGCCTTCACAGCCGCGGTGGCCGTGCTGATCATCGCCTGCCCGTGCGCTCTGGGCCTGGCCACGCCGACGGCCCTGCTGGTGGGTACGGGTCGCGGGGCCCAGCTGGGCATCCTGATCCGCGGTGTCGAGGCCCTGGAGTCGACCCGCCGGGCCGACACGATCGTCCTGGACAAGACGGGCACGGTGACGACGGGCCGGATGGCGCTGGCGTCGCTGGTACCGGCTCCGGGCACCGACCCGGACGAGCTGCTGCGCCTGGCCGGCGCGGTCGAGGCGGCCTCGGAGCACCCGATCGGCCGCGCGATCGCCGGCGCGGCCCGGGAGAAGGGCACGCTTCCCCCGGTCACCGATTTCCACGCGACGGCCGGGGTGGGCGTGCGAGGCCGGGTCGGCGGGGTGGAGGTCGCGGTGGGCGCCGGGGCGCCGGTGGGTCCGGCTTCGGGTGGCGGCTTGGCTTCAGATGGCGGTCCGGCTTCGGCGGGCGGCTTGGCTTCGGGCGGCGGTTCGGCTTCGGGTGGCGGCTCGGGCTTGGACGGCGGCTCTCGCGGTGCGGTGACCGGTGCGGCGACGTGGGTCGAGGTCAGCGTCGACGGGGCGGTGGCCGGGTGGCTGGCGCTGGCCGATGCCGTGCGGCCCACGAGCCGGGCCGCGATCGCCGGGCTGCGGCGGCTCGGGCTGGAGCCGATGCTGGTCACCGGTGACGCCGCGCCGGTGGCCGAGGCGGTGGCGGCCGAGGTCGGCATCGGGCAGGTCTTCGCGGGGGTGCTGCCGGCGGGCAAGGTCGACGTGGTCAAGCGCCTCCAGGCCGAGGGCAAGTCGGTGGCGATGGTCGGCGACGGCGTCAACGACGCGGCCGCGCTGGCCCAGGCCGATCTCGGGTTGGCGATGGGGGCCGGCACCGACGTCGCGATCCAGGCTTCGGACCTCACCCTCGTACGGGATGACCTCTCGGCCGCCGTGGACGCCGTGCGGTTGTCACGCCGCACCTTGAACATCATCCGCGGGAACCTGTTCTGGGCCTTCGCCTACAACGTGGCCGCCCTGCCGTTGGCCGCGGCCGGCCTGCTCAACCCGATGATCGCCGGGGCCACGATGGCGCTGAGCTCGGTCTTCGTGGTGCTCAACAGCCTGCGCCTTCGAGGTTTCAAAGCCGCCGGGAAAGCAGCGTGAGCCGGGCCGGCGGCGGATCGCTCCCGAAATCCGCGGCCGGTCCCGGCTCACCGTCTGCGTCGCGAAGGCTCGAACTGGTCCCGTAGCTCGAGCCCTGTGCCGCGACGTCCCCAGACCCACCTGCGGTGATAACGCTACGTGCCGGCGGTTGCCGGCCGGAAGCTCTCGGTGGCCGAAATGGCCGTTCGGCCCACGCGGAATGGGCGACAGATCCGGCTATCTCCGGACACTGAGGCATATAACCCGGAAGCCGATTACTCACCGTGGCGGCGGTAGAGCGCTACCTAACGTGATCAATCGTCGCCGCGGATGCTGTCGATCAGCGCCAGCACCTGCCGCAACGCCGGTCGCAGCACCCGCAGCCGGGACAGGGAGACGAGCCGGTCGATCAACGGCACGATCCCGTCGATGAGCCGTCTCGTCCGCCTCTGGCCGGGCGATTTGTCGTACACCCAGAAGAGAATGACGCCCATCCACCCGAGCCACAGCAGCTCGGGCAGCTCCCGCCGCAGCTCGGGGTCGAGCTTGGCCGTGGAGCCCTCCACCACGTCCCGGAAGATCGCGATGGCCGCCTCCCGGGCCGGCGACGACTCCCGGGAGAAGGGGCTCAGCGGCGACGACGGCTCGGCCGCGCTCTTGAAGAAGGTCGCCGCGAACGAGTGGTACGGCTCGTTCACGTCGATGCCCGCGTGCAGCACCCCGCGCAGGCGCGGCGCCAGGTCCTTCTCGCTCGCGAAGACCTCTTCCGCCGCCGCCCGGTGCGACGCCTGGTTCCGGTCGTAGAACCCCTGGATCAGGTGTTCCTTGGAGTCGAAGTAGTAATACGCGTTACCGACCGCGACCCCGGCCTCCTTGGCGATGGCCCGCATGGTCGTCTCGGCGTACCCCCGTTCGCGGAAGAGCCGCAGAGCTGTCTCGAGGATCAGCTGCCGCGTCTGCTCCCCGCGCGCACGCCGAGGTTTCTCCCCTCGCGGACCGGAAGGGGGCGGCTCAGCGGCAGCGGTCGTCACACCCGTCACCGTAGTCCAGCGCCCAGTCCTGACGTCCTTCCCCGACCGGCCCGGCCGATGAGCGCGTCGCCTCGCGAATCGCCGACACCGCGGCGATGAACTTGCGCGCGCTCGGCAGCAGCGCCGGCGAGCTGATCCGCTCGGCCATGGCCCGGTAGTCCGCGAGGGCCCACAGGCAGGCCACCCAGGCTCCGTCGCCCACGTAGACCGAGCCGTCGTCGCCGATCACCGTGATGTCGCGCAGCGTCGCGTCGTGATCCAAGCCGGCGAACCGTTCCCGCGCCTCAGGGGACCCCGCGGGCACAAATTCCAGTGGTACGAGCTGCGCCCGGCCCCGCAGCCATCGCCCGGCGGCCCGGCAGATCGGGCAGCCGGCGTCGTACAGAACGGTGAACGACCCGATCCGCCCCTCCTCGTCGGAGCCGGCGGCCGCCTCGATTGGCGCGACCCGGCCGGCCCCGTGACCGGCCGGGTCGAGATCGCGGCGCCCGGCCCTCGGGTGGGCCGGGTCGACCAGGTCGGCCGGGTAAGCCGGGCGGGCCGGGTCGAGATCGCGGTGGCTGGCCCCCGGGTCGGCTGGGTGGGCCAAGTCGGCTGGGTGGGCCCGGTCGGCTGGGTCGAGGTCGTGGTGGGCGGTCATGCGCGGGCCGGCGGGGGCGGGGTCTGCGGGTGGAACGGGAGGCGCGCGGCCGGCGGCAGCGGCGGCACGCCCTGCTGCTGGCGCAGGCGGCCGCGGCGGTAGCGGCCCAGGAAGAAGACGTTGCAGAAGTGCAGGACGCCGAGCACGAGCAGCACCAGGCCGATCTTCATGGAGAGCGTCTCGAGCGCCTCACTGGTGTCGGCGATGGCGTTCGCCGACCGCATGGCGACCGTCACGTATCCGAGGTTCAGCAGGTAGAAGCCCATCACCAGCAGCTGGTTGACCGCCTTGGCCAGCTTCGCGTCGGCGAAGACGTCGGCCAGGAACACCAGTCCGTTGCGGGAGAGCGTGGTCGCCACCCACACCGTGAGGCCCACGCTGACCGCGAGGTAAACGAGGTACATCCACACCTTCGGGTCCATCGGACCACCTTTCTCGAACGTGTTCAACTAACTCGCCCTAGTGTAAGCCCGTACTTGAACATGTTCAACATGGGGGTGCGGGAGGGGATGGCAATCGACGGGGGGAGTTGCCGACGCGCCGGGACCGCTACGCTGCGCCTACCCGTTCGCCGGGTGCCGGTAATCTAATAGGAAATAATCCTAAATAAGTAGGGGATCGCATGGCCGCCACCCGCCTTCCGGGCACGCCCCGGCTGTTGCGCGCGCTCAATGACCGCGCGGCGCTGGAACTGCTGCTGTCGCGCGGGCCGCTGACGCGGGCCCAGCTGGGTGAGATGACGGGTCTGAGCAAGGTCACGGCCTCGCAGCTCGTGGAGCGGCTCGAGCAGCGCGGCCTCGTGCGCCGGGTCGGCGAGCAGGCCGGTGGGCGCGGGCCCAACGCTCAGCTCTATGCGGTGACGCCCGGCAGCGCGCATGTCATCGGGGTCGAGGTCGGGCCCGAGCGGGTCGTCGCCGCCTGCGCCGACATCACCGGCACGATCATCGGGCGTGACGAGCAGTCCACCAAGGACACCGACGACCCGGTCGGCGTCGTGCACAACGCCGTCGTGCGGGCCGCCACCGAGGCCGGCGCCGACATGGGCTCCGTGCGGCGGGTGGTGCTCGGCACCCCTGGTCTCGTCGATCCGCAGAGCGGCGAAATCTCCTTCGCCTGGGACCTGCCCCGGTGGCATCGTGGCCTGCTCGATGACCTGCGGCGTGATCTGCACACGCCGGTCTTCTTCGGCAACGACGTCAACATGGCCGCCGTCGCCGAGCAGAGCACCGGCGCCGCCACCGGCGTCCGCGACTTCGTGCTGATCTGGGTCGGCCGCGGCGTCGGCCTGGCCAGCGTCATCGACGGCCGGCTGCACCAGGGCAGCACGGGCGCGGCCGGCGAGATCGGCTATCTGCCGGTCCCCGGGGCCGAGGTGCCCCGCCACTCGTCCAAGCGGGCGGCCAAGGGCGGCGTCCGCGGCGCCTTCCAGAGCCTGGCCGGGGCCGAGGCGGTCAAGACCATCGGCAAGAAGTACGGCTTCCGCGGCGCCGAGGCGGCCGATGTGATCCGTGACGCTGTCGCGGCCGGTGAGGCCGGCGAGCCGGTGCTCGACGAGCTCGCCGGGCGGCTGGCGCTGGGCGTCGCCGCCACCTGCGTCGTGCTCGACCCGCCGCTCGTCGTCCTGGCCGGCGAGATCAGCCACGCCGGTGGCCCGGCCCTGGCCGAGCGGGTCGAGCAAGAGGTCGCCGCGATCACGCTGGTCCACCCGAAGGTCGTCATCACCGGCGTCGAGTCCGACCCGGTGCTGCACGGCGCGCTCTGGACGGCGCTCGACGCCGTACGGGATGAGGTGTTCGGGTCTACAACGGCCTGACCCAAAACGCGTGGTTGGATGGTGCCGTGACTCTCCCTCCCGACGACGACACTGTCATCGCGTTCGACCGGGTCAGCGTGATCCGCAACGGAAACTTCCTGGTTCGCAGCCTGTCCTGGCAGGTCGAGCTGGACGAGCGCTGGGTCGTCCTCGGCCCGAACGGCGCCGGGAAGACGACGTTGCTCAACCTCGCCTCGGGCCGGCTCCACCCCTCCCGCGGCACGGCCTACGTGCTGGCCGAGCGCCTGGGCCGCACCGACATCAACGAGCTGCGCACGCGGATCGGGCTGGCCACCGGCCAGTTCGCCGACCGGGTGCCGGCCGACGAGCGGGTGCTCGACGTGGTGGTCACCGCCGCCTGGTCGGTGGTGGGCCGCTGGCGTGAGAGCTACGACCCGCAGGACGAGGCGCGGGCCCGGCAGCTGCTGGCCCAGCTCGGCATGGGTGCGCTGGTCGACCGTGAGTTCGGCACCCTCTCCGAGGGCGAGCGCAAGCGCACCCTGATCGCCCGGGCCCTGATGACCGACCCCGAGCTGATGCTGCTCGACGAGCCGAGCGCCGGCCTCGACCTGGGCGGCCGCGAGGACCTGATCGCCCGGCTCACCGAGCTCGCCCTCGATCCCGACTCGCCGGCGATGGTGCTGGTCACCCACCACGTCGAGGAGATCCCGCCCGGCTTCACCCACGGGCTGCTCCTGCGCGAGGGCACGATCGTCGCGGCCGGACTGCTGGGCGAGGTGATGACGGCGGACAACCTGTCCAAGACGTTCGGGCTGCCGCTGATCATCGACCGCTTCGGCGACCGGTACACGGCCCGGGCGGCCTGACGTGTCCCCGCGCATCGTCGTCGCCGGCAGCGCCAACATGGACCTGGTCGGGCTGGCCGAGCGCCTGCCCCGGCCGGGCGAGACGGTGCTGGGTGACGACTTCTTGATGATGCCGGGCGGCAAGGGCGCCAACCAGGCGATCGGCGCCACCCGGGCCGGCGGCCGCACGTGCTTCCTGGGCGCGATCGGCTCCGACTCGTTCGGCGTCAACCTCAACGCCCAGCTCAACGGGGCCGGCGTCGACATGACCCACGTGCGGACGACGTACGGGGTCTCCGGCGTCGCCGTGATCATGGTGGACCGCGCGGGGGAGAACTCGATCCTGGTCGCCCCCGGCGCCAACAACGCGTTCACTGGCCTGAGCGACGGGGAGCGGGCCGAGATCGCCGCCGCCGACGTGCTGCTCTGCCAGCAGGAGATCCCGGTCGAGACGGTGATCGAGGCGGCCCGGGCGGCGCGGGCCGGCGGCACCCGCACGGTGCTGAACGCGGCGCCGTTCCGCCCGCTGCCACCCGAGTTGCTGGAGAACGTCGACCTGCTCGTGGTCAACGAGGTCGAGGCGATGGCGATCACCGGCGGCGATGCCATCGACGTGCCGGGCCTGCTCGCGCTGGTGCCGCGGGTGGTGCTGACCCTGGGCGGCAACGGTTCCCGTTACGCCGACCGCGAGGGCCGCGACGAGCACGTCCCCTCGTTCAAGGTCCAGGTCGTCGACACGACCGCCGCCGGTGACGCCTTCACCGCCGCGCTCGCCGTGGCCTGGGGCGAGGGCCGCGACCTGGTCGAGGCGGTGCGCTGGGCCAACGCGGCCGGCGCGGCGTGCGTACGGAAGGTCGGCGCCTCGAACTCCCTGCCCACCCGGGCCGAGATCGACGAGATCTACAACGGAAGTTGATCACGGGGTGGGGCGACGGCGCTAACTCTGCCGGGCCGTGGTGACGAAGCGGTTCACCTCGAAGCGCAGCACCTCGGCCAGCTGGGACAGGCCGGTGCTGCCCACGTCGCCGCCGCCGTCGACGGCGGCGGCGATGCCGTTCACCAGGCCGCTCATCTCGCGGATGCTCGCGGTGACGGTCTCGAGCACGGTCACCGCGTCGTTGGCCACCTCCTGCACCGTGTTGACCTGGCCCATGATCTCGTCGCTGGAGGCGCTGGTCTCGGTGGCCAGGTTCTTCACCTCGCCCGCGACCACGCTGAAGCCCTTGCCCGCCTCGCCGGCCCGGGCCGCCTCGATGGTCGCGTTCAGCGCGAGCAGCCGCGTCTGTTTGGCCACCGCGTTGATCAGGTCGACCGCGGTGCGGATCTGATCGGAGGCGGCGCGCAGCCCGGTCACCGTCGACAGGCCCCGTTCGGCCTCGCTGACCGCGTCGCGGGCGAAGTCGGCCAGCCCGTTGGCCGTCGCCCCCATCTCGGTGGCCGCCGTGGCGACCTGCTCCGACACCGAGAGCACGGCCGATTCGAGGTCGTCGGCGAGCGCGATCCGGGCCCGGTTGGCGTCGGCGATGCGGGCCGCGTTGTCGCTCATCACCGCCGTCGAGGCGGAGATCTCCTCGGCCGCCATCTTGAACGCCCCGCGCAGGCCACGGGTCAGGATGCGGCGGTGGAAGCGCCCCTCGGCGGCGGCGGCCGAGGCCGCGCTCGACTCGCGCAGGAACGCGTCGCTGGTGTCGAGCAGGTTGTTCATCGCGTCGCGGGCGGCCACCGCCTCGGCCGACTCGCCGATCGACGGCAGCCGTACTTCGAGATCACCCGCCGCTGCCTTGCGGCACACGTCGGTGATCAGCCTGAGGATCTCGTCCGCCATCAGCGGCCGCCGGTGGTCAAGGCCCAGACATATGAGTCGTACGTCTGTTCACCGAGCTCCGCCAGCATCGTCTGCCAGCCGGCCTCGACCGCCGCCTTGGTGTTCGCCTCTCGGCTCTCGGCCGCCAGGAGCCGGTCGTACAGGCGGCTGACCTCGGTGATCGCGGACTTGTCGGGCGAGCGGCGGTTGGAGTGATAGCCGACGAGCCGGCCGTCCGCCGCGTACGACGGCGTGACGTGCGCGAAGACCCAGTAGTGGGCGCCGTCGTGGGCCAGATTCTTGACGTACGCGAAGATCTCCTGCCGTTGCTCGAGGGTGTCCCAGAGCAGCTTGAAGACGGCCCGCGGCATGTCCGGATGACGGATCAGGTTGTGCGGCTGCCCGATCGCCTCGGCCTCGGTGAGCGCCGAGGTCCGCAGGAAGACCTCGTTGGCGTACGTGATGACGCCGCGCGGATCGGTCTTCGTCACGATGATCTCGTCGACGCCGAAGGTCCGCTCGATACCGGTGGGGCGGGTCTGGGTGGCTCGCATCAGTTCCGATGGTCACCGATTCTTCCCGCCCCCGAGTGTTAATCCGCAAAAACGCGGCGGGCCCACAGAACCAGCGGTACCTGCAGCGGAAGACGGCCGTAGGCGACGGCCCGTTTGGCCGGGGAGGTGTGCCGCCAGTCGACGGCCATCTTGACGTTGGCCGGGAAGACCGCGGCGAACAGGCCGGCCGCGGCCAGGGCACCCGCGCGCCGGGTGCGGGGATGGGCGATCGCGGCCGCCACGGCGAGCTCGGCCGCGCCGCTCAGATAGGTCCACGTGCGCGGCGAACCCGGCAGCGAGCGCGGCACGATCGCGTCGAACGGCTTCGGCGCGGCGAAATGCAGGGCGCCCGTGGTCGCGAGCATTGCCGAGAGAGCGGCGGCGTCTTTCCTCATCGGCCTTACTTTAAAGACGGTTCCAGGGCCCGCTGAAGGGCCCGGTAGATGCGGCCGAAGCGCGCCGAGTCGGGCGTGCGCAGCAGCATGACCTTGCCGACCGGCGTGCGGGCCCAGATCTCCCGGGTGCGGCTGCCCCGGTCGTACGACTTGTCGACCTGCTCCAGCAGCACGTCGGCCAGGGGCAGGGTGGCCAGGCCGACCAGCACGCCGCCGCCCACCAGGGCGATGGTCGTGCTGGTGGAGGCGTCGATCACCAGCGCGACCAGGATGCCGAGGGCGCCGAGCACGATCGGGACCAGAATGGCCAGGCCCAGCGCGCCCCGGCCGGCGATCGTGGCCCACGACCGGCGCCCACGCGTGTGCCAGACCTGGATCAGGTCGTCCAGACCCAGGTCCATACCGTTCATCCGGACACCCGTGGACGTGATCCACACGTCCGGGTCCCGGTAGTAGGTGGTCATCGTCTTCTCCGTACCCGTCGTAGGCTGACCTGAACCAATCCTCAGGAGGCTGTTCCGTGGGCGAGTTCGTGACGCTGGAGACCAATGACGGTATCGGAACCATCAAGCTGAACCGGCCCCCGATGAACGCTCTGAACACCCAGCTTCAAGAAGAGCTCCGGGCCGCCGCGCATTCCGCCACCGGCGACGAGGGGGTCAAGGCCGTCGTCGTGTACGGCGGGGAGAAGGTCTTCGCCGCGGGGGCCGACATCACCGAGTTCACCAAGGTCGGCTATCAGGAGATGGCGGTGCGCGCCGAGGCGCTGTCGAGCGCGTTCGACGCCGTGGCGCGCATCCCCAAGCCGGTCGTCGCCGCGATCACCGGATATGCGCTGGGCGGCGGCTGCGAACTGGCCCTGGCCTGCGACTGGCGGGTGGTGGCGGACGACGCCAAGCTCGGCCAGCCCGAGATCAAGCTGGGCATCATCCCGGGCGCCGGCGGCACCCAGCGGCTGGCCCGGCTGATCGGGCCGGCCCGGGCCAAAGATCTGATCTTCTCGGGCCGCATGGTCGACGCCGAGGAGGCGCTGCGGATCGGCCTGGCCGACCGGGTGGCGCCGGCCGGTGACGTCTATCGGACGGCCGTCGAGCTGGTCCGGCCGTACGTCTCGGGGCCGTCCCTGGCGCTGCGGGCGGCCAAGCTGGCCGTCGACGGCGGGCTCAACCTCGACCTGGCCTCCGGCCTGGCCCTCGAGTCGCAGCTGTTCGCCGGTCTGTTCGCCACCGACGACCGGGTCGAGGGCACCACCGCCTTCGTCGAGAAGCGTAAGCCCAGATTTACGGGCCGCTGACCATGGCGCATATCGATCAGTTGCCATAAAGTCACGCGGTGTGGAACCGGCTCCGGTCACGCGTGGGGTGAGGCGCACCGTGCGCATGGCCGTGGCTCTGGTGGTCGGGCAGGCTCTGCTCTGCGCGCTGATCGGCTGGCTCACGCTGGGCCGGTCCAGCTCCGGCCCGGGTGGTTCCGGCGCGGCGGTCGACCAGGCCGCCGCCCCGCCGCCGCGGCTCACGTCGGCCGCTCCGGCCCCGGCCGTTCCCGCCCCCGAGCCGCCGGTCGCGGCCTCCCGCGCCCCCAAGGCGCCGGTCTCCAAGACCCGCAAGCCGGCCCCGACGACGGCGGCGGACAGGACGACGACCCCGCCGCCGAGGCCACCCGCCGTGATGCCGCCGGTCACCTCGCAGCCCTCCGTGCCGAGCGTCACGCCGTCGAGCGAGCCGATCCTGCTGCCGCCCGAGCCGCCGGCCACCTCGCCCAGCACCTCACCCACTCCCCGTGACCGGCCGAGGCCCGACGGTGAGGAGGGTGGCGGGAAGCTCCAGCGCGGCGTCACGGTCGGTGATCGTTGCTATCCCGAGGGTGCCTTCGGGCTCACCCGTGACGATCGACTCGTTCGCTGTGTGCGCGTGCGCTATGACCCTCCGCGCTGGAAGATCGTCTAACGGCGGGTACCCCCTAGACTCGGTCCATGCCCATCGACCAAGGTGAGCCGAAGAGGCATGCCCTCGGCGTGGACTTCGGCACCTCGAACACTGTCGCGGTGGCGCGCTGGCCCGACGGCCGCGCCCGCCCGATCCTGGTCGACGGGTCGCCGCTGCTGCCCTCCGCCGTCTACGCCGAACCCGACGGCAGCTTCGTGGTCGGCCGCGACGCCGTGCACTCGGCCCGCTTCGACCCGGCCCGCTTCGAGCCCAATCCGAAACGCCGCATCGACGACGGGCTCGTGCTGCTGGGCGACCGGGAGGTGCCGGTCGTCGACCTGATCGCGTCGGTGCTGGCCCGGGTGGCCGAGGAGTGGCACCGCGCCGTGGGCCCGCTGCTGCCCGAGGTGACGCTCACCTGCCCGGCCACCTGGGGCGCGACCCGGCGCACGCTGCTGGCCGAGGCCGCCGCCCAGGCCGGGCTCACCCGCGCCCGGCTGGTCGCCGAGCCGGTCGCCGCGGCCACGTACTTCGCCGAGGTGCTCGGGCGCGACGTGCCGATCGGATCGGTCGTGGTGGTCCACGACTTCGGTGCGGGCACCTTCGACGCGAGCGTCGTCGCCCGTACGGCGGAAGGCTTCGAGGTCATGGCCGTCGACGGCCGCGACGACGTCGGCGGCCTCGACATCGACGCGGCCATCGTCGAACACCTCCGTACCGACGAGTGGCAGCGCCTGATGGAGCCCACGACGGCTCAGGAGAGGCGCGCGCGGCGTCAGCTGTGGGAAGAGGTGCGGATCGCCAAGGAGAGGCTGTCGCGCACCCAGTCGGCCGACTTCGTGGTGCCGCTTCTCGACATCGAGGTGCACCTGACCCGCGACGAGCTGGAGAAACTGGCCCGGCCGATCCTCGATCAGACCGTGCGGATCACCAAGGGCATGCTCGACTGGGCCGACCTGCCCGAGGGGCGGCTGGCCGGGGTCTTCCTGGTCGGCGGGGCCAGCCGCATCCCGCTGGTGGCCACCCTGCTGCACCGCGAGCTGGGCGAGGCGCCGGTGGTCATCGAGCAGCCCGAGCTGGTGGTGGCCGAGGGCAGCATCCTGGCCGACGCCGCGCTGCTGGCCTCCGGTCCGGCCGCGCCGGGCCCGACGTCCGAGCTGCGGCTGGTCTCGACCGGCCTGGCCGACTCGGCGACCGTACGGGTGGAGCCGGCCGTCGCCGAGCACATCCCCGGCACCACGGGGTTGCAGCCGCCGGTCGACCCGTGGCCGGACGCCGATCACCACCACTGGGTGCCCGATCCGCACGCGACCGTGCCGACGCCGCAGTCCGCCTTCAAGCAGCCGGATCGACCTGTCTCCGTACCCCCGAGGGGTGTAGCCACGGCGACGCCGGTCCCGAGCCGGCCGATGTCGCCCGCGCCGCAGCCCTATCACCCGCCGACGGCGCCCGGGAAGAGGCCGCGCAAGCGGTCGAGCGGTTTCGTGCGCTTTCTCCAGGTCACGCTCAGCGTCCTGTTGATGATCGTCGTTCCGCTGGTGGCGCTCGTGGTGGCGTACGGCTATGGCAACGGCGACTCGCTGCCGCTCGACGCGGAAAACCTGTGGAACGAGATTCGGGAGCTGCTCGGGATCTGACTCACCGGTAACCTGCTGGACATGGCTGAGGTGATCGAGGGGCACGGCGGAGATCTGGCGCTGGCGGCCCTGCGGGCGTACGGGGTGACCGAGATGTTCACCCTTTCCGGCGGACACGTGTTCCCGCTCTACGACGCGGCGCACAAGACCGGATTTCCGATCTACGACGTACGCCACGAGCAGTCCGCGGTCTTCGCGGCCGAAGCCGTGGCCAAGCTCCAGCGGCGCCCCGGACTGGCCGTGCTCACCGCCGGTCCCGGCGTGACGAACGGCATCTCCGGCCTGACCAGCGCGTTCTTCAACGCCTCGCCGGTGCTCGTGCTGGGCGGCCGGGCGCCGGCGTTCCGCTGGGGCTCGGGCAGTCTCCAGGAGTTCGACCACGTGCCCCTGGTCAAAACCATCACCAAGTACGCCGGCACGGTCGGCGACACCGACGCCATCGCGGGCGAGATCGGGGCCGCGCTGACCTCGGCGCTCACCGCGCACCGGGGCCCGGCCTTCCTCGACCTGCCCCTGGAGGTCGTCTTCTCGTCCGGCGAGGCGGCCGCGCCGGGCACACCGGCCATCCCGGTGATCGAGCCCGACCCCGACGACGTCGCGAAGGCGGCCGGCCTGCTGGCCGCGGCGGCCCGACCGGTGATCATCGCGGGGTCGGACGTGTGGGGCGGCGACGCGATCGAGGCGTTGCGGGCCGCGGCCGAGGCGCTCCAGGTGCCGGTCTTCACCAACGGCATGGGCCGGGGCGCGCTTCCGCCGTCACACCCGCTCGCCTTCGCCAAGGCCCGCCGGCCCGCCCTCAACGAGGCCGACGTGGTCTGCGTGATCGGCACGCCGCTCGACTTCCGGCTCGGCTTCGGCGAGTTCGGCGAGGCCCAGGTCGTGCACATCGTGGACGCCCCCTCGCAGCGGGCCACCCACGTGACACCGGCCGCCTCGCCCGCCGGCGACCTGAAGGTGATCCTCACGGCGCTGGCCGACTTCCGGGGCGACCGGGCCGGCCACGCGGAGTGGATCTCGGGGCTGCGCTCGGCCGAGGACGCCGGCAAGGCCCGCGACGCCGAGGCGATGGCGGCCGACAGCGACCCGATCAAGCCGGCGCGGGTCTACGGCGAGCTGCGCCGGATTTTGGCGCCGGACGCGGTGACCATCGGCGACGGGGGTGACTTCGTGTCGTACGCCGGAAGATATCTGGAGCCCTCGCAGCCCGGCACCTGGCTCGACCCGGGCCCGTACGGCTGCCTCGGCACCGGAATGGGTTATGCGATGGGCGCCCGGGTCACCTATCCGGAGCGGCAGATCTGCGTGCTCTTCGGCGACGGCGCGGCCGGTTTCTCGCTCATGGACGTGGAGTCGCTGGTCCGGCAGAAGCTGCCGGTGGTCATGGTGGTCGGCAACAACGGCATCTGGGGCCTGGAGAAACACCCCATGCAGGCGATGTACGGCTATGACGTGGCCGCCGACCTTCAACCCGGCCTGCGCTACGACGAGGTGGTCCGTGCCCTCGGCGGCGCCGGCGAGACGGTGGAGAAGGCGTCCGGCATCGGCCCGGCGCTCGAACGTGCCTTCGCCGCGGGGGTGCCCTATCTGGTCAACGTGCTGACCGACCCGGCCGACGCCTATCCCCGGTCGTCGAACCTGGCCTAGTCTTCCTCGCCCTTGTTCAGCTCCTTCTCCCACTGGGCGAGCATCTCGCTGTCCCGGCGGGATTTCTCGGTGTCGACCGACCGCAGGAAATCCGGGTCGTCGTCGGGGGAGGTGGGCCTCGACGCGTGACGGCGCACGGGGCCGCCCTCCGTCGGCGGCGGCAGGGGCCGGCCCCAGGCGAAGTACGCGAGCGGACCCAGCAGCGGGATCAGCAGGATCACCAGGACCCACACGAGGCGGGGCGCGTTACGCACCCGATCGGCCGACAAACAGCTGATCAGCGCCAGCACGAAGAGCACCAGCTGCACGGCAGCCAGGAGGATGAACAACCGGACCATGAGGCAATGATGACGCGCGACGGCGCTTCCGGCGACGATCAGAGCATGACAACCGGACCGGATCGGTCGGTCTTCACCGTCAGAGCGCGATGACCAGGCCGCCGAGCAGGGCGAAAGTCATGGCGAGGAGAGCGAAGGCCGGGACGGTACGGCGAGCCGGCTTCGGCGGGTACGCGGTGAGGCCCCGTGCCCGCCGGTAGGCGATGGCCACCATCACCGCCCAGCCGACGAAGATGAGCGCGGCCGCCACCCATCGGCCGGCGTGGCCGGGGTGGGTGATGGCCGGGCGCAGCGAGAGCAGGGCGACGGCCGCCGCCGACAGTGCGGTGCGGCGCCAGGCCAGGCGGGTCCGCTCGGCGGCCGCGCCGTGATCGGCGGTCATTCCCTGGCCGCGTTTATCAGCACTGTGACGATGAGGAGCAGGGCGCCGACCGCGACGATCATCGCCAGCACCGCGGGGAACTTCGAGCCGGGCAGCTCCTCGCCCAGCCGCATGGCCCGCTCGGTGCGGGACCAGTGGTCGACCGCGCGCAGCGCCACCACGCCGCCGAGCAGCAGCAGGGCGATGGCCAGGCCCTCGCGCAGGAACGTGATCGGCAGTGGGGGCAGGAACTGGGCGCAGGCCAGCCCGCCGGCGATCAGCGCCAGGCCCGTGCGGATCCAGGCCAGGAAGGTGCGCTCGTTGGCCAGCGAGAACCGGTAGTCGGGCGTACGGCCGACGGTCGGCGTCTTCTCCGGATCGAACCACTCCCGTAACACCTGTTGATTATCGACCGCTCAGGTCAAGAAGGCGGGCCCACAGGATGCGGACTTCGTCACTGACGCAGGCCTCGCGCGGCCGGCCGCATCGACACCAGGGAGAGTCGGGTCCGGCACGTCCATGGGTGTCCGGCGCAAGGCCGTTGATGCGTGGGGGAGTATGTGAGTCGGACGGAAGCACACCGTCGACCAGTGGAGCGATTTGGCCGGACATATCGCGACACCTCCCTTTGTCCTGATCGTAGTCGTCTTGCGGCCGGGGCGGGTGAGGTGAGTCACTACTAGGTGCACGTCACGTGCAACTTACTGACGGGTAACCTGGCGTACATATGGGCCGGCGGTCATAACAGGAGGGTCGTAAAAGCGCGATGAACATCGTCGTACTGGTGAAGCAGGTACCCGACTCCGGTGCCGAGCGCACCCTGAGCTCTTCGGACAACACGGTCGAGCGTGCCTCGGCGAGCAACGTCATCAACGAGATGGACGAGTACGCCATCGAGGAGGCGTTGAAGATCAAGGAGGCGCACGGTGGCGAGGTCACCGTGCTGACGATGGGTCCCTCCGGAGCGACCGAGTCGATCCGCAAGGCGCTGTCGATGGGCCCCGACAAGGCCGTGCACATCTCCGACGACGCGCTGCACGGCTCCTGCGCCGTGGCCACCTCCAAGGTTCTCGCCACCGCTCTCGGCCAGCTCGGCGCCGACCTCATCCTCTGCGGTGCCGAGTCGACCGACGGCCGCGTGCAGGTGCTGCCCCACATGATCGCCGAGCGTCTCGGCATCGCGGCGCTGACCGGCGCCCGCAAGCTCACCGTGGACGGCTCGCAGCTGACCGCCGAGCGGCAGACCGACGAGGGCTACGAGGTCGTCACCGCGGCCACCCCGGCCGTCGTCTCCGTCTGGGACACGATCAACGAGCCGCGGTACCCGTCCTTCAAGGGCATCATGGCCGCCAAGAAGAAGCCGGTGCAGGCCCTGGCCCTGTCCGACCTGGGCGTCGACGCGGGCGAGGTCGGCTTCGCGGGCGCCACGTCGCAGGTGGTCGAGTTCTCGAAGCGGCCGCCGCGCTCGGCCGGCACGAAGATCACTGATGAGGGCGACGGCGGCACGCAGCTGGTGTCGTACCTCGCCACCGAGAAGTTCGTCTGAGAGGGGCCGGTCATGGCTGAGGTTCTTGTCGTCGTGGAAGGCTCCGTCAAGAAGGTCACGCTGGAGCTGCTGACCATCGCCCGCACGCTGGGCACACCCTCCGCTGTCGTGTTCGGTGACATCGACACGGCCAAGCTCGCCGAGTACGGGGCGGAGAAGATCTACCAGGCCGAGGCGTCCGACTACCTGGTCGCGCCCAAGGCGACCGTCGTGGCCTCGCTCGTGCGGGAGAAGCAGCCGGCCGCCGTGCTGCTCGCCTCGACGCAGGAGGGCAAGGAGATCGCCGGTCGCCTGGCCGTCAAGCTCGACAACGGCCTGCTGACCGACGCGGTCGAGGTGGCCGCCGACGGCACCGCCACCCAGGTCGCCTTCGCCGGCTCCACCATCGTGAAGTCGAAGGTCACCAAGGGCCTGCCGATCGTGACGATCCGCCCGAACTCGGTCACCCCGTCGCCGTCGGCGGCCACGCCGGCCGTCGAGAGCGTGACGGCCGAGCTGTCCGAGGCCGACAAGCTGACCAAGGTCGTCGAGCGGGTCGCCGAGACCAAGGGCTCGCGCCCCGAGCTGACCGAGGCCGGCGTGGTCGTCTCCGGTGGCCGTGGTGTCGGCAACGCCGACAACTTCAAGCTGGTCGAGGAGCTGGCCGACCTGCTCGGCGGCGCCGTGGGCGCGTCCCGCGCGGCCGTCGACTCCGGCTTCTACCCCCACCAGTTCCAGGTCGGCCAGACCGGCAAGACGGTTTCCCCGCAGCTGTACGTCGCGTTGGGCATCTCCGGCGCGATCCAGCACCGGGCCGGCATGCAGACCTCGAAGACGATCGTCGCGGTCAACAAGGACCCCGAGGCCCCGATCTTCGAGCTCGCCGACTACGGCGTGGTGGGCGACCTGTTCAAGGTCGTGCCCCAGGCCGCCGACGAGATCCGCAAGCGCAAGTAAGCGGCTTGTTCCGAAGATCACGGCCCGGCGCGTGCGCCGGGCCGTTCTTCGTCAGGCATAAGCTTCATCGTGATGGCCTACTTGGATCACGCGGCGACCACGCCGATGCTCGCCGAGGCGCTGGAGGCGTACGTCGCCGCCGCCCGCGAGGTCGGCAATCCGTCGTCCCTGCACGCGGCCGGCCGGCATGCCCGGCGGCTGGTCGAGGAGTCCCGCGAGCGCATCGCGGCGTCCCTCGGCGCCCGCCCGTCCGAGGTGGTCTTCACCAGCGGCGGCACCGAAAGCGACAACCTGGCGACCAAGGGCATCTTCTGGGCCCGCCGGTCGTCCTCGCTCAACCACAACCGCGTCGTGGCGTCAGCCGTCGAGCACCACGCCGTCATGGACGCGGTGGAGTGGCTCGGCACCCACGAGGGCGCCCAGGTCAGCTGGCTGCCGGTCGACTCCGGCGGCCGCGTCGACCCGTCGGCCCTGTCCGCGGTCGTCGACCAGTACGCGGACGAGATCGCCGTGATCAGCGTCCAGTGGGCGAACAACGAGGTGGGCACGGTCCAGCCGGTGCACGAGCTGGCGGCGGTGGCCGCGGCCGCGGGCATCCCGTTCCACACCGACGCGGTGCAGGCGGTCGGCCAGGTGCCGGTCGACTTCACGGCCAGCGGCGCGGCGGCCATGACGGTCACCGGTCACAAGGTGGGCGGCCCGGTCGGGGTGGGCGCGCTGCTGCTCGGCCGCGACGTGGCCTGCACGCCGCTGCTGCACGGCGGCGGCCAGGAGCGCGACGTCCGCTCGGGCACGCTCGACACGCCTGGGGTGGTGGCCTTCGCCACGGCCGTCGAGGCGACGGTCAAGAGCCAGGAGGAGTACGCGGCCAGGGTCGGCGCCCTCCGCGACGACCTGGTGGCCCGGGTCAAGGCCGCGGTCCCCGACGTCATCTGCAACGGGGTGACCGGTGACCGGCTGCCGGGCAACGCGCACTTCAGCTTCCCCGGCTGCGAGGGCGACGCGCTGTTGCTGCTGCTCGACGCGGCGGGCATCTACTGCTCGACCGGCTCGGCCTGCTCGGCCGGCGTGGCCCAGCCCAGTCACGTGCTGATCGCCATGGGAGCCGACGACGACCGGGCCCGGTCGTCGCTGCGCTTCACCCTGGGCCACACCTCGACCGTGGCCGACATCGACGCGCTCGTGGCGGCGCTGCCGGGCGCGGTCGAGCGGGCCCGGCGGGCCACGGCCTGGAAGACCCCGCGCTGACACCCCGGATAGTCTTGTCGGCATGCGAGTACTAGCGGCCATGTCGGGCGGAGTCGATTCCGCCGTTGCCGCCGCGCGCGCCCACGACGCCGGTCACGACGTCACCGGGGTGCACCTGGCGCTGGCGCGTAACCCACAGACCTACCGGACTGGCGCGCGAGGCTGCTGCACGCTGGAAGACTCCCGCGACGCCCGCCGGGCGGCCGACGTGATCGGCATTCCGTTCTACGTGTGGGACATGGCCGACCAGTTCCACGAGAGCGTCGTCGACGACTTCGTGGCGGAGTACGCGGCCGGCCGCACGCCGAACCCGTGTCTGCGCTGCAACGAGAAGATCAAGTTCGAGGCGGTGCTCGACCGGGCGGTCGCACTCGGCTTCGACGCCGTCGTCACCGGCCACCACGCCCGCCTCGGCGCCGACGGCCTGCTGCGGCGCAGCGTCGACGACGCCAAGGACCAGTCGTACGTGCTGGCCGTGCTCACCGGCGACCAGCTCTCCCGGGCGGTCTTCCCGCTCGGCGACTCGACCAAGGCGCAGGTGCGCGACGAGGCCGCCGCGCGGGGCCTGGCCGTGGCCGACAAGCCCGACTCGCACGACATCTGCTTCATCGCCGACGGCGACACCAAGGGCTTCCTCCAGCGCAAGCTGGGCGAGGCGCCGGGCGACATCGTCGACGGCCGTACAGGTGAGAAGGTCGGCACCCACGACGGCGCGTACGCGTACACGGTGGGCCAGCGCAAGGGCCTCGACCTGCGGGTGCCGGCGGCCGACGGCCGCCCGCGCTACGTCCTGTCGATCACCCCGGTGACCAACACGGTGACGGTCGGCCCGCGCGAGGACCTCGAGGTCGACGTGGTGACGGCGACCCGCCCGATCTGGCACGGCGCCGGCACCCCGGTCGAGTGCGACGTGCAGCTGCGCGCCCACGGCGAGGTGGTCCCGGCCGTGGTGACGGTCGCCGACGGCACCTTGACCGCCCGCCTCCTGTCACCGGCCCGTGGCGTGGCCGCCGGCCAGGCGATCGTGGCCTACCGCCGCGACTCCGAGGGCGGCGACGTGGTCCTCGGCTCGGCCACCATCACCGCCGGCACGGCCTCCGAGGCCCTGCGGTCCCCGGTGGCGGCCGGTCGTGGCTGAATTCCCCTGGCCGGCGGGGGCGGCCACCGGGATCGGGTCGCTGCCGGGCACCGACATCGAAGAGGCGCAGCGCGTCGTCTTCGGGGAGCTGCCCGACCTCCCCCATCTGGCCGAGCTGCCGGCCCGCGGGCCCGGGGCCGACATGATCGGGCGGAGCGCGGGCTTTCTCGTCGAGTTGCCGGTGCAGCTCTACGCGGGACGGTGGCAGGTGGCGCCGCGGCCGGGGAAGGATCTCCGGCGTACGGCCGATCTGCTCGAACGCGACCTCGACCAGCTCACCGAGCAGGGTGAGGGGTTCACGGGGACGCTGAAGCTCCAGTCGGCCGGGCCGTGGACGCTGGCCGCGAGCATCGACCGGCCGATCGGCGGGCGGCTGCTGCGCGATCCGGGCGCCGTGCGTGATCTGACCGACTCGCTGGCCGAGGGGCTGCGCAAGCACGTCGACGAGGTGCGCAAGCGGCTGCCCCGGGCGAGCCTGCTGCTGCAGATCGACGAGCCGTCGCTGCCCGCTGTGCTGGCCGGGAAGGTGCCGACCGAGAGTGGACTCGGCGCCTACCGCGCGGTCGACGGGGCCGACGCGGCCACGGCGGTGCGGTCGGTCGTCGAGGCCGTCGGGGTTCCTGTGGTCGCGCACTGCTGTGCTCCCGGCGTACCCCTGCAGGTCTTCAAAGACGCGGGGAGCGCGGGCGTCGCGATCGACCTGGCCCTGCTGAAAGATCTCGACCCGCTGGGTGAGGCGATCGAGGCGGGGATCGGGCTCTTCGCGGGCGCTGTGCCCTCGACCGGCGCGGCTTCCGTGGGCGACCCGTCGGCGGCCGGCAAGCGGACGGCCGAACGGGTCTCGACGCTGTGGAAGCGGCTCGGGTTCCCGGCCGCTCGGTTGCCGCAGCAGGTCGTCATCACGCCGGCCTGTGGGCTGGCGGGGGCCACTGTGCCGTACGCACGGGAAGCTCTGACCGCCTGCCGTGAGGCCGCCCGGAGGCTGGCCGAAGTCTGATGTCGGCACGGCGTGCCGGGGTCACAAAAATGTCAGAGGTGGCGACTACCGTTCCCCCTAGAAGGTCGAGCTAGGGGGTCACGGTGTCCGAGCAGTCCAAACGGCAGGAGAGCGACGAGGCCGTCGTCGCCGGTCCGACCGCCGAGCTGGAGGCCGCCGCCGGCAAGGATCCGACGCCCGAGGCGAGCGCGCGCCACGCCGAGCTGAGCGACGAGCTCCGCGGTCATCAATACCGCTATTACGTGCTCGACGCGCCGACCATCTCCGACGCCGAGTTCGACAAGCTGCTGCGCGAGCTCGAGGCGATCGAGACCGAGTTCCCGGCGCTGCGCACCCCCGACTCGCCGACGCAGAACGTCGGCGGTACCTTCTCCACGCTGTTCACCCCGGTCGAGCACGCGGAGCGCATGCTCTCGCTCGACAACGTCTTCGACGACGGCGAGCTCAGCGGCTGGGTCGACCGTACGGTGCGCGACGCCGGCGGTCCGGTCGAGTTCATCTGTGAGCTCAAGGTCGACGGGCTGGCGATCAATCTGACGTACGAGAAGGGCCGTCTCGTCCGCGGTGCCACCCGGGGCGACGGGCGCACCGGTGAGGACGTGACGTCCAACGTGCGCACGATCCGCGAGATCCCCGAGCGGCTGGCCGACGACAACCCGCCCGACCTGCTCGAGGTGCGCGGCGAGATCTATTTCCCGGTGTCCGCGTTCGCCGACCTCAACGCGTCGCTGGTCGAGCAGGGCAAGGCGCCGTTCGCCAACCCGCGCAACGCGGCCGCCGGCAGCCTCCGGCAGAAAGATCCGCGCGTCACCGCGTCCCGCGGCCTGCGCATGGTCGTGCACGGCATCGGCGCGCGGGAGGGATTCACGCCGGCGTCGCAGTCACATGCGTACGAGGCCTTGAAGTCCTGGGGTCTTCCCACCAGCTCCCGGTGGAAACTGGTCGACGGGCTCGACGGCATCCGGGAGTTCATCGCCTATTACGGCGAGCACCGTCACGACGTCGAGCACGAGATCGACGGCGTGGTCATCAAGTGCGACTCGGTGGCCATCCAGGGCCGCCTGGGCTCCACGTCGCGGGCGCCGCGCTGGGCGATCGCCTACAAATACCCGCCCGAGGAGGTCACCACCAAGCTCCTCGACATCGCGGTGAACGTCGGCCGCACCGGCCGGGTCACCCCGTTCGCGGTGCTCGAGCCGGTCAAGGTGGCGGGCTCCACGGTCGCCCAGGCCACGCTGCACAACGCGCGCGAGGTCGAGCGCAAGGGCGTGCTGATCGGCGACACCATCGTGCTGCGCAAGGCCGGTGATGTGATCCCCGAGGTGCTCGGCCCCGTCGTCGATCTGCGCCCGGACGACGCGCACCCGTTCGTGATGCCGACCCACTGCCCCGCCTGCGGCACCAAGCTGGCGCCGGCGAAGGAAAGCGACATCGACATCCGGTGCCCCAACACGCGGTCCTGCCCGGCGCAGCTCCGCGAGCGGGTGTTCCACCTGGCCGGCCGGGGCGCCTTCGACATCGAGGTGCTCGGTTACAAGGCGGCGCAGGCCCTGCTCGACTCGGGCGTCATCACCGACGAGGGCGAGCTGTTCGCGCTGACCGAGGATCAGTTGCGGCAGTCGCCGTTCTTCGTCAACCAGGACGGCAGCCTGGGCACGAACGCGGTGAAGCTGCTGGAAAATCTCGAGGGCGCCAAGGATCGTCCACTGTGGCGCGTGCTGGTCGCCCTCTCGATCCGGCACGTCGGTCCCACGGCGGCCCAGGCCCTGGCCCGCCAGTTCGGCTCGATGGAGGCCATCGAGGCCATCGTCGCCGCCCCGCCCGGCAGCGCCGAAGAGGCCGCGGCGGTCGAGGCCTCGGGCGCCGAGACGGCGGACACCGGTAAGGCCAAGGCGGAGCCGGATGTGCTGTCCTCGGTGGAGGGTGTCGGGCCGACGATCGCCGAGAGTCTGCGCGAGTGGTTCACCGTCGACTGGCATCGCGAGATCGTCCGTAAGTGGCGTGAGGCCGGTGTCCGCATGGCCGACGAGCGGGTCGACGAGGGGCCCCGTCCGCTCGAGGGCATGACTCTCGTCGTGACCGGGACGCTCGCCACCTACTCCCGCGACCAGGCGACCGAGGCCGTCACGTCCCGGGGCGGCAAGGTGAGCGGCTCGGTCTCCAAGAAGACGGCCTTCGTCGTGGTCGGCGACAACCCCGGAAGCAAGTACGACAAGGCCCTCTCGCTCAAGGTTCCGGTCCTCGACGAGGAGGGTTTCGCCGTTCTCCTGGCCGACGGGCCCGACGCGGCCCGCGAGGTGGCCGAGATCGGGGGAGACGCGTCCTGACGTGTCACTCGAAGGGAGTAATTTGGGTTTAATGCGCGTTTGAGGGCTTATGCCGATTTGATAACGGCAAAGCGGTTTCGCGGCGAAAAGACCATGTGGATCTATCGTGAGAACGATCGGTTGATCGACGCCATGGTGGAGGTCGCATGGACGCCGCACGCCCCCGCAACTCCACGGCGAACCGCCGCCTGGCCGAGCCCGGCCATGGCGGGAGCGACAGCGTGGCCGACGAGCGGCTGCACGGGCCCAAACGGCGGCGGGCGCTGATCGTCACCGGGGCGCTGGCGCTGGTGGTCGACGGGCTGGTCTGGGTGACGGGGCGGGACGGCTTCGCCGACCTGCCGGCGGCCTACTGGCTCATGGGCGCGCTGGCCGTCGTGGTCGACGCCCGGCCCTATGTGGTGGCCAACCGGCGGGCCAGTTCGGTGATCCTGCCGTCGATCTGCTTCACCTTCGCCATCGCGCTGGCGTGGGGATTCGGGGCGGCGCTGGCGGTTCAGGTCGTCGCCGTCGCGGTGGCGGGCGTGCGGATGCGGCAACCGGTGCGGCGGACTCTGCACCTGGCCCTTCAGCACGCGGTCGCGTTGGCGGCCACCGGCGCGGTGGCCGCGGCCGTCTCGCTGCGGATCGGGCCCCGGTACGACTGGGACGACGCCCTGCTGACGGTGGCGGCGGCCAGCGCGTGGATCGTCGCCCGCTACGGGCTGGCGGCGGTCGTGGGCCGTGCCGTGGCTTCGCGGGCGGAACGACCCGGTTCGCGGGCGCGGTGGCGGCAGCGTGGGGTCGAGGTGCTGGCCACCGGGGCCCTGCTGCTGCTCGGGCCGGTGGTGCTGGCCACCGCACAGGTCGGGCTCGCCTTCGTGCCGCTGGTTCTGCTCGCGCTGCACGCCGTGCACCGGATGGTCCGTTCGGCGGGCGAGTTCGAGCGGGCCTCGCGGGTGGACGCGCTGACCGGACTGCCCAACCGGCGGGCGCTGCACGCCTCCGTTCTCTCGCAGGGACGGGGGAAACGGCTCGCGCTTCTGCTTCTCGACCTCGACCGGTTCCGTACGGTGAACGACGCCCTCGGGCACAGCGTGGGCGACCGTCTGCTCGTGGAGGTCGCGCGGCGGCTGGCGGCGGTGGTTCCCGCCCACGATCTGGTCGTGCGGCTCGGCGGGGACGAGTTCGCCGTGCTGGCCACCCGGGTCGACGGGGCGCCGGGGGCGCGCCGCATAGCGCACCACCTGGCCGAGGCCCTCAACCGGCCGTTCGCCTTCGACGGCATGCCGGTCGACGTGTCCGCCTCGATCGGGATCGCGGTGCAGCGGGAGCCGGGCGGTGACGGTTCGACGCTGTTGAGGCAGGCCGAGACCGCCATGTACGACGCCAAGCAGCGCGGGGACCAGGTCGCCGTCTACGGGCCGGACGCGGCCCACCACTCACCCGACCGCCTCGCCCTGCTGGCCGACCTGCGGCACGCGCTGCGCGAGGACGCGCCCGACGACGGGATCACGCTGTTCTACCAGCCGCAGATCGCCATCGCCACGGGCGAGGTGGTCGGGGTCGAGGCGTTGCTGCGCTGGCGTCATCCGGAGCGCGGCCTGGTCGGGCCGGAGGAGCTGATCCGGGTCGCCGAGCCCACCCCGGTGATGCGGTTGCTGACCGAGCGGGTGCTGCACGACGTGATAGCCCAGCTCGCCCAGTGGCGCGAGGCCGGGCAGCCGATGCGGGCGGCGGTCAACGTGAGCGCCCGCGATCTGCACGCCGGTGACATAGCGGACAGGGTCGAAGACCTCTTGCGGTCGTACGCCGTCCCGGCCGACCTTCTTCAACTGGAGATCACCGAGAGCGCGCTGATGGCCGACCCGCACCGGGTGCTGAACACGATCACCCGGCTCGACCGGATGGGCATCGCCATCTCCCTGGACGACTTCGGCACCGGATATTCGTCGCTCCAGCACCTGCGCCGCCTGCCCCTGGCCGAAGTGAAGATCGACCGCTCGTTCGTCCTGGGCATGGCCACCGACCGGGGCGACGCGGCCATCGTCCGCTCGGTGATCGACCTGGCCGAGGCGCTGGGCTTGCGCGCGGTGGCCGAGGGCGTCGAGGACGAGCGCACGTGGCGCCTGCTGGCCGAGGCCGGTTGCCACGCGGCCCAGGGTTGGTTCCACGCCCGCCCCATGCCGGCCCCCGACCTGGCTGTCTGGCTCTCCCGCTACCGCCCGGTCCGACTGCCCCGCCCGGCCCTCCCCAGCACGCAGTGACCGCCTGCCCCGCCGGGCGTGCCCTGCCCGGCGTGCCCTGCGCGCCCACTCGCTCGGCGTGCCCAGCGCCCCAGCCGCCCGGCGTGCCCAGCGCGCCCACCCGGCTGGCCTGCTGACCGTGCCCACCCGCCTGGTCTGGCCCAGCGTTCACCCTCCCGGCTTCCCCTTCGTGCCTATCTACCACGAGCCGACCAGGTCGGCGCGTGAGAAAACGAGCGCCTGTGGACAACGCCAGAACTGTGGACAACTCGCTGTGCGTCTGTCGCGGGGGTGCAGGATGGGCGCAACCACTCACGCACGTCGCCGTGGCGGGGTGAGCGTTCTGGGCGCGCCAGCGCCCTGCTCGCCCCGGCGCGGCCCTCGGCGGGAGCGGCGGTCCGTACGCACCACCCCGCTACGACATCAAGCATTTGATCTTTAACGGTCCCGCCAGCAGCTGACCCGGCCCGGCGAAATAGACTCCACCAGTCAGTGTCGCATTCGAGAAAGTAGGGGCAGGATGGCCGCCATCTCCCGCGAAGAGGTCGCGCATCTGGCGCGCCTGTCGCGGCTCGCCGTGACCGAGGAGGAACTGGATCGGTTCGCGGGGCAGCTCGACGTGATCCTCCAGTCCGTCGCCCGGATCGGTGACGTGGCGGCGGATGACATCCCGCCGACCTCGCACTCGGTGCCGCTGACGAATGTGTACCGCGACGACGTCCCGACGCCGTGCCTGACGCAGGAGGAGGCGCTCTCCGGGGCGCCCGACGCCTACGAGGGCCGTTTCCGGGTGCCGCGGATCCTGGACGAGGAGGACTGACCGCCGTGACCGATCTGACCAAGATGACGGCGGCTCAGCTCGCGTCGGCCATCGCTTCCAAAGAGGCTTCGGCCGTCGAGGTCGCGCAGGCCCACCTCGACCGGATCGACGCGGTCGACGAGCGTGTGCACGCCTTCCTGCACGTCGACCGCGAGGGCGCGCTGGCCGCGGCCGAGCGGGTCGACCGCGGCCAGGTCACCGGGCCGCTGGCCGGTGTGCCGATCGCCGTCAAGGACGTCATCGCCACCAAGGGCGTGCCGACCACCGCCGCCTCGAAGATCCTCGAGGGCTGGGTGCCGCCCTACGACGCGACGCTCGTCGAGCGGCTGCGCGCGGCCGGCACGGTGATGCTCGGCAAGACCAACATGGACGAGTTCGCGATGGGCTCGTCGACCGAATACTCCGCCTACGGGCCCACCAACAACCCGTGGGACCTCGGGCGCATCCCCGGCGGCTCGGGCGGCGGCAGCGCGGCGGCCCTCGCCGCGTACGAGGCCCCGCTCGCCATCGGCACCGACACCGGCGGCTCGATCCGCCAGCCGGGCGCGGTCACCGGCACGGTCGGGGCCAAGCCGACCTACGGCGGCACCTCGCGCTACGGCCTCATCGCCTTCTCCTCGTCGCTCGACACGCCCGGGCCCTGCGCCCGCACGGTCGAGGACGCGGCCCTGCTCCACTCGGTGATCGCCGGGCACGACCCGCGCGACTCCACCTCGATCCCGCAGCCGGTGCCCGACGTGGTCGCGGCCGCCCGGCGCGGTGGCTCGGGCGACCTGGCCGGCGTCAAGCTGGGCCTGGTCAAGGAGTTCGCCGGCGACGGCTCCGAGCCGGGTGTGCTGGCCGCGTTCCACGAGTCGCTCGAGGCCCTGGTCAAGCTGGGCGCCGAGGTCGTCGAGGTCTCCTGCCCGCACTTCCAGTACGCGTTGCCGGCCTACTACCTGATCGCCCCGAGCGAGGCCTCGTCGAACCTGGCCCGCTTCGACGGCGTCCGCTACGGCCTGCGCGTCGGCGACGACGGCAACCGCTCGCTCGAAGAGGTCATGTCGCTGACCCGCGAGGCCGGCTTCGGCCCCGAGGTGAAGCGCCGCATCATCCTGGGCACCTATGCGCTGTCGTCCGGCTACTACGACGCGTACTACGGCCAGGCCCAGAAGGTCCGCACGCTGATCACCCGCGACTTCGAGTCGGCCTTCGAAAAGGTCGACGTGCTGGTCTCACCGACCACGCCGTTCGTCGCGTTCCCGTTCGGCTCGCGCACCTCAGACCCCTACCAGATGTACCTGGCCGACCTGTTCACGATCCCGACCAACCTCTACGGCGGCCCGGCCATCTCTGTGCCGTGCGGCCTCTCCGAGGGCCTCCCGGTCGGCTTCCAGGTGATGGCCCCGACCATGGCCGACGACCGCATGTACCGGGTCGCGGCGGCCCTGGAGTCGGCGGTCGGCACCTTCACCCCGCCCGCGCTCTGATGAATTAGCCGCCCTCGGGAGGGGCCGAAGTGCTTACTCGGATCGAGATCGACGGGTTCAAGACGTTCCGTGATTTCGCCCTGGACCTGCCACCGTTCCTGGTGGTGCTGGGGCGAAACGGAACGGGCAAGTCGAACCTGTTCGACGCGCTTCGGTTCCTCTCCCGGGCGGCCTCCGAGCCGGTGGCGGACGCGGCTCAGGACATTCGTGGAGACCTGAGCGAACTGTTCCACAGGGATTCCACGGGCCGCGCCGACGGAGAGATGCGCTTCGCGGTGGAGGCTCTGCTCGAGAGCCACGTCACCGATGCCTTCGGCGAGACCGTCTCGGTGGCGGCGGTGCGCGTCCGGTACGAACTGACTATTCAGCTGCGGGCGGCACAGGCCGGTTCCCGGCCGTACGTCACGAACGAGTCCCTTCGTTCTCTGCCGGCTGCCGAAGACCGGTGGGCCAACCGATTCCCCTCGCTCGCCGATCGGCTGATCGGTGACCGTGCGAGCGAGGGTTCTCTCACCTTCCTGGACACGGATCAGCAATCTCAACGCTTCCAGATCTGGGCGCCCGACGGTCGTGCGCCGGCTGTGCAGATTCCAGCCGGGCATGCCAGTGCGACCGTGCTGTCCGTCATCGGCACGGCAGTACAGAATCCGACGGCGTTCGCGTTGAAGCACGAGCTGGAGTCCTGGCGGCAGTTGCACCTCGATCCGGCGGCGCTGCGCCGTCCCGACGATTTCGACGATCCGTCCGCGCTCGGCGTGAACGGCTCCCACTTGCCGAACACGTTGCATCGCATCGCGGAGACCACGGGAAACGCCGAGCAGCCGGAAGGTCTGCTCGGTGACGTGTCGGCCGACCTGGCGAGCGTCATCTCCGACGTCAGTGGCATTCAGGTCGACGAGGACGTCAAGCGGCGACGCCGTGAGATCGAGTTCCGGGCGCGCGGCCGCGGCGAGGCGGTGTCCGCTCGGGTGGCGTCCGACGGCACACTCCGCGCCGCCGCTCTGCTGACGGCGGCCTACGACCCGGAGAACTCGGGTCTTCTCTGCTTCGAGGAGCCGGAGAACGGCATCTATCCGCAGCGGCTCATCACCTTGGTTCAGCGTCTCCGATCAGTCGTCGACCGAGCGGTCGAGCGCCGGGCAAGCGATCCGTCGGCCCCGCTCACCCAACTTCTGCTGACCAGTCATTCCCCGGCGATCCTTCGCGCTCTGGAGCCGGTCGACGCGCGGGGAACCCGCGGCGACGCGGTCTTCCTCACCACCGTCTCACGTATCCTCCCCAGTCGATCGCGGAGCCGCATCACGCAGCCGAGGTTGATCGCCACCAGCGTGCGGCCCTCACTCGCCGACCAGGACAACCTCGAGCCGAACGAACGACTGATGAGTCCGGCGGAGATCGCGGAGTTCGAAGTCAGCCGGGCGCTGGAAGCTTGATGCGCTACCTGAAGCCGGCGCTGATCGCCGAGGGCGTCTCGGACGACCGTTTCCTCCCCTTCCTGCTCTACCGGTCGCTCGAAGATCTCTGTCTGACCGAGTTCGAGGATCCCGTCGATGTGGACCAGGTCAGTTCCCTTCGCCGGCACCAGCGGCCGCCTAACATCCCCGAGATCCTCGACCTCCTGACGGAGAACGCGGACACCTTCCACCTCGTTTTCGTCCACCGGGATCAGGGCGCCAACGAGAACAGGGTGTCGCAGGAGTGGGTCGCCCCGCTGACCAGAGCATGGGGTGCGCGAACGGAACGCCTGATCCCCGTGATCCCCGTGCGGGAGACCGAGGCGTGGCTGCTGGCCGACGGTGACGCGTTGCGCGCATCTCTGGGCGTTCGGTGGTCCGACGCCGAGATGGGCGTGCCCGGGCGGCCCAAGGACGTCGAGGCCATCGTCGACCCGAAGGTCCCGATCAGGCGGTTGGAGCAGCGCCGTAACCGCTCGATCGAGGACTTCTTCGAGGAGATCGCCGAAGCCGTTTCTCTGGATGTTCTGCGGGAGGTGCCGTCGTTCGCCGCTTTCGAAAGGCAGACGATCAATGCCCTCGCCGACATGGGCTACCGGCGTCTCACTTAGGGGTGGACTTCCCGTCCAGCCAACTGTTGATCAGCTTGGTGAAGTCCTTTCCGGTCTGCTTGTTGACGAAGGCGATGAACGACGCCCGGTCCTGCTGGGTGTTCTTCTGGGTCTGCACCCACGCCTGGCCGAGGGCGAAGAACTTCGCGTCGCCCAGGGCGTCGTTCAGCTCCTTCAGCATCGCGGCCGGGCAGATGTAGACGTTGCTCTCGGCGAAGTTCCCGGCCTTCGGCGAGCCGGGCGGGCCGAGCCGGGCCCGCAGCGACGCGTCGTTCTTTCGCAGGTAGGACTCCAGCGCGGCGTCGCTGAACCCCTCGATGCTCTGCTGGTAGAGGAACTGCGCGTAGGTCGCCCAGCCCTCGTTGAGCCACAGGTCGGTCCAGGAGCTCGGGGTTATCGAGTCGCCGAACCACTGGTGTGCGTACTCGTGGAGGAGATCCTCCTCGTAGGCGGCCGGGTCGAATCTCGCGGGCCGGCCGCCCATGGTGATCATCTGCTGGGTCTCCATGCCGGAGGCGGAGTCGACGATGACGATGCCGCCGGTGGGGAACGGGTAGGGGCCGAAGCGCTTCTCCAGGAAGCCGATGAACTGCGGCGACTTCTTCAGCGAGGGCAGCAGCCGCTCGTCGGTGCCGGGGCGGTACCAGTACGTCAGCGGCAGGCCGTTCGGGCCCTTGGCGGTCACCTTCTTGTATTTGCCGACGGCCAGGGTCTGCAGGTACGAGGCCATCGGGTCGGTGCTGCGGTACCTGAAGGTGTTTCCGCTCTGGCCGGCCGGGGTGCCGGCCGCGATCGCCGACCAGCCGGCCGGGACGGTCACCGCGATGTCGTACAGGGCCTTGTCGGACGGCTGGTCGTTGGCCGGGTACCAGGTGAAGGCGCCGAACGGCTCCTGCATCGTCCAGAGGCTGCCGTCCTCGGTGACGGTCAGGCCGAGCGGCTCGACGTCGCCGCGGTTCGACGGCATCGGGGTGGTGGCCGGCCTGCCGTGGTAGCCGACGGTCAGGGTGACCGGCTCGTCGCTTTTCACGGTGGCCGGGACGACGAGCTTTTCGGCAGTCACCTTCGCGCCTTTTGTCGCCACGCCATCGACGGTGACCTCGTCCAGGACGTACGGCTTGAAGTCGAGTTTGATCTGTGTGGCGTCGGCGGTGGGGCGGATGCGCAGGGTGGCCGTGCCGGTGAGGGTCCTGGTGGTGGGCTGCCAGGCCAGCTTCAGGTCGTAGTGCAGGACGTCGAGGGCGGCGGTTCCGCGCGCCGGGTAGAGCTTGTCGGCCACCGGCTTCGAGGCGCCGGCCCGCCAGGGCGCGTAGTCGATCTTGGTGGCCGGGGGCGTGCCCTCGCAACCGGCCAGCAGAACGGCCGCGATGAGGACGAGGGGAACGCGTCGCATGGCCGGGAACCGTACCCCGCAGTGGGGGCGGTCGTGGGTCACCGGAAATTCTGTCGGTGGGGCCCACTACTCTTAAAGCCGTTCACTCGCCGGTCCTTCACCTGGGAGCTCACCGCATGACCACCACCGTGCTGCCCTCATACGAGGACGCCATTTCGCGTTACGAGCCGGTCATCGGCCTCGAGACCCACGTCGAGCTGGGCACGGCCACGAAGATGTTCTGCGGCTGCCGCACCGATTTCGGCGCCGAGCCCAACACTCAGGTCTGCCCCGTCTGCCTGGCCCTGCCGGGCGCGCTGCCGGTGGCCAACCGGGCCGGCATCGAGGCGACCATCCGCATCGGGCTCGCGCTCAACTGCGACATCGCCACCTGGTGCCGCATGGCGCGGAAGAACTACTTCTACCCCGACATGCCGAAAAACTTCCAGACTTCGCAGTACGACGAGCCGCTCTGCGTCGACGGCTATGTCGACGTGGAATACGAGGGCCAGAGCTACCGCATCGGCATCGAGCGTGTCCACCTCGAGGAGGACACGGGCAAGACCCTGCACGTCGGCGGCGCGACCGGCCGCATCCAGGGCGCCACCGAGTCGCTGGTCGACTACAACCGGGCGGGCATCCCGCTCGTCGAGATCGTGACCAAGCCGGTCCCGGGCCTCGGCGCGCTCGCCCCCGAGATCGCGCGGGCCTACGTGACCGAGCTGCGCGACATCATCCGCTCGCTCGGCGTCTCCGACGTGCGCATGGAGCAGGGCTCGCTGCGCTGCGACGTCAACACCTCGCTCAACAAGCCGGGCGAGGAGTGGGGTACCCGCACCGAGACGAAGAACGTGAACTCGCTGCGCTCGGTCGAGCGCGCGGTCCGCTCCGAGATCATCCGGCAGACGTCGGTGCTCGACGAGGGCGGCCGCATCGTGCAGGAGACCCGCCACTTCCACGAGGACCGCGGCGACACCAGCCCCGGCCGCTCGAAGGAGACGGCGACCGACTACCGCTACTTCCCCGAGCCCGACCTGGTCCCGATCGCGCCCGACCCGGCGTGGGTGGCCGAGCTCAAGGCGGCCCTGCCCGAGCGGCCGAGCGCCAAGCGGGCCCGGCTCAGCCAGGAGTGGGGCATCAGCGCGGTCGACATGCAGTCCGTGGCCAACGCGGGCGCCGTCGAGCTGATCGAGGAGACCATCGCGGCCGGCGCGTCCCCCGCGGGCGCCCGCAAGTGGTGGATGGGCGAGCTGGCCCGCCGTGCCAACGAGACGGGTGTCGAGCTGGCCGAGGTCGGCGCCACGCCGGCGCAGGTCGCCGCGCTGCAGAAGCTGGTCGACGAGGGCAAGCTGAACGACAAGCTGGCCCGCACGGTGCTCGAGGGCGTCGTGGCCGGCGAGGGCGACCCGGCCGCCGTCATGGCCGCGCGGGGCCTCGAGGTCGTCTCCGACACGGGCGCACTGACCGCCGCCGTCGACGAGGCCATCGCCGCCAACCCCGACATCGCCGCCAAGATCCGCGAGGGCAAGGTAGCCGCCGCCGGCGCTCTGGTCGGCGCGGTCATGAAGACGACCCGAGGCCAGGCCGACGCCAAGTCCGTCCGCGAGCTGATCCTTCAGCGCCTGTCTTAAACCACAACGAAATAGTACGAATCGACGGCCGGCTCCCAGGTCCACGGGCCCGGGCGCTGCCGTCCCGGCCTCCCTGCCGCGGCCGCCGGGCTGTCCTGCAACGAGAGCAGGCCAGGCTGGCTGCCGTCCCGGCCTGATCGCGCCGCCCGCGCTCCGCACGGGCGGCGCACCGCGTTCGGCCATGTTTCCGGGCATGCGCCGCAGTGATGCGCCGCGAAAGTCGTGTTTCGGAGCAGCTCGGCGCGTCGGGTCGTGCTTGCACACGGCGCGCCGCGCGGCGCGTGCTTGGTGGGTGGCGCGCCGCGTGGTGCGTGCTTTGTGGGTGGCGCGCCGCGTGGTGCGTGCTTTGTGGGCGGCGCGCCGTGCGGTGCGTGCTTTGTGGGTGGCGCACCGCGTGGTGCGTGCTTGGTGGGCGGCGCGCCGTGCGGTGCGTGCTTTGTGGGTGGCGCACCGTGCGGTGCGTGCTTTGTGGGCGGCGCGCCACGCGGTGCGTGCTTGGTGGGCGGCGCGCCGGTGTCAGGCGTCAGGCGTGGGGGCTGCCGGAGCCGGCTCGGGGGTGATCGCGGTGAGGGCCGTCGGGGACGTGGCCGGGTAGAGGGCCCAGCGGCGGGCCGAGCGCGTGCGGGCCAGGAAAGCCGGGATGCGGTTGGGGCGGACCGTCTGGTACCAGAGGGAGCCGGAGGCGGCGTCCTCCAGGAAGCCGTAGTACTCGTCGGCCTCGGTAGGTGTGAAGCCCTCGGTCTCGGCCTGCGCCGGCGGTGTCGGGTAGACGGTGAGGACCGCACCCGGTGCCACGCCGGCCCTGATCGTGGCCAGGTCGCTTCCGGGCGGGATCAAAGTCCAGCGGCGGGCCACGCCCTCGGTGGTCTCCAGCATGGCCAGGTCGGTGCCGGCGCCGGCGGCCAGGCGCCGTACGCGGTCCCAGAAGTCGTCGTCCGCGACCGGAAGGCCGGTTGTCTCGGTGACGGTGAGAGCGGGAAGCGGCAGGGGGTTGGCGGCGGCGCGGGGGCCGAGGTCCGCGATGCGGAAGTTGACGCCCGACGCGGCGACCGAGCGGTGGATCTGCTCGCGGATCTGCCAGACGCCGAACAGCAACAGGGCCAGGCCGAGCACCCGGATCCCGGCCAGGAGAGCATGCCGGGCCAGGGCCGCGGCCGGCTCGTCGTCGCGCGGGGCGCCCAGGTTGACCGACACGATGAACGACAGCGCAAGACTGCCGCTCCAGGCGTAGACCGCCCAGTGGATGGTCGCGGCGCCCTCGATGTCACCGACCCTCCGCAGCATCTCCCGGCTCCTGTTGCGCCACCAGTAGAAGCCGCCCAGATATCCGAAGAGCAGCAGCAGATAAAGCAGGTGGAAGGCCGCGGCGTTGGACACCACCGAGCTGACCAGCGGCGACATCCCGGACGCGCCGTCGCTCAGCACCGCGGCGCGGACGGACAGGTCGGTGGCGACCAGGATCATGCCGAGCAGGGCGGCCGCTCCGATCGCCGCCATGACGGCGGCGGTCTGCAACTCCCAGGCGCGCGGCGGGCGTGCGACGTTCATGGATCTCCCCGTTGATCATGCGATGAGCGGGGAGGAACGTATCAATACCTCAACGCTGGGGGACCACCGAGGCCGACGGGGACGGTGACTCCTCCGGCTCGGCGCCGACCACGTTGCGCTGCATCTCCACGTTGGATTCGCCGGTGCCGCCCAGCGAGATGTCGTCGTACGCCTTGAGCTGGTGATTTTCGTCGAAGTAGAGGACCGACAGGCTCAGCGGGGTCGGCTCCTCCTTCTCCAGGCCGCGCAGGCCGGCGCCGCCCGTCGAACCCTCGACCATCAACCGTGTCGCGATCGGCTGCTGTGCGGCCGTGCCGCCCGACGGGGCCGGCGACGGTGAGGTGGACGCGCCGAGGTCGGCCGGCGGGGCGGGCAGCAGGCTCACCTCGCGCTGGTGCTTGTGGCCGGCCAGGACCAGGGGCACCACCCCCGACAACGGGGGCGCCATCGCCGGGTCGTGCACCAGCGCGACATCCACCGGCTTGCCCGAGGCGCGGATCGTCTCGGCCAGCTGGCTTCCCGAGCGCAGCAGCGGGCTCTCCTCCGTGGTCGCCGGATCCTGCGCGGCGGGGGTCTCGCTCTTGTCCGGGGTGAACTCCGGGTCGCCGATGCCGGCGATGGTCAGGCCGTCCACCGTGGTGATCTGGTTGTCCAGCACGACCGCGTTGTCCTGGCGCTTCACCGCGGCCTGGATGGCGGCCGAGTCGTGGTTTCCCCGGACCCAGATGTACGGCACCCCGACCGACGGAATCGACGCCGCGTACCCGGTCTCGGCGCTGCTTCCCCAGTCGACCAGATCGCCCGTGTCGACCACGGCGTCGATCTCGAACGTCTGCACCACGGTGCGGATCAGGCCGAATGACGACGGGTTCAGGTGCAGGTCGGAGACGTGCAGGATGCGCGTGGTGTTGCCCTCCGGCTCGTACACCGGGAGCGACGAGACCGTCGTGTAGAGCCGGCTCACGTTGCTGACGATCTGCTGGAGCTGATCGGCGTACTTGCCGTAGTTGTCGGCGATCCGGCGGGCGTCACCGACCACCGCCGGCGCATTGACGAGCAGCCCCTCGTACCGCGGCTCGGCGATCGAGTCGGGCCGCAGCGTGCCGGCCGCCAGCCCGAGGCTGCCGCCGGTCACCACCAGGGCGGTCACCCCGGCCGCGGCGACGCGCCGGACATTGCGGAAGATCAAGGCCGAGAGGATCAGAGCGGCCAGTACGGAGATGCCGAGCGTCCGCACGCCGAGCCGGATCACGCCGGTGCGGACGTCGTCCACCGCGTTCTCGCCGGCCGAGGTGAGCGCGGTCGGATCGTCGATGAGCGCCTCGGTGCGGCTCTGGTCGAGCGAGGCCAGGTCGACCTTGAGGTGGATCGGGCCGTCGTGGCTGTCCAGATGGAGCGAGCCGAGCGGCGGCAGGTCGACCTCGGTGCCGCCCAGCAGCGACGGGCTGATCGACATCTCGGCGCGGAACGGGCCGACGTTCAGATCGGCGTGCGCGAACAGCATCGTGCCGATGACCACGCCACCGACGCTGACCAGCGCGACCGCCGCCCCTATGCGCAGCCGCCGGGTCCACCGGTTGCGGTGCACCCGCCCGGTGACCCGGGCCGTCGCCCGCGCGTATCGGTCCACTGCTGCCCACCAGCGGCGCCACGTCGCCGCCGAGGCCGTCTGCTCGGTCATCGTCGGCTCCCTGCCCCCACCCGCTTTCCGTCAAACCGTGCCATGGTCAGCTGCGGCCGGCCCCACCATCGGAGAAGACCAGCCGAATGATGCGGTCGTCGTCGGTGGCCGGGGTGCCGCCGTCCTCCCGGTTGGACGTGCTCACCCAGAGCGAGCCGTCGGGGGCGGCGACGATGCCCCGCAGCCGGCCGTACTCGCCGGTGAGCACGGCCTGCGGGGTGCCGAGCACCGTGCCGTTGCCGGTCACGTTGAGCAGGTAGACACGCTGGCCGAGCAGGCAGGCGGTGGCGACGGTCTGCTCGACGACGGCCACGCCCGAGCAGGACGACTCGGCGACCGGCCAGCTGACCATCGGATTGTTCAGCTTGGGGTCCGTGCCCGTGCCGTCGGTGCGGGGCCAGCCGTAGTTCTTGCCCTTCACGATGACGTTGAGCTCGCCGGACTTCTTCTGGCCGCTCTCCGTGGCGTACATCCGCTTGGTCTTGTCCCAGGCGATGCCCTGCACGTTGTGATGGCCGGAGGACCAGACCAGGGAGGTCTTGACCGGGTTTCCGGTGGCCGGTTTCCCGGCGGTGGTCATGCGCAGGATCTTTCCGCCGAGACTCTTCGGGTTCGGCGCCAGTGTGCCCGTGGCCGTGCCGTCGCCCGTACCGGCGTAAAGGAAACCGTCGGGACCGAAGGCGAGAGCGCCGCCGTTGGCGGAGGCCGAGCGGGGGATGCCGGTGAGGATCGGCTGGAGCTTGCCGCCGAGGGTGAGCTTGCCGATCCGGTTGTCCTTGGCCGTCGAGTAGTAGACGAAGACGGTCTTGTCGGTGGCGTATTTCGGTGAGACCGCGATGCCGAGCAGGCCGCCGTCGCCGGACGCCTGCACCTCGCCGAGCCGCTGGGCCTCGGTGACCGTCAGGCCGTTCGCGTCCGACTCGGGGCCGACCTTGAGGATGCGGCCGGTGTCGCGCTCGGTGACCAGCGCCGTGCCGTCGGGGAGGAACGCCATGCCCCACGGGACGTCGAGCGCCTTGGCCAGCACGGTGACGGCGACCTCCTGGCTGCCGCCGCCGGGGTCGGCGCTGGCGTCGCCGGACGGCTCGACCGCCGAGGGTTTCGGCAGGTTGGGCGGTGCGCCCTGCTGGTCGGGATCGGGCGGGCCGAAGCTGCACGCCGCGGTCAGCGCGAGCACGGCGGCCAGCACCGCGGTGACGGCCCGGCCCCGGCGGGAACGCACGATCACTCGACCTCCTCGATCTCGACGCACCCCAGGGTAGCGGCGGAACCTGAGTCAGTCGGCTTCCTTGATCTCCTGCCCGCCGGCGGCGAGCACCCGCGGCAGGTTTTCGGTGGTGACGGCGGTCAGCTTGATGACGTTGCCGTTGTCGAGCAGGGCCGAGACCTGGCCGCGCGCGTCGGGGGCGAGCTCGGCGACCCGGGGCCACGGCACCCGGGTGCTGCCGAACAGCGCCTTGACCCGCAACTCGTCCGCGTAGACGTCGGTGCCGGCGCGCCAGGCCCAGAGGAAGAACGCGATGGGGATCAGCAGGACCGGGGTGAGCTCCCACCGGGCGCCGGCGAACGGGATGGCGCCGAGGAACGCGATGGCGGCCGCGACCAGCAGGGCGCCGGTCTTGCGGACACGGAGAAGGGGCTTAGAACTCACGTCTTCCAGTGTCCCACCCGCGTTGTCCGCCATTTCTGTCGGACCCGCGGCGCATACTCGGCGGCATGACAACGCTGCTCGCGATCGGAACGCAGAAAGGGCTGTTCCTGGCCACCAGCGACGACGACCGCCGGACCTGGCAGGTGGGCCCGGCGCAGTTCTCCGGCACGGCGATCTACACGATCGGCGTGGACACCAGCGGACCGCGGCCGAGGCTGCTCGCGGCCGTCGACAACTCACATTTCGGGCCGAGCATCGCCGTGAGCGAGGATCTCGGCGAGACCTGGGACGAGCCCGACTCGGCCCCGGTCGCCTTCCCGGCCGACGCCGAGGCCTCGGTCGAGCGGATCTGGCAGATCGTGCCCGGCGCCGAGCCCGGTGTGGTCTATGCCGGCTCCCAGCCGTCCGCGCTCTTCCGCTCCACCGACGGCGGCCGCTCGTTCGAGCTGGTGCGCGGCCTCTGGGACCATCCGCATCGGCCTGATTGGGGTGCCGGCTTCGGTGGCCAGGCCGTCCACACGATCCTGCCCCACCCCACCGACCCGGCGAGCCTGCTCGTGGCCATGTCGACCGGCGGCGTCTACCGCTCGTCCGACGGCGGCGAGAGCTGGGCCCCGGCCAACAAGGGCATCAAGGCGTACTTCATGCCTGATCCCTGGCCCGAGTTCGGCCAGTGCGTGCACCGGGTGGCCCGCGACGCGGCCGATCCCGATCGCCTCTACGCGCAGAACCATCATGGCGTCTACCGCTCCACCGACGGCGCCGACTCGTGGCAGTCGATCGCCGAGACGCTGCCCAGCGACTTCGGATTCTCGATGGTCGCCCACCCTCGCCGGCCCGGCGTGATCTGGAACTTCCCGCTGACCGCCGACTCCGAGCGCCACCCGACCGAGCTGCGTTGCCGCGTCTTCCGCTCCACCGACGCCGGCGACAAGTGGGAGGAGCAGAGCAGCGGCCTGCCCGGTGGGCCTTATTACCCGGTGGTGCTGCGCGACGCCATGTGCGCCGACGACGGCAGCCCGGCCGGCGTCTACTTCGGCACCCGCGCCGGCGAGGTCTTCGCGTCCGGCGACGAGGGCGAGACGTGGACGACGGTGGCCGCGCACCTGCCCGACGTGCTCTCGGTGCGGGCGGTGTCGGTCTGATGCCGGTCCTGTTGGTGCCGGGCGTGCTGCGGGCCGAGGCCGGCGGCGCGTCCCGGCTCGAGATCGAGGCTTCCGGGTCGCTGGCGGCCGTGCTGGCCGAGGTGGACGAGCGGTGGCCCCGGCTCGCCCGCCGCATCCGCGACGAGCAGGGCGCGGTGCGGCGCTATGTGAACGTCTACGTGGACGGTGAGGACAGCCGGCGCACCGACGGGCTCGCCACCCCCGTGGCCGAGGGGTCCGAGATCCAGGTGCTTCCGTCCGTCGCCGGCGGGAGCCGTCCCTAGCCGACCGATTCGACGTGCGCCCCCGAACAGCTCGGCCGTAACCTGTTCGGGGGACGCGTCGTTATCCGGACAGCGCCCCCGTACAACCCCCATGACCCGGCGAGATTCCCAGAGGATCGTCGATTTGGCAGTGCCTCCCCCCACCGCACCTGCCACCCGGTCGCCCCACCGCCGGGTGTTGATCCTCGGTGTGCCGGCTGCGGTCGCGGTCGCGATCCTGATCGCCGGCGCGGCCGGGCTGATGCCGGCCCGGCTCGCCCTGGCCGTCGCGGCCGGCGGCTACGGTCTGGTCGCCGCCGCCGTCCTCGTGCGGGCCGCCCTGGCCATCCACCACTCCGACGGCACGTTCGTGGCGTGCCGCGGCGCCGGCTTCGTCGGCATGGGCGGGCTGGCCACGGCGCTGACGGCCACCGTGCCCGCCTGGTCGCCGCCGGGCGCCGCGGTCTGGGCCACGGCCGGGCTCGGCGTGGCCGCGGCCTGCTACTCCACCGGCACCCTGCTGCTGCCCGGCGCCGGCCGGGGCTGGGCGCTGCACAGCCGGCGTGCCTTCGACGGCCTGGGCCTGGGCGTGAGCATCGCCTTCGCCGGATATCTGATCCCGCCCGTCAAACAGGCACACCCGGCGACCCTGCCGGTCACGTTGATCGCCGCCACCGGCATCGCGATCGTGCTGGTCTCCGTGCTGCGCGGCACCCCACATCGGCGGCCCGCCCTCCGCTGCGGGGCCGGCGCGATCATGGTGATGGTCGGCCTCACGGCCGTCGCCACCCTGCTCGACCTCGGCTCCCGGGGCCCGGCCGCGGCGCCCGCTCTGGCCGGCATCCTCATCGTCGCGGGTCTCGCGCTGACGGCCGACGGCGGCTCCCGGCGCGACCTGCCGCTGCCCCCGGCCGAGCCGCGCAACCCCGACCAATATCTGGCCAGCTACCCGCTGCTCGCCGTGCCGGCCGGTGTCGGCGTGGTCGCGGCCGTCTGGCACCTGGTCGAGGTCCGCAGCTTCGACCCGACCAGCATCATCTTCGGCATCGCCATGGTGGCCGTGCTGGCCATGCGCGAGCTGCTCGTGGTCCGCGACATCCGCAAATACGCGGGTCAGCTCCAGACCGCCGAGGCGCACTTCCGCTCGCTGGTCGCCGGGGCCACCGACCTCACCCTCGTGCTCGACGAGCGGCTGCGCATCCGCTGGCAGTCGCCGGCCGCGTCCCGGCTGTTCGGCCTCACCGACGACGAGGTGGTGGGCAAGAGCTTCAGCGACCTGATCCACCCCGACGACGTGGCCGGCGCCCAGGAGATGATCGACTCGGTGCTGGCCGGCGAACACGCCGACGGACCGCCGGCGCTGGTCACGGCCCGGCTGCGCGACGGCGCCGACCTGTGGCGCGACACCGAGTCGACCATCTCCGACCAGCGGTCGGTGCCCGAGGTGGCGGCCCTGGTCGTGCACGTGCGCGACATCGGCGAGCGGCGCCACCTCGAGCGGGCGCTGCACAAACTGTCGTACACCGACCAGCTCACCGGCCTGGCCAACCGCCGGGCGCTCATGCGTGACCTGCTCGCCTATCGGCGCCGCCCAGGCCGGCGGGGAACGCTGCTGGTGATCGACCTGCACGGCCTGGGCGACATCAACGACTCCCGTGGCCGCGAGACCGGCGACGCGGTGCTGATCGAGGTCGGCCGCCGCCTGCGCACCCTGCTCGGCGACGAGGACGTGCCGGCCCGTCTCGGCGGCGACGAGTTCGCGGTGCTCACCACCGACGGCGCGGTCCTGGCCTACGCGCTGGCCACCCGCATCGCGACGGTCCTGTCCGAGCCGCACCAGCTGCCCGGCGCGATCGTCGAGCTGCACACCAGCATCGGCCTGGCCGAGCTGGCCGGCGGCGCCGACTCCGACGAGGTGCTGCGCCACGCCGACCTGGCCCGCAAACGGGCCCGGCAGCTCGGCCTCGACCGCGTCGAGTGGTACGACCCCGACGTCGAGATGAAGCTCAACCGCCGCATGGACCTGGAGCGCGAGCTGCTCGGCGCGATCGAGCGCAATGAGCTCGACCTGGTCTTCCAGCCGGTGGTCGGTCTCCGCGACGACCAGCCGGCCGGCGTCGAGGCCCTGCTCCGCTGGCGCCACCCCACTCTCGGCACGATCATGCCGAACGAGCTGCTCCCGATCGCCCGTGCCGTCGGCATAGCGCCGGAACTGGACGAGTGGGTCCTCGATACGGCGTGCCGCCACCTGTCGGCGTGGTCGACGGGGGACGCGGGCTTCTGGCTGTCGGTGAACGTGTCACCGCGCGAGCTCCTGACGGCCCGCTTCCCCGACCGGGTGGCGACGACGCTGCGCCGCTACGGCATAGCCCCCGAACGCCTGATCGTCGAGGTGGCCGAGGACTGGATCGCCGAGGACGTGCCGGCCATCGTGGCCTCGTTGTCGGGCCTGCGCAAGCTGGGCGTGCGGGCGGCCCTCGACGACTTCGGCTCGGGTCAGGCGTCCCTGTCCCACTTGCGCCGCCTCCCGGTCGACATGCTGAAACTGCACGCCTCCCTGACGAACACCGCGCCCGAGCCGATGCCGGGCAACGGTCCCGCGGTCATCGACGTGGTGGTCAGCCTGGGCCGCCGCCTGGGCCTCGAGATCGTGGCCAAGGGGTTGGAGTCGCCCGACCAGATCGAGCGGGCGGCGCAGGCCGGATGCCTTTACGGGCAGGGGTTCGCGCTGGGCCACCCGGGCCCGGCCGAGCGCATCGAGGCCTACTTGGAAAGCCACCGAGCCTAGGAGCCCGGCGCTCCCAGGGTGGGACTGGGAGCGCCGGGCCGGTCAGCGGGCCACGTCGTTGACGCAGCGGAGGACCGGGCGCTGGGTCAGGGCGTCCGGGTCCAGGGGGACGTCCGACTGGATGGTGAAGGTGGTGGACTCGCCCGGGAGGAGGGTCACCGCCGCCTTGTCGGCCTCGGCGCTCGGGTGCAGGCGGTCCGGGAACAGGGTCAAGGAGCGCAGGATCGTGGTCGCGGTGACGGTGACCTCTGTGGACTGCGGCGAGACCGTGGCCGTGTAGACCGGGGCGGGCCAGGGGATGTCCTTGTCCTCGGCGAAGAACCACCAACTGCGGAGGCCGTCCATCTCGGCGACGATCAGCTCGGTGGTCGGTTCGCCGGGGGTGACCACGTCGGCCGGGAGGGGCAGGGTGGTGGCCCCGCCGGCGGGGACCGTGGCGGCTACGGCGGCCGAGGCCAGGATGTCGCCGGTCAGGGTGCGGCGGGTCACGGTGGCGGAGACGGGCCAGGGGGTGCGGCCGTCGTTCACCGCTACCAGGGCCGGGTCGCCGGTCGGTGGGACGACCGCGCCGGGCTCGATGTCCGGCTCAGGGCCGCCGGGCTCCAAGGGGGTTCCGGTGCGGGCCTGCAAGGTGAGCAGGCGGTCGGCGTAGGCGTCGCGCAGGGCGTACCACAACGGCTTCTTGTGGCCGTCGCCGTCGACGGCGGCCCAGGAGGTCACCGGCCAGCAGTCGTTCAGCTGCCACATGATCGTGCCGGCGCAGAGGGGGCGCAGGGAGCGGAAATGTTCGATGCCGAAGGCCAGGGCCCGGGCCTGGTTGAGCTGGGTCAGGTAGTGCCAGTCGTCGAAGTCGCGGGGAGTGGGGAGGTGGTTGGCCAGGCCACGGGCGAGCTTCTTGTCGCCGTCGGCGGCCTTCTGGTGGTGGGCCATGCCGGGGGAGTCGGGGGCCAGGGGCTCGTCCGAGATCGAGCGGCGCAGCGTGGAGTACGTGGGTGGGGCCTGGAAGCCGAACTCGGCCACGAATCGGGGGCGGTAGGTGGCGTACTTGGTGTAGTCGTCGGTGTTCCAGACGTCCCAGATGTGGGTCGTGCCGTGGGCCGGGTCGTTCGGATAGCGGTCGGGGGCGCCGGAATAGGGGCTGCCGGGCCAGTACGGCCGGGACGGGTCGATCTCGGCGACGATGCGGGGCAGCAGGTCGTAGTAGAAGGCGGCGCCCCAGGAGAGGCCGTTCAGGGCCGGCTTCCAGCCCCAGTCCTCGTGGCCCCACAGGTTCTCGTTGTTGCCGGTCCACATCACCAGGCTCGGGTGCGAGGCCAGCCGCAGGACGTTGTGCCGGGCCTCGGCCTCGACCTCCGAGCGGAAGGGCTCCTCCTCGGGGTACGCGGCGCAGGCGAACAGGAAGTCCTGTCCCACCAGGAAGCCCATTTCGTCGGCCAGGTCGTAGAAGGAGGAGGACTCGTAGCGGCCGCCGCCCCAGATCCGCAGGTAGTTGACGTTCGCGTCGGCGGCCTGACGGAAGCGGATGGCCAGGCGGTCGCGGGTGACGCGGTTGTCGAAGACGTCGTCGGGGATCCAGTTGACGCCGCGCACGAAGACCGGCACGTCGTTGACGACCACCACGAAGCCGTCGTCCGCGGTGTCGACACGCACCGACCGGAACCCGACCCGCCGCGACCAACGGTCGAGCTCGCCGGCCGACGAGGCCGCCACGACATCCAGCTCGTAAAGGGGCTGGTCGCCGTAGCCGCGGGGCCACCACAGGTCGGGGTCGTCGACGGTGAGGATCAGCAAGGCTTCGACGCCGTCCACAGTGGCCTGAGCCGTGCGGCCGGCGATCGAGGCCGTGATGGTCACCGGCTCGTCCGCGGCCCGTTCGAGGCGGACGCGCAACTCGACGCGGCCGGTGCCGCCGGTGACGGTCACCTGGGGGCGGACCTCGGCCAGGCGGGCCACCGACCAGGTCTGTAGGCCGATCGGCTGCCAGATGCCGGCCGTGACCAGGGTCGGGCCCCAGTCCCAGCCGAAATTGCAGGCCTGCTTGCGGATGAAGTTGAACGGCTCGTCGTACGCGTTGGGACGGTTTCCCAGACGCCGCTGCTCCGCCTCGGCGTACGCGTAAGCGCTGGTGAATTTGACCTGAAGGGTGTTGGTGCCTTCACGCAGCAGCGAGCCGACGTCGAAGCGGTAGCCGCGGTGCATGTTGGCGGTCTCGCCCACGAGGGTGCCGTTGAGCGAGACCGCGGCGATGGTGTCGAGCCCTTCGCAGACCAGGTCGACCCGCTCGTCGCCCTCGGAGTACGTGAACGTCGTCGAGTAATCCCAGTCGGTCCGCCCGATCCAGGCGAGCTTGGTCTCGTTCTCGTCCAGATAGGGGTCGTCGATCCGCCCGGCCGCGAGCAGGTCGGTGTGCACGCAGCCGGGGACCGTGGCCGGCACCCCGGAGATGTCGCCTCCGGAGACGGTCCAGCCTTCGTGCAGGGATCGGTACGAGGTCACGGTGCTCCTAACTCAGGACTTGACGGCGCCTTCCATGATCCCCCGGACGAGTTGCCGCCCGCCGATCAGGAGCAGAATGATCAACGGAACGGTGGCCACGAACGCGCCCGCCAGCACCCGCCGGTAGATCACGTAGTTTCCGCTGGCCAAGTCGGAGAGGGCGACCATCGACGTCGGGAACTCGGTGCCGTTCAGCGTGATCAGCGGCCATTGGAAGTCGTTCCAGGCCATGACGAACGTCAGCAGCCCGAGGACGGCCAGGGCGGGCCGGATCGCCGGCAGCACGATGTTCCAGTAGACGCGCATGGTCAGCGCGCCGTCGATGCGGGCCGACTCGACCAGCTCGTCCGGCACCGCGTGCGCGATGAACTGGCGCATGTAGAACACGCCGAACGCGCTGACCAGGCCGGGCGCGATGACCGCGAGCAGGGTTCCGTTCCACTGGAGCTTGCCCATCACGATGTAGAGCGCGACCACGCCGAGCTGGTTGGGCACGGTTAAGGTCAGGATCACCACGACCATCAGCGCGTTACGTCCCCGGAAGCGCAGCTTGGCGAAGGCGAACCCGGCCAGCGAGCAGAAGAACAGCGTCGCCAGGGTGATCGTCGTGGCCGTGATGAAGCTGTTGATCAGCGAGGCCGTGAAGTAGACGTCCTGGAGGGTGAAGACCTCGTTGAGGTTCACCATCAGCTGGTTGCCGGGGATGACCGACGGCGGCATCTTCGTGACCGCCTCGTCGGCGCTCGTGGCGATCACGAACATCCAGTACACCGGGAACGCCGAGAGAAGCATGATGGCGACGAGCCCGATGTACGTCTTCCACGTGCCGGGCGTGTCCTGCGGCGCCCTGAGGGCGTAGCGGTGGGTGCTCACCGGTCACCTCCGATGCGCTTGGTGAGCAGGGCGTTGACGCCGGCCACGATCAGGATGATCAGGAAGAGGGCCCAGGACATGGCGGCCGCGTAGCCCAGGTTGAGGTCCTTCCAGCCGACCTTGTAGATGAGCTGGGCGATCGTCTGGAACTGGTGGTCGGAGCCGCCGCTGGCCGACTGCGGGTTCTCGTCGAACATCATCGGCTCGTTGAACAGCTGGAGCCCGCCGATGGTCGACAGGATCACCGTGAAGACCACCACCGGCTGGATCATGGGCACGGTGATCCGCCACAGCTGGCGCCACGGACCCGCGCCGTCCACCGCCGCCGCCTCGTAGACGTCCTTGGGGATGGTCTGCATCGCGCTCAGGTAGAGCAGCGCGTTGTAGCCGATCCACTTCCAGTTGACCATCGTGGCGATCGCGATCCAGCTGCTCCACTTGGCCGCCCGCCAGTCGAGCGGATCGTCCTGGCCGAAGCCGACCAGCGACAGGAACCAGTTGGCCAGCCCGTAGTCGCGGGAGAAGAAGACCGCGAAGACGAGGGTCGAGGCCACGACCGGGGTCAAATACGGCAGCAGTACGCCGATGCGCCACCACGTCGTCGCCCGCAGCTTCCGGTTGAGCAGGTTGGCGATGATCAGCGCCGCGATCAGCTGGGGGACGGTGGAGAGGATGAAGATGCCGAACGTGTTGCCCAGCGCGTTCCAGAAGTCCTCGTCGGACAGCAGCTTGGTGAAGTTGCCGAAGCCGGCCCACCCGGTCAGCGTCGGGTCGTCGAGCCGCCAGTTCCGCAGCGCCACCACGCCGTTGAAGATGATCGGGAACAGCCCGAAGATGCCGAAGAGGATGAAGAAGGGCGCGATCAGCGCGTACGGGACGGTCTTGATGTCGAACCGGTAGAGCCATTGCTTGGCCTTGGACGGCGTCTTGGGCGGCTCGGCCCGATGCTGCGCCGCCGGCCGGAGCTGGGTGAGGGACACGGCCACTCCTAGGTAGGGGCGGGGCGGCCCACGCCGCCCCGCCACTCGAAGCGAAGGGTCAGGACTTGGCGACCTTCTCGGCTTCCTTGACCGCCTCGGCCCAGGCCGCTTCCGGCTTCAGCCCACCCTGCTGGACGCGGGTGATGACGTTCTCGACCGCGACGCGGGTCGGGCCGTTCTTCTTGCCCAGGTACTGCGGCTGGAGGTTCTCCGCGGTGGCCGCGAAGATCTGGCCGGTGGGGGCGTTGCTCATGAACTCCTTCTTGTAGTCCAGCACCGCCGGGTCCTTGTAGAGCGCCGGCTGCGAGGGCAGGTTGCCGACGGTCTTGAAGACCTCGATCTGCTGCTCCGGCTGGACCATCCACTTCACGAAGTCGACCGCCGCGTCGACGTTCTTGCCCTGCGACGGAACGGTCCACCAGGAACCGCCCCAGTTGCCGCCGCCGCCGGGGATCGAGGCGATGTCCCACTTGCCCTTCTGCTCGGGCGCGGTGTCCTGGATGTGGCCGAGCATCCAGGCCGGGCAGGCCAGGACGGCGAACTGGTCCTTCTTGAAGCCCTGGTCCCAGTTGGGCTGGAAGCTGGCCAGGTCGGCCGAGATGTCGGCCTGGATGGCCTTCATGCTCAGGTCGAACGCGACCTTGGGGCCGCCGTCCATCTTCAGCTGCTCCTGCTCGTCGTAGAAGCCGACCGGCTGCTGGGCGAGCACGGGGTTGAACATGTTGGTGCCGGAGTCGACGAACTTCTTGCCCGTCTTGGCCTTGTACTGCTTGCCGACCTCGATGAACTGGTCCCAGTTGGACCAGAGCTTCGAGACAGCCTCACGGTCGGTGGGCAGGCCGGCCTTCTTGAACAGGTCGGTGCGGTAGCACATGGCCAGGCCGCCGACGTCGGTGCCGAGGCCGATCTGCTTGCCGTCGGCCGACAGCGACTGCTTCCACTTCCAGGGCAGATATTTCGACTCGAACTCGGCGCCGCCCTTGTCGAGGTAGTTGACGAACTTGTCCGCCTGGCTGCGGAACTGGACGACGAAGCCCTCGTCGATCGCCGAGATGTCCGGTGCGCCGGAGCCGGCCACCAGCTTCTTCTGCAGGTCCTCGTGCTGGGCGTTGTATTCGCCCGAGTTGAGCACGATCTTGACGTTGGGGTGGTCCTTCTCGTACGCCGCCTTCAGTTTGTCGAGGCCCATGTCGCCCCAGAAGGCGACCTTGAGCGTGATCTGGTCGCCGCTCGCCTTGTCCTCGTTGCCACCCTCGAGCGCCTGCCCGCTGCACCCGGCGACCACGAGAGTGGCCGCGATGCCCGCGGCGGCGACACGCAGAGTCCGTTTGCCCAGCCGTTCCATTGCGCCTCCATGACGGAGAGAAGAATTCACTGAACCGGATAAGTTGTGGAGACGCTAAAGCCGGGCTCGATGAGTGTCAATAGCTTGTTACGGGGTTGATCTGTCAACGTTGTCAGTGGAGAGTAAGTGGGACATAGGGGAAAGTTCGGGTGATCGCTGTTTACAAAGGGAGCTGTGTGCGGTGACACTTAACCGATCAAGTCGGCGGGTCGATGACGCGAAAGGCTTCGTGAGAGCGCTCTACCGATCCCTGTTAAGGCGAGCGTCGCCGGTAAGCTCAGCGGGAACAGAGGAGACCGAGTGAAACGGCCGACGATCGCCGACATCGCGCGGCGTGCCGGAGTGTCGAAAGGCGCCGTGTCGTACGCGCTCAACGGACAGCCGGGAGTCTCCGAGGCGACCCGGCAGCGCATCGTCGCGATCGCCCAGGAGATCGGTTTCAACCCGAACAGCGCCGCCCGCGCGCTGTCCGGCGCGAGCGCCCGGGCCGTGGGCCTGACCCTGTGCCGTCCCGCCCGCATGCTCGGCATCGAGCCGTTCTTCATGGGCCTGATCAGTGGCTTCGAGGCCGAGCTGGCGGCACGCTCCTACGCGCTGACGTTGCAGGTCGTCGCCACCCCCGAGCTCGAGGTCGAGGTCTACCGCCGCTGGTGGGGCGAGCGCCGCATCGACGGCGTGATCGTCACCGACCTCCGCGAGAACGACGTCCGCATCCCCGTGCTCCAGCAGCTCCAACTGCCGGCCGTGGTGATCGGCGGTCCCGGCGACACGGGCCGCATCGCCCAGGTCTGGTCCGACGACGCCGGCGCGGTCACCGAGACCGTCCGCTACCTGGTCGCCCTCGGCCATCGCCGGATCGCCCGGGTCAGCGGCCTGCCCGACCTGCTGCACACGCAGACCCGCACCAAGGCCTTCACCGCGGTGTGCGCGTCGCTCGGGCTGAACGAGGCGGTCACCGTGCCGTCCGACTACACCGGCGAGGAGGGCGGCCGCGCCACCCGGCGGCTGCTCATCGGCAACGACCGGCCCACGGCGATCATCTACGACAACGACGTGATGGCGGTGGCCGGTCTGGCCGTGGCGCAGGAGATGGGCCTGGCCGTCCCGGGCGACCTGTCCATCGTGGCCTGGGACGACTCGCCCCTGTGCAGCCTGGTCCACCCGCCGCTGACCGCGCTGAGCCGCGACATCGCCGAGTACGGGGCGCACGCCGCCCGTGAGCTCCTGGCCGCCATCGACGGCAAACAGGTGGGCAACGTCGAGGCCGGAACGGCCCATCTCACACCGAGGGGAAGTACGGCGCCTCCCCGCTGACCCGTTCCCATCGGGCAACATTTCTCGTTGCTCGATCCATGGGCGCGGAGAAACAGCTGAGTCACCGTCACATCGTGGAGGTGCTGGCCGGGCTGATGCTCGGCATGTTCCTGGCCGCGCTCGACCAGACCATCGTCACCGCGGCCATCCGGACCATCGGTGACGACCTGCACGGGCTGAGCATGCAGGCCTGGGTCACCACGGCCTACCTGATCACGGCGACGATCTCGACTCCGCTATACGGCAAGTTGTCCGACATCTACGGCCGCAAGCGCTTCTTCCTGGCCGCCATCACGATCTTCGTGATCGGGTCGGCCGCCTGCGCCTTCGCCGACTCGATGTATCAGCTGGCCGGATTTCGGGCGCTGCAAGGCCTGGGCGCGGGCGGCCTCTTCTCGCTCGCCCTGGCCATCGTGGGCGACCTCGTGCCGCCCCGGGAACAGGCCCGCTACCAGGGTTACTTCCTGGCCGTCTTCGGCTCGGCGAGCGTGCTCGGCCCGGTGATCGGCGGCTTCTTCGCGGGCGCCGACGAGATCCTCGGCATCGCCGGATGGCGGTGGGTCTTCCTGGTCAACGTGCCGATCGGGGCGCTGGCGTTGTTCGTGGTGGCCCGGGTGCTGCGGATCAAGCACGAGCGGCGCGACCACCGCATCGACTGGTGGGGCGCGCTGACGATCTGCCTCTGCCTCGGCCCGCTGCTCACCGTGGCCGAACAGGGCCGGGAGTGGGGCTGGACCTCGGGAAGGTCGATCGCCTGCTACGCCGTGGGCGGGGCCGGGCTGCTGCTCTTCCTGCTGGCCGAGGGGCTCATGCGGGAAGAGGCGCTGATCCCGCTGCGGTTCTTCCGCAACCGGACCTTCGCGCTCACCGCGGGCGGCGGATTCGTGGTGGGCATGGGGATGTTCGGGGGGCTTGCGATGCTTCCGCTCTATCTGCAGATCGTGCGAGGAGCGACACCGACCGAGTCCGGGCTGCAACTGCTGCCGATGACCGCGGGCATCATGCTGGGCTCGCTGATCTCGGGACAGGTGATCAGCCGGACCGGACGGTACCGTTTCTTCCCGATGTTCGGCGCCGCCCTCATGATCGCCGGGCTGCTGCTGTTGCACTTGGTCGGCGCGGAAACCCCGTACTGGCGAACCGGTCTTTTCATGGGAATCTTCGGCCTGGGCCTGGGAGGGGTGCTGCAGCCGGTGACGCTGGCGGTGCAGAACGCCATGGCACGATCGGAGATCGGGGTGGCGACGGCCTCGTCGACGTTCTTCCGGCAGATGGGCGCCACGGCAGGCACGGCGATCTTCTTGTCGGTGCTGTTCGCCACGGTCGGCGACAAGATCGGCAACGCGTTCCGCGCCGCGGCGGACGATCCGGCGTTCCAGAGCGCCCTCAAGGCCCCCGGTCCGGGCGATCGACCCATCCTGGACGCGATGGGAGGCCGGCCGGCCCTCGACGACACGTCGTTCCTGGAGCACGTGACGCCGGCGCTGGCCCAGCCGTTCAAGGCCGGCTTCGCCGACGCGATGGGCACTTTGTTCCTGCTCGCGGCGGCGGTCATGGTGGTGGCGTTCGCCCTGTTCCTGTTCCTGCCCGGCCTGCCATTGCGAACCCGAGCCGACCACGCTTCAGCCACTCAGCCCTCCGCCGGGCCCTCACTTGGTCCAGCTGCCGCGCCTTCCGCCCAGCCGTCAGCCGGTCCAGCCGCCGAGCCCTCATTCGGTCCAGCCGCCGCGCCCTCCACCCAGCCGTCAGCCGGTCCAGCCGCCGAGCCCTCATTCGGTCCAGCCACCGCGCCCTCCGCCCAGCCTTCAGCCGATGCAACCGCCCAGCCTTCAGCCGGTTTCGCCGCCGCGCTTTCCGTCCCGCCTTCAGCCGGTCCAGGCGCTGAGCCTTTCGCTCAGCCGAAGCCGGTCGGCGAGCCTTGGGCTGAGGCTCTCACCGGGCCGAGGCCCGCCGCCGGGCCCTTCGCCGACGCCTCCGCTGGACGGAAGGTGGCCAGCGAGCCCTTCGCTGACGCCTTTGCCGAGCCCGACTTCGGCGCGCGGCCCTTCGCCGAGCCGAAGGCCGCCGCTGGGGCCCAGCCCGTCGCCCAGCCCTTCGCCGAGCCCGGCGCCCGGCCCTTCGCCGAGCCCGAGCCCGGCGCCCAGCCTTTTGCCGTGCCGAAGGCCGTCGCTGAGGAGCAGCGCCCCGCTCAGTCCTCCGCCTTTGCCGATCCGAAGGCGGTTGCTGGAGCGCAACACCCTGCTCCGTCTTCCGTTGAGGGCGAGCCGAAGGCCGTCGCTGAAACGCGGCACCCTGCTCAGTCTTCCGTTGAGGGCGAGCCCAAGGCCGTCGCTCAAGCGCAGCACCCCGCTGAGGGCTTTGCCGAGGTTGAGGCCGCCGCTGGGAGGCGGCGCTCCGCATTGACCACGTTGGCGGCCGGGGCCGATGGGCGGTCCGAAGGTGTGCCGGCTCCCGTGATGGGCATCGAAAGGAAATCCATGGTGGACGCTTTGAAGGAAGCCGTTGTTCTCGGGCGGATCGACGGGCCCGGTGGGCTGCCTCTTCCCGGCGCCACCCTGACCATCACCGATTTTCAGGGGCGGGAGCTGGCCCGGGCCGTCACCGACCTCGACGGCACCTATCGGATGGCGCTCGAGGCCGGTGGCTCGCTGCTGCTGATCTGCGCGGCCGAGAACCATCAACCCGCCGCTGCCACCATCAATGTCGGCGCCGGTGAGATCCGTCGTGTGCTGTCGCTGGCCGGTGCCGGTCAGATCACCGGGCGGATCCTCGACCGGGCCGGCCGGCCCGTCGCCGAAGCCGCGCTGACTCTCACCGGGCCGCTGGGCGAGGTCGTCGCCACCGCGACCACCGGTGCCGACGGCCGCTATGCGATGACCGGTCTGGACGGTGGCGAGTTCACGCTGACCGCCACCGCGCCGCACGCCGCCCCGGTCTCCCGGACCGTCTCCCCAGGGCGCCCCGCCGACCTGACCATGGCCGTGGGCGGCGTCCTGACCGGCAACGTCCGCGCCGCCGGGTCGGGCCATCCGATCCCGCAGGCCTCGGTGCTGGCCGTCGACCGTACGGGTGCCGTGGCCGGCGCCGCCACGACCGGCCCGGACGGCCGCTACGAGCTGCACGATCTGCCGCCCGGCGTCTACACGGTCGCGGCCAGCGGCCACGCCCCGGTCGCCACCCGCGTCGAACTGACCGGCGACCACACCGATCACGACATCACCCTCGGCAGCCCGGTGCCGGCCTAGGCCGAAGACGGGCCACGCCGCAGCCAAGACATGAGTCTAAGAGCGGTTGGTCCCCATCGACCGGCCCTCGATCCAGTACGCCAGGGTGTACGTGTTCTCCTTGGTCGCGCCTTCGCGGGCTCGGGCCACCGACCGTACGGCCTTCAGCGAGCCCGACTCGCCGGCCGCCCACACCTGATGGCCCGGCTTCACCAGCGGTCGTACGGCTGTGGCCAGCGACCCTGTGCCCTCGCGCTCGCAGTGGTGCACCGTCAGGCGCGGGTGCTCGGCGAGCGGGAAGCCGGCGGCGTCCTCCAGCAGCACCTCGACCTCCGTGGTGGGTGGCAGCGTGCGGAGGATGCCGTTGATCGCCGGCACCGATGACGGGTCGCCGATCAGCAGCACGCCCGGTGTCCCCGTGGCGAGCCGGAACGGGGCCGAGCCTAGGGAGACCACGGCGACCTTCGTTCCCTCCTCGGCCGTGGCGGCCCAGGACGAGGCCGGGCCGGCCGGCTCGTGGAGCAGGAAGTCGACGTCGATCGTGCCGGCCTTCTCGTCGGCGCCGGCGATCGTGTAGGCCCGCTGGTACTCCCGCTTGCCGCCGTCGGGGTCGGGGATCCAGAAGCGCACCCAGGCCGCCGGCTCGGGGCGGACCTTCTCCAGCAGCGTCGGCGCCTCGAAGCTGAGTCGCAGGTAGTGCGGCGTCAGCTCGCGCCTGGCGGTCAGCGTGAGCACGTGATCGCGGCCGCCGAGCACCTTGAGGACGGCGCCTTCCCATCCGCGCGCCATGGGACGCCACCACCTTCCGCTTCTAGGGGAGGTAAGGCTAACCTAAGTCGCGATGAGGGGGAAGCCGACGAATGAGGCCCCGCACCGGGACGGTGCGAGGCCTCGTTCTGCCGTGCGAGCCTTACTCGGGGACCCGGCGGTACGCGCCGTCGCTCGCGCTGGTCGCCATCGAGGCGTAGGCGCGCAGCGCGGCCGACACCGGGCGCTGGCGGTCGACCGGGGAGTACGGCTTGGGGCGCCGCTCCTCCTCGTGCCGGCGCTGGGCCAGCTCGTCGTCGTGGACGTTGAGCGTGATGCTGCGGCCCGGGATGTCGATGGTGATCTCGTCGCCGGTCTGGACCAGCGCGATCAGGCCGCCGGCCGCCGCCTCGGGGGAGACGTGGCCGATGGACAGGCCGCTGGTGCCGCCGGAGAAGCGGCCGTCGGTGATCAGCGCGCACGCCTTGCCGAGGCCGCGGCCCTTGAGGAAGCTCGTCGGGTAGAGCATCTCCTGCATGCCGGGCCCGCCCTTCGGCCCCTCGTAGCGGATGACCACGACGTCGCCCTCGACGACCTGCTTGCCGAGGATGCCCTCGACCGCGGCGTCCTGCGACTCGAAGACGCGGGCCGGTCCGGTGAACTTCCAGATCGACTCGTCGACGCCGGCCGTCTTGACCACGCAGCCGTCGGGCGCGAGGTTGCCGAACAGGATGGCCAGGCCGCCGTCGACCGTGTAGGCGTGGTCGACCGAGCGGATGCAGCCCTTCTCGGCGTCGGTGTCGAGCGTGGCCCAGCGGTTCTCGGTGCTGAAGGGCTGGGTCGTACGGACACCGCCCGGAGCCGCGTGGAACAGCTCGAGTGCCTCGGGCGACGGCGATCCGCCGCGGATGTCCCACTTGTCGAGCCAGGTCGACAGATCGGGCGAATGGACGGACCGGACGTCTTGACGAAGCGAGCCGCCGCGGTTGAGCTCACCGAGCAGGGCCGGGATGCCGCCGGCCCGGTGCACGTCCTCCATGTGGTACTTCGGGCTGTTCGGGGCGACCTTCGACAGGCAGGGCACCCGGCGCGAGATGGCGTCGATGTCGGCCACGCTGAAGTCGAGCCCGGCCTCGCGCGCGGCGGCCAGCAGGTGGAGAACCGTGTTGGTCGAGCCGCCCATCGCCACGTCGAGAGCCACGGCGTTCTCGAAGGCCGACCGCGAGGCGATGCTGCGGGGCAGGACCGTCTCGTCGTTCTTCTCGTAGTAGTCACGAGCGATCTCGACGATCAGCGAACCCGCCTTCTCGAACAGCGCCTTGCGGGACGCGTGCGTGGCCAGGGTCGAGCCGTTGCCCGGCAGGGCCAGGCCGATCGCCTCGGTCAGGCAGTTCATCGAGTTGGCGGTGAACATGCCGGAGCAGGAGCCGCAGGTCGGGCAGGCCGAGCGCTCGATGGTGTCGAGCTGGGCGTCGGTCACCTTCTCGTTGGCGCTCGCGCTCATGGCGTCGACCAGGTCGAGCTTCTCGTGCACGATGCCCTCGATGGCGACGGTCTTGCCGGCCTCCATCGGGCCGCCCGACACGAAGACGGTCGGGATGTTGAGCCGCAGGGCGGCGATCAGCATGCCCGGCGTGATCTTGTCGCAGTTCGAGATGCAGACCAGGGCGTCGGCGCAGTGCGCGTTCACCATGTACTCCACCGCGTCGGCGATCAGCTCGCGGCTGGGCAGCGAGTAGAGCATGCCGCCGTGGCCCATCGCGATGCCGTCGTCGACCGCGATCGTGTTGAACTCGCGGCCGACGCCGCCGGCCTGGGCGATGGAGTCGGCGACCAGTCCGCCGAGGTCCTTGAGATGCACGTGACCCGGTACGAACTGCGTATAGCTGTTGGCGATGGCCACGATGGGCTTGCCGAAGTCGTCGTCGGTCATCCCGGTGGCGCGCCAGAGGGCACGCGCGCCGGCCATGGTCCGACCGTGGGTCGAGGTCCGGGAACGCAGGTCAGGCATCCCCTCATAGTGCCACTGGCCGGGACGTAAACGGTCCATGACGTCCACTGCTCGGGATTCTGGGCCTCGATAAATCGATCGAGATCAGGCAGAGTGTCTCCGTGCAATCACCGTCCGGCGTGGAGCTGGCGGGACTCTTCGGCCTTCTGGTCGCGGTCCCGGCCGTCGCATTGCTGGGCAATTCCGGCCGCCGGCACACGGGAGCGGCCCGCCGGGCCCACCTGATCCTGGCCGCCGGCGGGGCCATCGCGACCGCCGCCGCGCTGGCCGGCGTGATCAGTGTGCTGATCACCACTGCCTCGCCGCCCCGGCTGGGTCTCGGCACCGCGGTGGCCGTCGGCACCGCCCTCGGCATCCTCCTGCTGCTGGTCGGCACGGCCGTCCTGCCCGGCGCCGCCGAGAGCCCCGGCGTGGCCGTCCGGCGCATGCTCGACGGGCTGGTGGTCGCCGCCGCCATCTGGTTCGTGGCCTGGGTGCTGCTCAGCGAGCCGACCCGCGTCCTGGGCGACGCGACCCCGATGGCCTGCCCGTCGGTGCTGGTGCCGGCCGCGTTCGCGGTCATCTCGCTGGGCCTGACCATCGTGCTGGCCATGCACGCGCACCGGCCGCGCCTGATCACCGTGCGGGTGGCCACCGGGGTGACCGCTGTCGCGTTCGCCGCGGTCGCGATCGCCTCGGGCATCTGCCAGGACCACGACGGCGTGCTGCTCGGCGGCGCGCTCCTGCTCCCGGCCGGGCTCTTCGTGATCGCCCGGGCCGTCGAGGTGGCCGACCGGCCGGTCCAGGTGGTCGGCGACGTCGCCGACCGCAGCAACACGGCGTACGCGTTCGTGCCGATGGGCGCCATGGTCGTCGCGCTCGGCTTCCACCTGGCTCAGGGCGGAGAGTTCACCCTGTACGGCTACTTGGGCGCCGCCGTGGAAGGACTCGCCCTGGTCACCCGCCAATGGCTGGCCCTGCGGGACGTACGCCGGTACACGCTCGAACTGCGGCGGCGCGAGGCGCACTTCCGCGAGCTGGCGCACACCGATCCGCTGACCGGGCTGGCCAACCGGCGCGGGCTGCGCAAGGCGCTGCTCGACGACGAGGAGCCGCAGGTGCTGGTCGGCATCGACCTCGACGGCTTCAAGACGGTGAACGACATGCGCGGGCACGACGTGGGCGACGCGGTGCTGGTCGAGGTGGGCGAGCGGCTGCGCCGCAACCTGCTCGACGGCGACGTGGCGGCCCGGCTCGGCGGCGACGAGTTCGCCGTGCTCATGCGGGGCACGGCCGACGAGGCCATGCTGACGGCGCATCGGCTGCTGGCGGTGCTGTGTGAGCCGTACGAGGTCGATGGTGGCTCGGTCTTCCTCTCGGCCAGCCTCGGCGTGGCCGACACGGGCGAGCTGATCCGCGACGCCGACCTGGCCCTGCGGTACGCGAAGCAGCGCGGCAAGAACAGGGTCGAGCGCTACCAGGCCCGCTACGACGAGTTGCTGCGCCGCCGGGGCACGCTGGAGAGCGAGCTGCGCCACGCCATCGACCGCGACCAGCTGCGCCTGGTCTTCCAGCCGGTGGTGGCGCTGCCGTCGATGCGCCCGGTCGGGGCCGAGGCCCTGCTGCGCTGGCACCATCCGACCTTGGGGGCCGTACGCCCGGACGAGTTCATCCCGGTCGCCGAGGAGTCCGGGCTGATCAACCGGATCGGGGCCTGGGTGCTGGAGCAGGCCGTCATCCAGCTCGCCGACTGGCTGTCGAAGGGCCACGACGTCTGGGTGTCGGTGAACCTCTCGCCCAAGGAGCTGCACGCTGTCGACTACGCCGGCCAGGTCGCCGACGTGCTGGCCGAGCACGGCGTGCCGGCCCAGCGGCTGGTGCTCGAGGTGACCGAGCACGCGGTCGCCACCGACATGGAGGAGCTGATCAGCCGCCTGGCCGAGCTGCGGGCCACCGGCGTGCGGATCGCCCTCGACGACTTCGGCGCCGGATATTCGTCGCTGGGCCAGCTCCGCACGCTGCCGGTCGACATCCTCAAGATCGACCATGCCCTGGTGGCCGAGCCCGAGTCGCGCACCGGCACGGCGGCGCCGCTGGTCGACGTCGTGGTCCGCATCGGGCACCGGCTCGGGCTCGAGGTGCTGGCCGAGGGCATCGGCACGCCATCGCAGCGGGCCGTGGTCGAGGAGGCGGGCTGCCGCCTCGGCCAGGGGTCGCTGTTCGGCTGGGGCGTGCCCGCCGAACACCTCGAGGCTCAGCTCCAGACCCTGCGCACCGGCACCCGCGCGCTGCCCGCGCCGCCCAAGCCGGCGCCGCCGAAAGACCAGCCCGCGCGCAGCCAGGTGGTCGCCCTCGGACCGGGGATGCGGCAGCTCAGGGCCGTGTTGCCGACCGATCCGGCGTTCGGCGCCCGAACGGGTGAGCCCTCCGAGTGATCAAAATATGGGATCAGTTGACTCACCGCGTGAGATGGGGGAAGGTGTTTCCCATGTGCTTCGCGTCCCGAGTACTTATGTGAGCGCACTCCCGTCGGCTGATCGGCCGACCCGAGTGCGCTAGGTCCCGTGCTTCCCGCACGAGGGCCTTTTTTGTTGCTCAAGTACCGGACCGACTGACCCGTAAAGGTTTGTGAGTAGCCATGACGAGACCCACACCTGAGACTCTCGCCCACCGAGCCAACCCGGCCACTGTCGCGGCGGCCGCCTCCGCCTCGGCCGTAGCCTCCCCGGTCCCCACCTCGGGCGCCGGGTCGCTCGTGCGGTCGCTGGAAGCGCTCGGTGTGGAGGTCGCGTTCGGCATTCCCGGCGGCGCGATCCTTCCGGCGTACGACCCGCTCTACGACTCCAAGGTCCGCCACATCCTGGTGCGTCACGAGCAGGGCGCCGGACACGCCGCGACCGGGTACGCCCAGGCCACCGGCAAGGTCGGTGTCTGCATCGCGACCAGCGGCCCGGGCGCGACCAACCTGGTGACCCCGATCGCCGACGCCTACATGGACTCGGTGCCGATCGTCGCCATCACCGGCCAGGTCGCCCGCCCGGCGATCGGCACGGACGCCTTCCAGGAGGCGGACATCCAGGGCATCACCCTGCCCATCACCAAGCACAACTTCCTGGTGCAGACGGCCGAGGAGATCCCGCGCATCCTGGCCGAGGCGTTCCACCTGGCCGCCACCGGCCGTCCCGGCCCGGTCCTGGTCGACATCCCCAAGGACGTGCTCCAGGCGCAGACCACCTTCACCTGGCCGCCGGCGCTCGACCTGCCCGGCTACCGTCCCACGCTGCACCCGCACGGCAAGCAGATCCGCGAGGCGGCCCGGCTGATCGCCGCGGCCAAGCGCCCGGTGCTCTACGTGGGCGGCGGCGTGCTCAAGGCCGGCGCCACCGACGGACTGAAGAAGCTGGCCGAGATGACCGGCATCCCGGTCATCACCACGCTGATGGCGCTCGGCGCCTTCCCCGACTCGCACCCGCAGCACCTGGGCATGCCGGGCATGCACGGCACGGTCCCGGCGGTTTACGCGCTGCAGAAGTCCGACCTGCTGATCACCCTGGGCGCCCGCTTCGACGACCGGGTCACCGGCAAGCTCGACTCGTTCGCCCCGGACGCCAAGGTCGTGCACGCCGACATCGACCCGGCCGAGATCGGCAAGAACCGGCACGCCGACGTCCCGATCGTGGGCGACGCCCGGCACGTGATCGACGAGCTGATCGCCGCGGTCTCCGTTTCGGCGCCCGACGCCGGGCGGTACGAGTCGTGGTGGGCCACCCTCAACGACCTGCGCGAGCGCTACCCGCTGGGCTACGACGAGCCGACCGACGGCACGCTCGCCCCGCAGTACGTGATCGAGCGGATCGGGCAGCTGGTCGGCCCGGACGCGATCTACGTGGCGGGCGTGGGCCAGCACCAGATGTGGGCCTCGCAATTCATCAAGTACGAGAAGCCGGCCACCTGGCTCAACTCGGGCGGCGCCGGCACCATGGGCTACGCCGTCCCGGCGGCGATGGGCGCCAAGGTCGGCAAGCCGGACACCCCGGTCTGGGCGATCGACGGCGACGGCTGCTTCCAGATGACCAACCAGGAGCTCGCGACCTGTGCCCTCGAGGGCATCCCGGTCAAGATCGCCGTCATCAACAACGGCAACCTGGGCATGGTCCGGCAGTGGCAGACCCTGTTCTACGACGGCCGCTACTCGAACACCGAGCTGGGCACGCACAAGCACCGCATCCCCGACTTCGTGAAGCTGGCCGAGGCGCTGGGCTGCATCGGGCTCCGGTGCGAGTCGAAGGACGACGTCGACAAGATCATCAAGCAGGCCATGGAGATCAACGACGCCCCCGTGGTCATCGACTTCACGGTCGGCAAGGACGCCATGGTGTGGCCGATGGTCCCGGCCGGCACCAGCAACGACGAGATTCTGTTCGCGCGGGACGTTCGTCCCTCCTTCGACGAGGACGACCTCTGATGAATAGGCACACCCTTTCCGTGCTGGTCGAGAACAAGCCGAGCGTGCTCGCGCGAGTGAGCGGCCTGTTCTCCCGGCGCGGCTTCAACATCGACTCCCTGGCGGTCGGCGAGACGGAGAACCCGGACGTCAGCCGCATCACGATCGTGGTCAACGCCGACTCCTCACCCCTGGAGCAGGTGACCAAGCAGCTCAACAAGCTGGTGAACGTCCTCAAGATCGTGGAGCTGGACCCGCAGCAGTCGGTCCAGCGTGAGCTCCTGCTGGTCAAGGTGCGCGCCGATCGCGCGCAGCGCAGCCAGGTGCTCGAGACGGTCGAGTTGTTCCGGGCCCGAGTGATCGACGTCGCTCCGGACACCCTCACCATCGAGGCCACGGGCAACCCCGACAAGCTTGACGCGTTGCTGCGCGACCTCGAGCCGTACGGCATCAAAGAGATGGTCCAGTCGGGCCTCGTGGCCATCGGCCGCGGCTCTCGCTCCATCACCACCGGCCCGGCGCTCCGCGCCGCCTGATTTCAAGGATTGCAGAAATGACCGCGGAAGTTTTCTACGACGACGACGCCGACCTCTCGATCATCCAGGGCAAGAAGGTCGCCGTGATCGGGTACGGCAGCCAGGGCCACGCCCACTCGCTGTCGCTGCGTGACTCGGGCGTCGAGGTGGTGGTCGGCCTCAAGGAGGGCTCCAAGAGCCGGGCCAAGGCCGAGGAGCAGGGCCTCGAGGTCAAGACGCCGGCCGAGGCGTCGGCCTGGGCCGACGTGATCATGCTGCTGGCGCCGGACACCGCGCAGCGCAAGATCTACGCCGAGTCCATCGCCCCCCACCTGACCGCGGGCAAGGCGCTCTTCTTCGGGCACGGCCTCAACATCCGGTTCGAGCTCATCAAGCCGCCGGCCGACGTGACGGTGGCCATGGTCGCCCCCAAGGGCCCGGGTCACCTGGTCCGCCGCCAGTACGTGGACGGCAAGGGCGTGCCGTGCCTGGTCGCCGTCGAGCAGGACCCGACCGGCGAGGGCCTCGCGCTCGCCCTCTCCTACGCGAAGGCGATCGGTGGCGCCCGGGCCGGCGTCATCAAGACCACCTTCAAGGAGGAGACCGAGACCGACCTGTTCGGCGAGCAGGCCGTGCTCTGCGGCGGCACCGCCGCCCTCGTGCAGACCGGCTTCGAGGTGCTCACCGAGGCCGGCTACGCCCCGGAGATCGCGTACTTCGAGTGCCTGCACGAGCTCAAGCTGATCGTCGACCTGATGTACGAGGGCGGCATCTCCCGCATGCGCTACAGCGTGTCGGATACCGCCGAGTTCGGTGACTACGTCAGCGGCCCGCGGGTCATCAACGCCGAGACCAAGGCCGAGATGAAGCGGATCCTGGCCGACATCCAGTCCGGCGAGTTCACCCGCCAGCTGATCGAGGACGACGACAACGGCCGCCCGCTGCTCACCAAGTACCGCGAGCAGGGCGCCAACCACCCCATCGAGGTCACCGGCCGCAAGCTGCGCGACATGATGAGCTGGGTCGACCGGCCCATCACCGAGACCGCCTGATTCGGCGCTAAAAAGCCCGGCCCCCGCAAATGGGCCGGGCTTTTTCTTTACCGAAACAGCTCTGTTACACGGCATTTACGTGCGGTCATGTGGATAAAGATTCACGCGGGTAACCTCGCGACATGAGACTGGCTGATTCTTTTCGGAGTGAGCGTTTCGGGGCGGTCCGGATCCATGAGCTCCAGAGGGTCATCGAGCTGGATTCCGGCAGCTCGGAGGCGTTGCGCGCGGTCGAATCACAAATGGTCGTCGTCGTTCCGTGCATGAATGAGACACGCTCGGTCATCGAGGGTGTCCTATCCGGAATTCCGCACGACTGCCTCATCGTGCTGGTCTCGAACAGCGACCGTCAGCCGGTCGACCGATACGAGATCGAGGCGCAGACCGTCGAGCAATTCTGCCGGCTCGCCGGTCGCTCGGCGATCACCGTGCACCAGCGCGACCCCGGCGTGGCCGCGGCCATGAAGGCGGCCGGCATGCCCGAGCTGATCGACGACGACGGCCTCGTGCGGGCCGGCAAGGGCGAGGCGATGCTGCTCGGCATGGCGCTCGCGGCGATGACCGGCCGTCAGCACATCGGCTATGTGGACGCCGACAACTACGTGCCCGGGTCGGTGCACGAATACTGCAAGGCCTACGCGGCCGGCCTGGCGCAGGCCGATTCCCCGTACGCCATGGTCCGGATCTCCTGGCATTCGAAGCCCAAGCTGCGCGACGGCCGGCTGTTCTTCAGCCGTAAGGGCCGCAGCTCCCAGATCACCAACGAGTGGCTCAACCGCTTCCTGGCCGAATATTCGGGGTTCGGCACCGAGGTGATCGCCACCGGCAACGCCGGCGAGCACGCGATGACCCTCGAGCTGGGACTGAAGCTGCGGATCGCCGGTGGCTTCGCCGTCGAGCCGTACGAATATCTGGATCTGTTCGAGCAGTTCGGCGGCGTGCTGGAGAGCACCGACCCGGACGTGATGGCCAGCTCGGTGCCGGTGTTGCAGATCGAGACCCGCAATCCACACTTCCACGACAACAAGGGCGAGGAGCACGTGCAGGGCATGCGGATGCAGGCTCTCAACGTGCTCTACCACTCGCCGGTGACGCTCCCGTCGGTCCGTCAGGCGATCCTCGACTTCATGGTCGAGCAGGGCGCTCTCGGCGTCGGCCAGGAACCGCCCCGCGAGCGCGTCTATCCGCCGGTGGGCACGCTTGACCTGGACCTTCTCTACGACGCGCTGGACGCCGAGGCGCTCAGTTTCCGCCAGCCGGACGGTCTGGCCCTCACCGGGCGGCCGTCGTCGCCGCCGATCGACCGTGCGTCGATACCACGGAGGGTGGCTTGACGATTACCATCGCGGGCATCATCTGTCCGCAATGGAGGGAGCCGCATGGCGCCCGTCGTCCTGATCGCCGAGGAACTAGCGCCGTCCGCCGTCAGTGTTCTCGCCCACGACTACGACGTGCGGGCGGTCGACGGCGCCGACCGTGACGCCCTGCTGGCCGCGGTCGGCGAGGCCGACGCCCTGATCGTCCGGAGCGCCACCACGGTCGACGCCGCGGTGCTGGCGGCCGGCCCTCGGCTGCGCGTGGTCGCCCGGGCCGGCGTCGGGCTCGACAACGTCGACGTGGCCGCCGCGACGGCCCGGGGCGTGCTGGTGGTCAACGCGCCCACCAGCAACATCGTCTCGGCCGCCGAGCAGGCGATCGCGCTGCTGCTCACGGTCGCGCGGCACACCGTCACCGCCTCGACGGCGCTCAAGGCCGGCCGCTGGGAGCGGTCGCGGTTCACCGGCGTCGAGGTGCAGGGCAAGACCGTGGGCGTGGTCGGGCTCGGGCGCATCGGCGTGCTCTTCGCCCAGCGCATGGCCGCTTTCGGGACACGCCTGATCGCGTACGACCCGTACATCCAGCCCGCCCGGGCCGCGCAGCTCGGTGTTCGCCTCGTGGGGCTGGACGAGCTGCTGCGGGAGAGCGACTTCATCTCGGTCCATCTGCCGCGCACCCCCGAGACCATGAACCTGATCGGCGAGAAAGAGCTGGCCAGGATCAAGCCGGGCGTACGGATCGTGAACGCGGCCCGCGGCGGTCTGATCGACGAAGTGGCACTCGCGGCGGCGCTGCGCGACGGGCGGGTGGCCGGCGCCGGCCTGGACGTCTTCGTCACCGAGCCGCTCACCTCGTCGCCACTGTTCGGCTTCGAGAACGTCGTGGTCACCCCGCATCTGGGCGCCTCGACCGCCGAGGCCCAGGACAAGGCGGGGCTGTCGGTGGCCCGCAGCGTCAAGCTGGCCCTGGACGGCGAGTTCGTGCCGGACGCGGTGAACGTGCAGGCCGGCGGGGTGGTCGACGAGGACGTACGGCCGCTGCTGTCCCTGGCCGAGAAACTCGGCAAGGTCTTCACCGCGGTGGCGGGTGGGGTCGCGGCGAGCGTTTCCGTGGAGGTACGGGGTGAGATCGTCTCCCACGACGTGGCGGTGCTCCGCCTCGCCGCCACCAAGGGGCTGTTCACGGCGGTCGTGGACGAGCGGGTGACGTACGTGAACGCTCCCCAGCTCGCCGCCGACCGCGGCGTCGAGGTCGAGCTGGTCGTCAGCGAGGAGCCGTGCGAGCACCAGAACCTGGTGACCGTGCGCGGCGCCCTGCCGGACGGCCGGCGGGTCAGCGTGGCCGGCACGCTGACCGTGACCGGGGTCCGGGAGATCGCCAAGCTGACCGGCGTGGACGACTTCGACCTCGACCTGACCGCCGACGGGGTGCTGCTGTTCTTCCGCTACAGCGACCGGCCGGGCGTGGTCGGCGCGATCGGCACGATCCTGGGCGAGGCCGACGTGAACATCGCGGCCATGCAGGTGGCCCGCCGCACGGCCGGCGGCGAGGCCCTGATGACGCTGACCGTGGACTCGTCGGTCGACGCCGAGCTGCTCTCCGCGGTGGCCTCCGCCATCGGGTCAAGCCGCGGCCACGTCGTCGACCTGCGCGTCAACGGGTCCTGAGCGGAGGCGGATACACCGTGCCGTCCTGGAGGTCGAGCAGGTCGAGGTTGAGCTCGGCGGCCAGCCGCTCGATCGTCTCGAGCACGACGTCCGGGCAGTTCTCGTCCAGCCTCATCTGGATGTGGTCGGCGGCAGCATGCAGCGGCGCGTGCGCCCAGGGGGAGCCGGGCGCCGACGCGCGCGGGCCCCGGTCGGGATAGTCACTGGTCAGGGCGTCATAGAAGGCGACGACACGCGGGTCGGCCGGGCGTTGCGGGTGCTCGCCGCGCGCACAGCGCGCGTTGGCGGCCCGCACGGCGTCCGGCAGGTCCGTCTGGTCCATCGCCCACACCACGAGGTCGAAACTCACCCGGCGCATGCTGCCATCCGCCGCTTGCGAACTACGTTCCCGACACGCGGGGGATGCGTCTTGCGCGTCATTAGTCCGCATCGCTAGCGTTGTCCCTGCCGTGCGATACGACGGTGGGCCCGTCTTCGGGTGACGTGCCCGCTGCCGTGCGTGCGGTTAGGTGTATTTCGGCGGGACCGAGCCACGCGTACTCGTCGCAACAGCCCCTTGGTCGTTTGCCGCGGCCAGGGGGCTGTTGGTGTTTGAACGCTCATTAGGTGGGACTGCTGTACCGAAGATCGGGACTGGCGCGTTAACCTTCGAGGACCCGAACTTGAGGAGTGCGAAGTGAGCGTGGCGCGTATCGCGGTCGTGGCCGGCGACGGCATCGGTACCGAGGTGACCGCGCAGGCTCGCAAGGTCATCGAGACCGTGCTCCCCGGCACCCAGTTCGAGGACTACGACCTCGGCGCCCGCTTCTACAACCGTACGGGCGAGGTCCTTCCGCAGTCCGTCGAGGACGAGCTGGCCGGCCACGACGCCATCCTGCTCGGCGCCATCGGCGACCCCAGCGTCCCGCCGGGCGTCCTCGAGCGCGGCCTGCTGCTCAAGCTCCGCTTCGACTTCGACCAGTATGTGAACCTGCGCCCGTCGAAGCTCTGGCCCGGCACCACCAGCCCGCTCGCGGGCGTGAAGCCCGGCGAGATCGACATGGTAGTGGTCCGCGAGGGCACCGAGGGTCTCTACGTCGGCGCCGGCGGCGTGCTCCACCAGGACACCCCGGCCGAGATCGCCACCGAGGAGAGCCTCAACACGCGGCACGGCGTCGAGCGGGTCGTCCGTGACGCCTTCGCGCGCGCCCAGCGCCGCGACCGCCGCCACCTCACGCTCGTCCACAAGACGAACGTGCTGACCAAGGCGGGCAGCCTGTGGGCGCGCACCTTCAAGGCCGTCGCGGCCGAGTTCCCCGAGGTCACCACGGAATATCAGCACATCGACGCGGCCAGCATGTTCATGGTCAGCAACCCGCAGCGGTTCGATGTGGTCGTGACCGACAACCTCTTCGGTGACATCCTCACCGACATCGCCGCTGCCGTTACCGGCGGCATCGGCATGGCGGCCAGCGGCTCCGTCAACCCGGAGCGTCAGTACCCGTCGACCTTCGAGCCCGTGCACGGCTCGGCGCCGGACATCGCCGGTCAGGGCATCGCCGACCCGGCGGCCGCCATCCTCTCGGCCTCCCTGCTGCTGGAGCATCTGGGCCACCACGACGAGGCCCGGCGAGTATCCGAGGCGGTCGCGGCCGAGGTCGCGTCCCGCACCGCGGGCGCGCCGCTGCGTACCGCCGAAGTCGGCGACCGCGTCGCCGCCGCGCTCTGAGCTTTCCTCAGGGCAGGCAGGCGACCTCTCACCCGCGGTCTCTCTTTTAACGACCGTTCGGGGTAGATTCTTGAAGCACTACGGGTGCTTCCGCATGCCTAAATCTTTGTAGAGAAAGCAGGTCCACCTGTCATGAGTGGTGGTGACAACCTCGATTTCGAGATCCGTCCGAACCCGGCACCCGTGGGCGACGCCGAGCGTTCCGCGCTCCTCGCCAACCCCGGCTTCGGCCGCATCTTCACCGACCACATGGTCACGGTGCGCTACGCGGACGGCAAAGGCTGGTACGAGCCGCGCGTCGAGGCCCGGGCCCCGATCCCGATGGATCCGGCGTCGGCCGTGCTGCACTACGCCCAGGAGATCTTCGAGGGTCTGAAGGCGTACACGCTGCCCGACGGCGGTGTGGCGATGTTCCGCCCGGACGCCAACGCGGCCCGGTTCGCCGAGTCGGCCAAGCGCATGGCGATGCCGCCGCTGCCGGTCGAGACGTTCCTCGAGTCGCTCCACGAGATCATCAAGATCGACCGGTCGTGGATCCCGCAGAGCGACGAGGGCAGCCTCTATCTGCGCCCCTTCGCCTACGCGAGCGAGGTCTTCCTCGGTGTGCGCCCCGCGATGGAATACCTCTACCTGGTCATCGCGTCGCCCGCCGGCCCGTACTTCGCGGGCGGGGTCAAGCCGGTCTCGCTCTGGGTGACCCCCGACTACACCCGCGCCGCCCCCGGCGGCACGGGCGCGGCCAAGTGCGGCGGCAACTACGCGGCCGGCCTGTCGGCGCAGGCCGAGGCGATCGAGCACGGCTGCGACCAGGTGGTCTACCTCGACGCGATCGAGCGCAAATACATCGACGAGCTGGGCGGCATGAACGTCTTCTTCGTCCTGGACGACGGCACCCTGGTCACGCCGCCGCTGACCGGCACGATCCTGCCCGGCATCACCCGCGACTCGGTCATCAAGCTGGCCGAGAGGGCCGGTCACAAGGTGGAGGAGCGCCCGGTCAGCCTGGAGGAGTGGCGCGCCGGGGCCGCCTCCGGCCAGATCCGCGAGGCCTTCGCCTGCGGCACCGCCGCGGTGATCACCCCGATCGGCGTGGTGAAGAGCGCCGACGGCGAGTTCACCATCGCCGACGGCGGCACGGGCGAGGTCACCACCTCGATCCGTAAGCAGCTCGTCGACATCCAGCGCGGCCGCGCCGAGGACCCCTTCGGCTGGGTCCACCGCGTCCTCTGACCGTTCCCTCCGCCCAGGCCCGGCTTTGCTCAGGCCTGGGCGGTCGGCCGCACGACGATCTCCCCGACGTCGACCCGCGCGGGCCGGCTGATCGCGAACGCGATGGCCTCGGCGATGGCTTCCGGCCCGATGGCGAGATCGCCCATCGTGGCGAACCGGGCGCGTACGTCCTCGCTCGCGTCCTCACCGAACCCGGTCCGCACCATGCCGGGCGTGATCAGCGTGACCCGCAGCGAGTCGCCCGCCTCCTGCCGCAACCCCTCACAGATCACCCGGACGGCGGCCTTGGTCGCGGCGTAGACGGCCATGGTGGGCAGGATCCGGATGGCGGCGGTCGACGCCACCGTCACGAAGTGGCCGCTGCCCTGCGCCCGGAAGACCGGCAGGGCGGCCGCGATCCCGTGCAGCACTCCCTTGATGTTGACGTCGACCATGCGGTCCCAGTCGTCCACACGCAACTCGTCGAGCGCCGAGATCGGGCCGGCGCCGGCGTTGGAGACGAGCACGTCCAGCCGCCCGAAGCGCTCTTTCGCGAGGGCGACCAGAGCGTGCAGATCTTCCCGGCGGGTCACGTCGGTGGGCAGGTGGGCCCCGTGGGTCTTCTCGGCCAGTGCGGCCAGCCGGTCGCCTCGGCGTGCCCCGAGCACCACGTGCGCACCCCGCTCGGCGAGCATCACCGCCGTCGCCTCGCCGATACCGCTGCTCGCCCCGGTGATGGCCACTACCTTGCCGTGCATGTCATCAGTCATGAGGCGATTCTGCGACGGCATTAGCCTGGTATCCGAAGCCCATTTATTCTGGTACTGGAGCTGCCATGAATCAGCGCGACGAGCTGGCGGCGTTTCTGCGCAGCCGCCGTGAGCGACTCCGGCCGGCCGAGGTGGGCCTGCCCTCCACCGGCCGCCGGCGCACGCCCGGGCTGCGGCGTGAGGAGCTGGCGCTGCTCTCCGGCATCAGCGCGACCTGGTACACGTACCTGGAGCAGGGCCGGGACGTCCGTCCCTCCGATCAGGTGCTGTCGGCGCTGGCCACGGCCTTGCGGCTGGACGGGTACGAGCGGGAGCACCTGTTCCGTCTCGCCGGGCACGAACCCGCCCCCGGCCCGGCCGCGGAAGAGCGACTCGACCCCTCGGTGGCGGCCGTGCCGTTGCTGTTGGGAACCTGCCCGGCGTACATCATCGGCGCGACCTACGACGTTCTCAGCCACAACCCGGCCGTGCTCGGCCTCCTTCCGGGCCTGGCCGCCACCGGCGCGCCGCCGAACCTCGCCCGGTGGACGTTCCTCACGCCCGAGGCCCGCGACACGGTGGCCGACTGGGCGGTCGAGGCCCGCGCCCTGCTCGCCCGCGTGCGGACTCTCGCCGCGCGGCACCCGGCCGACACCCGGTTCAACGACCTGATCGAGGAGTTCCACGACGGCTGCCCCGAGGTGCGCCGGTGGTGGCGCCACTACGAGGTCGAGCCGCGGCACAGCGGCCGCAAGGGTTTGCGCCGGCCGGACGGTGTCGTGGTCGACTACGCCTACGCCGCCTTCCACCTGGCCGACCAGAGCGAGCAGACCCTGGTGATCTATTCGGATCCGCGCCCCCTGACCAGCGTGTCCTGACCCCGGCTGCGGAAGCGGTGCCACCACCGCCGGCGTGGCGGTACGACCTCGGCGCACGGGAGGGCCGAGCGGGCCTCCCGGCGGGTCACTTCGACGCTCAACACCATCGCCAGCCCATCCATGATTGCCTCCAGTCGATCCCGTTAACGGTCACGTGACCGTTAACGGGATCGTGCTCCTGAGGTTCGGACGGCGTCAAGCGGGTTCGGTCTACGATTTGCTGATCGTGGAAAACAAACGGGCGACCCTGCGGGACGTGGCTCGGCTGGCCGGCGTCTCGCACCAGACCGTGTCGCGGGCGATAAACGACAAGGGCGAGATCGATCCCGAGACGCGCCGCCGCGTTCTCGAGGCGGCCCGGCAGCTGAACTATCGGCCGTCGCGGTTCGCCCGAGGGCTGGTCAAGCCGGATACGACGACGATCGGGCTGATCGTCTACGACGTGGTGAACCCGTTCTTCCCCGAGCTGATCGCCGGGGTGATCGAGGCCGCCGAGCGGCGCGGGTGGCAGGTCGTGGTGAGCAGCAGCCAGGACGATCCGGAGCGCGAGCCGGGCCTGCTGCGGTCACTGTCGGGACAGGCCGACGCCGTGATCGCCTATCTCTTCCAGCCGGACGACGTGATCACCGCGGCCGTGGCCGGCGTGCCGCTGGTCGTGATGAGCCGCCGCAACGACGGCCAGGGCTTCGGCGCCGTCGACATCGACGTGGAGGCGGGCGTCCGGGCCGCCGTGCGGCATCTGGTCGAGCGCGGACACCAGCGCATCGGAATGATCGACTGCCCGTCGGCGGCCGACCCGGGACGGCGGGCCGCCTTCCTCGCCGAGGCGGCCGAGCAGGGCGTCGACAAGCCTGAAAAAAAAATCGTCGGGGTCGAGCAGTCGCTGGCCGGCGGCGGTTCGGGCTTCGAGCGGCTGCGCGCCGCGGACGAGAGCCTCACCGCCGTCGTGGCCTTCAACGACCTGGTGGCGCTGGGCGCCTACCGCGCCGCCCGCCGCCTCGGCCTGGACATCCCGGGCGACATCGCCGTGGTCGGCTTCGACGGCCTCGGCATCGGCGAGCTCCTCGACCCGCCGTTGACGACCATCGGCCTCGACAAGCGCCGGATGGGCGAGCTCGCCGTGGCCGAGGCCGAGCGCCTCCTGGCCGGCGAGCCGCCCACCCTCTCCGTGGTGGAGCCCCGATTGCTGATCAGAGGATCGGCTTAGGAGAGCATGTGCGCCCGGAGGGCGCCGATCTCCTCGGTGGTGAGGCCGATGTCGCGGACGAAACCCTCGACCGAGCCGTGCAGGCGGCGCAGGTCGTCGAGGAACAACTGCATCGCCTCGGGTGGCGAGTCGAACATGTGCTCGTTGCCCTGGACAGCCGACGGGTTGGTCTCCAGCAGGTACGCGGTCAGCGGCGCCATCGCGCTCGTCGTCAGCGCGTAGTCGGCCGTGATGTCCTCGTCGGACACGCCCAGCAGTGACAACGTCAGCGCGCAGACCGTGCCCGTGCGGTCCTTGCCGGCCATGCAGTGCACGATCGCCGGGGACTTGCCGGGGTCGGCAATCAACCGCAACGACTCCAGCAGGCCCTCGCGGCCGTCCTCGGCGAAGTTCAGATAACGGTCGGCCAGCCAGCGCTCGTGCACCACGTCGTCGGGGTGGTCGACCTCTTCCCAGTCGATGTGCTTGAGCACCACGTTGTGATAGTCGAGCCCATGGGAGGAGGAGATCCGGCCGAACTTCTCGATCTCGTGCGGACGGCGGAGGTCGATGACCGTACGGACGCCGAGGGCCTCGAACGCCGCCGCGTCGGCCTCGCCCAGGCGATGGAGGGCGTCCGACCGGAACAGGCGCCGCCAGCGCACCGTCCGGCCGTCGAGGCCCTGATAGCCGCCGACGTCCCTGAAGTTGTAGGTAGCGGAGAAACCAAGATTCCGGGGGTACTGTTCCACAGCCACACCGCCAACCTATCCCGCGCTGTCGATCCCCCTTCCGAGGGACGCCGTCCCAGCTGGTGGATTTCTTGTCCCAGCAACGGCTGCCCATGGCACACTCCGATACGTGACCTACCTCGTGCTGATTATTGGCACCTAGCGCGCCGGCTGACTGTTCGCCGACGCGCAGACCTCCCGCATCCGCGGGGGGTCTTTTTGTTGGGGGTCGTAAAAATCCTTGAAGGGAACGCGTCATGGAGTACCAGGTCTTCGACACCACGCTGCGCGACGGCGGGCAGCGGGAGGGGATCAGCTACTCGGTCGCCGACAAGCTGGCGGTCGCGAAGCTGCTCGACGAGTTCGGCGTGGGCTTCATCGAGGGCGGCTGGCCCGGCGCGATGCCCAAGGACACCGAGTTCTTCGAGCGGGCCAAGACCGAGCTCGACCTGAAGAACGCCGTCCTGGTCGCCTTTGGCGCGACCCGCAAAGCCAACACACCGGTGGAGAAAGATCCCCAGGTGCGGGCCCTTCTCGATGCCGAGACGCCGGTCGTCTGCGTGGTCGCCAAGAGCGACATCCGCCACGTCGAGCGGGCCCTGCGCACCACCGGCGACGAGAACCTGGCCATGGTCGAGGACACCGTGCGTCACCTGGTGGCCAACGGCCGCCGCGCGTTCGTCGACTGTGAGCACTTCTTCGACGGCTTCCGCTACGACCCCGACTACACCGCGAGCGTGGTGAAGCGGGCGATCGACGCCGGCGCCGAGCGGGTCGTGATGTGCGACACCAACGGCGGCATGCTCCCTTCGATGATCACGAAGGCGATCACCGAGGTCGTCGAGCGCACCGGCGTGCCGGCCGACCGGCTCGGCATCCACTGTCAGAACGACACCTCGTGCGCGGTGGCCAACACCGTCGCCGCCGTCGAGGCGGGCGTCAAGCACTTCCAGTGCACGGCCAACGGCTACGGCGAACGGCCCGGCAACGCCGACCTGTTCGCCACGGTCAGCAACCTGCAACTCAAGCTCGGGCTGCCGGTCCTACCGGAGGGCTGCCTGGAGAAGGCGACGCGGGTCTCCACCGCGCTCGCCGAGATCGCCAACATCGCCCCCGACACCCACCAGGCCTATGTCGGGGCCGCCGCCTTCGCCCACAAGGCGGGGCTGCACGCGAGCGCGATCAAGGTGGATCCGCTGCTCTACAACCACGTCGACCCGGCGGTTGTGGGCAACGACATGCGGATCCTGGTGACGGAGATGGCCGGCCGGGCCAGCATCGAGCTCAAGAGCCGCGAGCTCGGCATCGACCTGGCCGGCCACCCGGACACCCTTTCCGAGGTCACCCGCAAGGTGAAGGACCTGGAGGCCGGTGGCTGGTCGTTCGAGGCCGCCGACGCCTCGTTCGAGCTGCTCGTCCGGGGCGAGTTGCCGGGTGAGGCCCTCGCCCGCCCGTTCGGCCTGGAGACGTACCGCGTGCAGGTCGAACACCGCGAGGACGGCGCCGTGGTCTCCGAGGCCACCGTCAAGGTGCGGGTCAACGGTGAGCGGGTGATCGCCACGGCCGAGGGCAACGGCCCGGTCAACGCGCTCGACGAGGCCCTCCGCGCCGCCCTGACCGCGCACTATCCGCAGCTCAAGACCTTCGAGCTGAGCGACTTCAAGGTACGGATCCTGGAGGGCACCCACGGCACGAACGCGGTGACCCGGGTGCTGCTCGAGACCGGCGACGGCGAGCGCGACTGGACCACTGTCGGCGTGCACGAGAACATCATCGAGGCGTCCTGGGTGGCTCTGGTCGATTCATTGACGTACGGCCTGGCGCAGTGAGGATCTTCTCCGGCTCGGCCTTCGAGGAACAGATCGGTTACGCCCGCGCGGTCGTCGACGGCGACCGGGTGTACGTCTCCGGCACCACCGGCTTCGACTACTCGACCATGACCATCGCCGACGACGTGGTCGAGCAGGCCGAGCAGTGCCTGCGCAACATCGGCGCCGCCCTGGCCGAGGCCGGCTGCTACTTCACCGACGTGGTGCGGGTCCGCTATCTGCTGCCGAACCGCGAGGACTTCGAGCCGTGCTGGCCGGTGCTGCGCAAGTACTTCGGCGATGTCCGCCCGGCCGCCACCATGCAGGTGTGCGGCCTGGCGGACCCGCGCATGCTCATCGAGATCGAGGTGGACGCGCGGCGTCGCTGATCATCTCGATGGCCGAGGCGTGCGGCATCGGGGCGAGCTGACTGCCGTCGCGATGCCGCAGGGCGACGAGGCCGTCCGGCGCCTCGCGGCGGCCGATGATTCCGGCGTACGGCACCTTGCGCTCGGCCGCGGACCGGATGCGCGCGCCGATCGAGCCTTCGTGGTGCACTTCGGCGCGCAGTCCGGCCTCGATCGCCGCGTCGGCGAACGACCGGGCCGCGGCATGCTGGTCGTCGGCCACCGGCAGCACGGCCAGCTGCACCGGCGCGTACCAGAGCGGGAAGGCGCCGTCGTGCACCTCGATCAGGTGCCCGAAGAGCCGTTCCATCGAGCCGACCAGGCTGCGGTGCACCATCACCGGCCGGGAGCGGCCGCCCTCGGCGTCCGCGTACTCCAACCCGAAGGCCTCAGGCTGGTGGAAGTCGACCTGAATGGTGGCCAGGCTCGACTCCCGGCCGGCCGGGTCGACGATCTGCACGTCGATCTTCGGCCCGTAGAACGCGGCCTCGCCCGGCGCCTCTACGAAGTCGACGCCGTCCAGGCCCTGGCGCAGCAACGCCTCGGCCCGCGACCACATCTCGTCGTTCCCGGCGTATTTGCCGCCGGAGCCCCGCAACGACAGGCGGTAGGAGGAGGGCTCGAAGCCGAGCGCGGCGTGCGCCTGCCGCATCAGCCGCAGCACTCCGGCCACCTCGGCGCTGACCTGATCGGCCGCGCAGAAGATGTGCGAGTCGTTGAGCTGGATCGACCGCACCCGGCCGAGGCCGCCGATCACGCCCGAGCGTTCGGCCCGGTACATCGGGCCCAGCTCGGCTATGCGCAGCGGCAGGTCACGCCAGGACCGCTGGCGCGACTTGAAGATCAGCGCGTGGTGCGGGCACTGGCTGGGCCGCAGCACCAGCTCGTCGCCGCCGATCCGCATGGCCGGGTACATGTCCTCGGCGTAGTTGCGCCAGTGCCCCGACAACTCGTACATCTGGCGTTTGCCGAGGGCGGGGGAGTGCACGTGCCGATAGCCGGCCCGGCGCTCCAGCTCGTAGAGGTAGGACTCGACCGCGTGGCGGGCGGCCGCGCCGCCGGGCAGCCAGAACGGCAGACCGGCGCCGATCAGCGGGTCGGAGTCGAACAGGTCCAGCTCGCGGCCGAGCCGGCGGTGGTCGACGATCATGAGGGTCTCCTTCGGGTCGAGGCCCGGCGAGACAGCGCCCACAGAAAAGCCCCGGGCAGCTCGCCCGGGGCCGATGCAGAGGTCAGCGCGCGCCGGGTCGTCCCGGCGTCGTCAGCTGCTGACCGAAGTTCATGTCGCCGATGCTAGGCGCGGCGATCGTCGGCCAGCAACTGGAATAGGACGTGGTCCTGCCACTCGCCGGCGATCTTCAGGTAGCGGGGCGCCAGCCCGTACCGCCGGAAGCCGTTGCGTTCCAGCACCTTCTGCGAGGCGGCGTTGTGCACCAGCGTGCCCGCCTCGACGCGATGCAGGCCGAGCTCGTCGAAGGCCAGTCCGGCGACCCGGCCGACCGCGGCCGAGGCGACGCCGCGCCCGTTGGCGTCCTGGGCCACCCAATAGCCGAGGTGGCACGACTGGAACGGGCCGCGCGCGATGCCGGTCAGCATGACGCGCCCGACGATCCGGTCGCCGTCGAGGATCACGTGCGGCAGGGTGGCGCCACCGTCGTACTGCCGAAGGGTCTCGATGATCAGGCGCCGCTGGCCCTCGTCGGTGAAGAACTCGGGCGGGCGCACCGGCTCCCACGGCGTGAGGAAGTCGCGGTTGGCCCGCAGCAGCGCCGCGATCTCGGCCGCGTCGTCCTCGGTGGTCAGCCTGGTGGTGGCGGTCATCGGCCGGCCGCCGGCAGCATCAGCTCGGCCACGATCGCGCGGTGGTCACTCCGGGGGACGGGAATGACGCTTGTCTCCCGTACGCCCAGACGCTCGTCCACGAGCACATGGTCGATCGTCACCGGCGGGATCGGCTTGCCGTCGTACGGCCCCCAGGTGCCGGACAGGCCCTTGCCGGTGGCGTCGGCCGCGTCGCGATAGCCGCGTGCGATCAGTTGCCGCATCGGCGTGTGGTCGAGCGTCGAGTTGAAGTCGCCGAGCAGGATGCGGGGGATGTCGCTCGTGTCCGTGCGCGGCTCGGCGTGCAGGTCGGCCCGCCACTGTCCGAGGATCGACTGGGCGTACGGGGCGATTGGATGCGCCGACTCCACGGTCACCGCGCTCGCGCCCGGGGTGTGCACCGTGGCGTACGCCTGCATGAAGCCGCCGCCGTTCCGCCGGGCCCCGGCATCGGTGATCGGAAAGCGGGAGTAGACCCCGGAGCCGTCGGCCTGCGGCTCGTCGGCGAGCGACGAGTACGGCAGCAGCGCGCCCAGCCCGGCCGCGGCCAGCGCCTGCCGGCCCTCGGTGGTGAACTCCTGCACGGCCAGCACGTCGACGTCGCGCTCGCTGACCAGCTTGACGATCGTGGCCGGGTCGGCCCCGCCGAAGAGCATGTTGCTGGTCATCACGGTGAGCTTCACGCCCTGCTGCGGTCCGCGGTCGCGGGCCGGGAAGGCGCGCGGCAGGACGGCGGCGGCCAGCCCGATCGCGGCCAGCGTGGCCACGGCGCCGATCGTCCAGCGTTTGGTGGCCAGGGCCAGGACGGCCGGGAGCCAGGCCCAGGCCGCGACGTACGGGGTGAAGGCGAACAACTGCACCAGCGGGCCGCGCTCCCAGCCGCCGAGCCGGACGACCGCCCAGATCAGGCCGGGCAGGACGAGGAGCGCCAGCACCGTCATGCCCCTCCCGCCGCCGGCAAGGTGACGGACGCGATCACGGAGCGATGGTCGCTGTCGATGACCTTGTGCACCTCGACGTCCCGTACCCCGATCCGCCGGTCGACCAGCACGTGGTCCAGGGTCACCGGCGGGATCGGCTTGCCGTGACCCCACGTCGCGATCAGCCCCTTGCCTACGGTGTCGGCGGCGTCCCGGTAGCCGTCCGCGATCAGCTCGCGCAGCGGTGCGTGGTCGAGCGTCGAGTTGAAGTCGCCGAGCAGGATCCGCGGCGTCCCGTTCCCCGACGGCCGCGGCTCCTCCTCGAGGTCGGCCTTCCAGGACGGAAGAGCCTCTATCGAGTACGGGGCGAGCGGGTGGGCCGACTCGATGGTGACCGCGCCCGCTCCCGGCGGCTGGATCGTCGCGTACGCCTGCATGTTGCCCGGTTGAAGGTTGTCGCCGTGGAACCTTTGCGATCCCGGCCCGGTCATCGGATATCTCGAGTAGAGGCCCGAGCCGGTCGTGCCGACCTCGTCGGCCAGCGCCTTGTAGGGCAGCAGATCGCCGAGCCCGGCCGCGGCCAGCCCGTCCGCCGCCCGTGGGGTGAACTCCTGCACGGCGAGCACCGCGACGTCGTGCTCGCGGACCAGCCGCACCACCGACGCCGGGTCGGCCTGCCCGATGAACATGTTGATCGTCATGACCGTCAGGGGCACCCCCGCGGTTTCCGTCGTGCCTTTCAGCGCGCGGGGCAGGACCGCCGCCGTCATCATGATCACCGTGACGGCGGCCACGGCCGCGATCAGCCACTTGCGGGCGATCAGGGCCGCGATCAGCGGCACCACGGTCCACGCGGCCACGTACGGCGTGAACGCCATCACCATCACGACATAGCCGGGCTCCCAGCCGAGCGACCGCATGACCGCCCAGACCAGACCCGGCAAGGTCAACAGGGCGAGGAGCACGGTGCGCCTCACCCTGTGACCAGGCCGGACCCCGGCCGGCGTGGTGGTGATCGTCATGGCGGCAAAGCTATCTCGCCGCCCTGGGAACTAGATCTCGGCGTCGACGATCTCGCCGATGCCGGCCGCGACCAGCTCATCCCGGATGATCGCGGCGTCGCCCTCGACCACCAGCGTGAGCCCCCGCGGGTGCAGATGGCGGCCGGCGGCGGCCGAGACCCCGGCCAGCGGCGTCTCCAGATAGCTGTGGCGCAGCTGTGGGTAGTAGTCGTCGGGCAGGCCGTAGAGCACCAGCGTGCTCAGCGCCCCCACGATCGAGCCCGGCGTCTGCATCTCCACGCTGAGCTGCCCGGCCCGCCACGAGCGGGCCACCGCCAGCTCGTCCTCGGTGACCCCGTCGCGCTGGGTGCGGTCGATCTCGCCGAGCGTGTCGATGATCGCCGGCACGGTCGCCGCCGTCTGCACGCCCGCGGCCACCTCGAACCGGCCGAACCGGCGCGACATGGCGTACGAGCCCCGGATGCCGTACGTATAGCCCTTCACCTCACGGATGAGGTGGTTGAGCCGCGACGTGAAGGCGCCACCGAGGATCGTGGCGGCCAGCGTCATCTGTACATAATCGGGTGTCGCCCGTTCGGGTGAACGGTGACCGATCCGCAGGGTCGACTGCACCGACCCCGGCCGGTCGACCAGGATGATCCGGCGGTGGTCGCGGACCGCGAAGTCCAGCGGCCCCTCGACCGGCAGCGGGTCGCCCTCGCTGCCGCCGAACGCGGCCTCGCCCAGCGCGGCCAGGTCAAGCGTGTCGAGATCGCCGGCGACCAAAAGCACGCCCGGGCGGCGCATCCAGCCCTGGTGGAAGGCGAGCACGTCGTCGACGGTCACGGCGGCCACCGAGGTGGGGTCGCCGTGCATGGGCCGGCCGAAGCGCTCGGCCGCGCCGAACAGGTCGGCCCGCAACGCGGCGTCGGCCCGGGGGCCGGGCTGGGCCCAGTCCATCCGCAGGGCGGTCACCTCGTCGTCGCGCACCCGGGCCACGTCGGCCGGGTCGAGCTTCGGCGTGCGGGTGGCCTCGGCCGCGAGCCGCACCGCGTCGAGGAGCTGGGGGACCGGGGCCGAGACGCCGACCCGGAACGTGTCCCAGTCGACGGACGGCGCCAGCTCGGCGCCGAGACTTTCCAGAGCGATGGCGTACGCCGCGGAGTCGCGCCGCTGCGTGCCCTCCTCCAGCGATTTGGCCAGCACGGTGGCGGTGCCCTCGCGGCCCCGCGTCTCCCGGGCCGCGCCGGCGTCGAGCATGAGCAGCGCGCTGGCCAGCAGCTGACCCGGCAGGTGGGCGCCGATCACCGTGCCGCCGGCGACGGTGACCCGCTGAAGGTCGGGGAACTTGTACGGGCGGGCCTCGCCCGGGCCCGGACGGGTGGCGATGAGAGTCACTGCTTCTCCTCGGGAACGTACGTGAGGGTGACCCTCGACTCGGGCTTCAACAACTCGGCGGCCTCGGTGACGTCGTCGGCCGTGACCGCGAGCCACTGCGGCAGGCGATAGGCGGCGGCCTCGGGCTCGCCGAACTGCGTCGCGTACCGGCTCAGGGTGTCGGCGCGGCCGCCCACCGTGGACACCTGGCGCCACCAGGCGGTGGTGAGCAGCGCCTTGGCCCGGGCCAACTCGTCCTCGGTCACCGGCTCGGTCACCAGGCCCGCGATGACCTCGCTGAGGCCGGCCTCGAGCTCCTCGACGGTCACGCCGTCCTTGGCGGTGGCGGTGATGATCAGCGGGGCCGGCGCGTGCGCCAGGTCGACGCCGTACGAGCCGATGTAGTCGGGCTGGGCGATCCGCTTGCCGTCGGCCAGGCGCTGGTAGAGGCGGCTGCCCCGGCCGTTGCCGAGCACCGCGGCGAGAACGGTGATCGCGTCGTACCCCTTGGTCCCGAACGGGTGCGTCCGGTGGCTCATGTAAATGCGCGGAGCGGGGACAGCAGCGGTGACCGTTTCCCTGGCCTCGGCTTTCTGCCCGACATGACCCTTAGGCGCGGCCAGAATGTCGGCCACCGGCTCGATAAGCCCGAAATATTTCTCGGCGAGCGCGAAAACCTCCTGCGGCGACGCGTCCCCGGCCACCGTCAGCACAGCGTTGTTGGGGGCGTAGTACTGCTGGTGGAAGGCCTTGAACGTCTCCAGACCGGCCGCGTTCAGGTCTTCCATCGACCCGATCGTGGGGTGGTGGTACGGGTGGCCCTCCGGATAGAGCAGCTCCAGCAGCCGCAGCCAGGCGTCGCCGTAGGGCACGTTCTCGTAGCGCTGCCGGCGCTCGTTCTTGACCACCTCACGCTGGTTGTCCAGGGTCTCCTGGGTCAGCGCGGGCACCAGGCCGCCCATCCGGTCGGCCTCGAGCCACAGGGCCAGCTCGAGATGCTCGGCCGGCATGGTCTCGAAGTAGTTGGTGCGGTCCGGGTTCGTGGTCGCGTTCAGCGAGCCGCCGTTGCCCTGCACGAGACGCATGTGCTCGGTCTTGGCCACATGCTGCGAGCCCTCGAACATCAGATGCTCGAACAGATGCGCGAAGCCGGTCTGCCCGGCCGGCTCGTGCCGCGAGCCGACGTCGTACCAGAGATTGACGCAGACGACCGGTGCTGTCCGGTCCTCGCTCACCACGACCCGGAGGCCGTTGGCGAGTCGCGTGGTTTCGATAGGCCACGGATAGCCGGTCGTGACAACCGGCGCGCTTGGGGACGTCACCCACCCATACTGCCCCCTGGGTCAACGTTTTCTTGATCGATAACCGCGTGGCGATCCACCCGCCCCCGATGCCATGCTGTCCAGCGTGACCGACGACGTGCGAGTGAACGACCGCCTGACCATCCCGGCGGCCGAGCTCGCATGGCGCTTCTCCCGCTCCAGCGGCCCCGGAGGCCAGGGCGTGAACACGACCGATTCCCGGGTCGAGCTGTCGTGGAACCTGCTCGCGTCCGACCTGCTGCCGCCGGCGTTGAAAGAGCGTGCGGCGGAACGCCTGGGCCACCGCCTGGTCGACGGTGTGCTGACCATCACGGCGTCCGAGCACCGCTCCCAGCTGCGCAATCGGGAGGCCGCCCAGGCCCGCCTGGCCATGCGTGTCGGCGAGGCGATCGCCGCCCCACCACGCCAGCGCCGGGCAACGAAGCCCACGCGCGGGTCGGTGGAGCGCCGCATAGGCGAGAAGAAACGCCGCTCCCAGATCAAACGAAACCGCCGCGGCGAGCCGGACTGAGGGGCGGAAGCGCCGCGAATGAGGGTGGTTTGCCCCGATAATCGGGTGGTGACCGTGTCTCGTCCCTCTGTTGCTGCCAAGGCCGCTCTGGTTGCCGGGGGGAGCTTCACCTCCAGCATCGCGGTGATCCTCGTGCTGGCCGCCGTCTGGGGGCTGGGTGATCGCACGGTGTTGTCGGTTCTGGTCGGGGTGTGTGCCGTGACCGCGGCCGGAATGCTGATCGCGGCCGGGCGGCTGCGCCCGTGAGTCTGTGGCGATCGTGACTAGCCCCGGGTGGTTGCGGTGAGGACCGGGCGGCCGGCTCGGTAAGTGGCCTGTTGGCCGAACAATGCCCTCAAGCGCTTGGTGGCGAGGGACGTGCCGGCCTCGGCCTCGGCCATCGCGGTCAACTCGCCCCGCGTGTCGTACAGGGTGTCCAAGGCCCGGGCGATCGCGACCGTCGGTGGGCGGAGGTCTCTCTCGATGCGGGACAGGTGGCCCGGGTCGACGTGGGCGGCTCGGGCGGCCTCGCGCAAAGAGCGGGTGCCTCGTAGCCGCCGAGCCAAATCCCCGAATGTTTCCACAACGCCTCCTCTGAAGTGTTGCCAATTCCTGGCCGCTCTGTTGGCAACACGGAGCAACTGATCACGGGACTAGTGTCGCACGCCTAGTCCGATGTGGAGTTCGGGGGTGGCGGATGGTTCCTCAACCGGGAGATGTGCTGGAGGTGAACCGGTCGGCCAGCGTGCAGTTCGCCACGCCGATCAGGTTCCGGGTGATTCGGGTGCACGACTGGCAGACGTACGCCGGATGGGTGTGGATCGACGGCTACGAGCTCGACAGCGTCGGGGACGCGGTCGAGCGCCGTTCGATATTTGTGCAGATGGCGGGGCTGCGGCCGGCTCCGGACGGGCTCAGCGATGGTTGAACGGAGCCACGGCCTCGCGGTTGCGGGACGCGTCCTCGGGGCCCATCAGCTCCTCGCAGACGCGGATCAGGCGGGCCCGCAGGGCGGCCGCCCGGCGGGCGAACTCGCGCTGCCGGGCGACGTACTCGGCCTTGCCCTCGGGGGTTTCGATCTTGACTGGATCGAAGCCGTACGAGGACAGGTCGTACGGGCTGGCCTGCATGTCCAGCAGGCGGATGTCGCCGGCCAGGGCGAAGCAGTCGAGCGCCAGCGCGCCCGGCACCGCGGGGCCCAGCTTGGTCGCCCACTTGTGGACGTCCATCGCGGCGTGCAGGCAGCCGGGCTGGTCGAGGTCGACCTGGGTGGCCCGGGTCGGCTGGAGGCGGTTGAGGCCGACCGCCTCGGGCGTGAAGAAGCGGAAGGCGTCGAAATGAGTACACCTGATCGGGTGATCCTCGACCACTCGATCGGTTTCGGCCTGGCCGAGGCGCAGCGGCAGCGCGTGGCGGTGCTCCGGGTCGCGGTAGACCATGGCCCACTCGTGCAGGCCGAAGCAGCCGGAGAAGACCGGGCGGGAGGCGGTCGCGGTCAGCAGGCCGTGGATGTAGCGCACCGACTCGCCGCGGGCGTGCATGAAGGCGACCTCGTCGAGGGTCACGACGCCGTCGGGGTACGTCATGTAGAACTTCCACGCCGCCTGCTCGGCCACACCGGTCGGCGAGGGGGCGAGCCCGGTGCCGACGCCGGGGTGCCAGCGGCGCAGCACCGACGGGCGGGTGCCGTAGTAGTCGTACAGAAAATCCTCGATGGCGTGCTTCTCGCCGGAGGCGCGGCGGGCACGGTGGCCCGCGGTCATCTCGTCGGCGCGCTCGGCGTGCGCCCGGGCGATAGGAATCCAGGTGACCGAGGGCAGCGTCGTGGTGAGCGTCCTCACCTGCTTGATCCCCATCGCACCAGCGTATCCAGCCGAGGCGATCAACACGATCACCGTCACGCGCTAATGAGCCGCGCCACGGTGCTCACTCCCGGCATATACGTCCAATTCGGTTCGTAAATTTTTCGGAAACAGCATAACTGCACAAGGATGTAGTACATCTACTACATCCTTGATAACGTCCACGACATGGGAGGAATGACATTGACGGGGGCGCTCGCCGCCGGCGCGGAGGTTCCGGCCGGCGAGCGGGTGATCGACATTCACGATCTCCACATGCGGTACGGGGCGAAGGACGTCCTGACCGGGGTGACCTTCGCCGCCCGGCGCGGCGAGGTCCTCGCTCTGCTCGGTCCCAACGGGGCCGGCAAGACCACCACGATCGAGATCCTCGAGGGCTTTCGGATGAGGTCCTCCGGAGACGTACGGGTTCTGGGCGCCGACCCCGCCTCCGGCGGCGAGCATTGGCGCTCCCGCGTCGGCGTGGTGCTCCAGTCGTGGCGCGACCATGGCAAGTGGCGCGTCGCCGAGCTTCTGGAGCACCTGGGCCGCTACTACCGGGCGTACTCGACGGCCGAGATCGTCCGTCCCTGGCCCGTCGACGATCTGCTCGACGTGGTCGGCCTGACCGCGCAGGCCGGCGTCCGGCTGTCCCGGCTCTCCGGTGGCCAGCGGCGCCGCCTCGACGTGGCGATCGGCATCGTCGGCCGGCCCGAGCTGCTCTTCCTCGACGAGCCCACCGTCGGCTTCGACCCGGCCGCCCGCCGCGAGTTCCACGACCTGGTCCACCGGCTCACCGACGTGGACGACACCACGGTCCTGCTCACCACCCACGACCTCGACGAGGCCGAGAAACTCGCCGACCGCATCGTCATCCTCTCCGGCGGCCGCATCATCGCCGACGGCTCGGCCGACGAGCTGTCCCGCCTGGTCTCCCGCGAGAGCGAGATCCGCTGGACCCGCGACGGCCAGCGCTTCGTCCACGCGGCCGAGCAGGCCACGCCGTTCGTCCGCGAGCTGCTGAACCAGTACGGCGACGAGGTCACCGAGCTCGAGGTGCGGCGCACCAGCCTCGAGGACACGTACATGCGGCTGGTCCGCGACTTCGAGGGGAGCGACCGATGATCGAGACGTTCCGGCTCGGCGCGGCCCGTGGCCGCATCGAGCTGCGCCAGACGCTGACCACCCCGCTCGACCTGTGGGGATATCTGTTCCCGACGCTGCTGCTGCTCATCGTCCTGTTCTTCATGCGCGACTCCACAGTCCCGGGCACCGACTTCTCGCTCGGGGCCAACGCTCTGCCGGGCATGCTCGGCATGAACCTGGCCTTCGGCGGTCTGATCACGATCGCCCAGCTGCTCGTGGTCGAGCGCGAGGACGGCACGCTCCTGCGGGCCAAGGCCACGCCGAAAGGCATGAGCGGCTACCTGATCGGCAAGGTCGTCGCGGTCGGCGGCATGACGCTGGTGTCCATGGTGGCCGTGCTGATCCCCGGCGCCCTGCTGGTGGACGGGCTGGAGACCGGCCCCGGCACGTGGCTGACGCTGCTGTGGCTGATGCCGCTGGCGCTGCTGGCCACCATGCCGATCGGCGCCGCTCTGGGCTCGATCTTCGAGAGCCCGCGGGCCTTCCCGGTGATCATGCTGCCGCTGTTCGGGGTGATCGCGATCTCCGGTGTCTTCTACCCGATCAGCCCGCTGCCGGGCTGGCTGCAGGGCATCGCCCAGGTCTTCCCGATCTACTGGCTAGGGTTGGGCATGCGCTCGGCGTTCCTTCCGGACGCGCTGGCCGCGGTCGAGCTGACCGGGTCGTGGCGCACGCTCGAGACGTTCGGCGTGCTCGCGGTCTGGGCGGTGGCCGGCCTCGCGCTGGCGCCGGCGCTCCTGCGGCGGATGGCGCGCCGTGAGTCCGGTTCGGCCGTCGCGGCGCGGCGCGAGCGAATGATGAGCACGGTCGGGCGGTAGGAATTGGGCAACGAGGTCACGCACAACCGGATCGCGATGCTGCGCGCCGAGCGCGGCATCTCGCGGCGCCAGCTCGCCGACGCGGTCGGGGTCCACTATCAGACCGTCGGCTACATCGAGCGCGGCGAGTTCAGCCCGAGCCTCCACCTCGCTCTCAAGATCGGCCGCTACTTCGAGGTGCCGGTCGAGGTGATCTTCTCGCTCGATCCGTTTCCCCGTCTCGGTGCGACGGCGGACGGAGCGCAGCGCCCGGCGTAGATTTCCTAGGAGCATCAAAGCCGCGAACAGGAGATCATCGTGCGTTTCGCCCGTTTTGTCCATGCTGGTGGGGTCTCCTTCGGCGTCGTCGAGGGTGACGCCTCCGGCCTGACCGTCGCCGAGATCTCTTCCCTGCCGTTCGAGGAGGTCCGCTTCACCGGCCAGCGGTGGGCCCTGGCCGACATCCGGCTGCTCGCCCCGATCTTCTCGAGCAAGGTCATCGGCGTCGGCCGCAACTACGCCGACCACGCCGCCGAGCTCGGCAACGAGGTGCCCAAGGAGCCGCTGATCTTCATCAAGCCGTCGACGTCGGTGATCGGGCCGAACGACGCGATCCGGCTCCCACCGCAGTCGCAGCGCGTCGAGGAGGAGGCCGAGCTGGCCGTCGTGATCGGCGCTACCGGCGCCCGCCGCGTCGACCGGGCCGGCGCCGAAAAGGCGATTTTCGGCTACACCATCGGCAACGACGTCACCGCCCGCGACCTGCAGCGCAGCGACCCGCAGTGGACCCGGGCCAAGGGCTTCGACTCGTTCTGCCCGATCGGCCCGTGGATCGTCACCGGCCTCGACGTGAGCGACCTCGAGATCCGCTGCGAGGTCGGCCGTGATCCTGAGGCCATGGAGGTGCGGCAGATCGGCCGTACGAAGGACATGGTCTTCGATGTGCCGACCCTGGTGTCGTACGTCTCGCACGTCATGACGCTCCTGCCCGGCGACATCATCCTGACCGGCACGCCGGCCGGCGTCAGCGAGATCACCTCCGGCGACACGGTCTCGGTGAGCATCCAGGGCATCGGCGAGCTGCGGAACCCGGTCGTCTCACTGGACTGACCGCTCGATTCCGTCCAGCAACAGGCCCAGGCCGTACTCGTACGCGTCCTGGGCCTGCTCGTCGGCGCCCCGGTCGAAGCCGCCGGCGTTCCACAGCGCGGTCATGGCCGGATGCGCGTCGACGTCGAACCAGGTCTCCCACAGCTCATTCCGCTGAAGCCACCAGTCGTCGTTGCCCAGGCCGGTCGCCCGGCGCAGCAGAATGCTCTCCGCCTCGCCCCGCGCGGCCGAGGTGATCCAACTCGCGATGGTCGTCGCGGCCACGTTGATCCGTTCCGTGGGCAGGCCGCATTTCTGCACGGCGGCGATCACGAACTCCTGCTCGGCCAGCATGCCCGGCCCGATCGGCGGCCGATGCTGCGACACCTGGGCCAGCCAGGGATGCGCCCGGTACATCGCGAAGGTCCGCTCGGCGTAGAGCCCGATCCGCTCGCGCCACGTTCCGCCGCCGCGCAGATCACGCTGACCCAGCACCTCGTCGACCATGAGGTCGATCAACTCGGGGCGCGAGGGGGCGTACGTGTAAAGGCTCATCGTCGCCACGGACAGCTCGGCCGCCACGCGGGCCATCGAGGCCGCTTCGAGCCCCTCCTCGTCGGCGACGCGGATGCCGGTGGCCACCACGAGATCGACGGTGAGCCGTGGCGGACGTCCCACGGCCTTGCGTGCGGGAACCGACCTCCGCCAGAGCAGCGGAAGGATCCGGGGGCTGAACTCTTCCATGATTTTGTATACCCTACGGGAATGAAGATCCTGGTCACGGGGGCCACCGGGAACGTCGGCCGGATGGTCGTGGACGAGCTGCTCGCGCTGGGAGCGTCCGACGTACGGGCACTGACCGTCGACCCGGCGAAAGCCGCACTCCCCGCGGAAGTCGAGGTGGTGCGGGGCTTCGTCGGGCGCCCCGCGGGCTTGACGGCCGCCCTCACCGGCGTCGACGTGATGTACCTCGCGCCGCACATCCCCACCGCCGCCGCCGCCTGCCGCCTGGCCGCCGAGGCCGGAGTGGGGCGCATCGTCGACCTGGCCGGCGCCAAAGGCGACCACTGGCAGGCCATCGAAGACGCGGTCGAAGCGTGCGGCGCGCCCTGGACCCACCTCGAACCCGGCGAATTCATGGCCAACGCCGACCTGTGGGCCCCGCAGATCCGGGCCGGCGACGAAGTACGCGACGCCTACGGCTCGGTGGCCAACGCGGCCATCGCGCAAGAAGACATCGCGGCGGTCGCGGCCCAGGTCATCATGACCGAAGGGCACGAAGGCAAGTCGTACGAGCTCACCGGCCCCGAAACCCTCACCCGCCGAGAGAAAGTCGCGGCCATCGGCCGGGCCCTCGGACGTGACCTCGACTACATCGAACTGCCGTACGACCAGGCCCTCACCCAATTCGAAAAGACCATGGGTGAGTACGCCAAGTGGTACCTCGACGGCCTGGCCGCCTCGGAAGGCCACCCCCAACAGGCGGTCACCACAGTCGCCGACCTGACCGGCCGGCCCGCCATGACGTACGAGGAGTGGACCCACCGCCACCAGGACATCTTCCGCTGAGCCGAACCCGATTTGTTGGTCATGCGGGGGTCGGGTAGAGTTCTTTCTCGGCACGGCAACGCGGCGAAAACCGAGAAGCCAAGCCAATGGGGTATGGGGTAATTGGCAGCCCGACTGATTCTGGTTCAGTTAGTCTAGGTTCGAGTCCTGGTACCCCAGCGCTACAACTCCTGCGGGAGGGGCGGCGCTGGACTTCTGATAGAGTTCGGCCCGTCGCAAACGCGAGAGCGAAGCGAAAAGCAGTACAAAGCGAGTCCATGGCCCCGTCGTCTAGCGGCCTAGGACGCCGCCCTCTCAAGGCGGTAGCGAGGGTTCGAATCCCTTCGGGGCTACGTTTTGGGGTGCCCCCGTCTGCAGAAAGCGCAGACGGGGGCACTTCGCATTTCTGCCTGGGGGGCGACCCCCCAGACCCCCACGGTGCGGTGGTTGCGGTGGGTGGGGTGGGCTCGGTTCGCTGCGCGAACCATCGAGGTGGGGCCTGGTGGGGCAGAGCCTTCGGGGCGCGACCGTCGCCGATGTCGGCGAGTGCTGCCACGCCGGTAGCCGCCAGGTCTGCCCGCTGGCGCTGTCACGGCCACCGCCGCGATCGCCGCCATCACCGCGCCCGCCGCCGCCCGCGCCCGCCCGCGCCCGCCACCGCCCGCGCCCGCCCGCGCCCGCCCGCGCCCGCCACCGCCCGCGCCCGCCCGCGCCCGCCACCGCCCGCGCCCGCTATTGCCGCTGCCGCGAACGCCTGCGATCGCCGCGATCGGGAACTCCGCTGACCGCCGCTGCCGCAGTCGCCACCGTTGCCGCGATCGCTGGTGCTTGTGGTCGCGATCGCCGCTGTCGCGAACGCCTGCGATCGCAGGGATCGTCGCCTCTGTCCGCGATTGCCGTCGCCGTCACTGGGTGCGGCTGCTGCCATTGCCTGCTCGCGGGCGCTGTCACTGCCATCGCCATGATTGCTGCCACTGTCGCGACCATCGCCGCCATTGCCGCGGCTGCCACGGTCGCTATTGCTTGCGATCGCCGCCGCCGTCACCGACCTGAGCCGCTGCCACCGCCCGTCACTGCACGCGGAAGCCGTCTCTGCCGCGGCCGCTGCCACCGCCGTCATTGCCCGCGGAAGCCGTCATTGCCCGTGGCCGCCGTCATTGCCCGTGGCCGCTGCCACCGCCCGTCACTGCACGTGGAAGCCGTCACCGCCGCGGCCGCTGCCACCGCCGTCATTGCCTGCGGAAGCCGTCATTGCCCGTGGCCGCCGTCATTGCCCGTGGCCGCCGTCATTGCCCGTGGCCGCTGCCACCGCGCTCAGTGCGCGCGGACGCCGCCGTCGCCGTGAAAGCTGTTGGCGCCGGGGGTGTCTGCGAGGTCGAGCGCCGCGGTTGCCGTTGCTGCGAGCCGGTCTGCGCTCTTGCGGGGATTCGCGCTGTTGTGGTGATCGGCGTGTTCGGTGCGGCCACCGGGCGTGAATTCCTTCGCGGCTGCTGGGTTTGCCTGCGACGGTGGCGACTGCGTGCGGCCCCGTGGCGAAGGGGTGAATGGCCGGGCGTTGCTACTAGACGCGGCGTGCGGCTGTTGTCGCTGCGGGTGGGTGGGGTTCGTTTTGGGCGTAAAAGCTGTGAACGCAACAGGGCTAGCTTGAGAGGGTGAGGGATATCGGGGTGCGGCGGGTCGACTTTGGGTACTTCGTGCGGCCTGCGGAAGAGACCGGGACCGGGGCTGATCGGGTGGAACCCACGCTGGGCTATCTGATCGAGCATCCTGAGCGTGGGCTTCTGCTCGTCGACACCGGTATGGGGCGGGATCCCTGGGTGGACGGGCACTATCGGCCCACGCGGGTTCCCCTGGTCGCTGCTCTCAAGGCGGCCGGCGCTGAGCTCGGCGATGTTCGCTATGTCGTGAACTGCCACCTGCACTTCGATCACTGTGGGGGCAATCCGGAGGTGGCGGGGCGGCCTGTGTTCGCTCAGCGGGCCGAGTTGGAGCTGGCCCGGGCCACGGAAAGCCATACGCTGCCGGACCTTGTCGACCACAAGGGGGCCCGTGTCGAGGAGATCGACGGGGAAGTTGAGGTTCTGCCGGGGGTTCTCATCGTTCCTACGCCGGGGCATACCGCTGGGCATCAGTCGGTTGTCGTCCGGCGGCGGGATGGGACTGTTGTCGTGGCGGGGCAGAGTCACGACAACGCTCACCTGTTCACCAGTGACGTGCTCGGGGGCCACGCCGGCGTGGGTGAGCAGCCGGCGTGGCTGGGGCGACTGATGTCGTTCGATCCCAAGCAGGTGGTCTTCGCTCACGACAACGCTGTCTGGACCCCCGGTTCCAGCCAGGTCAGCCTGCCCTGAGGGAACGCCGCCTCGATCTCGGCCCGGCCCTCGTGGAAGTGGGACCAGCCCTCGTAGTGGACCGGCACCACGTGGCGGGGCCTGACGTGGTCGACCAACGCCGCCGCGTCGCGGCCCGTCATGGTGAAGCGGGCCGGGCCGGTCAAGCCGAACTGGACCTTGCCCAGGTGCAGGATCGCCGTGTCGACCTCGAAGCGGTCGGCCACCTTCAGGACGCCGGGGAAGACGACCGTGTCGCCCGAGATCCAGAGCACTGTCGAGGAACCCTTGGGGCGTAAGGCGAAACCGGTCGTCGGGCCGACGATCGGCACGCTCCACCACGGGCCGTGCCGGGACGGGGTCGCCGTCACCTCGACGTCGCCGATTTTCGTCGACGACCACGGGGGCAGGCCGGTCGCGGACAGGCGGCGGCCGCCCGCCACCGTCGTCACCACCACCGGCACCCGCTTCAGCAGCGCCCGGCCCGCGTCGTCGAGATTGTCGGCGTGCTGGTCGTGGGTCAGCAGCACGCCGTCGAGCGGGCCCAGCGCCGTCACCGGCAGGGCCGGGCCGGCCGTCTTGCGCGATGACGTGCCCCAGCCGAACGAGTAGCGCCGGCCGGGGGCGTCGAAGGTCGGATCGACCAGGAGTCGTACGCCGCCGATCTCCAAAAGCGTTGTCGGGCCGCCGATGTGAATGATCGACAAGCCGGTCACGACGCGTGCCGCAGTGCCCAGTCGAGGACCTCGTCGGCGATGGACTCCCAGCCCTTCTGCGCGGGCAGCAGGTGGGCGTAACCCTCGTATTCCTTGCGTTCGGTGATGGTGTTCGACTTGTAGTGCTTGTGGTTCGACTCCTGGATGGCCGGCGGCATGATGTGGTCCTCGGAGCCCGAGACGAACAGCAGCGGCGCCCGGTTGTCGTTGTTGTAATCGACCCACGTGTCCTGGTGGCCGGGCTGGAAGTTGGCCAGCACGCCGCCCCACAGGATGCCGCCGCTGGCCGGGATGGCGTAACGCTCGTAGAGGTAGCGCGACTCCTCCTCGGTGAACGTGTTGGTGAAGGCGTATTTCCACTCCTCGAAGCTGAGCGGGATCGCCTTGTGCCGGTTGGCCGGGCTCTTCAACACCGGGAAGGTCGACTTCAACTGCGAGAGCGGCACGACCCGTACGCCCTCGGTCGGCGCTGAGTTGAGCGCGACGCCGGCGACGCCGAAGCCGTGGTCGAGCAGGATCTGCGTGAAGGCGCCGCCGGCCGAGTGACCGATGATGACGGGCGGCTCGGGCAGGGCCTTGATGGCCTCCTCGTAGCGGGCGATGATCTGCGGCACGGTGACGTTCACGACCGGCGTCGGGTCGGCGTTGAGCGCCTCCACCTCGACGTCGAAGCCGGGGTAGGCCGGTGCGATCACCTGATGGCCTTTGGCCTCGTAATGCGCCTTCCAGTGCTCCCAGCTGCGCGGCGTGACCCAGAAACCGTGGACGAGAACGATAGGCGTAGTCATGCCCCGATCGTGCTGGGAGCGTGACCACTCGCGGACCACGCGCATCACGTAGTCAGTCGTGCAACGTCTCCCGCAGTTGCCGCCGCGAGCTGACGCCGAGCTTCCGATAGATCTTGCGCAGGTGGTAATCCACAGTGTTCGCGCTGAGGAACAGATGCGCGGCGATCTCGGCGTTCGTCCCGCCGTTGCGCGCCAGGCGCGCGACGGCGGACTCTTGCGGGGTCAGGGCCGTTTCGCTTTCCGGCTGTACGGGGGTGAGCACCGCACCGCCGAGCGCTTCCAGTTCCTGCCGCGCGCGTGCCGCGAACGCGCCCGCCCGCACCTCGTCGAACATCTCCAGGGCCAGCGTCAGGTGATATCCGGCGTCGCGCCGTCGCCGGCGGCGGCGCAGCCACTCGCCGTACAGCAGATGCGCCCGGGCCAGATCGCCGTGCGCGATCGTCCCGCTCAGATGGATGATCGCCTGCTGATAGTGCCTTTCCGCGTCCTCGGCCGCGGACAGCAGCGCGCAACTGCGCTCCAGCAGCCCCATCACGCGCGGCATGCCCGAGGCGATGACGGCCAGGGACAGGTCGGAGTACGCCTGTTCGGCGGTCTTCCGGTCGCCGGCCCGCAGCGCGGCCTCGACCAGATCGGGCAGCGCCCACGCGTAGCGGCGCGGACGGCCCAGCTCGACCAGACCGCGCAGGGTGTCGCAGGCCGGTCCGTAGTCGCCGGCCGCGATGTCGAGGATGGCCAGGCTCAGCCGGGTCGTGCCGTGCAGGCCGCCCATGTGCAGCGCCGCGAAGACGTCCAGGGTGGGCCGGATGCTCTCGCGCACCTCGGCCGGCCCGTGCCAGGCCAGCAGCTCCGGATGGCGCCACACCGGCTCCTGGGCCGCGGTCAGGCCGATGGCCTGGCGCAGCCGCTGGCCGGCGGCGTCGTGCCGGTCGGCCTCGCCGAGCCGTCCGAGCATCGCCTCGGTCATGGCGCCCAGGAAGTGGACCAGATCGAGCCGGTGCAGGGCGCCGGTGCGCCGGGCGACCTTCTCGGCCCGTTCGAGGATGGCCCGCTTGGACTTGTCGTCCCAGAGCAGGTTGCAGAAGTTGACGCCGACGACGAGCCGGTTGAGCAGTTTCTCCTCGGGCAGCGCGGGATCGGTGAGCGCCGTGACGGCGCGGCGCAGGGCGGGCACACCGGATTCGTAGCCGCCGACGGTGAAGGCCGCGTATCCGGCGAGCAGCAGCCCGTCCAGGTCGTCGTCGCCGGCCAGCGGGGCCGCCGCCCCGGCGATCCGGGCCTCGGTGACGCCGGCCAGGTGCTCGGCGGTGATCACGTGCTCGATGGCCTGGACGACCGCCTCGCGGGCCCGGGCGCGGTCGTCGCCGAAGGCCTCGGCCGCGGCCAGGCATTTGGCCGGCGCGTGCAGCAGGGCGGCCGGCGCCCCGGCGTTGATCTCGGCGTAGGCCCGGGTCATCAGGGCCGCGCCGCGCTCCGGTCCGGGCAGCGGGACGTCGATCGCGTCGAGGATGGCGAGCGCCCGGGCCGGCGCCCCGGCCGCCATCGCGGCGCCAGCCGCCCGCACCCGCCGCTGCGCGCGCACGGCCGGATCGGGGGTCAATTCGGCCGCCCGGCCCAGAAATCCGGCCCGGGCGGTGTGGCCGCCGCGGGCGCCGGCCCGGTCGGCGCAGCGCTCCAGATCGGCCGCGACCGTCTCGTCCGGCCCGTCGGCGGCCGCGGCCAGATGCCAGGCGCGGCGGTCGGCCTCGGCCGGGTCGGTGACCGCGGCGGCCAGCGCGCGGTGCGCGGCCCGGCGCTCGGCCGACGTCGCGGCGCCGTAGACCGCCGACAGGACAAGGGGATGACGGAACAGCACCGGCGGTGAGCCGGTGACGAACCGGTCGGCCTCGGCCGCCGCGGCGTCGGCCAGATCGGTTCCGAGCGCCCGCCCGGCCGCCGGCACCAGCGCGCCGGTGCCGCCCGCGTTCGCCGCGGCCAGGAGCAGCCAGGTGCGGGTTCCGCGCGGATAGGCGGCGATCCGGGCCGCGTAGTGGGTCTCGAGGCGGCTGCCGATCGGCACCGGATCGGGCAGAGGCGTGGCGCCGCCCCACTGATCGGCCGTGAGCTCCCGGCCCAGATCGGTCAGCGCGAGCGGATTGCCGCCGGTGGCCTCGGCCACGCGCGCGGCCAGGGCCGGGTTCACCGGCCCGTCGACCACCTCGGCCAGCAGGGCGGCCGCGGCGTCGCGGCCGAGGCCGGTGATCTGCCGCACGGGCAGGCCGGGTAACGGATCGGCGTCGTCCGGCTCGGCCCGCAGGCCGAACAGCAGCACCACGCCCTCGGCGTGCAGGCGGCGGCCCACGAAGGCGAGGGCCCGCAACGATTCGCTGTCGACCCACTGGGCGTCGTCGACGACGCAGAGCCGGGGCTCGCGGGCGAGCAGGGTGAGCGTGGCCAGGCTGACCAGATAGAGATCGGCCGGCGGGCCGTCGGAGAGCCCGCAGGCGACCTCCAGGGCGGCGCGCTGGGTGGCCGGGAGCCGGTCGAGCAGGGGAGCGCCGAGCAGGGGGACCAGGAGCCGATGCAAGGCGGCGTACGGGAAATCGGCTTCCGCCTCGACCCCGCTCACCCAGAGGGAACGGGCCGCTCCGCGCTCGGCGTGGCGCAGCAGGGAGGTCTTGCCCACGCCGGCCTCGCCGCGCAGCACCAGAGCCGCGCTGCGCCTGCCCCGGATGCCGGCGACGAGCTCGTCGAGAGTGGCGCACTCCGCTTCGCGCCCGAACAGCCGCACATGGCGACCCTATCGATGAACTACCTGCTCATCACAGGTCCGAAAGTCTCAGAGACCGGAGAGTCTTTGCCCGGCGCGGACCACGGCCATCGCGTGGCGCTCACCGGGGCGGCGGCCGAGGCGTTCGATCGGACCGCTTATCGAGATGGAGGCGATGACCCGGCCCGTCCGGTCGCGGATCGGGGCCGAGACACTGGCCACACCGGGCTCGCGCTCGGCCACGCTCTGGGCCCAGCCCCGGCGGCGGACCTCGGCCAAGGTGCGGCCGGTGAACTTGCAGCGGGGCAGCAGGGGCATCACCGCCTCGGGCGGCTCCCAGGCGAGCAGGATCTGTGCGGCCGAGCCGGCCACCATGGGCAGCACCGAGCCGACCGGGACAGTGTCGCGCAGGCCGCTGGCGCGCTCGGCCGCGGCCACGCAGATGCGCTCGTCGGCGCGGCGCAAGTAGAGCTGCGCACTCTCGCCGGTCGCGTCCCGCAATGCGGAAAGCAGGGGCTCGGCCGCGGTCAGCAGAACGTCCGGCGCGGCGTTGGCCAGCTCGCCCAGGCGGGGGCCCGGGCGCCAGCGGCCCTGGGTGTCCCGCACCAGCATCCGGTGGATCTCCAAGGCCTGGGCCAGGCGATGTGCCGTTGCCCGGGGCAGCTTCGTTCGGTCGACGAGTTCCGCCAGGCTGGCGCCGTCGACACAGGCCGCCAGGATGACGACCGCCTTGTCGAGAACGCCGACACCGCTCATACTGTGTCCCACAAGCCGAAACATACCTCCCAGAATTTAGGATGTCCAGATGGTGGGAGTCACTCCGAGGACCCTGGCCGAAAAGGTCTGGGACGACCATGTCGTGCGTGCTGCCGAGGGTGAGCCTGATCTGCTCTACATCGACCTGCACCTGTTGCACGAGGTGACCAGCCCGCAGGCCTTCGACGGCCTGCGCATGGCCGGCCGTCAGGTTCGACGCACCGATCTCACGCTCGCGACCGAGGACCACAACACGCCGACGGGCTATGCCGACCCGGCGTTCAACACCAAGCGCGGCGAGCTCTTCACGATCGCCGACACCACCTCGCGGACGCAGATCGAGACGCTGCGCAAGAACTGCGCCGAGTTCGGCGTGCAGATCCGCCCGCTGGGCGACATCAACCAGGGCATCGTCCACGTGATCGGGCCGCAGCTCGGTCTCACCCAGCCCGGCACGACCATCGTCTGCGGCGACTCGCACACGGCCACGCACGGCGCGTTCGGCGCGCTCGCGTTCGGCATCGGCACCAGCGAGGTCGAGCACGTGCTGGCCACGCAGACGCTGCCGCAGGCGAAGCCGAAGACGATGGCCGTCACGGTCGTCGGCGAGCTCGGCCCCGGCGTGAGCGCCAAAGACCTGATCCTGGCCCTCATCACGCAGACCGGCACCGGCGGCGGCAACGGCCACATCGTCGAATATCGCGGTGAGGCCATCCGCAAGCTCTCCATGGAGGGCCGGATGACCATTTGCAACATGAGCATCGAGTGGGGCGCCAAGGCCGGCATGATCGCGCCCGACGACACCACTTTCGCCTATCTGAAGGGCCGCGAGCACGCGCCCCAGGGAGAGCAGTGGGACGCCGCGGTCGACTATTGGCGCACGCTCGTCACCGACGAGGGCGCCGAGTACGACACCGAGATCATCCTGGACGCCTCGGCGATCAGCCCGTTCATCACCTGGGGCACCAACCCGGGACAGGGCGCCCCGCTCGACAGCGTGGTCCCCGACCCCGAGGAGTTCGTCGAGGAGACCGACCGCAGCGCCGCCCGCCGCGCGCTGGAATACATGGATCTCGCGCCGGGCACGCCGTTCAAGGACGTCGCGGTCGACGTGGTCTTCGTGGGCTCCTGCACCAACGGCCGCATCGAGGACCTGCGGGCCGCGGCCGACGTCATCCGCGGCCACAAGGTGCACGACGGCGTCCGCATGATGATCGTGCCGGGGTCGTACAAGGTGCGCGAGGCGGCCGAGGCCGAGGGTCTCGACAAGGTCTTCACCGAGGCGGGCGCCGAGTGGCGCTTCGCGGGCTGTTCCATGTGCCTGGGCATGAACCCGGACACGCTCACCCCGGGCCAGCGCGCCGCCTCCACCTCCAACCGCAACTTCGAGGGACGGCAGGGCAAGGGCGGTCGTACGCATCTGGTCTCGCCGCAGGTCGCCGCCGCCACCGCCGTGGTCGGCAAGCTGGCCGCCCCCGCCGACCTCTGAGACCGGAGTAATCCCATGGACAAGTTCGTGACACACAGCGGCAAGGTCATGCCGCTGCGCCGCTCCGATGTGGACACCGACCAGATCATCCCCGCCGTCTATCTGAAGCGGGTCACCCGCACCGGTTTCGAGGACGGTCTGTTCAGCGCGTGGAAGGACGACCCCTCCTTCGTGCTGAACAATCCGGCCCACGCCGGGGCCACGATCCTGGTCGCCGGACCCAACTTCGGCACCGGTTCGTCGCGCCAGCACGCGGTCTGGGCGCTGCGCGACTGGGGCTTCAAGGTGGTCATCGCGGCCCGCTTCGGCGATATCTTCCGGGGGAACGCCCTCAAGGAGGGTCTGCTGCCGGTCCAGCTCGACCAGAAAGCCGTGGAAGCCCTCTGGGATCTCGGTGAGAGCGAGCCGGAAAAGCAGATCACGGTCGACCTCGGTGCCCGTCAGGTGCGCGTGGACGACGCCTCCTGGTCCTTCCCGATCGACGATTTCAGCAGGTGGAGGCTCATGGAGGGCCTCGACGACATCGGACTGACCCTGCGCCACGAGGAACTCATCACGGCGTACGAGAAGAAGCGTCCCGCCTTCAAGCCGGTCGTCGCCTGAGCAACGAAAACCCCTGTCCTGGCAAGAAATTTCGCCCCCACCGAGTCCCCGGTGGGGGCGATTTCGTTGTAACACAAGGGTTTTTTTGACACTAATGTTTGTGTCCGCTGGTCAGAGGGCATACGGTGCGCGCAGAATGGCTCGCATTGGGCCACTTCTCACGTTCGGGAGGAAAATCGTGAACAAGGCCGAGCTTATCGAGGCGCTGGCCGCCCGGCTAGGTGACCGGAAAACCGCGACGGCGGCGCTCGACGCGGTCATCAGCGAGGTGGAGAACGCCGTCACCAAGGGCGACCGGGTTGCCATCACCGGCTTCGGCGTCTTCGAGAAGCGGGCACGCAATGCGCGTACGGCCCGCAATCCTCGCACCGGCGAACCGGTGAAAGTGAAGAAAACATCGGTGCCGGCGTTCAAGCCTGGCACCGCCTTCCGCGAGATGGTGGCGAGCGGAAAGGTCGCGAAGGCCGCGGCCCCGGCCAAGAAGGCCACCGCCACCAAGGCCACCGCCACCAAGGCCACCGCTACGAAGGCGACCGCCACCAAGGCGGCTGCCGCCACCAAGGCGGCCCCGGCCAAGACCACCGCCACCAAGGCGACGGCGGCCAAGAAGACCGCCGCCACCAAGGCCACCCCGGCGAAGTCCACGACGGCCGCGACCAAGACGGCCGCCGCCAAGAAGACGACCGCCACCAAGGCCGCGCCCGCCAAGACCGCCGCCACCAAGGCGACGGCGACCAAGGCGGCGCCGGCGAAGTCCACTGCCACCAAGGCGACCGCTACCAAGGCGACCGCCACCAAGGCCGCCGCCACGAAGGCGACGGCCACGAAGGCCGCCGCCACCAAGGCGACTGCCACCAAGGCCACCGCCACCAAGGCGACCGCGGCGAAGAAGACCGCCGCGACCAAGGCCGCCCCCGCCAAGAAGGCTGCCACCGCGACGAAGACCGCCGCGGCCAAGAAGACGACTGCCCGCAAGACCACGACCGCGGCCGCGGCGGAGACCCCGTCCCGCGCCCGCGCCGCACGCACCAGCCGCAAGACCAGCTGAGGCACGCACCGCCGAGAAGGCGTCCACCCGTACGGTGGACGCTTTTTCTGTGTCCCGGCGCGGAAGTGGCCACTGTGCCTACCGTCCGGTCATGGAGCGCAGAGCGTCGCCGCGGGGGTTGGTGGGCCGGTCGCTGATCGCGGCCGTGCTGTTCGCGGCCGCCATCGTGCCGGGCTGGACGATGGGTGGGCTGGCCGAGCGGTGGACCGGCTCGGGCCTGCTCGACTGGATCGTCACCGGGGCCTGGGCCGGCCTGGCCGTGCGCCTGCTGGCCCCGTGGGCCTCGTACCGGCCCCGGGACGCCTTTCTGGGGTTGATCCCTGTCTACAACTGGTATCTCGTCTGTGTGTTGAGCTGGCGGGTCGCGCTGCTGCCCTATCGCGACTGGGAACCGCGCGAGGACGAGCTGTGGCGGGCCCGCTGGCTGACCGGCGACCAGATCGGCCTGTGGCGCGCGGACCCGCTGCCGCCACCGCGGCGCCCCCGGCAGAAGGTCAGAGCCGCGACAGGCCCAGCAGCCGGTCGCCGGACCAGGTGAGCAGCCAGCCGTCGCCCTTGGCGGTCTTGTAGGGCGCCGGATCGGGCGCGTCGGCCAGCGCGGCCAGCAGGCCCGGAATCAGCTTGCCCTGGCTGCAGACCACGGTCAGGCCGCCGGAACGCAGCTCGAACAGGCGCTGGGCGGCCAGTTTGGCCTTGGCCGGCGCCTCGTCGGCGTCGGACGGCTCGGCGAAGCCGCCGTCCATCACGATCGGCTTGCCGCCCAGGGCGGCCGCCAGCGGCTCCAGGGTCTGCTTGCAGCGCAACGGCGTCGCCGCCACCAGCCGCTCCGGCCCGAGCGGGGCGACCAGCTCGGCGATGCGCTCGGCCTGGGCCAGCCCGACCGGGTCGATCGGGCGCAGCGCGTCGTTGCCGTTCCACTTCTTGCGCTCGCCGGCGTGCGCGTGGCGTACGAGAACCGCCACCGCCGTGACCCGCGGCAGTGCCGCCACATGGTCGAGCAGCGCGCGTTCGTCGTCGTAGCTGACCCGGCGGGCGGCCTCGGCGAGCGGGAGCCAGGCGATCTGGTCGACCTCGTCGGTGTCGCCGATCGGGGCCTCGTCGCCGGTGACCGCCATGAGCCAGTAGTCCACCGTCTTCGGGCGACCGTCGGGCAGGTCGTATTCGACGCGGGGCAGGGCCAGCTCGGGCCGCCCGCGCCGGCCGGTCTCCTCGAGCACCTCGCGGACGGCACCCAGCAGGGCCGGCTCGCCCTTGTCGAGATGACCCTTGGGCAGGGCCCAGTCGTCGTACCGGGGGCGGTGCACCAGGCAGACCTCGAGGCCGTCGCCGGCCGGGCGGTAAAGCACACCGCCCGCGGCGCGGATCGGCTCCGGCATCAGACCGCCTTCGTCTTCTTGTCGACGCGGCGCAGCAGCGCCTCCTGAAGGTGCATGCTGGCGTCGGCCTGGCTGGCCGGGTTGCGGTGCCACGTGCCGTCACCGTGCAGGTCGAAACCCTCGGTGCTGTCGTCCATCGACAGCTCCAGCACGTAGCGCAGCTCCTCGCGGGCGCTCGGCTTGACCACCTTCACCAGCGCCTCGACGCGGCGGTCGAGGTTGCGGTGCATCAGGTCGGCCGAGCCGATCCAATATTCGGCGTCGTCGCCCAGGCCGAACCGGAAGACCCGCGAGTGCTCCAGGAACCGGCCGACGATCGAGCGGACCCGGATGTTCTCGGAGAGGCCGGGCACGCCGGGCCGCAGGGCGCACATGCCCCGAATGATCAGATCGACCTTCACGCCGTCCTGCGAGGCGCGGTAGAGAGCGTCGATGCTCTCCTCGTCGACCAGCGAGTTCACCTTGATCTGCACGAGCGCCTCGCCGCCCTCGCGGGCGATGCGGGCCTGCTCCTCGATCCGCTCGATCAGGCCGGAGCGCACGCCGTGCGGGGCCACCAGCAGACGGCGGTATTTGCGCTGGCGGCTGTAGCCGGTCAGCACGTTGAACAGGTCGGTGACGTCGGCGCCGACCTCGGGATCGGCGGTGAGCATGCCGAAGTCCTCGTAGAGCCGGGCCGTCTTGGGGTGGTAGTTGCCCGTGCCGATGTGGCAGTAGCGCCGGATCTGGTTGCCCTCCTGGCGTACCACCAAAGCGGTCTTGCAGTGGGTCTTGAGACCGACCAGGCCGTAGACGACGTGACAGCCGGCCCGCTCCAGCGTGCGGGCCCAGGCGATGTTCGCCACCTCGTCGAAGCGCGCCTTCACCTCGACCAGGACCACCACCTGCTTGCCGGCGGCGGCCGCGTCGACCAGCGCGTCGACGATCGGGGAGTCGCCCGAGGTGCGGTAGAGCGTCTGCTTGATGGCCAGCACGTTGGGGTCGGCCGCGGCCTGCTCGATGAAGCGCTGCACGCTGGTCGAGAACGAGTGGTACGGGTGGTGGACCAGGATGTCGCTCTCGCGCAGGCGGTTGAAGACGCTGCGCGGCACCTCGCCGTCGGCCAGCTGCGGATGGGTGGCCGGCACGAACGGACGGTCCTTGAGGTCGTCGCGGTCGCTCTCGCCGAACACCTGCCACAGCGCCGACAGGTCGAGCAGGCCCGGCACCCGCTGCACGTCCTCGCTGTCCATGTCGAGCTCGCGCACGAGCAGCTCGAGCACGTGGTCGCTGATCGAGGCGGCCACCTCGAGGCGCACCGGCGGGCCGAAGCGGCGCTGGGCCAGCTCGCGCTCCAGGGCCTGCAACAGGTCCTCGTCGCGGTCCTCGTCGACTTCGAGCTCGGCGTTGCGGGTCACCCGGAACAGGTGCCACTCGAGCACCTGCATGCCCGGGAAGAGCTGGTCGAGGTGGACCGCCACGAGCTCCTCGACCGGCAGGAAGCGCACGCCCCGGCTGTCGTTCTGCACGGTGACGAAGCGGGGCACGTTGTTCGGCACCTTTATGCGGGCGAACAGCTCGGCGTTGGCGTCGTCCGGGTCACGCAGGGCCACCGCGAGGTTCAGGGAACGGCTCGAGATGTACGGGAACGGGTGCGCCGGGTCGACCGCCAGCGGGGTCAGCACCGGGAAGATCTGCTCGCGGAAGTACGTGCGCAGCCGCTCGCGCTCGGGCGCGTCGAGCTCGCTCCAGGAGACCAGCTCGATGCCCTCGGCCGACAGCTTGGGGCGCACCTCGTCGGCGAAACAGGCGGCCTGGCGGGTGACCAGGTCGGCCACCCGCTGCGAGATCATCTCGAGCTGGTTGCGCAGCGAGCTGCGGTCGCCGCCGCGCATCGGCAGGCCGGCGCTGAGGCGCCGCTTGAGCCCGGCCACCCGCACCATGTAGAACTCGTCGAGGTTGCTGGCGAAGATGGCCAGGAACTTCGCCCGTTCCAGCAGGGGCGTCTTCGGTTCCTCGGCCAGCGTCAGCACGCGGGAGTTGAAGTCGAGCCAGGACAGCTCGCGGTTGAGGAAACGGTCCTCGGGCAGCTCCGGGCGGTTCTGCTCGGGCGCCTCGACGGGTTCAGTGCTGGCGGTCACGAGTTGCTCCGTTGTCTTCTGCTCGGCCGATCGCGGGAGAAAACGGCCGTTCGGGCCACGCCGACGGCTTTCCGGGGTCCGGGGCGGGGTCTGCATCGCTCCATCATTGCCGCTTTCGGCGGAACGTGAAACGCGCTGGCTAGACGATGCCGGGGATTCTCACCTGACGGACAATGCCCCCCGGATCGCGCTCCACGTCGACCCGCTGGCCGAGCCGGAGCTTGCGCAGCCCGGACCCGTCGAAAGCGGGCGCATCGAAGGCCAGCTCAGTCCCGTCGTCGAGAAGAAGCGTGCCAGTGCGGTCGCCGGCGTCGAATGTCGCGATCGTCCCCTGCATGACCTCGACGCTACCGGTCAGGCGGCCGAGACGCAGGCCACCTTGAGTCCCAGATCACGCAGGAGCGCGCAGGTGTGCCGCCCGGCGCCCAGCGCGAGGACCGTGGCCAGGTCGGCCGGGGTGTCGACGTCCTGCCGCAGCCCGGGCCAATCGCCGTCGAGGGCCCGCGCGCCCGATTCGGCGTGGGCCCGCGCCGAGCCGATTCCGAAGAGCGGTTCCAGGTGTACGCCAGGAGCGGCGGCCAGGAGCACGGTGCCGGTGCCGGCGGCGTCGGCCACGTACGCCCTTGGTTCCTTCTCCGCGTGGGCCAGCGCCTCGTCCAACTCGGCCGGGCTCAGCGCGGGCAGGTCACCAGCGAGCACGGCCCGGTGCCGTTCTGTTCCGGCCACGTCGTCCGCGCCGTACCGCATGGCCTCGTTCAGCCCGGCGCCCGGCCGATCGGCGACCACCCGGGCGCCCATTTCTGTGACGGCTGTCGCGGTCACAGGGTCGTCCGTCACAACGATGAGGTCGCACACGGAAAGGACCGCGGTCGCTGTGTCGAGCACCATGGCGAGCGCGAGATCCGCGTGCCGGGCCGCCGGAACGGCCCCGCGCAGCCGGCTCTTCGCCAGCCCCAGCCGCTTGACCGGCATCACGGCCGTCCAGTCCCCACCCATTCGGCCAAGTGTGCCAGCCCTCCGGCGGTAAGGACCCCACCTGGTACCGCGGGCTTCGAGCGGGCATGATTTCGTATTTGAGACGCGGCGGGGACACGCCGCACAGCAGGTAGGAGGGGCCGTGGCGCACCGCAGGCTCGGATTCTGGCGGCGGTTCGCGGCCGTGCTGGTGATTCCCGTGCTCAAGGTCTGGACCAAGCGGACCTGGCTCGACATGGAGAAGATCCCGAGGACGGGTGGCGTGATCCTCGTCCCCAACCATGTGTCGCACTTCGATCCGCTCGTGGTCGCGCATTACATCTACGGCGCCGGCCGCTGGCCGCAGTTCCTCGGCAAGGCCAGCCTGTGGCGGGTGCCGGTGATGGGCCCGTTCCTGCGCAAGGTCAAGCAGATCCCGGTCGAGCGCGGCAGCGTCGAGGCCGTGAAGTCGCTCGACGTGCTCGTCGACGCCCTGAACCAGGGCGGCGTCGTGGTCATCTACCCCGAGGGCACGACCACCCGTGACCCCGAGCTGTGGCCCATGCGCGGCAAGACCGGCGCCGCCCGGCTCGCGCTGGTCACCGGCGCTCAGGTGATCCCGATGGCCAACTGGGGCGCCCACGAGATCTTCGATCCGCGCACGGGCAAGCTGAGCATGCGCCCGCGCCGCCAGGTGACGGTGACCGCGGGCGACCCGGTCGACCTGAGCCGCTGGGCCGGCGCCGCCCCGTCGCGGGCCGTGCTCGAGGAGATGACCGAGCACATCATGCGCGACATCAGCGCCCTGCTCGGCACGCTGCGCCACGAGCAGCCGCCGGCGGCTCTCTACGAGCGCCCGAAGAAGAAGGCCACCACGTCGGAGGAGAGCGCATGACCCGGGCCGCGGTCATCGGATCGGGCGCCTGGGGCACGGCCTTCGCCAAGGTGCTGGCCGAGGCGGGCGCCGACGTGACGATGTGGGCCCGGCGCGACGCGGTCGCCACGTCGATCCGGGACAGCCACGTCAACGAGGGCGCGCTGCCCGGCATCAAGCTGCCCGAGCGCATCACCGCGACCACCGACCTGGCCGGGGCCGTGTCCGGGGCCGGCCTGGTCGCCATCGCGGTGCCGTCGCAGACGTTGCGCGGCAACCTGGCCGAGTGGGCCGGCGCGTTCGAGCCCGGCTCGACCATCGTGTCGCTGATGAAGGGCATCGAGCTCGGCACGACCAAGCGGATGAGCCAGGTCATCGTCGAGACCGCGCACGTCGAGCAGGACCGGGTGGTGGTCGTCTCCGGCCCCAACCTGGCGCCCGAGATCGCCGCCGAGCAGCCGGCGGCGACGGTGGTGGCCGGCACCGACGCCGCGCGCTGCCGGGCCGTGCAGCACGCGATGGCGCTGCCCTACCTGCGCCCGTACACGAGCGAGGACCTGATCGGCTGCGAGCTGGGCGGCGCCGTCAAGAACGTGATCGCCCTGGCCTACGGCATGGCCGCGGCGATGGGCCTGGGCGACAACACCAAGGCCTCACTGATCACCCGTGGCCTGGCCGAGACGGCCCGCCTGGGCGCGGCCCTGGGCGCCGACCCGCTCACCTTCGCCGGCCTCGCCGGTTTGGGTGACCTGGTCGCGACCTGCTCGTCGCCGCTGTCGCGCAACCGTACGTTCGGCGAGCAGCTCGGTCTCGGCAAGACGCTGGAGCAGGCGCAGACGGCGGCCCGGCAGACGGCCGAGGGTGTGAAGAGCTGCCTGGCCATCCGCGACCTGGCCCGGGCGCACGGCGTGGAGATGCCGATCACCGAGCAGGTCGAGAAGGTCTGCCACGAGGGCGCCGACCCGCGGGTCGCCGTGAAACTGCTGATGGGCCGGGAGATGAAGCCGGAATGAGTTATTCGGATGGCACGCGCGCTGTGCACGCCGGACTGCCCGACCCCGCTGTGGGCGAGCCGTTCCTGCCGGGGCCGGTCTTCGCCGCGCCCTATCACCTCGATCCCGCCGACGGTCCCGGGCTGAACGACTACGCCCGCACCCAGCACCCGACCCGGCGCAACCTCGAGTCGGCCATCGGCGAGCTCGAGGGCGGCCGCACGCTCGTGTTCTCCAGCGGCCAGGCCGCCATCACGGCGCTGATGCTGGCCGTGCTGCGCACCGGCGACACCGTGGCCCTGCCCTCGGACGGCTATTTCACCGTCCGCGCCTTCGCCGAGGGCACGCTGCGCGACCTCGGCGTGAAGACGGTCCTGGTGCCCACCGCCGGGCCCTATCCGAGCTTCGAGGGTGTACGCCTGGTGCTGCTCGAGACCCCGGCCAACCCGGGCCTCGACGTGTGCGACATCCAGGCCGTGTCCGACGCCGCGCACGCGGCCGGTGCCCTGGTCGCCGTGGACAACACGACCTCGACGCCGCTCGGGCAGACCCCGCTGGCGCTCGGGGCCGACGTGGTCGTCGCCTCGGGCACCAAGGCGCTGACCGGCCACTCGGACGTCCTGCTGGGCTACGTGGCCACCAACGACATCGCGCTGTTCGACAAGATCGAGACGTGGCGCAAGCAGACCGGCGCGGTGCCGGGCGCGTTCGACGCGTGGCTGGCCCACCGTTCGATCGCCACGCTCGACCTGCGGCTGGCCCGCCAGACCCAGAACGCGGCCGCCGTCGCCGCGTTCCTGGCCTCGCGCGACGACGTCACCGGGGTGCGCTGGCCCGGCCTGGAGGGCGATCCGTCGTACGAGGTGGCCCAGCGGCAGATGCGCCGCATCCCCGGGGTGGTCTCGTTCGATCTGGGCGACGAGCAGCGGGTGGCCCGCTTCCTGGCCGCCTCGGGCCTGGTCTTCGCGGCCACCTCGTTCGGCGGCGTGCACAGCACGGCCGACCGGCGCGCCCAGTGGGGCGACGACACGCCGCCCGGCTTCGTGCGGTTCTCCTGCGGCATCGAGGACACCGCCGACCTGCTGGCCGATCTGACGGCGGCGCTGGACGAGGCGTGAGCGTGGCCTGGAACAGCTTCTCCGGCGACCAGGTGGCGTCGCTGACCCAGGGGTCGAGCTTCTTCGCGGAGCCGGGCGAGCGGGACTGCCCGGCCTGCGGGGAGCGCCGCCTGCGGGCGTACTTCAACGCGCCCGCCAACGCCCGCCGCCCGACCCTGGTCAGCTACGTGTGGTGCTCGGCCTGCCTGAAGTTCGTCGGCACCCGGGCCAAGCACCCCGAGGGCCTGGTCTTCAGCGACCCGCTGGCCGTGCTGCCCGAGACCGAACGCCGCGACCTGGAACGCAGCCTGGTCGGCTTCCTGGCCCATCTGGACCGTCTGTGGGACGAGGGCGTGCTCCCGCAGACCTTTGCCGCCTAGAAATCCTTCTTGCTGTCGTTGGCGCCGCGGGTCTATGGTTCGTTACATGAGTAATGAACCACTGAAGTAGGGAGGCTCGGCGTGTTCCACGACCGCAGCCCCATCTACCTCCAGATCGCCGAGGGCATCAAGAACGACATCCTCAGCGGGGGCCTCGAGGAGGAGCAGCAGGTGATGTCGACGAACCAGTACGCGGCGTTCTACCGGATCAACCCGGCCACCGCGGCCAAGGGCTTCGCCCAGCTCGTCGACGAGGGAGTGCTCTACAAGCGGCGCGGGATCGGCATGTTCGTGAGCCCCGACGCCCGGGCCCGGTTGCGCGCCGAGCGGCGCGAGCGGTTCTTCGCCGAGGTGGTCGCCCCGATGCTCGACGAGGCGAAACGGATCGGCATCAGCGTCGACGAGATCGTCAAGCACCTGGGGGAGAAGTGAGCATCGAGATACGCGACCTCACCGTCCGCTACGGCGGGACCGTGGCCGTCGACAGCGTCGATCTCGACCTGGAGGGCGACAAGATCTACGGTCTGCTCGGCCGCAACGGCTCCGGCAAGACGAGCCTGCTGAGCGCGATCGCGTCGTACCGGAAACCGTACTCGGGCTTCGTCCGCGTCGACGGCGAGGACGCCTTCGAAAACCCGCGGGTGGCCCACCGCACCTGCTTCATCCGCGACACGCTCGACCTGAGCGACTCCGACCGCCTCCGGACGGCGCTCGACCTCGCCGCCCGGCTGCGGCCCACCTGGGACGTGGCGTACGCCTCGCATCTGATCGAGGTCTTCGGTCTGAATCCGCGCAAGCGGGTCTCGGCGCTCTCCCGTGGTCAGCGCTCCGCGTTCGGCGTGGTGCTCGGACTGGCCGCGCGGACCCCGCTGACCATCCTCGACGAGTCGTACCTGGGCATGGACGCGGTGGCCCGCACCCTGTTCTACCGCGAGCTGCTGGACGACTATCTGCGGCACCCGCGCACGATCATCCTCTCCACCCACCTCATCGAGGAGGTGGCCGACCTCTTCGAGCGAGTGATCATCATGGATCGGGGGCGGGTCATCGTGCACGACGAGACCGACGCCCTGCGCGGCCGCGGCGTCACCGTGACCGGACCGGCCGAGGCCGTCACCGCGTTCACCGCCGGGCACACCGTCCTCGGCGAGCAGAGCCTCGGCGGCGTGCGCGCCGTCACCCTCGACGGCCGCTTCGGCGCCGGTGACATCGAGCGCGGCGAGGCGGCCGGGCTCAGCTTCGGCCCGATCGGCATCCAGGACCTGTTCGTCCACCTCACCTCGCAGCCGCTGGAGGCGTCGCGATGACCGTGTTCAGCACCCTGTTCCGGCTCTACCGGCCGATCCTGCTCATCTTCTGGGGCATCATGCTGGCGGTCGAGGCGATCGGACTGATCGTCATCAACCACGCGGTCGGCCCGAACAAGTTCAGCTTCTGGATCGTCATGGCCGGCGCGGCCATCAAATACTGGCCGCTGGTGGCCGGCATCCTCGTGATCAGCCTGCACATGAAGCTCTTCGTGGCCAACGGCATCACCCGGGGCGAGTTCCTGGGCGGCATGGCGATGTTCGCGGTGGCCCTGACCGCGCTCTTCGCGGCGCTGGTCACGGTCGGGCACGCCATCGAGAGCGTGCTGCTGGGCGCGCTCGACCTGCGCGGGGCGACATATCCGGTCTTCACTCTCGACGGCGCGCTGTCGGAGTTCGGTCATCTGCTGCCGGGCTCGATGGCGTACATGGTGACCGGCATGCTGGTCACGGCCGGCTTCTACCGCTGGAACCCGTGGATCGGCGTGCCCCTGATCATTCCGGCCGCGATCCCGCTGGCCGTCTCCGACAACCTGGTCCGGTTCGACGAGTTCGGGAAGACACTTCACCGGCTGCCGTACGGACCGGCGGTCGTCATCACGCTCACGGTGGTCGTGGCCGGCTTCCTCGTGCTCTACAGCGTCATGCGCGACACCCCGATCCGGCGGACGTCGGGCTGACTACGCCCCGTAAAGGCCTGATGAACTGCGAGTTCGCGGCAGACCGGCGGATCCCGGAGGTGGCTCACGCAGAGTAGGGTCACCCCCGGCAAGCCCGCTAGCGAGAGGCCCGAAGAGAAGTGACGACCCCTCGGAAGACCCGAGTCGCGATCGTGTTCGGCGGTCGCAGCACCGAGCACGCGATCTCCTGCGTGAGCGCCGGAGCGATTCTGGGCGCGCTCGACCCGGATCAGTACGAGGTGGTCCCGGTCGGCATCACGCGCGACGGCCAGTGGGTCCTGGCCGGCGAGGACCCGGCCTCCCTGGCCATCGTCGACCGGAAACTGCCCGAGATCACCGCGGCCAGCGGCTCGTCGGTGGTGCTGGCCAACGCCGAGCTCATCGTGCGCGACCCCGGTGCGGGCGTGTCGTCGCTGGCCGACGTCGACGTCGTCTTCCCGGTGCTGCACGGGGCCTACGGCGAGGACGGCACCATCCAGGGCCTGCTCGAGATGGCCGGCCTGCCCTACGTGGGCGCCAACGTGTTCGCCTCGGCGGCGGCCATGGACAAGGAGTTCACCAAGAAGCTCGCGACCGTCGAGGGCATTCCCGTGGGGCCCTATGCGGTCCTGAGGGCCGGTGTCTCGCTGTCGGAGGCCGACAAGGAGCGCCTGGGCCTGCCCGTCTTCGTGAAGCCTTCACGGGCCGGCTCGTCACACGGCATCACTCGCGTGACCGATTGGGCCGACCTCGACGCGGCCGTCGCCACCGCCCGGCAGATCGACCCCAAGGTGCTCGTCGAGGCCGCGATCGTGGGCCGCGAGGTCGAGTGCGGGGTGCTCGAGAGCGAGGCCGGCGGCGCGCCCGACGCGTCCCTGCTTGCCGAGATCCACGTCAACGACGACCAGTGGTACGACTTCGACACGAAGTACATCGACGGCGCTCCGCACAGCCTCCCGGCCAATCTGCCGGACGAGGTCACCCGCCAGGTTCAGGACTACGCGCGGCGCACGTTCACCGCGCTCGACTGCGCCGGCCTGGCCCGCGTCGACTTCTTCGTCACGGCCGACCACCAGATCTACCTCAACGAGATCAACACGATGCCGGGCATGACGCCGACCTCGATGTTCCCGCTCATGTGGGCGGCCACCGGCCTCGAATACCCCAAGGTGGTCGACCGCCTGGTCCGCACCGCGCTACGCCGCGGCACCGGCCTTCACTGATTGCAGCCCGTCGGCACGCCGGTGGTCTTCGACTTCACCGTCTGGACCACGGCGTCCGAGAACTCGTTGGCCCACTGCGCGGTCTGCTCGTAGCTGCCGGGCACCTGGACCCGCACGGGAACCTCACGGTCCATCGTGGTGAAGACGTCAGTCGCCGGCAGATCCTGCCCGTACCAGCAGACGCCGTTCATCTTCAGCATGGTGGCGTCCAGCGGCACACAGCCCGCGTGGCCGCCGTCGACACGCTCGCACATGGTCGGCTGGGGCAGGCCACACGCGACGGTGATGGCCGGCTCGCCGTACGCCGCGTTCTGCTCCGGGCCGGCGCTCACCTTGCGCTGGGGCAGCCCACGGACCTCGGTGGGCAGCTGCGAGGTCACCGCGAGACAGACCTGGGCCGTACGGGCGTCGAGTTTCGGAGCGTCCATCTGGACCGGAGTGGACGGCACGACGACCGGAGTGGACGCGCCGGCGGCCGGCTCGGCGGTCGACGAGCCGCCGTCCGGCGTGATCTTCCAGAAGACCAGGAGTCCCACGATCAGGGCCACGGGCACGGCGATGAGCGTGGCCCACAGAGCCGCGCCCCGCGCCGCCGGATCAGGCTTCTTGACCGGGGGGTTCTCCACGTCAACCATGTCAGAGGTTTACCACGGAGCAGGTCAGCGTCCGCATGATGCCCGGAACGTACTGGACTTTGCTCACAATGAGGCTGCCGAGGTCGTCGACCGTGTGCGCCTCGGCCAGCACGACCACGTCGTACGGCCCGGTGACCGCGTCGACCCGTACCACACCCGGTATTTTGCCGATCGCGGCGGCCACGTCATGGGCCTTTCCGACCTCGGTTTGGATCAGGATGTATGCCTGGACCACTCTCTGACTCCATTCCCCACCGCCGTAACCCGAACGTGAAACTACCGTAAAGACCAAGAATGAAAGGCCGTGTACACGTGAGCATTGCCGAGGCCGGCGAGTTCGGGCTCATCGCCCGAGTGGTCGCGCGGCTCGAGACCGGCCCGACGACGCTGCTCGGTCCGGGCGACGACAGCGCGATCGTGGCCGCGCCCGACGGTCGGATAGTGGCATCCACCGATGTCCTTGTCGAGGGCCGGCACTTCCGCCGCGACTGGTCCGGCCCCGCCGACGTGGGTCATCGGGCCGCCGCGGCCAACCTGGCCGACATCGCGGCGATGGGCGCGACGCCGACGGCGCTGCTGGTCGCGCTGTGCGCCCCACCCGACATGGACATCGCCTGGGCCGAAGACCTGGCCTCCGGCCTGTCGGCCGAGGCGGCGCTGGTCGGTGCGAGCGTGGTCGGCGGTGACATGTCGTCGAGCCCGACCCTGACCATCGCCGTGACCGCCCTGGGTGACCTGGGCGGCCAGGCGCCGGTGGTGCGCACCGGCGCCCAGCCGGGCGACGTCATCGCGCTGGCCGGGCGGATCGGCTACGCGGCGGCCGGATATACGGTGCTGTCCCGCGGCTTCCGTACGCCGAAGGCGCTGGTCGAGGCGTACCGCCGCCCGGCGGTCCCGTATGCGGCCGGTCCCGCCGCGGCCCGCGCCGGCGCCACCTCGATGATCGACATCTCGGACGGCCTCCTCCAGGACCTCGGCCACATCGCCAAGGCCAGCGTGGTCGGCCTGGACATCGAGGCCGGCGCCTTCGAGGTCCCCGACCAGATGCGCGACGCGGCAACGGCGCTGGGCGTCGACCCGTTGCAGTGGCTCCTGGCCGGTGGCGACGATCACGCCCTGGCGGCCACGTTCCCGGCCGGGGTGGCGCTGCCGGACGGCTGGCGCCCGATCGGCCGGGTCCACGAGGGCACGGGGGTCACGGTCGACCGGAAACCGTGGAGCGGCCCGCTCGGCTGGGACCACTTCCGCTGAGACAGGTGGCTTTGGCGGCCGGGCGCCGCCGTCACTACTGTTGGCCCGTGCCAGAGATCAAGATCAGGCGGGCCGAGCTCGCCGAGCCCGTGGTCCGCCTGCTGCTCGCCGACGTGATGCAGGAGCTGGCGGACCGCTACGGCGGCAGCGGCGACGACACCCCCATCGACGCGGCGGAGTTCCTCCCGCCGAATGGCGACTTCTTCGTGGCCGACGACGGCGAGAAGCTCGTGGGATGCGCCGGTTGGCGCCGGCACGGGGAGGACGCCGAGCTCAAGCGCATGTTCACGGCGAAGGCGGCCCGGGGCCGGGGCCTGGGCCGCCAACTGCTGGCCAAGGTCGAGGAGTCGGCCCGCGAGGCCGGTTGCCGCCGGGTCATCCTCGAGACGGGCGACAAACAGCCGGAGGCGATCGGCCTGTACGAGTCGGCCGGTTACGCCCGTATCGAGGACTTCGGCTACTACGCCGGCGAAGAGGGCGTCCTGTCCTTCGCGAAGACTGTGTGAAACACAACCAGCCCTCCGGTCAGTGACCGGAGGGCTGGTGGACGAACGTCAGATCAGGCGCGGGTGACCTTGCCGGCCTTGATGCACGACGTGCAGGCCTTGACCTTGCGGGTCGTGCCGCCACCGGCGGGGGTGCGCACAGACTGGATGTTCGGGTTCCAGCGGCGGTTGGTCCGCCGGTGCGAGTGGGACACGTTGTGGCCGAAGCCCGGTCCCTTGCCACAGACGTCGCACACGCTAGCCACGGGTAACTCCTGGGTCGAAACGAAAACTGAAGGCGCCCAGCGAGCATGGCCGCAGGCAACCCGGCAAGGTTACATGATGCCCGGGCGAGTCGGCGAATCGGTCCTGGCCACTCGCGGCGCTCCGGCAATTGTCAGAGGTGGTTAGTACGATTTTCGCGTGCTCGAGACCCTGGACGCCGCCGCCGTTCGCCGCTGGTGCGGCCGCGGCCTCCAGGCGCTGAGGGCCCACCAGCGCGAAATCAACGAGCTGAACGTCTACCCGGTCCCCGACGGCGACACCGGCACCAACCTGGTGCTCACCCTCACGTCGGCCCAGGAGGCCCTGGACGCTTCGGACGCCCACGAGGCCATTGGGACCGCCGAGACTCCAGTGACCCTGGTCAGGGGGCCGGCGGCCCCGATCAGTCCGACCGACGCGTCCAGCGTGGGCGGCCCGGCCAGCGCGTCCGGTCCGGCTGGTGTGGGCGGCCCGGCTGGCGCGTCCAGCCCAACCAGCGTGAATTACTCCACTGGCGCGTTCCAGCCGACGGGTGCGGTCGTCCCGGCCGGCGCTTTTCATCCGGCCGGCGCGATCGACCCGGACGGCATGATCGATCCGCTGGACGGCACGCCTCTGGCGCGGGCCATGCGACGGATGGCGCGGGGCGCGTTGCTGGGCGCGCGGGGCAACTCCGGCGTGATCGTTTCGCAGATCCTGCGGGGAATGGCCGACAGCGTGGCCGCGTCGGCCGCGGTGCGCGGCGCCGAGCTGGCCCGGGCGTTGAGATCGGCCTCCGAGGCGGCTTACGCGGCCGTCGCCCGCCCGGTCGAGGGGACCGTGCTCTCCGTGGTGGCCGCCGCGGCCGAGGCCGCCGCCCGCATAAAGTCGGATGACCTTCTGGCCGTGGCCCGCGCCGCCGCCCGCGCCGCGTCGGAAGCCCTGGCCCGCACCCCACAGCAGCTACCCGCCCTGGCCCGGGCCGGAGTCGTCGACGCCGGCGGCCGCGGCCTCTGCCTCCTGCTCGACGCCCTGGTCGAGGCCCTGACCCCGGCCGGCGCCGCTCCCCACGACGAGCAAGTTGCCGAGCCGGACAACAAGCTCGGCTCCGCCACCACGCCTTCCCTCATCGCCCCGCCCAACCCCGGCGACAGCCCAACCCCCTCCGGCGCCCTTCTGCCCGGCACAGCCTCGCCCGGCGCGCCTCTCGTGTCCGGCGCAGCTGGCGACGCTTCCTTGCCCAGCGCCACCTCACCGGCCGACGGGCCTTCGTCCGCCGGGAGCTCTTCGGCTGGCGGTCGCTCTCTGCCCGGCGTTGTTTCCGTGTCCCCTGTCGGTGGGGAGCGTGCGGCTGCGATGGGGGATCGCGGTGGCGTGGGGGAGTTCGGCTTCGAGGTGCAATATCTGCTTGATGCCTCGCCGGAGGCCGTTGACGGGCTGCGGCGGGTGCTTGATGCCCTCGGGGACTCTCTTGTCGTCGTGGGCAGTGGCGAGGTGGGGCCGCAGACCTGGAACGTCCACGTTCACGTCGACGCCCTGGGGATCGGGCCCGCCGTTGAGGCCGGCGTCGAGGCGGGGCGGCCCTATCGGATCAGTGTCACGCCGCTTGATGACCGTGGGCATGGGCCCGGCGAAGCCGAGCGGCCGGCCAGTGGGCGTGGGGCCGTCGTCGTCGCGGCCGGGGAGGGGCTCACCTCGCTGTTCGAGGCGGAAGGGGCCACCGTTGTCGGGCGCAACCCGTCGACCCGGGAGATGCTCGAGGCGATCGGCTCGTCGGGGGCCCGCTGTGTGGTGCTGCTGCCCAACGACGCCAACACCCATGCCGTTGCCGTCTCGGCTGCTCGGGAGGCCGAGGCCGGCGGGGTCCGGGTCAGTGTCGTGCCCACGCGGTCGCCTGTTCAGGCGCTGGCCGCCCTCGCCGTTCGTGACCCGGAGCGGTCCTTCGCCGATGATGTCATCGCCATGGCCGAGGCGGCCGGGGCCTGTCGTTACGGCGAGGTCTGCACCGCCCAGCGGGACTCGCTCACCGTTGCCGGGCCCTGCCGGGCCGGTGATCTGCTCGGGCTGGTCGACGGTGAGGTGCATGTGATCGGTGACGATCTCGCCGCTGTCGGTCTTCAGCTGCTCGACCGCATGCTCGGTGGCGGCGGCGAGCTCGTCACCCTCGTGCTCGGCGCCGACGCGCCCGACGGGCTGGAGGAGAAGCTCCGTGCGTACGTGACCCGGGCCTGGCCCTTCGTCGAGCTGCACAGTTACGCCGGCGGGCAACCCCGCTATCACCTGCTGGTTGGAGTGGAATGACCACCATCGACACCCCGCTGGAGAAGGTCCTCGGCGCCAAGACGGCCAAGGCCCTCGCCGACCACCTCGAGCTGCACACCGCCGGTGACCTCGTCTACCACTTCCCGCGCCGCTACGACGAGCGTGGCGAGCACACCGACATGCGCGGCCTGCAGATCGGCGAGCAGGTCACCCTGCTGGCCCAGGTGCAGGGCATCGCCGTCAAGCCGATGCGGCAGCGCCGCGGCAACATGCTCGAGGTGACCATCGGCGACGGCTCCGGCGCCACCCTGACCTGCACCTTCTTCAACCAGGCGTGGCGTGAGCGCGAGCTGCGCAAGGGGCGCTGGGGGCTGTTCGCGGGCAAGGTGACCGACTTCCGGGGCAAGCGCCAGCTCAACGGCCCGGCCTACCAGCTGCTCAGCGCCGACGCCACGCAGGACGAGGCGGCCGAGGAGATCGAGGAGTTCGCCGGCGCGCTCATCCCGGTCTACCCGGCCGCGCAGGCCGTGCCGACCTGGGTGATCGCCAAGTGTGTGCGGACGCTGCTCGACACGTTCGAGGCGCCGCCCGATCCGCTGCCGGCGCCGGTGCGGGCCAACCGCAACCTGATCGGCATCGGCAAGGCGCTCCACGAGATCCACCGCCCGACGTCCAATGAGGCGCTCCAAGTCGCGAAATATCGCTTGAAATGGGACGAGGCATTCGCGGTTCAGGTGACCTTGGCGCAACGCCGGGCGCGTGCCTCCGCGACGGCGGGCCGGGGCCGACCGAAGAAAGACGGCGGCATTCTGGCCAAGTTCGACGCCGGTCTGCCGTACGAGCTGACCGACGGCCAGCGCAGCGTCGGCGAGGAGATCGCCGCCGACCTGGCCCAGGCCCACCCGATGCACCGGCTCCTGCAGGGCGAGGTCGGTTCCGGCAAGACCCTCGTCTCGGTGCGCGCCATGCTCCAGGTGGTCGACGCGGGCGGTCAGGCCGCCCTGCTGGCGCCGACCGAGGTCCTGGCCACCCAGCACTTCCGGGGCATCAGCGCGCAGCTGGGCGCGCTCGGCCGGGCCGGTGAGATCGACGGCGACCCGGCCGGCACCCAGCTGACCTTGGTGACTGGCTCGCTCGGCGCCGTCGCCAAGAGAAAAGCGCTGGCCAAGGTGGCCGACGGAACGGCCGGCATCGTCGTGGGCACGCACGCTCTGCTGTACGAGGGTGTCGACTTCCACGATCTCGGCTTGGTGGTCGTGGACGAGCAGCACCGGTTCGGTGTCGAGCAGCGTGACGCGCTGCGGGCCAAGGCCGCCACGCCCCCGCACGTGCTGGTGATGACCGCGACCCCGATCCCGCGCACGGTGGCCATGACCGTCTACGGCGATCTCGAGACCTCGGTGCTGTCGCAGCTGCCGCGCGGCCGCTCGCCCATCGCCTCCCACGTGGTGCCGCCCGAGAAGCCCGCCTTCCTCGACCGGGCGTGGCGGCGGTTGCGGGAGGAGGTCCAGGCCGGCCATCAGGCGTACGTCGTCTGCCCGCGCATCGGCACCGGAGCCTCCGAAGAGGAAGAGGAGCCGCCGGGCGACAACGAGCCGGCCCGGCGCCCGCCCCTGGCCGTGATGGACGTGGCGCCGATCCTCGAGGAGGGCCCGCTGCACGGCCTGCGGATCGCCGTGCTGCACGGCAAGCTGCCGGCCGACGAGAAGGACGCGGTGATGCGCCGCTTCGCCGCCGGCGACCTGGACGTGCTGGTGGCGACCACGGTGATCGAGGTCGGCGTCGACGTGCCCAACGCGACGGTCATGGTGATCATGGATGCCGACCGGTTCGGCGTCTCCCAGTTGCACCAGCTGCGGGGCCGGGTCGGGCGGGGCTCGGCGGCCGGCATCTGCCTGCTCGTCACCGAGTCGGTGGAGGGCACGGCGGCCCGCGAGCGGCTGGACGCGGTGGCGTCCACCACCGACGGCTTCAAGCTCTCCGAGATCGACCTGGAGCAGCGCCGCGAGGGTGACGTGCTGGGCGCCTCACAGTCCGGCAAGCATTCGCACCTGCGGTTGCTGTCGCTGCTGCGCGACACCAAGCTCATCACCGACGCCCGGGCCGAGGCCGCCGAGCTGGTCGGTGACGACCCGGACCTGTCGAAATACCCCGCTCTGGCCGCCTCGGTGGCCGCGTTCGTCGACGAGGAGCGGGCCGAATATCTGGAGAAGGGATGATCCTGCACATCTGCCCCCGGGCCGCCTGGGACGAGGCGGTCGCGGCGGGGACGTACGAGGCCGACTCGCTGGTCACACAGGGCTATCTCCACTGCTCGACGGCCGCGCAGGTCAGCGGCCCGGCCAACTTCCTGTTCCACGGTCGTCGCGATCTCGTGCTGCTGGAGATCGACGAGGAGCGGTTGCCCGTGCCGGTCACCTGGGAGCAGGGCGATCCGCCCAAGCCGGACGGTGAGCTCTTCCCCCACGTCTATGCGGCGTTGCCGGTCGGTGCCGTGGTGGCCGTCCATCCGTACCACCCGGAACCGGATGGGTCTTTCCAGCCGCCCCGGATATGACAAAAGCGCCCCGGCTTCGGCCGGGGCGCTTTTCGTCTAGCTGCTATCAGGCGGTGAACTTCACCTTGCGACGACGCGCCATGATGAAGAGCACGGCGCCCGCGGCGAGCAGAACGGCCGCGCCGGCCGCGATGCCACCAGCGGCGGCACCGGTCAGCGGCAGGGTCTCCTCGTCATCGCCGCCACCCTGGCCGGGGGCCGGGGCGGGGGAGGTGCTGGCGCTGGCGGACGGGCTCGGCGAAGCGCTGTTGCACTCGGCCGGCTTCTCCTCGTCGTCCCACTTGATCGCCTCGAACTCCTCACCCTTGAACTTCGGGGTGACCTCGAGACCCTTCTCGCCCTTGAAGGTGACCTGCTTCTTCTCGCCCGGCTTGGCGACGATGGTCTGAGCCGCGCCCTTGTTCGGGGTGAAGGTGACCTCGATGGTGGTCTTGCCCTTGGTGTTGTCCACCTGGAAGATCAGCGAGTCACAGGTGACCTGGTAGCCACCCTCGAAGTTGTCCTCGGGCTGCTGGCAGTCCTTGGGCTCTTCCCACTTGCCGACGAGAACCGGCTTGTCGCTGCTCTTCTCGGTGACGACGACCTTGCCGGCGTTCTTGGCCGGGATCGAGACGGTGACCGGCTCCTGGCCGACCTTGACCGTCACGTCCTTGGTGAAGTCGGTGCCGACGATGGTGAACTCGGCGTCCTTCTTGGCGTCCTTGCCGTTGGACAGCGTCACGGTCACGCCGTCACAGCTGGAGGCGAGCTGCGCGTCCGGCTTCGGGGCGTCCTTGGTGCAGGTGCCGTCGAAGGTCACGGTGCCGGTGGACGGCTTCGGCTCGACCCACCAGTTGCCGTCCTTCTCCTTCCACATGGCCTTGACGGCCAGCGTGACGGACTGGGTGCCGCTGGCGACCTTCTGGGTGCCCAGGACCGGCTCGCCGCTCTTGAACGGGAAGTCGGGGCCCTCGGTCTCCTTGATGCCGTCGATGGTGCCTTCCGGCGTCACCTTGACCTCAGCGAGCTTGAACGGCTGCTCCTTGTAGACACCGACCGCGTCGACGGACCAGTTGATGGTCCAGTCGCCGGTGGCGGTGTCACACGTGGGGGTGCCCTTGACCACGCTGTGGTGGGCGCTGGCGGGCGACGCGAAGAACGCGACACCGGCGAGGCCGATGAGCGTTCCAGCGACCACGGCGGTGGAACGCCGCAGCTTGGACTTCAGCAGGTTCACGCCTACTCCTGTAACTGGGGAAAAACGTTCAGGGGTGTGCGCAAGGAAGCGGCGAGCCGTCACCGAGATGGAGAATGGGCGATGGCCTGCGACAACGCCTCCCCACGTCGTCGGCCGGCGTCCGGTGGAGGACGCCTGCAACAGCGCCTGACCATAGTCACTAATGCCTATCTAGGAAATCCCTCAGAGGATCCTAAGGGTGTTGTTGCAGATTCGTGATCTTCCCTTAACTGAGGGAATTTGCACCGAAGCTCAGCGTGGTGATGCTCTGCGCATTTGTTCACTCGCGGGCCACAATGCGTACGTAGTCAAGTAGTTTCCGAAGAGTGTTCATCGCAGAATCGCGAGAGGCGTCATGACCCGGATCATCGCGGGAGCGCACGGCGGCCGCCGGCTGTCCGCGCCCGCCGGGGCGCTCACCCGGCCCACATCGGACCGTGTGCGGGAGGCGTATTTCAGCGCACTCGATTCGATGACGGATCTTTCCGGCGTTCGCTTTCTTGATCTTTATGCCGGGTCGGGGGCGGTCGGGCTCGAGGCGCTCTCGCGCGGCGCGAGCCACGCGCTTCTGGTCGAAGCGGACGGCCGGGCCGCCCGCACGATCCGCGACAACATCGTCGCGCTGCGCCTCGGGGGCGCGGCCCGGCTCGTCACCGGCAAGGTGGCCCAGGTCCTGGCCACGCCGCCGGACGGCGGGCCGTACGACGTGGTCTTCGCCGACCCGCCCTACGCGGTGACCGACCGCGAGGTCACCGAGGTGCAGACGGCGCTGGTCGAGCTCGGGTGGCTGGCTCCGGACGCGGTGGTCACCGTGGAGCGTTCGACCCGGGGTGCGTCCATGAGCTGGGTGGACGGCATCACCGCGGATCGCAGCAGGCGTTACGGGGAGACCACTCTTTGGTACGGTCGCCGATCATGAGACGAGCGGTGTGTCCCGGCTCCTTCGATCCGGTCACCAACGGCCACCTCGACATCGTCGGGCGGGCCAGCCGGCTGTTCGATGAAGTGATCATCGGCGTGTTGATCAATCAGTCGAAAACCGGCCTGTTCACCATCGAAGAGCGCATCGAGATGTTGCGAGAGGCGACGTCTTCGTACGCCAACGTCCGGGTGGCCTCGTTTCACGGGCTTCTCGTCGATTTCTGCCGTGCGCAGGGTGCGGCGGTGGTTGTCAAGGGTCTGCGCGCGGTCAGCGATTTCGATTACGAGTTGCAGATGGCGCAGATGAACATCGGGCTCTCCGGCGTGGAGACACTGTTCATGCCGACCAACCCGCTGTACTCATTTCTGTCGTCGAGTCTCGTCAAGGACGTGGTGAAGTGGGGCGGCGACGCCTCGGCGTACGTCCCGGACTTCGTCGGCGAGCGTCTGGTGACGCGCCTCAAGCAGAACTAGGGCGCGCCCGGCGTGCCGGTGCCCTCGTCTGCGGTGACCCACGCAGTACCGTGAGCGAACCACGTGGATTGGGAGGCATCGGTGGATCCGCTCGACCGTATCGACGAGATCATCGAGCTCGTGCAGGAGTCGCGCTCCGTGCCCATGTCGCGGACGAACTTCATGTTCGACCGCAACGAGATGGTCGAGCGCCTCGACGAGCTCCGCTCCGAGCTGCCGAGCGAGCTGCGCAAGGCCGCGGCCGTGCTGGAGGAGCGCGACCGGATCATCGAGGCCGGCCGGCGCGAGGCCGACCGGATCATCAGCGAGGGTGAGACCGAACACGCCCGGCTCGTCTCGGTGAACGAGATCACGGTGTCGGCCGAGCACGAGGGCGCCCGGATCATCGCCGAGGCCCGCACGGAGGCCCAGCGCCTGCGTGAGGAGGTCGACGACTACGTCGACACCGCCCTGGCCAACTTCGAGCAGTTCCTGACCAGGGCCCTGGCCTCGATCGAGCGCGGCCGTGACAAGATGCACGCCCTCCGCGAGATCGGCAACTTCCAAGGGGAAGATAGTGAACGGCCGCTGCCGTTCTAGTTCCTGCGCGGGGGTAACCCCGGATTCGACGGTACGGCGGCAGCTCAGGTAACCTTTTCTGTCGGCCTACCCAGGCTGAGGAACAACGATGCCCAAGTCACCACAGAGTCACCTCGATCCCAGGCAGCCGCTCGTCGTCGACACGACGAAACTTCCGCGCCAGCCTGGTGCGACGCGTGCCCTCAAGCGGGTGATCCCGGCCCCGGCGGACCTCGGACTGGAGTTGCTCTCGGTTCCCGAGGGGTCCGACGTCGAGCTCGATCTCGTGCTCACGTCGGTCTCCGAGGGGGTTTACGTCAGCGGCAACGCCCGCGGCTCGCTGGTCGGCGAGTGCGGTCGGTGCCTCAACGAGATCAACGAGTCCTTCGACGTCAAGATCGCGGAGCTGTTCGCCTACGAGGACAGCACCACCGAGGAGACGACCGACGAGGACGAGGTGGGCCGGATGCAGGGCGACCTGCTCGACCTGGAGCCGGCTCTGCGGGACGCGGTGGTGCTGACCTTGCCGACGAACCCGCTGTGCCGACAGGACTGCCCAGGCCTGTGCCCCGACTGCGGGGTGCATTTCGACGACCTTCCGGCTGGTCACAGCCACGAGGAAGTCGATCCCCGCTGGGCCGCTTTGCGTAACCTAACGAATACCGAGGAGTAAGCCGTGGCCGTCCCCAAGCGCAAGATGTCGCGCAGCAACACCCGGTCCCGCCGGGCGAACTGGAAGGCGACCGCGGTGCAGACCGTGGCCTGCCCCCAGTGCAAGTCGCCGCACCTGCCCCACACCGCGTGCGGGGTCTGCGGCACGTACAACGGTCGTCAGGTCCTCGAGGTCTGAAACCGCGCTTAGGTGACGCGCCCGATCATCGGGCGGCTCGCACCTGCGCAACGGCGTCCCGGTGTTTCGGTCTCCCCGCAGCTGGCTGTCGGGGAGCCGGGCACCGCGCGGATCGCCGTCGACCTCCTCGGCGGGGACAGTGCTCCCGCCGTCGTGGTTGACGGCGCTCTGCGTGCCTGCCAGGCCGATCCCGCCCTTCACCTGCTGCTCGTCGGACCGGCCGAGGCCGCCGACGAGTTTCTTGACGCCCTTGACCCGGCCGAGCACGGCCGGGTCGCTCGCATGCCCATAGCGCCCGGCGAGCGCGTGGAGAGCTGGGTCGAGTCGGGCGTCCGCTCGGCCGTGCTGGCCGTCGCCCAGGGCGAGGCCGACGCGGTGATCTCGGCCGGCAACACCGGGGCCACCGTGACGTCGGCCGCACTCGGCCTGGGACGCTGGCCCGGCGTACGGCGCCCGCCGCTGGCCGCCGTGCTGCCCAGCGGCGCCGGGCGTCTCGTCCTGCTCGACGTGGGCTCGTCCGTCGACCCGGACGAGGACACCATGGCCATGCACGCCCGGCTCGGTGCCGCCTACGCCTCCGTCGTGCACGACGTCGCCGCGCCCCGCGTGGGCCTGCTCACCATCGGCACCGAACGCGGCAAGGGCGACCGGCTGCGCCGCGCCCTCCCACCCGCGCTGGCCGCGCTCGATCTGCCGGGCGGGGCCCGGTACGCCGGGCTGGTCGAGGGCAACGACGTCGTCTCCGGCGCTGCCGCCGACGTCGTCGTGACCGACGGTTTCACCGGCAACATCCTGCTCAAGGGGCTCGAGGCGGCGTACGCGGAGCTCGGGCCACCCACCACCGGCGCACCGCCCCCGCGCGCCGCCCTCCTGCTCGGCGTCGCCGGCACCGTGGTGGTCTGCCACGGCGCGGCGTCCGGGCCGGACGTCGCCGCGGGCATCGCGTTCGCCGCCGACCTGCACCGCCGGGCCGCCGTCGCGGCCATGGCCGACATGATCGAAGCACAACGAGGTGTCTGAAGATGAGTGACAAGCGCCGCCGGCCGCCGACCCTGCCTCTCGAGGAGGCGTTCGGCGTCCCGATCGAGCCCGCTCTGCTCGAACGCGCGCTCACCCACCGTTCCTACGCGTACGAGAACGGTGGCCTGCCGACGAACGAGCGGCTGGAGTTCCTCGGCGACTCGGTGCTCGGCGTCGTGATCACCTCGGCGCTCTTCCACAACCACCCCGACCTGCCCGAGGGCCAGCTGGCCAAGCTGCGGGCGAGCGTGGTCAACATGCACGCGCTGGCCGACGTGGCCCGCGGCCTCGGCCCCGAGGGGCTCGGCAAGCACCTGCTGCTGGGCAAGGGCGAGGAGACGACCGGCGGCCGCGACAAGGCCAGCATCCTGGCCGACACGCTCGAGGCGCTGCTCGGCGCGATCTACCTCGACCACGGCCTGGACACGGCGGGTGAGGTGATCCACCGGCTCTTCGATCCGCTCATGGTCGAGTCGGCCAGCCGGGGCGCGGCCCTCGACTGGAAGACCAGCCTCCAGGAGCTGACCGCCGCTCTCGGCCTGGGCGTGCCCGACTACGTGATCGAGGACTCCGGCCCCGACCACGCCAAGACCTTCACGGCCTGGGTCGTGGTGGCCGGCGAGCGTTACGGCGGCTCCGAGGGCCGCAGCAAGAAGCAGGCCGAGCAGCGGGCCGCCGCGGCCGCCTGGCGCATCCTCACCGAGCGCACCGCCGAGCAGGACGGCGCTCTGCTGGACAAGGCCGAGGACAAGACGGAAGAAAAAGACACCGAGTGAGTGTCGCGGTTGAGGAGCGCCCCCGGCTCTGGCGCGCCGCGGGCGCCTGGCGGGGCGTCGGCACCGCGATCGGGATCTTCGCCCTGACCCGGGTGGCTCAGCTGATCATCCTGGGCTGGCTCGACGCCGCCTCCGACGACCCCATCGGCATCCGCAACCGGCTGCTCGTCTGGGACGCCGGCTGGTTCCTGAAGGTGGCCGTCAACGGCTATCCGCACGGCTACACGTACGACATGGCCGGCCAGCTCCAGGGCAACGAGCTGGCCTTCTTCCCGGTCTATCCACTGCTGATCCGGGCCGTGGCCGCGGTCGGGATCCCGGCCTCGACCGCCGCCCTGATCGTGAGCTGGGTGGCGTCGGTCGCCATGGCGATCGCGCTCCACCTGCTCGGCACGTCGCTCTACGACAAGCGGGTCGGCTGGGCCCTGGTCGCGATCTGCTGCTCGGCCCCCGTTTCGATCGTCTTCTCCATGGCGTACTCCGAAGCGGTCTTTCTGGCCCTGGTCGCGGGCATGCTGGTCGCCGCGCACCGCAAGGTGTGGTGGGCGGCCGGACTGCTGGGTGTGCTCACGGCGCTGAGCCGGCCCACCGGCGCGGCGGCCGCGGTCGCCCTCGCGGTCGCGGCCCTGCTGGCCGTGCGGGCCGACCGGAAGCAGGCGTGGAAACCCCTGCTGGCGGCGGCGGTCGCGCTGGCCGGGGTGCCGCTCTTCCTGGCCTGGGTCGGCTGGCGCGTCGGCGATCCGGCGGCCTGGTTCCGCATCCAGGCGGCCGGGTGGGGCACGGCCTTCGACTACGGGGCCAGCACGGTCACGTTCCTGGCCACCACGCTGAGCACGGGCGACGGCTGGGTGCCGATCAGTGTGGCCCTCATCCTGCTGGCCGCGGTGGCCGCGGCCTGGGTCGCGCTGGCCGGGAAGCCGTGGCCGCCGCTGGCTGTTTACGGATTGATCGCCATGGTGCTCGTCTACGGGCAGGCCGGTTTCTACCATTCGAAGCCCCGGCTGCTCGTCCCCGTACTGTTGACGCTGCTTCCCGCGGCGATCGCCGCCTCCCGGGCCCGGCCCCGGGTGGCGATCCTGTCGATCACCGCGTGGGCGGCCTTCGGCCTCTGGTACGGCGCCTATCTGGTGGCCGTCTGGCCGTACACGCTTTAAGAAGGAGACCCGCAGTGCCCGAGCTGCCCGAGGTCGAGACCGTCCGGCAAGGCCTGGCCAAGTGGGTGACCGGCCGGACGATCAGGACCGTCGAGGTGCACCACCCGCGCGCGATCCGCCGGCACCTGCCCGGCGACGCGCACTTCATCGCGCTGCTGACCGGCCGGACCATCGTGGACGTGTCGCGCCGCGGCAAATATCTGTGGTTCCCGCTCGACTCCGGCGACGCGCTCATCGGCCACCTGGGCATGAGCGGCCAGCTGCTGATGCAGCCGGGCGAGGCCGAGGACGAGAAACACCTGCGCATCCGGTTCACCTTCACCGACGACGGCCCCGAGCTGCGCTTCGTCGACCAGCGGACCTTCGGCGGGCTGTCGCTGTCGGAGGGCGGCGCCGAGCTGCCCGACGAGATCGCGCACATCGCCCGTGACCCGATGGACCCGCTCTTCGACGACGAGGCGTTCGTGGCCCGGCTGCGCGGCAAGCACACCGAGATCAAGCGGGCCCTGCTCGACCAGACGCTGATCTCCGGCGTGGGCAACATCTACGCCGACGAGGCGCTGTGGCGGGCCCAGCTCCACGGCGCACGGCCGACAGATCAACTGACCAGGCCAGCCGTACGCCGTCTGCTCGCCCACGTCCGGGACGTTCTCGGCGAGGCGATCGTGGCCGGCGGCACCAGCTTCGACGAGCTGTACGTCAACGTGAACGGCGAGAGCGGATATTTCGACCGGGCGCTCAACGCGTACGGCCGGGAGGGCGAGCCCTGCCACCGCTGCGGCACCCCGATCCGCCGCGAGCAGTTCATGAACCGCTCGTCGTTCAGCTGCCCCCGCTGCCAGCCCCGCCCGCGAACGATCCGGCACTGATGTACGGGCTGGCGTCGGTGGCCAGCCCGAAGCCGGCGCCCCGGCGGCCCATCAGCCGGCGGGCGGCGGTGAGCAGCGCGGTGGGCACACCGTGCACGATGTGGCCGTCCCCGGGACGTACACCGTCGCCGTCCCAGCTCTGATAGGCCTCCCACGGTCCTTCGAACGTGCAGATCCGCACGCCGAGATCGCGGTAGAGCGGGTGCGTGGGCACGCCCGGGTTGAGCACCACCCGGTGCAGCCCGCGCCGGGCGGCCAGCCGGATGGTCAGGGCGACCGGGCCGACCCCGCCGGAACCGGCCGGGGCGCGGTCGAGGAACAGTCCCTCGGCGCCGTCCTCGCGCCAGGCGTCCACGTCGGCCAGCACGTCGGCCAGGGAGCGGCTGCCCCAGTCGAGGTCGATGCGGCCCAGCGACTGGTGCAGGCTGCGGCGCTCGCCGGGCAGGTCCCGGACGATCCAGGTGTCGCCGTCCAGCGGCAGCTCGGGGGACGGGTGCGCGTACGGGGGGAAGAGAGTCTTCACGAGGTTCTCCGTTGGTCGGCGGCGGTTAGTGAGCTCGGCGGTCGTCGGCGGCGGTCATTGCTACGACCAGCAGGCCGGCCAGGTGGGTCGCGGCGAGCACGGCCACGGCGTCGGGCAGCGGGCCGGCCGCGGGCAGCGGAAGGATCGGGAGGGCCACGACGGCCAGCGGGGGAGCGACGGCCAGGGTTGCGGCGAGACCGGTACGCCCGCGCGCGGCCAGCAGGAAGGTGACGGCGAAGACCCCACCGAGCAGGGTGCCGCCGGCCAGGCCGAGCACGTCCTCGCCGGCGTCGGCCGGAAGCTGGTAGGCGCCGACGGCCAGGGCCACCCCGACGGCGAGCGGCGGCAGCAGCCCGGCCAGCGTGATCAGGGTGACGCCGCGGACGTGCCGGCGATAGGCGGCCTGGTCGGTAGCGGTGTCGAGCCCGGCGTCGACCTGGTCGGTGTGCCAGCCGATGAGGGCCTCGAGGATCGGCACGGCCAGCAGCAGCGGCAGCCAGAACGGCGCGGTCGAGCCGGACGGCCCGGCCTGCCAGAGCAGGCCCACACAGATCGCCTGGGACGCGCCGATCACCCCGAACATGCCACCGCGCCGCAGCTCGGGCCGGGTCGGGCGGGGCATCCGCCCGCGCAGCCCCGGGATGACCACCGGCCGGAACGCGCGCACGGTGGTCACCACGATCGCGGCCGGCAGCAGCGTGCCGATCGGCAGCTCGCCGGCGACCGGGTCGCCGGCGAGCCCGGCCAGCGTCGCCGCGGCGAGCAGCCAGCACGGCAGGCTCCATCCGATCAGCGCCGCCTCGGAGCGGGTGACCAGGGCCGCGGTGACCGTCGCCAGGCTGGCCAGGCCGCCGAGCCCGATGACCAGGGCCAGGCCGCGTTCCGGGCCGACCAGGGCGCCCGGCGCGATCCAGACGAGGGCGCACCACAGCGCGGCGACCGCGGCGAAGCCGTAGCCGACCAGCCGCGCGGCCGCCGACGGCCCGGCGTGCCGGGCGATGGCGGCGCCGGTGCTGGTCAGGGCCTGGGCGGCCGTCCACCCGAGCAGCAGGGCGGCGATCGGCACCGGCCAGGCGACCCGGCTCAGCGGCTCGGCCGCGGCCACGGCGACGCTGAGCGGCCCCAGATAGAGAGAACAGCGCAGGAGAGCCGACCGGAGATACGTGCGCCGAACCGGCGCCCGGCGCGACCGGGGCTCGGCCGCCGCCCGGCGCGACCGAGGCTCGGCCGCCGCCCGGCGTGATCGAGTCGTGGCTACCGCCGAAGCGTGGCGCGCCGGGAGGTCGGCTGATGCCGACGCGAGGTGTGCGGAGATCTCGGTTGACGCTGTCAAGTGGCGTGCGGAGGACTCGGTGTCCGGAGTGAGGTCGGCGGCTTCGGCGGCGGCCGGGTTCGGGGCCGGTTCGGGCAGCAGGCTCATCGCGTGGCGGGGCGGGGCCGGAACGCGGTGCCTCTTCCCGCGGGACGTGTGCGTGCGCCGGCGGGCGGGGGTGATCGTCATCTGTCCTCCCGGACTAGCCAGCGGAGTGTGACCGGCGGTTCCGACCGGGGAGCCGGTACCGCGAGCGCCAGTTCGAAGGCGGCGGCCGGCGGAGGCGCCGCGAGATCGGTGTAGAGGGCGCCGTAGACGCGGACCACCCGGTCATTGGTGAAGTGGGTGAGCGCACGCCGCCGGGCCGCGTCGCCCAGCTGGCGGCGGCGCGACGGCGACCGCAGCAGGTCGGTGACGGCGATCGCCAGCTCGGCCGGGTCGTCCGGCTGCACGAGCACCCCGGCGTCGCCGAGCGTCTCGGCGGCCGGGCCCACGTCGACGCCGACCACCGCGCGGCCCGACATCATGGCCTCGATCAGGCGGTACGGCGGGTCGGCGGGCCCGGGCACGTGCGCCACCACGTGTCCCGCGGTGTAACGATCACGCGGGTCGGCCGGCAGCGGGTGCAGGCGTACCGCCCGGCCCAGCCGCATCCGCTCGATCTGCTCGGCGCAGTGGTCCTCGTGGGCGGCGGTCACGCCGACCAGGTGCAGCACGGTGCCCGGCACGGCCGCCACCACCTGCTCGAACGCGGCCAGCAGCGGGGTCAGCCCGCTGTCCGGGCCGCCGCTGCCGGCCCACACCACCGCGGGCTCGGTGTCGAGCTCGGCCGCGCCCGGATATTCCGACGGGTCGACCCCGGCCGGCACCTGGACCAGCTTGGCCGCCTGGGCGCCGTGCCGCAGCGCCCAGCTGTGGTGATAGGCGCTGAGCGGGGCGATCAGCCCGGCCTCGGCGTATCCGGTGCGGGCGACCGCTCCCCGGAAGCGGCGCAACACCGTGCGGACCGCCGGGGAGAGTCGTTCCTCGTGCGGTTTGTGCCGGGCCACCGGCGTGCGGGCTTCGGTGAGAAGCAGCGGCGTTCCGGTACGCCAGCGGCCGGCCAGGGCGGTCAGCAGCGGGGTCGTGCCGCCCACGCAGTGCACCAGGTCGGCCTCGGGCATCGGCACGGCGAGCGCCCCGAGCGCGTGCCGCAGCAGCGTGGCCGCCGTCCGCGCGTCCCGCATGCTCAGCCGTCCCTCGGCCCGCCACGCCTCGGCCAAGGCGTCGGCCAGCGGCAACGAGGCCAGCAGGGCGGGCCGCTCCGCGACCATCTCGGCGACCTGCCGCAGCCCTTCCGAGAAGACGATGTCGGCGGGCACGCCACCGACCGCGCGATCATCCCCGGCTTCCCGGCCGCCCCGATCTCCACGGCCACCCCGATCTTCACGGTGGCGCCGATCTTCGCGGCCGTCCCGCTGCTCGCGGTCGCCCCAGGCTTGGCGGCCGTCCCGCTGCTCGCGATCGCCCCAGGCCTGGCGGTCGTCCCGCTGCTCGCGGCCCCAGTCTTCGCGGTGGTCCCGCTGCTCGCGGTGGCCCTTGTCTCCGCGGCCGGTCTGATCTCCGCGGCTGGTCTGATCTCCGCGGCCGCCCCGGCCATTCACGGCGCCGTGCGGATCCGCGCCGGCACCCCAGCCTTCACCGGCCTGATGCCCGCGGTCGTCCCCGCTCGCGCGGGAGCCCGGCGGCTCGTGGACGCCTCCGGTGTAGAGCGGACCGTCGCCCAGCAGACCTTGGCTGAGCAGGGCGGCGGCCGCTCGGAGGCGGTCGTCCGAGTCGCCCCGGCGGCGTTCGGGGCGGGTGGACGATCTGGTGACGGCGACGGCACGGGCCGAACGCACGTTGAAAGGCAGCGGGTACGCGGGAGCGGACGGCGGTTCGCGGTCCGTGACGGTGAGCAGTTCGAAGCGGAACCGGCGCAGCCCCTCGACGAGGGTGCGGCACCAACCGCTGAGCGCGTCCCGCCGGTACGGGTACCCGCCGCCGGTGAGCAGGCAGACTCGCTCTCGCGACGGGGTCGGATTCACGATGGGGGCAACGACGGACCGCCGCCGGGCGCGGGAGCGTGTCGGGTAGGCGACACAATTGGACGGTTTTCATCCGATTTGCCTACCCTTATGACAAAGTTTGTCCGGATTCGCGTTTGCCGGACCGTTTTGGATCTTTCATCGCGCGCGCATAACGGCCGGATGGCCACATAAGCCCTGGTGAAGCCGTCAAGGTGGCAAGATTCACTCTCGCTCCGTGCCAGGTGCCGTCCCCACGGCTTGACGAGAGTTGGGTATCGGCGGACTATGGAGAAGTCGCCAGTCGCGCCCACTCATGCCCGGTTTCGGAATGCACAGTTCCAGCTTGGCATGAGAGATCTGCACCTTAAGAAACACATCCGAGGGTGCATAGTTCTGTGCTCATGCGTGCCCTTGAGCATAGACGCGCGGTGCACTGGGCGCGCGTAGCGCCGGCCTCTCCGGCAACGCTTTCCACAAGAAGAAGCACAGCTTCTCAAGGAGTCACCATGGCGAAGGCCCTCTTCGGCCACGTAGGTGCGGCGCCCGATCGGCGCCTGCTCGACGAGGTCACCCGACTGCGTTCCCGGGTCCAGTCCCTGGAGTTCGAGGTCACCCGCCTGCGGGCGGAAAATGATCGTCTCGCGGCGGCAGCCGCGGAGGCAGACGATTTCGCGCGGCTGACCGAGCCCGCGCTGACCTGAGCTTCGCCGGCCGTCGCGACCCGGCGGCCCCAGCTGTCCCTCGACGCACCCCCCAAGTAAACGGCGCGCCTCCACTCTGTGGCGGCGCGCATCTTTTTGCCCGATTTCCGCGGCTCGGGGTGTTGCGGGTACGGCCACCGGCGCGGGCTGCGGGTAGCCTGCACCAAACGTAAGTACCGCTGACCCCCGGGAAATCCGTGCACCTCAAGAGCCTCACGGTCAAGGGCTTCAAGTCCTTCGCCTCCGCTACGACGCTGCGGCTGGAGCCGGGCATCACCTGTGTGGTGGGCCCCAACGGCTCCGGCAAGTCGAACGTCGTCGACGCCATCGCCTGGGTGCTCGGCGAGCAGGGCGCCAAGGCGCTGCGCGGCGGCAAGATGGAGGACGTCATCTTCGCCGGCACGTCCGGCCGGGCCCCGCTGGGCCGGGCCGAGGTGACGCTGACGATCGACAACAACGACGGCGCGCTCCCGATCGAGTACACCGAGGTCTCGATCACCCGCCGCATGTTCCGGGACGGCGCCAGCGAGTACGAGATCAACGGCAACGCCTGCCGCCTGCTCGACATCCAGGAGCTGCTCAGCGACTCCGGCATCGGCCGCGAGATGCACATCATCGTCGGGCAGGGCCGGCTCGACGCGATGCTGCACGCCAAGCCCGAGGACCGCCGCGCCTTCATCGAGGAGGCGGCCGGTGTCCTCAAGCACCGCAAGCGCAAAGAGAAGGCGATCCGCAAGCTCGACGCGATGCAGGTCAACCTCAACCGGCTGACCGACCTCACGGCCGAGCTGCGCCGCCAGCTCAAGCCGCTCGGCAAGCAGGCCGAGGTGGCCCGGCGGGCGGCCGGCATCCAGGCCGATCTGCGCGACGCCCGGCTCCGGCTGCTCGCCGACGACCTGCACACGCTGCGCACCACCCTCGACAAAGAGATCGCCGACGAGTCGGCGATGCGCGAGCGCCGCCAGCAGGTCGAGGCCGAAAATCGCGAGATCCAGCGTCTGCTGGCCGACCTCGAGCTGGCCCACGCCGAGGACGCGCCGCTGCTCCAGGCGGCCCAGGACACCTGGTACAAGCTGTCCGCCCTGCAGGAGCGCTTCCGCTCGACCGAGCAGCTCGCCACCGAGCGCCTGCGCCACCTCGCGGCCACGCCCGACGAGGAGCGCCCCGGCCGCGACCCCGACCAGCTCGTCGCCGAGTCGGAGCGGGTGCGTGAGCAGGAGGAGGAGCTGCGCGAGGCGCTCACCGACGACCAGATGCGCCTGGCCGAGGCGATCGAGCACCGGCAGGACCTGGAGCGTCAGCTGGCCGCGGCCGAGGGGGCCCTGCGCTCGGCGGCCAAGGCGATCGCCGACCGCCGCGAGGGTCTGGCCAAGCTCGTCGGCAACGTGAACGCGGCCCGCGCCCGCACCGAGGGCGCCACCGACGAGATCGAGCGGCTGGCCGCGGCCCACACCGACGCCATGATGCGGGCCGAGGCCGCGCAGACCGAGGTCGACCTGGTCGCGGCCGAGTCGTCCGAGGCCGACCGCGACAACGTGGAGCTCGACGCCCGGCACGCCGAGGCGGTGGCCGAGCAGGACCGCGCGGCCGCGATCGTCAAGGAGCTCTCCGACGCCGAGCGGGCCGCCGAGAAGGACGCCGCGAGCTGGAAGGCCCGCGAGGAGGCGCTCGCCCTCGGCCTCCAGCGCAAGGACGGCGCCGGCGCGCTGCTGGCCAAGGGGGCCGAGGTGCCCGGGCTGCTGGGCAGCCTGGCCTCGATGCTCACGGTCCGGCCCGGTCACGAGGCGGCGCTGGCCGCCGCGCTGGGCACGCTGGCCGACTCGGTCGCGCTCTCCGGAGTGGACGAGGCCGTCGAGGCGATGCGCACGCTCAAGATCGCCGACGCCGGGCGGGCCGCCCTCGTGGTCGCGTCGCCGGCCGGCCCGGGCATGCAAGGGACGCTCGACGCGTTGCGGCCCGCCCTGCCGGAGGGCGCGATCTGGGCGCCCGACGTCGTCGACTGCCCCGACACCGTGCGGCCCGCGGTCAATCGGGCGCTGCGTGACGTCGTACTGGTGAATGATCTTCCGTCCGCCGCCGCGCTGATCGCCGGTAACGCGGAGCTGCGGGCGGTGACGCCGGACGGGGACGTCCTGGGGGCGTACGCCGCCGCCGGAGGCTCCGGAAAAGCCTCCAGTTACATCGAGGTCCAGGCCGCTGTCGACGAGGCGAAGGCCCGCCGGGCCGAGGCCGAGGCGTCCATCGGTGACCTCAAAGCGCAGCTGGCCGACGCCCGGGCCGAGGTGGCCCGGCACAAGGAAGCGGTGAACGTCGCCGCGCAGGCCAAGCGCGCGGCCGAGGGCGAGCGCAACGCGGCCGCCCGCCGGCTGGCCGAGCTCGGCGCCGCCGCCCGCTCGGCCAAGGCCGAGTCCGAGCGCCTCGGCGCCTCCCGGCAGAAAGCCGAGTCGGCCCGCGAGGCCGACCTGATCCGGGTGGCCGAGCTCGAGGAGCGCCTGCGGCTGGCCGAGGCCACCCCGATCGACGAGGAACCCTCCACCGACGAGCGTGACCGCCTGGCCGCGCTGGTGCCGCAGTCACGGCAGAACGAGATGGAGGTACGCCTGGCGGTCCGCACCGCCGAGGAGCGGGTGGCCTCCATCGCCGGCCGGGCCGACTCCCTGCTCCGCCAGGCCAACGCCGAACGGCAGGCCCGTGAGCGGGCCGCCGCCCGTCGCGCGGCCCGGGCCCGCGGCGCCGAGATCGCCCGCGCCGTCGCCCTGGGCGCGGCGGCCGCGCTGGCCCGCGTGTCGGTCTCGCTGGCCGCGGCCATCGAGGTCCGCGACGAACTGGCCCAGGCCCGGACGGCCCGTGAGGCCGAGCTTCAGGAGGTGCGGGCCAGCGCCAAGCGTTTCGTGGCCGAGCTGGAGCGCCTCACCAACGAGGTGCACCGCGACGAGGTGGCCCGGGCCGAGCAGCGCATGCGCATCGAACAGCTCGAGGCCAAGGCGGCCGAGGATTTCTCCCTCGACGTCGACACGCTGATCACCGAGTACGGCCCGGAGCAGCTCGTGCCGCCCACGCAGGCCGAGGTGGCCCAGGCCGAGAAGGACGGCAAGCCGGTGCCCGAGCCGGTGCCGTTCCACCGGCCGACCCAGGAGAAGAGGTCGAACAAGGCCGAGCGTGACCTGGCCCTGCTCGGCAAGGTCAACCCGCTCGCCCTGGAGGAGTTCGCCGCGCTCGAGGAGCGTTTCAAGTTCCTCTCCGACCAGCTCGAAGATCTCAAGGCCACCCGCAAGGACCTGCTCACCGTGGTCAAGGACGTCGACGACCGGATCCTCGAGGTCTTCGCGTCGGCCTTCGAGGACACGGCCCGCGAGTTCCAGCTCGTCTTCCAGGTGCTCTTCCCCGGCGGTGAGGGCCGCCTGGTCCTGACCGACCCCGAGGACATGTTGACCACCGGTGTCGAGGTCGAGGCCCGCCCGCCCGGCAAGAAGATCAAGCGGCTCTCGCTGCTCTCCGGTGGCGAGCGCTCGCTGACCGCGGTGGCCATGCTCTGCGCGATCTTCCGGGCCCGCCCCTCGCCCTTCTACATCATGGACGAGGTCGAGGCGGCCCTGGACGACGTCAACCTGGGCCGGTTGATTACCCTCTTCCAACAGTTGCGGGAGAAGAGCCAGCTGCTCATCATCACGCACCAGAAACGCACGATGGAGGTCGCGGACGCCCTCTACGGCGTCACGATGCGCTCCGGCGTCACCCAGGTGATCAGCCAGCGCCTCAACCGCGAACCGGAGGACTGAGAATGACGCGCGATCGCGCCCGGGCCCTGCTGATCGACTTCGACGGCGTGCTGCGCCGCTGGGACCCGGCCCCGATGATCGCGGTCGAGGTGAAGTACGGCCTCAAGCCGGCCGCCCTGCTCGAGACCTCGATGGCGTGGGACATCTACCGCCCGGCCATGGCCGGCGAGATCACCGACGCCGAGTGGATGAAGCTGGTCGCCGACCGCCTGCCCATCGACAACGCGGCCGAGGCGGTGGCCGAGTGGCAGACGTACCGGGGTGAGCCCGACCCGGACGCGCTGGCCTTCATCCGCTCGGTGCGGGCCGCCGGCCGCAAGGTGGGCCTGGCCACGAACGCCACCGACCGCCTCCGGGCCGACCTCGAGGCCCTGGCCCTGGCCGACGAGGTCGACGTGGTCGTCAGCTCCTGGGAGATCAAGGTCCACAAGCCGGCCCCGGAGTACTTCGAGCGCGCCTGCCAGCTGATCGGCGAACAGCCGAAACACGTCCTGTTCGTCGACGACGACGACCGCGTCGTCCGCGGCGCCCGGGCGGCCGGGCTGTCCGCCTATCGCTGGTCCGGCCCCCAGCACGTCGACTACCTGCGTAAGGCACTCGACCTGCCGGAGGCGTGACCCCTCAGTCGCCCGTGCGGCCGTCGACGCGCTCGCGGATCAGGTCGGCGTGCCCGTTGTGGCGCGCGTACTCCTCGATCATGTGGAGGTAGACCCAGCGGAGGCTCCGGCGGTCGCGGGCGGTGTCGAACTCGTGGTCGAGGGGCAGGGAGGCGACGGCCCGATCGGCGTCGGCGCAGTACTGCTCGAAGCGGGCGAAGTCGGCCTCGGCGTCGGCGGTCGCGACGTCGTCGAAGTCGCCGTCGGGGTTGTCCTCGGAGCAGTAGGGCGAGCCGACGGTGTGGTCTCCGGCCGCCCGCCAGCGGAACCACACGCGCTCGACGTCGGTCATGTGCCGCACCAGGCCCAGCAAGGTCAGGTTCGAGGGCTCGACGGCGGCCAGCTTGAGCTGGTCGGCGGTCAGGCCCGCGCACTTGGTCAGAAGGGTGCCGCGGTGCCAGTCGAGCCAGCCCTGCAGCATGGCCCGCTCGGGGCCGGTGTACGGCTCGCCCTTGCGGTCGGGGGTGGGGGCAGTCCAGATCATTTCGGGTACGTTACCTCGGCCACCTCGAACAGGCTGCCGTCTTTTTCGGTGCCCTCGACTCGCACCGTGGCCTTCGGGCCGTCGAGGCGCAGGGTGCTGATCGCGTTGCCGAAATAGGGGCCCGCGAGACGCTTCCAGCGCCACGCGGGCTTGTCGACACCGGCCGTGCGGGCCAGGCCCCGGACGCCCTTGGCGGCGGCGCGGGACCAGGCGAAGCGCATCAGTGGGCGCATGACGGCGGGCACCTGGTTGTGGACCGGCGAGCAGGTCAGCTGCATGACCGGCGTGGTCACCCCGGTGCCGAAGTCGACCTCGGCCACGTAGGAGTGGTGCACATCGCCGGAGAGGACGCTGATCGACGCCGGAGCGGCGTACGCGCCTCCGGCCCCGACCCGGTGGGTGGGTGCGCCCGCGCCGCCCTCGCCCAGGCGGCGGAAGAGCTCGCCCAGGGCGTTGAAGGAGCGGCTGAAGGCGGCCCAGTGCTCCAGGTCGACGGCGCGGCGCAGCTTTTCGGCGGCGGCGCTCACCCGCGGAGAGTGGGAGTCGGCCGTGCGTTCGTTCCACGCCTCGAGGTGGTGGATGGCCGGTGGCATCAGCCAGGGCAGGGAGGAGCCGACGACCAGGTGGTCGTACGAGCCGTGGGCCTGGTCGATGAACCAGTTCCACTCCTGTGCGGGCAGCATCTCGCGGCGGCCGGGGGTCAGGACGCGGCTGCACCGGTTGTCGAGCATCACCAGGCGGGTGCGGCCGATGTCGAGGGCGTAGCTCCACTGGTACGGCTGCTCGCCCGTGTCGAGGGAACGGCCGAACTCGTGCAGCAGGTCGGTGGCGTCGTCGACCGTGGTGATCTTCTGGAAGAGCTGGTCGGCCGCCAGCTCGTCGGGGCTCATGTTGCCCAGGTGCTGATAGACCCAGTAGGACGCGAGGCCGCCGGTGATGCGCTCGGTCCACCACGACTGCTCGGCCATGTCGGCCCGCCACGAGGCCGACGTGTTCCAGTCGTCGATCAGCTCGTGGTCGTCGAAGATCATGACGGTCGGCACCGTGGCGAACAGCCAGCGGACCTCGGGGTCGCGCCACGACTCCAGGTAGAGCTTCGTATATTCGTCGAACGTGACGACCTGGTCGGACGGGCCGTCGTGGCCGGCCGCGCGGCGGCGCCGGAGGAAGCGCTTGACCTTGGCTGAGGTCTTGTCGGCGTACACCTGGTCGCCGAGCAGGACGATCAGGTCGGGCCGCAGCTCGGGGTTCTGCGGGTCCTTCATCAGCCGCCGGGCGTACGCGTCGAGGGCGTCCGGCGGGAGGCGGCGGCCGGTCGCGTGCGGGGTGGCCTCGCGGCAGGAGCCGAAGATCATGCGGACCGGCGCGGCGCCGTCCTCCTCGGGGCGGGTCCGGATGACCGGCGGCGGATATGTCGACTCGGTCGAGGGCCAGACCACACGATCGTCCAGGAGCACGGTGTACGCGCTGGCGGCGCCCCGGCGCAGGCCCTCGACGACCACGAGCGCGTAGTGATGCCCGTACGCGGTGAAGGTGGGCGCCGAGCCGGCGCCGCCGCCCTCGGCCTCGACACGCACGTAGGCCGGCTCGGTCGTCTCGACCCAGACAGTGGCACGGTCTCCGACGACGCGGCGCAGCAGCGGGCCGATGAGCAGGTGAGCAGTCACCGGGTGGGGGTCCTTTAACGCTCAGGGAAGGGGGCGTCCCATCTTCCTGCACGAGGGCCCGGGGCCGCCACTGCACGGGCGACGCCACGGCCGGACGGCTCATCTGTCAGGATTTCCGCATGGAATACGTGGTCGCCGCAGTAATCCTGCTCGTCGTCCTGATCGCCGGTGCGGTCGGCCTGGTCGTGCCCCGCATGCGCCGCCGGGAGCTCCCCCCGCAGCAGGGCGGGACCACGACGCTGGACAAGCCCGAGGCGCCTCCGGTCGTCGTGCCCCCGGTCCGCGACGAGGAGCTGCCTCCGCTGATCGTGGAGGAGAAGCCGGAGCCGGAGGTCGCCGAGCCCGAGGTGGCGGCGCCCGAGCTGGAGAAGCCGGAGCCGACGGCCGGCCGCCTGGTGCGGCTGCGCGCCCGCCTCTCGCGCTCGCAGAACATGTTCGGCCGGGGCCTGCTCAGCGTCCTCTCCCGCGACCACCTCGACGAGGACGCCTGGGAGGAGATCGAGGACACCCTGATCACCGCCGACGTCGGCGTCGAGGCCACCCAGGTGATCGTCGAGCGGCTTCGTGAGCGGGTCCGGGTGCTCGGCACCCGCACCGCGGCCGAGGTGCGCGCGCAGCTGGCCGAGGAGCTGACCGCCGCCCTCGAGCCCGACATGGACCGCACCCTCAAGACGGCGCCGCACGACGGCCGCCCCGGCATCATGATGGTCGTCGGCGTGAACGGCGCCGGCAAGACCACCACCTGCGGCAAGATCGGCCGGGTGCTGATCGCGGACGGGCGCAGCGTGCTCTTCGGCGCGGCCGACACCTTCCGCGCGGCCGCCGCCGAGCAGCTGGCCACCTGGGGCGAGCGGGTCGGCGCCGAGACCGTGCGCGGGCCCGAGGGGGCCGACCCGGCCAGCGTCGCGTTCGACGCGGTCAAGCGGGGCATCGAGACCGGCGTGGACACCGTGGTGATCGACACCGCCGGCCGCCTGCAGAACAAGGTGGGCCTCATGGACGAGCTCGGCAAGGTCAAGCGGGTCGTCGAGAAGCACGGCCCGGTCGACGAGACGTTGCTGATCCTGGACGCGACAACCGGACAGAACGGACTCGAGCAGGCCCGGGTTTTCACTGAAGTGGTGGACGTTACTGGTGTGGTGCTGACCAAGCTCGACGGCACCGCGAAGGGCGGAATCGTCATCGCCGTCCAGCGCAAGCTGGGCATTCCGGTCAAGTTGGTGGGTCTGGGCGAGGGTCCGGACGACCTTGCCCCGTTCGAGCCGGCCGCGTTCGTGGAAGCGTTGCTTGGGGGCGCCGCGTAGTCTCGGGGGAGACGTAAACGCGGGGGAGGGTGTTGGTGACGCAGGAGCCGGTGCGGGAGATCCCGCTCCACGGCGGCAACGTCAGCACGGTCTCGCGCGTCGGCGACACCGTGCGGCGCAACGCCGGACCGTGGACCCCGGCCGTGCACGGGCTCCTCAACCACCTCGAGCGGGTCGGCTTCACCGGCTCGCCGCACGCCCTGGGCATGGACGAGAAGGGCCGCGAGGTCCTCTCCTACCTCGACGGCGAGTGCGGCGAATATCCGCTGGCGCCCCATTGGGTGACCGAGGAGGCCCTGGTCACCGTCGCGACCATGCTGCGCATGTTCCACGACGCGCAGTACGGCTTCGTGCCGCCGCCGAACGCGGTGTGGCGCTCGTTCGGCCCGCCGCCGCCGGACACCGAGGTGATCTGCCACCACGACGCCGCGCCGCACAACGTGGTCTGGCGGCCCGACGGCACCCTCGCCCTGATCGACTTCGACCTGGCCTCGCCGGGCGCGCGCATCTACGACGTGGCCTACGCGGCCTGGACCTGGGTGCCCCTGTTCAGCGACCGGGACTCGTACACCCTGGGCTGGAAGAGGCCGAACCGGCCGCGCCGCCTGCGGCTGTTCGCCGACGCCTACGGCCTCATCCCCCGTGACCGGCACCGGCTGGTGCGCACGATCCGCAAGAGGATCGTCGACCACGTCGAGGGCATCCGGCGGATGGCCGCGGCCGGTGACCCGGCCTTCGTCCGCATCGTGCACAAGGGCCACCTGCGGCGACCCATGCGTGATCTTCGATTGCTCGACTACGAGCGCCACACGCTCGAATACGCTCTTCGCTGATTCGGGCAATCCTCCCTTACGGGCTGTGAGAGTTTCTTCACACGTACGAAACAACCCGTGACGCGCCGGAAATCGCGCGTAGACCGTGCGTGAAACAGCGGAACGGAAGGCTCCCGTCATCAACCGGCCGATGGGGCGACGCTGCTCTGAGGGTCGTGTGTGAGGACACCTTCATTCCGAGAGGAGGCAGCGTGGAGATCGATACCGGCAATACCGCCTGGTTGCTCCTGTCGTCTGCGCTCGTTTTGCTCATGACCCCGGGCCTGGCGCTGTTCTACGGTGGCCTCAACCGGTCCAAGGGCGCCCTGAACATGATGATGATGAGCTTCTCGAGCATCGGCATCGTGTCCGTGCTCTGGGTGCTCTACGGCTTCACCCTCGCGTTCGGCGCCAACGACGGCGAGGGTCTCAACAAATTCATCGGCAGCTTCACGCAGTACTTCGGCACCGGCACGAGCTGGGCCGGTGACATCTGGCTCGAGACCGGCATTCCGGTGTACGTCTTCATGGCGTTCCAGATGATGTTCGCCATCATCACCGTCGCCCTGATCAGCGGCGCGCTCTCCGACCGCTTCAAGTTCGGCGGCTGGGTCCTGTTCGCGATCGGCTGGTTCACGATCGTCTACGTCCCCGTCGCCCACTGGGTCTGGGGCGGCGGCTGGATCGGCGCCAACCTCAAGGCGCTCGACTTCGCCGGTGGTACGGCGGTGCACATCAACGCGGGCGCCGCGGCCCTCGCGGTCGCCATCGTGCTCGGCAAGCGCATCGGCTGGCCGCGCGAGAACATGCGCCCGCACAACGTGCCGTTCGTGGCGCTGGGCGCCGGCCTGCTGTGGTTCGGCTGGTTCGGCTTCAACGCCGGCTCCGAGCTGACCGTCGACAGCACCACCGGCGTCGCCTTCGTCAACACGCAGGTCGCCACGGCCGCCGCGCTGCTCGGCTGGATCATCGTGGAGTGGCTGCGCGACGGTAAGCCGACACTGGTCGGCGCGTCCTCGGGCGCGGTCGCCGGCCTGGTCGCCATCACCCCCGCGTGTGGCTTCGTGGCCCCGCTGCCGGCCGCCCTCATCGGCATCATCGCCGGTGCGGTCTGCGCCCTGGCTGTCGGCCTGAAGTACAAGCTGGGCTACGACGACTCGCTCGACGTCGTCGGTGTCCACTTCGTCGGCGGCTGGATCGGCTCGCTGGCCATCGGCTTCTTCGCCACCACCCAGGTCAACGGCGCCATCACCGATGGCCTCGGGGCCAGCGAGGGCCTGTTCTACGGCGGCGGCTTCACCCAGCTGGGCCGGCAGTTCGTCGGTAGCGCCGCCGTCACGGTCTACTCGTTCGTGATCGCCCTGGTGCTCGCGCTGATCCTCAAGGCCGTCAAGCTCGGCCGGGTCAGCGAGGAGGCCGAGGTCGGCGGCATCGACATCGCGGACCACGGCGAGACCGGTTACGACCTCACCCCCGCGGCGGGCTCCGGCGGTGGCGGCGCGTTCGCCATGGCCGGCCTCAAGCCGGGCCAGGGTGTCGACGCTGACGGCAAGGCCGACGTCAGCCAGAAGGTCGCCGGTTAGATAAGACCATGACTGCTCCGAGAGAGGGACTGAGCATGAAGCTGGTGACCGCGGTCATCAAGCCGTACCAGCTCGACGCGGTGAAGGAGGCCCTGCACGCTCTGGGGGTGACCGGCCTGACCGTGAGCGAGGTACAGGGCTACGGACGGCAGAAGGGCCACACCGAGGTGTACCGGGGCGCCGAGTACACGGTGGAGTTCCTGCCGAAGATCAAGGTCGAGGTGGTGACCGACGAGATCGACGTCGACAAGATCGTCGACGCCATCGTCACCGCGGCCAAGACCGGCAAGATCGGTGACGGGAAGGTCTGGGTGACCTCGGTCGACGAGGTGATCCGGGTCCGCACCGGCGAGCGCGGCCTCGACGCGCTCTGAGAGCAACGAATTAGATGACACGCATGACCAGCGAGCCGCCGGCGCCACCCTCGGTGCCCGCCGGCGGCTCGCCGGCCAAGCTTCGCGAGCACATCGGCGCCGCCGCCCGTGACGAACGGGCCGCGGCGCTCGACGCTTGGCTGACCGGCATGTTCCCCGCCCACCTGCCCGGCGTGAGCCTCGTCGCCGTGGGCGGGCTGGGCCGGCGCGACTGCGCGCCGTACAGCGATCTCGACCTCGTGCTGCTGCACAACGGCGCGGCCGGCATCGACCGGATCGCCGCCTCGCTCTGGTATCCGATCTGGGACGCCCGGCTCGGCCTCGACCACTCCGTGCGCACGCTGCCGGAGGCGCTGTCGGTCGCGCACGACGACGTCAAGGTCTCCCTCGGTCTGCTCGACGCCCGGCACGTCGCCGGCGACGCGAGCCTGAGCGCCGAACTGATCGCGGCCTCCTCGGATCAGTGGCGGCGCACCGCCGTGCGGCTGCTGCCCCAGCTCAAGGAGCTGACCACCGCCCGCTGGGCGAGCCACGGCGAGCTGGCCTTCCTGCTCGAGGGTGACCTCAAGGAGGCGGCCGGCGGGCTGCGCGACGTGACCATCCTGCGGGCCATCGGCCGGGCCGGGGTGGCCGACACCATGCGCCCGGCGGTCCGGGCCGCCCACCTGCGGATCCTCGACACCCGCGACGCCCTGCACCTGGCCGTGGGCCGCCGGGTCGACCGGCTGGTCGCCCAGGAGCGGGCCGCGGTGGCCGAACTGCTCGACCTCGACGACGGCGACGCGCTGCTGCGCCGGGTCGCGGGCGACGCCCGCACCATCGCGCACGCCCTGGACGACGCCTGGCGCGCGGCCGACCGGCTGCGCGGACGCCGGCGGGGCCAGCCGGCCGGGGCCTCCACCCGCCGCCCGGTCGCCCGCGACGTCGTCGAGCAGGACGGCGAGCTGGTGCTCGCCCGCACCGCCATCGGGCCGGTGCCCGACCCCAGCCTCTCCCTGCGGGTGGCCGCCGCGGCCGCCACCGTGGGCCTGCCGATCGCCCGGGCCACCAGCGAATGGCTGGCCGCGTTCTGCCCGCCGCTGCCGAACCCGTGGCCCCCGTCGGCCCGGGCCGCCCTGGTCTCGCTGCTCGGCTCCGGTCCCGGCCTGCTGCCGACGTGGGAGGCCTGCGACCGCTACGGGCTGACCGACGCGTGGCTGCCCGAGTGGGCCCGCCTGCGCAGTCTGCCCCAGCACCACCCGATCCACCGCTACACGCTCGACCGGCACCTCGTGCAGGCCGCCTACGAGGCGACCGCCTACGCCCGTGAGGTCGAGCGCCCCGACCTGCTGCTGATCGGCGCCTTCCTGCACGACGTCGGCAAGGGCCTGCCCGGCGACCACAGTCTTGTCGGAGCGCCGATCGCGGCCGGCATCGCCACCCACATCGGCCTGCCCCCGGCCGACGTGGCCACCATCGAGAAGCTGGTCCGGCTGCATCTGCTGCTGCCCGACGTGGCCACCCGGCGCGACCTGAGCGACCCCAAGACCATCTCGTCGGTGGCCGAGGCGGTCGGTGACGCCGGCACCCTGGACCTGCTCCACGCGCTGGCCCGGGCCGACTCGCGGGCCACCGGGCCGGCGGCCTGGTCGGACTGGAAGGGCCGGCTCATGGCCGAGCTGGTGAGCCGCGTGCACACCCGGCTCGACACCGGTGAGCTGCCCGAGCCGCCGGCGCCCGACCCCGAGCTGCTGGAGGGCGGGCTGCCGGCCGTGCACCTCGACGGCGACCGGATCGCGGTGGCCGCGGCCGACCGCCGGGGCCTGCTCGGCCAGGTGGCGGCCTGCCTGGCCATGCACCGGCTGGACGTGGTGGGCGCGAACACCGTGACGGTGGACGGCCGGGCGATCGTCGAGTTCCTGACCCAGCCGCGCTACGGAAGCCCGTACGACCCGGTGGCCCTCGCCGCCGATCTGCGCCGGGTGGCGGCCGGTGACGTCTCGGTGACCCAGCGGGTGCGGGCCCGGGCGATGAGCGCGCGTGGCGGCACGGCCTCGCCGCGGGTGGTGTGGCAGCGCGGCGCGGCCACCGACGCGGCCATCCTCGAGCTGCGGGCGGCCGACTCGGCCGGGCTGCTGTTCCGGGTGGCGACCGCCCTCGACGAGGCGGGCGCGGACGTGCGCGCGGCGCGCATCTCCACGCTGGGCGGCGATGTCGTGGACGCGTTCTACCTGGTCGGCTCGTGGGCCGACGAGGCCGAGCGCGATCGGGTGGGCGCGGCGGTGCTGGCGGCCGTCTGAGAGCCCGTCACCGGCGTCGCGCCGTGGCGTTGGTCCCGGCATGCACCAGCCATCCGGCCTGCTCGATGATCATGTGCGGGCGATCGGTCACCGACTGCGCCTCGCGTTGACCGCCACGGCCGTCCGCAACCGCTCCCTCGACGCGCGGGTGCTGCTCACCCGGGCCGCGCTCGGCCCGCACGGGACCCTCGACGAGCTGGTCGAGGCCGCGCGGCGGGGCGACCGGCGATGGCTGCGCCGGCGTCGCCGCAAAATCGATTCGTCATTGGTCTCCGCAGTCGCGCAGAGCCTGGTGCTGGATGCGGGGGCCGAGGACGCCCTGGCCGTCTTCGAGCTGGCCCGGCGGGCGCTGGGAGCCCGGGCGCTGTCACCGGCCCACCAGCTGCTGCACGCTCAGCTGTCGCTCGCCCACGAAGGACCCGAGCGGGCCCGGAAACTGCTGCGCCGCTACCGGAAGATCGGCGAGCCGGCCCGCAAGAGCCTCGTGGCCGATCTGCTCAACCCGTTCGTGGCCGAGCGGGCGGCCGAGCCGTGGCTCACCGCGTTCGGGTCGCTGCTGCCGTTGCCGGCTTTCACCATCGGCGACGGAACGGCAGCCCCGTTCGACCGCCTGATGCCGGCTCCGGCCGAGAAGATCGAGGGGCCGCACCGGGTCTCGGTGGTGCTCACCTCCTATCGCCCGGACCGGGGCCTGATCACCGCGGTCCGTTCGATCCTGGCCCAGAGCTGGGCCAACACCGAGGTGATCCTGGTCGACGACGCCTCGCCGCCGGAGTTCGACTCCATCCTGGACGAAGCAGTGAAGCTCGGCGACCGGGTACGGCTGCTGAAGATGCCGGTCAACTCGGGCACGTACGCGGCCCGCAACGCCGGGCTGGACGCGGCCGGCGGCGAGTTCGCCACCTTCCAGGACTCCGACGACTGGTCCCACCCGCGCCGCCTCGAGCTCCAGGTGCGTCCGCTCATCGACGACCGGCGGCTGGTCGCCACCACCTCGGACGGGCTCTCGGCCACCGACCAACTGCTGTGCACCCGCCCCGGGGTGCGCAGCGGCCGGTTCAACCCGTCCTCGCTGCTCATCCGGCGCGGCACGGTGCTGCGCACGGTCGGCTACTTCGACCGGCTCCGCAAGGCCGCCGACTCCGAGTACATCGGGCGCATCCAGGCCGCCTTCGGCGCCGGGCGGGTACGCCACGTCGACGCCAAACCGCTGGCCCTGATCCGGCTGTCGGACGGCTCGCTGTCGCGCTCCGAGATCCGTGCACAGTGGATGCACCCGGCCCGCACCGCGTACATGTCGGCCTATCAGCGCCACCACCAGCTCATCGCGACCCGCCGGGCCAGCGCCTTCCGCCCGGCCGACGGCTCCGACCGCCCCTTCCCGGCCCCGGACCACCTGCTCGGCACGGTGCGCGACCGCCGCTACGACGTGGTGATGGTGGCCGACTGGCGTTTCCTGGAGAGCACCCAGCGCACGGCCCTGGACGAGATGCGCGCCCTCACCACCGGCGGCCTGCGCGTGGCTCTCGTGCAGATCGACTCGCTGCGCGCGGTCTACCAGCGCCGGATGCCGGCCTGCGCGCCGGTGCAGGACCTGGTCAACGACGGCGTGGTCGACTGGCTCGCGCCGGACGAGAGCGCCGAGACCGCCCTGCTGATCGTGCGCCAGGCCGCCGTCCTCCAGTTCGCCGGCGGTCTCACCAGCGGGATCCGCGCCGGCCGGACCGTGGTGGTGGCCGATCGGGCCCCGGCCCGGGCCGACGGATCGGATCAGCGGTACGACCCGGCCATGTGCACGGCCGCGGCCCGGCGTCTCTTCGGGCCGGACCCGCTGTGGGTTCCGCAGGACGACGGGGTGCGGGCCCTTCTGCGTACGGAAACCACGCCCTTGAATCTGCCCCTCGCTCTCGCCCCGGCGGGATGGGTGGCCGACCGGACCACGGCCGCACCCGGGCCGGCCATCGTCGGCACCGACCTGTGCGACACCGCCTGCTGGCCCCCCGCCGCCGCCGAGAGCCTGGCCGTCTTCGGCCGGCTCCCCACGGCCGACGTCCGGATCCGGCTGCCCGACCGGCCCGCCGGTGAGATCTCGGTCGCGCTCGCGCCGACCTGGCTCGGCTATCAACCGGCCGACCTGGGGCCGCGCCCGTTCCTGCATCAGCTCGACTTCTATCTGCACTTCCCGCCGCGCGAGTCGGCCGAGTGGTATTCGCGCCCGGCGATGGAGGCGGCGCAGACCGGCTGCGTGGTGGTCATGCCGGAGAGGTACGCCCCGCTCTACGGCGACGCGGCCGTCTATTGCGCCCGGTCCGAGGTCGAGCCGCTGATCGCGCGCTACCGGGCCGATCCGGCCCTGTTCGCCGAGCAGAGCCGGCGCGCCCGCGCGGTCGCCACCGAGGCGAACGATCCGGCGGCGTTCGCCGGCTGGGTCCGGCAGGCGCTGCCGCTGGCGGTCGCGTAACGACCCGGCCGATGCCCGCGTTACCCCGATGTGTGGGCGACCAAGGAGATCATCAGGCGCAGGCTCCGGCGCCGGGCCCGGCGGTACGCGAACCGGTTGACCAGCCTATCCCGGCGCCAGTGGGCCGGTGTCGCCGTCGTGCTGGCCGGCTCGGCCGGCGTGGCCGTGGCCGCCGCCTTCGGGCAGGCCGCGGTGGCCACCTGTCTGCTGGCGCTGCTGCTGGCGGCCGTGCTGGCCGGCGTCATCCACCTGTCCCGGCGGATCGGCCGGGTCAACCGCTCGACCCAGGCCGCCGTCCGGGACCTCCGGGCCGTGGTCGACCAGTTGCAGCGACGGGTGATCGCCGCGATCGAGAAGGAGCGGCTGGCCGCCGGCGACCGGCACCAGGAGCTCGCCGAGTCGCTGGCCCGGGCCGAGCGCCTGACCGGCCGGGGCGCCGAGCTGCTGCTGCGGGAGCAGAACCGTGAGATCGAGGCCCTGGTGCAGCTCTTCCAGTGGGTCACCCCGCGGGCGCCGATGCCGGCCGGGGTGACCCTCACGCCGTCCGACCTGCTGGGGCTGGTGCACATCGCCCGCGACCGGCGGCCGGGGACGACGGTGGCGCTGGGCAGCGGGCCGTCGACGATCTGGCTCGGCTACACGGTCGAGGCCCGCGGCGGCCGGCTGGTCGTGGTCGACCACGACCGGGGCCGGGCCGGTCGCACCCGGGCCCTGCTGGCCGAGCACGCGCTGACCGCGGTCGAGGTGCGGCACGCCGGGGTGGCCGAGCTGTCGGTCGAGGCGGGCACCGTCGACTGGTACGACGTCGACGCGCTCGACGGCCTGCGCGACATCGACCTGCTGGTGGTGGACGGCTCGATCGCCCCCACGCCGTCCAACGCGCTGACCCCGGCCCTGCACGTGCTGGGCCGGCGGCTCGCGGCCGGGGCCGCGGTGGTGGTCGACGAGTCGCCGGTGCCGCGACAGGGCGGATTCGGCCTGACCGCCCAGCGCCCGCTGCCGGGCCGCTGGGTGGCCCTGGCCGATCCACAGTCGACGGTCACGGCCGGATAAGACGGCGCGACCCCCGCCGAGGGGGACGGCGGGGGTCGCGGTCGCGGTTGACGTCGGGGGAACGCCGCCCGCGCGGGGCGGCGGGGGCCGCTCCGAGCTTCTGCTCTTGTGCCCCTATGAATCGGCGGGGAGAACGGCGGCTTGACGGTTCGGCGGGTGCCAAACCGTCACGGCTGCGTTGCCAGCACGGCGACGCGGTCGGCGTAGAGCTCGTGGGCGTGGTGGCGGCGGACGAAATCGGCGCCCCGCCGGCCCTGGTCGCGCAGGGCCCGGCGGTTGCCGTGCAGCATGCGCACGGTGTCGAGCAGCTCGTCGGCGGCGCAGTAGACGGCCGCGTCGCCGAAGGCCTCGGCGTAGCGGTAGGGCAGCACGGCCACGCACCCGGCGGCCAGCGCGGCCAGCACGTCCGGCTCGGGGTCGGCCGGCACGTCGTCCGGCGGCAGGTGCAGGTAGAAGTCGATCTGGTAGAGAAACGAGCGCGGGCTGACGTCGGCCGGGGAGTAGACGAGCCAGCTGCGCGGCGGCCCGAACCGGCCGAACGAGCGGCCGGCGGTGCCGGTCGCGTCGAGCAGCCGCACGTCCATCCGGACCGTGTCCGGCAGCTCCTCGCGCAGGCGATGCCACTCGGCCCGTCCGCCGCGGCAGCAGCGGCCGACCACCGGGCGGTCGGCCCGTGGCCCGCGCCGGTCCAGGCGCCACTGGTGGGCGTCCAGGGTGCCGGGCAGGTCGAGGGAGGCCGCGTCGGCGGCCAGGCGCCGTCGCCCGTCCGGCCCGGCCGGCGCCCACAGCGGCCGCCGCCCGAACAACCGCAGGGCCGCCGCCGCGGCTGGTTCGGAGACCGCCGCGTCCTCGATCACCACCCGCTGGGCCCGTACGCCGCTGGCCAGGTCGGGCGCGTGCTCGAGCACGCGGGCCGTGCGGGCCACCACGAGCCGGGCCCGGACGTCGTCGGTGATCTCGACCTGGGTCAGCTCGCGCGCGTTGATCAGGCGCTGCACCGCCGGGTCGAGGTTCCGCGGTCCCTCGCGCAGATGGGCCAGCACGTCGAGCTGGAGCAGGGCGGCGCGCAGACCACGGGCGGCCAGCGCGCGCAGCTGCCCGGCCCCGGCCGCGCCGGCGCCTCCGGCGGTCGTCCAGTCGCCGGCCAGCACGACGTCGTACGCCTGGGCCCCGGTCTCGCCCCGCAGCCGCCGCGGCGCCGGCCAGCCGGTGCTCCGCTGAGCGTGCGCCGTCTCGAAGGCGGACCGGTACGACCGGCGGGCCGGGTCGATCCAGCCGACGTGCTCGTCGTCGCCGGACCGGCTGAGGGTCAGCGCCTCGGCGAGGTGGCGGACCGAGCGGGCCCGGGCCACGTATTCCTGTTCGGCGCCGTACCGGATCGGGTCGAAGTAGCCGGCGCCGCGCCGGACCATCAGCGACGACAGGTCGGCCGACCGGAAGTCGGCCACGCCGGGCCGGGTGACGACCAGCTCCGGCGTGACCCGGACGCCGGCCGGGATCGCCATCGCGAGCGACCCGTCGGCCAGCAGCGGCGCGACCTGCCGCTCGAGCCGGGCCGGAGGGGACCACCCGGCCGGGTCCTGGAAGGTCACGAAGTCGCCGGTGGCGGCGTCCAGCCCGGCGTTGCGGGCCACGAAGGCGCCGCCGGTGGCCACCATCCGGATCAGCCGCACCCGCGGGTCGAGGGCGGCCGCCCGCCGCAGCACCGCGTCGTACGCGGCCGGCGAGCCGTCGTCGACCACGAGGATCTCCTGGTTGGTCCAGGTCTGGGCGGCCAGCGAGCGCACCGCCGTGAGCAGCCGCTGGTCGGGCCGGTGGGTGGTGACGATCGAGGTGATCCGCCGGGGATGGCCGGCGCGCTGGGCCGGGCGGGCGGAGAGCCGGTCGAACGGCGACCCGGCGCCGTCGGCCACCGACACCGACGGCATCACCTGGCCGAAGTCCCAGGGGTCGCTGCCGCCGGCGTACGGGTTGCCGAGATCGAGGCCCAGGCTCAGCCGGACGAGGGGGTCGACGTCCGAATAGGACGCCAGCAGCGAGCCGGCCCGGGCGTGCGCGCCCGAGGCGTACGCCACCTGGCAGTGCAGCCCCTGAAGCTCCGGCGGGACGTCGCCGCGGCCGCGCAGCTCCTCGAACAGGGCCAGCGCCGTGGCGAGGTCGTCCGGGCGCAGGTTCTGCAGGGCGATGACCCGGGCCAGCTCCCCGGTGAGGCCGGCGCGGGCGAGCGGTTCCCGGGCGGCGACGGATCGGGCCTGGAGGGCCGCGACGGCGAGGGGGTGCATGGTCGGGCGTCCTCCTCATGGGGCGAATTGTCCGTATCGCACCTTAGTCGCTCCTCGTTGACCCAGCCGTGTACGACGTCGCCATCCTGTCCGACCTGCGCTGTCCGGGCGGCAACTCGGCGAGCATCGTGGCCGAGGTCCGGGCCCAGGCCGCGGCCGGTCTGCGGACCGTCCTGATCCACGTGCCGTCGCCGCATCCGCGGCACGGCCGCCCGTTCCAGTCGCGCGTGGTCGCCTGCCTGCGCGACGGCCTGGCCGACCTGGCCCACGACGACGGCGCCGAGATCGAGGCGAAGGTGCTGCTGATCCGGCAGCCCCGGATCTTCACCCACGACCTGGCCGCCCCGCCGCGGATCCGGGCCGGTCACACCATCGTCGTCATCGACCAGGCGCCGGACGACTTCGACGAGGTCCGTGAGCGCGTCGAGCGCTACTTCGGCAAAGACGTGGTGTGGGCGCCGATCAGCGCCCGGGTCCGGGACGGCGTCGGGCCGCGGGCGGCGCTGACCGGCACCGACTGGCACGAGATCATCGACGTCGCCGACTGGCAGGCCGAGCGCCGGCGCGGCCCGGTGCCGGTGATCGGACGGCACGGACGGCCCGATCCGGCGACGTGGCCGCGCGATCCGGAGGAGCTCCTCCAGGCCTATCCGGACGCGCCGGACGTGCGGGTGCGCGTCCTCGGCGGCGGTGACATCGCCGTCGAGCGGCTCGGCCACCGGCCCGGCAACTGGGAGCTGCTCGACTTCGGCGCCGAGTCCCCCCGCGACTTCCTGGCCACGCTCGACTTCTTCGTCCACTTCCACGACCCGGATCTGGTCGAGGCGTTCGGCCGCACGATCCTCGAGGCCATGGCGAGCGGAGTGCCGGTCATCGTGGGGCCGCGTTTCCGGGCCGTCTTCGGTGAGGCCGCGCTTTACACCGAGGCTTCCGGCGTACGGGATCTGGTCCGCCGCCTGCACGCCGACCGCCCCGCCTACGACGCCGTGGTCCGGCGGGCCCGCGCCTTCGTCACCGAGCAGTTCGGCAGCGCGTCGCACATCGCCCGGCTCGCCTCGCTGGGCGTCATGCCCGGAGTGCGCCGGCCCGGCCGGGCCGAGGTGAGCCTGGCCCGTCCGGCCCGGCGGGTCCTGTTCGTGGCCGACGACATCGGGCGGTTCCGGGCCATCGCCCGGCGCCTGCCCGAAGGGCTGGAACCCGTCGTGGTGGCCGGATCGACCGGCCTGCCCGAGGCGCACGCGGCCGGCCTGCTGACCGAACATCTGCCGGACGCGGCCGAGCTCGGCGTCTCCGACCGGCGCTGGACCGGCTTCGTCCGCGACCGTCTGCGCCACCTCGTCGAGCTCTACGGCCCGCGCGCCGTGCTCGTCGGCGGGGCGCCGCACGACGGCATCGCCGCCGCGATCGCCGACTGCCCCGGCCCCCGGTGGCTGTGGCTGCGCCCGGCGATGTGGCGGCGCGGCACCGGCGGCGAATGGGCCGCCCGGGGCGCGCTGTTCGCCGGCATCCTCGAGCCCGGCGAGTTCGCCGCGGCCGGTGACGAGGGCTGGACCACCACCGCCCGGTCCGGAGTGAGCACAGTGGACCCGATCCTCGACACGCCACCCCGGCCCCGGCGCCGCACCCGGGACCGCACGCTGCTCTGCCGCGGCGTCGAGGCGAGCCTGCCCGGGTTCCGGACGGTGCGGGCCGGCTCGGCCGAGCTGAACGAGGTGGCGCTGGCCGTCTCGCGCGCCGACTACACCAGTTTCCACGAGCTGCTCGGCGCGGGCGTCCCGACCGTCTTCGTGCCCGATCCGAACGCCGCCGACGACGAGCTGGCGCGGGCCCGCTTCGCCGCCGCGGCCGGCGTGGCGGTCTGCGCGACCACCGACGACGAGGCGGCCGAGGCGCTCGAGCGGCTGGCCGTCCGTGACGCGCGCGAGGCGCTGACCCGGCGCTGCGCCGAGATCTCCCTGGGCGACGGCGCGGGCGACGCCGCCGCGTGGGTCGCCCGGCACACCGCGGTGGGGGCACACGTTGGATGAGCTGCTGGCTCGCTGGGAGGTGGCCACGTTGACCGGGCGGCTGCGCTGGGTCGAGGACGAGCGCGACGCCGCCCTCCGCGAGCGCGACCGCCAGCGCGACCTCGTGCTGGCCCTGCGCCGCAGCCGTTCCTATCTGCTCGGCCGTGCCCTGGTCGATCTGGCCCGCGACCCGGTGCGCTTCGGCCCGCTGATCGCCCGCCGGGCCGTGTGGCGGCTGCGTCACGGTCCCGCGCCGAAGCCCGCGTCCCCGGCGCCGGTGGCGCCGCCGGTGCCGGCCCGGGTCTACGTCGCGATCGGGCTGTCCCGGGCCGACTCGCACGCGCTGGTGCGGGCGCTGCGGCAGCGGATCGTGGTCGACGCCGATCACCTGCCGGTCGTGGTGACCGACCAGCCGGCGCTGAACGGCCTGCGGGCGCCGGGCGTGGTGCTGGAATATCTGCCCGATCCGCAGACCTGGTCGCGGCACGACACCGGTGAGGGGTGGGAGGCGCTGCTGGCGGGCCGGATCTCGCAGCTCTGCCGCGATCACCGGGCGGCCGGCGCGGTGGTGATCGATCCCAGGGATCCACCGACGTTGGCGCGCCTGCTCGGGGCCGCCGCGTAATCCGGGGCCCGTCCGCTCGTTGGCGATGGCATGAGCGCCCCCACGGTCGATGCCCCGCCCGCCCCTCGCGTAGGCATGCGCTTCGTCGTCGAGGGGCCGCCGGTCGGCGCGCTCTGGCGGCGGGCCCTGCTGCGGGCCGTGCTGGTGCCGCTGCCGGTGCTGGCCCCGCTGGTGGCGCTCGCGCCGAGCCGCGACCACCGGTTCAACATCTACTGGCACGGCGGGCTGTTCCGCGACGATCCGCTGCGGATCGTGCCGCACACGGTCGACTCGCTGCCCGGATATCTGCGGCTGGGCAACTTCCGGCTCTTCGGCCGCATGCTGGAGAAGGCGCTCGACCTGGCCGCGTACACCCTCGGTGACGTGGCCGGCCTGCCGGCGAACGTGGCCTTCCGGCTCGTCTCGTTCCTGTCGGCGCTGCTGTTGTGCGTGGTGGCGCTGATGCTGGTGGAGAGCGTGGTGGCGCGGGGACGGCTGTTCGGGCAGCCGCCGTCGGTGGCCGCGCCGGTGGTGCCGTTCGCGGTGGCCGCGGGCTTCGTGGCGGCCGGCGGATCGAGTCCGATCGTGCTGTTCGGCGGGCTCTATCTCGCGTCGGCGGCGCTGATGCTGGGCGTGGCGGCCGCCCTGTGCCGGCTGGCGCGGTTCCGGCTCTGGTGGGCGCCGCTGCTGGTGATCGGCGGGGCCGCGCTGGCCGCGTTCAACGAGATCGCCTATCTGGCGCCGCCGCTGGCCACCGTGGCCGTCCTGGCCCGGGGCCATCTGGTGCTCGGCCAGGGTCCGCGCCAGATGCTCACCTCGGCCCCGGCCCGGGCCACCGGCTTGCTCTGGGTCGGTTTTCTTCCGGTCTTCCTGGCCGTACGGGTGGTCATCCACCGCTATTGCGCGACCGGACCCTGCTATCGCGGTTCCGACGTCCAATTCGGACCGGAGACCTGGGAAGCCCTTCCGGTACGGGCGATCGCGTGGCTGCCGCCGCTGCAGTGGCAGGCCGCCACGCGCGGTGCCTGGCTGGTCGGCATCGTCCTGGTCGCCGCCGTGCTCGTGCTGATCCCGGTGACCTGGCACGCGATCCGTGACCTGCCGCGTCTGTCCGCAGTGGACCGGCGGCCCGCGGCGGCGCTCGCGGTCGTGGCCGCGACCGCTGTGCTGCTCGCGGCCGGCATGGGCGCGCTCAACGCCGACGTGCAGAAGATGACCCTGTGGGGCCTCGGCTGGCGCGACTCGGCCGTCACCACAACGGCCGGCGGCCTGATCGTGGTGGCGGCCGTCCTGCTGGCGGCCCGCCGCCGGCCATGGGTGCTGGTGGCCGCGGTCGTGCTGCTGGCTGGGGCGACGGCCGTGTCGGCGGCGGCCAACAAGCGGCAGCGGGACACCTTCATGGGAAGCGAACAGGCCCGGCTCTACAACCGGATCGCCGTGGAGATGGCCGACTTCGACCGCACCCCGGCCGGGGGCCAGCGGCGGTGCGCGCTGCGGCAGGAGTTCGCGGCCCTCTATCCCGAGTCGCTGCGCCGCTTCGACGGCGCTCTGGACGTGGCCACCGAGCGGCGGGCCGGGGTGCCGTTCTGCGTAACCCGCTGAACGGCGCCCGCGTTGACGAAGGGACGAGGGGAGACCGATGCGACGGCTGCGCAATCTGACGAGACGCCAGGCGGGGTTGCTCGCCGGGGCCTCCGTGCTCTGCGCCGCGGTCGCCGCGGCCGCGCTGACCGGATACGTCGGCGTCGCCCTGACCGTCCTCGGTCTGTTCTTCGCCGTGCTGATCGGCGGTCTGCTGCTGGTGATCCGGCGCCTGGCCACGCTTCAGCGGGCCCACCGCAAGGCGCAGGCGGAGACGCGGGCGGTGCTCGACCAGACCCAGCGGCGGGTGCTCGGCGCCATCGAGGAGCTGCTGCTGCACTCGGGTGACCGGCACCGTGAGATCTCCGACGCGCTGGCCGCCCAGCAGCGCCGGATCGAGGCGCTCACGCCTTTCGGACCGGGAACGCCGAAGGGCCCCACCGGTGACGGTGAGGCCCTCGAGACGATCGGTCAGTAACTTCAGTAACTTCAGTAACCGAAGTTCTGGGTGTAGTACGGGTTGCCGTTGGCGGCGTAGGCGGCGGCGACGCCGACCGTGCTGGCCTTGCAGTTGAGGATGTTGGCGCGGTGACCCGGGCTGGCCATCCAGCCCTTCACGACGTCGGCGCCGGTGCGGTAGCCGTAGGCGATGTTCTCGCTCAGCGGGCGCGGGTAGGCGGCGGCCTTGACGCGGGTGACGAAGCTCGAGCGGCCGGCGCCGGTGTGGCTGAACGCGCCACCGCGGGCCATGTAGGCGCTGTGCCCGGCGGCCGCCTTGGTCAGGCGGGCGTCGACCTTCAGGGCCTTGCAGCCGTGCGCGGCGCGCTGCTGGTTGGTCAGGGTGACGATGTCGGCGGCCAGCTGCGTGGTGCTGACGGCGGCGGCGTTGGCGGGCGACGCGAGCAGAACGATCGCAAACAGGGTGGCGGGGATCATGGCGATCAGGGCCAGACGCTTGGTGATCGAGGAGCGCATCGACTGCCTTTCGGTAGTGGCCGCTGCGGTTGCTACCGCCGCGTTCACCGACCTAGTTCGGCCCGATTCCAGTGATGATTACCGTTGGAGGGGTGCGGTACCGGCGCTCTTCGGTTGCCGGACGGTTCGCCCGGCGTCACGGCCTCCCCCCAAGATCGTTAAGTAGCCTGTGACAGTGCACGACGTGGCCGTCCTGGCCGACTTCCGGCAGCCCGGCGGGGCGTCGGCGGCCATCGCGGCCGAGGTGCACGCCCAGGCCGAGGCGGCGCTGAGCACCGTGCTGATTCACGTGCCGGCGCTCGCACCCGCCTCGGACGGGTTCGGCTTCCGGCCCCGGATCAGCGACCTCATCCGCGGCGGGGCGGCCACGCTGGCCCGCGAGGACCAGCCGGTCGCGGCGCGGCTCCTGGTGGTCCGGCGCCCCTGGACCCGGCCGGCCGCCCTGTCGGTGCGCGCCGAGCGGACGGTCCTCGTGGTCGGCCGGCCGCCCGTCGAGCCCGGCGTCTACGACCAGGCCCGTCGCTGGTTCGGCGAGGAGGCGGCCTGGGCGCCGACCAGCCCGCTGGCCCGCGAACAGCTGCTGCGGGTCGCGCCCGGCGTGCGGACCGCCACCGCCGACTGGCACGAGATCATCGACGTCGCGCACTGGTGGCGCGACCGCGACGGCTTCGTCGCCGACGAGCCCGTGGTCGGCCTGCGCGGGCCGTTCCCGATCGACCTGGGCGACCTGCGGGTCCGGTGGTTCGGCGACACCTCGCCCTTCCCGCACTGGGAGATGGTCCCGTTCGGGGCCGAGATGCCCGGCGAGTTCCTGCGCACCCTCGACTTCCTGGTCGACTTCCAGCAGACCTTCTCGCGCTCGGCCCTCGAGTCGATGGCGGCCGGGGTGCCGGTGATCGTGGGGGAGCACCTGCGCCCGTTCCTCGGCGGGGCCGCCCTCTACTCGTCGCCCGACCGGGTCGCCGCCCTGGTCCGTGAGGTCTACGCCGACCCCGGCCGCTATCGCACGGTGGTCGGCCGGGCCCGCGAGTTCGCCGAGCGGCACTACGGCCATCGCTCGCATCTGGCCCGGCTCGCCCGTTACGGCATCCGGCCCCGGCTCAACGTGCCCGGCCCCCGGCGCGAGCCGCGCCCGGTGGTGGTCGCCCCGCCCCGGCGGATGCTGATGGTCGGCGACGGGGCGAAGGTGAGCACGGCGATCGCCCGGCGCCTGCCCAGCGACCTGGCCGCGGTCATCGCCACCCAGGACGGCGCCGCCCTCGCCCACGCCGAGGGCTTCCTCACCGAGCACCTGCCGTCACGGGAGGCCCTGGGCGCCTCCGAGGCGCGCTGGAACCGGCTGCTGCACGACCGCCTCGCCCATCTCGTCGAGCTGCACGCGCCCGAGGTCGTGGCGGTCGACGGCGCGCCGCACGAGGGCATCGTCGAGGCCGCGCGGGAGCGGCCCGACATCGTCTGGGTGTGGGTGCGCCGGGCCCTGCGCCCACGCCACCCCGGGCTCGACTGGGACGGTGTCCACGTGCTGGAGCCTGGTGAGTTCGCCGCGCTCGCGGTGACCGACGAGGACCGCGCCCACCGCGTCGACCCGGTCCTCCACCTCGACCCGGCCGAGCTGCTGGAGCCGGGGGCGGCCCGGGAGGAGCTCGGGCTCGGCGACGGGCCGCTGGCGCTGCTGGCCCCCGGCACGCCGGCGGGGATCGCGGAGCACCTGGGGCGGCACGGCTTCCGGGTGGTGACGGACGAGCCGCCCGGGCGCTGCCTGCGGGCGTTCGACCTGACGGTGAGCGGGGCCGGCTACGACGCGTTCCACGAACGGCTGGCCTACGGGATTCCCACGGTCTTCGTGCCGGGCCGGTACGACCACGGGCGGGCCCGGTTCGCCGACGCGGCCGGGGTGGCGCTCACCGTCGAGGATCCCGGATCGGACGAGCTGGAGCAGGTGCTGGACGCGGTGGTGCGGCCGGCGGTGCGGGCCGCGCTGCGGCAGCGCTGCGCCGAGCTGGCGTTCGGCAACGGCGCGGCGGCGGCCGCGACCTGGTTGAGCGGGCTGCGGGCCCGGGTGAGGGGCTAGGCGTGCGGGAGATCGCCCTGGAACGACGGCATGGCTTGCCGGAGAGCCCGCTCGCGCTGTCGGGGCGGCCACTGGACGGGATCGAGCGGGCGCGGTGGGAGCTGGCCGCGATGGCCGGGCGGCTGCGCTCGCTCGAGGCGCGGCTGGTCGAGGAGCGGCGGCTGGCCGAGACGTACCGCAAAGAACGCGACCGCGCCCGCAAGCGGGCCCACCGCCTGGCCTTCGGACCGGTTTCCTGGCGGGCGATGCTGGGCCGGTGGCGCGGGCGGAACCGGGCCGGCGGCCGGCCACCGGCGAGCCCGGGCTACGCGCCCGTCGCCACCGCGCGGCCGCCGGTCCACCTCTACGTGGTGATCGGCATGGACGAGGCCGGCGTCCGCGACGTGGTGCTGACCCTGCGCCAGCGCCTGCTGGTCAGCCCGGACCACCGGCCGGTGGTGGTGACCGACTGCCAGTCGTTCACGGGCGACGGCGACCACAGCGTGCTGCTCGAATATCTGCCCGACCGCCTGACCTGGGAGAAGCACCGCCCCGACCGTTCGTGGGAGGACGTGCTCCCGGAACGGCTGTCCCGCCTCTACCGCGACCACGACACCGTCCGCACCGTCATCGTCGATCGCGCCAAGCCGCCGAGCTTGGCCGAGCTTCTTCGCTAGAACGCAACCTTCTCCTCCGGCGCGTCGTTTGCCCGGGCATGAGCGCGCTCATCTCCGTGGTCGCGCCGGTCTACAACGAGGGGCCGGGCGTCGAGCGATTCGTGCGCCGGCTCACCGAGGTACTCACCGGCGCCGGGCTGCGCTACGAACTCGTGCTGGTCGACGACGGCTCCGGCGACGACTCCTGGGACCGGATCGTGCGGCAGTCACTGCTCGACCGGCGGGTGCGCGGCGTCCAGCTCTCCCGCAACTTCGGCAAGGAGCCGGCCGTGCTGGCCGGGCTCGAGCACGCGACCGGCGACGCCGTCGTGGTCATCGACTCCGACCTCCAGCACCCGCCCACGGCCATCCCGGACATGGTGCGGCGCTGGCGCGACGGCGCGCACGTCGTCGAGGCGGTCAAGCGCAACCGGACCGGTCAGGGCCTGATCGGCCGCGTCGGCGGGCGGATGTTCAACCGGGCGTTCACCGAAATGACCAAAGTGGACCTGGTCGGCGCCACCGACTTCCGGTTGCTCAGCCGGGCCGCCCTGGACGCGTTGCTGCGCCTGCCCGAGCACTCGTCGTTCTTCCGCGGCACCAGCAGCTGGATCGGTTTTCGCCGCAGCACCGTCGAGGTCGACATCGACCACCGGGAGGGCGGCGGCTCGCGCTGGACGTTCCGGTCGCTGTTCCGCCTGGCCGTCAACGGGATCACCTCGTTCAGCTCGGCCCCGCTGCACCTGGTGACCCTGGTCGGCATGGCCTTCGCCGCGTTCGCGGTGCTGCTCGGCGCGCAGACGCTGATCCGCTGGATCGGCGGCGGCTCGGTCGAGGGCTTCCCCACGGTCATCCTGCTGCTGCTGGTGATGGGCACGTTCGTGCTGCTCGGCCTGGGCGTGATCGGCGAATATCTGGCCCGCATCCACGAGGAGGTGCGCGGCCGCCCACGCTATCTGGTTCAGGAGCGCGCGGACGGCCTCTCGGTGCCGGAGGAGTGGACGGCCCGCGCCCGGCCCCCGAAGACCAGGGTGAGCGCGGCCAGCGCCAGCCCGAACAGCACGAACGGCCGGGCTCCGTAGAAGAACGCGAAGTCCCACGGGAGGGCGAACGGCCCGGTGCCGCGGACGGCGATCGCGTCGTCGATCAGGCTCAGGGTGACGCTGAGGGTGTTGAGGGCCAGGAAGACGAGCGCGGCCAGGCCGATCGGGTTGTCGAAGCGCCCGGCCGTCCGCCATCCGGTCACCGCTCCGGCGATCCAGGCCAGGGCGGTCAGCGCCAGCGTGGCGACCGGCGCGCCCCGTTGCACCCTCAGCACGGCGTCCGATCCGTCGCCGTCGGCCGGCTGGAACGTCAGCCGCCAGTCGTCGTTCGCCGCGGTGAGCCTGCCGTCGCCGTCCTCGCCGACGCGCCATCCGCCGGCCTCCAGACGCTGCCCGGCCGCCGCCAGGTCCGCCTTGGCGGCGCCGAACGAGGTCTCGGCGAAGCCGGGCCCGTACGAGTCCACGCCGAGCAGCCAGTTCGAGCCGTCCGCCACGTCGTCGCCGTAGGACGAGCCGGCCACGTGCTCGACCCGGCTGATGTCGGTGCCCTTCTCCGAGCCCTCCACGACCATCCCGGCCAGCGCGTGCATCCGCTCGTCGGTCGGCAGATCGCCCGCGAACGCGTGCCAGGCGGGCCAGGCGGCGGCCGCGGCGAACAGGGCGGCGATCGTGAGGGCGACCGAGACACGCAGGGCGAGGTGGCGCATGGCGCGCATGATCCACCAACGGGATCGGGCGCCGCCACCCCGGTTCGGTCAGAGGCGGTGCGCCCGCCGGTCGGTGGTGACGCCGCGGGTGTCGAAGAAGCGCTTGGCCAGTCCGGCCAGGCGGTCGGCGTCGTACTCGCGGTGGTTCTGCACCAGGATCACCAGATCGGCCGAGACCGTGGCGCCCTCCAGATCGTCGGTGCGGGAGACCTCGACGTCGCCGACCGTCCACTGGGGAACGTGCGGGTCGTGGTAGAGCACCGTGGCGCCGAGCGCGGCCAGCTGACGGGCCAGCGGGGTGGCCGGCGACTCGCGCTGGTCGGCGATGTTCGGCTTGTAGGTGACCCCGAGCAGCAGGACGGTCGCGCCGTGCACGGCCTGGCCGTCCGCGTTCAGCAGATTCTGCGCGCGGCGGGCCACGTATCCGGGCATCGTCGCGTTGATCTCCTGGGCCAGCTCGACGAAGCGGAACGGATAGCCCAGCCGGGTGCGGACGTTGTGGCTCAAGTAGTTCGGGTCGATCGGGATGCAGTGCCCGCCCACGCCGGGGCCGGGATAGAACGCCTGGAAGCCGAACGGCTTGGTGGCGGCGGCCCGGATCACGTCCCACAGGTCGATCTCGAGTTCGTGGCAGAACCGGGCCATCTCGTTGACCAGCGCGATGTTCACGTGCCGGTACGTGTTCTCGAGCAGCTTGGCGGTCTCGGCCTCGCGGGTGCCGCGGGTGCGGACGACGGTGTCGACGAAACGGCCGTAGAAGGCGGCGGCCCGGTCGGTGCAGGCCGGCGTGTAGCCGCCTACCACCTTGGGGGTGTTGCGGGCGCCGAACCGCTCGTTGCCCGGATCGATCCGCTCGGGCGAGAACGCCACGTGGAAGTCGATGCCGGCGGTCAGCCCGGACAGCTTCTCCAGCAACGGCCGGACGACCTCGTCGGTGGTGCCCGGATAGGTCGTCGACTCGAGCACCACCAGCATGCCGGGGCGCAGGTTGCGGCCGATCGCCTCGGTGGCGCCGATGACCGCGCGCAGATCCGGTCCGTCACCTTCGGCCAGCGGGGTCGGCACGCAGATGACGGCCGTCCCGGCGGCGGCGATGGCCCGCTCGTCGGTGGTCGGCCGGAACCCGGCCGCGAGCATCTCGGCGATGTCGGCGTCGCTCAGGTCGTCGACGTGCGAGCGGCCGGCGGCCAGCGACGCCACCACCGGCGGCTGCACGTCGAAGCCGGTCACGGTCAGCCCTTCGCGGGCCGCCTGCTGCGCCAGCGGCAGCCCCACGTAGCCCAGGCCCAGAATCACTACGTCCACGGTCATGACAGCGGCCTTTCGGCGAGGCGGGTGGCCCTCGTGGCCTGCCGGGCGATCACCGGCTTGCGGGTCGAGGACGGCGACATGGTGCCCGCGCGGGGCGTGCTGAGCTCCCAGCGCGAGGGGAACGGCAGATAGGCCGGGAGGAACTCGGCCAGCAGCGCCGCCTGCTCGGGCACCAGCGCGTCCGGCGAGTCGGTGTCGTTGAGGCAGAACGCGTCGAGGTTGCGGTTGTGCAGCAGCCGGGCCAGCCGGAACGGCGTCGACGGGTCGGCCAGGTCGGTGTACATGTACTCGATCTCGCCGGGCGCGGCCCGCCCGGTCAGATAGGCGTAGTACTGCTGCAACGAGGAGAGCAGCGCGATGTCCTCCGGATGGCGGAACTGGTGCTCCGAGGTGGCCCGGACCTCGTCGGCGAAGCGCAGCTCGATCTCGGCCAGCACGCTGCGCCGCGACGGGTGCGGCGTGTGCTTCATCTTGCGGGTCAGCACCCGGCCGAACGTGTCCCGGATCAGGTCCCGGTTGTTCTTGCCGGCCGAGTTGGCCGGGGTGTCGCCGGGTCGCCGTGGTGCCGGGTCGACCCGGGCCCCGGACGGGAAGAAGCGGGTCAGCCCGCCCGGCGTGAAGAACATCTCGGGCGGCACCGGCCGGCCCAGGAAGACGTCGTCGTTCAGGTAGAGGAAGTGCTCGGCCAGCCCCGGCACCCGGTGCAGCCGTGACTCGATCGCCTGTGAGTTGAAGGTCGGCAGCCGGCCGGTGTCGCCGAAGATCTCCCGGTGGCTCACCACTGTCAGGTCGGACCGGTCGAGGTCGAGCCAGGCCGGCACCTGGTCGTCGGTGACCAGGAAGACGTGCCGGATCCAGGGCGCGAACGCGTGCAGCGAGCGCAGCGAGTAGCGCAGTTCGTCGCGGGAGACGAAGCGCGACGGGTTGGCGGTCTGCCCGCTCGAGGCGGCCACCCAGCCGTTGTCGCGCAGCGCCCGCGCCTTGCGCTCGAACCAGGCCGGGTCCTCGCCGTCGACCCAGGTGTAGACGGCGTCGATCGGGAAGGCCACCCGGTCCGGGCTGACCATGGTGAAGACCTCGCGGGTGCGATAGCGCGGCAGCGGGCCGGGGACGCCGAACGAGCCGAAGACCGGCTCGGGCGCGAGGGTGACCGGCTCGGCGGCCGAAATCGCGTCGGCCACCGGGTTGGGGCGGGGGCCGGTCAGGCGGCCGCCGGCGGCCCGCCACAGCTCGACCTCGCAGGCGTACTCGGTGCCGTGGACCAGGTGGCCGCCGGGATCGGTGACCGGCCAGCAGACCCGCAGCAGCCGGGTGGTGGCGCGGCGGCCGACCACCTCGAGGCGGCCCACCTCGGCCGCGGTCAGGGCCTCGAGCACGGCCAGGACCCGGGCCCGGTCGGCCTCGGGCACGGCCACGGCCGTGCGGGTCAGCGCATCGGTGGGGACGCGGAACCAGTCGATGCCGGCGGTGGCCAGCGACGCGACGACGCGGTCGAGGTTCTCACGCCGTACGGAAGCCGGATCTGACCAGGAGGAACGACGGGCCGTGAGGCGCGCCGCGGCCGTGCGGACCCGCAGAGCGGGCGTATCGGCCGGAGTGGGCAGGAGCCGGCGCCGGGGTCCCAGCGGAACCACCCGCCGCGCCGCCCGGAGCCGGCGATCGGCGGGAACGCGGGGCAGCAGCCGGAGCTCCACCTGGCGCATCACGCGCCGCCGGACAGGCCAGGGCGCCAGCCCGAGGATCCGCCGCAGGGGCACGCCGTCGTCCTTCCGCCGGGGTCAGTCGCTTGCTGTGACCCTCAACTGGCGCCTGCGCCGTAAGTGACGCCCTATATCACCGGTATACGCGATTTGCCGGTGTGACGTGGCCGATCTTCAGGGGCCGACCCCTAAGGGATACGGCTGATGCGGCGGGTTGCCTGTCTGCGTCATGGTGGATTCACAACCTGGGGAGGCTGAAGATGGGCAAGGCCATCGCATTTCTCGTGGCACTGATCGCCGGCGTCGTCGTGGTGGGCTGGGTGGCGGCCAACCTGATCGGTCCGGTGCTGTTCTACCTGATCGTGGGCGCTCTGGTGATCGGCGGCGGCGCGCTCCTGTACGCCAAGGCCAAGAAGTCGATCTCTCAGGACGGGCGTACGCAGCGGCGGATCGAGGCCGCGGCGAAGACGTACCGCATGCGCAACAAGTGAGGTCGCGCGCGGGCGGCTAGGCTTGCGGTCGGCACACCCACCTCTGACCTACGGGAAGCTGAACCGTGTTTGACACTTTGAGTGACCGCCTTTCCGGGATCTTCACCAAGCTCCGTGGCAAGGGCAAGCTCACCGATGCCGACATCGACGCCACCGCGCGCGAGATCCGCCTCGCGCTGCTGGAGGCGGACGTCGCGCTGCCCGTGGTCAAGGCCTTCATCTTCAACGTGAAGGAGAGGGCGCGCGGGGCCGAGGTCTCGCAGGCCCTCAACCCGGCCCAGCAGATCATCAAGATCGTCCACGAGGAGCTCATCAACATCCTCGGCGGCGAGGGGCGGCGACTCCAGTTCGCCAAGCAGCCGCCCACGGTGATCATGCTGGCCGGCCTTCAGGGTTCCGGTAAGACGACGCTGGCCGGCAAGCTGTCCCGCTGGCTGAAGAACCAGGGACACCAGCCGTTGCTGGTCGCGGCCGACCTCCAGCGCCCCAACGCGGTCAACCAGCTCCAGGTGCTCGCCGGCCGGGCCGGCGTCGACATCTACGCCCCGGAGCCCGGCAACGGCGTCGGCGACCCGGTCCAGGTCGCCAAGGACTCGATCGAGTACGCCAAGCGGTCGGCCAAGGACATCGTCATCGTCGACACCGCCGGCCGTCTCGGCATCGACGCCGAGATGATGAAGCAGGCGGCCGACATCCGGGCCGCGGTCGACCCCGACGAGGTCATCTTCGTCATCGACGCCATGGTCGGCCAGGACGCGGTGCAGACCGCCGAGGCGTTCCGCGACGGCGTCGGCATCACCGGCGTGGTCCTCTCCAAGCTCGACGGCGACGCCCGAGGTGGCGCGGCGCTGTCGGTCCGGCACGTCACGGGCGAGCCGATCCTGTTCGCGTCGACCGGTGAGAAGCTCGAGGACTTCGACCTCTTCCACCCCGACCGGATGGCCAGCCGCATCCTCGGCATGGGCGACGTGCTCACCCTCATCGAGCAGGCCGAGCAGGCCTTCGACGAGGACCAGAAGGAGAAGATGACCGGCAAGCTCCTTGCCGGCGAGACCTTCACCCTCGAGGACTTCCTCGACCAGCTCATCGCGGTGCGCCGGATGGGCCCGATTGCCAACATCCTGGGCATGATGCCCGGCATGGGCCAGATGAAGGCCCAGCTCGACGAGCTCGACGACAGCCACTTCGACAAGGTCACGGCGATCATCCGCTCGATGACCCCCGGCGAGCGCCAGAACCCGAAGATCCTCAACGGCTCCCGCCGCGCCCGCATCGCGAACGGCTCGGGCGTCACGGTCATGGACGTCAACCAGCTGCTCAACCGCTTCACCGACGCCCAGAAGATGATGAAGCAGATGAGCGGCATGATGGGCCTGCCCGGTGGCCGCCGCAAGGCCACGAAGAGCCCCAAGAACAAGCGTAAGGGCACCAAGGGCGGCAACCGCCCCCGCACCGGCGCCGGTGGCGGCCTGCCCGCGGGCTTCCCGGGCGGCATGCCCCAGCTCCCGCCGGGCCTCGACCCGAACGCCCTGGGCGGCGCCGGCGGCCCTGGTGGCGGCTTCAAGCTGCCCAATCTCGACTTCAACAAGCTGATGAAGCAGCAGCGGGACGACGACAAGAATTAGCTGGTGATCTAGACATGGGTACAGTAGCCTCGTGACACCCCCTGAGGAGGTCCCGATGACTGCGGCCCTTCATATGCCGAGCCTGCTGGATGAAAAGCAGGACTGGACCGTCGACGACCTGGCAAGCCTTCCACAGGATCTTCGCTATGAGTTGATCGACGGAAGGTTGATCTTGCCGTCTCCGACGTACTTTCACCAGGACCTGTGCATGGAGCTGAGCCTCATGCTTCGTTCTGGATGTCCCTCCGACTACAAGCCGATCATGGACCTTTCTCTTCAGGTCGATTGGCGGAACGAGCCTCGACCGGACGTGGTGGTGGCAAGCAAGGCTTACGGCATGCGCACCCCCGTCCCGGTCGACGGCGCCTTGCTCGTCGCCGAGGTGATCTCACCGACCTCGCGTTTCCGCGACCTACAGCAGAAATTGAAGCTGTACGCCGCTCGCGGTGTGAGCACCTACTTGATCGTCGACCCGACCTTCGAGGGCGGCGTCATGCTGACCGAGAACCGTCTCGGCGAGGGCGCTCAGTACGACGCGGTCGTCAGCACGAACAAGGTCTTCACCACCGACGTCCCCTACTCGATCACCATCGACGTTCCTGCCCTCACCGCCCTCCGCGACGAATACCGCGGAGTCCGGGACGACACGTGACGGCCGAGTCTCGGCTGACGGTCGACGACGTCGCGGATTTCCCCGAGGAGTTGCGCTTCGAGCTGCTGGACGGCAAGGTCTTCCGGCGGCCGTCGCCCGTGCCGTTTCATCAGTGCCAGTGCGTCGCGGTCATCGAGGCCCTCCGCCGGGGTGCTCCGCGTGATCGCCTGCCCGTCTACGGCATGGCGGTCGAGATCGACCGCTACAACATGCCGTTCGTCGACGTCGTGGTCATGCGAGCCGCCGCAGCCCTGCGCGCGCCGGTCCCGGCCCGCGACGTTCTGGTCGCTGTCGAGCTCACCTGGTCCTGGTCCGACGCCATCGATCGAGGGCCGAAAAAGAGGCTCTACGCCCGTGCCGGCATCCCGGCCTACTGGCTCGTCGACCTGCTGGCCGAGCAGATCTCGATCACGCAGTTCGTGCTGGGGCGAGACGGCCGCTACCGCCGGCGTCTGCACTCCACCGAGCAGGTGACGATCGAGCAGCCGTGGCCGACCGTCATTGACCTGCCGGCCATGACCCGTGAGCGTGAGGAACTCCGAGCGATCGCTGAGCCGAACTACTAGTCGCGCGTCAATTACTATGGGGTGAGATGAGCGAGCCGAATTAGGCGTGGAGCAACTAGGCGTGGAGCTAGTATGATGAGTGGCGATCCCTTCGAGGAGGAGCCGATGACCGCTGCGCCACATCTGGCTGAACAAGGCCTCGCTGATCGCCTGATCGGTCGCGACGATCTGACCGTCGACGACATTGCCGACCTTCCTGAGGATCTTCGATATGAGTTGATCGAAGGAAGGCTTGTCTTGTCCCCGCATGCCAAGACCACGCATCAACTTCTGAGTAAGCGGATAGGCGACGCCATCGAGGCGAACTGCCCCGACGAATTCATGATCAATATAGAGCAGGCAATTCTCATCGGCCGAAGGACGGAACTCCGCCCGGACGTCGTTCTCCTGCGGGAGGAGGCCGGTGATTGCTCGCCGGTCGTTCCGGAGGACGTTCTGCTCGTCGTCGAGGTCATCTCGGCGTCCTCGAAGTCCACCGATCGAGAACTCAAGCTCAAGGAGTATGCGGCCGCCGGGATTCCGTCCTACTGGATCGTTGATCCCTTGGCCGATCGCGTCACGTTCACGCAGTTCGTGCTGAGTGCTCCGGGTTCTTACGACCGGCTGATCGAGACGCATGCGCTCGTGACCGTCGATCGGCCGTGGGAGATAACGCTGGATCTTCCGGCCTGGACGCGACGTCGGGACCGGATCAGAAGCAACAGTCGTCCACGCTCCCCGCGCCCTTCCCATTCATCAGATCATCGCTAACCGGACGGTGAACGCGATCGAAGCCGGTTGTCCCGAGTTCGGGGACTTCGTGGTCAATCAGGAGCAGGCCGTCCTCATCAACTCGAGCACCGAGCTGAAACCTGATGCCCTGCTTGTTCGGGCGGAGGGTGCCGGCCGGTCGCCGGTGCGGGCGGCCGATGTCCCGCTTGTGAGGTTGCCCGGCCCTGACGGGTGTGTGGGCATCGGGTAGGACTGTCCTATGGCGTTTCATGTGCGTGGGGCCGTCCTGCCTGATGGGGACGTGAAGGATCTCTGGCTGGTGGGGGATCGGGTCACGTTCGAGCCGGTCACGGGTGCGGAGACCATCAGCGACGGTGGGTTCGTGGTGCCGGGGCTGGTGGATGCGCATTGTCATCTTGGGATCGCTCCGGGGGCCAAGCCGATCGAGAGCCTTGACCAAGCCAGGGAGCTGGCGTGGCGGGACCGGGACGCCGGGGTGCTCGCGTTGCGTGATGCGGGATCGCCGTTTCCCTATCCCGAGCTGGATGACGAGGCGGGGATTCCTCGGCTCTCGCGGGCCGGGCGGCATGTCGCGCCGCCCAAGCGCTATCTGCGTGGGCTCGCCGTCGAGGTCGAGGCCGATGGGGTCGCCGAGGCCGTGACGGAGCAGGCCAAGGCCGGGAACGGCTGGGTGAAGCTGGTCGGGGACTGGATCCACCGGGAGGCCGGTGACCTGGCGCCCTCCTGGGACGAGGCGACCATGACGGCGGCGGTCGAGGCCGCGCACGCGGCCGGGGCGCGCGCCGCGGTCCACACGTTCTCCGAGGAGGGCGTGGCCATGATGGTGCGAGCTGGCGTCGACTCCGTCGAGCACGGGACGGGGCTGTCGCTCGATCTGATCGACGAGATGGCGCGGCGGGGGACCGCCTTCGTGCCGACGATGATCAACATCAGGACGTTCGGGAAGATCGCCGAGCAGGCGCGCGGGAAGTTCGACGGGTACGCCGATCACATGATCCGGCTGCAGGACCGGTTCCCCTCGGTGGTGCGGGCGGCCTACGAGGCGGGGGTGCCCATCTACGTCGGCACCGACGCCGGTGGGGGCATTCAGCACGGGCTGGCCGCCGAGGAGATGCTGGCCCTCGAGGAGGCCGGGCTGCCGGCCGCCGAGATCCTGGCCAATGCCTCCTGGCGGGCCCGGGAGTGGCTCGGCTTCCCCGGGCTCGTCGAGGGTGGCCTCGCCGACCTGGTGGTCTACGAGGCCGACCCTCGGCGCGATCTGCGTGTGGTGCGGGCGCCCAGCCGCATCGTGCTGCGGGGTCAGGTCATCCGGTAAGGCTCCAGAGCCGCAGGCTGTCCTCGGTCGGGCAGGCCAGGCGGTCGGCGCTGGTGACGCACGGGCCGATCCGGCGCGGGATGTCGCCGAGGCGGGTCGGCTGCCGGTCGCCGAGGCGGAAGGTCGTGACCGCGCCCGCCGCCAGCGCCGGCATCATGACCAGCGTTTCCGCGTCGAGCCACCACACGCCCGCGTCGGGCGTGCGGAACACCGGCGACCCGGTCTCCGACAGCAGCGCCGTCGTCGTGCCCGGGCCTCCCACGAGCACGTTCGTGCCGTTCGCCGAGATCGCGGTGGCGGAGTCCGGTGCCGCCACCTCCCAGAGCCGCTTGTGGCTGGGCACGTCGAACGCGGACACCGTCCCCCGGTCGCCGGGGCCGTCCTCGAGGACACAGAGGCGGTTCGTCCCGCAGGCGTCCATGCCGACGAGCTTCTCCGGCCCGCCGCTCGTGACCACCGACGACTGCCCCGTGGTCAGGTCGGTGGCCACGACGCGGTAGGCCGCGGTGTCGCAGCATGGGACGTTGTCGTGCAGGAGCCGGTCGCCGGCGAGCACGAACTGGGTGCCCGGCGGCCGGGCCGGTGTGATGGTGCGGCGCAGCGTGCCGGCGGCGGCGTCGCGGACCAGGAACTTGCCGGCCTTTGTCACCTGGACCAGCCGGTCGCCGTAGGCGAGGAGGCGCTCCGTGGGATTCGCGGCGTCCGACCAGGCGGGCTGCCCCGTCCGGATGTCGCTCGCCGTGACCTCCCCGTTCGAGGCCCAACGGCGGACCAGGACCTTCTCGTGCGGGATGAGCTCGTCACCGTCGTCGACACGGAACCGCTGGATCGTGTCGCCGTTCGCCGGATCGAAGAAGACGACGGCCCGGTCCACCCGGACCATCACGGCACCCTGGAGGGCGCGCACGTCGGTCACCACGCCGATGTCCTGGTCGGCGACCGTCCAGAGCACCGCGCCCGTGTGCAGGTCGGCCGCGTTCAGGTAGAGCTCGCCACCGGGCGTCACCCAGGCCGAGAAGAGCTTCCCGTCCTTGATCGCCTGCACGACCGACGTGGCCGGGCCACCCGTGTTCACCGGCGAGCCGACCTCGGTCAGGGCCCGGCTCGACGGCGTCGGCGAGATCGTCCGGTCGGCGTCGCGATGCGGGCGGGAGATCGCCACGCCTACGCCCACCGCGACCAGGCAGACGGCCAGAGCCGCCGAGAACGCCGCCTGCCGGTGGGTGCGCTGGCGGCCGCGCTGCCGGGCGTGCGGCGCGCCGGCCAGCGGGATGGCGTCGGCGTCGCGGCCGAGCTGAGCGAGCAGGTCGTCGAGGTCAGCGGGCATCGTGGCTCTCCTCCTTCTGCGAGATCGGGCCGATCGCGGCGGCCAGGCCGGCCCGGCCGCGGGACAGCCAGGACTTGACCGTGCCGGTGGAGGCGCCGGTCTCGGCGGCGATGTCGGCCACCGAGCGGTCGAGCAGGTAGTGCAGGGCGAGCGCGCGGCGATGGACGGCCGGGAGCGTCTGCATGGCCCTCACGAGCAGGACGGTGTCCTCGGAGGGCGGCGGCGCGGGTGGTGGCGCCGGTGCGTTGGTGAGCCTGTTCCGGCGTACCCCCAAATGTCTCCACCGATCCGCGGCCAGACGGCTGACCACCAGGCGTAACCAGGCCTCGGGGTCTTCATAGCCGGCTAACCGCCGCCATCGTTGCCAGGCGCGGGCGTACGCCTCCTGCACCAGGTCCTGGGCCTCCGCGGCCTCGCCGGTCAGGCCGTACGCGTACCGGGCCAGCCTCCGCGAGGTGTCCCGGTAGAAGTCGTCGAAATCGTCCGTGGCCGTCATCCCCACCGCCCCTTCACCTAGGACACGGGATGCCTGTCGGAGTGGTTGCGTGGTCCCTGACTAGAATGTCGCCTCGTGGCTCGAGTGCTCACTCCGCGTGCGGAGGACTTTCCTCGCTGGTACCAGGATCTGATCGCCAAGGCGAAGCTGGCGGACAACGGCCCGGTGCGCGGCACCATGGTCATCCGCCCGGTCGGCTATGCGATCTGGGAGCGGATGCAGGCGGACATGGACGCCCGCATCAAGGAGGCCGGCGTCCAGAACGCGTACTTCCCGCTCTTCATCCCGGAGAGCTACCTGCGCCGCGAGGCCGACCACGTGGAGGGCTTCTCCCCGGAGCTCGCCGTGGTCACCCACGCCGGTGGCAAGGAGCTGGCCGAGCCGCTGGTGGTCCGCCCGACGAGCGAGACCGTGATCGGCGAGTTCATGGCCAAGTGGGTCGACTCGTACCGTGACCTGCCCCTGCTGCTCAACCAGTGGGCCAACGTGGTCCGCTGGGAGCTGCGCCCGCGGACCTTCCTGCGCACGACCGAGTTCCTCTGGCAGGAGGGCCACACCGCGCACGCCAGCGAGGCCGACGCCCGCGAGCACGCCCGTGACGTGCACCGCAACGTCTACGAGGCGTTCATGACGGACTTCCTCGCCATCCCGGTCGTGCCCGGTCGCAAGACCCGCAAGGAGCGCTTCGCCGGCGCCACCAACACCATGACCGTCGAGGCCATGATGGGTGACACCAAGGCGCTGCAGATGGGCACGTCGCACGAGCTCGGGCAGAACTTCGCCAAGGCGTTCGACATCTCCTACTCGTCGGCCGCGGGCGGCGTCGAGCACGCCTGGACCACCTCGTGGGGCACGTCCACCCGCATGCTCGGCGGTCTGATCATGGTGCACGGCGACGACAACGGCCTGCGGCTTCCGCCGCTCATGGCGCCGGTCCAGGTCCAGGTCATGGTGGTCAAGGCCGGTGAGGGCGTGGCCGAGGCCGCGACTCAGCTCGTCAAAGACCTCAAGACCGCCGGTGTACGGGTGAAGCTCGACGACCGCTCCGACGTGCCGTTCGGCCGCCGGGCGGTCGACGCCGAGCTCCAGGGCATCCCGATCCGCATCGAGGTCGGCCCGCGCGACCTGGCCACCGGCAACGTCACGGTCGCCCGGCGGGTCGACGGTTCCAAGACGCCGACCGCCATCGGCGACGTCGTGGGTGCCGTCACCAGCGCGCTCAAGGCCGACCAGCAGCGGCTCTACGACGAGGCGCTGGCGTTCCGCGCGGCCAACACGGTCGAGGTCAAGACGCTCGGCGACGCCATCGAGGCGGCGCAGACCGGCTGGGCCCGGGTGCCGTGGTCGGCGGTCGGCGAGGACGGCGAGGCCGAGGCCAACGGCAAGGCCGTGACCGTGCGCTGCCTGGTCCGCGGGGACGGCTCGATGCCCGACTCGGGTGACGAGGACGGCCTGGTCGCGATCCTGGCCCGCTCCTACTGATGGCGTTCGCTCCGGGACGGCTGATCCTGCACCGCGACACGCACCGCGGCCGGATCGGCTTCGTCCATCCGGCGCGGGTGGTCTCCGACGACGACCGCGGGCTGCTCGTCTGGGTGGCCGAGGCGTCGGTGATCGCCGTGGAGACGGCTCTGGACGGCCGGCTGCCGCGCGATTTCGCCTCGTTCACCGAGTGGATCGCGGCGCCGCGCGAAACCCGGCTCGCCCAGTGGCGCGGGCCGGGTGTGCTGCGGTTCTTCCCCCGGGGCGCCGCGCATTCTGTCTGGTTCTTCCGGGACGAGTCCGACAATTTCGCCGCTTACTACGTCAACCTCGAAGAGGGTGCCGTCCGCTGGGACGACGGTGACGTGGCCGGCGTCGACGTCACCGACCAGGATCTCGACATCGTGGTCTCGTCCGACCTCGAGTGGGAGTGGAAGGACGAGGACGAGTTCACCGAGCGCCTGGAGAGCCCCGAGCTCTACTGGGTGCCCGACCCCGGCGCCGTCTGGGCCGAGGGCCACCGCGTGATCAAGCAGATCGAGGCGGCCGAGTTCCCGTTCGACGGCACCTGGACCGAGTTCCAGCCGGATCCGTCCTGGGAGGCGCCGGTCGCGCTGCCCGAGGGCTGGGATCGGCCGGTCGTGGCGCGCGTTTGACGCCCGGTTGGGAGTCAAGGCCGGTCATCTGGCAGAATGGTTCCTTGGTCGGTACGCCGGAGCGCCCTCTAACCCTCCGGTGAAGCCAGTCCAGCGAGACATCGGTCCCCGCAACCCCACGTGGGTGGCCGTCGGCTCAAAAACTCACGCATTCAGGAGCGAAGACAACCGTGGCCGTAAAGATCCGGCTTCTGCGGATGGGCAAGATCCGCAACCCGCAGTACCGCATCGTCGTCGCCGACTCGCGCACCAAGCGCGACGGCCGTGCCATCGAGTACGTGGGCATCTACCAGCCGAAGGAACACCCCTCGGTGATCCAGGTCAAGTCCGAGCGGGTGCAGTACTGGCTCTCGGTCGGCGCGCAGCCGAGCGAGGCCGTGCAGCGCATCCTGGAGAAGACCGGCGACTGGCAGCAGTTCAAGGGTCTGCCGGCCCCGCCGCCGCTGCTGGTGGCTGAGGCGAAGCAGAGCCGCGCCGAGGCGTACGAGGCCGAGGCCAAGGCCGCCGCCGGCGTTGCCGACGCGCCCGCCAAGACCCCCAAGAAGGCCGACAAGGTCGCCGCCGCTCCGGAGGCCGCCGAGGCCAAGCCGGCGCAGACCAAGGCCGCCAAGCCCGACGAGCCCAACCGTGAGGCCGTCGCCGAGACCGCAGAGGACCCGGCCGGTGCCGGCGCCGACGCGAGCTGACGGGGCGCTCCGGCCGGCGCTGGAGCACCTCGTCAAGGGCATCGTCGACAACCCGGACGACGTCCGGGTCCGACTGGTCGACTCGCGCCGCGGCAAGCGGCTCGAGGTCCGCGTGCACCCGGAAGACCTGGGAACGGTCATCGGGCGCGGCGGGCGTACGGCCAAGGCCCTGCGGCAGGTCATCGGGTCGATCGGTGGGCGCGGCATCCGCGTCGACATCGTCGACGCGTACTGACCGATGCTTCTAGTAGTCGGCCAAATCGGTAAGCCGCACGGCATCCGGGGCGAGGTCTCGGTCGTCGTGCGGACCGATGAACCGGAAGAACGTTTCGTCCCCGGGTCGGTGTTCGTCACGGAGGTCCCCAAGGACCGTCGTGTCAGCACCGGCCCGGTGGCCGTTCCCGCCGGTGTTCCCTATCGGGTGCCCGAGCAGCTCGTGCTGGAGCAGATCCGCTGGCATCAGGGCCGCGGCATCGCCCTGTTCGAGAACGTCTACGACCGCAACATCGCCGAGGCGCTGCGCGGGGTGTGGCTCCAGGTCGACAGCGACTCCCTGGCGCCGCCGGACGATCCGGACGAGTTCCACGACCACCAGCTGGTCGGGCTGCGGGTCGAGTCGCTCTCCGGCGAGCTTCACGGCACGGTCGGGCGCATCGAGCACGCACCCTCGTCCGACCTCATCGTGCTGAAGAAGGCCGGCGGCGGTACGGCGCTGATCCCGTTCGTGAGCGCGATCGTGCCCACGGTCGATCTCGCCGGCGGTCGCGTCGTCGTCGACCTGCCCGAAGGTCTGCTCGATCTCTGATGCGCGTCGACATCATCTCGATCTTCCCGGAGTACTTCGCCCCGCTCGACCTGTCGCTGATCGGCAAGGCGCGGTCGACCGGGCTGCTGTCCGTGGACGTGCACGATCTGCGTAAATGGACCAGCGACGTGCACCGGACGGTGGACGACACCCCGTACGGCGGCGGGCCCGGCATGGTCATGCGGCCCGAGCCGTGGGGGCAGGCCCTGGACGCGGTCGGGCCGGGCACGCTCGTGGTGCCGTCGCCGGTCGGAAAGCCGTTCACCCAGGCGGATGCGTACGAGCTGGCCTCTCTTGATCATTTGATCTTCGCCTGTGGGCGTTATGAGGGCATCGATCAACGCG